>CAVXLY010000007.1:0-1420384 GCA_963762725.1 uncultured Verrucomicrobiae bacterium | reverse complement strand
CGCTGGGCGTTTCCCCGGACGCGGGCGTGGGCGACGCGGTCCACGCCTCGCTCGGCGATGCCGGCTCGCTCGACGGCGTGATCGACTACTCGACGCCGGAGTTCCTCGGCGTCCGCACCGCCGACGGCCTGTACCGCTTCTTCGGGCGCAACCACTACGGCAGCGTCGTCGGCATGAGCGCGCACCTGTTCGTCGACGGCGTCGATGCGCCCGCCAGCGAGGCCGCGCTCAAGGCGTGGCTGGAACAGATCTACGACAAGCGCAGCGGAGCCACCACAATGTGAACCGCCAAGCTCCGCTGCGATGAGTTCTGCGTGTCCGCACGGTCTGTAGTACGCCACCCCGCGAGACGACAGGAGCCGAGATGAACGAGACAGCCGGCCCGGCCGTCCTGGCCGAAGGGCTTGTGAAGCACTACACGGGCCGCGAGGGCACGGTCGAGGCCGTCCGCGGCGTCGACCTCGAGGTCTCCGCCGGCGAGATCTTCGGCTTCCTCGGGCCCAACGGGGCCGGCAAGTCGACGACCGTGCGCATGCTCACGACGCTGCTGACGATCACCTCCGGCCGCGCCGAGGTCGCCGGCGTCGACGTCGCGCGCGACCCGGACGGCGCTCGCCGCAAGATCGGCGTCGCGCTGCAGGAGGCCGGCCTCGACCCGCGCCAGACCGGCCGCGAGCTGCTCGTCCTGCACGGGCGGCTGTTCGGGCTCAGCGCGTCCGCGCGCCGCGAAGCGGGCGCAGGAGCTGCTCGAGCTCGTCGAGATCGAGGACGCCGCGGACCGCGTGATCAAGGGCTACTCGGGCGGCATGAAGCGCCGGCTCGACCTCGCGGCGGCGCTCGTGCACGAGCCCGAGGTCCTGTTCCTCGACGAGCCGACGACGGGCCTGGACCCGGCGAGCCGGCTGACGGTCTGGGAGGAGCTGCGCCGGATCAACGGGCACGGCACGACGGTCTTCCTCACGACGCAGTACCTCGAGGAGGCCGACCAGCTCTGCGACCGCCTCGCGATCATCGACGACGGCCTGATCGTGCGCGAGGGCACGCCGGCCGCGCTCAAGGCCGACCTGCGCGCGCGCCGCGGCGGCGACGAGGAGCCCACGCTCGACGACGTCTTCCTCGACGCGACCGGCCGCACCCGCGCCCGCGCGGCCGGCGAGGTCCAGGAGGTGACGGCATGAGCGCCACGCTCGCGCTCGGCAAGCGCGCGCTGCGCGAGGCGCTGCCGCCAGCCCGACGCGCTGTTCATGACGTTCTTCATCCCGATCTTCTTCCTGATCGTGAACACCGGCCAGGCCGCGCGAGATCTTCCCGTCGGCATCGACGGACTTCCTCAAGGGCCAGGGCTACGGCGCCTTCCAGCTGCCGATCACGCTGCTGCTGGCCGCCTCGTTCGGCATGGCGGCGCTGTTTCTCGTCGAGGAGATCGAGGGCGGCTACTTCGACAAGCTGCGCGCGATCCCGATCCCGCGCTACGCGATCGTGCTCGGGCGGCTCGTCGCCGAGGGCGTGAAGTGCGTCGTGATCGCGTCGCTGATCGTGCTGATCGCGCTGCCGTTCGGGATCACGATCGCCAGCGGTCTGTTCGGCTTCGTCCTGCTCGTCGGGCTGACCGCGCTCGTGGGGCGTCGTCTACGCCGGCTTCATGCAGATCATCGCGCTGAAGACGCGCAGCGCGGCGGCGACGAACTCGGGCGGCCTGATCTTCTTCCCGCTGCTGTTCCTCACGCCGAACTTCGTCCCGCGCGACATGCTGACCGAGCCGATGGAGGTCGCCGCGACGTTCAACCCGGTGACGTACCTCATGGAGTCGATGCGCTCGCTGATCCTCGACGACCTCGACTGGGACAAGGTCCTGCCGGGCTTCGGCGTCGTCGCCGTGCTCGGCGTCGTGATGCTCGCGCTCACCGTGCGGATGATCAAGCGCTACGACTGACCGGCGAGCAGCGTCAGTGCGCGCTGTAGCCGTGGATCTGATCGCCTTCGGCCGCATGGACGCTGGCGTTGAAGGAGATGATGATCCGCTCCTTCTCGCCGTCGTAGGGCATCGCCTGATGCGGCAGCCAGGACGGAAACAGCAGCAGCTGGCCGGGCAGCGGCTCGATGTCCTTGGAGGGCGGCTGCAGGTAGGCGTTGCCGACGTCGACGAAGGCGCCGCCGAGGTTGTTGAAGTGGGGGCCGTAGAGCCGCGTCACGCCGTTCGCCGCGCCGTAGACCGGATGCGCCACGCGCTGCTCGGGTTCGTCGATCTGCACGATGTAGGCCGACGACCAGGAGCAGTTGCCGTGCGTGTGCACGTCATGGAAGGCCCCGTCGCGGCTGCACTGAAACCACATCCCCTGGAAGCCGACGCGCAGGTCGAGATCGCGCCCGCCCCAGGCCTCCCCGTTGGCCTTCTTGACGGTCTCGCCGACGCTGGCGATGAGGAAGCGGATGAAGTCCGACCAGCCGTCGAGATGGATGCGCCGCGTCAGGTCGTCGTCGCTGGCGAAGAACGGCCCCGGCTTCTGGCCGCGCTCGCGCTGCTGCTCGGCCCGCAGCTGCGCGAACACCTCGACGAGCTCGGGGTTGAGCTTGGCGGCGCCGGATAGCGGTGCACGCCGATCGGCGTCGGCCACAGCCGCTGGATCGCGGAAGCCGGCGCGCGCTCTTTGCCTTCACATGTGTCGGGCGAGACGCAGACGTGCTGCTCTGCGAACGCCGGGCGTGCGCTGCGCGCCCCGGTTTTGCCATGCCTGCGCTCCTCCTGGTCGCCGGGTGTCGGGCGATCGTATCGAAGCAAAATGCGTGCTCCCGGACCCGGCGCGCCAGGTTCATGCGGCCGAGTGAGGCTCGCGGTCAGGCGCTCGATCTCGTAATGGAGCGTCAGAAAGCGCTGACCGGCGAGGGAGAAGCTGTGCTCGGTCTTCAGCTCGCCGCCGGCGACGGTGACGAGGATCTGCTCCTGGAAATACAGCAGCTTGAGGACGGTCAGCGCGTCGCGCTCGCTGTCCACGGAGCTCAGGTAATGCCCGGGGAACGGCAGCTCGCTGCGCGACGTCAGCAAGAAGTCGTGCCCGCCGACGTTGGCGGGGACGAGCGTGGCCGTGAAGTTCGAGCCCGGGATCGGGAAGCCGACGCTCACGTAGCCGCGGTCCTCGTGCCTGAAGCTCGTGTAGATGCCGACGTAGATCGGCTTGCCGGAGTCCGCGTACGTCCGGATCCAGCCGCGGATGTCGATCTCCTCGTCGCCGTCCAGATCGATCGTGTCGATCGTGCTGACCATCCCGCGCTGGGCCTCTTCGATGTTCGACGGGATCGTCGCCTGCCCGAGCGGCTCCGCGACGAAGCGCTTGAAGACTCTCGTAGGCGGGCTTCATCGACCGCCGCCACTCGGGGACGATCGAGAGCTTGAAGCGGCTCGTGTGCTCGTAGAACTCGCGGATCAGGGGGTGCACCCGGGCGGGCTCGAAGCTCGGCCCCTGCAGGCCGTCGAGCGAGGCGAGGATCCCGACGTCGGGCGGGTTGCGGCGAAACACACCGCCGCGGAGCTTCGCGAGCTGCTCGACGTAGTCGGCGCCGACGTACCGCGAGCGCGACTCGAACGGCACGACGTAGCGCAGCTCGGCCGCCGGCACCTCCTCGGCCATCACGCGGACGAGCGGTCGGCCGCGGTACACGGTCGCCGCGACACGCGGTAGGCGATCGCCACCGCCGCCGCGATCAGCCGCCGGGCCCGACGCGGCGTCCAGCGCCCCGAAGCCACGCCGAGGCGGCGCCGACGAGCAACCCGAGGCCGCCTTCAGCGGGCGCAGGCCGAGCAGGCCGAGCAGCGCGCCGCTGATGATCGCGGTCAGCAGCGGCTCGTCGGGGCCGTAGATGCACGCCCAGCAGCGCAGCCGAACAGCGCCATCAGCAGGGCGGCGCTGACGATGCGATGCCACAGCGGCTTCGTCTCGGCGACGACCCTGCTCATGCTCGTCAGCGCCTCGGCCGGCGCGTACAGCGCCGCGCCGATCAGGGCGCCCGGCGAGCGCCCCGACCCCGTCGATCGCGTCGCCGAGCACGGCGCCCGACGCGGCACCCACCGTCGTCCCCCAGATCAGCGCGTCGAGAAGCCGGCCCGAACGGCTCCGTCGGCGTCGATCGGGGCCGTCCACGGTCCTGGCAGTATCGCCGCCTACTCGCCCTGCGCGACGCGTGTTCCGGCCCCCTCGTCGCGCATCAGATAGGCGGCGATCGCGATCAGCGGCAGCGAGATCACGAGGATGACGGCCGCGACCGCGTTGACCTCCGGCAGCTGCTGGGTCTTGCGCAGCGAGCCGAGGATCCAGAGCGGCAGCGTCGTCGTGTCCGAGCCGGCGAGGAAGAACGTGACGGCGATCTCGTCGAAGCTCAGCGCGAACGACAGCAGCGCGCCCGCGACGAGCGCGGTGCGGATCGTCGGCAGCGTGACGTAGCGAAACGTCTGCCAGCCGCTCGCGCCGAGGTCCGCCGAGGCCTCGCCGAGCGACGTCGAGACGCGCCGCAGGCGCGCCAGCACGTTGTTGAAGACGAGCACGATGCAGAACGTCGTGTGGCCGATGATCACGGTGCGGATCGACAGCGGGATGCCGCTGAACAGAAAGAAGCTCGCCAGCGCGACGCCGGTGATGACGCCGGGCAGGATGATCGGCAGGATCACGATGAAGTTCAGCAGCCTGCTTGCCGCGGAAGCGGTGGCGCGCGACGGCGAACGCGAGGCCCGTGCCGAGCAGCGAGCGCGAAGCTCGTCGAGAAGAGCGCGATCTGGACGCTCAGCCACGCCGCCTTGCGCGGCGCCGGGTCGTCGGCGAGCACCTCGAACCAGTGCGTCGAGAACCCGGGGAACGGCCACGAGTTGATGTTCGTCTTGTTGAACGCGTACAGCACGACGATGACGAGCGGCAGGTAGAGGAACGCGAAGCCGAGCGCGGCGGCGGCCCCGAAGCCCGACGCGCGAACGCCAGCTGCGGACGCCCATCAGAGGTTCTCCAGCGCGCCCGAGCGGCGCGTGATGAACAGGAAGCCCATCAGCGTGACGAGCGTCAGCGACGCGAGCGCGGCGCCGAACGGGTAGTCCGCCGCGACCCCGAAGCGGTCCTTGATCGCCCCGCCGAGCACCTGCGAGCCGCCGCCGACGAGCTGCGGCGCGACGAAGTCGCCCATCGTCAGCGCGAAGACGAAGATCGAGCCGGCGATGACGCCGGGCAGCGCGAGCGGGAACACGACGGTGCGAAACGACGTCCAGGCGCCGGCCCCGAGGTCGCGCGCGGCCTCCAGCGTGCTGTCGGGGATCTTCTCCAGCGCCGTGAAGATCGGCAGCACCATGAACGGCAGCCAGACGTTCGCCCACGTGATGACGATCGCCGTCTGGTTGTAGAGAAAGGCGCTCGAGGGATGGTCGAGCAGCCCGCTGTCGACGAGGAACGTGTTCAGCACCCCCTGCCCTCCGAGGATCGTCCGCCAGGCGAAGATCCGCACGAGGATCGAGGACCACACCGGGACGACGACGGCGAGGAACGCGAGCGTGCGCCAGCGCGGCGGCAGCGACGCGCGCCATGAACCAGGCCAGCGGGAAGGCGATCGCGATGTCGATCAGCGTCACGATCGCGGCGAGCAGCACCGTGCGCCCGAAGATCCGTAGCCACAGCCCGTCCTGGCCCGAGACGCAGCTTGTCGTAGCTGTCGATGTTCCAGTTGCGGACGATCTCAGCCGTGAACACGTCCTGCTGCCAGAGCGACGTCAGCAGCAGGATCGCGAGCGCGACGACGTAGAAGACGAGCAGCCACGCGACGGCCGGCCCGAGCAGGAGCCCGAGCCGGCCGCGTGGATGCGCGTACAGGACGCGAGCCAGCGAGCGCGAGGCGCTCAGCCGCGCACCTCCGCCCAGGTGTCCGTCCACTGGCGGTAGTTCGTGGGAGCTGTCGGCGTCTCCCAGTACTTGATCGTGTCGTAGTACTTCGTGTCGGTGATGTGCAGCGCCTTGCAGCGCTCGTCGCCCACGACCTCGCACGTCTTGAGGTTCGCCGGTGAGTACGCCGTCACGTCGGCGACCTTCGCCTGGACGTCCGGCGAGGTCATGTAGTTCATGTACTTGTAGGCGCAGATCGGGTGCTTGGCCTTCGTCGAGAGCATCCACGAGTCCGACCAGCCGGTGACGCCCTCCTTGGGCAGCACCTCGGCGACGTTGAGCCCCGCCTTCTTGAGGTCGTTGGTCATCAGCGGCCAGCCGGCGCCGATGATCGCGTCGCCGGACTTGAAGAGCTGCTCGAAGTCCGACGCCAGCACCCAGTACTTGCGCACGAGCGGGCCCTGCGCGATGAGCTTGGACTTCACCTTGTCGAGCGTCGCCTGGTCGATCGCGTACGGGTTCTTCGGCGCCGAAGAACTGCAGCGCGACGTCGGCGATCTGGATCGGGTTGTCGGGCACGGTGATCTTGCCCTTGTACTTCGGCGTCGTAGAGGTCGGCCCACGAATCAGGCGCCGTCTTGATCTTGTCGGCGTTGTAGATCAGCACGTCGGCGCCCCACATGAACGAGATGCCGTAGTTCTTGCCGTCGACGGTGTTGAAGTCCGGCGACTGCAGCTGTGGCGCGAGATCCTTGAAGTGCGTCAGCTTCGACGTGTCGAGGGCCGCGACCGAGCCCGACTTGATGAGCCGCAGCGATGCGTCGCCCGACGGCGACACGAGGTCGTACTGGCCCCCGCCGCCGGAGCGGAACTTCGTGAACATCTCGTCCGACGTGCCCGCCGGAACCGAGTTGACCTTGCAGCCCGTGTCCTTCTCGAACGCCTTGACGTACGAGGAGTCGGCGTAGCCCTCCCAGTTGACGATGTTCAGGCGGCCCTCGCCCTTCCCGGAGATGTCCGGGCCTTTCACGGTGGGGCTCGTAGAAGCCTTCTTGTCTGAGTCGCTGCCACAGGCAACGATCCAGCACGACACGGTGACGAGCATCGTCGCCCGCAGGAACGTCTTCATTTCGTCCTCTCCTCGCTGTACGCGATCACGCGCGTGGACTCGCGCGCCCACACGAGCACGACCGGGCGTCCCCTCAACGCCTCGGCGTCCTCGAAACTCGTTGCGCCGTTCTGGCGCACGACAAGCAGCTCTCCGCCGCCGTCCAGATCGACGACGAAGCGCGTCGCGGGGCCCGCGTAGAGGCTCTCGCGAACCTTCCCGCGCGCGTGGCAGGCGCCGTCGGCGGGGGGCTGCGCTCCATCGGTCAGCTCGATCCGCTCGGGCCGAACGGTGACGATCGCGACGCGTCCCGGCGTGGCGCCCGCACCGAGCGGTGCGATGACGGTGTCGCCGTCCGCCAGGCGCAGGTGGACGCTGTCGCCCGCGACCTCCGCGACGGGCAGCTCGAGCAGGTTGCTGTCGCCGACGAAGCCGGCGACGAACGACGAGTCCGGGCGCTCGTAGACGGCGCGCGGCGAGCCGACCTGGACGATCTTGCCACCGTCGACGACGGCGATCCGGTCGCTCATCGTCAGCGCCTCGTCCTGGTCGTGCGTCACGTAGACGAACGTGATGCCGACCTCCTGCTGGATGCGCTTCAGCTCGACCTGCAGCTGCTGGCGCAGCTTCAGATCGAGCGCGCCGAGCGGCTCGTCGAGCAGCAGCACGCGCGGGCGGTTGACGAGCGCGCGCGCGAGCGCGACGCGCTGGCGCTGACCGCCGCTGAGCTGGCTCGGGCGCCGCTCGCCGTAGCCGTCGAGGCGCACCATCGCCAGCGCGTCGGCGACGCGCCGGTCGCGCTCGTCGCGCGCCACGCGCTTGACCCGCAGCCCGTAGCCGACGTTGGCGGCCACCGTCATGTGCGGGAACAGCGCGTAGTCCTGGAAGACCGTGTTCACGTCGCGCTCGGCCGGCGGCACGGCCGTCACGTCGTGGCCGCCGAGCATGATCCGGCCGGCGTCGGGGCGCTCGAAGCCGGCGATCAGCCGCAGGCAGGTCGTCTTGCCCGAGCCCGACGGGCCGAGCAGCGTGAAGAACTCACCGCGGTCGATCTCGAGATCGATCCCGTCGACCGCCGCGACGTCGCCGTAGCGCTTGACGATCCCCGCCAGATGGACATCGACCTCGCCGCCGGTGAGCGCGGGCCCTACGTCCTTCGCGTGCTCGGTCAGCGTCCCGTCCATCGCATCCCTCCGCCATGTGGCCCCGATCGTACTCTCGGGCAGGTACTGCCATCAATTGTCTATTAAGGCGCAGAACGTGGGCAATCGGGTGCCGAACGGGCGGCCGCTCAGTTCCACGTAGCGCCGCATCGCCGTCAGCGCGGACGCGCCCCAGCTTCCGCCGAACAGCGCGGCATGTGCGAGCAGCGGCATCACCTGCCACAGCGCGATGCGCTGCTCGTAGCCGGCGGCGAGCGGCGCGACCTCGCGGTAGGCCTCGAGGCAGCGCGCCCGCGGCGCGCCGAACAGCGACAGCATCGCGAGATCGACCTCGCGATGGCCGCCGTAGGCCGCGGGGTCGATCAGCCAGGGACGCCCGTCGGCGCCGGTCAGCACGTTGCCGCTCCACAGGTCGCCGTGCAGGCGGGCAGGTGGCTCGGGCGGGCCGCAGAGCTCGTCGAGGCGCCCGATGAGGCGGTCGAGCAGCGCCGGCGCCTCGCGCCGGCAGCGCGCCGCGATCGGCCGCCAGCCGCGCCAGCGGCTCGAGCCTGCGGGACGCGTAGAACTCCGGCCAGCTCGCGGCCGGAGCATTGGGCAGCGTCAGCGGTCCGAGCACGAGATCGTGGTCGCCGCCGAACGACGCGGCGCCGGCACCGTGCAGCGCGGCCAGGCCGCGGCCGAGCAGCTCGTCGGTCGTCGCCGTTCGGCCGCCCCGCGCTCGATCCAGTCCAGCGCGAGGAAGCGCGGCCCTGCGGCTCGTCGGCGCATGCGAGCACGGTCGCGACCGGCAAGGCCGCGGGCTCCGCGAGCCAGCGCAGACCCTCCGCCTCGCGCGCGAACGCGTCCGGAGCGGCGTTGGCGGCGGTCTTGACGAACACGCGGGCGCCGCCGTCGAGCTCGGCGGCGTAGGCGTCGTTGAGGTCGCCGCCGGCGATCTGCCGTAGCTCGCCGACGCCTCGCCCGAGCGCCTCGGACAGCGCGTCACGCAGCGCTGACACGCGAGCGCAGCTCGTCGAGCAACCCGCGACAGGCGGCTTCGACGAGGTCGAGCACGTGGCCGAAGCCGTCGTTGTTCGCCGTAGTACGGGTCGGGGACGTCGAGGTCGCCGCCCGCGGCAGGGTCGAACTCGCGCAGCAGCCGCACCTTCGCGGCGGCGCGCTCGTCGGGCGCGAGGCGGCGCAGGTCGCGCGCGTTCGCGCCGTCGAGCGCGACGAGCAGGTCGAACTCGTCGAAGTCCGCGCGGCGCACCTGGCGAGCCGCGCCGTCGATCTGGATGCCACGCCGTGCGGCGGCCGCGACCGAGCGCCGGTCGGGCGGGGCGCCGACGTGCCAGCCCCCGGTACCGGCGCTGTCGAGCACGATCTGCTCGCTCAGGCCGGCCTCCTCGACGAGGTCGCGCATGACGCCCTCGGCGGTCGGCGAGCGGCAGATGTTGCCCATGCAGACGAAGAGAACGCGCGCAGCCGGCATCGCACGCAGGATTGCGCGACCCGACCATAGTCTTCAGGCGACGTGCCACCCGTTCGCAGCAGAGCTCGGCGGCCACCGCCGTGACGGGCCCCAGCCCGCTGTTCACGCCGTCGCACCGCGGCGGCTGCGGCCCCCGCTCGTGTGCCTGCACGGCTTCACGGGCACGTGGCGGACCTGGGAGCTCGTGCTGCCGATGCTCGAGCGACATCACGACGTGCTCGCGCCGACGCTGGTCGGTCATGCCGGCGGGCCGCCGCTCGAGCAGCCACTCGACGATCGCCTGATCGCCGATGCGATCGAGCGCGCGATGGACGAGGCCGGCTTTGCGACCGCGCACATCGTCGGCAACTCGCTCGGCGGCTACGTCGCGCTGCAGCTCGCCGCGCGCGGCCGGGCCGACTCCGTCGTGGCGCTCGCGCCGGCCGGCGGCTGGGCGCAGGGCGACGAGTCCTACAAGGAGACGGTCGCGCACTTCGCCACGATGCAGGAGCAGATGAAGGCGGCCGCGCCGAACGCGCCGGCGCTGCTGGCCACGGCGGAGGGCCGCCGCCAGGCGACGCAGTCGATCACGACGAACTTCGAGCACATCCCGGTCGATCTCATCGCGCACCAGATGCTCGGCACCGCGAGCTGCCGCGGTGCGCTGCCGATGATCGAGTACGCGATCCGCGAGGGCTACACGCTCGATGCTGCGCGATCACCTGTCCCGTGCGCATCGTCTGGGGCACCGACGACAGGTTCCTGCCCTGGCCGTCGGCGGCGGCCCGCTTTCGCGACGACTGGCTCCCCCACGCCGACTGGGTCGAGCTCGACGGCATCGGCCACTGCCCCCAGCTCGACGTCCCGCTCGAGACGGCGCAGCTGATCCTGGGGTTCACGGCGCGCTGAGCAGCCTGCGAACGCCGCGGCGGCGCTCAGCCGGACTCCGAGCGACCGTCGGTGCAGTTCGGATCCTGCGCCGAGTCGGTGAGCCCGTCGCCGTCGTTGTCGCGTGCCATCGTGGCATTCGTTCACCGGAGCCTGCCGGCGCGGCGTCGTGGTCGTCTCGCGCGGCCTCGTGCCGCCGGTGCTCGGCGTCGTGGTCGTCTTCGGCGTCGTCGTCGTCTGCGTCCCTCGGCGTCGTCGTGGTCTGCGTCTGCGGCGTCGTGCCGCCGTTGCCGGGCGCCGGCGTCGACGGGTCGGGCGGCGCGTCGGCGCCGACCTCGGAGGAGTTCGCCTCGCAGCCGGGGTCCTGCTCGGTGTCGATCAGCCCGTCGCCGTCGTTGTCGCGGCCGTCGTTGCAATCCGACGCCGGCGGCTGGGAGTTGGGGCACCGCGCCGCCGTCGGGGATGCACTCGCCGTTGCGCTCGATCTGGCCGTCCTCGCAGGCGGGGTCGATGCCGAGCGGCTTGGGCTGGAACGTCGCCTTCAGCGTGACGCGTGCGATTCATGAACACCGAGCAGAGCTCCGTGCCGCTGCAGGCATCGCCCCACTTCTCGAAGACCGATCCGTCGTCGGGGACGGCCGGCGCGGTAAGCCGTGTGCCGTTGGGGTACTCGCGCTCGCAGGACTGCTCGCAGGTGATCCCCGGGCGGGACGACCTGCACGCGCCCGCCGCCCTCGCCCTCGAACACGACCTTCAGCAGCACGCGCTCATCCGAGACCGGCGACCGCGCCCGCGTCGTTGCCGAGCCGCGCGACGGCGACGTGTTGTTGCCCGCGCCCTTGCCGATCAGGAACGCGAGCAGCATCACCGCGATCAACGCAGCGGCGCCGAGCGCCGCCAGCAGCACCGGTGGTGGTCGCCCGCCGCCCCACGGGCCCATTCCGTCCTGGCCCGCGCCGGAAGGCGGGCCGGCGAACACGTCGCTCATCGACACCTCCTCTCCGTCCATGATCACCAGGCCACGCGACACTTGCAGATCGGCGCGCCCGCGGCAAGACGACGCCCGGTCTACGTCGTGCTCCGGGGCGACCAACGCGGCGACGCTACGACGCGCCCGCGGCTTCGCCGCGAAACGCGGCGCGGTATGCCGTCGGGGTCGTGCGGACGTCGCGCGCGAGGTGCGTGCGCAGGTTGACGGCGCTGCCGAGCCCGCAGCGGCCGGCGACCGCTTCGATCGACAGGTCGCTGCCCTCGAGCAGGCGGCGCGCCTCGAGCACGCGTTGCGCGGTCAGCCAGCGCAGCGGCGTGGTGCCGGTCTGCTCGCGGAAATGGCGGGCCAGCGTGCGCGGGGCATAGCCCGCGTGCGTCGCCATCTCGGCGACGGTCAGCGGCTCGTGGAGCCGGCCGAGCGCCCACGCGCACGTGCGCGCCAGCCCCTCCCCGCTTGGCGGCATCGGCCGCTGCACGAACTGCGCCTGCCCGCCGCTGCGATGCGGCGCGACGACCATCCGCCGTGCGACGCGCGCGGCGGCCGCCGAGCCGTGATCGCTGCGATACGAGGTGCAGGCAGAGGTCGACGCCGGCGGCGACGCCGGCGCTCGTGCAGACCCGGCCCTCGTCGACGTAGAGCACGTCGGGATCGACTTCGATGGCCGGAAAGCGAGCTGCCAGCTCGGCCGCCTCGTGCCAGTGGGTCGTGGCGGTCCGTCCGTCGAGCAGCCCGGCTGCCGGCCAGCGCGAACGCCCCGGTGCAGACCGAGGCGACGCGGGCGCCGCGCTCGGACGCGGCGACCAGCGCCGCGAGCACGGCCGGCGACGGGTCGACCGGCGGGAAATAGCCGGGGACGATCACGGTTTCCGCCGACGCCAACGCGTCGAGGTCCTCGTGGACATCGATCGCGAAGCCCGTCGTCGTCGGCAGCGGGCCGGCCCGCTCGGCGCAGACGGCGAACGCGTAGCGCTCGGCCTCCTCGCGGTGGCCGAAGATCTGCGCCGGGATCGCGAGGTCGAACGCGACGACGTCAGGCAGCGCGAGCACGACGATGCGGTGCGGCATGGCAGCATTCTTGCGCATATCGGCATTCCTGCCTCTTGTCGGCGTCCGGCGCGACGCTCCAGGCTGCGAGCCATGACCGACAACTCAACCGCACGCCGGCACATCGGCATCGTCATCTTCGAGGGCGTCGAGGAGCTCGACGCCGTCGGCCCCTGGCAGGTCTTCGCCGATTGGACCCAGGGCCAGTTTTGCAGAAAATGTCCCGCTTCCGGCCGCTGTCATAAACGCGGTAGCCGGGTTCCCGCTTCACCCCGGGATCGACGATGGCGACGGTGTGGATGCCCTCCTTTTTCAGCGCGCGATTCAGGGCCGCGGGATCGGCGAAGTCGGTCCCGTCCCAGGTGAAGACCCGGTAGCCGTCCATGTAATCGATGTCATACCAGAACGCACTTGTCGGGATCCCGAAGCGGCGATATTTCCCCTGGAGTCGGCGGATGTCTTCCTCGTTTTCGTAGCCCCAGCGGCACTGGTGATGGCCGAGCGCCCAGACCGGCGGGAGCGCGCCGCGGCCGGTGAGCGTGGAAAAATTCCGCACGACGTCGCGCAGCGTCGGGCCGGCGAGCAGATACAGGTCGGTGTTGGAGCCGAGCGACTGATACATCAGGACGCCGGGCTGGCGCTTGCCGACGTCGAGGAGCGTGCGCTCCGGGTTATCGAAATAGAGGCCGACAAAGTATCCTTCCGCGGTCTGGAGGATCGCCAGCGGGATCGCGACGTAGGCGGGATCGAAGTCGTCGCGCATGTGGTGATGCTTGTGGACATCGACGACATCGACGTTCCAGCATTCCATGCCGCTGGCCGAGCTTGTTGAGCCGGCCACTACGTTCGCCAAAGCCGTAGGCGGCCGGGGCACGCGCCGGTGCCTTCGGGATCGCGGCCGCGGAGCGAAAATTCAGGATCGTCTGCGGGCCGTTCACGCCGAGGCCGCCGGTTTCCGTCCACGCCGGTGCCGGCAGGGAGCCGCCCGTTGCCCAGGTGAAGCTCAGCCCGCGGGCGTCCGCAACGATCCGGGCGCAGGCGGTGGCGAATACGAAAGCACCGGTTTCCCCCGCCGACGCGGCCCCCGATTGCTTCGCGCCTTTTTTCCGCGGCGGCGCGCCTTCCGGGGCCGGGACCGGTTCCGCGGCGACCTCCCGCCCGACGTCGCGCCAGGCCGGCGCGATGCCGTCGGAATAGTTCGTCTTGTCGGCGACCAGGGAGCTGTCGAGCGAAAGCTTGGTGCAAAAGTCGCTGAGTTCCGTGCAGGTCACGCGCGCCGTGAAATCCGGCCCGGAAAACTCGACACCTTTCGCCACGACCCGGACGGCGTCGGCGTATTGGAAATTCAGCGGATGAACGGTTTGTCCGAAATACATGGTGAAGGGCCGGGGATCATCACCGGGCCGAACATCTTCACGCAACGCGCCTTCGATGCACGCGTTTTTGCGGACGGCAGCCGGCCGGGGAGCCACTTCCTTTTCTCCCGCGGGATCTGCCCTCGAAACGTTCGCCCGAAATCGTGGCGTTCGCGGATGGGGCACCGGGAGGTTATCGCTCAAAAATAGGTGGAAAAATCCCGGTTTCCGGGCCATAACCGTCGCCGTTGCGGGCAGTGGTGGAAGCGGACTGATTTCTGCTCCTGTGTTGGACAAGCTCCGCTCGCGAAGCCCGTCCCCACCGTCCTGCTCAATCTCAAATTTCTCTTTCCATGCAAAAATCCCGTCGCGCCTTCGCACTCGCCCTGGCAGCCGCCAGCGCGGCATTTCCTCTCACGGGTTCCGCGTCCGATTGGCGCGGCCTCGACGGTCTTTGGTCGAACAACGCGACCGTGGTCGCCGCGGGCGACGCAGGCGGGTGGAACGGCACCGGCGTGCCCAACGCCATCGGCGCGACGGCCAATTTTTCGACGACCGCGAGCAACGCCGCCGCGACGACGACCGTGGATGACGGCGTGACCTACACGGTCGGCACCCTCTCTTACACCGGCACCGCGAACCGGGGGCGGACGATTGCCATCCCCAACGCGGTGCCCAACACCGGCTTGATTCTGAATCAGGACGGAGCCGGCAGCGGCACCGCCACCATCAGCAACGCGAACAGCGGCGCCGTGGCGAACAATTTTGTGCTCATCAACGGCGCCGGGACGATGACGCTGAACGACAACCTGCTGGTCACCAACACCGGGGCTTCGACCTCGGCGAGCGGTGCGATCCGGCTGGACGCCATCATCGCTGGCACCGGCAACATCACCTTCAGCAACGTGAGCAACTCGGTGACTGCGTCAAACGCCTACGCCGGCGGCATCCGCGTTTTCGCGGCGAACACGTTCACGGGCAGCGTGCTCGTGCAAAAGGGAGCCGTGGTCTTTAACGACCCATTGGCATTTGGCGGCGCGGGCAACACCATCACCCTCGGCCAAGCCGCGGGCGGGAGCGCCACGCTGATGTCCACGAGCGCGACGGCAGACCTGGCGAACCCGATCGTCGTCGCCGCAGGCAGCGGGGGCACGCTGATGCTGGGCACGGCCAGCACGGGCTCGGCGAACTACACGGGAACGATCACGCTGAACGGCAACCTGACCTACAATAGTCTCAGCACCAACGCGAACGGTAGCGCGATGACTGGCGTCGTCTCGGGCGCCGGCAGCATCACAAAGATCGGCACCGGTATCGCGCGACTGACGAATTCCAACAACTCGTTCCTCGGCGGTGTATTTGTGAACGAAGGCTCGCTGATCGCAGGCGGCAACAAGTCGCTCGGCACCGGCGATGTGACGCTCGCCGCTGGCACGATGCTGACGCTGAACGCGACGGTCACGAACGCAATTTCCAACACCGCAACGCTGACGCTCAACGGCGCCAACGACGCCACGGCGGCGAAATTGAACCTCCTTGCGACCACCGGCGTGCTGCAGGAAACGATCGGCTCGCTCGTGCTCAACGGCGTCCAGCAGCCGGCCGGCACTTACGGCGCGACCGGCAGCGGCGCGATGAACATCAACGACAACTATTTCTCCGGCGGCGGCATTCTCACCGTCGCGGTGCCCGAGCCCTCCACTTATGCGCTGGTCGCCTCCGCCGGGCTCGTGCTCCTGGCCCTGCGTCGGCGCGCTGCGGTCCGGCGCGCGAACGGCGGCGCCTGAGGCGACTGTCCGAAGTTTGCGGGGTTCCTGGTGCTGTGCCTCGCTGCGGCCAAATTGTAGAGGCGCCTCGGTGAGGCGCAATGTCCACCGGTGTGCGCCTCACAGCGGCGCCGCGACAACTCGGCTGGCGCCGTTTTCCGATCGCTGCACCGGCGGCAAGGCTTCAGGGAAATCTGCGCCTCACCGAGGCGCCGCTACAACGTGGACGACGCCCTTACGGGAAGCGCGCTTCGCGCACTTTCACCAGCGCGACGACCGTGGCGTTCACCGGCGTCGGCACGCCGACCTGGGCGCCGATGCGCGGGATCGAGCCGTTGATCGCGTCGATTTCCGAACGCCGCTGCGCCATGTGGTCGAGCAGCATCGACGGCCGGGCGCCCGGGATCTTGCCGCCGAGCTTCTGGATGTGCGCGATCGGGTCGCCGACCTCCAGTTTCACCCCGGCCGCCTGCGCGACGGCGATCGCTTCCTCCGCGCAACCCCGCGCCACCTTCCAGGCCTCGGGATCGGCCAGGATCTCGCCGATCGTCAGGCCGGTGAGCGCGCTGGTGCCGGAGAAGGCCACGTTCATGATCAATTTTTCCCAGACCATGCGCCCGAGGTCGTCGAAAAGCGCGGTCTTAAACCCCGCCGATTCCCAGATGGCCGCGGAGGCTTCGAGCCGCTCCCGCGGCAGGCCGGCGAAGGAACCGAAACGGATCATTTCCATGCCGTTGTGATGGACGTGCCCGGGACCCCGCATGGAGGCTCCGAATCCACCGACAACTCCGACCACGAGCCGGTCGGGACCGACGATCGCCGCGACTTTTTCCGCGGAGCCGAGCCCGTTCTGAATGGTCTGCACCGGCGTGTCGGGACCGAGCAGCGGCAGCGTCGCGCGGGCGGCCGCTTCCACGTCAAACGCCTTCGTGGCGATGATCACCAGGTCGCACGGGCCGATGCCGTCGGTCGTCGTGCTGCCGTGGACCTTCACCGTGCGATCCCCGCTGATGCCTTCGACCCGCAGCCCGTTCTTTTCCATCGCCTCCGCGTGATCGGGCCAAAGCGTGACGGCAAAAATCTCGTGGCCGGCACTGGCCATGAGCGCTGCATAAACGGAGCCCATGGCTCCACAACCGACGATGGCGACGCGTGACATAAAACGGGGGATTGATTTCGGTGGGGAAGGGGATGACCGGAGCACCGGGGGAAACCGATGACCCGGGGCGCGAGAAATACGAAGAAATCGGTTGAGTGAAAACCCTCTTTTCATGATAAACGGGGGCGGCCGGGGCAAACCTCCAGATTTTGGCGGTGCCGTCGTTTGCACTTCAGCGCGTTGTCGACGCGCCTCCGCGTGGCGCCGCCTTCCGCGGCCTCACGGCGGGCAGCGACGACGCAGACTCGGCCACGCCCCCTTTTTCTGCCTCCACTCTCCCGTTGCCTTCGTATTGAACGCCAGCCTGCCGTCATGAAAACTTTCCCTCGATCCTTCCGCCCGACCCGCCGCCGCGCCCGCTCCACCAGCCCCGCTGCCGCCATCACCTCGGCGACCGCAAAAACCGGGCTGCTCTGGTGTGCCCTCACGCTGGCCGTTTTCCTGCCGGATCGCTCCGCGCAGGCGCAAAACACGGCGAATAATTACACCGGAGCCGCCGGCGGCAATGTCACGACCGCCACGAACTGGTCCCTCGGCCGGGTGCCGGTCATCACCGACGACGCGGTCTTCAACTCCGCCTCGGCGACCGGCAGCAAAAATTTCGGCACCGGCGCCACCGTGGGCGCCCCGCTCACCGTCGGTTCGCTGAACGTGACCGCGACGACTGGCTCCTACACGATCCGGAACAGCACGACCGGTGCGACGAACGCGTCGATCACGCTGGGCGGCGCAGGCAACCTCGGCAACTCGGTTTCCGGCACCGCGGCGGACCTGCTCTACGCCGCTGCCAGCACGACGGACGGCAGCACGCTGACGCTTACCGGTCCGAACGCCAGCACCGGGTCCGGCGTCCTGAACGTCGTCCTCGGCCAGAGCGGAAATTTCAACGCGGTCCGGGGCGGCACCACGGCCTCGACCGACGCGACGATCGTCGTCAGCGCGGCAATTTCCGACGGCGGCAATAATTATACGATCACCAAGAACGGCGGCGGCGTGCTGACCCTTTCTGGCGCCAACACGTTCGGCGGCGGCGTCGTGCTCAATGCCGGCACCGTGAACCTCAACAACGCCGGCACCGGCGCGACGAATTCCGCGCTCGGCACCGGCCGGCTGGTCATCAATGGCGGCACGCTCGCCAACCTCAGCGGCGCGCCGATCACGCTCGCCACGAACAACGCCCAAACCTGGTCGGGCAACTTCACGCTCACCGGCAGCAACACCGTCACCACGCGTGACCTGAACTTTGGCACCGGCGCAGTGACGATGACCTCCGACATCACGATCAACGCCACCGGCACGATGAGCACGTTCACGATCGGCGGCGTGATCGGCGACGGTGGCAGCAATTTCAACCTGCGGAAAACCACCTCCGGCACCGGCACCCTCGTGCTGACCGGAGCCAACGCCTACGGCGGCGGCACGAACATCGCCGCCGGCACGCTCCTGGTGAACAACACGACCGGCTCCGGCACCGGCACCGGCTTTGTGACGGCGGGCAACACCGGTGGCACCCAGTTCACCACACTCGGCGGCAACGGCACGATCAACGTCGGCGCCAACCGGGTGACGATCAATCCGAGCAGCACCCTCGCCCCCGGCCCGGCGACAGGCACCGGCATCCTGACGATCACCGGCACCCAGACCGCCGTCCCGACGACCACGAACTCGACGCTGAACCTCGCCAGCGGCTCAAACTTCGACCTGACGCTCAACGGCGCCATCGCCGGCAGCGGCTATGACCAGCTCGCGCTCGTCGGCACCGTCAGCCTCAACGGCGCGAACTTGAATTTGACGCTCGGCGCCGGGTTCAACCCGGACGGCCTCGGCTTCCGGATTCTGGACAACCGCGGCGCGCAGTTGGTGAACGGCACCTTCGCCCAAGGCACGCTGCTCTCGGCGTCGAATGACACCGGGACCTACAATTTCACGATCAATTACGCCGGTGGCGACGGGAACGACATCGTCGTCTTCGCCAACGCCGTGCCCGAGCCAGGGACGTATGCGCTGGTCGCCGGGGGCTTGGTCCTGCTGCTTGGAGTCGTCCGCGCGCGGCAGCAACGGCGGCAGCGTTGGCCCGCGCTCCCGCTCTTGGTTGGCCGGCGCTGAGCGAACGCCCGGCCGCAACTCAATCCCGCCGCTCGTTTTTAGCCTTCGGAATCGCACGGGCGCAGCGCAGCAGGTCGGGGACGGGTTGGCGATCTCCGGGGGAGTCAAAATGGGCGCGTGCGGACGGCCCGGATGCGGACTCGCGCTGCAAGGAAGGCTCCGTGCGCTTCGATCAACGCGGCGTCCCGGCCGGTGGCGATCAGCCCGTTTTCCGACGCTTTGTCCAAAACGAATTCCGGCTACTTTGACTTTGCTGGGGCGCGCAAATTTTCCGCCCGCTACTTCCTGCGCGCGTGAAGGAATTCGGCATCGGCACGATCAGCGAAGTCGTTTTTAAGTGCCGAATCACTCTTTACGACCCGCCCGTCCCGGCACAGGTGTCCGCCACTAGCCAGCAGTGTTCCGCGGGTAGGGCGGGCGTCCCGCCCGCCGGGTGGCGCGTCTCGCGCCACCCACCGCACGGAAAGGCGGGAGCGAATCCGGGCAGGCGGCGCCTGGCGCGACTGGCGTGGCTGCCGCGCCGCTGGCATCCGTTGCGGCTGCTGCGTTCGTCGCATGCGCGGCGGCTGCGGCATCTGTTAAGTTTTTTGCTTCGGATACATTTCGTCTGCGCCGGGCGAGACGCCCGCCGCGGCAGGCGGGACGCCCGCCCTACCCGCCCGAGGAACACCAACCGCATTCAGTCGTTCGTTGAACATCACCAGGCGGCGCGGAAAGGAAATCTGCGCAGGTTTCGGGCTGCGTTTCCGGCAAAAATCGAAGCGAATGCCAGCGGCCCTGCTTTTCCACCGACCAAATGCAAAATCGAAACCCGCGCCCGGGAGCAGTGCCCGTGGCGACAGGTGTCAAAAACGCAACAATTTCGTTCTCGCATCCCTGGGTTGAATCCGGCTACAACCGGCACCCGTTGCTCCCATCATCAATTCTCCGTTTCGGTTAAGAATCTGCGGTAGCACTTATGAAAAATGCCCTTTTCCTGACTCTCGCCATCGCTGCGTTTCTGACAGCCGACGCACGCGCGCAGGGTATTTTCTCAAATCCGATCACCGGGACGAATCCGAACACGGCGAACCCCTACACGGCAGGCCAAGTCGTTGATCCAAACATCACGGCAACGGGCATCGGCCGCGGCGCGGGCATCAACGGAGCGAACACAAACGATCGTTACAACGCCACTGGCTACGACAACGCCGACCTCGCGGCTTCGATTGCGGACAACGCTTTCTTTACCTTTACGCTCACGCCGAACCCCGGCGCTTCGATCAATTTCAGTTCCATCACGTTCACGCTCCAAGCCTCTGGAACCGGGCCGACGAATTTCGCGTTGCTTTCCTCCCTCGGCGGTTTCGTCACTGCTAATCCCATCGCGACCTCCGGTCCCCTCGGCGGTGGCACGATCACCTTCACGATTTCCGACGGCCAGCTCGGTGCGGCCTTCGACAACGTGGCCTCCGCGGTGGAGTTCCGCCTTTACGGTTATGGTGCCACTGGAGCGTCCGGCACTGGCAGCGTGAACGACTTCGCCTTCAACGGGGTTGTCACAATCCCCGAGCCTGCCACCTGGGCGATGATCGGCGGCGGATTTCTCACGCTCGTCGGTTTGCAACGCTGGAAAGCGCGCCGGCGGTAACGGTGACACAGCGGCGCCGGGAGGAAGTCGCTCCGTCGTCCGCGCGCCGGGTCTGCGCAGGATGTCCTGCCCGCAATCCGCACCCGCCGGCTGCACCGACTCGCGACGGGAGCCGACGCCACCATCCGCGAACGGGGGGCCGTTGCCGACGAGTGACACCGGGCCGGAGCGGCGAAAATCCGGCGCCGGCCCGCGGGCGGGCGGACAAAAACCCCGCCGCGTGTCCTGAAAGGGGTTTTCGCGGGCCGGGGACACCACGGGTTTGAGCCGCGATTTCACCAGAGTCGAAACCGGGTGAGTTAAATCTGGCAAAAAAGCTCGTCCGCTGCCGGTGGGCTCGGCATAACGAGTCCGCGTTTGTCGGAATTGCCTAGTCCAGCCGGACTTCCAGCGCACTGTTTGCCCGCGGGTTTGTTAGCTCCCCGGCCGGAGAGTGTCGCTTTCGAGCGCGGCCATCCCTTCTTTTACATATTATGACTGCCTCAAATCCTTCCGCTTCCGGTTCTCACCTTGTTTTCCTTCCGCGACGCGGTTGCCCCAGGCGGAACGCATCAGCCTTGCTGCTCGTCGTCACAGCGACAGCGGTGGCGGCTGGCGCGTTTTTTCCGGCGGCAGCGTCTGCCGTGGACCGAACCTGGGACGGCGGCGCCTCCGGCACTGGCTCCAGCTGGACGGCCAGCACCGGAGCCAACTGGAATCCAAACGGTTTGCCCACGACCGCGGACAATCTGTTCCTGAACAATTCGATCGTCACCGTGCCGACGACCATGACGATCGCCACGAGCGACATCGGGGCGTTGACGATCACGTTCGCAAACAACTTCAATCCCTCGAACACCACGGTCATCGGCGACGGCGGCACCGGCAATCGTATCCTGACGCTTGGCTCGGCCGGCAACAATTGGTCGCTCACCAATAACGCCACGAGCGGCACCGTCACCTTCCAGCCGCAGAGCACGCCGTCCGACGGGCTTTTGAGCTTGCGTCTGGCGAGCAACGGCACGGTGAGTGTGGCCAGCGGCGGCGCGGTGGTGCTCACAACCCCAATCTCCGAGACCGGCAGCGGCTTCGGCCTGACGAAGATTGGCGCCGGCACGCTTTCGCTCGGTGGCATCGGCAGCTTCACGGGCGCCAGTTCCATCCAGCAGGGCGGTGTCACCGCCAGCATCAACAGCGCGCTCGGTGCGGGCGACGTGGGCGTCTTTCCTTGGCGACGCTGACCCTTGCCTCCACAGTCACCAACGCCATCGCCGACACCGCCACGCTCACTCTCGGGGGCACCGGAGCGTCGGCGGCAAAGCTGAACCTCACGGCGACATCAGGCATCATGCAGGAAACCGTCGGCGCGCTGGTCCTCGGCAGCACCGCGCAGGCGCCCGGCACCTACGGGGCGACCGGCAGCGGCGCGGCGAATATCAACGACACCTATTTCACCGGCGGCGGCATTCTGACCGTGGTGCCGGAGCCCTCCTCCTGGCTCGCCTCCGCCGTCGGAGCCGTGGGGCTGCTCGTGCTGCTGCGGCGCCGGTCGTCGCGGAACCAGCGGGCCTGATTCCTAGGCGCGGCGGTCCATCGCGGGAGTTCCGCCGCGTCCGTCCGCGGTCTCGTTGTTTGTCCCGATCCCCACCTCTGCGTCTTCCAAGTCCCATGAAAAATCCCGCTCCCATCCCCGGGTCCGCCCGCCCGCCCGGTGCTGAACGCCGCCATCTCCCGGCCGGCGGACGCGCTGCCCGGCGCCGCGGTCCTCGCTGCCTGAATGCGCTCGCCGGCGTGTTGTCGGCCGCGATCCTGGCGCTGCTCGGCGCGGGCGCAGCAGACCCGGCGCAGGCGCAGTCGGCGCCGAACGTCATCCTCTTCGTCGGCAACAGCTTCACGCACGGCAAGTTTCAGCCGATCATCAATTACAACAATCAGAACACTCCGGGCGGCGGCGGCGTGATCGACGAAAACGCCGGCCTGCCGAGCGACAATCCCCGCGCGGAGGTGAACTTCGGCGAGCCCGGCCCCTACGGCGGCATCCCCGGACTCTTCAAAAAGTTCACCGACCAGGCCGGCCTGAACTACGAGGTCCACATCGAGGCGATCAGCGGCCAGACGCTGCAGTTTCATTACGACAACGCGCTGTCGGTCATCGGGCAGGCGCGCTGGAACACCGTCGTCCTCCAGGATCTCAGCAGCCGGCCGACCCCGACGAATCGCGGCGGCGACCGGGCCGGGTTCATGCAATCCGCCACGCTGCTGGAGCAGGCTGTCCACGCCCAGAACGCGTCGGCCAATCTCTATCTCTACCAGACTTGGGCCCGGGCGGATCAGGCGTTTCTGCCGAACGGCGATTACGTCACGCCGAACCTGAATCCGACCGACCCGGTGCCGTATGACGGAATCCGGGCGATGACAAACGATCTGCACGACGGCTACTACGGCGAGCTGAACGCCAACGGGCGCTTCGCCGGCGTGGCTCCGGTCGGCGACGCCTGGCTGCGCGCCATGGACGAAGGCATCGCCGATCGCAATCCGTATGACGGCTTCGATCCCGGACAAGCTCGTGCTCTGGGGCGTGGATAATTACCATCCCGGCCTCTATGGCGCGTATCTGAGCGCCCTGGTGCTCTTCGGCCAGATCACCGGGGTCGATCCGCGCACGCTCGGCTGGGAACAGGCGGCCCAGGATCTCGGCATCAGCCAGGCCGATGCGCTGCGGCTCGAGCAAGTCGCCTACGAGCAGATCGTCGCCGGCGCCGTGCCGGAGCCAGGCACCTGGGCGTGGCTCGCGGCGGCGCTGATCGGCGGTGTGGTTTGGCGCGCGCGCCGGGTCCGGCAACGGGCGGCGGCTGCTGCGCCCAGGGCGTCGTCCGTTGCCGTCGCGCTGGGGATGTGGCTCGCCGCCGTGGCGGGCCTCTGCTGGACCTTCGCTCCGTCTGCCTCGGCCGCGGCATTCACGGCCGGCGACCTCGTCGTTTACACCATCGACAACACCACCGCCGCCGGCGGCAACGGCAACGCGCTTTCCTCCCGCGCCACGCCGGTGCGGCTGCTGGAATACAACACGACCGCCGCCGCGCAATCCCCGGTCCAGGCCATCCCGCTGAACCTGACCGGCGCCAGCGCCCTGTCTGCCAGCGGCACCGCCGCCTCGGACGGCGCGCTCCATCGCTCCGCGGACGGCACGGTCCTGACCTTCGGCGGCTACAATTCCCCGGTCGGTCCTTCCACCGGGGTGACGGGCACGGTGTCGCGCATCTTCGCCACCGTGAACCCCGCCGGCACGGTCGCCTATTCCAGCCCGTTCTTCGCCAGCGGCGACAACATGCGCGCCGTCGTCTCGGCGGGCGCGGGGAGCGGCTATTACATCGCCACCAGCGCCGGCCTTGGCTACACGCCCTCGCTCACCGGCGCCGTGAACGCCGTCACCGGCGCGATCAGCACCCGCGACGTCAACATTTTCAACGGCCAGCTCTACACCAGCGCCTCCGCCGCCGGCAACGCCATCATCAACGGCGGCGTCAACACCGTCGGCATCGGCCAGCCCACCGGCCCGGCCTATTCGTATCTCCTGCCCGGCCTGACCAGCACCGCGAATTCGCAAAACAACTTCCGATTCTTCGACCTGCGCGGCAACGACGGCACGCCCGACACGCTCTACGTCGCGCTCGGCACGGTCGGCGGCGGCATCCAGCGGTTCACCCTGGACAGCGCCACGCAGCAGTGGTCGCTCGCCTACACGCTGAACACCGCCGGCGCCGGCACCGGGTTTTTCGGCCTGACCGGCCGGCTCGACCCCACCGATTCGACCCGGGTGGAACTCTTCGCCACCACTCAGCCCGGCACTTCGAATGCCGGCGGCAACGCGCTGCTTTCCTTCACCGATTCCGTGATTCCAAACGGCTCCGGCACCGTCGTCCTCACCACGGCAAACAACGACTTGGTGACGCTCGCCACGGCCGGTTCGCGCCAGATGTTTCGCGGGGTCGATTTCGCGCCGCAATCCGCCAGCCTCGGCGCCGGCTCGATCTTCGCGGTCCCGGAGCCTTCGACCTGGTGCGGGCTGATCTTTGGCGGGATTGGGCTCGCCGTCGCGCGTGTCGCCCGGAATCGGCGGGATCACGGAGCTCCGGCTGCGGGCACCGCACTCTGACTGGCAGGTTGAGCCCGGGATGGGCATCGAAGGCGGGACGGGCACGCGACGGCTTTCGCGTCCCGTTCCGATTGCGTTGAGCAGCCCGATTGGCCGGCCCAAATACAGCCTTTGTGGCGGCGGAGGTCGGTCGATTTCGAAACAGCCACCTAACGCGCCCGACCGGGTTCCGGATGCATCTCGCTATCGTTGGCGTAGTAAAGCTGTGACGACGAATTGTTCTTTGGCTCCAATTCGTCGATCCGGGAAACGATGATCGGGCGGGGGAGTTGGCGGCTGCCGCTGTCGGGCACCGCTGCCAGTCGACGCAGATCGATCCGTTTCAGCCAGGCGAGGGCAGCGTTGGCCGGCTGATTGCGCGTTTCGATTTGCACGAGAAAGCGTCGTTTCACGAAGACGACCAGGCGCTCGCCACCATCGCTGAGCTTTGTTTTCCGCGTCGGCAGAGATTCAATCAGCAGGCTCTCTTCGTTGCCGTAGCTGCCGACTTTGAAGTCGTCGAACGCCCCGCTGAAACTCGTGAAGTAGCCGGTGTCAGTGATGCGCACGCGCGTGCTCTGGGGCGGGACCGGGGATTTTTCATCCGCAGGGGAGGTCGCCGGCGGCGCGTAAACATATTCGCGGTTGGCCTGCGTCATCATCCATTCCATGAACGAAGTCTGGGCCTTCGAAATCGGCACCCTCCAGCCGGCCGGTGCCGCAGGGAGCAGCGCAAGGACTTCGTCCGGTTTGAGCGGAACGATCGGGGCCTGGGTGCGTTCCCCGGCGCCCGGCGGAACCGTCTGTGCAGCGGCAGGCGGCGTGGCAAGACGCAAGGCGACAATTGCGATGACGAAGCACAGCCGCCAGCCAGAGCTTTTATTCATTCAAGTAACGGAAGTAAATGACGCGGTATCTGGGCACCGCGCGCAGGGGATTGTAGGCGGTCGCGAGCGGCGACGACGCATAGCTCGCGCCGACGTTCGTATTCCACGGCCCGGGCGACGTTCCCGCCACTGGATACGTCGGTGCATCCGGTCCGTCGATCGTTTCCCAACTCCCTCCCGTATAGGCGGGCGCGCTGCCCGGGCGGGGCTGGGGTTGAGCGGTGAGATCGTAAGCTCCCGAGTTTGGGTCGGTCTTCGCGTTCCCGGGAGTCCCGTCCACACCTGGCCAGAGGTAGCGTTCGACAACCGCCTGGAAACGCTTTTCACCGGTGACGACGTCGCCGTTTTCGTAGGCGCCGTAATCGGTGTTCCGCGCAATCTTCTGCACCGATTGCGCCACGCCCCAAACGCTGAAAACGCTGGAGCGCGTCGTCATCAAGCCGGCGAGATTGCGGACGAGTTTTTCTTTTTCCCAATCCGTGACTCCGACGGTATCCGCGACCCCGGCGATTTCACAGAGTTCCCCGGGATAGTCGTATTCGCCCGGCGCACCGAAATCCTGACCGTCCGCCGCCAGCGTGTGATCAAGAATGTTTTTCGCGACGGTCGCAGAGGCACCGGCTCCGGAGATCAGGGCGGTCAACGCCGCGGTGCGATCCGGCGGCGTGTAGTGGGTGCCGGCGGGCAGCAGCGTGCCGTTCACATCGGAGAACTTTGCGTTGAGGTTAATTTTGCCGGCGGTGCCGTTCATGGACGAAAGCCGGTCGTAGTTTGCGGCGCGATGGGTCGGTGCCAGGAAATCAAGCAACAGCCAGTCCGGCAGTTCCGTGCTGCCGCCGCCGCTCGGCTGAAGTTTTAGCCCGGCCCCAGGGAGCCCGCGTTGCATCCCTGTCGCGACGCAGGAGAAGAGTCCGATCGGCGGCCGGGTGTAAGGCGCGGTCCCGGGGTTCGAGAGATCGACGTAGGCGATTTTTTGAACGGACATACCGGCGTTGCGCGCTGCGGCGGTCGCTTTGTTTTCGCCGCCGAGCGTGTCGATTGTCTGCTGCTTCTCATCATCAAAGCTCCCGCCGGACGGAACCCAGGAATTGGCGCGTCCGCACAATCTTGGATCGGCTATTTCAAGGCTCCGAGTAACAACCGTGTCGGCAAATTGCTCGGGATCTATTACGAAATTGAATTCGATATAGTCATTAAGATCATCCCCGGGTGGTGCAAATGCTGGGATAATCGAGCTTGGCGGAACCGGATTCCACCCTTGATTTGGGTCTACAGCAACGCCTGGGTCACGCTTGTCCCAAACCGGTATCAACTGTAGCGGTGCATTTCGCTGCGACCAACGCGGATAGGAAGCAGTATTTTCGAGTAGATCGCTGTTCTTGCCCTTTACATAAACTCTCATTCGAACTTTTATCGACAATTGGCCGGCGTTGAAGTTGACGACTCCGACGGGGCTCGAACTAAAACCCTGGCTGGTTGACGGACGGGCGTAAAACGGCTTTGTCGTCGTTAGAAGCGCAAACGTCCCGGGCTTTTGTGTCGGTAGTGGATCCGCCGGCGGACTTCCTGCGGGTGGGCGGTCATCGCGCTCAGCCCATAAGACTTTAATTCCATAAGGATTATCCGTGGACCCCGATGGATTAGTAGTCACTGGATCACGAGTGATGTATTTCGTGTCCTCTTGACTGGCGGACGTGGCGCCCTGCGTTACTTCGTAACTTAGATATGTTAGGCCGACTGTTGTCGGACAATAGTCATTTACGTAATCTACTTCAGGATAATTTGGTGGAAGCCATAGCTCGAACTGCGCGTCGAACTTCAAACGATATTTTGTAGTCCCTGATACGTTGACCCTTTCCGGCAAAATCCTAATACAAATTTCGTTAAGTAGCGGTCTTGCGAAAGATGGAACCATCGCCTTGCTGCTCAAGGGTCCTAGAACGGCACCAGAGTTTGGTGCGTTCACTGTTCTGACCGACCCCGCCTGGGCCGAGACGCTGCCGCTGGTGTCCTTGGATAACGTGTTTGCGATAAGATAATACTTCGCGCCGATGCCCGTTGCGGTGACAGGAATGTCATAATCTTGGGGCGAGCAGGCCGCAAAGTTGCCCATTGCGACCGTGTTCCAAGCCACTTGGTCGGCTTCGCGCCTGCCGATGGTGCCGCCTCCCCACTTGTCAACAAAGCTCCGGGCCGGCATTCCCGGCCAGTCGGCACGATTGAGCACGTTTGCGATGGCGGCAGCACTGTAGAAAAGCGCCGACGGATCCGGATTGGATTGGGTGCCGCTCGGGTCCTCATGAATGTTTTCGTCACCGTGGAAATAAGCCGGGGCGTCGCGGTCGCGGAAGCGCTGGAACAACGGCGACCCCAGCGGGTCGGACAGATAGCGGCGGAACAGGTAGGAGCGCGGTTTTCCAAAAACGGTCATCTCCAGATCCCGGCTCCACGTTGTGAGGTCGAGGCGGTGCGCGTCGATAAACGTCGGATCGGCAACGATGGGCGGCCTGATGGCATCCAGCGAGGCCAGGCCATTTTGCGCGGCCACCGCGGCGACCAGGTTGTCGCGGTTGATCCCCGGAATTGCCGCCAGGTCGATCGATGACGGATATCCCAGTGGATAATTGACGCCCCCGACCGAGACGACTCCCGGCGTGACTTTCGAGAAATCTGGCGCCGAACCGGTCAATCCGTAGGCTGTGTTGACGTTGATCTTGCTGCTCTCGTCATCAATCCAGAATGCGTAACGTCCGACGATGGGGTTGGCGGCGGAAGCGGCGCCCGCCGGGTCGCGAAACATCGGCGACCACGCCACCCGGAGATCGCCAGTCCCCGGAAACATGAGATTTCCGCCGCCTTGCAGGCGTGGCGGATTCAAATTCGCGTCCGTGGCACCGGGTTCATACGTGCCGGACGGATTCGTGCTCAGCGGAACATGCGTCGGAGCACCGGTGCCAGGACTCGTCACGATCGTAAGCAGGCCGGGCCGCACCATCCAGTTGGCGGCGCTGGCGCCGGCTAGAGCGGAACTGCCGCCAAAAGTAGTGAAATTGTTCGCCGGATTTGCCGGATCAACCCCCGGCGGCACCGGCGGCGGAATGTTCGTTTGCAACAGGGCGATGGCCCGGGCGAGCGCGCCCTGGGCAAGGAGCCCGGCGCGCTCGTTGTTTGCGGTGCTGCGGGCGCTTTGCCGTTCGGTGCGCGCACTGACGGAGAACCCGACGACGAGCACCGTGAGAATCGCCAGCAGACTCAACGCAAGCACAAGTGCGACCCCGCGTTGCGAAGCTCGCCCGCCGCGGCAAATCGTTCCGGATCGAGGTTGACGTATGGGGTTCACGAATTATGGACCGGCATTGATGAGAGAGACGCGCGTCGAAAATGTCCGCGCCGTCTTGATGCGGGCGGCGTTGCGTAGCGCCGCGTTCATCGAGTCGATGCTGGCGAGCACCGCGGTCGGGCTATTGAACGGCGCGACCTGCGGGATGCCGGCGTTCGCAGCGGCCGACAAAGCGCGCTGGTCGGCGGTGATCAGCGTCACCTCGATACTGGCGGGAAGGCGGAAAGTTTGTGCGGTTTGATTTGGGTTTGTCCACCGCGCCGGCTGATTTGTGCTCGCAATGGCCGGCTGAAAACAGCCGGCGGAATTGAACTTTGCGTCCGCAAGATTCCGGGTCGTGGGATACATCCAGTCGATCGGCTGGCCGGTGGCATCGAAGCACCGGATCCAAAAGCCGATGACGCCATCAGATACCACGGATACGACGCTGGTCGATTTGGTTGTATCGAAAGCGTCGGGCGCAAGGCCGGTGATCCAGGGTGCCGTCGCCCGGTCCGGTGGCGCATTGTAAAGACGGAACTGCGGGTTCGCGGCGTTCGTCTCGGCAAGCGTCGGAGGGATGAATACCCGGCGCAGCTGGAACCGGCTGCGCCCGCCGGCCGGGGCGTCATACCGTGCGAGGTAATAGCCCACGATGGAGAGATCGGAAACCGCGGCCGGCGTCGCTCCGCCGGTGGAAACCGCCCGGCTCACGGGAGCCTGCCAGAACAGCGAGCTGGTGGACATTCCCCCCCCGTCCACGATGGCCTGATGGGGCTCGGTGCCGGTGGTCGGCCACGGAATTCCGCCCGGGCTGTCCACCAGTTGCAGGCGGGAGTTGTTGCCGGCCTGAGCGAGCTCGCGGCTGATGAGTTCCAGAATGGCGCGCCCGTTCTGAAATTGCTCGGTGTTGCGCTCGCTCTGCACCCAGATCCGGCTTGCGCCCGCGGCCAGTCCGGCGACGGCGAGGACGATCACCAACAGGACCGCCATCGCGACGAGCAGTTCCAGGATCGTGAACGCGCGGCGGCCCATTGCCCGGGCATCGGCGGCCCCGGCTTCGCGGGAGCGTGTGGAGAGAATTATCAAGGTTTTCCCAGGAGAAACGTGAAGGTGGATTTGGCTTTGCCCGCTGGCGAACCCGACGGAGACGCCACCGGCCAGCGCACGGCGAGGGTGGCCCCGAGCAACGGATGATCGTCGGGAAACCGTGGGCTCGAATTGGCGGGAGAAAGGTTGGGCGGGGGAGCGTTCAGCGGACCCACGCTGGCCGAGACTTGATAAAATGTCGGGTTGTTCGCTGGGTCCGCGACGAAGCGGCCGTCGCGGTCGTAGTAGTAGCTTTGCGTGAAAGGCGGGGTCGTGGGCGTGGTTTGATTATAGAGCTTGGCAACGTCCGCTCGCACCCGGGTGTAAGCATCCTGCCCCAGGAGGCTAACAACCGTGTCGTCGATGCTGTCACGCGAGGTGTCGAGACCCACGGTGAGGAGCCCGAGAATCGCGATCAATGCAAAACTCGTGATCCCGAGCGCGAGGACGACCTCGACCAGCGAAAACGCGATGCGCCGTTGACGAGCCAAGATCACGGGAGGGGGGACTCCGGCCGACCGATCTCGATGCGGCCGACGAGGGGATGAATCCGCAGATCAAACCAGTTCAACGGCCCCGCGCCGCCCTGGTTGCCGCGATGGGTGTAGGAAATCGCCTCCGGTCCGGTCGGAAACCCTTCGACAAGGCGCGCCCGGATCGGGATCACCAACGCGGACGGAATCGACAAGCCGCCGGTCGGCGTGAAAGCGACAAATCGCGTCGGCACCGTGTCGGTTCCGATCGTCAGGCTGGTGTTCGTGTTTTGTAGAGAATCGTCCGACGCCCGAAAATATTTGCTTCCGTCTGAAGGCGAACTGCCGGCCGGATCGTTGATCTCAAACGTGATCCCATCCGGCAAAGTTTCCCAACCGGTGATCTGCTGAAACCGGTAGCTGTTGCTGGCCGTATCGAGGACGGCTTTGGTGATTGTCGCCTTGCGGAAGCGGTAAGCTGCGTCGGGTGGCCAGTCCGTCGCGATCTCGACGCGGACAATCGTGCGCTGATTGATCGCCTCCGAGCGCGCCACGGTCAGGAGATTGGTGATCAGACGGCCGGCGTTGTTGAGGTTGGAAGACTTTGTGATCGTCGTTGCCGCCGGCACGGCCAGGGCAAGAAGAACGACGACGAGCGCCATCACGACCAACAGTTCGATCAGCGAGAACGCGCGGCGCCTTCGCAGCCCGCAAAACAGGTTCCACGGCCGCCAGGATTGCCCGGCGATGCTGAGCGGGGAGAATGACACGATTCCGTGGGAAACCAGGACGTCCGAGGAATGCTATCTACGGGCGCGAAAGTCAACACTTAGCCATGAGCGGAGCTTCGCGCTCGCTGGCGCGGTCGAGCTGGACCGCACGGAACTTTTGGGCGTGGCAGACTCCTCAGCCTTTAATGTAGGCGCGCCATTGAGGCGCTGGATCGCTGAATCGGAACACGAAGCCGCCAACGAAGACGCCACGGAATGAAACCCACTCGGCTTGACACCCGCGAAGCACAGCCGCGGATCGTTCCGTTACCGCGGGGCGCGTCGTGGGAAAAATAGGAGCGGGGACGCGCGGCACGACGCGCACTGGCGGACCAGGTCACCGGTGGACGGGTCTTGCGCCGGCAGGCGGGTGACGCGCGCAAGGATGCGCTGTTGCGCCGCCTCCATGACGGCGAACGCGGGCTGCCCTTCGGCGAGATCACGGGGCCGGACGCGGCGCCGGATTCGCCGGGATCGCGGTCGGACGTGGGGAATTGACTCGATGGGTCCAACGCGACGAGAAGTCGTGGATTGCGCTTTCCGATACGGGCATTGAGAAATTAGCCTCTTCCCGCATGGCCGCGCCGCCGCTCAATCTCTACCTCCTGCGTCACGGCGAGACGGAACGCACGCGGGAGAACGTGTATTGCGGCGCGGGGCTGGATCCGGGGTTGACGGAGGAGGGGCACGCGATGGCGCGGGCGTTTGCGAACGCCTACCGGGAGTTTCCGTGGGCGGGGATCTATTGCAGCCCGCAACTGCGCACCCGGCAGACGGCGGCGCCGATTTGTGGGTTGCTCGGGCGGGAGCCGGTCCTGCACGACGGTTTGAAGGAGATCGGCTACGGCCAGTGGGAGGGGCTGACGCTGGAGGAAATCGGCAGCCGTTATCACGATGATTATCTGCGCTGGACGGCGGATCCGGCGTGGTATCCGCCGACCGGCGGCGAGCCGGCGGTGGTGATTGCCCGCCGGGCGTTGCGGGTGGTCGAGGAAATCCAGGCGGCGCACGGCGCCAATTCGCCGACAGCGGGCGGCACGGCGGGCGGTGCAGGCGGTGCCGGGGGCGGCGATCCGCCGGGGCTGGCGCGGGTGACGGGCGGCAATGTGCTCGTCGTCTCGCACAAAGCGACGATCCGCATCTTGTTGTGCGCGCTGCTCGGCATCGACGTGGGCCGCTTTCGCTACCGGTTGGCTTGTCCGGTCGGCAGCGTGAACGTCGTCCAGTTCACCCGGCACGGCCCGATGCTGCTGGCCATGGCGGACCGGACGCATCTGGACGCCCGGTTGCGCGGGCTGTCGGTGACGTAGGCGGTCGCAAGGGGCGCTCGGAGGCCGGGGAAGGGCGGGGTGATTTTTTGCGAAACGGGGAGGGCGGCGGCGGCGCGAGCGCAACAGAAAGCGAGGAGTGCGCGTTTTCTGCTCGCCGTTGCCGGCATCATCCCCAAGTGCCTGCTCCGAAAAATCGATGCCGCCTCCTTGGCAATCCAAAAGCAACGGGTGGGAACAGTCTCGCCCGTTCCCGAGTTGGAAAAGGGGAGCGCGGGCTTCCAGCCCGCCGCGGCCGGCATCCTGCCGGACGCCTGCATGCTGGGAAAATAAATGCCGCCGCTGCGACGGTCTCATCCTGCACCAGCTTGCCGGCAGGGATGCTGGCAAGAGCGGGCAGGATGTCCGCGCTCCCCGCAACCGATCGCGCACGGAGGTGTCTGCACTTTGAACGGGGAAATGGCGCAGGGAGGCCGCGACTTGCGGAAGGCAGGGCGGGGCGGGGGCGCGTCAGAAATTCGTGCGTAAAGCGAGCTGGGAATGGCGACAATCGGGCTTTGGGATCGGGTGCGCCTTTCTCCGGGATTGATTTGGCACGCGGGCGGGCTGCATACTCACACGCAACGGGAATTCTTCACCGACCGATCCCGCGTTCCCGGCCTCTTTTCCCCATCCTCACACCCATTTCCATGCAACTCTTCGTGACCCGCAACGGCCAGCAATTCGGTCCCTACGACGAAGCCGCGCTCCGAGCCGGCCTGCAGAGCGGCTCCTTTTCGCTCGACGACCTCGTCTGGCACGAAGGCGCCGCCGGCTGGGCGCCGCTTTCCACGGTGCCCGGGTTTGCGTCCGCCGCGCCGCCGGCGGCGCCAGTGCCACCAGTGCCGCCAGTGCCGCCGGTGCCCTCGGGTCCGCCGCCGCTCGGTGGTGCCGGCGGCGTGCCGCAGCCGCGGATGGTCCCGCTGCCGCCTGGCGCCGCGGACGCGTCCGCCCGTTCCGTGCGATCCGGCGGGCCGAAATGGGTGCGCTACCTGTCGGTCGCCGTCACGATCATCGCGATCATCGTCGGCGTGCTGATCTTTTTCGGGCGCAAGGAAATGATGGGCACGCGCTACCAGGCCAGCCCGAAGGAAACCGTTAATTATTCCGGCAAGGCGACGGAAGCCGACGCGCGCACGCTGGCCGAGGCGTTGAAGGCGGAAGGCTATTTCGGGGGCACCCGGGAGCTGGACGTGCTCCTGCGCAAGGAAGACGCCCGGACGATCGTTTCGTTTGTGTTGAACAGCGGCTGGGACGACGCCAATCTGGTGAATGAGTTCCGCAAATTCGGCACGATCTTGAATAATCGCGGAGTCAGCAAGCCGCTCACGATCCGGCTGGTGGACACGAAGCTGAATCAGAAAAAAGAGCTGGTGATCAACTAGCCAGCCGCCGCGCCGTCGTCGCCGTGGTCCGCGCCGTCGCCGTCCCGCCCGCCGCTTCTGTCGCCGGCCGCTGGGTGTGGAACGGGCTCCGCCTCGGCGCGCAGCCGCTCGCGCAGGCGGGCGACGATGAGGACGAGTTCCGCGGGATCAACCGGCTTCGACGCCTGGACGTCAAACCCGGCGGAAAGGGCGCGCAGCCGGTCCTCGGCGCGGGCGTGGGCGGTGAGGGCGACGGCGGGCAACTGGCCGCCGCAGCCGGGATCGAGCGCGCGCAGCTTCGTGATGAGGCTGTAGCCATCTTCCTCCGGCATCCCGATGTCCGAGATGAGCACGTCCGGCCGCAGGGTCGCGGCGGCGGTGGCGCCATCGGCGCCAACCGCGGGCTGAAAATAGGCGAGCGCCTCGGCCGCGCTGCGGGCGAGAAAGACGCGGGCGCCGGCGCGGGTGAGCACGGCCTCCAGCAGATCGAGTGCGTCGCGTTCGTCGTCCACGGCGAGCACGCAGAGGCCATCGAGCCGGTGACGGGTGAAGGGGGCGATTCGCCGGGTGATGCCGGTTCGCGACAGCGGCACCGCTGCCGTCGGCCCGCCGATCTCCCGCGAGCCGGGGGGAAGCCGTGACCGCGCCGTCGCTGCCGCCGGCGCCGGCGCCAGATGCCTCCCGTTGTCCATCGTAGCCCGCGGCGGGCGGCTCCGCGGCGCCGTCGCGATCGGCGGGCGCGGCGTCGGGTTCCATCCCCGCGGGGTCAGTTTCACTGTGCGGGATCAACCGCGGCAGGCGCACGGTGAGCGTGGTGCCCTGGTTCAATCCCGGGCTGTCGGCGGAAACCGTGCCGCCGTGCATTTCCGTGAGGTGCCGCACGATCGACAGCCCCAGCCCGAGGCCGCCGTGCTGCCGGGTGATGGAGCTGTCGGCCTGGCGGAACCGGTCGAAAAGAAACGGCAAAAACTCTGGCTCGATCCCGGCGCCGGTATCGCTGACGCGCAGCTCCACCTGCGTGTCCACGCGCTCGAGCCGGATCCCCACGCGGCCGCCGCGCGGCGTGAACTTGATGGCGTTCGTCAGCAGGTTCCAGGTGATCTGCTGGAGCCGGTCAGGATCGCCGTTGATCGGGCCGGTGCGCGAATGGAGCTCCGGCTCCAGGCTCACACCGCGCGCCTCGGCGGCCGGGCGGACGGTATCGAGCGCGGCGCGCACGATGTCCTCCAGATCCACGGGCCGGGCGTCCAGGCGCAGCTTGCCGGTGATGACGCGCGACACGTCGAGGAGATCCTCGATGAGCTGCACCTGGGCGCGGGCGTTGCGCTCGATGACTTCCAGCCCGCTGCTCCAGGTTTCCTGATCCTCGGGCCCGTCGCCGCCGCGGAGCAGGTGCGCCCAGCCGAGAATCGCGTTCAGCGGCGTGCGCAGCTCGTGCGAGAGCGTGGCGAGAAACTCGTCCTTCATCCGGTTGGCGGTCTCCGCGTCCTGTCGCAGCGCCTGCTCGCGGTGGAGCAGCTCTGCGCGATCCTGCTCGGCCTGCCGGCGCTCGGTGATGTCGATGCAGGAGCCGGCGTAACCGAGAAACTCCGCGCGGTCGGGAGCCATGCGCGGCAGGCCCCGCTGCAGCAGCCAGCGATACTCGCCGTCGGCGCGTCGCAGCCGGAACTCCAGCTCAAAGGGCTCGCGCGCGTCGAACGCGGTCGCGTAGGTTTCGACCCACCGGTCCAGGTCGTCGGCGTGGATGCCCTCGAGCCAGCCGCGACCGATCTCCTGGGCCATCGTCCGCCCGGTGAAGTCGAGCCACGGCCGGTTGAAATAGGTGAACGCTTTGTCCGGGCCGGTCAGCAGGATGAGCACCGGGGTCGCGTCCGCCATGGCGCGGAAGCGGGCTTCGCTCTCGTGCAGCGCCGCCTCGGCGAGCTTGCGATCGGTGATGTCGATGGTGATGCCGTCGAAGCGCAGCAGTTGCGACGTTTTTTCGTCGTAAAACCCGCGGCCGATCGCGCGCACCCAGCGCAGCCGCCCGCTGCCGTCCGGGGCGACGGTGCGGTATTCCACGTCGTAGGCCGTCCGGTCGCGCAGCGCCCGCGCGACGGCCTGGCGCGTCGGCTCCCGGTCGGCCGGATGGAGGATGGAATAAAAGAGGTCGAAATCGACGCGGGCACCCGGCGGCAGCCAGAAATGCTCGTTGCACTTCGAGTTCCAGAGGATCTCGCCGAGCGGCACCGGGCAGTAAAACGTGCCGAGCTGGGCGCCATCGATCGCGAGCCGCTGGCGGGCTTCGCTGAGGGCCAGCTGGGCGTTGGCGGTGACGAGTTCCGCGGTGCGCGCCTGGACGGTTTCCTCCAGCGCCGCCTGGGCGTGGAGCACGCGACGCTCCGCGGAGAAGGTCGTCCGCGCGCTCTGCCAAATGAAGACCGCCAGCACGAGCGAGCTGGAGATGGCGACAAGCGCCTCGCCGAGTGCGGGGCTCCAGAGCCCGGATCGCTCGCCGAGATCCGCCACCCAGCTGAGCAGCAACGGCACCAGGAGCGCCACGGGCAGCAGCCGGCGCAGGCTTTTCCCGGCGGCGCCGCGATCCCGCAGCAGCGCCACGGGCCGCTCATCCGGACGCAGGCAGAGCACGCCGACGCTGAGCAGCATCAGCGCCGTCGCGGTGCTCAGCGCCATGCGGTCGAGCAGCGCGTAGCCGGGCAGCGAAAAGATCGCGCCATACCAATGCCCGAAAAGCGAGGCGATGGCGATGAGGCCAGGCACCATGGCAACCCAGGGACCGACCCGCCAGAAGCGTTTTGTCGACGCGCCGACGAGCACGAGCGCCGGGCCCAGCAGGCAGAACGAGAGCGCGGTGTGCGGCGCCATGCGCGCTGGCGACGCCGCGCTGATCTCAGAGGTCGGCACCCGGAAAAAAAGATCCTGAAAGCCGAAGCTGCGGCCCAGCGCGTATTCCGCGAGCTTGATGGCGCCGAACAGAAAAACGAGGCTGCCGGCGAGGCGCGCGATCCAGCGGCGCGGCCCGCTCGGAAGCGGGGATTGGCTGGCATCGCGTTGGAGCCAGAGCGACAGCGCCGCGAGGAGCAGGGCGTTGGCGGTGTTCGGCGCCATCGCCGGCATCCCCGGGAGCCAGCGCGAAAGCAGCGGCAGACTGAAAATCCAACCCATCCAGGCGAGCAGGGCGATCCCCGCCGCCCCCGCCGCGGCGCAGCCGGGCACCTGCCGGGTGATCCGCGACACCGGCCGCTGAAAAGTGGCCGTGGAGCCGGGCAACGTGAGTCCGCGCCCGGACGCCGGGGGCACCGGTGCCGGGGCGGCTGGCGCGGTCGGAGAGGCAGTCGGCTGCGTCATGGAGTCGCGAAGCGACGGCCGGGGCTGCGGGATGCGGACGAACAGTTCCCGACGGTCAAGCGGCGCCCATGCTCTCCTGCCGGCAGGATTTCGTCAATGCCTCCCGACACCCGGGCGCGCTGCCACGTGAGCGGGCCGAGCCGGCACCTGACGCCCGGCACAAGTCGCAGTCGGCGTGAGGCTTCTACGTCCCCGTGTCCGCCGCAAGGATGCCGGCAATGCGTTCCATGACCTCCGGCGTCAACTTCGACGTGGCGTCGAGGGCGGTCATGTTTTCCCGCACTTGCTCGACGCGCGACGCGCCGGTGATGACGGTGGAAACGCGGGGATTCTGCAGGCACCAGGCCAGGCTGAGCCGCGGCAGGGAAAGATCCAGCTCCGCGGCGAGGTCGGCCAGTTTCCGGACGGTGCCGAGCCGGCGGCGGGCTTCGTCGTTGGTGAACTGCTCGCGCAGCCAGCCGTAGTTCGGCAGCGAGATGCGCGTGCCGCCGGGATCGCCGTCGTTGTATTTGCCGGTGAGCAGGCCGCTGGCGAGCGGGGACCAGATCGTCGTGCCCAGGCCGAACTCGGCGTAGAGCGGCGCGTATTCCTTTTCCACGCGCTCGCGGTGAAACAGGTTGTATTGCGGCTGCTCCATCGTCGGCGGCTGGAGGCCGAGTCCGGTGGCGATGCGGTGCGCCTCGCGGATCCCGTCGGCGCTCCATTCGCTGGTGCCCCAGTAGAGCACTTTGCCTGCGCGCACGAGGTCGCCCATCGCGCGGACGGTTTCCTCGATCGGCGTGTCCGGATCGGGCCGGTGACAGAAATAAAGGTCGAGGTAATCGACGCGCAACCGGCGCAGCGCGGCGTGGCAGGCTTCAAACACGTGCTTGCGGCTGAGTCCTTCCTGATTGGGTTTGTCGCCACCCCAGAAGACCTTGGAGGAAACCACGTAGCTCGTGCGGTCCCAGCCTTTTTGCTCAAGGATCTCGCCCATGACTTCCTCGGCTTTGCCGCCGGCGTAGGCTTCGGCGTTGTCGAAAAAGTTGACGCCCGCATCGTAGCAGGCGGTCATCAGTTCGGCGGCGGTTTCCTTCGGAGATCTGCTGGGCAAACGTGACCCAGGCACCGAAGGAGAGAGCGGAGACTTTCAGGCCAGAGCGGCCGAGGCGGCGGTATTCCATAAAGGGTTTCGTGAGGGAGCAGGAGGGGATGGGGTCTCACGCAGAGGCGCAGAGACGCAGAAGGGGAGGAGGCTGGTTTTGGGGCAAGCGGTAAGTGCAGCGGGGCGGCAGTGGCCTCGCGCAAAGACGCAAAGGCGCAAAGGAAAAGGCAGAGGGAGAAGGGGGATGTGGAGACGGAAATCGCGAGCGCGTGCCGGCTGAGCAGCGTGCGGCTGCGGCCCGGAATCGCGAGAAAACTCGGTTCTGGTTCCTCCGAAACTCTTCTGCCTTTTTCTCCCCTTTGCGCCTTTGCGTCTTTGCGCGAGGAAATCCCCGGAGCCCCCGCAACTCGCCCCGCGCTACGGTTTGGCCGCCGACGCCGGCTTCGTGCTGACGACGCCCTCGTCAAGATAGCGGGTGCCGTCGATTTCGATCCAGCGCAGGGTCACGCTGCGCCCGCCGCCGGCGGTTTCGGTGTCGCTCCACTTGATCTGCGGCGGCGTCGTGGCGGGCGCATTGACAAACGCTTCGCGCAGCACCCGCCCGTCCATCGGCGAATCGGCCGCAGGCACGCCGAGGATCCAGGCGGCGGTTGGCGCGATATCGACGTTGCCGCTCGGAGCCTCATTTTTCCAGCCACGTTTGAAATCCGGACCGGCGGCGATGAGCGTGTTGTGCACGTCGGATTGCCCGAGCGTCGCGTGCGTGCCGGCGCCCGGCCGGCGGCTGCCGTCAGAAATCAGTGAGCCGACGGTGCCGACCGTGCTTTTGCGGTCGTCCCAGCGCAGGGCGACCAGGACGTCCGGCGCGTCCGGCGAATCGAGCCGCGCCTGGCTCAAGGCGAACGTGCCGGGCATTCCGTCGGCGGTGAAGATCGCGCCTGCATAGTCCGAAGCCAGCAGGGTATCCACGAGCTTGCGGATCGCTTCCGTCTCTTTGCCGATCACGTAAAAGCCGACGCTGCCGCCGAGGCCGTTCGCCAGGATCTGGCCCGGCTGCGGGTCGGCGGAAAACTCCCGCACCACCGGCAGCCCGGCTTCGCGCAACAAGGCCGCGATATCGATGGCGCGCGCGATCGTCGAGAACCCGTGATCCGAGACGACAAAGACGTCCGTCTTTTCCCGCACGCCCTTCGCATCGAGCGCAGCGAGCATCCGGCGCAGGCAATCGTCGGCGCTGCGCAAGGCTGCCAGGGCGACCGGCTGACCGGGCCCGGTCTGGTGTTGGGAAAAATCGGGATCGCTTAACCAGAGAACGGAAAACTTTGGCACGCCGGATTTCCAGAGCACTTCGGTCAATGCGCGCGTGGTCCAGAGATCGGCGGTCGTGTTCGGAAACGTCACGTTCGGCGGGAACGTATTTTCGAGCGCGGCGCTGATCGTTTTGCCAGCGGAGTCCGGGATGGTTTCGCCCGCGAAAACCGCGATCGACCCCGCGCGCTGTGCTTCCTCCTCGTTCCGATCCCAAATACGGGCGACCGGTTTCGTGCCGGCGATGGCGGTGCGCTCGCCGAGAGCGTGGAGACGTTCCGGCAGCGTCGGCACCGCGAGATATTTCCCGCCGCTGAGCGCGTCGCCTCGACGCATGGTTTCCGGCGCTTCTGTCGCCACGGTGCGGCGCGGATCGATCGCGGGCCGGTATTCCCGATTGCCGGAAATCCCGCTCCGGTTCGGGTAGCACCCGGTGGCGAGGGCGGTGCCATTCACCTCCGTCGAGGTTGGGTAGACGGAATGGTGACGGCTGAAGGTCACACCCTCGCGGGCCAGCGCGGCCAGGGTGGGGGTGTGCTCCTCGGACACGAAGTCCGGTCGCATGCCGTCCCAAACCATGATGACGACATGCTCGGCGCGGCCTTTTTCCGCGCCGCCGGGCGCCGCCACGGGTTCCGCGGCAGACAGCGGCAGCGCGAGGAGGGCGGCAAACGCGGCCACCCAGAGCGCCCGCAGGGATCGGTGAGGCATCGGGAAAACAGGTTTTGGGAATTCGGGGACGCCGCCGGCTCGAACGGCGGACGTCCGCGACGGTGCGATTACCAGATCAACACGCGCTCTTTTTCCGGACGCGACATCGGGCTGCCCGGCGGCACGTCAAAGGCGGCGCTGAATTCCGGCAGGTTGCTCAGCGGACCGTTGACCCGGTAGCGGCCCGGGGAATGGGGGTCCGTGTTCAAGCGCAGCCGGAGCGATTCCGGCCGGATGTTGTTTCGCCACACCTGCGCCCAGTTCAGGAAAAACCGCTGGGCCGGCGTGAAGCCGTCGATCTTCTTGGTCGTTGCGTCGGCACCCTGGCGGGCGAGCGCTTTTTGGAGCGCTTCGTAGGCGATCTTCACGCCGCCGAGGTCGGCGATGTTTTCGCCCTGGGTCAGACGGCCGTTGATGCTGGCGTCGGGCAGCGGCTTGTATTGATCAAACTGCGCGACGATCGCCTCGCTGCGTTCCTTGTAGCGTTTGGCGTCCTCTTCGGTCCACCAATTCTTGAGGTTGCCCTCGGCGTCGTATTGGCGGCCCTGGTCGTCGAAGCCATGCGTCATTTCGTGGCCGATGACCGAGCCGATCCCGCCGTAGTTCACGGCGTCGTCGGCCTTCGCGTCGAAGAACGGCGGCTGAAGAATGCCGGCCGGGAAAACGATCTCGTTGTTCGACTGATTGTAATAGGCGTTCACCGTCGGCGGGCTCATGCCCCACTCCTTGCGGTCCACCGGCTTGCCGATCTTTGCCAGCACGCGCTGGACTTCGAATGCATTGGCCGCCAGCACGTTCAGCACGTGCGGCTGGCGCTTGATTTCGAGCTTCGAATAATCGCGCCATTCGTCCGGATAACCGATCTTCACCGCAAACGCGGCGAGCTTTTTCTGCGCGGCTTCCTTGGTCGCCGGGCTCATCCATTCGAGCTTTTCGATGCGCTCTTTCAGCACCGCGCGGAGATCTTCGACGAGCGCCTTCGCGCGTTCTTTCGCTTCCGGCGTGAACGCCTTTTCCACGAACAACTGCCCCAGCGCCTCGCCGAGGCCGGCGTCCACCTCGCGCAGGATGCGCTTCCAGCGGGGCCGGTTTTCCTTCGCCCCGGTGAGCGTCGCGCCGTAAAAGCGGAAGTTTTCGTCCACGAACGCCTGGCTCAGGTCCGGGGCGGTGTCGCGCAGCAGATGCCAGCGCAGATAGGTCTTCCAGTCGTCGAGCGGCGTGTTCGCGGCCAGCTCGCCGATGCGCTTGATGAAGTCGTTCTGCTTCACGTCGATGTCGCCGGGCTCCGGCACGCCCATCGCGGTGAAGTAAGTTTTCCAGTCGAAGCCCGGCGCGAGCTTCGTCAGCTCGGCGAGGCTCATCTTGTGGTAATTCGCCTCAGGATCGCGCAGCTCGACGCGGGTCTTCGACGCTTTGGCCAGCTCGGTTTCCAGCGCCAGCACGGTTTTCGCCGCGGCCTCGGCTTTCGCCGGCTCGTCCCCGAGCAGCGTGAACATCTTCGTCACGTGCTCCTGATACGCCTGGCGCAGGGCTTTCGATTTCTCGTCCTCTTTCGTGTAATAATCGCGGTCCGGCAGGCCGAGGCCGCCCTGGTAAAGCTGGGTGATCGCGAGGCGGCTGTTCTTTTCGTCGGCGTCGGCGTTGAGGTTGAAAACGGCGTTCAGCCCCAGGCGATGCATCCGGGCGACGGCCTTCGGCAGCTCGGCGCGGTCCTTCAATCCCGCGATGGCGCTGAACTCCGGGGCGAGCGGCTTCGCGGCCTCGGCGTTCACCTGCGCCTCGTCCATGCCGCTGGCGAAAAAGTCGCCGACCTTCTGGCGCGCGGTGCCGGGCTGGCCGGGATTTTTCGCGGTTTCGTCGAGCAGCGCCTTGAGCACGGCGTTGTTGCGCTCGGCGAGGATTTCAAACGAGCCCCAGCGCGCATACTCACCCGGGATCGGGTTTTTTTCCAGCCAGCCGCCCCCGGCGAACTGGAAGAAATCTTCCGACGGCTTGACGTTGCGGTCCAGGTTGGCCGGGTCGATCGGCGGCCCGGGCGGCGGCAGCGGCACGCCGGTTTCAGTCGCGGCGTGCAGCGCCGGCTGCGCGAGCAAGAGGGCGGCGAGCAGAGTGGCCGCGCGGCGGCAGGAAACCCGCGCGGAGGCGCGCAGAGAAGTGGGGAGAGGGGATTGGGGCATAGGCAGGAGCGGCAATAAACGCGGTCTCACTGGTGCTGGCAAACGGACGCCTGCCCCGCGCGGCGCGAATGGGCATTCAGCGGGGGCGAGAAGTTTGCGCTTGTCCGCGCCCGCTGGCTTCGCGAATGCTCCACCTTCACGGATCGCCCCATCTATTTCCCGCGCCCGCCGTTCCCTGTCCGCCGCCATGACGCCGCTCCGCTACGATCCGCACGCCGAATGGCTCGAACCCGATGGCCGCGGCGGCTTCGCCTCCGGCACGGTCAGCGGCGAGCGCACCCGGCGTTACCACGCGCTGGTGCTCGGCACGGTCGATCCCGGGTCCGCCGGTGGGGTGCCGGCCGGGCGCTACGTGCTGGTCAACGGCGTCGAAGCGTGGCTGGAAAATGCGGCGGGCGAGCGGCATTTCGTTTCCACGCAGTTTTATCAAGGCGATGTCGTCCAGCCGCGGGGCGTCGATGCGATCACCGATTTCACCTACGAGCCGTGGCCGCGCTGGACGTTCCGGTTCGGCGAAGGCGGGCCGGTCGTGGCGCAGGATTTCTTCGTGGTGCCCGGCGCCGCGCTCGTGCTCCTCTCCTGGCGCCTGCTGGACGCCGGCACGCAGGGCGCAGATGACGGCGGCTGGCAGTTTCACGTTCGGCCGTTTCTTTCCGGGCGCGATTACCACGGTCTGCAGCAGCAGAATCCGGCGTTCGAATTCAATCCCCGTCTGACCCGGGGCCGACTCACCTGGAAGCCGTATGCCGCGGTGCCCGCGCTGCACGCCTGGAGCGACGGTGCGTATCAGCACGACCCGCTCTGGTATCGGAATTTTCTCTACCGCCGGGAACGCGAGCGCGGGCTGCCCTGCGAGGAGGATCTCGCGTCGCCGGGCCAGTTCACCTGGCGGCTCGCCTCCGGGGCGCCGAACAGCGCGGCCGTCGATGCCCGCGGCCAGCCTTCCACCGCCGGGGAAACCGCGCAGCGCCGTGCGGTGCTCGCGTTTGCCGCGGAGGGCGCCTACGACGCGAGTGCCCTGCCGATCTCGCCGGACGCCGAGCCGCGGTTCTTCGACATCATCGAGGAATTCGAAGCCGGCCGGCGCGCCGCGGCCACGACGCGCCACGCCGACTCGCTCGCCCGGGCGGGCAGTGCTTATCTCATCCGCAACCGGCGCGGCCCGACGATCCTCGCCGGCTACCCGTGGTTCACCGATTGGGGTCGCGATACGTTCATCTCGCTGCGCGGGCTGTGTCTGGCGACCGGCCGCTTTAAGGACGCCGGGGAGATTCTCTTACGCTGGGCCACGACGGTTTCCGAGGGGATGTGCCCGAACCGGTTTCCGGACGACGGCGCGGAGCCGGAATACAACTCGGTCGATGCCTCGCTCTGGTTCATCATCGCCGCCTGCGATTATCTCAACGCCCTGCGCGCCGTCGGAAAACCGGTGCCGGCCGGACAGCGAGACACGTTGCACGCGACCGCGGAAAAAATTCTCACCGGCTACCGGGATGGCACGCGCTTCGGCATCCGGCTTGATCCCGCGGATGGCCTGCTGGCTTGCGGCGTGCCGGATTCCGAGTGGGCGCTTACCTGGATGGACGCCCGCATCGAGCGCGCCGGTCGCCTGGTGCCGGTGACGCCGCGCGTCGGCAAGCCGGTGGAGATCCAGGCGCTCTGGCTCAACGCGCTGCACGCCGTCGGCGCGCCGGTGCCGGCTTCGCGCTGGCACGACCTTTTCGAGACTGGCCTGATTTCGTTTCAGCGCCGCTTCTACGACGACCTGCGCGGGTCGCTGCTCGACGTCGCGGACTGCGACCACGTCTCCGGCAAGGACGACGACAGCTTCCGGCCGAACCAGATCTTTGCCGTCGGCGGCCTGCCGTTTTCCCTGCTCGCCCCGCACGAAGCCGTGCTCGTCGTCGCGGCGGTGGAGGAAAAATTGCTCACCCCGTATGGCCTGCGCACCCTGGCGCCCGGCTCGACCGGCTACCAGCCGCGCTACGAAGGCGGCGCGGCCGAGCGGGACGGCGCGTATCATCAGGGCACGGTCTGGCCATGGCTCCTGGGGCCGTTTGTCGAAGCCTGGGTGCGGGTGCGCGGCGACACTGCCGAAGCCATCGCGGAAGCGCGGCGGCGATTTCTCGACCCGCTGTTGACCCACATCCACGACGCCGGTCTGGGCCATCTGCCCGAGATCGCGGACGCCGAATCGCCGCGGCGGCCGGCCGGCTGCCCGTTTCAGGCGTGGTCGGTCGGCGAAGCCTTGCGACTCGATCGGCGGGTGCTCGTGGAGGGGCGGCCAAGGGACATTTTCTAACATCCGGCCAAGGGCCGAGATCCGCCGCGCGCAACCGCGCCTCCTTCCATGTCCACGAACGCCGGCACCCCGCCGATCACCCAGGCGCCGGGCGCCGGGCTGCCGTTTCTGGAATGGGCGATCGTCCGCTACGTTCTCATCCCGCGCGCCGCCCGGAAGCTTTCCTGGGCCGGCGCGGCGGGGCTTTACCGGCGGGAAGGCGAAAAGATCCTGGCGCTCTGGGAAGCGACGGACCCGGATCGGCTCGGCGAGCGGACACTGATCCCGCGGTTGCGCGGCATCGAGGATTCGTCGCGCGACTGGTCGGTCGCGATGACGGTCGAGCACCTCTGCATCGTGGGTGAAATGATCGTGGCGACCGCGGGGGCGCTCCGAGCCGGAGCGGTGCCGCCGGTGCCGGCGGTCGGCACGGCGGACGTGAAGCCGCTCGGCATCGCGACCCCGTCGGAGACTCACGCTCGCTTTCTTGCGCTGCTCGCGGCCGCTGCGGAATTAGGCGCGCAACCGGAACCGACGGCGGACGAACTGCGCGCTCGCTTTCCCCATCCCTGGTTTGGGTTGATCAACGCCCACCGCTGGCATTGCGTGAACGCCATCCACCAGCGGCTGCACCGTCAGCAAGTCGAGTCGATCCGCGCGCAGCAAAGCTGAGGAAGCCGCGCGGGGCAGTTCAACGGGCGCGAACCACGTGCGCCGGCTTCGTCTCCGGGCCGCGGATCGTGACCACGGTGCCGGTCGGGACGAAGTCGTAGAACCGCTTCGCCATCGCGGGCGGCAGGCGGATGCACCCGTGGCTCGCCGGCCGGCCGGGCAGATGGCCGGCGTGCAGTCCGACCGCGCCGCAGCTCAAGCGTAGGAAGTGCGGCATCGAGGCATTGTTATAAAGCGTCGAGTGCCAGTCCTTGTATTTCTGCGTGACCACGTAGGTGCCGGGCGGCGTCGGCATGTCGGGCTTGCCGCTGGAAATCTCGGTGGAAAGCATCGGAATGCCGGCCCGCAAAATCGTGGCCCGTTGCGCGTAGAGATCGACTTCGACCGAAAGCGTCGCCGCATCGCTACCGGGCCGGACGCCGAGCATTTGCTGCATGCCGGCGATGTCGCCAAGCTCCGCGGCGATGTCGAGCGGCCGGGTGCCGGTGCGGGTGCTGGCAAAACGGTTGGCGCCGGCATCAAGCAGCGCCTCAACGGCGGCGGGCTGGCGATTCGCGGCGGCGAGCATCAGGGCCGAAGCGTTGCCCTGGCGCAACAGCAACCCGGTGAAGGTGCGCGGATTGATGTTCTCGGACAGCGCGGGCGGCGCCGGCACCGGGAGCGCGGAGTTCACATTGACCCCGGCGGTGAGAAAACCGCGCAGGGCTTCCACGTCGCCCGACACCGCGGCGGAGAAAAATTCCGCGGGCGTCGGCGGCGGACCGTCCGGGCTGTTATAAATCACCACGGCGGCACGAGCGCCGGCCGCAGCGCCGACGGCGGCGAGAACAAGGGTGGCGGCGCGCAAGGCGAGGCGGGCTGAAAACGAGTGGGCAGTCATGGGAATCTCCGCCCCGGAGGTTACCGGCGTGGCAGCCGGGAGGTCAAGTCGGAACGGGGCGTGGACGGCGGCCCGGGTGGCGCTGAGGAGGCGCCGCGGCGAGGCGCAGAATCAAAACGATGACGGCTCATCGAGCCGCGTCGGCAATGAGCGGAACGCGAACGCTACACCCTCGGGTGAGCTTTCGACTTGCTGCCCCGACCGGACGGGCTAGCATCCCTCACTGCCAGACGGCTCTCCCCCCAGGATTGCTCCAGTCGCCGCCGCGGACGCCGGATTGTTTGTCCGTCTTCCGACCGGTGCGTGGCCCGCCGCAGGCAGGCTGAGCCGCGATCCCGCGTGCAAAGCCACGCCGGGTGCCCGCAGGAAGAAAACATCTGCCCATGGAGCCATCGCCGGAGTTGATCATCGCGTCGGACGCCGCGGCGCGCACGGTGACGCTCACCCTGAACCGCCCCGCGCGTCGCAACGCGCTGCACCTGCCGCTGCTGCTGGCTTTGCGCGAAGCGGTCGCCGAAGCTCCGGACCTCCTGCCCCGGCCGCGACTACTGATTCTGCGCGGGGCGGGCCCGGCGTTTTGTTCCGGCATGGATCTGAACGCCACCGGCGGCGATCCGCACGCGACGGCGGAAGGCGTGCGCGACGTCCTGCTGGCGCTGGCGAATTGTCCGCTCGTCACCGTCGCCGCCGTCCACGGTCACGCGGTCGCCGGCGGAGTCGGCCTCGTGGCGGCCTGCGATTTCGCCTGGATGGCGGAGGAGGCGCGCATCGGCCTGCCGGAGGTGAAACGCGGACTGGTTCCCGCGCTGGTAAACGCCTTCCTGCGCCGCCAACTGCGCGAGCGCGATCTCCGCGAGCTGCTCCTGCTCGGAGAAATGCTCCCGGCCCGGCGGGCGCTCGAGATCGGACTCGTCAGCCGCGTGGTTCCCTGCCGCGGAACTGGATGCCGGGATCGCCGCGCTGGCAGCCTCGCTCGCGGGATCCGCTCCCGGCGCGCTTGCCGGCACCAAGCGGCTGCTGCGCGAGCTGGCGCCGCGTTCGCTGGAGGACGATTGCCGGCTGGCGCTGGAAACCCATCGCGCTGCACGCGGCTCCGCGGAAGCGCGCGAGGGCGCCGCGGCGTTTCTGGAAAAGCGGCCTCCCCGGTGGGAGACTGGCGAAGAATATTAGAACCCTTCTCCGGTCCGCGGCCGGCTCGTTGCTCGCGTCGCACGGCTCGCTCCTTTCCCTTTCCAAATCGCCACTTTTCTCCTCTCGGTTTCGTTCCGATTCTCAACGCTCCCCCGCTTTTCTATGCTCGCCACCGTTCCCCCTCCGATTGCCGAAACTCCCGCGTCCGCGCTCACCGTCGCGGACCAGCGCGCCCTGCTCGAAGTCATGCTGGAAAGCCGGCACGGCGACCTGCGTCAGGAAAGCCTCAACCGCCAGGGGAAGGGGCATTTCCACGTTTCCGGCATGGGCCACGAAGCCATGGCCGTGCTGGCGCGGCTGATGGGGCCTGGCGACATGAGCTGCATGTATTATCGCGACCGGGCGTTTCTGCTTGGCCGCGGCGCCACGACGCACGAGCTGGCGCTCGATTATTTCGCCAAGCGTGACTCCTCCACCGGCGGCCGCCAGATGCCGGCGCACGGCACCTACAAGCGCTTTGGTTTTTGGAGCGTGGCCACGCCGACCGGCGCGCAGATGTTGCCCGCCTGCGGGATGGCCTGGGGCATGCAGCTCGATGGGCGAACTGATTTTGTCTCCACCAGCATCGGCGACGCGGCGACGCGGCAGGGCGATTTTTACGAAGCCGTCTGCTTCGCTCTGGAACGCTCGCTGCCGGTGCTCTTCATCGTCGAGGACAACGGCTACGGCATCTCGACGCCGACCCGCCGGACCAATCCGCTGGCCATCGGCGCGCTGCCGGCCGAAAGCTGGCGCGTGGTGGACGGGGCGTCCGTCGCGGAGATGCACCGGGTTTGCGCGGACGCCATCGCGACGTTGCGCGCCGGTCGCGGGCCGGTCTGTTTGTGGGTCCGCTTCGAGCGGCTTTCCAGCCACACGAGTTCGGACGACCAGAAGTTGTATCGCAGCGCCGACGAAATGTCGCGCCTGGCTGAGGGTGACCCGATCCTGCGGCTGCGCGACGAGCTCATCGCCGCGGGCCACCTCACGCTCGCGGAATACCAGGCGCTCGACGGCGACATCAAAGAGCGGGTGCGGAACGACTACCTCGCGGCCGAAAACGCGGACGATCCGCGCCGGGAGGAAATGCTCACGGAAATCATCGGGCCGGTGCCGCGCTTCGACGCCGATACCGCGGTGTTGCCACCGGGAAAATATCGCATGGGCGACACCGTGAACCTGACGCTCCGCAAGGCGCTCACGGACGACCCGGGCACCGTGCTTTTCGGCGAAGACATCGAAGACCCAAAGGGCGGCGTGTTTCGCCTGACAAAGGGACTTTCAAAAGAATTTCCCGGCCGGGTGTGCAACTCGCCGCTGGCGGAATCCACGATTCTCGGCGTCGCCTGCGGACTCGCGAGCTACGGCAAGAAGCCGGTTTTCGAACTGCAATTCATCGACTTCATCGGGCCCGCCTGGAACCAGCTCATCACGAATCTTTCCACCCTGCGCTGGCGTTCGAACGGCGAGTGGAAATGCCCGGTCGTGATCTACGCGCCGTGCGGCGCCTACCTGCCCGGCGGCAGCCTCTGGCATTCGCAGACGAACGAAGCCGCCATCGCCCATTTTCCCGGCATCCGCGTCGTCATGCCGAGCACCGCGGAAGACGCGGCCGGTTATCTCTGGACGGCGATGCACGCGGAAGACCCGACGATCGTGCTCCTGCCGAAGCATCTGCTCTGGGTCGAGCGCAACGCCACGAAGCCGGTGGCGCCGGTGCCCTTCGGCAAAGCGCGGAAAATCGCGACTGGCGACGACGTCACGCTCGTGGCCTGGGGCGACACCGTCGAGGTCTGCGCGGAAACGCTCCAGGCGATGGGCGGGGAGGTGAGCGCCGACTTTTTCGATCTGCGCTCCATCGTGCCGTGGGACCGCGAATCGCTGGCCGTCTCGCTCGCCCGCACCGGCCGGCTCGTTGTCGTGCAGGAGGACACGGAGAACTGCAGCGTTGGGCAGATGATCGTCGCCTCGCTCGTGGCCGATCCGCAGGTCTGGCCGCATCTCGTGGCGCCGCCGGCTCTGGTGTCGAAAGGCAACGTGATGATCGGTTACAACCCGATCCTGGAATTTGCCGCGCTGCCGGACACCGAACGGGTCGCCGCGGCCTTGCGCGCTGCGCTTGATCGGCGGACCGCGACGCTCGGCCGCGCGCCGGTGCCGGTGCCCAGTTTGCCGGAAGTCGCGGCGGGCCACGCCCGGGCGGAGGAGCAACTCGACAACGCCCTGGCGGATCGCAACGCGCTGGCCGCTCCGGAGGTCAGCACGCTTGAGCCGCGCGAGAACGAATTCGCCGAGCCGCCGGCGGCCACCGAAGAAGTGATCGTCACCGTGCCGATTCTCGGCGAAGGCATCCGCAACGCCCGCGTCGTGACGCTGCTCAAGCAGCCCGGCGACGACGTTTCGCCGGATGATCCGCTGTGCGAGTTGGAAACCGACAAAGCCGTTTATCCCGTGGAATCCGCACACCGCGGCACCATGGGCGCGTGGAAAGTGGCGGTCGGCGACGCCGTGGACATCGGCTCCGAGCTGGGCGCGATCGTGACTGAGCCGAGCGCCGGCGGCGCACGGTCCCCGGGCGTTGAAAAATCCGCCGCGCCCGCGGCCCCAGCGCCTGCGCTTTCGCCCGCGATCACGCGGCGCCTCGGCCAGGTCGTGCCGGTGTATCTCACGGTCAACGCGAAGTGGGGCGCCATCCGCGCCGCCCGTCGCGCCGCGAAAGCCCGGGGCGAAAATCTCACGCCTTCCCTGATGCTCGCCTGGGCCATCGTGCGCGCTACGGAATTGAATTCGTCGTTCCGCCGGCAGTTCGTGGACGACCGGCACATCGTGCAGCTTGGCGACTTCGATCTCGGGATCGCCGTCGCGCTCGCCGAGGACCGCCTCGTCACCGCCGTGGTGCCGCACGCGAACCGGCTGCCGTGGCCGGAATTTGTGACCGCGTATCACGACAACATCGCCCAGGTGCGCAACGGCCGGGTGCATGGCGAAATCCACGCGCCGGTCATCCTCACCAGCCTCGGCGGCTTCGGCGTCCGCACCGGCCAGCCGCTGCTCGTTCCGCCCGCGGTCGGCACGCTCTTTGTCGGCGAGTCGCACTTCGAGATGATCGCCGATGAAGCGGACCCCGGCCGGCCGGCCGCGCGGGAGGTCGTGACCTTGTCGCTGACCTTTGATCACCGCGTCATCAACGGCGCCGGCGGCGCGGCCTTTGTCGGCGAGGTGAAACGCCGGATCGAGGAGTGGCAGGTGCCGGCTTGAGCTAATTGCCACCGTCCGCCTGAGTTACCCGTTCCCGGGCCAGGGTGCCCGCGTTTCGGCTTTTTCGAACACCTCTGCGTTTCCGCGTCTCTGCGCGCAATTTCTTTCGCTTCCCATCCATGTCCATTTCCGCCACTGCCGCCAAACCGGATCTTCGCGCGCTCTGCGCCGCCTTCGCCCAGGAGGAAGCCGTCATCCGCGGCGCCGGCGATACGCCCGCCGCCCGCCAGCGTCAGCACAAGCTCGGACGCCTGACAGCCCGCGAGCGCATCGCCCGGCTGCTCGACGATCCGAACGATTTTTTCGAGATCGGACTCTGGGCGGCGCACCGGATGTATCCGGATTGGGGTGACACGCCGGCCGCCGGGTTCATCGCCGGCATCGGCCGGGTTTCGGGTCAGCTCTGCATGATCGCCGCCAACGACGCCAGCGTGAAGGCCGGCGCCTTTTTTCCGCAGACCGCCAAGAAAGTCATCCGCGCCCAGCGCATCGCTTTTGAAAGCGCGCTGCCCGTGCTTTACCTCGTCGATTCCGCCGGCGTGTTTCTGCCGATGCAAGACGAGATTTTTCCCGACGAAGACGATTTCGGGCGGGTGTTCCGCAACAACTCCGTGATGTCGGCCGCCGGCATTCCGCAATACGCGGCGATCATGGGCAACTGCGTCGCCGGCGGCGCCTATCTGCCGGTGCTCTGCGACAAGATCCTCATGACCGAAGGCAGCGGCCTTTACCTCGCCGGACCCTCCCTGGTGAAAGCCGCGATCGGCCAGGAGATCGATTCCGAAGCGCTCGGCGGCGCGCGCATGCACGCGGAAACTTCCGGCACCGTGGACTTCCGCGAGAAGGATGACGAAAGCTGTCTGCAGCGGCTCCGCGCGCTCGTGGACCTGCTGCCCGACAAGCCGGCGCCGCAGCCGCCGTCCTCCAGCGACGGCGATCCCGGCACCGCGCGCGATCCGCAGTTTCTCTACGACATCATCAGCGCCGACGGGTCGAAGCCCTACGACATGCGCGACCTGCTGGCCTGCGTCGTGGACCGCGATTCGCTGCTGGAGTCGAAGGCGGAATACGGCCAGACGCTCGTCACCGCCTATGCGAAGATCGGCGGGCACGCGGTCGGCATCGTCGCGAACCAGCGCCTGCAGGTCCGCACGAAAACGGAAGGCATCCAGATGGGCGGCGTGATCTACGCCGACAGCGCCGACAAGGCCGCGCGCTTCGTGATGGATTGCAACCAAACCGGGCTGCCGCTGCTCTTTTTCCAGGACGTCACCGGCTTCATGGTCGGCCGCGACGCCGAGGCCAGCGGGATCATCCGCAGCGGCGCGAAGCTGGTGAACGCGGTGAGCAATTCCGTGGTGCCGAAGATCACGATCGTCGTCGGCGGCAGCTTCGGCGCCGGGAACTACGCGCTCTGCGGCAAGGCGTATGATCCGCGCTTCCTGCTCGCCTGGCCGAATGCGCGCTACGCCGTCATGGGCGCCGCGCAGGCTTCCGGCGTCGTGTATTCGTTGCTCAAACGCCGCGACGGTGAGAAGAAAGCGAGCGCCGCCGAGGACGAGGCGCTCCGCGAGCGGGTGCAGCGCACCTATCAGGAACAAACCGACATCCGCTACGGCGCCGCGCGGGGATGGATCGACGCGATCATCCAGCCGCACGAAACCCGCGCGACGTTGTTAAAGCTGCTGGAATGCGTGAGCCGGCCGATGCCGCGCGCCCGCTTTCACACCGGCGTCGTCCAAGTGTGATGCCTGCATCGCAATCCGACAGTCGCCGGGCGGTCAGCGACGCGGTTTCCGAAAATCGTGGTAATGGTCTGCGGTTTGTCGTTCGTCGTTCCTCCTGCTCTTTTCTCCCATGCAATCCCGCTCTGACTTTTTCGCCGCGCGGCGCGACGAGTTTCCCTCGCTCCGCCAGATCCTGAACGGAAATCCGCCCGTGTTTTTCGACGGCCCGGGCGGCAGCCAGGCCCCGGCGCGGGTCGGTGACGCGATGGCCGCATACCTCCGGACGGACAACGCGAACACCGGGGGCACGTTCTCCACGAGCCGGCGCACGGATGCGCTGGTCGCAGCGACCCGGCGGGCGATGGCGGAGTTCATCGGCGCGTCGCGCCCGGAAGAAATCGTCTTCGGGCAAAACATGACGAGCCTCACCTTTCAGCTCTCCCGCGCGCTCGCCCGCACCTGGCAGGCGGGCGACGAGATCGTGCTGACTTCGCTCGACCACGACGCAAACTTCGCGCCCTGGACGATCGCGGCGCGCGACCATCGGGACGGCGGCATCGCCGTGCGCACCTGGGAATTTCGGCCGGACGACGGCTGCCGCCTGCACCTGGAGGATCTCGTGCCGTTGCTCGGGCCACGCACCCGGCTGGTGGCGCTGACGCACGCCTCCAACGCACTCGGCACCATCCCCGACGTGGCGGGCGCGATCCGCCTGGTGCGGGAGCGCGCACCCCAGGCCCGGGTCTTCGTGGACGCCGTGCACTACACGCCGCACGGGCCGGTGGATGTGCAGGCGCTCGACTGCGATTTCCTGGCGTGCTCGGCTTACAAATTCTTCGGGCCGCACCTCGGCATTCTTTACGGAAAATACGCGCACCTCGATGCGCTCGTTGCGGACAAGGTGCGGCCATCAAGCGACCTGCCGCCGGGCAAATGGGAAACCGGCACGCAAAGTTTCGAGAGCATCGCCGGCCTCCAGGCCTGTCTCGAATATCTCGCGGAACTCGGCGGGAACGCCGATGACCTCACGGCCGCCGAGGGTGGGGACGCGACCCACCACGGAGCCTCCGCTTACAAACGCGCCATGCGCGCCATCCAGGCGCACGAGGCTGATCTGGCGCGGACGTTTTTGGAACGCTTCCACCAAGCCGCGCTGCCGGGCTGGCGCCTGCACGGCATCGGCGACCCGGCGTCGTGTCATGAGCGGACCCCCACGTTTGCGCTGACCTGCGGCGACCGCACGCCGCACGACGTCGCGGCGCGACTCGCGGAGCGCGGGATGTTCGTGTGGGACGGCAATTTCTACGCGGTGAACGTCGTCGAGCGGCTTGGGCTCGCGGATCGCGGCGGCCTGCTGCGGATCGGGTTTCTGCATTACAACACCGGGGCTGAAGTCGAGCGGCTCGTCGCCGCGCTACAGGAGATCGCCGCGGGCGAAAATTGATTCCGGTGACCGCGTCGGCAGGCCGGTGCTGTGCCGATCGCGGCGGCGTCTCCCGGTTTCGCCCGATGAATTTTATCGGGGATTCCCGGGGGGAAACTGCGCACCTCGGAAGTGGGAAAAAATTGACCAACCCGGTTGGTGTGCGCGCGCCGTATAAGAGCGTGATTCGCCGCCGGGCTCGCAGGGTCGAGTGCGCTGGACGAGTTGCTTTCCATTCCATTTCAGGGTCTTATCAATGAATCAAGTTTCCAAGTCCGTCGCGTTTCCCATCATCGTCCACTCACACCTCGGTTGGGACTGGGTCTGGCAGCGGCCGCAACAATTTTTGTCCCGCTTTTCGCTCGAAGGTCATCCCGTGCTTTTCGTGGAAGGCCCCCAACCCGTCGACGGGTTGACAAAGGCGGCGGTCGAGGTGCGCGAAGTGTCCGAGTTCCCGAACATCGCGGTTTTGCGCATGCAGATGCCGGCGGACCGCTGGGCGGACGGCGCCTGGGTGGACAAGGAGCGCCGCCGCCTGGTGCAGGAAGTTCTCGCCGGTCCGCTGGGACTGCGGTTCCGCGACCCGATCCAGTGGTTTTACGACCCCATGGCGGTCACCGCATTCGCGGGGCACATGGACGAGCAGGCAATCGTGTTTGATTGCATGGATCAGCTCAGCCAGTTCCGGCACGCCCCGAAGGAGCTGGTGCGCCGCGAGCGGGAGCTGCTCGCGATCGCGGACGTCGTCTTCGCGGGCGGCCCGAAGATCGGGAAGGACAAGATTAAATACAACGCCAACACCCATTCCTACGGCTGCGGCGTGGACGTCGCCCATTTCGGCAAGGCGCGCTTGAAGCGCACCCAGGTGCCGGCCGACATCGCCGATCTGCCGGGGCCGGTCTTCGGCTTTTTCGGCGTCGTCGACGAGCGCATGGATTATGACCTCGTCGCGAAAATCGCCGACTCGCAGCCGGGCGGCAGCGTGGTCATCATCGGGCCGATGACAAAAGTGGATCCGGCGTCGCTGCCGCAGCGCCCGAACCTCCATTGGCTCGGCGGACGCGATTACCAGATGCTGCCGGCCTATGTGCGCGGCTTTGACGTCTGCCTGATGCCGTTCGCGATGAACGAGCACACGGAATTCATCAACCCGACCAAGGCGCTGGAATACATGGCGACCGGCCGGCCGATCGTTTCTTCGGCGGTCGAAGACGTGGTGCTCCAGTTCAGCGACGTCGTGAAGATCGCGCGGTCGCACGATGAATTCATTGCGATGTGTGCGCAGGCCGTGGAAAGCCCGGATGCCGCGGCGATCAAACGCGGCCTGGCGCTGGCGAAGCAGAACTCCTGGGAGTCGATCGTCGCCTGCATGAAAGCGAACATTGCCGACGCGCTGACGGCGAAGCTGCCGGCTGCCGCGAGCGGAGCCGCGTGAGGCGCGGACGCCGTCGTCGATTCCTTGGTTAAACGGTGCAGCCGCCGGCGCGAAGTGTTCGCGTTCGGCCCGGCTGCGGCGGGTGGCGCGTGGCCCGCATTTCCGCGCGAACTTTTTTTAAATTTCTTATGTTCGATTTCCTGATCGTCGGTGCTGGGTTTGCGGGCAGCGTGCTGGCTGAGCGGCTGGCGCGGGTGCTGGATAAAAAGGTGCTCGTGCTCGACCGGCGCGGCCACATCGCGGGCAACGCCTACGACCACCACGACGACGCCGGGGTGCTCATCCACCGCTACGGGCCGCACATTTTCCACACGAACTGCGCGGAGATTTTCTCCTACCTGAGCCAGTTCACGAAGTGGCGCGCCTACGAGCATCGGGTGCTCGCCAGCGTGGACGGCCAGCTCCTGCCGATCCCGATCAACCTCGACACGATCAACAAGCTGTATGGCCTGTCGCTCACCGCGTTTCAGGTCGAGGAATTCTTCGCCTCCGTGGCCGAGAAGCGCGACGCCATCCGCACCAGCGAAGACGTCGTCGTCTCGAAGGTCGGCCGCGAGCTTTACGAGAAATTTTTCCGCGGCTACACCCGCAAGCAGTGGGGGCTCGATCCCTCGGAGCTCGACGCCCAGGTGACCGCGCGCGTGCCGACGCGCACGAACCGGGACGACCGCTATTTCAGCGACCAGTTCCAGAGCATGCCGCTGCACGGCTTCACCCGGATGTTCGAGAACATGCTCGATCATCCGAACATCAAGTGATGCTGCGCACCGATTTCCGGGAGGCGCGCGAATACCTGCCGTTCAAGGAGATCATCTACAGCGGGCCGATCGACGAGTTTTTCGATTACCGCTTCGGGCCGCTGCCGTATCGCTGCCTGGAGTTCAAGCACGAGACGCGCGACCAGGAAATCTATCAGCCGGCGGCGGTCGTCAATTATCCGAACGACTACGCCTACACGCGCATCACCGAGTTCAAATATCTGACCGGCCAGAAGCACGCCAAGACGAGCATCGTCTATGAGTTTCCGCAGGCCGAGGGCGATCCGTATTACCCGATCCCGCGGCCGGAGAACGCAGCGCTCTACAAGAAGTATCAGGCGCTCGCCGAAGAGGAGGCGCCGCACGTCCATTTCGTCGGCCGGCTGGCCAGCTACCGCTACTACAACATGGATCAGGTCGTCGGCGCGGCGCTGACGGTCTTCAAGAAAATCCAGAACCGCGAGAAGACGGGCGCTGGCCGGGCAGGCGAGATCGTGGTGCCGAGTGGCGCCAATGGAAACCTTCGCGCGACGAACGGTGCCGCGGCGGCGACGACGCGCGGCTAGAACCGCAGAGAGGCGAGCCGACCCATCCGCTCTCGCGGGCGGGTTCGGGGCTTGAACTCGGGCAGGGAGTTACGCAGGATGGTGGCCCGCTCGTGAGCCACCGCCACCTGCCATGCCCGTCGCCACCGATCTGCCCCGTCCCGAGTATCCGCGCCCCGATCGCCAGCGGGGTTTCACGGAAGGATTCGACTGGCTGAATCTCAACGGCGCCTGGCAATTTCGCTTCGATGGCGACCGCCGGGGGCTTGACGAGCGTTGGTTCGAGCCGCCGGGCGCGGATGCTTCGACGGAATGGCCGGAGCAGATCATCGTCCCGTTTCCCTGGGAATCGCTCGCGGCCTGGGGCGAGGGCGACGCGGCGGGCAACGATCATTACTACGCCACGCGCGTCTTTCGCGACCCGCTGAGCGTCACCCGGGAGAATCACCGTTCGGCGGCGCGCTTCGAGGTCGGCTGGTATCGGCGCGAGGTGCGCATCCCGCGCGCCAGCGGGCCGTGGCTGGGCAAGCGGATCATCCTCACCGTCGGCGCCGCCGATTTTTTCACCGATCTCTGGTGCAACGGCGTGCATCTCGGCCGGCACGAAGGCGGCTACACGCCGTTTGAATTCGACCTGACGGACGCGCTCGGCGGCGCGGAGTTTCTGGCGCGGGCGGTCGAGGATTTTGTCACCGCCCATCTCGTCCTGCGCGTCGAGGATCCGATGGACAACGCCGAGCAGCCGGTGGGCAAGCAATGGCGCTGGTATACGACGACGAGCGGCATCTGGCAGACGGTGTTCATCGAGCCGCGGCACGCCACGCACCTCGCGCCGTTCCGCATCATTCCGGACATCAACGCCGGTGTCGCCGAGTTCCTGCTCCCCTGCGTCGGCACGCGGCCCGGCGACGTCGTGGAAGTCGAGATCCAGCCGCCGCTCGCGGACGCCCAGGCGTATCAATCCGTGCTGGTCATTGATGCCGGGAGCGGCGTGGCCTCCGGCTCTATCGCGGCCCAGCCACTCGTGCTCTGGGACCACGCAGAGCCGTGGCTGTATTACGTCCGGCTGCGGCTGCGGCGCGGGGAGGAAGCGCTCGACGAAGTGCAGACCTATTTCGGCATGCGCGAGCTGGCGACCTACGCGCCGGAAAGCGTGGCAGATCAGACCGCGCCCGCGGCGCTCTGCCTCAACGGCCAGCCGGTGTATCTACGCGGCGCCCTGCACCAGTCATTTTATCCTGACGGCGTTTACACCGCGGGCGACGCCCGGATGCTGCGCGACGACATCGCGGCGGCGAAGAAAGCGGGGTTCGATTTTCTGCGCATTCACATCAAAATCGACGACCCGCTGCTGCTCTATTATGCGGACACGCTCGGCATGCTGCTCATGCTCGATTTTCCGAACTTCGGAGAGGGCGGGGACACGGCGACCGGCCGACGGCGGTATGAGGAAATGATGCTGATCGCGATGGAGCGCGACTTCAATCATCCCTCGGTCATCGCGTGGTGCCTGTTCAACGAAACCTGGGGCTTCGGCGGCCAGGTGGAGCTCGTCAAACTCTTCGGCGAACGCCCGCCGGACGACGAAGCCAGCGCCGAAGCCGCGGCCGCCCGGAAGCTCGCCAACCAAAGCTCGCTCGCCTGGGTGCAAAAAATGTGGGAGCTGGCGAAGTCCTTCGACCCGACGCGGCTCGTCGAAGACATGAGCGTCGTTTACTGGGAGCATCTTGACTACTACGCGCACGGCGACACCGACATCAATTCCTGGCATTTTTACATCAACGACTACGCCCGGGCGCGCGAGCACATCGAGAAGGTCGTCAACGCGACCTACGCCGGCTCGCTCTTCAACTACGCCCAGGGCTACGCCCAAAAACAGCAGCCGCTCATCACCAGCGAATACGGCGGCATCGGCGCGCTCGACGGCGACCGGGACATTTCCTGGAGCTTCAAATTTCTGACGAACGAACTGCGCCGGCAGCCGAAACTTTCGGCCTACGTCTTCACGCAGCTCCACGACGTGGAATGGGAATACAACGGCTTCCTGAACTACGACCGCACGCCGAAGGATTTCGGCTACGACCCGGCGATCATCAATCACGGCGACGTGCTGCCCGTGGACGCGCCGCCGATCCAGCGTTGCGCCCCGGGTGAAACCGTGCGGATCGCGGTGAGCAGCTCCCACTACGGGCGGCGGCCGAGCGAAAACGTCTTTCTGCGCTGGCGTCTCAGCGGTATCGATGCGCTCGGCCGGCGGCACGATGATCTCGCTCAGGACGGCTGCCCGATCCCGTTTCCGCCGCACCAGGTCGCGCCGGCGGCGGACCTGGAGCTGACGATGCCGGACGGCCCGTTTTTGCCGATGCTCTGCCGGCTCGCGCTCGTCGCGCACACCGCCGACGGCGTGGATGTCGCGCAGAACTACGTGGAATTTTTCGTCGCCCGCGGCACCTATCCGCCCGCGCGGGAAGATGTCGCCGGGCTGACAATCCTGCGCGCCGCGCCGGCCGATTGGGCGCAGAGCGGCTGGAGCGAGCGGCTGCCGAACCGGGCGGCCGCCGGCGCGGACGACAGCGCGAGCGGCGCGCGGGCCGGATTTTTCGAATGGTCGCTCCCGCTCGGTGCCGACGAGCTGGCCGGAGCGCGGCGCCTGCGCGTGCTGGCCGAAGCCTCGTCATGCCGGATGGATTCGCCGCAGACAGACGTGCACGCCTACCCGACGACGCTCCAGATCGCGCTGAACGACGTGCCGGTTTACCACGCCACTCTGCCGAACCATCCGCACGACGCCCGCGGCAGCCTGAGCTATTTGCGCGGCGGCCGCGGCGCTTACGGCTACCTGGCGCGGGCGACGGCCGAGGGCGAGCTGCTGCGGCGGATCGTCGAGAATGCCGGGGGCGGCACCCAGTTGCGGCTGCGTTGCGCGGTGCCGATGGATTCGCTGACTCCGGGCGGCCTCGTGCTCTACGGGCCGGAGTGCGGGCGCTATCCGTTCGGTTTGACCGTGATCGTCGAACGCTGAGCCGGCGCGGCCGTTTCGGGGCGGACCCGAGAAATCCGCACGGCGCGCCGCGGCTCCGGAAACGATTAGTGAGGACAACGACTCACTATGAATTCAGACTCGTCATTAAACTTTCTCGACTCCGCCAAGCACACCGTCGGGGCGGACAACCTGTCCACAAACGTCCGCCGCGCCGAGCGTTACGCTTCCATCGCGGGCGGCGCGTTTCTCGTGCTTTTCGGGCTGCGGCGCATCGGCAAGGTGGACAGCTTCGCCTCCATGCTGGCCGGCGGAGCATTGCTGCACCGCGGCCTGAGCGGGCATTGCGCCGGCTACCAGGCACTCGGCATCGGCGATGATGCGGACGGTGGGGAAACCGATCCGGCCGATTACGCCGTGCATGTGGAAAAGAGCGTGAACATCAACAAGCCGGCGGACGAACTTTATCGTCACTGGCGCGATTTCACGAATCTGCCGGGTTTCATGGAGCATCTGGAATCCGTCACCGTGCAGGACGAAAAGCGGAGCCACTGGACCGCGAAGGCGCCGTTTGGCAGCACGGTCGAGTGGGACGCGGAAATCACGGACGACAAACCGGGCGAACGCATCGCCTGGCGCTCGACGGAAGGGGCCGACGTGCCGAATGCCGGCGTCGTCGAATTCATCCCGCAGCCGCCCGGGCGCGGGACGACGGTGCGGGTGACGCTCGATTACAACCCGTTCGGCGGCAAAGCCGGCGCGCTTGTCGCAAAGCTATTCGGCGAAGAGCCCCAGCAGCAGGTCAGCGGCGATCTGTGGCGCTTCAAGCAGACCATGGAAACCGGCGAGCAGTGCCGCGCTTACTGAGCGACGGCGCCGGGGCGGTGACGGGGACTGGAGCCGTCACCGCGCTCCGGGCATGTGCGCGGGAGCAACCTCTGCCAGCGCGGCTTCGATCTCCTGCATCACCCGCGGCCAGCGCCGCCGGGCTGCGTGCCGCTGGGCTGCGCGCACCTGCGTCGGGTCGCGGTGCTTGATCGCCTCCCGGCAGTGCACGACAAATTCCTCCGCGTTCCCGGCGATCCGCACATCTCCCTCCCAGGTAGCCCGAACCTCGGGCAGCGCGGTCGAAACCACCGGCCGGCCGGCGATCAGGTATTCCGGCACCTTCAACGGCGAATGCCACGGCATCGCGCCGTCGAGCCGATACGGAACAAGGCAGACGTCGAAGCCTTTCACGTAGTCCTGAAGCGTGTAAAACGGCCGGCCACCGAGCCAGAACAGGTTTGCCCCGCGCGGCAGGATCGCCGGGTTTACGCCGCTGACCGGGCCGACGAAGACAAGATTCCAGTTGGGCTCAGCTGCCGCGACGCGGGCGATGAGATCGAGGTCAAGCCGCTCGTCCACGGTCCCGAAAAACCCGAGGACCGGATGCTTGATGAAATCGGAGTCGTGCGGCACCACGGAGCGGCGCCCGGTCGCTTTGATAAAGAGCGAAGCATTCACACCGTCCGGCAGGTGCCGGCAGCTTCCGCGCACGACCAGCGGGCTTTTCTCAAGCTGGAGCCGGGCCGTCCGCGTGAGGACGAGATCGGCGGCGGCGAGAAGCTGGCGCTCGTCCTCCTCGATCCCGGCCGGAGCGCCCGGAAACGCCGCCCATTGCTCGATGCAGTCGTAAACCACCGCGCGGGCGCCGATCCCCTCCCAGCCGAGGTAAGCAGGCGCTTCGCTTGGGTCGTAGAACCATTGCACCGGCTGCGCGAAGCGGCCGGCCAGCGGCGCGCGGGCCAGCGCCGCGGCGACGAGCCGGCGCTCCTCCGCGGCCGCGGCGTCCGGTTGATCGCGAAGGACGGCCGGCAGGTGCAGCGTGAGGACGAAAAGATTCGGAAAATGCGGAAACGCGCGCAGCGCCGAGCGTGCGGGCCGGTCGTCGGCGTCGCCGCTGACCATCCAGCGCGGCCGCTCGATGTAGAGCACCGGATGCCGCCGCTGCAGGCGGGAAAGCACGGCCTGCGGACGCTGCCAGTTGCCCATCCAATCGATCTGGCTGTGGGCGACGATCGGGAAATCCAAAGGATCGAGACGGCCGCCGCCCGGACCGCCCGCGCGCCGACTCGCCCCGGGCCTTTCCGCATCGACCGCGGATCGCACGAGTTCGCCGGCCGCCTCGTCGCCGCTCCGGATCATGCCGCGATAGACGTCCCGCAGCTCCGTGGGCTCGCGCTGCATCGTCCCGTCCGGTTGCCGCTCGAGCCGGTAGATGCCGACCGCATGGATGTGGCCGGTCTGATGGAGCATCGCGCCGTCCCAGTCGAGATGGTCGATCGCCGGCCACCAAGTGTAGCCGACCACCGGGAAGCCTTCCGCTCGCAGCCGCCGCACGTCGTCCACGCTGCGGTGGAGCCAGGCGAGCTTGTCCGCGTCGTTCCCGCCGACGCTGGTTTCCGTGATCATCAACGGAATCCCGTAGCGGTTCCAATAGTCCTGAGCCCCGTGGAACAGGCCGATCGGCGGCTCCGGCAAACGCTGCCGGTAGTAACCTTCCGGCGTGGTGAACAGCTCCACCTCGGTGTGGGGATAGTAGTCCAGCCCGATGAGGTCGATCGTCTGCCGGTTGCGCGAAAACCATTTCAGATCGAACGCGGGAAACCCGTGCCGGCGCATCCAGCCGTGGAGCGGATGGCGGTCGTCGATCCGGCCGAGCACGAGATCGGTCACGATGTGCCGCCGCTCCACCCGCCGGGCCACGTCGGCGCCGAGCGATTCGCGGAGAAACGGGCTCGTCTTTTCGCTCGATTCTGGCTCGCGCGTCATCGCGATTTCGAGCGAATCGCAGACCACGATCTCGACGCCCGGCATCGTCTCGCGCAACGCCTGGATGCCGCGCACCAATCCCTGCGCGAGGCGGGAAAGGACGGTCATGTAATTGTCCAGCCCGCGCCCATACGGCGGCCAGAGGCCGATGTCGCCGCAGAACAGGGCGGTGATGAGCGGCTCGTTCACCGGGCAGACCGTCGGGATGCACGGCCGGCCGGCGTAGCGCTCGCCGAAAGCCCGGGCAAACCGGGCGATCGCCTCGGGAAACAGCGGCTCCGCGAAGGCGTCCGGCAGCCAGACCGGCGTGCCAAAGTGGGCGAGATCCACCATCAGCCGCAGCCCAAGCTCGTCCGCGAGCGCGAAGCGGGCGTCCGTCCACGACCAGTCAAAAACGCCCGGCTCGCGCTCGATCTCGTGCCAGGGCAGGGGATAGCGCATCCACCGGCATTCCAGATCCCCGGCGATCAGCGCGAAATCCTCACGCCAGAACCGGTCATGCTGTGTCCACTCGTATTGGTCGATGCCAAGGTGCGGGATAAAAGAGCCCTCGATGCCGACCGCCCAGCGAAAAGCGGGCTGCGCAGCGCTGGCGGCGGGGGCGGCGGGATGTCCGGCGGATTCCATGAGAGTGCAGTCTATTCGGCCACGGCCGGCGGGCGGACCGCCGAAATTTTTTTGCGACCGGCCCGACTGCGGCTCGGTTCCTGCACGAATACGTCCCTCCCCAATGCCGGACCCCACGGAGGCGCGGAGGGGGGAAAACATTCGGAGGAAATTTGAATATGCCGGGACCGGACTCGCGTCTGACAGAACCAACTTTCCGGTTGTTTACGCCTTAATTTTTCCCGTTTTCTCCAGCTGTTATGGATGCCACCACGATTCCGTTTTCCTCGGTTGACGTTCTTCCCCGGGGCCGCACCGGTTTTGCCCCGGCCCGGCCCAGCCTGCCACCGCCGGGGACCGACGAGCCGGCGCCCACGAGTCTCTGGACGTTGGTGCGTGAGCATGCGTGGCGGCACCGCGGCGCCCTCGCGCTGGCGCTGTTTCTCAACGCCATCCCCGGCTTTGGCGTCGCGCTGCAGACCCTGGCGCCGAAGTATCTCATTGACGACGTGCTCACGCCGGAGACGCTCACGCCTCAGGCCCGGCTGCTCCGGCTCGGCGGGCTGCTCGCGGTCTATCTCGTGGCGGCGCTCGTCTTCCGGATGGCCGCCTGGTATGGCAGCTACAAGGTTTGGACCTCGGTGCGCGAGCAGATCATCATGGAGCTGCGCGCGAAGTTTTTCCGGCACATCAACCGCCTCTGCCTGCGCTTTCACGGCCGGCATTCGAGCGGCGAGCTGTTTACCTACGTGATGGGCTCGCCGCTGGGCGAGATCTCGTCGTTTTATCACAACATCGCGATGAACGTGCCGAACGCGCTGACGGCGTTCGCCTTCTCGGTCGCGCTGATCGGCCTGTGGGACTGGAGCCTGACAATTGTCCTCCTCGTCCTCGTCGTCTCCACGGTGCTGGCGATGAACAGCGGCAGCGCGCAGCTACAATCGCTCAACGACGATTTTCAGCGGGTGGAAAGCCGGATCATCGGGCGGCTGACCGACATCTTCCGCGGCAATCGCGACGTGAAGATGTATGCCATCGAGGAGCGGATGAGCGCCGCGTTTGAGAAGAACGCCGACGTCCTCCGGGTGAAGGCGCGGGATCGCGACATCAAGACGCATCAGGTCAACATGCGGCAGGAAGCGATCGGCTATTTCTGCTTCGCACTGGTCTGCGCGCTCGGAGCCTGGCGATTCTGGGAAGGCCGGCTGACCACGGGCCAGCTCGTGGCGTATCTCGGAGCCTACGGCGCGTTGCAGGGACCGGTCGGGCTGGTCTTCAGCCTCGGCACCCAGCGCGGCCGGGCGCGCGCGAGTTTCAGCCGGTTGCTGGACCTGCTCACCACGGCCAGCAGCACGCCGGACCCGAAGCCGCACATCGCCGAGACGCCGCCGGATCGCGCGGATCTTACGCTGCGCGACGTGCGGTTCTCCTACCTGCCGGATCAGCACGTGCTTGACGACATTTCCGTCACGATTCCCTTTGGCCAACGGATCGCTTTCGTCGGCCCGAGCGGGTCGGGCAAGAGCACGCTGGCGAAGTTGTTGCTGCGGCTTTACGACCCGGACGGCGGGCAGGTTTCTCTTGGTGGGGTGGACCTGCGGCGGTGCCGGTCGGCCGAGGTGCGCCAGAAATTCGGCGTCGTGCCGCAGGATCCTTATTTCTTTCTCACCACGATCCGGGAAAACCTCCTCGTCATGCGTCCGAATGCGACTGAGGCGGAACTTCGGCACGCCTGCGAGCAGGCGAACGCGTGGGAATTCATCGAGGCGATGCCGGAGCGCCTGGACACCGTCATCGGCGAGGGCGGCGCGCGTCTCAGCGGCGGCCAGCGCCAGCGTCTGGCGATCGCCCGCGCGCTGCTGCACAACCCGCAATACATGATCTTTGACGAAGCCACGAGCGCGCTGGACACCGTCAGCGAGCGGCTCGTGCAGGACGCCCTCGGGCGGATCCTGAGCGGCGGCCAGCGCACGGCGGTGTTCATCGCGCACCGGCTCTCGACGATCAAAAATTGCGACCGCATCCTGGTGATCGATCAGGGCCGCGTCGTGCAGGACGGCACCTTTGACGACCTGAAAAACACGCCCGGGTTGTTCCAGAAACTGGTCGCAAGCGATCAACTGTAGCTAGGGGCGGCGGGAGAACCCGCTTTTGTCCAGCCAGGGTCCGGCATTGGCGCGAATCGGCCTGCAGACAGGTGGCCGATCGGTCGCCTGCAACCGGAGGAATCCCCATGCCCCAAGGCGACAAAAGCAAATACACGGACAAACAAAAGCGTCAGGCGGATCACATCGAGGAAGGCTACGAGAAACGCGGCGTGCCCGAGGACGAGGCGACGAGCCGCGCTTGGGCGACGGTGAACAAGACGACCGGCGGCGGCAAAAAGCCGGGCGGCTCCGGCCGCGGCAAACCGGTGAACAAAGCCCCGAGCCGCGCCGGCGGAAAGAAAGGCGGCGCGAAGAAAACGCCGGCCAAAGCCGCCGGTGCGAAAAAAGCCGCGGCGACTCGCAGCCGTCAGGCAAAGAAGTAGCGCTCGGCCGGCAGGAAGCCCGGCGGCGGACGTGCTGCGTGGTGGCTTTGCGTGCTGGAGCGAGGTGCCCTAAAGCACCTGCTTTTCCGCAGCGAGCCAGTCGCTGAGTTCGTCGCCGGGCAGCCCGTGCTCGCGGCGGTGAAGATAGCGCTGATACGCGTCCGCCCGGACGTCTGCCTCGGGATAGCTGTCACGCGCGATCACGGTTCCCGATTCCGGGCTGAAGCCCTCGGAGAGTGATTCCGTCGCGGGAGCCGCCAGATTCCGATCGGGGGCCAGATTCTCCGACGATTCGGGAAGTGGTGGGGGCTCGAGCGCCGGGTCCGCGGCGGCTTCGGCCGTGGGATTGGCGCTTTCGGCCGCTTCCTTGCCGAGCAATCCGCCGGCGACCGCGCCAAGCGTCGTGCCCGCGATCACGCCGAGGGGGCCAGCCAATGCTCCGATCGCCGCGCCGACCAGGGCGGTGCCCGCGGCGCCGAGGCCGACCCCGACGGGATGCGCGCCCGGCTCGCCGGTGAGCGGATCGGCGTTGGCATCCGCCGGAGGAGTGCTGGAAAGATCGGGCGGGAGGGAGTCCGGGGGTTCCGGTTCGGGGCGAGCGTTCATCGGGAATATTCGGTGCGATGATGCATCGGCACTCGACGCCCGTGCGGCTTTACCGGTCGCGGGAAAAGCCGCGACCGCGCCGCGCCGGAAAAATCAGGGCTCACGCACCGCCAGCAGCACCGCCATCGGGCCGCGCCGCCAGACGACGTCGAGGCTTCGGAACCCGGCTTCCGCCAGCGCGGAAAGCTCTTCTTCGAGTGCGAAATATTTGTCCTCCTCGCGCTGCCAGCGAGCGAGGTTTTCACGCGCCTCGGCCGTCGGGATGCCGGCGCCGATCTGGTGGGAGATCCAGGCGTCAAAAACGCGCTCTCGCGCCGCGCCGACCGCGGGCACCGCGGCGTCTGCGTTGACGAAGATCCCGCCGGGCGTCAGGGCATTGCGGATCTTTCGGTAAAGCGCCGTCTTGTCCGCGAGTGCCCGCACGTGGTGCAGCGCCAGCGACGCCACGACTGCTTCGCATCCGCTTGCCGGCAGACCGGCTTCGAAGCGCGCTTCCACGAACCGGACTCGCGGCGCACAGTCCGCCAGCCGGGCGCGTGCGGTCGCGAGCATCGCCGGATCGCAATCCACGGCTTTGAAGCGCGCGGCCGGGAGCCGCTCGGCGAGCAGGCCCGTCAACCGGCCGGTGCCGGCGCCGAGTTCGACGACCCGCAGCGCGCCGGGCTGCTGCCGCAAATGCTCCATCACGGCGTCGGCCGCGACGGCCAGCGCTTCTTCGTAATGCGGCACGAGCCGGGCGATCGCCGCGCCGTAATCGGTCGCGCTGACTCCCAGATGTTTTTCCACTACGTGCGCGGCCATGGATCGATGACAGACTCGCAGCCGGAGAGCGGGGGGCAAATGTGCCCGCGGCGGCTCCTGGCTGCCCGCGGGACGCTACGGGACGAATCCCTGCCTGCGCAAGGTCGCGGTCGCACCGGGAGCCGATCCCGGTGAAAGGTATTCCGCATGAATTTCCTTCGCCGCCGCTGGCGCCTGCTTCCCCCGGTTTCGCGCCATGACGTGCGTTATCTGCGCATGCTCTGGACGGAGGCGCGGCGCCCCGTGTTGCCGGCGCCCGCGCGACCGCAGCCGTCCGCCTGGCCGGAAGATGGACTCACCGCCGCGTGGCTCGGCCATTCCACGGTTCTGCTCCGGATGGATGGCCTTTGGATCCTGACCGACCCGGTGCTGGGGCCGCGGATCGGCATCCAGGCCGGACCGGTGGTGCTCGGCATGAAACGGCTCACGGCGCCGGCACTGACGGTGAAGGCATTGCCGCCGATCGATCTTGTGCTGCTCAGTCACGCGCACATGGACCACTTCGACACCCAGACTCTCGCCCGACTCGGCGCGCGTTTCCGGCGGCGCAGCGGCGGCGGCCTCCAAGTCGTGACGGCCCACGGCACCGCGGACCTGCTGCGCGGCACCGGCCTGGGCAAACGGGCGACCGAACTCCGCTGGGGCGAGCGGCGAACGCTGAAGTTTTCCGGCGGCCGGGGCGCGGTGACGATCGAGGCGGTCGAGGTGCGGCATTGGGGGGCGCGGCTGCGCACCGATTCCCACCGCGGCTACTGCGGCTATCGCCTGGAGCGGAACGGCCGGACCCTCCTTTTCGCCGGCGACACCGCCTTCGCTCCGCAGGCCTTTGCCGACCTCGGCCGACGGCACCCCGGCGGTTGCGATCTCGCCCTGATGCCGATCGGCGCCTACGATCCCTGGATCGCGAATCATTGCACGCCGGAGCAGGCGGTGGGGATGGCGGACGCCGCCGGCGCGCGATACGTCCTGCCGATTCATCACCAGACGTTTCGACTGAGCCGGGAGCCCTTCGACGAACCGATCCGGCGTTTCGCCGCGGCGCTGGCGGCCCGGCCGGAACGAATCGCCCTACGCGCGATCGGGGAGACGTTCCGCCTGCCGGACGGCACGTGAAAGGACAGCGGCCTCTGACGGCGCCGACAACGCGGGAAGGACGTGCTCTCCCTCCGCGGTGTCGGGCGGGTTCGACGCAGACCGCGCCCGCCGGCGTCCCCTCTCGTCACCGCAGCGGAAACTCTGCCTCGCGGGTATGGATCGCAGCGTCCGCCGCCAGCTGGCTCGAATAAAGTGCGAAAGATTTCACCGGGAAAATGCCGGCCTCGAAACCGGCGTGAGTTTTCACAAATCGCGCTAAGTCCGCCGATGACGCCCCGGGGCCACAACGCGCCAAGGTGACGTGCGGTTTGAACGCCCGCAGGTCGGGCTCCAGCCCCGCAGCCAGCACGGCGTCCTGCACTCGCTTGTGCAGGGCAAAAAGGTGCGGGTGGCCACGACCGACACCGACCCAGAGCACGGTCGGCCGGTGCGGGCGGCCGAAGCTGCCCAGGCCCTCGAGCGGCAGGAAAAATGGCGCGACCGCCACGGTCTCTAGCGTCGCGAGAAGCCGCGTTTCCTCGTCCGCGGTGACGGCGTCGCCGAGAAACGAAAGCGTCAGGTGCAGGTTTGCCGCTTCGAGCCAGCGCACGCCCGGGAGCCCGGGGTCCAGGTCGGCCAGCGTTTTCCGCAATGGCTCCGGCAGCTCGATGGCGACAAACAAACGGCGGCAACGAAGCGGCAGCATGGCGCGGCGGGAAACCCCCGATCAATTCGGCACGCGCGGGCCGACCGGTTGCGTGCCGCGCCGGACGCCCCGCCGCACATTGCGCGAAATGCGACTACGCTGCCGGCTACGGCGATTTTTCCGCGGATTCCGGCGGCTTTTCGAGCGCGACGGCCAGCACGTCGTCCACGGTTTCCGCCAGCGTGAAGCGCAGCTTTTCCTTCGCCTCGGTGGGGATGTCGGCGATGTCCTTCTCGTTCCCCTTCGGGATGATGACGTCCGTGATGCCGGCGCGCAGGGCGGCGAGGCTTTTCTCCTTCAACCCGCCGATCGGCAGCACGAGGCCGCGCAAGGTAATCTCGCCCGTCATGGCGACGTCGTGACGCACCGGGCGGTCGCTGAACAGGCTGGAAAGCGCGGTGAACATCGCCACGCCGGCGCTCGGCCCGTCCTTCGGGATCGCCCCGCTCGGGACGTGGACGTGGAGATCGTTTTCATGAAACGCCGCCGGCTGGATGCCGAGACGCTCGCTGCGGGAACGCACGAGGCTCATCGCCGCCTGCATCGACTCCTTCATCACGTTGCCGATCTGTCCGGTGAGCAGCGTGCCGCCTTTGCCGGGATACTTTGTCGCCTCGATGAAGAGGATCTCCCCGCCGGCCGGCGTGTAGGCCAGTCCGGTGACGACTCCGGGCGTGCTCGTCTTCAACCGCTCCTCGCGCACAGCCCGCGCCGTCCCAAGAATACTCCGTGCCAGCGCAGAGGTGACGATTACCTCGCCCTTCACGCCGCGGGCGACTTCCGCCGCAACGTTGCGCGCCACCGCGCCGATCTGGCGCTCAAGATTTCGCACCCCGGCTTCGTGCGTGTATTCCTCGATCACGGTTCGCAGCGCGGCTTCTTCAAAGCGGCACTGCTCCGGCTTGAGCCCGTTTTCCTCGAGCTGGCGCTTGACCAAGTAGTTCTGCGCGATGCGCAATTTTTCCGCCTCCGTGTAGCCAGGGATGTCGATGACCTCCATGCGGTCCCGCAGGGGCGGGGGCACGCCCTCGGCGTAGTTCGCGGTCGCGATGAAGATGACCTGCGACAGGTCGAACGGCACGTCGAGATAGCGATCGACAAAAGTATCGTTCTGGCGCGGGTCGAGCACTTCGAGCAGCGCGCTCGCGGGATCGCCGCGGATGTCGGCGCCGAGCTTGTCCACCTCGTCGAGCATGAGCACGGGATTGCGGGTGCCGAGCCGGCGCAGCTCCTGGATGATGCGGCCGGGCATGGAGCCGATGTAGGTGCGGCGATGACCGCGGATCTCCGCCTCGTCGCGGATGCCACCGAGCGAGATGCGCGCAAACTTCCGGCCGAGCGCTTCGGCGATGGACTGGCCCAGACTGGTCTTGCCGACGCCCGGGGGTCCGAGAAAGCAGAGAATCGGTCCACGCCCGGCGGGATTCAGCTTTCGCACCGCGAGGTATTCGATGAGCCGGCGCTTCACCTTTTCGAGCCCGTAGTGATCGCGATCGAGCACGGCCTGGGCGTGCTGCAGATCGATGCTGTCGTCGGAGAGCTGGCTCCACGGCAGGTCGGCCAGCATCTCGACGTAGCTGACGATGACCGAGAACTCCGGGCTCGCGCTCGGGATGTGCGTGAGGCGCTTGAGCTCCTTCTCCGCGGCCTGCCTGACGACCTCCGGCGCGCCGGCTTCCTTCAACCGCTCGCGGAATTGTTCCGCCTGCTCGTCGCCGCCCGGCTCGTCCTCGCCGAGCTCGCGCTGGATGGCGCGCAGTTGCTCGCGCAGATACGCGCGGCGCTGGACATCGGAAAACTGGCCTTCGACGTCTTTGCGCAACTTCTGCTGCAACTCCGCGACCTCGACCTGGCGGTTGACGCTTTCCTGCACGAGACGCAGGCGTTTCAGTTCGTCGGTTTCTTCGAGAATGGCCTGCTTGTGCTCGACATCGATCCCGAGGTTGCCCGCGACGAGATCGGCGAACTGCCCGGGTTCGTCGATGTTCAGCAACACCGTGCGCGCCTGCTCGGGGACGTCCGGCGACAGCTCCATGAGCCGCATCGCCGAGTCGCGCAGATTGTTGAAAGTCGCCTCCGCTTCCTTGTCGTCCTTCGCTGAAACCACCGATTCCAGCATCTCGATTTCCGCGCGCAGATACGGCTCGACCTGCACCATCCGGCGCAACCGGAAGCGCGCCTGCGCCTGCACGATGAGCACGACGGTGCCGTCGGGCTGGCGCATGAGCTTCAGCACCTGCGCGGTGACGCCGACGGGATACAAATCCTTCTCCAGCGGCTTCTCCGCTTCTTCGTCGCGCTGGGTGATCAAACCGATGACGCGACTCGGCGGGGAAAGGTCGTCCGCCAGCTTCAACGCCGCCGGGCGGCCGAGCGTGAGCGGCACGACGGTGCCGGGAAACACGACGACGCCGCGCACTGGCAACAACGGGACGGAATCCCCGGCCACGGAGGCGCTGCCGCCGGTATTTTCCGACGATTCGGAGACGGCGATGATCTGTGGCGACGCGGGCGGCGACGGTTCTTCCGGAGCCGGCGGGTCGTGCGGTTTGGTCTGCAATGTTTCCATGAAATTTCGTGGGTAGATCAGATTCGGCGGGACGCGGACGGAGGTGCTGCTTTTCCTGCGCGGAGAGAACGCGCCGATCCGGCCGGCGGATGCGCGGGCCGCCGCCCGCGCCGCGCCTCAGGCGTGCGAGCGGAGCGGCAGAATGATCCAGAGCAAGCCGTTGCGGCTTTCCGCCGTGACGCGGTCGGCCACGACTTCGGCTGGCAGATCGAACTGCCGCTCGAACGGCCCGTGGTCGATTTCCATCGCGAGCACCTGGAGGCCGTTGCGATGGTGCGGCGCCATCGCCTCGTGCCCGGCGGGATGCGGCAGCTCGCGGTTCCCTCGCAGGATCAGGCGGCCCGGTTCCAGGCGCAAATCAATCTCAGATTTGTCCACGCCTGCGAGGTCCACGCAGATCCGCAGGCAACTCGCGCAGCGGTAGGCATTCACCGCCGGCCGCCAGGCGCACTGGCGCGTCTGGAATCGGGAGAAATGAACTTTTGTCAGCTCATAAGCCACCTCGCCGAGCTGGCCCTGGAGGCGGCGGAGGCGGATCGTGCGGACATCAGCGGACATGGGAAAACTATCGTCGCGCCCCAGCTACTTATCAACCCGGCGCGCGCGGGCAAAGGTCCATTGGAACCCGGTGCCGCGCGGTCGCGCAATCCCGGCGCCGGGGCTGTGCGGATCGTCCTCGCCCCAGTAAAGATCGACCTGCCAGCGACGCAGCGCGGCGCCGGTATCCATGACCCGCCAGCGGGTGTCTGACGGCAGAACATCGGGCCAGCCGGCGGCTTCGATCGCCCACGCGGAGCCGACGGCCAAGCCTCCCGCGTTGGCCAGCAATCCGCCGCGCGCCGCGCAGGAACGCCGCGGCACCAGCGGCACGCCGTCGCGCCCGGTCGGTCGCGCGGCAAACCCGTAGCGGCCGCCGCCTTCATAATGGAGGTAGCCGGCGCCGGCGACCGGCTGCGCGAGCCGGCCGAACCCTTCGCGCTGCACGGCGCGCAGGAAATCGCGACCGAACCGACGCCCGCCAAGTCCCGGGCGCGTTTCCGGGGTGACGTCAAAACCGCGCTCGGCGGTGAAACCGGTTTCGCGCGGCGTGTAGTAAAGCGTGCAGATCACGAAGCGCGCACGCCCCGCGCCTTGCGGTCGCGCCGCGAGCCGGGCGTTTTCCGCGGCGGCGTGGGTTTCGGCCCGCGGCCAGTCCAGCGCGCCGGACTCCGCACCGCTTCCGCAGCACGCGTGGCCGAGGATCGCCGCCGCGATGAGAACAGCGACCGCGCACCGCCAACGGCGTCCGGCGATCGGCCTTCGGAAGCGCGAATCCTTCATCTGCAGACACGATTCGCCACGCACGCGTAACCAGCGATTAGCGACTGTCCTGCCGGGCCTGGAGAATGCCCGCGAGCACGAGCGCGCCGCCGACCCATTGCGCCCAGCCGAGCGGCTCGCTGAGGATGAACCACGCCGCCGCCGCCGAGGCGACCGGCTGGAGCAGCAGCACCACCGAGACAAACGCCGCCGGCAGTCGCGCGAGTGCGAATGCGATGGCCGATTGACCCAGCGTCTGCGACACCAATGCGAGCGTGCCGACCACCCACCAGCCCCGCGCGGTTTCCGGCCAGAAAGGCTCGCGCAACGCCCAGACCGCCGGCAGCAGCAGGATGGCCGTCACCACGCCGCTCCACGCCATCACGGTGCCGGTCGGCAGGCGCCGGCGGACGTCTTTCACCGCGAGCATGTAAGCGGCGTAGAAAATCGCGGTCGCGACTCCGAGCGTGTCGCCGAGCGTGCTGTGGCCGAGGTCCGCCCCGTGGCCGAGCTGCGGCCGGCCCAGCGTGAGCAGGCCCATGCCGACGAGCGCGGTCACCATCGCGACGAGAAACCGGGGCGTTACCCGTTGCCGCAGGAAGAGCCAGCCGAGGACGACGACCCAGACCGCCGAAAGATTGGCCAGGAGCGTCGCATTCGCCACGGAGGTGAACCGAATCGACCAATGCCAGACCGCCAGATCGGCCGCAAACGCCGCCCCGGCGAGCGTGAGCCGCCAGCGGTCCGCGGCGATCATCGGCACCGGCTGGGTCGCCGCGGTGCTGGGCGCGCCGGGGACGTGCCGCCGCTGCCAGGCCGACCACGAGAGAAAAAGTGGCAGCGCCAGTGCGACCCGCCAGAATGCCGTCGCGCTCGGCCCGACCTCGCTCAGGCGCACAAGGATCGGCGCGAAACCGATCGCGACCGCGCCGATCACCAGCGCGAAGAGGCTGCCGCCCATGCGAGGGGCTGCGACGGCGGCCGGTTCGCCTGGCAGGAGGCGGCTGGGTGCGAGTGCCGGAGTTTTGGGAGTCACCGTGCATTCATGCGGTGATTTCGAACGCGGTGAAAGGGGCTTTTTTTCGATGCAGTCGTGAGCCGGCCGGCAGGCGTATGAAGGGTAGGGACGAGGCGCACGGTGCTTTCCGGCACCGCGCGCACCGGCGGCGGTTTCCCGAAGTCCCAAATACCCGCCGCATCCTGCATTCTTCGCATGAAAAATCCGATCGACAGACGCTTCCTCATCCCCGCCGCGGCCGCAATGGCGCTAGCCATCGCGACGCCGCCGGCCGCCCGGGCCCAATCCGGCGAAGCCACGAAACCCACCGTGAAAACCAACACCCCAGTCGCCCTCCGCACCCTGCGCTGGAAGCATCGTGTGCTCATCGTTTACGCCCCGGCGACCGAGAAGGCGAAGGCGGACCAGGCGCGCAAACTCTGGGCCGGTGCCGAGGCGGGGTTGAAGGAGCGCGACATGGTCTTCATCGATTTCGCCGACATTCGGTCGCAGCCGGCAATCGCGAAGCGGCTGAACCTGCGCGAAGGCCAATTCGCGCTGGCACTCATCGGCAAGGACGGGAACGTCGCGTTTCGTTCCGGCGACCCGGTCGGCCCGGAAAATATCTTCGCCCAGATCGACGGCATGCCGATGCGGCGCGACGAGATGAAAGCGCGCGGCGAAACGAAACGCTAGCCGTCCCACGCGCCCGGTCTGCCTGGTTTTCGACATCCCGGCTTGCATGGACGCAGATGCTTTTTGCCGGCGCTACCCGCGGCTGTATCACATGGCGGAGGCGGCTGCGTGGCCGAGCGTGCGCGCGCACGGCTTGCTGAGCACCTCTGCGTTGCTCGACCTCTACGGGATCCGCGGCCGGCGCCGGGCGGAGATCGAAAGCCAGCGGCGCCCGGAGATGGTGGCGATCGAGCATCCGCGGCACGGCCCGGCGCTCATCCGGGACCAAAAACCGCTGAACGAAGCGGCGCTCGCCCGGGTGTTGCGCGACGGCTTGGAGCCCGCGGACTGGTATCGGCTGTTGAACGGCAAAGTCTTCTTCTGGGTCAACCCCGAGCGTTTGCGGAAGCTGCTGCTCACCTACCGGACGCGGGAGAACATCGTGCTCGTCCTCGATTCCGCGCGGGTGCTCGCGGACCACACCGCGCGGGTCAGCCTGACCACGATCAACACCGGCTACACGCGCCGCTTTGCCCAGCCGCGCGGGCGAAGCACGTTTCAGCCGCTGGCCGTGTTTCCGGAGCGCCGGACGCTCGCGAACGGCCGCACGGCGCGCGTCGATGTCGCCGAGTTCGCGGTCGATTATTCCCTTGCCAGACGTCGAGCGCTACCTCGTGGAAGTGCGCCCGCCGGCGTGAGCGGCCCGCCGCGCGCTAAACGCCCAGCTCGCGCTTGACCTCCGCGAACGCGTCCACCGCGAAGTCCAGATCCTCGCGGGAATGCGCCGCCGAAACCTGGGTGCGAATCCGCGCCTGACCCTGCGGCACGACGGGGAAGAAAAAGCCGACGACGTAAACGCCTTTTTCCAGCATCCGCGCGGCAAACTTCTGCGCGAGCGCGGCGTCCCCAAGCATCACCGGCACGATCGGATGCGTGCCCGGCTTCACGGTGAGCCCGATCTGGGTGATGCGCTCGCGGAAGTAACGCGTGTTCTCCTCCAGCCGGTCGCGCAGTTCCGTGGAGCGCGTGACGAGGTCGAGCGCCTTCAGCGACGCGGCGACGACCACCGGCGCGACGCTGTTGGAAAAGAGATACGGCCGGGACCGCTGGCGCAGCATTTCCACGACCGCGCGCTTTCCGCTGGTGTAGCCGCCGCTGGCGCCGCCGAGCGCTTTGCCGAGTGTGCCGGTGATGATGTCCACGCGGTCCATCACGTCGCAATGCTCGTGCGTGCCGCGGCCGGTGCGGCCGAGAAACCCGGCGGCGTGGCAGTCGTCAAACATCACCAGCGCGCCGTATTTGTCCGCGAGATCGCAGATGCCGCGCAGATCGGCGATCGTGCCGTCCATCGAGAAGACGCCGTCCGTGGCGATGAGCTTGTGGCGGGCGTTTTTGTCCGTGGCTTCGCGCAGGCGCGCCTCAAGATCGGCGAGATCGTTGTGCCGATACCGGTGGCGCTGGGCTTTGCAGAGGCGGATGCCGTCGATGATGCTGGCGTGATTCAGCTCGTCGCTGATCACCGCGTCCTCCGGCCCGAGCAGGGTTTCGAACAACCCGCCGTTGGCGTCAAAGCAGGAGGGATACAGGATCGTGTCCTCGGTGCCGAGAAAGCGGCTGAGCGCGGCCTCGAGTTCCTTGTGAATTTCCTGGGTGCCGCAGATGAAACGCACCGAAGCGAGGCCGAAGCCGTATTGATCGAGCGCCTCCTTCGCCGCCGCGATGATCTCCGGATGATCGGCGAGGCCGAGGTAATTGTTGGCGCAAAAGTTCAGCACCTGCCGGCCGTCGGCGATCGGGATGCGCGCGTTTTGCGGGCCGGTGATGACGCGCTCGGTTTTGTAGAGCCCGCGTTCGCGGATGCCATCGAGTTCGGTGGAAAGCTGGGTGTCGAATGCGGCAAACGTGGACATGGAAGGAATGAAATCGGGGAAGTGGAGGCGGCGGGAGGAAGAGAAGAAAACTACGCGGCCCGCCGGAAGAAACAAACCCGGCGACGCGCCGTGCCGGACCGCGTGGCGGTCCCAGCCGAGGGCGCGTTTTGCGTCGGCGCGATTTCGACTAACCTTTCGCGATGACTCCGAGCCCCTACCGATGGCATGCGCCGCTGAAGAAGATATTCACCCACGCCGTCCGGCAATACCGGGCCGGGGAGAGGGACGTGGCGAAATATTTCAACACGGACCAGCTCGCCACCCTCGCGGAGGTGGGGCAGACCGCGCAGGAGACTTTTCGACTTCGCGGAGGACCATGTGAAATACAAAGGCGACCCGGATTGGGACACCGTCCTCCTGATCAGCGCGGTGCGGCGCGATTATTTCCTCAACGTCCAGCACGGCATGCTCAGCACCCGCGCGATCGTCACCGCAGAGCTGCCGGCAAAGGACGATGCCGGCGCCGGCGGCATCCCGTGGCTGCGGCGGCAGATCGCCAAGGGCCAGGCCAAGCTGCGCGGGGAACTTCCGCCGGACCTGATGTATGACTGCGGCGGCGACCGGCGTTTCTTTAAGGAGCACGGCGTTCATCCGGCCGATTTTCTGCGCGAAGTCTGGGCGGTCGATGGTGACGAAGTCCGGCTGCTGGCTTTCGTGCGCGGACGCGGACGGGTGGGGGGCTGATCTCACCTCGGCGACGCGTCCCGCGCGGGCCGAATTTTGCGCTCGCGCCGCTGCCCGCGCGTCGGCTAACATTGCGGAATGCGCTCTCCCCTACGCGTTTCCGCCGTGCTGCTTGTCGCCGCTTTTCTGGTCGAACCCTTAATCGGCTCCGCACCAGCCACGCGTGCCGGCGAATGGACCGATGCCAGCGCCGAAATCTTTATTGCACGGCTTGCCCAGTCGCGGGCCAAGAAGAAGGAAACGCCGTCCGGCGATCTAATCGCCTGCATCGCGAAGCGTCCCGCCACCGCGCGTCAGCGGCGCATCGCGCTCCGGCGCGCCCGGGCCGCTTACAAGCGCATGACCGCCGCCCGCCGCGCCGCGGCCCGCCGTCGCAGCCGTTACCTGGCGATCCAGACCGAGCGGGACGCGCAGGCGAAGGGCGTGATCACCTGCATGGTTTTCGACACCCGCACGCTGCAGATCGTCGGCGAGAAGGTTTACGATTGCGAAAGCGTCCCGCCGATCGGCGCCGGGCTGAAGTTCGAGTCGTTTATCGCGACCTACGTCGGAAGCTGAACGGCTTTCGTCCTCGCAAAACGGCTGGTCGTCACGCCGGCGGCGGCCCGCCGTGGTGCGCCGCGTAGGAGGCCTGCGCGGCGGCGTCCGCAAGCATTGCCTCGGCGGTCGCGATGAGCGGAGCCGCCTGTGCGAGGCCGGAGAACACCGCCCGATCGCCGATCGCGTTTTCAAGGAGAAACGTCGGGCGCTGCGTGACGTGCAGCGCGTGGAATTCCTGCGTCGCCGCGCGCCCGCGGGCTTCGATTTCCGGCGAACGCGCGCGGTCGAGCAAAAGCGAGGCGTCCAGTCCGCCCGCCGCTGCGCCGATTGCCGCCGCTTCCTCCCAGCGCCCAACCGGGCGGCCCTCGCGCAACGCCGCACCGGCAATCGCGAGGCGCACGCGATCGTCCGTCACGCCGAAATCCTTCGCCGCTTCGGCCACCAGATTCGGCGCGAGATATTCCCGCAATTCGGGATCAAACCAACCCGAGTTCAGCAAAAACGGCGACCGCGTCACGGTGCCGCTGCGGCGGTAGAACCAGTCGCACTGCGCGCGGGAACCCGGCAGACCGCTGCTGTCCATGAGCGCCAGCTTCCACGCAAATTCCGCGCGGCCGGCGAACCGCTTCTGCAGCTCCGCCCACGCCGGCTCCGCCCAGTAGCACCACGAAGAGATGACTTCGAGGTAATAGGTGATCTTCATCGGAAGAGCGGAGCGGCGTGTGCCGGTGACTCGGCGGGCAGAGCCGCGTGGCACGGCTTATTTCTCCAGACCGAGCTTTTCCAGCTTCGGAGTGATGACCATCCGGCAATACGGATTCTTGTTCTTGTTCAGCCGGTAGTAATCCTGGTGATAATTTTCCGCGGGATAGAATTCGCTGGCTGCGAGGATCTCGGTGACGATTGGCTGGCGATGCTGGCTCGCCGCGCTTTTCATCGAGGCTTGCGCTGCGGCTTTCTGCGCGTCGCTGGTGTAGTAAATCCCGGAGCGATACTGTGTGCCGACGTCGCCGCCCTGACGGTTGAGCTGCGTGGGGTCGTGCATCTTCCAAAACGTCTCCAGCAGCTTCTCGAGCGGCAGCTGCTTCGGATCGTAAACGATGCGGGTCACCTCGTTGTGCCCGGTGTCGCCGCTGCAGACCTGTTCGTAGGTCGGGTTCTTCGTCTTCCCGCCCATGTAGCCGCTGATCGCGCTGGAAACGCCGGGGATCTGTTGAAAGACCGACTCCGTGCACCAGAAACAGCCGGCTCCCAGCGTGATGACCTCTGATCCTTCGGGGACCGGCGGAACGGTGGCGGGAGCTTTGGGAGCGGCAGCGGAGGTGGTCGTGTTGGAAGTCATGGTGGAGTTCTGTTGCGCGAGCAGAAACAACGGCACGCCGAGGGCGAAGGCAAGGGCCGCAAGGGCGCCGAGTCGATTTTTTGAGTTGAATATCATGGTGTGAAAACCGCCGGGGGGCCGACGCGGTTTCCGCCGGCGACCGCCCATGGGATCAGAGCCGCGGAACAGCCGGCTATTCCCTGTAATCCGTCCGGCAGGTGGATGCAATTCTTGCCCCTTGCCGGCGGTCCGGAAATTCGACGGAAATCTGTGTCGCGCAGACCGAGAAAACGGTTGTTCCCGAGCCGCTTCTGCGGTAATTTCGGAGTCCTCAAGCAACCGTCATTCGACGGGTTGATTTTTCTCCCTATGTCCGAGCCGGAAAACCTCGAAAATTCCTCGCACACCGCTGTCAAAGAGCATCAGGAATATAACGCCGCGCAGATCGATAAATTGGAGGGCCTGGCCGGGGTGCGCCAGCGGCCCGGCATGTATATCGGGCCCACAGACGAGCGGGGCCTGCACCACTGCGTGTTCGAAGTGCTGGACAACTCGATCGACGAGCACCTCGCCGGCTGCTGCACAAAGATCGACGTCATCATCCACGTGGACGGCTCCTGCACGGTGCGCGACAACGGCCGCGGCATCCCGGTGGACATGAGCGAAAAGTTCGGGATGCCGGCCATCGAGCTGGTGCTCACGAACCTCCATGCCGGCGGCAAATTCGGGCAGGGCGCCTACAAATATTCCGGCGGCCTGCACGGCGTCGGCGCGAAGTGCGTGAACGCGCTTTCGGATTGGTTCAAAGCGGAGGTTTCGCGCGACGGCAAGGTGTATCACATGGCCTTCGAGCGCGGCGTGACCACGCAGAAGCTCACCGTCATCGGCGAAGTGCCGGACCCCGCGGCGACCGGGACGCTGATCACCTTTCTGCCGGACCCGACGATCTTCACGATCACCACGGAGTTCAAATACGAGCGGCTGGCGAGCCGGTTGCGCGAACTCGCGTTTCTCAATCCGGGGCTGGAGATCAACCTCGCGGACGAGCGCGCGGAGCCGGTCCGAAAAGAAACGTATTTCTACAAGGACGGCATCCAGGAGTTTGTCCGCCAGCTTGGCGAAAATAAGTCGGTGCTGCACCCGAAGCCGATCGTCCTCTACGGGCGCCGGAAGGTGAAGTTCAAGACGAAGGATCAGGTCGAGATCGAGGACGACATGCACATCGATTGCGTCCTCCAATACAACGACAGCTACACCGACCAGATGCTGTTCTTCACGAACGCCATCCCGAATCCGGACGGCGGCACGCACTCGGTCGGTTTCCGCGCCGCGCTCACCCGCGCGATCAACGCCTACGCGCGGGCAAACAATTTGCTAAAGGAAAAGGACCCGGTCATCTCTGGTGACGACGTGCGCGAGGGGCTCGTCATGGTCCTCGCGGTGAAGCACCCGAACCCGGGTTTCGAATCGCAGACGAAAGTCAAGCTCGTCACTCCGGAAGTCGAAGGCATCGTCGCGTCGCTGACCTACGAAGGGTTGACGCGCCACTTCGAGGAGAATCCGGCGGTCGCGAAGAAGGTCATCGAAAAAGCGCTCACCGCCGCCAGCGCCCGCGAGGCGGCCCGCAAGGCGCGCGAGACCGTGCGCAAAGGCGCGCTGACCGGCGGCGGCCTCCCCGGCAAGCTCGCCGACTGCTCGGAGCGGAACCCAGAGAACACGGAGCTCTACATCGTCGAGGGCGACTCCGCCGGCGGCTCCGCAAAACAGGGCCGCGACCGCCGCACCCAGGCGATCCTCCCGATCCGCGGCAAGCTCATCAACGTCGAAAAAGCGCGCCTCGACAAGGTGCTCGGCAACGCGGAAATCCGCACCATGATCACCGCCATCGGCACCGGCATCGGCCAGCCGAAAGAAGGCGAGGAGCGCCGGGACGGCGACGGCACATTCAACATGGAGAAGCTGCGCTACGGCCGCATCATCATCATGACCGATGCCGACGTGGACGGCTCGCACATCCGCACCTTGTTGCTCACGTTTTTCTACCGCCAGATGCCGGAGTTGGTGAAGGGCGGGCGCATCTACGTCGCCCAGCCGCCGCTGTATCAGATCAAGCGCAAAAAGCGCGAGGAATACGTGCAGGACGACGCAGAGCTGAACAAAGTGCTCGTCTCGCTCGGCGCCGAGGATCTGCGCCTCCGAAATCTTGCGGACAGCAAGGAATTCCGCGACGGCCAGCTCAAGGAAATCCTCGATCTCCTGGAAAAGCTCGACAAGTTCGCCACCGCGATCCGGCGGCACGGCGGCGATTTCGAGACCTACCTGGCGCAGCGCGACCGGCAGAGCGGCAATCTCCCGGCCTACCTGGTGAAAGTGCGCGAGGGCAACAACGAATCGGTCCATTACTTCGCCGATGAAACCGTCGTGCGGGCCTTCTCGGCGGCGAACCGCGACTTGAATCTTTTCGGAGTCGAGCCGACGACGCCCCTGGGGCCGACCTTCGATGGCACCGGGGATGGGTCGGACGAACTTCCACCGCCGGTCGCAGCACCGGCAGCCCGCGCGCCCGGCGCGCATCCCGGCATCCGCCGACGCGCCCGCCTCGTCGAGCTTTACGAGTCCAACGCCATTCAGAAGCTCATCGCCGATCTGGCGCAGCAGGGGCTGAACATCGAGCACTACGCCGCGCAGGATTCACCGCTGTTCGAACTCGTCGAAGGCGAAGGCGATCGCGCCGTGGCGCAGCCTGTTTTTTCGATGCCCGAAATTCTCGGCCGCATCAAGGAGAACGGCCGGCGCGGGGTGCAGATCAAGCGCTTTAAGGGCCTCGGCGAAATGAACGCGAAGGAGCTGTTCAGCACGACGATGGATCCCGAGCGCCGACGGTTGCTGCAGGTCGATCTCAACGACAACAACGCGCTCGAAGCCGACAAAATGTTCACGATCCTGATGGGCGATGTCGTGGAGCCGCGCCGGCAATTCATCGAGGACAACGCGCTCAACGTGCGCAACCTCGACGTGTAGCAACAGCCGGTCGAACGGACCCGAGAGTGACGCGGGCGTCGCCGGCGTCGGCGGCGACGCGGCGCGCGATCATGAAATCGTCACCCGCAGCCGCAGGGCTGCCGGCCGTTGGCTGGAGACGCTGGTTCAAGCCGGTCGCCGAGTCGTTGCTGGGCCGGGCGATGACGCAGCCATTCCGGTTGGAGCGCCATCTGGTTCATCGGGGGCGCACGCCGTCCGCGGTCGGCCTCGATTTCACTACGTTGGAAGTTGAAGTCGAGCCGGGATTGCGGTTGCGCGGCTGGCTGATCGAGCCGTCAACGGGAGAGATCACGGAAAGCCGTCGGCCGCGCGGCACCGTCGTTCTGCTGCACGGGATCAGTTCGTGCAAGGAGGCGATGCTCACGCATGCCGGGTGGTTTGCGGGCTGGGGCTACCGCTGCCTGGTTTTCGACGGCCGCGGGCACGGGGAGAGCGGCGGCCGCTTTTGCACGTTCGGCTATCGGGAACGCCACGATCTCGTGCGCTGCCTCGATGCCGCGGAGGCGCGGGGTGACCTCGCGGGGCCGGTGTCCGTGTATGGCGTTTCGCTCGGGGGCGCGGTTGCGCTCCAGTGGATGGAGATCGACCCCCGGGTGGCCTGCGGCGTGGTCGAGAGCACGTTTGCGTCGCTGCCGGAGATCGTCGCCTCCTACCAGTCCCGGTTCCTGGGGCGACCGAATTCCGGCTTCGTCGAACTGGCGCTTTCCGGCGGAACGCGGCTGGCGGATTTTCCGGCCCGGACGATTCATCCGGAGACGGTGGCCGCGCGGCTGCGCCAGCCGGTGCTGGTGATCCATGGCGACGCGGACACCAACATCCCCTTCGCGCACGGCGAGCGGGTGTTTCGCGCCCTTTCCTCCGCGGGTTCCGAATGGCTGCCGATCCCGGACGGAACGCACTACGGCCTGGCACAAGCCGGCGGCGACCGCTATCGGGAGGCGTTGCGCACGTTTCTCGACCGGCACGGCTCCGCGCCTTCGTGACGATCGTGCTGCCAGCCCGGGCAACCCTTCGGTGACCGCGCTTCGCGGGCATGGAAAAGAGGGAATTTTTCCGGGGAATTTCTCCGCTTCGGTGGCGCGGGGATTGCTAATTTTTAAAAGGAGCGTCGCCAGCCGCCGGGTTCGCCGTCGAACACCGAAGAATCTCGCGGCCCGGACGACCAGAATCTTTTTCCGCCCCGCTATTCTTTGCGTCATCGCAATTTTTTCCTCTGCCGCCATGCCCATCACGCCGCCGCCGCCCCCGCCGAATGCGTTGCCGAGTGAGACCTCCGCGGATTCCACGCCGATCGTCGGCATGATCCACCTGCCGGCGCTGCCCGGCACGCCCGGCCACAAGGGGATGACCGTGACCGAGATCATCGACCAGGCGCGCTACGAAGCGAGCCTGCTCCAGGAAGCCGGCATCAATTGCCTGATGATCGAGAACATGCACGACCTGCCCTATCTGCGAGGCGTCGTGGGGCCGGAGATCGTCGCCACGATGTCGGTCGTCGCGCTCGCCGTGCGCTCCGACTGCAGCCTGCCGCTCGGCATTCAAGTGCTCGCCGGGGCGAACAAGGAGGCGCTCGCCATCGCGCACGCCGCCAATCTGGAATTCATCCGGGCGGAAGGATTCGTCTTCGCGCACGTGGCCGACGAAGGGATCATGGAAGCCTGCGCCGGAGAACTGCTGCGCTACCGCAAACAAATCGGCGCCGAGAAAGTGCAAATCTGGGCGGACATCAAAAAGAAGCACGCCAGCCACGCGCTGACTGCCGATCTCGGCATCGTTGAAACTGCCGCCGCGGCCGAATTCATGCGTGCCGACGCCATCATCATCACGGGCCCCGCGACCGCGCACCCGCCGCGGCTCGATGAGCTCCTCGCCGCCCGCAATGCGTGCAACTTGCCGGTGTTTGTCGGGTCCGGCGTCAACGCCTCGAACGTCGAACAATTTTTGCCGAACTGCGACGGACTCATTGTCGGCTCGCACTTCAAGAAGGACGGGCATTGGGCGAACCAGTTTGATCCCGACCGCCTGAACCGGTTCATGGACCGGGTGCGCGCGCTCATCGAGGAAGCGGCGGAAAGCCGGAACGGCAACGCGGTTGCCGCCGCCAGCTAGTCTACCGGCCACTGCCCGAGGCCTGCGTCTCGTTAGTTGCGGATCTGCACCACGGTTAATTCCCGGCCCTGCCGCACATCCGGCGTCAGCGCGTGGCAGGTCGGGCAGCGGAAGCAATAAATCTCCGGCGGCGTGACCTCCGCGCGGCACGCCTCGCACCACACCCGGACGGGGATTTCCTGCACGGTCAGCTTCGCCCCTTCGCAGATCGTCCCCTCCGAGACGAGTTCCCAGGAAAATTCGAGCGCCGCCTTCACCACGCCGGCCAGCGCCCCGAGGCGGATCGTCACCTCGCAGACCGAGTCCATGCCGTTTTCCCGGGCGGCTTCTTCGGCGCAACCGACGATGCCCTGGGCGATGGAGAGTTCGTGCATGGAAGGGCGCGCGACCGGCGAACTTCACCGGGGATCAGCGCCAAAATAGTTCGCTGCCGGAGAGGGATTTGCAAGTCCGCGGGAACGGGTGAACCCTTGTGCGTCCCCCCGAATTATGTGCGCTTTCTGCGGTTGCTCCACTCCGGGCAAGTCCCTTCCCGCCGCCACGACGGACGGCGGTCACGATCATGACCAGCCGGGTGGGACGCATCACCATCATCACGATCATGGCGACCACGACCACGACCATGGCCGCGTCGTGGAGGTGACCCGCAATATTCTCGATAAAAACGCCCGGCTCGCCGAACGCGCACGCGGCGTTTTTCTCGGCAAAGGTGTCGCGGTCTTAAATCTCGTCTCTTCGCCGGGCAGCGGGAAAACCACGCTGCTTCAGCAAACCATTCAGCGGCTGCAAAACCGGGTGCGCTGCGCGGTGATCGTCGGCGATTGCGCCACGGATAACGACGCCCGGCGCCTGCGCGAAACCGGCGCGCCCGCCGTCCAGATCGTCACCGGAAACGTGTGCCATCTCGATGCGCACATGATCCTCCATGCGCTGGAGGAAATCCGTCTCAACGACGTGGACCTCCTGTTCATCGAAAACGTCGGCAACCTCGTTTGTCCGACCGCGTTCGACCTCGGCGAGGACCAGCGGGTCGTGCTCACCTCCGTCACGGAAGGAGAGGATAAGCCGCTGAAATATCCCGGCATTTTCCATGACGCCCACGTCGTGCTTTTGACGAAGACGGATCTCGCTGAAGCCGTCGGCGTCGATCTCGACGCGGCGCGGCGCAACATCGAGGAGGTCGCTCCGCGCGCGCAGCGTTTCGAGCTCTCCGCGCGGCAGGGCGGGGGGATGGAGGCGTGGATCGCGTGGCTCGAAGCCGCCGTGCAGGCGAAGCGCGCCGCGGCGCTCTGATTTTTTCCTGCACTGCTCCCCGGCGGTCGCAGGAATCAGCCGCGCAAGCGCGCGAGAAGTCCGCCGAAGCGCATCCGGTCCGGCTGCCGACTCACGGCGGTCTCGAGCGCACGAAGCTGGCCGACAAGCACGACGAGCCGCCGGGCACGGGTGACCCCGGTGTAGAGCAAATTGCGCTGAAGCAGCAGGAACTGGCCGATCGCGAGCGGAATGACGACCGCCGGAAACTCGGATCCTTGGGATTTGTGAATCGTCATCGCGTAAGCCGGCGCGAGTTCGTCGAGTTCGCCGAACCCGAACGTGACGCTGCGCTGCCCGAAGCGGACCCGCAGCTCGCTGTCCGCTGGTGAGATCGCTTCGATAAAGCCGGTGTCGCCGTTGAACACCTCCTTGTCGTAGTCGTTGGCGGTCTGGACCACCTTGTCCCGCAACCGAAACGTCCAGCCAAAACGCTCGACGCCCATCGTCTCGTCGCCCGGCTGGACCGGGTTCAGCACTCCCTGCAGCCGGGCGTTCAGCGCGCGGGTGCCGCACGGCCCGCGGTGCGTGGGGCAGAGCACCTGCACGTCCGTCACCGGATCGAGCCCCCAGCGCCGGGGGATGCGCGCGCTGACGACTTCCGCCACGGTCGCCGCGATCTCTTCGGGATCTTCGCGCGGGATGAAAAAGAAATCGTCAGCCGCGTCGGGCGGGGCGTCGGCCGCCGTTTCCCGCTCCGCTGGGCGAGCGCGCCGGCCCGGATTCGGCGCGGAGACCGGCATCTCACCGCGATTGATGCGGTGGGCATTCGTGACGATGCCGCTTTGCGCCGCCTGGCGAAAAATTTCCGTCAGCCGCGCCGCCGGGACGGCGCCAGACTCCAGCAGATCGCGCAGGACCGACCCGGGACCGACGGAAGGGAGCTGGTCCGCGTCACCGACGAGCAGCAATCCGGCGGCCGGAGGCAGCGCGCGGAGAAGCGCGTGCATGAGCGGGAGATCGACCATGGAGCATTCATCGACGACGACAAGATCCCCGCTGAGCGGCGTCCCTTCGTTCCGGGCAAAGCCGTCTCCGCCCGTGGCGCCCGGCGGGCCGAGGAGGCGATGGATCGTGCGGGCTTCGAGTCCGGTCGCTTCGCCAAGGCGTTGCGCCGCGCGGCCGGTCGGGGCGCAGAGCACGCAACGCAGCCGGCGCGCGCCGGCGATCTTCAACAACGCGTCGAGCAGCGTTGTCTTGCCCACGCCTGGGCCGCCGGTCAGCACGAAGACGCGCGCGCCCAGCGCCGCCCGCAACGCCGCGCGCTGGCTTTCAGCGAGGCTCCGGCTCGATTTCGTTTCATACCAGGCGAGCGCACGGTCGAAGTCGATTTCCGGATAAACCGGTGGCAGGTCCGCAAGCGACCGGATTTTTTCCGCCACCGCCTGTTCCGCGTTCAGCAGATGCGGCAGATAAATCAGCGGGTCGTCACCATCCACGGCGCCGTCGGACTCCAGGCTGCTCGTGACCAGCTCTGCAGCGAGCACTTCGCGGACGGCCCCCGGCTCGGCGCCCAGCAACTCGACGGCGCGCGTGATGAGCGGCTCCCGCGGCAGCGCGCAATGCCCTTCGCCGCCGGCGGCCGTGTGCAGCACGTGACGCAGTGCCGCCGCGAGCCGGACCGTCGCGCCCGGCGCGATCCCGAGCCGCTGGGCGATGCCGTCGGCGGTGCGAAACCCGATGCCGCGGATGTCTCGCGCGAGCCGATACGGATTGGCGCGGATGAATTCGATGGCCTGGTCACCATACGTTTTGTAAATCCGGACGGCCCGGCTGCCACCGGCGCCGTGCCCGTGCAGAAACACCATGATCTCGCGGATGCGTCGCCCCTCGTTCCACGCGGCCTTGATCGCGCGTCGCCGCTCCGGGCCGATCTTGTCCACTTCCTCCAGCCGCGCGGATTCGCCCTCGATCACATCGAAGACGCGCTCGCCAAACCGCGCCACGAGCTTGCCCGCGAGCACCGGGCCGATGCCTTTGACCAGGCCGCTGCCGAGATACCGCTCGATGCCTTCACGGGAATCCGGCGGGCTGGTCGTGAGCCGCTCGGCTTTGAACTGCAAGCCGTGCTGGGAATCGCGCACCCAGGCACCTTCCGCCCGGATCGCTTCGCCGGCGTTGACGGTGGGCAGCGTCCCCAGGCAGGTGACGAGATCGCGCTGGCCGCGCACCTTCAAGCGCAGCACCGCGAAGCCCGTCTCTTCGTTGAAAAATGTGACGCGCTCGATCGTGCCTGCGAGTCGCTCCGGGGCCGTCATACGCCACCGGGTTTAGCAGGCGCCCGTCCGATCGGAAAGGCTTCCGCCGCGATGCCGGCTACCGGCCGCGGCCGTGCTGGTCCGCATGCTGCGGCTGGCCGGGGCCGCCGAGCTGACCGAGCTGGCGGGCGCGCGGTTCGCGGTCTTTGCTGGTCGCCGTCGTCGGCGTCGTGACAAACGGTCCGCCGCCGAGCGGCGCGACGCCGGTGAACGCGACTTCGGGCACGTCGCTCGACTTGCCCTCGAGCGGGAAATCTTTGCGCAGCGGAAAATAGGGATAGCCGTCCCACATGAGGATGCGGCGCAGGTCGGGATGACCGGCAAAGCGGATGCCCATCATGTCGTAAATCTCGCGCTCGTGCCAGTTGGCCGTCGGCCACAGGTCGGACACGGTCGGCGCGGCTTCGAGATCGTCTTCGCTGACCGCCGTCTTCAGGCGGAGATAATGGTTTCCCGGCATCGAATAAAGCTCGTAAACCAGTTCAAAACGCGGCTCCTCGCCGAAGTTGTCCACGCTCGAGATATCCACGAGATAATCGTAGCCGAGCGACTCCCGGCAGAACTCGCAGATTTCCCGCAACCGGCTCACCGGAAGCGTGAAGGCGACCTCGCCGCGGAAATCGGTCCGCCGCAGGGTCGCGTCGCCGCCGGCCGTCGCAGCGAAATGGGTTTCGAGTTTTTCGGCGGATTCCGCGAGCGTCATGGGATAGAAAAAACCGGGTGCGATCGGACCGGGCGGACGGCGGTCAGGCGTTGAGGGTTTCGAGCAATTCCTGCTTTTGTTCGAGAAAGGTTCCACGCGAGTTTTGAATCTTTTCCTGCAAGCGCATGAGCCCTTCGAGCAACGCCTCCGGGCGCGGCGGGCAGCCGGAAATATAAACGTCCACCGGGATGAGCCGGTCGATGCCTTGCAGCACCGCGTAGCAGCGATACATGCCGCCGCTCGAGGCGCAGGCGCCCATCGCGATGCACCACTTCGGCTCCGGCATCTGGTCCCAGATCCGCTTCACCGCGAGCGCCATTTTGTAGGTCACCGTGCCGGCGACGATCATCACGTCGCTCTGGCGCGGCGAGAAGCGCATCACTTCCGCGCCGAAGCGGGAGATATCGAAGCGCGAGCTGGCGGCCGCCATCAGTTCGATGGCGCAACAGGCCAGTCCCATCGGCATCGGCCAGAGCGAATTTTTGCGCATCCAGTTCATCGCCGCATCGAGGCGGGTGAAGATCACGTTGCCCTCGATCTTGGAGTCGTAGGCGGCCGGCGTCGAAATCGTCATGAGAATAAAAAGGAGCGGACGGGACCAATATAGGGCGCGCCGGCGGGTCCTCAAGCGGCAAGGCGGAGGATGTTTCCAACCCGCGCGCGGCTCGGCAAATCCACCGTCCAACTGAAGCCGGGCGCGACTTTGCGCTTGCGCTGCGGCGGTCTCCGCTGGCACACAATGCATCGCGGACTGCGTTTCCCGGCGCCGATCGGACGTCCCGTTCCCGGCGCCGCTGCCGACCCCCGGCACTTGCGGTCTGTATCCATGCGACCCGAAAGCCTTTTCACCCTGGCGCAGTTCACCGCCTGCGTCGGCGTTTTGCTCACGATTCTGGGCGGCTACGGCGCCCACTACTTCGGCCGGACCATCGCGCGGGAGCGGGAGCGCGAGATCACTCAACGGGAGGAAAACGCGCACGAGCAGACCCAGCGGGCCGTCGCCGCGTCCACCGGGCTGCGGAAGCAGCTGGAGCCTTTCGAGCAACTGGCGCGCGAGTTTCATCCCGACGCCCCGCCCGAGTCCGCGCTCAGCAAGTTGCGCGAAGACGTCGAGTCACTCCGCGAGCGGCGCGCCCCGCGGGAACTCACCGCGGCGCAGCAGGAATCGCTGCTTGTCGCGCTGCGCAAAAACCCGCCGCGCGAGATCGACATCACCGTGATCCGCAACGACCCGGAGGCGCAAAGTTTTGCTGCGCTCCTGAAAACGGCCATCGAGGCTGGCGGCTGGCGTGTCGTGTCCATGGAGCCCGGCGATTTCAGCGTGCCGATTCGCGGGCTATTTGTCTCCGTGCGCCAGACCCCGGCGCCACCGGCGGCCGGCGAGTTGGTTGCCGCCCTCGAAGCCGCCGGCGTCGTGCCGAACGGGAACATCGATCCCCGGCAGCGCTCCGAGCGGGTCAACCTCGTGGTCGCGACGAAAGAGTAAACTCGGACCCGCCTGATCTCTCGGAGAGCGGGGAAGTTGGCAGCGAGCACCGGGCACTTGGAAATCTGCCGTGCTCGGGGATTTCCTCCCGGAGCCTACGGGGCTCGAACCCGCAACCTCCGCCGTGACAGGGCGGCGCTCTAACCAATTGAGCTAAGGCTCCTCGAAAAGGAGACGACTGAAACATTTACGCCGACCCGGCGGCGCGAGGGGCAACATTGGCCGCGCGTCCGCGGCCCCGCAACTGCAAATTTTTAATTTTCCTTCGCGACCTCCGGCGGCGGCAGGCCCGCGGTTTCACGCGGCGCGTGCAGGAACGGGGCGGGGGACCGGAAGCAGGCCGCGATGGCAAACGTCACGACGGTCCCGAACAGGATCCGCCACGGAAACTCGACCACCGGCAACCAGGCCGGCTTCCGATAAATGGTCACGCCGAACAGGCGCGAGAAATCGTTCGCCAGATCGCTCAGGATGGCAACCGCCACGAACCCGCACACCATCGCGAGGAGGTTGCCGCCGGTGTTGCCCCGGGTGCGGGTCAGCATGCCGACGAGGAAGATCCCGAGCAAGGAGCCGTAGGTGTAGCCGAAGGAGCCGAGCACAATCGGGATGATGCGCACCTGCGGGTGCGTCAGCTTCACCCAGGCCGTCCCGACGCCGATGGCGGCCAGCAGCACCGCGAATCCCGCCGTCGCCCACCGGGCGGCGCGCATCTGCTCGACGCCGTCGGCTTTCGGCCGGAAAAGGCCGACGTAAAAATCGCGCGTGAAGCTCGTCGCCAGCGCGTTCAACGCCGTCGAGAGCGAGCCCATCGCGGTGGCAAAAAGCCCGGCGGCCATGATGCCGCGCACTCCGACCGGCATTTCGCGCAGGATGAAATTGACGAAGACATCCTGCTCCGGCCGCGCGGCGGCGTGCGCGGGCATGTGGTAGTAAACCCAGAGCAGCACGCCGATGAGGGTGAAGCAGACCGCCACCGGCACGTCTGCCAGCCCGGAAAGAATGAGCGACCGGCGGCTGCGCTTGACGTCCGGCGCCGTCAACATCCGCTGCACCATGTCCTGATCGGTGCCGTGCGTTGCCATCGTGACAAAGACCGACGCGAGAAACGCCGACCAGACGGTGTATTCGGTTTCCAGCACGTTGCGCACGTTTCCCCAGAAGCCGAGGCCGTCGCGGATGCCGGTGTCCCAGAAAATCAGTTCGTCCGGCTTTGTCAGCGCCGCCGTCACCTCGCCCCAGCCGCCGACCGCGCGCAGGAGCATCCAGAGCGCGTAGCCCATCGCGCCGAACATGAGGAACACCTGGATCAAATCCGTCCAGACCACGGCTTTGATGCCGCCCAGCGTGGTGTAAATCGCCGTCAGCAACGTCAGCAGTCCGACCGCGGCGACGTAGAGCCAGAGCGCCTGCCGGGTGTCGGGCACCACGTCTTTGAATATCTCGTAGGCCACGACCAGCAGGATCGCCGGCACATACATGCGCGAACCGCTCGCCAGCGCCCGCGTGATGAGAAACACGAAGGACGAGGCCCGCTTCGTGGTCCGGCTGAAGCGGACTTCGAGGAACTCGTAGATCGAGACGACGCCCAGCTCGTAGAAGCGCTGGATGAATACGTAGGCGACGATGATGCGCGCCAGAATCGTCCCGATGGCGAGCTGGGCGTAGGTGAAGTTGCGCAGCCCGTAGCCTTCGCCCGGTGTCCCGAGAAACGTGCCCGCGCTGACCTCGGCCGCGAGGATCGAAGCGAGCACCGCCCACCACGGCACGGACCGATGGCCGAGCGCGTAGTCCTCGATCGAACGCTGCCCGCGGCTCGCGTAGAGCCCGATGCTCAGGATCAGCGCAAAATAGACGAGGATGACCGCGCCATCGATCAGCCAGGGAGAAAGGCCAGCAGCCATGCCGGAGGTTTGGCTGAAGCGTCGGACGGCGTCAATCAATGAAAGGCCGGCACACCCGCGCGGACGAGAATTTCCGGTCAGGCGACCTCTGGCGATCCGGCGGACGCATCCCCGGTTTCTGTTCGCGGGTCATGCTGGGGCGCGTTGAATTTCCGCGCACTCCCCGAGTCCCGCGCGAAGCATACCGGAGAGACGGTCGTGGCAGATCGAGCGCGCGGGCGCCGAAGACACGAAAAACCATCCTTGTCCCGTCCCCCGCCGACGCTCGACCTGTTGCCCCTATGCCGCTTCCTTCCGCGTCCCCCCGGAGCCCAACTTGGCTGGCGCGGCAGATCGCCAGCGGGCGGCCGGTCTTCATCGGCGTCGTTCATCTGCTGCCGTTGCCCGGCGCCGTCCGCTGGGCCGGGGATTTCGACGCCGTGCTCGACCGCGCGATGGCCGATGCGCTCGCCTACGTCCGCGGTGGGGCGGACGCCATCATCATCGAGAACTTCGGCGACACACCGTTTGCCCGGCAGGCCGCCGGACCGGAAACCGCGGCCGGCATGTGCGCCGCCGGTCGGGCGGTGCGCGAGGCGCTGGCGGATGTCGGCTGCGCCGCGCTGCCGGTCGGCTTCAACGTCCTGCGCAACGATCCCCGCGCCGCGCTTGCGCTCTGCGCGACGGCGGATGGCGCGTTTATCCGCGTCAACGTCCACACCGGCGCGGCCTGGACGGATCAGGGTTTGATCGAAGGGGACGCACACGGCACCTCGCTCTACCGGCAGCGCGTCTGCCCGGGCGCATTGATCTTCGCCGATGTGCACGTCAAACACGCCCGCCCGGCCGCGGTGGGCCAGACGATCGAGGAAGCGGCGCACGACGCCCGGGACCGCGGCCATGCGGACGCGTTGATCGTCACCGGCACCGCGACGGGCGCGAGCACGGATCTCGACGAGATCGCCCGCGTGCGCCGGGCGTGCCCGGAATTTCCGCTTTTTGTCGGCAGCGGCGTCGATGTAGAGAGCGCAGCGGGCTGCCTGCGCGCCGGCGCGGACGGCGTCATCGTCGGCAGCGCCTGCGAACGGGGCGGCCGCGCCGGGCAGGCGGTGGAGGACTCGCGCGTCGCCGCGGTGCGGGACGCGCTCGGCGCCTAGCCGGTGAAGGCCGGCCGGCTTACTGGATGATGACCTTCATCCCTTTCTCCACCATGTTGTAGAGCTTGAAGGCGTCCCAGTTCGCCAGGCGCACGCAGCCGTGGCTGGCGGAACGGCCGATCGTGTCCGGCTCGCCGGTGCCGTGCAGGCCGATGCCCGGTTTGCTCAACTGCATCCAGGCGATGCCGACCGGGCTGTTCGGCCCCGGCGGGAGTTGATGCGCGTTTTCCGAGCGACGGCCGCGCTCCAGCATTTCCTTGTCCCAACGGAATTCCGGGAACAACGCTTTCGCGACGATCCGCCATTCGCCGACCGGCGTCGGGATTTTCTTCGAACCGGGCGTGACCGGGAACGCGGCGATCACGCGGTTGCCGTCGCGCAACTGGAGGTAGCATTCCTTCACGTTGATTTCGATGTAAGCCGATGACGAGAGCACCGGTAACGCGGGCATGGCGACGCCGTTCGACGGTTTCGCCGCCGGCGCGGGCGACGGCGCGGCGGGGCTCGGAGCGTCGGCCGCAGGCGCGGCCCCGGCGAGGCCGGTCGGCGACGGACTGGGGGAGGCGGCGCTCTCGGCGGGTGCGGTGCCGTTTGCCGGCGTCGGCGCGGCAGGCGTTGCTTTTGTTTCCGGCTCCTTTTTCTTCGAGGCCGTGGCGGTCGCCTGCGCCCGTTGGAGACTGCGCCAGCCGGCGACCTGGGCGAGGTCGAAGGGCGGCTGGACATTCGGCACCGTGACGGTGTCGCCGGCTTTCATGGCGTCGATGTTCTTCGGCGCGTTCAGCTTTTTCAGAAACTCGACGCCGGAATGGAATCGTTCGCCCAGCAGCTCGCTCAGGGTCCGGTAGGTCAGCGCCTTAAGTTTGGCTTGTGCGGCCGGTCCGGACGGCACCGGGCCGAGATTCGCCAAATCCTCGGGGGCGACGGTGTAGGAAATGTAAATCGGATCCACGCTCGCGAGCTGCGGCGCCTGCGGATCAAGCGTCTCGGCCTGCGGGTTCTCGATGCCGTGCGCCTGTTGCCAGCGCAGCCAGGAGAGCTTTGTGAAGCCGCCGTAGCCGCCATCAATTTTGCCGGGGCCGAAGTTCTCGCGATCGAGAAAGATCTGGAGCCGCACAGCGTCGTCGCGGCTCACCTTCGGCGGCGTGGCCGCGGGAGAGGAGGCGGCTTTCGGCTTCGGCTCCGCCGCGGCGTAGGCGGTCGGCGACGACAGGGGCGGAACGAGCAGGGCGAAGGCGGCGCAAAGCGCCAGGGGCAGCGGACGATTCATGGACGGCAGATGGGATGAGGAAGGCAATGGGAGCACATACCATACTCCGGCCCCGGAAGGGAGGCGCGGACCGTTGCGGGAAAGGAGTTGAAGCGCGCCGGATTCTGACCTAAATAACGCTCCCCGCGCCGGTCCAGCCCGGTCGCGCACCCAATCCCCAATTTCCCGGCGCTTATGAATCTCATCATCCAGAACATCGAATCCGAGCAGCAGAAATCCGACGTGCCCTCCTTCAAGGTCGGCGACAGCGTGCGGGTGCACACGAAGGTGGTCGAGGGTGACAAAGAGCGGATTCAGATTTTCACCGGCATCGTCATCGGCCGCAAAGGCATCGGTTTGAACAAGAATTTCACGGTGCGCCGGATTTCCTACGGTGAGGGTGTCGAGCGCGTGTTTCCCGTCCATTCCCCGCGCATTGCGAAGATCGAAGTCGAGAAAGCCGGCACCGCGCGCCGGGCGAAGCTGAACTATCTGCGCGACCGCAAGGGCAAGCAGGCCATGGCGGTGCGGGAAGCGAAGTAATCATCCCGGCGCGGAGCACTGGCCTCCGCCAACAAGGCCCGCTTTTCGCGTTCCTCCGACGTGTCCGCGCGTCCGCATCTGGAACACGAGGTCCGTCTCCGGGCAGCCGGCTGCCGTTCGGTGGCCGGAATCGACGAAGCCGGGCGCGGGCCGCTCGCGGGTCCGGTCGTCGCGGCGGCGGTGATCCTCCCGGCGGATTTCGCGCACCGGACGCTGCATGATTCCAAGCAGCTCGCGCCCGCGCGGCGCGCGGAAATCTTCGGCGAGCTCACAGGCGATCATCGGGTGACCTGGAGCTGGGCCGCGATCGAGCCGGCCGATATCGACCGGCTCAACATCCTGCGCGCCACGCACGAAGCCATGCGGCGCGCGCTCGCCGGTCTGCCGGCCCCGCCCGATCACGCGCTCATCGACGGCCTGCCGGTGCGGCCCTTCCCGATCGCGCAGACCGCGCTGGTGCGGGGCGACGGCATTTCGCTGAGCATCGCCGCCGCCAGCGTGCTGGCGAAGGTGCTGCGCGACCGCCTGATGGACGCGGCCGACCGGGCGTTCCCCGTTTACGGCTTTACCCGTCACCGGGGCTATGCGACCCGGGAGCATCTTGCTATGCTCCGGCTTCATGGACCTTGCCCACTCCATCGCCGCAGCTTCGCGCCGGTGGCGGGAGCGCTGGAGCTTCCGCTGGCCGGGAGCAGCGGGCCGGAGCCGGCCTGAGGCGCGCGGCGCCGGAGCCGAAGATCCGCGGCACGCGCTCGGCCGGCGCGGCGAGGCGCTCGCCGCCCGGTATCTGCACGGGCAGCACGGCTGCAGGATTCTCTACCGCAATTTCCGCGCACCCCGCGGCGGCGAGGTGGACATCGTTTGTCGCGACGATGACATGCTCGTTTTCGTTGAGGTCAAGACGCGCGCCAGTCTGGAATTCGGGCGCCCGGCGCAGGCGGTGAACGCGGAAAAACAGGCGCTGATCGCCCGTGGCGCCATGGCGTGGCTGCGGCTGCTGGACCATCCCGACATCGTGTTCCGCTTTGATATCGTCGAGGTGCTGGTCGAGCCCGGGCGCAAACCGCGCTGCCGGCTGGTGAAGAACGCCTTCACCTTGCCGGAGCCGTGGGTGTATTGACGGCCGCCGGCTCCGGCGCGCGTCGTTGCAACCGCTCGACCATCGCCGCCTTTGCCGGCGAGGCCACGGCTTCGCAAACCAGCACCCCGGTCCCGGTTGGCGGCTGCCCACCGTCGGCCGGAGAACTTGTGTCCGGCGCCGGGAGGATCAGGAGGAAAAAGCGCTCCGCCGCGCCGGCGCGCGGGACCACCGCAACCGGGCGGTCGATCTCCTTGCTCACCACGGCGCGCCGCGGCGAAAACGTGCAGAGCTCCGGCTGGGCCGCCGCCAGGACCGCGAGCGAATCGAAGATCGGCCCGCCGCGCGCCCCGAAGCCGAAACGCCAGCCGCGCAGCCATCCGCTGGCGGCGTCACTCAGAAACAGGCCAGCCGGCGTGCCGTCCCGTTGCAGGCGCTCGAAATCCGCGGGTGTGATCAAAAGTTCCTCCCGAAACGCCAGCGCCACCGGCACCAGCGTCAGCGGCACCCCCGAGTCCAGCACCAGCGCCGCGGCGACGGGGTCCTTTTCGAAATTCGCGTCGTGAAATTCGTAGCGGTTCCAGCTGCCGCTCACCCGGAACCGCTCGCCCGGGGCCCGGCCGCCGAGAAAGATCACGCGCGACACCGCCGACCGCAGATCCGGACGCGACTGGAGGACGCCCGCCAGATTGGTCAGGGGACCGAGCGCGAGATACACGAGGCGCTGCCCACGGCTCGCGAAGTCGGCCAGCGTCGTCTCCAATGCGCGGGAGGCGTCTGTCGGCCGCCCGAGATCCGCCGGGCTCGCGGCGCCGGCGAAGACGCTGCTTCCACTCACGCCCGCCGCCGGCCCAAACCGAGTCGCGAGCGTGCGGGTGATTGGCAGCGCCTTCGCCAGCGTCGTGTTGCCGTAGCTCACGCTGATGCCGAGAATGCGCAGTTCCGGGCTGTGGAATGCCTGCACCAAGGCGAAGCCATCGTCGGCATCGTGAAACGTCAGCCCGATCGACGGGTCCGTGTCGATCCAGACATCCGTGATTGACGGCGCCGCCGGAGATTGCGCCCGCGCCACGCCGGCGCCGGACACCGAGAGCGCGAGGCCAAACAGCACGGCGAATCCTGCGGCTCTCATGGGTGCGCGACGCTCGCGCGGTGCTCCGCGCTCCGCCACCAGAAACGCAAAAAGCGGCGACGCCAGCGAATGATGCCCGGCGTCGCCGCTTTTGCGAACGAACAAGCGAACGGTTTTCTCAGCTCGCGTGGCTGCCTTCCGCGGAACGCCAGGCCTTGCCGTAATTCGACTGCGCCTGGCCGAGGACATCCATGTTGACGGCGTAGTCGTCGTCCTTCAAATCCCGCAGCACGAGTTCCGGCGTCAAATGCCCGATCTCCATGATCAGCGGGGTATAGGACTCCAACTGGCTCAACGCGATCTGGGCGACTTCCGCATCACCGAGGCCCAGCCCCGTGGTGTGCAGCATCAACTGCGCGATCGCCGCCAGGTTCAGCTCCGTGTGGGTGTCGCGCAACATCTTGGAAACCGTGTGCTCACGCAGTTTGTCGAAAACCCCATGCGCAACGCCAATGACGGAGGTCGCGGTTTTTTTCACGGTGTGCGAGGCGCTTCCACCACGGCTCGCGATCGCTTCTTCGAGCCGCTTGTGGTGGGCATCCGCGGCCGACGCGACCTTGCTGAAGAGCGCGCGGGCGTTTGCGTGGTCCTTGGTGTTGTCGTCTTCGAGATGACGCTTCGCCGCGTCGCGGATGCCAGCTTCGGTGGCGGACATGTCGCCGAGATAGGTGAGGATGATGTCTTTGTTGTCTTTCATAAGGATTCGGTAGGAAGAAATGCGACCGCTCGGATGCGCGGCCCACCAATCGAAAACGGCGCGTTGGCCGGCGCGCGCCGTAGCAAAAAGCAGGATTATCCGTTGATCACGGTGCCGCCGTTCGGATGCAGCACCTGCCCGGCGAAATAGGAGGCGTCGTTGCTCGCCAGGAAGACGTAACAGGAGGCGACCTCCTCCGGTTGTCCCGGGCGCCCCATCGGCACGTTGCTGCCGAACTCGGCGACGTCTTTCGCGGAGAACGTCGATGGAATCAGCGGCGTCCAGATCGGCCCCGGCGCCACGGCATTCACGCGGATGCCCTTTTCAACAAGCGACTGCGAAAGCGAGCGGGTGAAGGCGACGATGGCGCCCTTCGTAGAGGAATAATCGAGCAACTCCGGGTTGCCTTTGTAAGCGGTGACGCTCGTGGTGTTGATGATCGCGTCGTCCTTCCGCAGGTGCGGGAGCGCGGCTTTCGTCAGGTAAAACATCGCGAAGATGTTTGTGCGAAACGTGCGCTCCAGTTGCTCGCGGGTAATGTCTTCGATCGACTTTTGCGGATGCTGCTCGGCCGCGTTGTTGACGAGGATGTTCAGCCCGCCGAGTTCCCGCACGCACCGCTCGACGGCGGCCCGGCAGAATTGCTCGTCGCCGATGTCGCCGACGATTGGGACGCACTTGCGGCGATATTTCTCGACCGCGGCGACGGTGTCGCGGGCATCCTTCTCCTCGCTGGCGAGATGCACAATCGCGACGTCGGCGCCTTCCTTGGCAAACGCGATCGCAACGGCGCGGCCGATCCCGGAGTCTCCGCCGGTGATAAGCGCTTTGCGGCCGGCCAGCTTGCCGCTGCCGCGGTCGCGATGGTCATCCGCGATCGGGCGCGGCGTCATCTTGTGCTCCAGCCCGGGCTGTTGATCCTGGGTCTGCGGCGGCAGGGTCTGCGGCTTCGCTTCGGTCGTCATGAGAAAATCGAGTGTTGCGGTCGCCAGTGCCCGCGTGTTCCCGGCTCGCTTTCCGCCCGAATCGCCCGGTTGCCACCTGCCGGCCGCACAAAAACGGGCGGTCTGCCAAGAGCAGCCGCCCGTTTTTACCGAGCCCCGCGGGGGGCCGGACAATATGTTTCCGCCGACTCAGGCGTAATACAGCTCTTCGCGGAACGGCGCGGATTTCTGCGAAAGTTTCTTCAACGCCAGCACGAGCCGCGTCTTGATCGTCCCGAGCGGAATGCCGGTCTGGTGGGCGATTTCGCGCTGGCTGAGCTGATGAAAATAATTCATCTGCACGACTTCGCTTTGTTCCCGCGGCAGATCGCGCACGATCTTCATCAGGAACCGGCGGAGGTCCGGCAACGTCGCGGAAGGCTCGTCCACCTTCGGGACGGTGGCCGTGTTGGCGGCGTCTTCCTCGGCTTCGAGGTGCAGCTTCTCCGTCACCCCGGCGCGCACCCGGATCTTCCGGTAGTGATCGATGGCGCGGCGGCGCGTCATGCGGATGATCCAGCCGAGCGCCTTGCCGCGTTCGGGATCGAAGTTCCCGGCGCGATTCCAGATCTCCACGAAGATGTCCTGCAAAGTTTCCTCGGCATCCGCTTCGTTGGAAAGGATCTCCATGACGATCTTTTTCAGCAGCGAGCGATAGCGGCCATAAAGCTCGTTGAGGGCCGCCTGATTGCCTTTCTGGATGGCAAGCATGAGACGCTCGTCATCCTTGTGCTGCGAGGCCGCGTTCGCATTGTTGTCCTGAAATTTCGGAGAAGGTGTGGCTGAGAGCTTCATCACCATTTAAATCGCGGATCTGCAACCGTTTGGCTATCGGGTCAGCGGCCGGTTTTCGTGGTGGGTTCGATCCGGATGGCCCCATCAGGGAAAGCCCCTATGCGCGCGGGACGAAGGCGCGTGTTTCCTGTCGCGCAGTGAAACGATGCGTCCGCTCCCGATGCGGCTCGCGACATTACCTAGGACCGGCCGTTTCCCAGCGGGTCCGGCATTTCTCACCAGCCCATCAGCGGGTCGGAGCCAGGTCGCAGCCTCAACCCTTCATCCCTCGCAGCTTTCGTCCTATGCAACTTCTGAAAACCCTCACCGCGAGTTCCTACCAGGACCTCATCGATTACAACGTCGTCGATGCTGACGGGGACCACGTCGGCACGCTGCACGCCCTCTGGTCGGACCACGAACGCGGGGAAATCGAGTTTCTGGGCGTGAAGACCGGCTGGCTTTTCGGGCGCAACCACGTCGTGCCGGCTGCCGCCGCGCAGATCGACGCTGAGGAAAAATACGTGAAGCTTCCGTTTCAGGCCGAATTCATCAAGCAGGCACCGACCGTCGATGCCGACTCAGAGATCAGCGAAGATCAGGAGCAGGAAATCCTCCGCTACTATCGCGCCGCCGATGCCTCCGGCGGCCGGGCTCCGGCTGCGGCGGGCGCCACGCTCGCTTCATCGGACCCGGGGAGCGACATGGAACGCGCTCTGGGTGCGACCGCGACGAATGCCAGCGCGACCGAGCCAGCACCGATCACGACACCGAGCGTTTCGACCGGCGCTGTCGGCGACGGCTACGTCGCTACGACGAGCGGGGACTCCGTTGCGTCGGCCCGCTTGCGCCGGACCGGCAATCGGCCGGGGCAAAGCGGCGATGAGAACGTGACCGCGGTGGGCGGCGGCGGCGCAGCGGCTGGCGGCGTGCTTCCGAGCGCGACAAACGCCGGGTCCGCGCTCGGCCTTGATACCTCCCACCCGGATCCGGTTTCCGGCGAAACCGGCACCCATCCGGTCGGCACCGGCATCGGCGCGGCGAGCGGCGCGGCTACCGGAGCCGCCATGGGCGCGGCCGGCGGACCGGTCGGAGCTTTGGTCGGCGGCATCGCCGGCGCCGTGGTCGGCGGGCTCGTCGGCAAAGGGGTGGAAGAATACTTCGATCCGACGGAGGAAACCGCCTACTGGAGGGCGAACTACCACCGCGCCGGCTACCACGATTCCGCCCGATCGTTCGAAGATTACGAGCCGGCCTACCGGACCGGGTTTGAAGGCTTTGGCCGCGTCGCGCGCGGCGGGCAACCGGGCGCGGATTTCGAATCGGTCGAGCCGGATCTGCAGCGGGACTACGAGTCGCACGGTGCCGGTCGCCTGGAGTGGGAGCGGGCGCGGCACGCGGCGCGCGACGCCTACGAGCGCGTCCGCGCCAACGTCGCCACCCGGGAGAAGCAGCGCCCGGAATGACGGCCGCCACCTGCCAGATGGAACGGGTCGGTCTTGCCGGCGCCGCCGCGGCGGAAACCACGCACGCCGAAGTGCTGGCGCGCGCGGCGACCGTCGCCGATGAACTCGCCGCCCGCGCGGCCAAGCGGATGGTGCCGAGCCAGTTTCCGCGGGACGAAATGCGGCTGCTCGCGGACACCGGGCTGCTCGCGGCCGCGCTACCGCGCGCGCTCGGCGGCGCCGGACTCGGCGTCGAGCCGGGGAGCACGCTCGGGTTGCTGCGATTGTTGAAGCAAGTCGGCCGCGGCGACCTGCCGGTAGGGCGCATTTTCGAAGGGCACGTCAACGCGCTGCAATTGATCGGGCATTTCGGGACCGCGGAGCAGCTCGCGCGGGCGGCGGACGATGTCCGCGCGCATCAGCGGATCTTCGGAGTCTGGAACGCGGAAACCGCGGGGGAGGGAGTCGAGCTGCACGCGCTGGGAGACGGCTGCTACCGGCTTGCCGGCGCGAAGGTTTTCGCCTCGGGCGCCGGCTTCATCGAGCGTCCCATCGTGACCGGCAAGCTGCCGACTGGCGAAGTCCAGATGTGCGTGGTGCGGATGGACGAAGCTCGGCCGCCGATCGACCCGGACTGGTGGCAGCCGCTAGGAATGGAAGCGACGGCAAGTTACCGCGTCGATTTCAGCGGGATCGAGCTGACCCCGGAGGATCTGATCGGCCCGCCCGGTTGCTATTACCGCGACCCCTGGTTCGGCGCCGGCGCGGTGCGCTTTACCGCCGTCCAGCTCGGCGGCGCTGAGCGGCTTTATGACGTGACGCGGCGGTATCTCCGCGAGCTGCACCGCGGCCCGGATCATCCGCCCGCGCAATGGCGGGCCGCGGAAATGGCGGCAGCGATCGAGAGCGGGAACCTCTGGCTGCGCGGCGGCGCGGATGCCTGGGAGCAGCCGCCGGATGCCCCGGACGCCATCGTCAACTACGCGGCGATGATGCGCCTCGCCATCGAGGCGATCTGCAACCGCGTGATCGCCCTCGCGGAAATCAGCGTCAGCGCGCGGGGATTGATGCAGCCCTACCCGATGGGCCGCCTCATCCGGGATCTGACAATGTATCTGCGCCAACCTGCAGCCGACGCCGTGGTCGCGCGCCTTGGCCGGCACGTGTTGAATGACCCACGCCCGGCTCATGAGCAATGGTTCGACGACATGGATGAATCGGGCAGCGACGCGCGGTGCGATTGAGACAGGGACTTAGCCGAAACTGTCCGGGGGCAAGCGGACCGCACCGGCCGAAGGGGAAGACCGCCCGCAACTCAGCGGACCCGGCGCCGGGGCAGCGCTTGAGCGATGTGCCGGCAGGCTCCGCGGGCGGTCCCGACTTCGGCAGTTGGTGGCCCGCGGGATTTTAATCCGCAGCAGTGAAAAAACGTATGATTTCGACTCCCGAACCACTCCGTCCCCACCTGCAGAATTCGCTGCTGGCCGCTCCGCTCGAAGCCCCGCTGCTGACGCCGGATGAAGCGCTCGCCGACTTTGGAAATACGTTGATCGTCGCGCCGCATCCCGATGACGAAACGCTCGGGTGCGGCGGGATCATCGCTCTGCTCTGCGCCACGCTCGGCGTGCCCGGAACCCGGGTGCTCGTGCTGACCGACGGCGTCGGATCACATCCGAACTCGCGCCAGTTCCCAGCGTCGGCGCGGCGGAATTTGCGCGAAGGCGAAACGCTCCAGGCAATGCAGCGCCTCGGCTGCGAAGAAGCGGCCGGGGCCGTTACGTTCCTGGGTTGGCCAGACGGCACTTTGCCGGATGCGCCGGAAACCGTCGGCTTCGCCCAGGCGCAGGCCGCGGTGGCGCATTGCCTGAAGGAATTTGCCATCCGCACGGTGCTCGTCCCTTGGCGGCGCGACACGCACCCTGACCATCGCGCGGCGTATCAACTGGTGACCGCTGCCGTTGCTTCCGCGGAAACAACTGAGGAGCCCGGGGCGGAGCCGTGCCGGCTGATCGAATATCCGCTCTGGATCTGGGAGCGCGGCGCCGCAGAAGACGCGCCGCAGGCCGCCGAAGCGCGGGCCTGGCGGCTCGATGTCTCGACTGTGCTGCAGGCGAAACGCAACGCCATCCAAGAGCATCGCTCGCAGCTTGGGCAGGTGATCGCGGACGATCCGGCTGGATTCTGTCTGGAGCCGCCGATGCTCGCGCATTTCGCGCGGCCGTGGGAGCTTTTCCTTGAGAGCCCGGATTCTGCCTCGGCGCCGTTCAACCGGAAAGTCGCGTGATGGAAGAAGCGGAACGTGACAGCCTGCCGGCGGCATATTTTGACGACGTTTATCGCCGCAAGGCGGACCCGTGGGATTTCGCCACCAGTCCCTACGAAGCGGAAAAATATGCCGCAACGCTGGCAGCGTTGCCGGACGGCGCCCGGTTCTCGTCGGCGCTGGAGCTCGGCTGCTCGATCGGAGTTTTCACGGCGCAACTCGCGCCCCGGTGCGAGCGGTTGCTTGCGGTGGATGTGAACGATACCGCGCTGGCTCAGGCGCGGGACCGGTGTCGCGATCAGCGCGGGATCGTGTTCGAGCGCCGCACACTTCCCGGCGAATTTCCGGATGGACCGACGGCGGGCAGCCCGTTTGACCTCATCGTCCTGAGCGAAGTTGGCTACTACTTTTCGCTGCCGGATCTCCGGCTGTTGCGCGACCGCGTCATCGCCGCGCTGACGCCCGGCGGCTTTTTGCTGCTCGTCCACTGGACGCCGGTAGTGCCGGATTACCCGCTGACCGGCGACGACGTGCACGCCCTGTTCCTCGAATCCGCCGCCGATGCCAGCCCGCTCGCCCACGAACACGGCAGCCGCGCGGAGAAATACCGGCTCGATGCGTTCAGGCGGCGACCGGTTCCCCGTCGCTGATTCCGATATCCGCGGCGCGTGTCCGGCGAAGCGCGGCGAGCCGGGCGCGCAGGTCGGCAATGGCATCGTCGATCGTGACGGTTTCCGGCGAATTCTTGACGGCAAACGCGCCTCCCGGCCCGATCATGCTTTCATACCAGGCGCCGAAATGCGGCGCGGCGGCAGCGGCGTCCGGCGCGAGTTCGGTCACGTCGCCGAAGCTTTCATCCAAAGGTCCGGTCAAGGGGCGCGCCACCGGGTGATCGGCTGGCCGCGCCCGGTTCCGCGCGCTCGACCAGAACGCCCGCAGATCGCGCCGCAACCGGGTGCGCGTCGCCAATGCCGCCGGCGACTCGACTTCCGGCGTGGTGCGTTGAGCCGCCGCTTCGGTCCAGCGCTTCATCGTGGCCGAAAGCCCGACCGGCGTGCGGCCGTGGCAGCGGGCGGAAGTGGTCACCCTCACCCGCCAGCTGTGGCGAAACGGGATGTCGTGACGCACGAGCGCCTCGTAAAATGCCAAGTCTTCGAGCGCACGCAACGCCGGCAAGCCGCCGACGGCGCGATACGCGCCCGCCGTTACCGCCAGGCTGCCGCCGAAGTGGTGGTAATGCCGCGGCCACGGATCGTGCGGGTCGGGGTCCAGCGCGTGGACGTAGGCGGTCGCGAGCTGCCAGTAAAGCGCGTCGCGCCGCTGGAGACTCACCGCCTCCGGCCCGAGCGCGGACAATCCGCGGCGGCACGGGCGGACACGGCCGCCGACCGCCTGCACCGGGTGCCGTCCCTCCTCACCGCGGATTTCCCCGAGCGTGGCGGCGATCCAGTCGGATGCCACGATGGTGTCTGCATCCGTTGTCGCGATCACGCCATCGCGTCGGCCGAGTCCGTCGAGCAGCCGCGCGGCCGCGGTTTCCATGAGCAGGCGCCGGGCGTTGCCGACATGTGCCTCGGCCTCGGAAAAATCGATCTCAACGACGTGCAGTTGGAATCCGGGAAACCGTGCACCCGCGCGCCGGGCGATCTCCGCCGTGGCATCGCGGCAGTTGTTTGCGAGCAGCAGCACCTCGAAGCGGGCCGGGTCGAGCACCGATCCGCCGCCAGACCGCTGCGTGGCGAGCGCCGCGATCGTGGTTTCCACGGTATCCGCCTCGTCCCGCGCCGGCACGACGACGCAGACCTCGCAGCCGGCGGTCGGCGCCGGGCAGGATAGCCGGAGGTCTGGGATTACGGTGCTGGAAACGACGTCCACGATCGATGCGGGCTTCGCGGCACGGCAACGGACCAGCGCAGCGGGGACTGCGGAAACGGCTCCCGGCTGTGGACAGGATGTCCAAAAATGCCGGCGCGGGGCGGTCTATCGCCACGCGGCCGTCAGCAGCGTCAGCCCCGAGAGCAGCAGCAACAGCAGCACGACCTGGCGAAACGCGGGCTCGCTGATGCGGGAAAACAGTTGCGTGCCCGCCCACGCGGCCACGAGGACGGCGGGCAGCATCACCAGGAACAGGAGGCCGAGCCGGGCGTTGAGTTTTCCGCTGATCGCGTAGGTCGCCAGGATGATGGCGTGAAGGGTGAGATTGAAGGTGAGAAAGACGCTGCGCTGCACCGTTTTTTCCCAACCCCGCAGGCTGCACCAGAGCGTCGGGGCGGGCCCGGTCAAACCCGCAAATCCGCCCATGATGCCGCCGATCAACCCGGCGCAACCATCCGCCAGCCGGCCGCCGCGGGTGAAAGGTTTCCGCGGCTTCGTGTTCAGCAAAAAATAGCCGGCATACAGGACGAGCACGGCGCCGACGGTGACGCGGAAGTGCCGGGCATCCACCAAGCCAAGCGAAAGCACGCCGAGCGGAACTCCCAGGACGCCGCCGATCAGAAATGGCGTCCCGAGCCGCCAGTCAAACAGCCGCGGCGCGGTCCCGACCGAAGTGCATTGCGCCAGGAGCGAACCGAACACGACCATGGGCGCCAGCAATTGGGGATCAAGCGCCCAAACCCAGAAGCTCAACGCCACCAGACCGAACGCGAACCCGGACAAGCCGGAAACAAAACCGCCTGCCAAGCTGCCGGCGAGCACCGCGAAAAGCATCCCGGAATTCACGGCGCGGTCATCGCAGCAGACCCAGCCGACCGCGTCAGCCGCGGAGATCGCCCTCGCCGAGCTTGCGGCGAAACAAATCGATCGCCAGGGCGTAACCACGCAGTGCCAGCTCCGGATCGTAACGCGGTCCTTCGTCGCGAAGGAACGCGTGCTGCGCGTTGAACTCGTGCCAGGTGAAATGCACCCCGGCAGCCGTCATAGCTGCCAAGATCGCCGCGCGGCCCTCCGTCGGCACATGCGGATCCTGCCGGCCCCAAATCATGAGCAGCTCTCCGGCGATCTCGCCCAGCCGATCGAGCGAATTGTCCGCGGTGCCCCGGCCGAGACTGCGCTTGTGGATGTCTGTCGCGTAAAAGCACGCGCCCGCCAGCACCCCGGGATTCATCGCCGCGCGAAAGGCGAGATGCCCGCCGATGCAGATGCCGATGACGCCCAGCCGGCCGGTGCACGCCGGATGGGCACGCAAAAAATCGAGCGCCGCCCGGGCGTCGTCGTCGTAGCTCTCGAGCGGCTTCGCAATCTTGTGCGCGTTGCCCCGATCCGCGCCGGCGGTGTCGTAGGGGAGCACGGTTCCCGCGGACTCGAGCTCATGATAAATCTCGGGAACCGCCACTACGAAGCCATGCCCGGCCAGCAGCGCCGCGGTTCGCCGGATCGGCGCGGTGATTTGAAAGATCTCCGAGAACAGCACGAGGCCGGGATAACGCCCAGCCGCCACCGGTCGGAACACTTCCGTCCGCATCGGCCCGGAGGGAGTGGAGAGCGTGGCGTCTTCTGGCGGGAGGATGGTCATGGCGGGAGAGGGAATCAGGCACCGGGGCTGCCCGGCAGCTAATCGCAGCCCGGCGCCGGAGTCACGACGGATCGCAACCGCAAAAAAATTTCGGGTTCCAAACGACCGGTTCATCAGAAGCGCAGGCGCCGTCGCGCGCCCGGCGGCTCGATCCGAGACAGCCTGCGCATTGCACCCCGCCGAATCAGTCTTCGCAACCCGAACCGGAGCAATCCGTTGCGGTTCTGGCGTGCAATCAGTTCAAACCCCAATTCCCATGAACGAAACTAACAATCCCTCCAATGCCGGCCGCGATGCGAATCCCGATCCGATCACCGGCGCGCCTGGATCGCATCCCGTCGGCACGGGTGTCGGTGCGGCGGGCGGCGGCGCCACCGGCGCAGCCATCGGCGCCACCGTCGGCGGACCGGTCGGCGCGGTCGTCGGCGCAGCCATCGGCGCGGTGGCTGGCGGCCTGACCGGCAAAGGGGTCGCGGAAGCGATCGACCCGACCGCCGAAGACAGCTACTGGCGCGACAACTACGGCTCGCGCGACTACGCCCGGGGCGGCACTTATAACTACGATGATTATCAGCCCGCGTATCGCATGGGCTACGAAGGCTACCAGGCGCACGGCACCACCGGCCGCACCTATGACCAGGTGGAAAACGACCTCTCCCGCGACTGGGAGCAGGTGAAGGGGACTTCCCGCCTCAAGTGGGAGGAAGCCAAGCAGGCCACGCGCGATGCCTGGCATCGCGTGGAGCGGAATGTCGGCGGCACGGATCGGCATTAACGAACGCCGGCTGGCTCGTTGAGACAAAAACGACGCGGCGGCGCGGGATGAGACACTGTCCGCAGCCGCCGCGCCGTTTGTCAGCGATGCCGCGCGTGCACGGATTTCGCGGCCGAAATCCGCAGTTAAACTCTCCCTTTGAAGTAGCCGGGACACGAGCCCGCTTCCACCCGGGAGTGCGCCGCGGGCGTTGACTTGACCTCGCCGGTGGTGTCCTCTTCGTCGCGGCGGGGCGTCGCAGGATTCAACAGCGCCCCCGCGCTCGCAAAATGGGCGGTTAGCTCAGCGGTAGAGCGTCTCGTTTACACCGAGAGGGTCGGGGGTTCGAACCCCTCACCGCCCACGCGCGGCCCGTGACCTTCGACTGGATTTTTGCCTGGTTTCGGCGTAGTTTTCTGATGCCTATGAACACCATCCGTCTCACACTGGCAGCGATCGTCATTTTCTTCGCGTTCCCCGCGATTACCCAGGCCCAGGGGCGTCCTGGTTTCAGCGGGAACCGTTCGGTGGCCGGGCGTCCACAATTCGCGGGAAACCGGGGCTTGGCATCGCGTGGGTATGCCTACGGACGGTCCGGCTACCGGTATGGCGGCGGGCGCTACGGCGGCTATCGTCATGGGTATCGCGGGCGCTCCTATTACGCTTATGGTCCCGGATTTGGGTATCCTTATTACTATTACGGTCCGACGTTCGGGTTGAGCTACTCCTATCCGGTCGGCACTTACTACGGATCCAGCTATTATCGTGACGACGTGCCGACAGGGCGCATCGTGGACGAGGGGGCTGGCACCCGTCGCAGCGGCTCCGGCAGCCGAGACGAGGAGTCTTCGCTGGCCGCAGCGGTGCAGCGCGAACTGAAGAATCGCGGTTACTACCGGGGCGCGGTTGACGGTCAGTTCGGCAGCGGCAGCCGCGCGGCGCTCCGCCGGTTCCAAAGCCGGGAAGGGTTGCCGCAATCCGGGCGGCTTGATGAACGGACGCTCGAAGCGCTTGATTTCGAGCGCAACTAAGGGCGGCGGATTCCGGTTTCCAGCGGCTGACCCAGACGCAGGTCGTAAGTCAGAAGCGCGGGGTCGGATTTCAGACAGGGGTTCTTCCGGTCAAGCGCGTGCTCCGGCGCGGAAGCCGGCGCAAATTTTTTACCGGCGGCGCTTAACCGGAACACGGCGAGCGGGCGGGCCTGCGAACGCCGCGGCGTGACCGTGATCTCCAGCGGGAGATGCGGCGGAATGCCGGGGTGCAGCGACGGATAAAACGCGGTGCGGCGGTAACGCAGGCCGGCCGAGCGCACGGTCGCGGCCCTGGTTTCCGACGGAGGGTGGAGCGGCAGCTCGCGCCCGTTGGCGAAGACACGCAGATCCGCGCTCGCGTCGGTGAGCGTGAACTCCAGCCGGTCGAGCGAGGTGTCCACAAAACGGCTCGTCGTCCCCCCCTCGGACGGGGTTTCGGAGAGCAGCGGCCAGCCTTCGCAGCCCCGCCGGATTTCCAGGGTGCCGCCGCTCCCGGAATTTCCGCGCTGGAGAAGCTGGGGAAAACGCCAGTCCCAGATTTCGCGGAAACCGGCTGCCGGCAGCGGGAATCCAGCGGCGTCCAGATCGGAGAGGACCGCCAGCAGGTCCGACCACAAAACGGATGGCAGAAAGAAGGCGTCGTGGAGACGGCGGCCGTGCGCGACCAGCGACGGCTGGGTATCCCGATCCAGGGTCAGCGCGGCGATCGCCCGCCAGAGCAGCGCGACCAGCGCCATCCATTCCGCGCGCGGCAGCGACTCGATCGCGCGGAATTCGATGAGTCCGGCCGCGGCGCCCGGCGGGCCGTTGACGTTCCAGAATTTGTCGAACGAGATCTCGCTCCGATGCGTGTTGCCGGCGACGTCCACGTGGAGATGACGCAACGTTTCGCCGATGAGCTGGCGATGGTCCTCGCCGGCCCGCTGACCTGCGAGATGACGGTAAGCCAGGTCCAGATCGAAAAGATCGCGCGCGCTTTCATCCGGGCGCGGCGCCTGGGAACTGGCGCCGACGTAGTGACCGGTGAAAAGGTAAGCCAGACTCGGGTGAGCCTGGAAATACCGGAGCAGCGATGCCACCCACATCGGGCGCGTGAAAAACGGATTTTCGTCCAGCGTCGGTCCGCCGAAGAGAAGGTGATTTCCGCCGCCGGTGCCCGCCTGTGCCGGCGGCTCAGTGGCGTCTTCTGACTGCCGGATTTCCTTGAATGACCGCAGGCCGACGGCGGTGCCGGCGCGTTCCAGCGAGTGCAGCCAGCGCGAATATTCCGCCCAGGTTTCGCACGGCGGCAGGTTGATTTCCAGCACGCCGGGGTCCGCCGTCAAACCGAGCCGATGCCAGCGCCCTTCCTCATCCGACGGCACGTAGCCGGCGAAGCGGAACGCGGCAATTCGGCAGCTGCGCAACGCCGCGACACAATGCCCGAGCAACTCCGCCCAGGGCGCGGCCAGGATGGGCGGAAGGAAAAGATGAATCGTGCCTTCAGGATCCAGCTCGAGGGTTAACGCGCGCCGCAGCGCATCCGCCGGCAGCCGGCCGAGCGGGAGGCGCAAGCCCGCCGGTCCTTCGGCATCCACGAGCGGGAGCGCCGCGCCTGACCTCACGCCGCTGAGCTTCCAGGCCTCCGTCCGCCAGCGTTTCCGGTCGGTGTCGTAATCCAGCGGAAGCACGCGGGCATTCGCACCGCGACGCGCCTGCTCGCGGGCACCGGTTTCCCGGGCACGGAGCCAGGCGCGACGGGGGATCTTCAATGCTCGTGCCAGCGCCGCGGTCAGCCGCTCCAGCGCCTGCTGCCCCGCCGCGGAGCCCTTCGCGCCGCCGCGCGCCGGCTCGACGTCGGCCGGCAGCATCGGCGACCCATCGCGATTCCACAGCAGATTGATCACCCAGCGCGGATTCACCTCGCCGGGATACGACTTGCCGGGGGAGAAAATTGGAATTGCACCGGGAAGTTCCCCGGCGAGCAACTCTTCAGCGAGCGCGTAGGCATACCGCAGCTTTGTCGGGCCGACGGCGACGAATTGCCACTCCGCACCCTCTGGTTGCAACGGCACCAGCGTCGGCTCGCCGCCCATGGTCAGCCGCACCTTCGCGGCACGCAGTCGCGCCTCAATTTTCGCGGCAACTTCCTCCACCGAGGTCGCGGCGGAAGGTGCGGAATCGGCTTGGGTTTTTGCGGGACGGCGGCGGGCGGCAGAAGCGTTTGGTGGATTCATCCGAAAGGTGGCGGGAGCAAATCAAAGCGGCGACACCAAGATGGTCGCAGTCATTTCCGTGGTGACTTTTTCGTCCGAATAAAACGTCCCGCTGATCGGCGTGATGTCAGCCGGCGTGAGGCCGACGGCGGTGGCCAGATGGTGGTGATTGCAAAACACGCCGTTCGTCGGATCCAGACCGACCCAGCCGGCTCCGGGGAGATACACTTCTGTCCAGGCATGCATCGCGGCCTCGGCCCGGCGCTCCGCCGACGCGGTTTCGAATTCGCAGAGGTAGCCGCTGACCAGCCGCGCCGCGAGTCCCAGCTCGCGCAGGATCGCCGCGAGGAGCACGGCAAAATCCCGGCAGGCGCCGGCGCCTTGCGTCAGCGTTTCCCCAGGAGGCCGCGCCCGGCCGGTGTCGCGACGTTCGTAGCCGAGATTTCCGTGCAAGGCGTCGAGCAGACTTCCCAGCAGCGAAACCGTCGCCGTCCCGCCGCCCGCGGCGTCCGGTCGCTTCCAAAAGGGCAGGGGCAATAACGGGCCGCGGTGCGCGACCGTTTCGTCGTCGTCCACGGGGCGCAGATAGGGCGCCAGCCGCGCCGCCTCGGACGGCGAATAATCGAACGGGAACTCCGCCGCGTAGTTCTCGAGCAAAAAATCGAACGGATTGCGCTCCTGAATTTCCAAGTCGGCGACAAAATCGAACCGCAGCTCGGCAGCGCGATCCGGGTAGTTGCACCGAGCGACGGCGTTGTCGAAAAGATCGCGCCGGTAGCGCACGACCGCGCCGGGCTGGGTGCTGAACTCGATCCGCCGCAGAAATCGCCCCGGCTCCGCGCGCGGAAACAGGCGGACGATGTGCGGTGAGAAACTCACCGCGCGATCGTAGCGATACGTCGTCCGGTGCTCGATGCGGACCCGGGAGTGGCCGGCCGGCGGCGGGGAAGCGGAAGCGTCGGGGATCGGCGTCGTCATTTCACCCGTGTCCAGACCTGGGTGCGTCCGAATGCCGCCATGCCGATGAATCCCCGGACCCGGATCGTGTCCTTGTTCTCCAGTTGCATGTAGCTCGCATACGTCTTGCCGGTTTTCGGATCGTAGATCGTGCCGTTTTCCCAGCGGCCGTTGCCCGCCGGGCTGAAATTTTTCATGAAGACGAGCCCGAGCAGCGGGTTTTTCCGCTGGCCCGCGTCCGGGTTGTTGACGTCGGTGCGAGGCTTGCCCTCCGCGTCGTTTGGCTTCGAAAGGCTGACCACTTTCGCGCCGAGCTTGCCGCCGCTTTCGAAAATTTCGAACCGGGCGTCTTCGTTTTTCCAAAGCCCGAGCGGCGACACGGAACTCAGGTCCTCCGCGGCACGCGCGGCGACCGCGGCGAAGCAGAGCAGAAGAAACATTGTCAGGAGGCGGGTTATTGTTTTCATGGGTCGAATCAGAAAAAAGGAATCCGTGGGTCCGACAGGAATGACCGCCCGACCGCGCCGTTCAAGTCGCTTCTTTGCCTTCGCGCGCCGCACCCGCCGGGGCCGGGTTTCCGTTGGCCGAAGGCTTGCCCGCTCCTGCGGCGGAGGCGGCGCGCATCTCCTTGCGGCGCATGAAGACTTTCACTTTCATGTTCTGCTTGCCCGAGCCTTTGAAGGTGCCCCGGACCGGGGTGGTGTCGCGAAAATCGCGGCCGCGGCTGACGGTGACATGCCGCTGTCCGCACCATTGGTCGTTGGTCGGGTCGAGCGCGATCCAGGTCATGCCGGGAAGCAGAACTTCGACCCAGGCGTGGGTGGCGATGGCGCCGACAAGCGTGCGCGACGAACCGCGGCCCGGCAGCTCGTTGTCCTCGCTCGCGCTCGGCGGGGCGACGGCTTCGATGTAGCCGCAGATGTAGCGCGAGGGCAGCCCGGCGGTGCGCAGGACGCTCAGCATGACGTGCGCGAAATCCTGGCAGACGCCCCGCTTGTTTTTCCAGATCTCGTGCAGCGGCGTGGAGTTCGTCGTGGAACCCGAAGCGTAGGTGAACTGCTGGTAGATCGCCCGGTTCAGATTTTCCAGCGCCTCGCCCAGCGGCGCCGACCCGCGCAGGTAGCGGCGCGCCCATTGCAGGGCTTCGCGACCTTTGAGCACGATGTCCGTCGGCTGGAGATAGTCGAAGGTTTCGGTGATGACGTTGGCGAAAATCTGACGCGCTTCCTCGATGGGAACCTCCAGCGCCGCGCTCGGCCGCTCGAGCGGCTGGGTGCGCACCTCGGCGCGGGTCGAGATGCTCAGCGAACGGTGCCGGTAGGGCAGGGAGAAAAACTCGACGCGATTGCCGAAATAATCGGTGTAGCTGGAGGTCTTCACCTCCGGCTCGATCTTCAACCGGCACCGTCCGACGGTTTGGGAGGGCAGGTCCGGCGGGATCAACCGGGTTTCCAGATACGCCTCCGCCGCCGCGTTGGCGTAGGTGTATTCTGTGACGTGGGTGATTTCAAAATCCATGCTGGAATCCGGGCAGATGCGGCTGCGGTGGCGAGGAGAGCTGGGCCTGATGATTCAGAAAGCAGTCGGCGATGACGTTGTGCAGGTCCATGGTCCCGCGCAACAGCTCGGTCAACTCGCGGTGCAACCCATCGCGGGGTTCGCCGTTCTTCGGTGGCGCCGCGGCCGCGGCTTGCGAGGCGCGGAGATTTTTCAGGACGGAAAGGGCGATCTCCCCAGCGTTGAGTGCATCCGACGCCGCGGGCAGCGCATCCTCGTAAAAGCGCGACCAGTCCACCCGCAGCAGGCGCTCGCACATCGCCTCCATCGCAGCCAGGGGGCGCTGGGTCACCGCGGCCGGGTCATTAAGATCGCTGGCGTGCAACGCGGTGGCGCATTTACGCAGGCAATGCAGGACGCTGCGCGGCGCGTCCGGATGCTGAAAAAGCAATTGCAGGATCGGGCAGCGGCTCGGCGCGGATCTGGAACACGCGGCGATACGCGTCGCGGGTGCCCAGCAACCGGAGAAACGCCGACAGCTCGATCTCCAGATCGTGTGCGGTCGGCACCCGGCCTGACCGGCCGTTGCCATTTCCGTTGCCATTGGAAGAAGAGATCTGGAGCGCGGGGCCGGTGCTTAGAGCGCGGGTGCAGGCGAGCACGGAATTCGCGGTGATGATCGCCCGCTCGAGCTGCTGGCCGAGGATGCAGAATCGCCAGCCGTCGTCTTCGAGCATCGAGCTCTCTGCCAGACCGTAGAATTGCGCGATCGAGCGCTTCGCCAGCTCGGAAAGTTTTCGCGCGATCCGCGCACAGACCTGCTCCGAGGCGCTTTGGAAAAAAGGCTGCCGCGCGAAGGAACCGCGCAATCCGCTCAGTGCGCCCCACGCCTCCGGGCTGAGCGTGTCTTGGATGCTCTCGGCGTTGTTCAACGCGCGGCGCAGGACGTTGATCAACGCGCCGGGCTCGTCCGGTTCCAGCACGAGCCGGTAGCGATCGCGCGGTGATGACATCGAGCGGCGCGGGCTGGCGTCGAGGTGCGGCAGCAGGCGGTTCCACATCGGCCGGTAGAGCTTGCGCTCCGCGGCGTTGAGTTCCTCGGTTTCGAGCGTCTCGACCGTGTTGATGATGTAGGCGAGATGATTCGCGCGCTCGAGGTAACGGCCGAGCCAATAAAGCGATTCCGCGGTGCGGCTGGTGACCCGTCGCGGGATCGGCCGCAGCTCGTGGCGGCGGCGCGGGCGCGTCTCGCTGGCGAGCGCTTCCGCGTGGCCTTCCGCGGCGGCGCGGCCCTGTTTTTCCGGCGCGATGTCGCCGGGTTGGAGCGTGCTCCGTTCCTGCAACGGCAGCACCCAAGTGTCTTTGCTGCCGCCGCCCAGACCCGCGGCGGGAAACAAACTTCCCGCCGGCGCGATGCGGGTCAGCGCGCCGGGAAAAATTTCGAACTCAGCGCCGCGCCGCAGCGCGAACAGCATGTGGTCCTGCCGCCGCTGCACCGGTCGGCCGCGCTCGAAACAGGTCGTCTCGGCACCCTGATTGATCGGCTGGGCAACAAAGCAGTGCGGCGCGCGGCGGATTTCCTGCCGCAGCGCCGCCTCCTCCGTCGCGGTGGGCACGGTGCCGCGCCGGCTGCCGAGCAGCCGCTCGCCGTGGAGCGGCAGGATGCGATAGGCTTCCAGATCCTGGAGCACGAGTTCGCGCTGATCGAGGTCGCCGAGCCAATACGTCGTGAGCGTCGGCAGGATCGGTTTTTCGCTGAGATAAAAGCGGATGATGCGCGGCGCGAAAGCGAGCAGTGCGCGGTCGTCGGCCAGTTGCGCGCCGAGGCCGTTGACGAGTGCCACGGTGCGCTGGCGCAGGCAATGCACGAGGCCGGGAACCCCGTAGCCGGACCCACGCTCCAGCACGAGCGGATCGAGCGCGCCGTCATCGACTCGATTGTAGATGACGTGGACACGCTCCAGGCCGGAGATCGTTTTCAGGTAAATTCGATCGTCGAGCACCAGCAGATCGCCCCCTTGAACAAGCGGCACACCCATGCGCCGGGCGAGGAACCCGTGTTCGGGATAAAACGGGCTGTTCGGCCCGGGCGACAGCAGCACGATGAGCGGATCGCTCGCCGTGCCAACTTGCTGCAGCGGGGTGTCGCCTTCGAGATCGACGAGATCGGTCGCGGCTTCGCGCAGCGTTTCGAGAATCGCCGTGGGCGTGTCGGCGATGGAAGCAATCGGGTGATCGCCAAACAGCTCCGGCGCCACGCGCGCCAGCACCCGGCGATTTTGCACCATGCAGGAAATGCCGTTGGCCTGCGCGAAGTGATGGCTGGACACCTCCAGCACCCCGGCGGGATTGCGCTTCAGGCAAAGCGCCCCGACGTGCAAATAAAAATCCCGCGACGGACGCAGCCCCGCCGCGGGTTTTTGGAAGGAAGGGCTGCCGAGCACCGGGGCGATGGGGATCGCCTCTCTTTGGAGGATCTCGCGCGGCCCGTGGAGATCGTGCAGAAACATTTCGAACGCGCGCAGCCGCTGGCGCACGCCGCGCACGATGTGCTGCCATTCATCGGCCAGAAACACGTGCGGCAGCAAATCGCAGAACCACGGCTTCTGCTGGCTGAAAGGGCGGTCGCGCGCCAAGTCGAACGACACGCCGAGTTCGCGCATCGTCGCTTCCAGCCGCTCGTCGAGGCCGCGCAGTTCGCTGGGCGGAAGGGTTTCGAGCCGGGTGAGCAGATTCGCATAAGCAGGCCGCGGACGACCCTGGGAATCAAGGACTTCGGTCCACACGGGCGGGGTTGCCAGCCGCTCGCCGCCAGCGGCATTCTCCACCTTCGGTCTCACGCCTTGAGCTTTTCCTTGCATACGCACAAACAATCAAGGTCATTCGACGAATTCTTCGCCGCCGGCCGGGTCTAAAAACCGGGCGTCTCAGCCGGCTATCGCGGCCGGGAAAAAGGGTTTGACACCTCGATGCCTCCTCATAGGTTGTGCGTCTTCAAATCGCGCCGGTGCAGCATCGGTGCCCGCACCTTTCCGACATGAAAACATTTTCCGCCAAAGCCGAGCAGGTCACGCGCCAGTGGTGGCTGATCGATGCCAAGGACGCGCCCCTCGGCCGCGTCGCCGAGCGTGCCGCCGTGCTGATGCGCGGCAAGCACAAGCCGATCTTCACCCCGCACGTCGATACCGGCGACTTCGTCATCGTCATCAACGCGGACAAGGTGCATCTCACCGGCAAGAAGGAAACCGACAAGGTTTATACGTCCTTCTCCGGCTTTATCGGCGGACACAAAAGCGAGAACGTCGCTGGTCGTCGGCGCCGTCACCCGGAGCTGCTCGTCGAGCTCGCGGTGCGTGGAATGATCCCGCACAACCGGCTGGGTCGCCAGATCTATACGAAGCTGAAAGTTTACGCAGGCGCCGACCATCCGCACACTGCGCAGGCGCCGAAGACCGTGGCCCTCAACGGTTGATCGCCGGGCCGATTCCTTTCACATCACTTTTCGAACCATGGAAGCCAAGCAAGAATTCGTCGCCACCGGTCGCCGCAAAAACGCGGTGGCTCGCGTCCGCCTCACGCCGGGTTCCGGCAAAATTGAAATCAATGGTCGCGACTTCGAGGATTACTTCCCGACGGCGACCTTGCAGAGCATCGTCCGCAAGCCTCTGGAAACCGCGAACGCGGTGAAAGATTATGACGCGCGAGTGAACGCCACTGGTGGCGGCATGACCGGCCAAGCGGGTGCGGTCCGGCTCGCGTTTTCTCGCGCCCTGATCCAGGCGGACGAAACCCGCCGCCCGGCTTTGAAGATCGAAGGTCTGCTCACCCGCGATCCGCGGATGAAGGAGCGCAAGAAGAGCGGCCAGCCCGGCGCCCGCAAGCGTTTCCAGTTCTCGAAGCGCTAGGACCTGCAGATTCCACGGCGCTCGCTTCCGACGAGCCAGCGCGAACGAAAAGGCCCCGCATCAGCGGGGCCTTTTTGCTGCCGTTACGAGGCGTTTCCCTGCGATTCTCAACGGACAAACCGCTGAAAGATGCCGTTTGCCTCTTCCAGCGTTTCCTTGCTGCCGATATCAAACCAGGTTCCCTGCACCGGATAGGTGTGGACCGGGAGACGCGGATACAGCCACTGGATGAACCGCCCAGGCTGGTCGGGATTGTTGCCTTCCTGAAGATAGGTATTGAACTGCGGCACCGTCGATTTTGCGAACCAGTAAAGCGCGATGCCGGTGACCGTGCCGGTCGGATGCTCCGGCTTTTCTTCGAAATTCACGACCCGCCCCTCTTCGTCGAGCGTGAGGTTGTTGTATTTCTTGATCGCTTCGAGATCGCCGACGTCATAAGTGCCGAGCACAGCCGCGCGTCCCGCGGTGTGCTTCGCGAAATCCGCCAGCGGCTCGCTGAAAAGATTGTCGCCTGCGACCACGAGGAGGTCGTCGTTTTCCAAGTGCTCGCGGTTGACCACGAGATGGATGTCGCCGATCGCGCCGAGCTTGTCGGTGTCGTTCGTCGAGCCGTCGTCGATGATCGTGAATTTCCGGTCCGGCTGACGCTTGCCATACCCATCGGCCCAAGTCTGGAAATCCGCGGCGAATTTATGGTTGGTCACCACGTAAACCGTGCGGATGTCCGGCAGGGGCTCGAGGTTGTCCAGAACCCACTCGAGCATCGGTTTGCCGGCGACTTCCAGGAGCGGCTTGGCCTTGGTCAGCGTGAGGGGATAGAGACGGGTGGCGTAACCGGCGGCGAGGATGAGAACATTCATGCGAAAAGGCGCGGAGCAGGGGAAAGACCAGCCCGGACAGAGGAGATAACGTGGCCGGGCGCGACACCGGTCCTGTGGAAATTCGCGGCGTCGGGAGAGCGGAGGCGCCGAAGGATTTCCCGCCGGTTTTTTCCGTTGCCTAGCGCTCTGGGATTTACTCTGAGAAAATTTTCCCTTGTAAGTTCGGATGAACAGGCACGAAAGTGAGCCCGGCACCCGGTTGCCAGGCCACTTTGTTTCATAACTCCCTGTCCTCGTAAAATATGCAATTGACCGACCGCCAGCGCGAAGTTTTAACGTTTCTCGAAACCCGCATGCGCCAGAGCGGATTGATGCCTTCCACGCGGGAGTTGCAGCAGCACTTCGGTTTTTCCAGCCAGACCGCGGCCGTGAATCACCTCCGCGCCCTGGAGCGGAAGGGTGCGATCAAGCGCCAGGCCGGCAAGGCGCGCGCGGTGCGGCTGGCGGCGAAACCGGCGCGCGGCAGCGGCGTGGGCAGCAGCGGCCGGCCGGTGATGGACATTCCGGTTTTCGGCGAGATCCCGGCGGGGATGAGTTCGCCGGTCGAGTCCGCGCCGGCGGAGGGCTGCCTCTCCATCGATCTGCAGTCCGCCGGCATCGCGAACCACAGCCGCACGTTTGCCTTGCGGGTGCGGGGCGACTCGATGATCAACGCCCACATCCTCGATGGCGACCTTGTCATCCTCGAAGCCCGGGAGCCGCGCCGGAACGAGATCGTGGCGGCGCTCATCGACGGTGAGACGACGTTGAAACGCTTCACGACGGAAAACGGGCGGCCCGTGTTGAAAGCGGAGAACCCGCAGTTCCCTGATCTGAAGCCGAGCCGCGAGCTCTCGATCCAGGGCGTGATGATCGGTCTTGTGCGCCCGGCTTGAGCGGTGGCAACGACGTCACCCGCGCGCTGGCGGCGGCACATTTCACCTTGCAGTTGCCTCGGGCGCGCACACCTTGACGGAGCCTATGTCGCGCGTCCTCGAAACTCCGGCCGTTTTCACGCTGGGCCACTCGCCCGATCCTGATGATGCGTTCATGTTTTACGCGATGGCCGAGGAGAAAATCGATCTCCGGGGCTACCGCTTCGAACACATCCTCCAGGACATCCAGACGCTGAACGAGCGGGCAACGCGCGGCGAGCTGCACCTATCCGCGGTTTCCATCCACGCGCTGGCTTACGTCCTCGACAAATATGCGCTGCTGCCGAGCGGCGCGAGCATGGGCGACGGCTACGGGCCGATCGTCGTCACGCCGGCGACGACCGATCGCGCGGCGTCCACCCTCCCGGAACCCGGCAAGCACGAGGAAGCCCGAAACTGGTTGCGTGGCCGCAAGGTCGCGGTGCCGGGCCGGATGACGAGTGCTTTTCTCGCCCTGCGGCTCTATCTCGGCGAGGTCGAGTGCGAATTCACGGTGGTGCCGTTCGACGAAATCTTCGACGCTGTGCGCCGCGGCGACGCCGAAGCCGGATTGCTAATTCACGAGGGGCAGCTGACCTACGCGAAAGAAGGATTCGCGCCGGTCGTAGATCTCGGGACTTGGTGGAAGGAGGAATCCGGCCTGCCGCTGCCGCTTGGAGGCAACGTGGTGCGCAAGGACATCGACCGCCCGGTGCGCCGGGAACTGAGCGCGATCATCTCCGCCAGCATCGACTACGGCCTGCAGCATCGCGCCGCCGCGGTGGCGCACTCGATGCCGCTCGCCCGCGGGCTCGACGTGCCGTTGGCTGACAAGTTCATCGGCATGTATGTGAACGACTACACCCGTGACTACGGCGACGTCGGCCGGCGTGCCGTGCATGCTTTTTTGAGCGCGGCGAGCGAGGCCGGGCTGATCCCGGCGCCCGTGGATCTTGAGTTTGTCGAATAGAGGCGCGGCGGAATCGCCTGGCTCCGCTGCACCCTTTGTGAAGTCCGAGGCACCCGCGACGGCGTTCGATCTGGTGACGCCGGTCGAGCCCGCCGACATCGACACGAACGGGCATGTCAACAACGTCGTTTATCTGCGCTGGGTGCAGAACGCCGCGGTCGCACACTGGCTCGCGCTGGTGAAGGCGCACGGCTGGGAAATCGTGGCGGACCAATTCGCGTGGGTTGTGCGCAAGCACGAGATCGAATACCTGCGCCCCGCCTTCGCAGGCGAGCGTCTGCTCAGCCGCACCTGGCTCGGCGATGCCAGGGCAGCGACCTTCGAGCGACACACCCGCATCCTGCGCCATCCGTCGGAAGACAACGGTCTCCGGGAGCCGGAAGTGCTGGCCAAGGCGCGCAGCCTCTGGGTCGTGCTCGACGCCGCCTCCGGCCGGCCGCGCCGGATCGATCCCCGCCTGCGCGCGATGCTGCAACCGGCGGCGGCCGACGCTGCCGACGACCGCTAGAAGCGCGCGGCGACGCCGCCGAAAGCGCCACGCCCCAGCGCCGGGAAACCGTAAACCTCGGAGTAACGCTCATCCGTCAGGTTTTCGACCCGACCGTAGATGCGGAAATTGGGGCTCACCTCATACGACGCGAGGAACCGGAGCGTCGTGTAGCCTTCGATGTCGAAGTTCTGCGCTTGGAAATTCGGCGGCGGGAAACGCACATCTTCCCGAGCATTCACGACCTTGGCCTCGAGCGCGGTGGTCAGGCGGTCAAACCAGCGGTAGGAGACCGAGAAAAACGCTTCGTTGCGCGGCCGCCGGGGCAGGCGCGCGCCGGCCGGCTGGTTGGCAAAGGTGTCCGACGAAGTGTTCACCGCGTCGAGATAAGTGTAGGTCGCGCGAAGCACGAGATTTCGCCAAAGCTCCGCCTGGGCGAAGGCTTCGACGCCGCGCGTGCGGCCGCTGCCGAGGTTGAAGGTATTCCCGAGCAGATCAAAGCCGATCACGTTTGAAAGGTCGTTGTGAAAATAGGTCGCGCCGAAGCAGCACCTTCCCTTGTAACAACCGCTGCTCGAAGCCGGCGTCGTAACCGAACGCCCGCTCCGGTTCCAGGCCGAAATTGTTGCCGAAAATCTTGTCCTGCGGCGTCGGCGGGCTGAAGCCGGTCGCCACGCTGGAGCGGAAAGTGGTGCCGGTTTTCTCCCAGACGTAGCTGCCGGCCACCCGGTAGGTCCAGACGTCGCCGAACTGGTTGAAATGGTCGTAGCGGCCGCCGACCACGAGCAAGATGTTGCGCTGTGGCGCGAAGGAAAGTTCGGCGAAGCCGGCGGTGTTTTCGGTGTAATCCTTGAGAAATGGCGAACCGAAGAGCACTTCCGGCCGCCGCTGGACCGCCTTGAACTGCTCGTAATAGGCGCCCGCGGTGAGGGTAAGCCAGGAGGTGAGCCGGTAGTCAGTCTGGTAATCGAGTTGGTAGCGGGTGAAGAGCGCGCGCGTCGGCCCGACAAAGCCGTCCTCGTTTGGGTTGTTGACCTGCCGCTCTTCGTCGTAGGCCAGGACGAGACGCTGGTGCCAGGCGCGCGTTACCTGCCAGTCGATGCTGGGCGCGAAAAGCTGGCGCTCGGTGAGGAGATTGTCCTTCGGCCGCGGGAAAAAAATCGAGCCCGGGTTACCGGTGTCGCTGAGCGAATAAGCGCCGAGAAAACCGACGCGCAGACCGCCGCCGAAGGCGCGCGGGGTGAAGCCGACGTTGCCGAGCAGCGCGGTGTTGCGATATTCGCCGTTTGGCCGGTCGTTGTCGGTATCGAGCCGGCTGGCGGCGATCGCGTAATCGAAGACGCCGAATCGCCCCGGCGCATCGACCGGGGAGGGGGCGCGCGTCGGAGCGGTCACTGCCTTGCCGCCGCCCTCCTTGCTGCTGTCCGCCGGGGCGGCGGTGGGGTTGCCGCCCGCGCCGAGCTGGCCCGCGATGGCCAGGCGTTCGCGAAACGTGTAAAAGCTGCCCGCTTCCGCCGAGAAATCGACGGAGGCGGTCCGCGCGGGCTCGAGCTGATCACCGCGCCGGGTGAAAAGCTGGATCGCGCCGGCGAGGGCGCGCGGGCCGAAGAGCGTGCTCTGTGGGCCGCGCTGGACCTCGATGCGGGCGATATTATCCGCGGTGAGATCAGCAAAGTTGAAGAGCCCGGCGAGCCCCTGATTCAAGCGCACGCCGTCGAGCAGCACCTGAGTGTGCTCGCTCTTCAGGCCGCGTGTGAAAACGCTCGTGAGCTGGCCCGGCGCGCCGCTCTGGACGACCGCTAGGCCCGGCACGGCGCGCAGGGCGTCGGCCACGCGGTCGGTCTGGCGAGCGGCGAGTTCCGCGGCGTCGATCACCGTGATGGCGGCGGGGGATTGCTCGCGCGGCACCGGCAGCCGCGTGGCGGTGACAACGACTTCCGGCGCGGTCGGAGTCTCGCTGGTGGCCGAGGTGTTTGCCGCGTCCTGTCTTCCCTGGCTAAAGACGGGCGGCGAGTTTTCCTGCCCGGGCAGCGAGCGCGGCAGCACGCAGGAGACACCCACAGCGACAAGCGCGCTGCGGCAGATGACGGAACGGAGGAAACGGCGGGATTTGGAATGAAATGCGGGCATCGAATCGGGCGGGGTTTTTCCCCAGGGTGGGAGAGAACCCGGCACGAAGCCGCGCCCCGCCGTCCCGAGCGCCGTGGGCGATCAGCGGAAGCGGCACGCGCTTTCCACGATCACGACCCGGCGCGGCAGCAGCGCAACCGATGCGGGAGCTCTCGTTTCTTTTTTGGCGAAAGAACGCCACCGAACACCAGGCCCCGCGCATTCGCGTGCGGGGTCCGGAAATCCGGCGGCATGAGAACCGGCGGGCCGGGCAAATGTTCTGACTCCTGGATTCCTGCGGAAGACCGTCGCCCTTCCAATCGAAGAACCGACGATCCGCAGACCTCACTCCCGCCTTCACCCCCGGGCGCCGCGCCAGGACTAGGCACGTGCGGGTTCCGAAGATTGGCACTGGGAGCTTGTTTCCAGTTACAGCAGCGCAACTGTCGCCGGTTTTCACGGCGTTCCTTGCGGCGGCACGCAATTGGTAAAGAACTGCCGCGAGCAAAGCGATCGGGCGCGTCGCTGGCAAGCCTCATTTGCGGTCTCGGAACCCACGCGTTTCCGGCCTGGTGCCCGCGGGGGAACCGCCGCGCGCGATTCCTTCTGGAAATGCCTGACGCCGCGTCCCCAAGCTCCGGTGATCTCCTGACGCCCCGGAATCCCACGATTCTCCTGGTGGAGGATAATCGCGACGACGAAGCGCTCACGCTGCGCGCGCTGGAGCGGGGCGGCATCGGTCCGGGCCAGGTCGCGGTGGTGCGGGATGGCCAGCAGGCACTGGATTACCTGCTCGCGCGGGCAAAATCCGCCGCCGGCACCGGACAGGAACGGCCGGCCGTGGTTTTGCTCGATCTCAAGCTGCCGAAGCTCGACGGCCTGGAGGTCCTACAGGCGTTGCGCAACGAGGAATCCACGCGCCAGCAACCGGTCGTCATCCTCACCTCCTCACGCGAGGAGCAGGACATCGCGCGCGGCTACGGTTTCGGCGCAAATTCCTACATTCACAAACCGGTCGCGTTTGACGAATTCATGGAGGCGATCCGGCAGGTCGGAGCCTACTGGACGCGGCTGAACGAGCGGCCGCGCGGCTGAAAATGCGCTGCCCGGCGCGTTTCTAGGGGTTCCCCCTTGAAAATTAAGTGGGCGTGACGGAAGGCGCGGGCACGAATCGTGCGGCTAAAATCAAACTGCGGCCCTCTCACAACTGCCGCAGGCCGACCGGCCGCTCTTGGAATGGGACAACCGCTACGCGTTTTAATCGTTGAAGACAATGCCGATGACGTGGCGTTGATGGTGCGCGTGCTGCGCGGCGGCAACTACGAGCCGCACTGGAAACAGGTCCAGACGGCCGAGGAGTTCTCCGCCGCGCTGTCGGGCGGAGCCTGGGACGTCGTGCTCTCGGATTACACGCTGCCGCAGTTCAGCGGACTTGATGCATTGAAGCTGCTGCGCGCCCGGTCAAGCGTGCTGCCTTTCATCGTGGTTTCCGGGACCGTCAGCGAGGAGACGGCCGTGGAGACGATGCGCGCCGGCGCGAACGATTATCTCAGCAAGTCGGATTTCCGGCGTCTCCTGCCGGCGGTCGAGCGCGAGCTGCGCGAGGTCGCGGAGCGTCGCGAGCGCACCCGCACGAAGCGCGAGCTGCTCGAGCTCCAGGAGCGCTTCGAAGTCATCTTCCGCGAGCTGACCGACGTCATGCTGATCGCCGATGCCCGCGACGGCGAAATTCTGCACGCCAACCCGGCGCTCGACCGGATGCTCGGCTTCAATCATCTGCGCATCGTCGGCTCGACCTTTGCCGCGCTCTGGCCGGTCGCCCGCCAGTCGGAGGCCGCCCGCCTGCTGGAGCGTCTGCGCCGCGACGGCAGCGTGTTTCTCGCCGAGGAACTGCGCCGCGTCGATGGATCGATGTGCCCGGTGGACATCTCCGGCAACCTCGTGCCGTGGGGCGCGGGGCAGGCCGTGGTGTTGACGCTGCGCGACGTGACCGAGCGTCAGCGCGCCGAGCAGCGCCTCGCCCGGGAGAAGGAGCAGCTCGCCGTCACGCTTCGCTCCATCGGCGAGGGAGTCATCACGACGGACACGACCGGCCGCGTCGTGCTTGTGAACCGCATCGCCGAGGGATTGACCGGCTGGCGGCAAACGGAGGCCGTCGGCCAGCCGCTCGGCGCCGTCTTCAACCTCGTGCGCGCGGAAACCGGCGAGTCGCTCGTGCCACAGGGCGAGCACTTGGCGAGCGGCTCCGAAATCATCGAGTTGACCAAGGACGTCACCCTGCGCGCCCGCGATGAAAAAGAGCGCGCGGTGCGGGTGAGCGCGGCGCCGATCCGGGAGCGGAGCGGCACTATCACCGGATCCGTGCTCGTCTTCCGGGACATCACCGGCGAGCAAAAGCTGGAAGAGGAGCGCCAGAAGGCGAGCAAGCTGGAAAGCGTCGGCATCCTGGCCGGCGGCATCGCCCACGATTTCAACAACGTGCTGATGGCCATTCTCGGCAACCTGTCGCTGGCGAAGGTGAGCGTGGGCCGGCGGGCGGGCGGCGACCTGGACTCCCTCGTCTCGACGATCGAGAAAGCCGAGAACGCCTGCCTTTACGCCACCGATCTCACCCGTCAGCTGCTTACATTTGCCAAAGGCGGCGCCCCGATCAAGCAGACCGCCTCGCTGGCCGAGATCGTGCACGAAGCCGTCCAGTTCGCGCTGCACGGGTCGTCGCTGCGCGCCGTCTTCGACATGGCGGAGGATTTGAAGCCGGTGGAAGTCGATCGCAACCAGTTCCGGCAGGTGCTCGATAATCTGGTCATTAACGCCGTGCAGGCCACGACGGCGGATTGCGGCCAGTTCCTGTATGTCACCGCGCAGAACATCGTGATTGGCGAGGACCGCCCGGTCGCCGGGCTTCGCACCGGGGAATACGTGCGCGTTTCCATCCGCGACACCGGCATCGGCATTTCTCCCGAGGTGCTGTCAAAAATCTTTGACCCCTATTTCACGACCAAGCGGGAGGGCAGCGGCCTCGGTCTGGCGACCGCGTATTCCATCGTGCGCAAGCACGAGGGCATCCTTCTCGCCGAGAGCGAGCAGGCCCGGGGCTCGACATTTCATGTTTACCTGCCCGCCAGCCGCGCCCCGGTGGTCGCGCCGGTGCGGGAACGGGAGCCGGCGCTCGAAGGCAAGGGACGCATTCTTCTCATGGACGACGAGGCGATGCTCCTCGAACTCGTCTCCGGCATGCTGGAGCACCTCGGCTACGAGGTGACGTGCGCGCCGGACGGCCGGGAAGCGATCGAGCGCTACATCGCGGCCCGCGAAGAGCACCGGCCGTTTGCCGCGGTGATCGTGGATCTCACGGTGCCTGGCGGCATGGGCGGCTACGAAACCGTCCAGTTGCTGCACGAAGTCGATCCGGAATTGCGCGCCATCGTCTCGAGCGGATATTCGAATGACCCGATCATGGCGAACTATCGGGTGCACGGCTTCCGCGGGTTTATCGCGAAGCCCTACCAGATCGCCGATCTCGCGAAGGTGCTGCACGCCGTGCTCCACGAGGATCTGGCCAACCGAGAGGTCGCAAGCCCGCGCGTGGCGGAACCCGCCGCAGCCTGACAGCGAAAACTCCGTCCGTGCGCGCTACGGATCGGTAATTTCGCGCACCCAGATGTTCAACTGGCCGTCGGCGCCGCGGCGCACGTCGGTGATCTGATACGGCCGGCGTTCGTCCCGATCGACCTGCGCCCCCTCGGACGGCAGCACGTGTCCGGGCGGATACTTCGCGATGATGCGCACGGAAGGATTGTCCGGCGGGCGCAGCACGGCACCGGAGTCGCCGGTGTCAGGGTTCGACATCACGACGCTCACGACAAAACGGCCGTTGAGATAAAGCGGCTCGCGATCCGCGGCACCGCGGTCACCCAAGCTCGCGACATCGCTGATCTTCAACTGCCGGCCCGTCGGCGCTTTTCCGGGTGCATACGTTTGCCAGGCCGCGCGTCCGCCGCTGCTCGTCGGCGCCGGGGCGGAGGTAACCGCCGGTGAAGAGGATGGCCGGGCCGGACTGGTCTGGGCGGACGCCGCGGGCGAGGTGCCCGGCCGGGCGCCCGCGCTGTCGCCGCCATCCGTGAAGATCGGCTGCACGGAGGCGCCGCCGCCGGTGGTCGAAGAAGTATTGGAAGCGACACCTTTCAGCACCGGAGCCGGCGTCGCCGCGGTGGCCGGGGGACTCGGCGCGGCCCCGGGCGTCGGCACGCCAGGCGCCATTTGATTCAACGGCAGCGCCTTGGCGATCCGCTGCTGCGGCGCGGTTTCCGCCGGCGTGGCCGACGGTGCGGGCGCCGGCGTGGCGGCAGCGGTGACGGTGCCGCGCTTCGACCGCGATTTGCCGGGCGTCGGCGTGGGTGCCGCTGCGACGGTATCCGTCGGCGGGGTGCGCTCAATGACGAAATCTTCCTCGGACGATGGCGGCGGCTTATCGATGCCGGTGAGCGCAACCGTCGGCTGCGTGGGAGTCCCGCCGGTGCCGCCGGAGGTGCTGCGCTGGCGGTTGCTGCCGAAGAGCGGGCTCAGGCCATTTTTTTGACGAAAAGCGAGGTAGGTCCGCAGCGCCTCGTCGCGCCGGTTGTTTTTGTTATCTACCACCGGCAGCCCGGCCGCGAGGTTGAGTGTCGTCGGCGGTTCGAGGTTAAAGCCGCTGCTGCTGCCTTTGATGCCGTAGGAGCCGTAATTCAGCGGCACCACGGTGAACAGCATCCGGCCATCTGGCAGCTTCTCGGCGTTAATGACTGCCGAGAGATAAAATGTCCGCAACAACTCCATGTCCATGCCCATCGGCAGGTTGCGCTTGATCAAGGGAGCCGTCTCGGCGGGCGCGGTGAAAACGTGCTCGATGAGCACTTTTGGCGTGTCCTGCGAAACCGCGAGCGCGACGACGCCGCTGGGGAAAAGGTCATTCGGTCCGAGCTGAAACGAATCGACGATGTTGTAGCGACCGGTGAGATACGGCATCACGGTGCGCCCGACCGGATAAAAATTCTTCAGGTAGTGGCGGAACAGATCGACGTTGTATTCGCGCAGCTCCGGCGCCGTCATCGCGTTCAGGCGGGTGAACAGCTTCTCCGCCGTGATGAATTCGCCCGTCGGGGCGGCGTTGACGTTAAAGCGCTGCGGCGGGCGGACCTTCTTGAACTTGCTCAGGATCTTGTAAGCAAACGGCTTCTCGGGATGGCTGAAAATGTAGGGCACCACGATCCAGCAAGCCATGCCGAAGCCGATGAGTAGCAGGATGAAGACGGTCCACAGAAACAGGTTGTCCTTGCGTGGCGGGGCGTAGCCGCCGCCGACGCCCAAAGGCGAGAGGTCGCCCGCGCTCGGTCGCGGGGCCGGACCGGGCCGCGAATCCGTGCGGCCGGGAGACGGGAGCGGGGGCATGGGAGAAGGAAACCGGAGGTGCCGCAGCCGGTCAGCCGACACGGCCCGCGACGTCGGCGGCCGGTTCAAACGAGGTGCCGCAGCCGCACGTCCGGACGGCGTTGGGGTTGATGATCCGGAAACCGGCACCGGTGAGACCGTCCTGATAATCGATCGTGCAGCCACGCAGATAATCCGCGCTGTCCGCGCTCACGAGCACCCGCGCTCCGTCGCCGCATTCCACCGCTTCGTCGCCGGGGTGGGAGGACTCGAAGCGCATGCCGTATTCCATGCCGGAGCAGCCCCCTTTTTCGACAAAAATCCGCAGTCCCAGGGCGTCGCGTTCCGCCGCGCTGGCGGCGTCGGCACGGCGTTCCGCCAGCATGGTTTGAAGTTGTTTGACCGCGCTGTCAGTTACCGTAATCATCGCAAAGTTGGCCGACTGTCAGAGTATGCGCCGGACCGGGGAAGTCAAGCCATCCGCCCTCGGCGGAGAGGCGCATCCGGGTCGTCGCGCCGCCGCAGAATTCCCGCTTCCGACCCCATGAGCCGAATCCAGCTTTTGCCCGAAGCCGTGGCCAGTCAGGTGGCGGCGGGCGAGGTGGTCGAGCGGCCGGCTTCCGTGGTCAAGGAACTCGTCGAGAACGCCCTCGATGCCGGCGCGCGCGCGATCGAGGTTTCCGTGCGCGGCGGCGGCGCGAGCCTGGTGCGCGTGGTCGACGACGGGTGCGGGATGGATCGGGACGACGCCCTGCTTTGCCTGGAGCGTCACGCGACGAGCAAGATCCGCACGGGCGCCGACCTCGCCGCCATCGCCACGCTCGGCTTTCGCGGCGAAGCGCTGCCTTCCATCGCGAGCGTTTCGCGCTTCCGCCTCACCACCCGGGAGCCGGGCGCGCTCGCGGGCACCGAGGTGATCGTCAACGGCGGGAAGATCGAAACCGTGCGCGATGCCGGCGCGCCGCCAGGCACTGACATCGAGGTCCGCTCGCTGTTCTTCAACCTGCCGGCGCGCCGCAAGTTTCTCCGCGCGGCCGCGACCGAAGCGGCGCACATCGAGCATCAACTGCGGCTGCTCGCCATCGGGCATCCCGGCGTCCGGCTACTGTTTCGCCGGGACGACCGGACGGTGTTTCAACTGCCACCCGGCGCGCAGTTGCTCGACCGCATCCGCGATCTTTGCGGTGCCGCGGTGGCGGCCGAGCTTTTGCCCGTCGCCGCGTTGCCTGAGCGTTCGGCGGCGGCAGCCGGCGGGCTGCGGAGCGTGACCGGTTTTCTCGGGCGCCCGGGCGTTTCGCGCGCCAGCCGGGCGGACCAGATCGTCTTCGTCAACGGCCGGCCGGTGGAAAACCCGGCGCTCTCGCACGCGTTGCGCGAGGGGTATCACACCGCGCTGATGAAGGGGCGCTATCCGCTCACCTTTTTGTTTCTCGAAGTCGATCCCGCGGCGGTGGACGTCAACGTCCATCCCGCCAAGCGAGAGGTGCGTTTCCGCGAGCCGCACCAGGTTCGCGCTGCGCTCGTCAGCGCGGTGCGCCGAACGCTGGAATCGGCGCGCGTGGAATGGTCGCGCACGTTTCACCAGCCGCCGCTTCCGAGCAGCTTTCAGCCCGGAACCGGATCAGTCCCGGCCGAACGGCTCGACCTGGAGCGGGAGTCGGCGCCGCTGCCGTTTGCTGCCGCGGGGTTGGGCGCGCGGCTGGAATCCCGTGCGCGCCCGCTTTCAAATCCCGGCGACGCAGTCGCGCCGGACGCACCGACAAACGGAATCGCGCCGCCGGCGGAACGCAAATCCACGGCGTCCGCAGTCAGCGACCCCGTCGGAGCCGCGCCGTTTACCCGCGATCCGGACGCCGTCCCGCCGCCGGTGCTGACTGCGCCGAAAATCCTCGGCGTGCTCGGGCGCCTTTACGTTCTGATGGAAAACGAGAACGGACTCGTGCTCGTCGATCAGCACGCCGCGCACGAACGCATCCTTTTTGAAGAATTGCGTCGGCGCCTGGAAACCCACGACCCGCCCAGCCAGCGGCTGCTGGCACCGCTCCAGGTGCAACTCGCCCCGAGGGACGCCGACTGGCTGCGGCAACATCTCGACAGCCTCGCCCGCATGGGCATCGGCCTGGAGCCGTTCGGGCCGGGCGGCACTTTTAAGCTCGACAGCCTGCCGCCGTTTCTTCTTGGCGCCGAGCGCGATCCGCTGGCGCTGCTGCGCGAAATCATCGACGCCCTGCGCGCTGCCGGGCCGGGCACGGCGACGGTTTCCCGGCTGCGGCTCGCCGAAGAAATGATCGCGAAAACCGTCTGTCGGCACGCGGTCAAAGCGCATGACACCCTGCGGGGTCCGGAACTCGAGCGGCTGCTCGCCGACTTGCTCGCCTGCGAGCTGCCGTATTGCTGCCCGCACGGCCGGCCGACGATGATCCAGCTCTCCTACGCGGAGCTGGAAAAAAAGTTCGGCCGGCGCGCGTAATTTCCGCCGGGTCCAGCGATTAATCCGCCGCGAGGCTGCTGGCCGCCAGCGCCAGGAGCGCGTGCGTTTCCCGCTCGCGCTGGTCCGCCGCGTAGCCGTTCAGTTCCAGCCGGGTTTTCTCGAATGCCGGGCCGCCGAGAGACACACGCAGGTCCTCCTCCTTGTCGAGGAAATCGACCGCGCCGCTGCTGATCTCGTAGAACGCGCCGATGACCCGGATGGTTCCCGCCTTTTCCGCCGCGGCGACCACCGGGTTTTTGCGCAGCTCGGCGACCTGGGTGCGGACATTCGCGACCACGGCTTCACGCATCCGCGCCTTCGTATCGCGCAGCGCCGGCACGTCTTTCACCCCCGGGACGATGCGGTCGAGCAGGTAGCGGATGTTCGCCGCCTCGGCGTTGCGTTTGTCCGCCGGCAGCAAGGCCGCCGCGACTGCGCCGCAACCTTCGTGGCCCATCACGACGACGACCTTGCTCTTCAAATGCTGGACCGCGTATTCGATGCTGCCGAGCGTGCCCGGTTCCGAGATGTTGCCTGCGACTCGGATGCTGAAAATCGTGCCCAGCCCCTGGTCATAGACGATCTCGATTGGCACGCGGCTGTCGGAGCAGCCGAGCACGATCGCAAACGGAGTCTGCGAAATCACCTGCGAGCGGCGTTCCGCGGCGGAGAGCTCGGGCCGGCGCGCGGTGCCGCCGAAAAAGCGGGCGTTGCCGGATTTCAACGCGGCGATCGCCTCGGTCGGGTTGTTCGCGATGGGGTCGCGCAGTTTGGCGATCTCCTCCATGGAGGCGCCTCGCTTGATCAATGTCGCAAGTTCGCTCGTCGGATCTGGCACCGGGGAAACCGTTTGGGTGCGGGCGCTCGGTGCTGGCGCCGGCGTCGCGGGGGCGTCACTGGCAGCGGCGGCCGTGACCAGCTGAAACGCGGGCAGGAACAGCGCGACTGCCGCAAGGCACGGGGGGAGGGAGAAGGTTCTCATTATTAAGGAGATCAGCGAAAATCGCGGGTTGCTTGGCCGTATCGAAAATCTGCTTGCCACCGGGAATCGTCACGATAGATTGCCGCCCACTTCCAGCCGGCCCTTGCGGTTTGTGCCGGCGCGGTGTCACGGGGATCCCTAGCTCAATTGGTTAGAGCAAGTGACTCTTAATCACTAGGTTCTGGGTTCGATTCCCAGGGGATCCACCAAACCCACACGACCGGCCCGGTCCGCCCACGGACTTGCGGCAGGCGCCGGCTCGGGGTTTCGTTTTTCCTGTTTGTCATGGTCAATTCCACTCCGCCCTGGCGGCTGGCCGACCTCGTCGATTACGAAACGTTTCTTGCCTCCGACGAACACGAGGCGCCGGAAACCTTGCGCACGCGGGACCGCGAGATCCAGGCGCGCATTCTGCCGGGAAGCGAACTTGCCGACGGCGATCGGCGTGGCGCGCTGCGGCTTTGGCTGGAGGAACGCCGGCGGATCACGCGCGCCGCGGTTCCCCGCGGGCAGGAAGTCGTCCTCGCGGGTGATGCCTTTTCTCAGATCAGCGCATTTCTGCGCGTGGTGCTGGCGATCACCGGGCTACTGCTGGGTGGCGGCGCGGCGTGGGTAGCGTTGATTTACACCCGCGGGGGTGAGCCGATCAACGCGCTGGCGTTTTTCTGCGAGTTCGCCGGGCTCCAGGTCCTCATCCTGGCGGGCGCCTGCCTCGCCTTTGGGTTGCGCCGCTTTCTTCCGGAGTTGCCCTCCCTGGCGCGCCTGCTCTGGCGCGTGGCCGCCGCGGGTGCCGGGAAACTCTGGCACCGGGCCGGGGCGCGGCTTTCCGGCACGACGCGGACGGAACTGCGCGGTCACTGGGGGACGCTGACGGCGCGGCGCGGTCTCTACGGCCGGGTGGTGCCTTGGCGGCTGCTGCGGCTGACGCAGATTTTTGCGATCGCGTTCAATTTCGGCGTCCTCGGCGCGATGACCGGGCGCGGTTTCTCGCAGCTTTATTTCGGCTGGGAGGCGACCTACCAATGGGTTACCGCGCCGGTGGTGCACCGCGTCGTGGCGACGGCCGCGGCGCCGTGGCGCTGGCTGGGAGTCGCACCGGGTCCGTCGCTGGAGGCAGTCGAGCGCAGTCAGAATGTCCGGCGCGAGGGCAGCGCGCCGCCCGACCGCGCGACGGCGGCTGATTGGAACGCGTTTCTGCTCGCAGCCGTCGTTTTCTACGGACTCCTCCCGCGCGTCGTCCTGCTGGCAATCGCGGGGGTGGGAGAACGCTGGATGCTGCGCCGATTGCGCTTTACCGCGGCCCAGTCGGAGGCGCTCTGGCTGCGCCTGCAAACGCCGGCGCTCACGGTCGCCAGCCAGCCTTCGCGCGCGGCCGCCACGCATCCGCCGGTCGCGCCGCGTGCGGAGCCGGCGGCGACTCCGGTCGAATCCGCGGCTCACCCGGTCGCGGTGGATGGATCGCCCCGGCTCGTGTTCAACCTCACCGGCGTTCCCCTGGAAAGTGCCGATGTCGCGGCGGCATTCGGTCCCGCCGTGCCGCCGATCGCAGCGGTTCTCCCCGCTGGCTCGCTCGACCCCGCGGAGGACGAACGCAGCTTTGCCGAAGCGACGGCGCAACTGGCGGAAAATCCGGCGCTGCGCCCGGTGGCGTTGCTCGGTGCCTGGACGCCGCCGATGCGGGCGACGCATTTGTTGCTCGACCGGATCCGAAGAGCCGCCGGACCCGAGCGGATCGTCGAGCTGGCGCTGGTCGGCAAGCCGCGCCCCGCGCCCGTGCTGACGGGAAGCGGACCGACTGAGGCGGGGGCGGGCGGGGGCGCCGTGGCGTTCCGACCCGTGGAGCCTGCCCACCGCGACCTGTGGGCGTCCGCGGCGCGCTCGCGTGGAGATGCCTACCTCAGCTTTCCAGCGGCGTGAAATTGGCGGTGAAATTTTTTCCACCGGGCGCGCCGCGTTTCGTAGGGTAGTTTTCGCCGCGACCCATGCCGCCGAACTCCTCGCGCCCGACTTCCTCCGCTCCCGCGCCGGCACGGGTGCCGGTGTTCGCCGTGCTGGGGGTGGTGAACGAAGGCAAGACGTCCATCGTCGCGACGCTCTCCGAGGACCCGCACGCGCGTCCTGATCCCGACGCCGGGAGCCACGGTCGAAGCCGAGCCTTACACGGTTTTCATCGACGGCGAGCCGGTGATGCGGCTTTACGACACGCCGGGTTTCCAGAATGCGATCGGCGCGCTGGCCTGGGTCCGCGCGCAGGAATTCCCGCCTGGGACCGACGCGCTCTCGGCGTTTCTGAAGGCGCACGCGCACGACCCCGATTTCGAAAACGAATGCCGCCTGCTGCGGCCCGTGGTCGAGGAAAACGCCTGCATTCTTTACGTCGTCGATGGCTCGTCGCCGCTCTCGCCGCATTATCTGGCCGAGATGGAGCTGCTGCGGCTTTCCGGGCGGCGGCGGCTGGCGCTGATCAATTCCAAGGACGACAACGACGACTTCACGGAATCCTGGCGGACCGAGCTAAAAAAACATCTGCCGGCCCGGGTTTTCAACGCCCACCGCGCGACGTTTGCCGACCGACTCGCGTTGTTCGAGGCGATGCGCGCACTGGACGACGATCCCGCCTGGGTGCGGGCATGCCAGCGGATCATCGACGCGTTCAAGCGGGACTGGGAGCGGCGGCGCGCCGAGGCGGTGAACGTCATCGCGCGCCTCGTCGAGGATGCGGTGGCCCACGTGGAAACGCGGAATTTCACCGTGGACTCCGACCCGGCGTCGCTGAAGGCGAAACTGGAGGACGACTACCGGGAACGCATCGCCAGGATGGAGCGTGTCGCCCACGACCGGCTGCGGGAAATTTACAAGCATCCGAGCCCGCTCGCACGTCCCGAGCTACCGGCGATCCTGGGGGAATCGCTTTTCAGCGAAACCACCTGGCAGGCGCTCGGACTCACGCGGCATCAACTCGCCTTTGCCGCCGCCGCCGCCGGTGCCGCGACCGGGCTGGCGGTGGACGCGGCCACCGGGTTTCTGTCGCACGGGCTCGGCAGTCTTTTCGGCGGGGTGGCGGGCGCCGCGGTGGCCTACCTCGGCGGGCGCCGCCTGGCGGCCGTGGAAGTGCGTCCGCCGGGCCGGCTGAAGGACGTTTTTCCCGGGCAGCGTCTCGGTGGCGAGCAGCTGCAGGTCGGCCCGTCGCGCGATCTGAATTTTCCCTTCGTCCTGCTCGATCGTGCGCTGCTGCTTTGCGGCGCGCTGCTCGGCCGGGCGCACGCGCGGCGCGACGACATTGCCTTTGGCGCCGCGGATTCCCCACTGGATCCGGCAGGGGGCAACGCGGCGAAGGGGCCGACGGCGCACTGGACGCGGGAGCGCGCCGGGCGGGTCTCCGCTTTTGCCGCCAGCGTCGCAGGCCGGCGCGGGCTGGGTGCGATGCTGGAAGGCCGCACGCGTGAAGAGCTGCGCGAGCGGTTCGCCGACGAGATCCGCGCCGCCCTGGTGGCGCTCGATCCGCTCGCCGCGCGCACCGCGCCGGGGGAGGGAGGGCCAAGGTGACCGCGCCGCCCGCCGACGACGGTGCCGCCACCGCGGACCGGGGCATTTTTTACCAATGCCAGCGCTGCGCCGCCTGCTGCCGCTGGCCGGGATTCGTCAAAATCACCGAGGTCGAGATCACCGCCATCGCGGAGCACCTCGGGCTGACTGAGGCGGACTTCATCGATCGCTTCACCCGCCTGCGCCCGGGCCGCGACGGGCTGGCCTTGATCGACAAACCGAACGGCGAGTGCGCCTTTCTCGAAGGCCGGGATTGCCGCCTCCAGGCCGTCAAGCCCGGGCAGTGCCGCGGCTTCCCGAACGCCTGGAATTTTCCCGGCTGGCGGGAGGTTTGCGAAGCGCTGCCGGTGGTCGCCGGGACCCAAGCAGGAAACGCCGCGCGTGGTTGAACAAGGCGGGATCGAGCAGCGTCAAAGGCGTTGTGATTTTTTCGCGCACTTCCGCGTGGCCGCCTGTTTGCCGGGGCCGCGCGCCGCGGCCGCAGAGAGACAGCGGGGATTTGCGCCCGCGTCCAGCAGGCGGCCTTGACGGGGCGCATATAGTGAACACCAAGGAAGCGCCTCGCCTGCGAGGCCAGGGACAACTTAATATTTCGCTGCATGAATCCGCACGATCGCTCGAATGAATTCGACCTGCCTTATGACCCTGCGGGCTCGCTGCACGGCGGCCCGGGCGACGGCGCCACGGACGATATGACGGCGCTGGAACTTCTCGACCGCACGATTGCGGGCATGCCCATCGGCGATCCGGTGCGCAAGCAATTGCTCGCGGTCCGCGCGCAGGTGTCCGATCAGGAGGACACGATCAACGACGCCCGCCAGACGCTGGAAAAAATGGAGGAGGTCATCAAGAAGGTGACCTCCCCGGCGAATCGCATCGGCATCTTTCTCGGCACCCCGAATCGCGAGACCGCGCACATCGTGGTCGGCGGCGCGGACTACTATTGCAACGTCGATCCGCGCATCCACATCTCGAAGCTGAAAAAGGGCACGCGGGTGCTCGTCAACGAAGCCTACGTCATCGTCGGCGACCTCGGCTTCGACCTCGGCGGACCGGTGACGAAAGTAACGGAAGTCATCGGCACCGATCGCCTGCGCGTCGGGCAGGACAACGGCCTGCAATCGCTCGTGCTCCAGCGTTCCTCCGAGCTGTCGCGGGCGACGATCAAGAACGGCGACGAGGTGCGCGTCGATCCGCACTACCGCATGGCGCTGGAAGTCCTCGCGAAGCCGCAGACGAAGGACCATTACCTCGACGACGTGCCGGAGCTGCCGTGGGATAAGGTCGGCGGTCAGGACGAAGCGCTCCAGGCGATCAAAGACGCGATCGAGCTGCCGCTCGTGCACGCGGAACTGTTTTCGAAGTTTCAGCACACCACGCCGAAGGGCTTCCTACTCTACGGCCCGCCGGGCTGCGGCAAGACGCTCATCGGCAAGGCGTGCGCCTACAACCTGACGGCGCGGTTGAAGGAGAAGACCGGTGAGAACATGCAGGAATATTTCATGCACATCAAAGGACCGGAAATCCTGAACATGTGGGTCGGCGAGAGCGAGCGGATGGTGCGCGAAATCTTTGCCACCGCGCGCGAAAAGCGGAAGGAAGGTTTTCTGCCGTTCCTCTTCATCGACGAAGCCGAGAGCATCCTTGGCACCCGGCGGGCGTCGCGCTATTCCAGCATTCTCAGCACGCTTGGTGCCGATGTTTTGCACCGAGATGGACGGCATCGATTCGCTGAACGACGTCGTCATTATCCTGGCGTCGAATCGGGCCGACCTCATCGATCCCGCGATCATCCGACCGGGCCGCATCGACCGGAAGATCAAGGTCAATCGGCCGACAAAGGACGGGTCGCGCGACATCTACCGGATTTATCTCGGCGCCGACCTTCCGTATGACCCGGCGCTGGTGAAAGAATCCGGCGGCGTGAAGGAAGCGATCGACAAACTGGTGAACGATCTCGTCGAGCAGCAGTTCGCCCATCGCGACGAAAACCGTTTCCTCGAAGTCACCCTGCGCAGCGGACGCAAGGAAGTGCTCTACCGCGGCGACCTCGTGAGCGGCGCGATCATCGCTTCCATCGTCGAGCGCGCGAAGGGCCTCGCCATCAAGCGCGCGATTGCCACCGGCCTGGAGGAAGGCATCAATGCCAGCGACCTGAGCCTCTCCCTCAACGCGGAATATCACGAAAACGACATCTTCCCGCCGACCGACATCGTCGAGGACTGGCTGAAGCTGATCGATTACGACGCCGAGAACGTGGTGCGCGTGGCGCCGTTCAAGGCCGGGCGGGAGGAGAAGCAGGCGAAGGGCAATCGGGCGGTGATCTGAGCAGCAGAAAATGACGAATGTCGCATGACGAATGACGAATGCAGAAAGCCGCGGTCACCGCGGAATTCCGGATTCTGATTTGGTCGTCGCGCGTTCGTCATTTGTCATTTTCCTATGAAACGCGTCTTCGGCATTGAAACAGAATTCGGCATCACGGTGGACGGCGTGGAAAACGTCGATGTCGTCAGCGAATCCATCGAACTGGTGCGCCGATACACGGAATACGGCACGCTGATGAAATGGGACTACTCGCTGGAAGATCCGCACAACGACGCCCGCGGTTTTCGCGCGCCGGAGTTGATGCAGGACACCGACGAAAGCGCCTATTTCGAAATCGATAAAAACCGGCCGCTTTCGTTCGAGGAAATCAAGAGCGACCTCGTGCTCTGCAACGGCGCTCGGTATTACAACGACCACGCGCACCCGGAGTATTCGACCCCGGAATGCACGACCCTGCGGCAGATCGTCAGCCAGGAAAAAGCGGGCGAGCGCATCCTCGCGGAATGCGCGCGGCGCCGGAATAAAAAGCTGCTGCCGGAACGCGAGGTCAAGCTCTACAAAAACAACACCGACTTCATCGGCCATTCTTACGGCTGCCACGACAATTTCCTCATGAGCCGGCACGTCCCGTGGGACCGGGTCGTGAGCGACATCCTGCCGTTTCTCATCACGCGCCAGATCTTCGCCGGCGCCGGCAAGATGGGCGTCGAGGCGGAGAGCGTGCCGACGCAGGCCGGCGTTTACCAGATCTCGCAGCGCGCCGATTTTTTCAGCGTCATCGTGAGCATCGACACGATGAACCGCCGGCCGCTCGTGAACACGCGCGACGAGCCGCACGCGGACAGTTCCCGCTACCGGCGCTTTCACGTCATCATCGGCGACTCGAACATGAGCGAGTTCGCCACGGCGATGAAGATGGGCACGACCTCGCTCGTGCTCGAGCTCATCGAGCTTGGCCAGGCGCCTCAACTTGAGTTCGCCCAGCCGATCGAGACGACGAAGGCGATCAGCCGCGACCAGAATTTCGACTGGATTATCGAGCTGAAAGACGGGCGGAAAATTTCGGCCATCGAAGTCCAGCGCCTTTACCTTTCCGCGGCGATGGCGCATTGCGACCGCACGGACCCGGAAACCGAGTGGCTGCTGCGCGAGTGGGACAGCGTGCTGAGCGATCTCGAAAAAGACGTGATGCTCTGCCGCGACCGTGTTGACTGGGTGGCTAAAAAATTCCTCATCGACACCCTGCGCGAGAGCGAGGGGCTCGCACCCAGCGATCCCTGGCTGCAATCCATCGATCTAGAATACCACAACGTGAACCCCGAGCAGGGTCTGCACTACGCGCTGCTGCGCGATGGCCAGATGCGGCGTTTCGTAAGCGAGGACGACATTCGCAACGCGATTTTCACGCCGCCAGATACCACCCGCGCCTGGTTCCGCGGCCGCAGCGTGGCGAAGTTCAACAACGAAGTTTCCTCGATCCACTGGGACGAGGTCGTGTTCAACCACGTCAGCGGATCGCGCCGGGTTTCCCTGAACCAGGCGTTCAACGACCAGAAGCTCGATCAGCTCAACACCCTGATCCGCGACGCCCGCTCGTTTCCCGATTTCATCCGGGACCTTTCGATTCTGGACAAGTAGCGGGCCGCATCGGCGGAACCGATGCCGGGCGCAGAAGAATCGATTTCCGCGCCTGCGGCCGCCCCGGTAAGCTGCGGGCGTGGCTACCATTTCGCAGAAGCGCCTCCGGCCGGAGAGCGACGCCTGGGTTCGCGACGGGATCATTTCCGAAGAACAAGCAGCGCGGCTTCTTGCCCGCTATCCCGCGACTGACCGCAACCCCGGGCTGATTGCGCTGGCGATCATCGGGAGCGTGCTTTGCCTGACCGGCATCGCGCTCGTGGTGGCGAGTAACTGGGACGTAATCCCGGCGGTCGCGAAACTCGCCGTCCTGCTGGCAATGCTGGCAGGCAGCACGATTTTCGCGGTCGAAACGCAACGAAGGTCCGACGCCGCGCGGGGCTGGTGGGAATCCGGTTATCTGGGCGCGGCGATCTTTCCGTTGTTGGGGCTGGCGCTCATCAGCCAGATATTTCACGTTGCCGGGCGCGTCTCGGATCTTTTCCTCGTCTGGACCCTGGCAATCGCGGCGCTGCCGATTTTGTCACGCAGCGTTTCCGCGTTCCTCGTTTTTCTGTTCAGCGTCGCGCTGCTGCTCGGGAGCGCACAGGCGGATCATCGCTGGATGTGGGAGGCGCGCCACAACTTCGTCGTCGGGTGCACGACGTTTCTCATCTTCGGCGGAATCACGGCGCTGCTCTCCCAGCTCTGGCTTAAATTCAGCGAGCGCCTGTTGCGTGATGTCGGTGAATTTTTCGGGCTGTTCGCCGCCTTTGGCGCCGCGTATTTGCTCGGCTTCGATGTCGGCAGTTCGTGGCCGCTGATCTGGCTTGGCGTCTTTGTCGCGGCGCTCGCGCTGATCGCCCTCGGCTACCGGCGCGAACGCATTCATCAGGTGAATCTTGGTTTCACCATGGTCGGACTGACCGTGCTTTCCACGTTTTTCCGGCTCGTCGGCACGATGTTCAACACCGGTCTGATTTTCATCGGCGGCGGACTCGTCATCATTCTCTGCGTCGTCATTCTCGAACGGTTGCGCCGCCGCCTGTTGAAACGCCTTATCGCCACCCCATGAAACGCTCGATTGCCATTTACGTTTTGCTCGCTTTGCAGGTCGCAGGTCTTGTGGCTCTTTACGGTTATCACGCCGTCGGATTATCGGCGCGGACGGTCCGGCTGCGCTGCGTCCCCGTGGATCCGCGCGACCTGCTGCGCGGGGATTTCGTCATCCTCCGCTACGAGATCAGCAGGGTGCCGCCGGATGGCGAGGAGCGGCCTGCGCCAGAGGTCGATTTTCCCGTCTTCGTCTCCTTGAAACCGGACGGCGAGTTCTGGGGGATCGACAACGTCTCGATCACAGAACCAGCGGCCGGGACGGTGTATCTGCGGGCAACACGGCACGGGGAGGAATTGCTCTATGGCCTTGAGCGCTTCTACGTCCCGGAAGGCCGGGGCAACCCGCCGCTGCCCATCACGGTCGAGCTGGCGGTCCGGCCCGATGGCCGCGCGCAAATTAAACGCCTCTTCAGCGCAGGCGCGCCGTGGCCGCCACCGCGTTAAAATGTGGCGTTTGGCGCGCGGGAATTTTTGAACGCAGGGTCCATCGCGCCCTCGAAAATAAGGTAGATTTTCTAATCCATGAACCCCGAGAAATTCACCACGAAAACCCAGGAAGCGCTCCAGGCGGCGCAGCGTGACGCCGAGGGGCGCGGACATTCGGAACTGACAAATGAACATCTTCTGCGCGCGCTTCTCGATCAGCCGGAGGGACTCACGCGACCGCTTCTGGAAAAGCTCGGCATCTCCACGCCGAAACTTAGCGAGCGGCTCGACACCGAGCTGAATCGGCGGCCGAAAATCGTCAGCGGCAGCGGCCAGTCGGTGCTCGCACGACCGCTTCGGGAAACGCTCGACCGCGCGGAAACCGAGATGACCCGGCTGAAAGACGAATTTCTCAGCGCCGAGCATTACCTCCTTGCTTTGCTCGAGGGAAACGACCCGGCGGCGCGCGCGCTCAAAGATGAACGCGTGACCCGCGACCGGCTCATGCAGGCGCTCCAGCAGGTGCGCGGCAACCAACGGGTGTCCGACCAAAATCCGGAAGGAAAATATCAGACGCTTGAAAAATACGGACGCGACCTGACCGAGGCGGCTCGGAAAGGAAAGATCGATCCGGTGATCGGGCGCGACGACGAGATCCGCCGTGTGATGCAAGTGCTCAGCCGCCGGACGAAAAACAATCCGGTGCTCATCGGCGATCCCGGCGTCGGCAAGACCGCCATCGTCGAAGGACTCGCCCGACGCATCGTCGCCGGCGACGTGCCGGAATCGTTGAAGAACAAGCGCATCGTCGCCATGGACCTCGGCTCGATGATCGCGGGAGCGAAGTTCCGCGGCGAATTCGAGGATCGGCTGAAGGCGTTCCTCAAAGAGGTCACCTCAAGCGAAGGCGAGATCGTGCTCTTCATTGACGAACTACACACGATCGTCGGCGCCGGCGCCGCGGAAGGCGCAGTGGACGCGTCAAACCTGCTCAAGCCCCAGCTCGCGCGCGGCGAATTGCGGACGATCGGCGCGACGACGCTCGATGAATACCGGAAATACATCGAGAAAGACGCCGCGCTGGAGCGCCGCTTCCAGCCGGTGTTGGTGGACGAGCCGAGCGTCGAGGACACGATCGCGATCCTGCGCGGGCTGAAAGAACGCTACGAGAACCACCATCGCGTCCGCATTCAGGACGGCGCGCTCGTCGCGGCAGCGCAACTCTCGCACCGCTATCTCACCGAGCGTTTTCTGCCGGACAAAGCAGTTGATCTCGTGGACGAAGCCGCGAGCCGGCTAAAGATCGAGCTCGACAGCAAACCGACGGAGATCGACCAGATCGACCGGCAGATTTTGCAGCTCCAGATCGAGCAGGAAGCGCTGAAGAAAGAGAAGGATCCCGCCAGCCGGGAGCGGCTCGCCAAGCTTGAAAAGGAGCTGGCCGATCGCCGCGAGGAAAGCGAGCGGCTGACGGCGCAATTCCAGGCGGAGAAATCCCAGATTGACCAGGCGAGCGAGCTGCAACGGCAGATCGAGGCGCTCCGCACCGAGCTGGAAGGCGCGAAACGCCGCTACGATTTCGGCAAAGCCGCCGAAATCGAGCACGGCCGCCTGCCGGAGCTGGAGGCGCAGTTGCGCGCGCACGACACGAAGCTCAGCGAGGTGCAGGGCGACGGGCATCGCATGCTGCAACAGGAGGTGACGCCCGACGACATCGCGGAGGTCGTCGCGGCTTGGACGCGCATCCCCATCACCCGGCTGCGGGAAGGCGAGCGCGAGAAGCTCCTCGCGATGGAGGATCGCCTTGGCCAGCGCGTCGTCGGCCAGCGCGAAGCGATCGAGGCGGTGTCCAACGCCGTGCGGCGTTCCCGCTCCGGGCTGCAGGACGAGAACCGGCCGATCGGCTCGTTCATCTTTCTCGGCCCGACCGGCGTCGGCAAAACGGAACTGTCACGCGCGCTCGCTGAATTCCTTTTCGACGACGAGAGCAACATGGTCCGCATCGATATGAGCGAATACATGGAGAAGCACACGGTGGCGCGACTCATCGGCGCGCCTCCGGGCTACGTCGGTTACGAAGAAGGCGGCCAGCTTTCCGAAGCCGTCCGGCGCCGGCCCTATTCCGTGGTGCTCTTCGACGAAATCGAGAAAGCGCATCAGGATGTCTTCAACGTCCTGCTCCAGGTGCTCGACGACGGCCGCATCACCGACGGCCAGGGCCGCACGGTCGATTTCAAAAACACGGTCATCATCATGACCTCGAATCTCGGCAGCCAGTTCATCGTGGACAGCGGACTCGATCACGCGGCGCGCGAGAAGCGGGTGATGGAAGCGCTTCGCGCCCATTTCCGGCCGGAGTTCCTGAATCGCATCGACGAGGTCATCATCTTCGACCAACTTTCCGACCGCGATTTGCAGGGCATCGTGGAGATCCAGCTCGACCGGCTCCTGCGCCGGCTCGCCAACCAGAAGCTGCACCTCACACTCACCGACGAGGCGAAGGAATTTCTCGCCCGGGAAGGCTACGACCCAAGCTACGGCGCCCGGCCGCTCAAGCGCACGATTCAAAAGGAAATTCTTGATCCGCTCTCGCGCGAAATCCTGGAGGGACGCTTCAAGGAAGGCGCCCGCATCGTTGCCGAAGTTCGCGACGGCGGCTTGGTCTTTAACGAGCCCGTGCCGGCCTGACCCGGACGGCACCGGGTCGAACCGTCTGTGCGCGCAGCCTTGTTCCGGTCCGGAAAATCAGGTATCGCCTTAAGCCATGCATCCGCGTTTCCCCCGCGCGGCCGGTCTGGCGATCCGGCTCGCGCTCGTCGCGGTCTTTTGCGGACTCGTGGGGCGACTGGGCGCGGATCCCGTCGGTTTCCCGCAGGACCGGCCCGTGTTCACCCTCGGATTCCCGGCCAATTGGAACCTGAGCTTTGATGCCGGGAGCGGCTCGCTCACCGCGCGGCCGCTTCTGGACACGACGGTGCTCGTGACCGTGCTCACACTTGACGGCGTGAAAGACGAAAAGGCAGCCCGCCGCGCGTTGCCGCGGATCGTTGAACAGATCGCCAAGAACACCGGACTCACCGGCTTGCGGAAGGGGGAGATCGCTTCCTACAAGACCGAGAAAAATCTGCGCTGCTTCCATTTGGAAGCGAAGGGCCGCGATCCCTACGCAGGCGAAACGGTATTGACCGCCATCGCGTTTTCACCGGACGACGAACTGTATTACCTCTTTGTTTCGTCCGCGCCGGCGGAGGCGGAAAAATTGCACGAAGACGAACTGGTCGGCATCGTCCACTCGATCGAGGGGAGCGAATAGCCGGAGCGCGTCAGACCTTGGCCGGACCGCGACGCAGCGTCAGCAGCGCGACCTCCGGCGGGCAGCGAAATCGGACCGGCGGAAAGATCGTGCCCACGCCGCGGGTGACGAATACCTGCGTCGCTGGCGCCCGCACCAGGCCATCGCGATATTTCTGCCCGTATTGCGACGGCAGGATCGGCGCGCCGAGCAGCGGCAGCACGACCTGGCCGCCGTGCGTGTGACCGGCGAGCAGCAGACTCACGCGCGGGTCACGCAGCGTCTCCGCGTAGTCGGGATTGTGCTGGAGCAGCATCACCGCGTCGTCGGCCGAGGCGTCGCCGAGCGCGCGGTGGAGGTCCGCGGCGTCGGGCCGGCCGGTGGAAAGCTCGTCCACGCCACAGATCCGCAGCCGCGCGCCGCCGCGCGATCCGGGCGCCGCGGGAGCGCGCAGCCAGACGCCGGTGTTCGTCAGTTCGCGGATGCCATTTTTCGCCAGGGCGGCTTTGATCTCGGATCGGTGGTCGAACCAGTTGTCGTGATTACCCATCACGGCGAAGACACCGTGTGGCGCGCGCAAACCGCCGAGCACGCCGATGCCGTCGCGGACAAACGGCCGCGCCGCGCCGGGCGCCAGCGACTCCGTCCCGCGCTGGATGTAGTCGCCCCCGAGCGCGATGAGGTCGGGCTGCAGCGCATTCGCCAGCTCGACGACTTCGTGGAGGTAATCCAGCGAGACGAGCGGCCCATGGTGGGTATCCGCCAGAAACGCGACGCGAAGGCCGTCGAACCCGGCTGGGAGGCGCGGGAGAAAAATCGTTTCCCGGCGCACCTCGCACGCCGTCGTCTCCGCGAGACTGCGCGCGCCGAGGCCGCTGCCCAGCGCGGCGGCAAGCGCGCCTTTCAGAAAAGCGCGCCGGTTCAAAAGCGGAAGTGCGGGCATCGGTGCAATATTTTGCTGCACGAAACGTGCCGCCGCGTGCCGGCCCAGGCGGTCACCCGGCCGGGTTGGCGCGCTCCCGTTCCCGCATCTCAAAAGTGATCGGCAGACCCGGAAACGGCTCGATCTCGCGCAACTGGTTTTCCAGGAATTTCCGGTAGTTGTCCGTGAGCAAGGCGGACTCATTGACGAACAGGAGAAAACGCGGCGTCGGGATCGCGGCGGCGCGTTCATTCTCGATCTGCGTGGCGTAAAGCATCTTGAACCTGCGCCCGGAGCGCACCGGCGGCGCCTGCGCTTCGAATGCCGTGCGCAGCATCCGATTGAGCGGGCCGGTGGCGATGCGGGTGTGGGCGGCTTTGCGCACCCGCTCGATCGCCTTGCCCAGACGCGGGATTTCTTCGCCTTTGAGCGCAGAGAGCGCGACGAACGGCGCGTGCGACAGGAAGAACAACTCGGCCCGTGCATTGTCGAGCCACTCGTCCCGCCAGGAGCGATGCCGGCGCGGTCCGCGGGTTTGTTGTGCCGCGGCCTGCGACTCGGGCGGCGGCGGCGTGAGCAAATCCCATTTGTTCACCGCGATGACGCACGCTTTCCCGGCTTTTTGAATGAGCCCGGCGATCTGGCGATCCTGCGACGTGACGCCCGCGCTGGCGTCGATGACCAGGACGCAGAGATCAGCGCGGCGAACGCTTTTTTCCGAACGCATCGCGGAGAAAATCTCGGCCGAGTTGTCCCGCTTGCCGCGGTGCCGCAGGCCGGCGGTGTCGATGAGCACATACGATTTCCCGCCGATCTGGCAGGGCACGTCCACGGCGTCGCGCGTCGTTCCGGCGATGTCGCTGACGATCGTGCGATTCGCGCCCAGCAGCGCATTGACCAGCGAGCTTTTGCCGACGTTCGGCCGGCCGATCAGGGCCAGCTTCGGCACAGCGCGCGCGGCGTCGGGCGGGGCCGCGTCCTCCGTGGTCCCGTCGGTCGCTTCCTCGGCTTCGTGCCGCTCCCGCCGGGGGAGGTGGCGCTCGACCGCGGCGACGACCGGGCCGATCCCGCCGCCGTGCGCGGCGCTGACCAGATACGTTTCGGGGAAACCGAGTCGGGTGAATTCGGCTCCAAGCGCGATGTGCGCGTCGAGATGCGGCTCGTCGATTTTGTTTACCACGAGCAGCACCGGCCGCCGGGCGCGGCGCAGGCGGGAGGCGAGATCGAGATCAACCGGAGTCAGCCCGGCCCGGCCATCCACGACGAAAAGGATCACGCTCGCGCTGACGATGGCGATCTCGGCTTCCGTGCGCACGCGTTCGGTGAAGCTGGTGTCCACGTCCGACCCGATGCCGCCGGTGTCGATGATTTCAAACGGCGCCCCGGAGCCGAGCCGGCATTCCGCCACCAGGCGGTCGCGGGTGATGCCGGGCTGATCGTGCACGATGGCGATCTGCCGGCCGGCGAGCCGGTTGAACAAAGCGGACTTGCCCACATTCGGGCGGCCCACGATCGCAGCGATGCGACCCGGTGATGCCACCTCGGCCGGGGCGGAAGTCGGAGCCGTGGCTTCGGCGGCAGGAGATGGGTCAGCGGATCGGCGTCTCATGGTGCGAAGGAGCAGGGGGACGGTCGGCCGGCCCGGTGACCCGTGAGCCCGAGGCGCGCGGGATGTCGCCGCCGGGGCGGGGGAGTTGCCGGATGCCGTCGAGCACGTAGCCGATGCCGGAGATCACGGTGAAAATCGCCGCGAGCGTGACCGGCACCAGCGGCGAGAAAGCGCGGATCTGAAGCATCACCCAGGCGAGCGACACCATCTGGAAAACGGTCGCCACCTTCCCCGTCCAGCGCGGCCGCAGATGGACGTGGCCGTTGCGGAAATGCAGCAGCAGGCTGCCGATGACGACAACGAGGTCGCGCGAAATCACCAGCGCGGCAAACCAGATTGGGAACCGGTATTCCCAATCGGAAAACGTGAGCGCCAGCAGCCCGGCGACGAGCAGCCCCTTGTCCGCCAACGGATCAAGGATGGCGCCGAGCCGGCTGCGCTGGTTGTAATAGCGGGCGATGTAGCCGTCGATGCCGTCGCTCGCCGCGGCGGCGAGGAACGTGAGCACCGCCAGCCACCGCAGCGCCGCGTTCGGCGCGCCGGCGGAAACGCTCTGGCCGTAGAGTGCGGCGAGGACGACGAACACCGGGATTAACGCCATCCGGGCTAGCGTCACTTTGTTGGCGGTGGTCATGAACGAAACGCGGAGCGGGCGCTCCGTGCCGACACCAAAGCCGCGTTTCTCCGAAACGGCAACTGGTCTCGCCGCCCGCGCGTGCCGGCCACTGGGAGCCGCCCTCGCCCGGGCGGCATTAACCGCTTGCCTCGCGCAGGATGCAGACGACATAGTGCGCTCTTTTTTACTCTGTGATGGCAAAAAGCGAATGGATTGAGCGAAGCGCCGTCTGGGTGCTGCTGTTGATCCTCGGCGGCGTCGGTCTCCGGGATCTGGGCACCTTCGGCCGCGACCGGCTGCGACTCGCGCCGGGGCCGGATTTTCTGAACTTCATCCCGGCCGAGGAGGCGGCGGATTTGTTTCAAGGCACCCGCTATCTGCGCACGGCGGGGAGCCGCGTGCTGATCGAAGGTCTCGACGGCATGGAGCGCGACGATTCGGGCCGGCCCTACCGACATGCGCTCGGTCCCGCCACCCGGCTGACGATTCGGTCGGTTGTCACCAGCGCCGACCTCATTTTTCGCTTCCACAATGCCGTGGAGGGCCAGGACATCAGCGTGCGGTTCAACGGCGAGCCGATCGAAGAGTTCAAAAACATCCCGGCGGGCATGATCGAGCGGACTTACCCGCTGAAACTGCGCACGGACCGGAGTGAGGTCGTCAGCATCGAGTTTGCGCGTTACAACGGGCGTGGAGCCGAGCTTTCCGAAGAGGATACTCGTCGCCTGGCCGGCGGTTTTACCCGTTTCGAACTGCGGTATCGCGCCGAGGCGCCGAGGTTGCGGAAATGAAGACGGAGCTGACCGCCATCGCCGACCCTCCTCGCGCCGTCGCAGTCGCGCCGGCAGCCGGGCAGCTGGCCGGGATCGAGCAGCCGGTGCCGCGCTTCGATCTGGCCGCGTTGCGCACCGTGCTCGGCCTGTATGCGGCGTCGCGGCTCGTGATCCTTGCGGTCGCCGCGCTGTCGCGCTTGATCCTGGTGAAAGGGGCCTATGTCCGGCCGGGGTCGAGCCTGCTGGAGCGGTTCAACACCTGGGATGCCGGGTGGTATCTGCAGATCGCTTCGAAGGGTTATTCGTTTGTGCCGGATGCGGAGTCGAACGTCGCCTTCTACCCGCTTTATCCGATGCTGATCCGGGCCGTCTCCTGGACCGGGCTCGATTTCAAGCTCTCCGGCTACCTGATCTCCAACGCGGCCCTGCTCGGCGCTGCGGCGTTGCTTTGGCTGCTCGCCGCCCGGGAATCGCGATCGCGCGCGGTTGCGGATCGCGCGGTGCTGTTCCTGATGTTTTGCCCCGGCAGCTTTTGGTTTTCCATGATCTACAGCGAGTCGATTTTTCTGCTCACGCTCACCGGCTGTCTGCTTTTCGCGCGGAGAAAATCCTGGCTGGCGGCGGGCTGTTGCGGCTACCTCGTCGCGCTCGCCCGTCCGCCGGGTTTGTTTGCCGGAATTTTTCTGGCGCTGGAAGCCTGGCAGCAGTGGCGGGAACGCCGGGCGGAGTTGATCGGGACCGGCCTCATGGCAGCGGGCACGCGCCACTGGGCCGCCGAAGCGCGCACGCATTGGCGCGTGGCGCTCGGGGTCATCGCCCCGGGGCTCGGCCACGCCACGCAGTTGTTGTTTTACCAACTCAGCTTTGGAGACTGGCGCGCCCAGCAACTCGCCGCCAAGGCGGGCTGGGGCGTCGGGGGCTTCCGGCTGCCGTGGCAGGCGATCATCGACAACTGGGCCTGGGTCGAGCCGTTCTATCTCTGGCTGGCTTATCCGATGCTGGCGGTGTTCCTTGGTCTCGGGCTGATCGCCGCCTTCAGCCTGCGGCGCTGGGGCTACGCGGCGATCGCGCTGGCATTGATGACCCTTTACGTCTGCACGGCGACGACCTACAGCCTGCCACGCTACCTTTGCACGACGGTGCCGGTCTTTCTCGTGCTGGGTCAGCTTGCGGCGCGCTCGCGGACCCTGGAGCTGGCGGTCTTCGGCCTTTCCGTCGGGCTGCTCAGTCTCCTGGTCGCGCTGCTGGCCAACGGGTATATGATCATCTGAGCCCCGTCCTGTTTTCTCCTTTTCCCGTGACTTCGCAAAATCCGGCTCTGGCCGTGTCCGATCCCGGCATCGCCCTTTCCGTCGTGGCGCCCTGCTACCAGGAAGCGGCCGGGTTGGAGGAATTTTACCGCCGCGTTACTGCCGTCAGCCGCCAGTTCGTGCGGCGGCACGAGATCATCCTGGTCGATGACGGCTCGCGCGACACGACCTGGGAAGTAATCCGCGCGCTCGCGGCCCGCGACCCCGCGGTGCGAGGCATCCGGTTATCGCGCAACTACGGCCACCAGTTCGCGCTCACTGCCGGTCTCCAGATGGCGCGCGGCGCCCGGATCCTGATGATCGACGCGGACCTGCAGGATCCGCCGGAGCTGCTTCAGGAAATGCTCGCCAGCATGGACGCCGGGGCGGACGTCGTTTACGGCCGGCGGATCGCCCGCGAAGGCGAGACCCGCTTCAAGCGCTGGAGCGCCTGGTGGTTTTATCGCATCATCCGCTACCTTTCGGACACCGACATCCCGTCGGACACCGGCGATTTCCGGCTCGTGAGCCGGCGCGTGCTCGACGCGTTGAATTCCATGGGCGAGCACCATCGCTTCGTGCGCGGGATGGTGAGCTGGCTCGGCTTTGAGCAGGTCGCGGTTTCCTACCGGCGCGACGCCCGGCATGCTGGCGCGACCGGATATTCCTTTCGCAAGATGGCCCGGTTCGCGCTCGATGCGCTCACCAGCTTTTCCATCCGGCCGCTCCGGCTCGCCTCCTATCTCGGCTTCGGGTTGGCGTCGTTGTCGATTCTCATGGCGATTTATTCCGTCGGGCAGCGGCTGCTCGGCAATACCGTCCAGGGTTGGACGAGCCTCATGGTCGTCGTGCTGGTGATCGGGGGCCTGCAGCTTTTCGTGCTCGGCATCATCGGCGAATACCTCGGCCGGCTCTTCATCGAGGCCAAGGGCCGGCCGCTGTATCTGGTGCGCGAAGTGGTCGGCGGGGCGGGAGGCTCAGAGCAACTGAAACGGGTCGATGTCCACGGCGACCACGACGTCGTCCGGCAGCGTCAGTTTTCCGACGACCGCGCGCAGATGACGGCTGAGCTTTAGCGGGCTGCGCGCACGCAGCAGGATCTGGAAGCGCCACTGGCCTTTCAGCCTCTCGAGCGGCGCCGGCGCGGGCTCGCCCAGCAGCACGCCGTCCGGCAATTCCTCGGCCAGCCGGCGGCGGAGCGTCTCCGTGCAGAAACGGCCGCGCTCCTGGTGCGGCGAGCGCACGGTGACCAGCGCGAGATGGACGAACGGCGGAAAATTGCACTGCTCCCGGAACCCGCTCTCCTGTTCCCAGAAGCCGCTGAAATCGTGGTGCCGCGCGAACTGGATGCTCGGGCTGAACGGGGTGAACGATTGCACAAACACCTCGCCCTCGGTTTCGCCGCGGCCCGCGCGCCCGGCGACCTGGGTGAGCAGTTGAAATGTCCGCTCGCCGGCGCGGAAATCGGGGAGGTGGAGCGCGAGGTCGGCGTTGATGATGCCGACGAGCGTGACGTTCGGAAAGTGCAGTCCCTTCGCGATCATCTGCGTGCCGACGAGGATGTCGATCTTGCCGGTGCGGAAGGCGCCGAGCGTTTCGCGGAACGCGTCCTTACGCGTCATCGCGTCGGCGTCCATGCGCCGGACCACGGCTTTCGGAAACACCTTCGCCACGACTTCCTCGACGCGCTCGGTGCCGAGACCAGCTTGGCGGATGGACGGGTCGTGGCATTCCGGGCACCGCTTGGGCAGGGAAGCCTGGTGGCCGCAGAGGTGACAAACCAGCTTATCGATCCCGCGATGGACCGTGAGCGAGACGCTGCACGCGACGCAGCGATGCACGTGACCGCACACCGGGCAGACCAGGGAAGTCGCGAAGCCGCGGCGATTGAGAAACAGGATTGTCTGCTCGCGTTTGACGAGCCGGTCGTCGATGGCGGCGCGCAGCTTCTCGCTCAACACGACCGGCTGTGACGAGTTGCTGTTCACCCGGCCCTGGCGTTGTAGTTCCGTGCGCAGGTCCACGATGCGGATGCGCGGCATCCGGCGGTCGTCCACGCGCTGCGGCATCTCGATGAGCCGATACTTGCCGGTGTGCGCGTTGTGATAGCTCTCAAGGCTCGGCGTCGCGCTGCCGAGCAGGACGGCGCAATTCCCTTCCAGCCGGGCGCGCAGGACCGCGAGATCGCGACCGTGGTAGCGGGGCGCTTCCTCCTGCTTGTAGGAATTCTCGTGCTCCTCGTCCACGACGATGAGGCCGAGATCCTTCAGCGGCGCAAAGACGGCGGAGCGCGCGCCGATGACGATCCGCGCGCGGCCGTCATTGATCTTGTGCCACTCGTCGTGCCGCTCGCCGTCGGACAGGTGGGAGTGCAGCACGGCGACTTCCTGCTGCGTCGGCGCAAACCGGCTCTTGAAGCGCTCCACGGTCTGCGGCGTGAGCGAGATTTCCGGCACCAGCACGAGCGCGGTCTGCCCGCGCGCCAGCGTCAGCGCGATGGCCTGGAGATACACCTCCGTTTTGCCGCTCCCGGTCACGCCGTGCAGGAGCAGCGGCCGCTTGGCCGGCGTGCCCGGGCGCGGCGTCCAGCGCCTCGCGGGTCGCGAGCAGCGCCGCGGCCTGTTGCGGGCTGAGCGTCTCCGGCGCGCTGGCGAGAAATTCCTCACCCTCATACGGGTCGCGAGTGACGGCCGAGGAAGCCGTCATGACCAGCCCGGCTTTGACCACCGCATTCAGAGTCGAGTGCGTGGCGCCGCATTCCTGCAGCAAGCCGGCGACCTGCACCGGGGCGCCGATCCCGGCCAGGCCGAGCGCCTCGACGAGTTCGGCCTGGCGCGGCGCCTTTTTTTTCAGGGCGAGGATTTCCTCGTCCGTCGCCGGCCGCAGGAGCCGGGCGAAGAGCTGTTTTTTGTAATCCACCGCCGCGTCCCGGATCACCTGCGGCAGCACGCCGCGCATCGCCGTTTCCACGGGGCAGCAATAGTAATCCGCCATCCAGCGGGCTAGTTCGATGAGCACCGGGCTGAGGATCGGCCGGCCGCCGTTCAACGCGGCGGCAACGAGGCGCAGTTTGTCCTCGGCCACCGGGCTTTCCGCCGGCAGATCGACCACGGTGCCGAGCGCCGCGGTGCGGTCGCGGAAGGGCACGCGCACCCGGCTGCCGACCTCGATGGTCCCGGCCAGGATCGGCGGGATCCGGTAGTCAAATTCGCGGTCGCTGGAGCGATCCACGATGACGCGCGCGATGAGGGAAGGCACAGGTGTGGGTCAGTCAATCGGGCCGGGCGGAGCGCCGCCGGCGTGGCGCGGCTCGACAACCCGTTTTCCGCGGCTACCATCCTGCAACGGCGCGGAAGCGTCCAGCCGCGACGAGCGTTTGTTTCGCCTCGCGCGGTCGGGCTCCGGGCCCCGCGTCTTCCCTTTCCGATGCTGCGCTTCCTCCTCAAGCTTGGCGCCTTCCTGCTCTTCCTTTTCGCCGTCGCCATCGGGTGGACCCTGCTCCGCTCGGAAGACCTCTGGTATGAAGCCAGCGAAATGATTTTCCACAGCCGCTTCCATCGCTACGACGCGATCATCGCGGACTCCGCGCGCCAGCACCACGTCGATCCGACTCTGGTCAAAGCGGTGATCTGGCGGGAAAGCCGTTTCCATCCAGGCAAGGAAGGCGGCGCGGGTGAACGCGGCCTGATGCAGATCACCGGTGCCGCCGCCAGCGAATGGGCCAAAAGCGAACGCGGCGGCGCGATCGTGCCGCAGGAACTCTTCGATCCGGCCACGAACATCCAGGCCGGCACCTGGCTGCTCGCACGGGCCATCCGCCGGTGGGAGGAGCAGGGGACGGACAACCCGGTGCCCTTTGCCCTGGCGGAATACAACGCTGGGCGCAGCCGGGTGCGCCGCTGGGTCGCGGCAGCCGGCGATCGCGACCGTGATCCGACCCGCCCGGGCAACCAGATCACCGGAGACGATTTGGAAAGCCGCATCGGCTTCCCCGGGACAAAGCAATACGTCGCCGACGTGCAGCAGCGCGCGGAATTCTACCGCCGCCGGGGCGGGCTGTAGGAACGCCGTCGGTTCAAGCCGCGGACCGCCGGGCGGCGCTTACGAGCGACGGCCGCAGCAGCAGGGTCAGCGGCAGAATGAGCAGCACCAGGCAGCCGATGAGCACCATCATCGTGCGGATGCCGACGCTGTCGCTGAACGCGCCGTAAACGATCGGCGAGAGCGCCCCGCCGCCGATCGTGCCGGTGTAGAAAATGCCGAACGCCCGCGCGCGTTTCGCCGCCGGGACCAGCTCGGGCACCGTGCCGTAAAGAACGGATGACGTGCCGTTCAACCCCAGACCCGACCACGGGCAACAACGCGAGGCTGCCGGCCAGCGGCAGCGGCAGCAACAGCAGGATGCTGAGCGCGGTGAGCCCTTCCGTCAGGCAGATCGTCGTCAGCACACCGACGCGCGCACCGAGAAACCCGCAGACAAATTTCCCCGCGGCGCCGCCTGCGAAAACAAGCGTCAGCGCCACGCCGATCGTCGGGAGATCGGCTCCCTTGGCCTGGAGCAGAAACGGCAGAAACGTGAGAAACGCCATGCGCGTCGCGCTGTCGATCACCCCGATCGTGAGCAGCCACCGGAACCCGCCCCCCGGCATCGGGATCGCCGCCGCTGCGCCGGTTTCCGGTGCCGGTGCCGCCGTGGCCGGGTCAGACGGTGCCGCCGACGGGCTGCTGCGGCGCGGCAGAAACAGGGCGAGCAGCGCGGCGGCCACGAAACCGAGTGCGCCGAGGACCAGGGCGCCCGAGCGCCACGGCATCATCGTGAGCAGCCAGGCGGTGAGCGCGGGCAGCAGCATCTTGCCGAGGTCGCCGGAAAAATTGTAGGTGCCGAGCGCCTCCCGCGCACGGCGGTCCGCGTAGGCATGCGCCACGAGATTCGAGGCCAGCGGATGTTGCACGCTCGCGCCGAGCCCGCCGATGACGAGGGCGACGCTCAGCATGAAAAAGCCGCCGCTCATCCCGGCCACAAGAAAGCCGGCGCCGGCCAGCGCGGTGCCGAGGACCAGCACGACGCGGTCGCCCAAGCGTTCCGCCAGCAGGCTCGCCGGCACCTGGAAACCGGCCATCGTGCAGGCATACATCGCCCGCAGCAACCCGATCGCGGCGTAGCCGAGGACAAATTCCGCGCGCCAGAGCGGCAGGAGGACGTAAAGCAGATCCGCGTAGCCGTCGTGGAGGACGTGCGCCCCGCAGGCAGTAAGCAGGGTGCGGCGCGCCCCGGAGGCGGGCGCCGTGGCGCTGGTGATCGCGTTGACTGGGACTCCCGCGCTCACGTCGTCAAGGCACCGCCGCAAGAGCTGCCCGCTCCCGCCGTGCAGCCGAAGCAATGGTCTGCCGTCTGGATCTCGCGACCTTCGACCGCTTCCGGATCGAGATCCCAGAGAAACAGCGGCCGGCCCAAGCCATCGGCGGCGTCATTGGCCCCGCGCCATTGCATGCCCAGCATGGCGTTGAAATCGCAATCAAAGACTTCGCCGCGCCAGCCGACGTTGATCGTCTCCCGGCACATCAACCCTTCCACGGTGCCGGGATTGAACGCGTCGGCCAGCAGACGCATGTAATCGGCGAGCTGACCGGAATTTTTCAGATAGCTGGCAAAGCGGCTGACCGGCAGATTCGTGATTGTAAAGAGCTTGTTGAACCCGATGCCGAAATGGGTCTGCAGCTCCCGCTTGTAATCCGCTTCCAGCTCCGCCTGCGGCCCCGGCAGAAACGCGCCGCCCGGATTGTAAACGAGGTGCAGCGGCAGCCGCGCGCCCAGCGGATCCTGGCCGTAGCCGAGGCGGTTGAGCTGCTGGAGCGCCGCGATGCTGGAATCGAAAACGCCGTCGCCGCGCTGGGCGTTCACGTTCTCCGGCGAGTAGCACGGCATCGATGCGACGATCTCGACCTCGTGTTCCGCGAGGAACTCCGCCAAGCCGTCCTGGCCGGGCTCGCGAAGGATGGTGAGGTTGCACCGGTCCATGACGTGGCGGCGGGGCGACATGGTCCGCAGCCGTTCGACGAGATACCGGAAATCCGGGATCATCTCCGGCGCGCCACCGGTGAGATCGACGGTCGGGATGTCGGTCGTTTCCAGCCAGGCGAGAATGCGGTCGATCGTCTCCCGCGTCATGATTTCCTTGCGTCGCGGCCCGGCGTTCACGTGGCAATGCGTGCAGGTCAGATTGCAGAGCTTGCCGACGTTGATCTGGAGCACCCGGGTGCGGACGTGGACGAGGGGCAGGGCGTGGTCCGCAAGAACTTTGCGAAATCGCGGCGGAGCCAGCAGCGGGGCGGTGGACATCGATAAAGGGGGCACGGGCGGCGCAGTTTCGCCTTTCCGGCGCGCCGGGGCAAGGCCGTCTGATTCGATGCCGGCGAAATCGCCTGTCGGGCCGAAAGAAGCGCCCGGCGGCGACGCCGACTCGCACCTCCGGCCGGCCAGGCCGACTGCTCTTTGCCCGTCTCCGGTGAGCCTGCATGCTGGCCGGCCGCGCGATTTGCCGATGCCCGCGGATTTGATTCGACTTCGCTTGCCCCGCATTGGTAATGCTGGCCACGTGAGCACATTTCAAAACGCAAGTTTCCCCCGCACCGGCGTTGCCGCTGCTTTTGGTGTCTTCGCCGCGGCATTGCTGTCGGCGCTTCCGATCCAAGCCGCCAGCTTTGTCTTCACGATCAACGCCACCGGCGCGCAGGAGGTCAACGGCAGCGGCGTGCCGAACCAGGGCGACCCGGATGGGCTGTCGTCGGGCACGCTGACGCTCGACAGCGGCACCGGCGCCGGCAACACCGGGTCGGCTTCGTTCAACCTCACGCTGACGAACATCGACATCAGCGACTTGCGCGGCCATCACATCCATCAAAATGTTGCCGGGGCAAATGGTCCGATCGTGCTCGATTTCGGTGATCCCGATCTCATCCGCACCGGCAACGTCCTTTCCGGAACGATCACGGGATTGTCCGCGACGATTATCGATTCGGTCTTCGCGAATCCGGCCGGCTTTTATTACAACACGCACAACAGCGTTTACACCGGTGGCGCCGTGCGGGATCAGCTCGCCGTGCCCGAGCCCGGCACGGTCGCCCTGCTGACCTTGGGCGCGGGCAGCATCGCCCTCGGCCTCCGGCGCCGTCGGCGCGCCGACCGGCTTGCTAAGCCGGCGGCCACCGCCGCCTGCCGCGAGCGAAATCGCGGACGCCAAAATCCCCCATTTGCGCGACCATGAATATCCGGTGGGCCAGAGTCGCCCTCGCCACCCTGATCGGTGAGATCGTGCCTATCGCACTGCTCTTCGCGACGGTGGCTGCCTTCGGTCCGCGAGATCCGTTTGGAGCCGCGATGTTCGCCGACGCTGCGGGCCACTGGATCGGGCCGCTCGCCGGGGCGACGGCTGCGTTGGTTGCCGGTTTCTGGGTCGCGCGGCCGCTCGCCACGGGCGCGGTGAAGCACGGTTTTCTCGTGGGCACCGCGCTGGCGTTGCTGGACACGGCCATCCTCGTCGCTTCACAGGCGCCTTTCGAGTGGCTCCTCGTGATCTCAAATCTCGGAAAGATCCTGGCCGCCACGGCAGGCGGCCTATTCGTCGCCTGGCATCGTCGCACCCCGGTCGCCGTGGCGGCAGCGGCGGCCAAACGCTGACCCTAGCCTGGGCAGTTTCTCGCGGGAGTGATGAAAAAGGTCAACCTGCGCACCATCCCGGAAGAGGTCTGGACGACTCCCGGGGGAAAATTCGCGAGTGCCAGCCAGGGCATTTCACTCGCGCTGGGGCGCGACGACCAGTCCGCGGATTTCCGGCGGCGCCATCCGTTTGACGTGGAAATCTGTCGCGTCCCGGCCGGGAAAAGCATGTGCCCTTACCATGCCCACAGCGCACAGTGGGAATTCTACCACGTCATCGCCGGCAAAGGCACCGTGCGACACGCCGGCGGGTCGGATCCGATCGAGGCTGGTGACGCGTTTCTCTTTCCGCCGGGCGACGCCCATCAGATCAGCGCGGACACCGCCGAGGATCTCGTCCTTTACATCGTCGCCGACAATCCGCTCGGCGAATCCTGCTACTACCCCGACAGTGGAAAATGGCTCGTGCGTTCGCCGGAACGCCGCCTGATCCGTTCGGAGCCGCTCGATTATCTCGACGGCGAAGAGTGAGGTGGCGCCGGCTTCCCGCTAAGCGCTGCCGCCGCTGCCACAACAGCCGCAGCCGGCTTCGTCATCGTTATCCGCGTCCGGCGTCTGAGCGGCGGTTTTGAAAGCCTCGACGGTAAGCGAGCGGAACTCGATTCCCTCGACGGTTCGCCACGGGGCATCGTCGCGAGCGAGGATGCGGACAGTCGGAAACCCGGCCGCGGTGAATGCCGCGGGAAACGCCGATTCGGTCAGCGCGCCGGAGATGCAGCCGCTCCAGAGTTCCGCGTCCGCTTGCAGATGGGCCGGCACTTCGGTGCTGCTCACGATATCGGAGATCACCGCGCGGCCGCCCGGTTTTAGCACGCGGAAGATTTCGGCGAAGAGCTGGGGCTTCGCGGCGGAATCCACGAGGTTGAGCACGCAATTCGAAACCACGGTGTCGATGCTCCCGTCAGCGACCACGCCGCGCAGATCCTGGATGCGAGCCTGGCGGAATTCGACGTTCGCGTAGCCGATCTTCTCGGCCACGAGCGGAGCGGCGCGACGGGCGACCGCGAGCATTTCGTCGGTCATGTCGACGCCGATCACCTTGCCCGCCGGTCCGACGACCTGCGCCGCGATAAACGCGATCTTGCCGGTGCCGCTGCCGAGATCGAGCACCGTCTCGCCGGGACGCACGTGCCGGCTCGGATCGCCGCAGCCATAGTCCCGCTCGATGACTTCCGCCGGAATGGCCGCGAGATATTTCGGATCGTAGGAAACCGCGCAGCAGAGCGCCGGCTCCGCTGCCTGGGCGCCCGCGGCGTAGCGTTGGCGGACGGCGGATTCAGCATCGGGGAGGGCCGGAGAGCAGCAATCGGACATGGCGGTTGGGAATAGAAATGCGGGGTCGAAACGATCGCGCCCGGTCGCCCGCGGCGCGCTCCGCCATTTAACCTCCGCACCTCCGGGGGTCAACAGAACCCGGCCGCCATAAACAGCCGAAGCTGGGAGCGGGTGCGAAAATAAGCGTTAGCGAGGCGCGCATTATTTCGTATACAATGACGCCGTGGTCCGGCGCACGCGACCCGTTGTCGCGCCAAGCCATCACGCTCTGCTCTCCCTTTCACGATCTGACTCGATTCTTATGACCAACCCCTCCGCTCCCCAAACCCCCGCCGGCATGGAAATTACCGGCGAAATCACCCCGGCATTTGCCGAAATTCTCACCACCGAAGCGCTCACCTTCGTCGCCAAGCTGCAACGCGCTTTCGGCGGCCGCCGCGAAGAAGCGCTGGCCCGGCGGAAGCAGCGCCAGGCAGAATTCGACGCTGGGAAGAACCCCGATTTCCTGCCGGAAACGAAGCACATCCGCGACGGCGACTGGAAGTGCGCGCCGGTTCCGAAGGACATCCAGGACCGCCGGGTCGAAATCACCGGGCCGACCGATCGGAAGATGGTCATCAACGCACTGAACTCCGGCGCGAAGGTGTTCATGGCGGACTTCGAGGACGCCAACGCGCCGACCTGGCGCAACATGATCGACGGCCACATCAATCTGCGCGACGCCATCCGCAAGACGATCTCCTTCCAGAACCCGGACGGGAAGCAATACAAGCTCAAGGACGAGGTCGCCGTGATCATGCCGCGCCCCCGCGGCTGGCATCTGCTGGAAAAGCACATCACCATCGACGGCCAGCCGATGTCCGGCGGCATTCTCGATTTCGGCCTCTATTTCTTCCACAACGCGAAGGAACTCCTCGCACGCGGCAGCGGTCCCTATTTCTACCTGCCGAAGATGGAGAGCCATCTCGAAGCCCGCATTTGGAACGACATCTTCAAGATGGCGCAGGACGAGCTCGGCGTGCCGCAGGGCACCATCCGCGCCACCGTGCTGATCGAGACGATCCCGGCGGCGTTCGAGATGGACGAGATCCTCTATGAGCTGCGCGACCATTCGCTCGGCCTGAACTGCGGCCGCTGGGATTACATCTTCTCGTGCATTAAGAAATTCGCCAAGAAGAGCGACTTCCTGCTGGCCGACCGCTCCTACATCACGATGACGACGCATTTCATGCGCTCGTATTCGCTGCTCTGCATCAAGACCTGCCATCACCGGAACATCTTCGCGATGGGCGGCATGGCGGCGCAGATTCCGGTGAAGAACAACGAGGAGGCGAACAAGGAAGCCTTCGCGAAGGTCACGGCTGACAAGGAGCGCGAGGCGACCGACGGCCACGACGGCACCTGGATCGCGCATCCCGGCATGGTGCAGATCGCGCTCGACGCGTTCAACAAGATCATGCCGCAGCCGAACCAGATCGACAAGAAGCGCGACGACGTGCACGTCGAGGCGAAAGACCTCCTCGACTTCCGCCCGAGCGAGCCGATCACCGAGCAGGGTCTGCGCATCAACGTCAGCGTCGGCGTGCAGTATCTCGAAGCCTGGCTGCGCGGCATGGGCGCCGTGCCGATCTTCAACCTCATGGAAGACGCGGCGACCGCGGAAATTTCGCGCGCCCAGGTCTGGCAGTGGATCCGCCACCCGCGCGGCGTGCTCCAGGACGGCCGCAAGGTCACGAAGGAGCTGTTCCGCCAGACGCTCCAGGAGGAGCTCGACAAGGTGAAATCCGCCGCCGGCGAAGAACGCTACGGCAAGATGAAGTTCAAAGAGGCGAGCGAACTCTTCGACAAGATCACGACGGACGACGAGTTCGTCGAGTTCCTGACGCTGCCCGGTTACGAGCGGCTGGCGTAAGCCACGACGCCTCCGGGCGAGCACGAAGCGCCGCGGTTCCGGCGGGTGGGATGAAGCGGTTCATCCCTCCCCGGGACCGCGGCGCTTTTGTTTTCCGGCGTAGCAAGCACGGCGGAGATTCCGCGTTCTTCTCACGCCAGGGCTTCCAGGTATTTCCCGGCCAGCCGGCCGCTGCGGACTTCCCGATGCAGAAACGCCAGGAACAATCGCGCCGCCGGCGATTGCGGCCGGCCCGCCCGGGTCAGGACGCCGACTTCACGGACGAGTTCCGGCTCGACCAGCGGCCGGTGCGCCAGCCCGTCGAGCGTCACGATCGGCAGCACGAGGCCCGGTAGCGCCGTCACGCCGAGTCCGTGCGCCACGAGGCTGACTAGCGGCGGCACGCCGGTCGGCTCGTAGAGGTTGCGCACTTTCACGCCGGCCTGCAGAAACGCAGCGTCCGTGAAATGCCGCACGCTGCTGGTCGGCGCGCTACCCAGAAACGGGTATTTCGCCAGGTCCGCCCAGCGCACGGTCTTCCGGCGCGCCAGCGGATGATCCGCCGGGCAGAGCGCAAAAAATCGGTCGCTGAGCAGCGGTTCAAACGCGACGTCCGGATCCGAGCCCGCGGAGAACGCGAGCCCGAAATCGGCGCGCCCTTCCACCACGGTGCCCTGCACCCCGCCGGAGATGCTGTCCATGATGATCACGTCCACATCGGGCCGCTCCTTTTGAAAACCGGCGATCACCGGCGCCAGCACGGAAACCGCCATCGACGGCATCGTTGCCACGGTGACCCGCCCGCGGCGGCCCGCGATGAATTGTTCAAACGCGCGCAGGTCGCCGGCGAACTCGTTTGTCGCCCGCTGGGCGATGCTTAGAAATTCCGTTCCCTCCGGGGTCAGCGCGACCGTGCGGGTGCTGCGGTCGAAGAGCCGGCAGCCGAGCGCACGCTCGAGTTGCTGGATCGTGCGGCTGAGCGCGGATTGGGTCACCCGCAGCGAGCGGGCGGCTTCCGTGAAGCTTTTCAACCCGGCGATGAGCACGAAAACTTCCATCTGCCGCAGGTTTACGTTTATGCGCATAGGTCATCAATTAATGACTTTATTATCCTGGCGGGAATGAGACAGCCAAGGCAAATATGGCGCAGGGACGAAACGCATAACGTCCTATCAACCCGACACCTAACAACCCGACCTCTCCTCCCGACATGAGCCAATCCGCTTCGCCCAACGCCAATGGCGGCCGTCAAAATCGGCCTGCCACCGCCACCACTGCATCGACCCAGGAATGGGAAACGAATCCCCGCTGGTCGGGCATCGACCGGCCCTATTCGCCCGCCGACGTTGCGCGCCTGCAAGGCAGCGTGATCATCGAGCACACCCTCGCGCGCCGCGGCGCTGAAAATCTCTGGGAGCTGCTCCACACCGAGCCCTTCGTGCCGACGCTCGGCGCGCTGACCGGCAACCAGGCGGTGCAGCAGGTGAAGGCCGGCCTGAAAGCGATCTATCTGAGCGGCTGGCAGGTCGCCGCCGACGCGAATCTGGCCGGCCAGATGTATCCCGACCAGAGCCTCTACCCGGCGAACAGCGTGCCGATGGTGGTGAAGCGGATCAACCAGGCGCTGCAGCGCGCCGACCAGATCGATCATTCGGAAGGCAAGAGCGGCAAGACCGATTGGTTTGCGCCGATCATCGCCGACGCCGAGGCCGGCTTCGGCGGGCCGTTGAACGTCTTCGAGCTGGTGAAAGCCATGATCGAAGCCGGCGCCGCGGGCGTCCACCTGGAAGACCAGCTCGCCAGCGAGAAAAAGTGCGGCCACATGGGCGGCAAGGTGCTCATCCCGACGCGGCAGGCCATCGCGCATCTCGTGGCGGCCCGTCTGGCGACCGATGTTCTCAACGTGCCGACGCTCGTCATCGCTCGCACGGACGCGAACGCCGCCGCCCTGCTGACGAACGATGTCGATGAACGCGACCACGCGTTTCTCACCGGAGAGCGCACGTCCGAAGGCTTCTATCGGGTCCGCGCCGGGCTCGACCAAGCCATCGCCCGCGGCGTGAGCTACGCCCAATACGCCGACATGGTCTGGTGCGAAACCGCGGAGCCGAACCTCGACGAAGCGAAGCGTTTCGCAGAAGGCGTGCACGCGAAATTCCCCGGCAAGCTGCTGGCTTACAACTGCTCGCCGTCGTTCAATTGGAAGAAGAAGCTCGACAGCTCGACGATCGAAAAGTTCCAGCGCGAACTCGGCGCGATGGGCTACAAATTCCAGTTCGTGACGCTGGCCGGTTTCCACGCGCTGAACTACTCGATGTTCAGCCTGGCGCGCGGGTATCGGGAACGCGGCATGGCGGCTTACTCGGAATTGCAGCAGGCCGAGTTCGGCGCGGAAGCCGTCGGCTACACCGCGACAAAGCACCAGCGCGAAGTCGGCACCGGCTACTTCGACGAGGTGGCCCAGGTCATCGCCGCCGGCGAGAGTTCAACGACCGCTCTGCACGGCTCGACCGAGCAGGAGCAGTTTCACTAAACCGCTCGCCCGTCGGCGCTGGAAAGTGACCGCAACCGCAGCCGTGCGGCTCGCACGGTCCTTTCCAGCGTCCGGCGTCGCACCCGCATCAATTCATCGAAGCGAGGAGACCCGTCGGCGGGTGGTAACGATGCCGGGACCGCGGCGAACCCGAATCGCTGAACTCAGGGCAGCGGCTGAACGGAAAGCACCTTCGGCTCGGAAAACCCGGTGTCGGAAGACTGCGTCAGTTCCACCGTCGTCACGGTGCCCGGTTGCGCTTGTCCCGGCCAGTCGGCCTTGATGGTTTCGAGCACGTAGTTATCGACGGCCTCGGAGCCGCTGCTCTGGCGGAACTGGATGTCCACGATCTGCCCGGCCGGATTGGTCGAGATCGCGATCACCATCCGGCGGGTCCGCCGATCCACCGGCTTGCGCGGGCGCTCCCGCGGCTTGTCCAGGCGCGCGACCGTGTCTGACCGGGGACGGAAGACGGCGCAGCTGGAAAACGCGAGCGTCAGGCAGCTCGCTGCGAGGACAGGCACGACGCAGCGGCGGATCGTCAGAAGGAAAACCATGGCGCCTGTGCATTGACCGGATCGGCGGCGGTGAAGTCAAACAGATTTCCGCCAGCGCCGGCGGCGTGTGTCGCTTGACCTCCCTCCCGCCGTTGCCGCAAAGTCGCCGCTTCGACGATGAACAGCTATCTGCTCGTGACGCTCGGCGGCGGACTCGGGGCGCTCGCGCGCTTCGTCCTTTCCGGGTGGATCGCGCGGCTCTTCGGCGAGACGTTCCCGGTCGGCACGCTGCTCATCAACGTGACCGGCAGCTTTCTCATCGGCCTGCTCGCGACGGCGCTGGGCGACGGCGGGCGGTTTCTCGTCAGCCCGGGCTGGCGGCAGTTTCTCATGATCGGCGTGCTCGGCGGCTACACCACGTTCTCCTCCTTCAGCCTGCAAACCCTGAACCTCGCGCTCGACGGCGAGTGGCTTTTCGCCGGCCTGAACACCGTCCTTTCACTCGTGCTTTGTCTCGTCGCCGTCTGGCTCGGGCATGCGCTCGCGTTGTGGGTGAACGCTTCGCGCTGATCGTTCTCCCGACTCCACTCCGCCTCACACGCCATGAATCTCCCGGACACCGGCAAGCGACTCCGCATTTATATCGGCGAAAGCGACCGCTGGCATCACGGTCCGTTGTTTGAAGCCATCGTCCTCGCGGCGCGGGAAGCCGGCCTCGCCGGGGCGACGGTGTTGCGCGGCGCCATGGGCTTCGGCGCCAGCAGCCGGCTGCACACCGCGAAGATCCTGCAGCTTTCCATGGACCTGCCGGTGCTCGTCGAGATCATCGACAGCGACGCAAAGATCGCGGCGTTTCTCCCGCGTCTGCAAACCATGGTCACCGGCGGCTTGGTGACGATCGAGCCAGTCGCGATCCTGCATTACCGCGGCCAGGTGCGTCCCGGGCGGGCATGAAAAAGCCGGCGCAACCGGCGCCGGCTTTCTCAAACTTCCGTCTGTTCGCGTCAGGCCGCTTTGCGCCGCCGCACCACGCCCAGCAAGGCTGCCCCGCCGAGGACGCAAAGCAAATACGTCGCCGGCTCGGGCACCACGGTGATGGAGCCGTTGACCGGGAATTGCGAGACATCCCACGTTGTCCCCGGCGCGGTCGAAGCCCCCGCCGTGTTCACTGTGAAGGTGCCCGCCGTGATGCTGCCCCAGTCGATGAGGTCAAACGTCTGCCCCGCCTGGGCGACGAAGCCGCCGATGGTGGTGATGTTGACGGTTCCCGCCAGGGTGAAGGCGCCGGCGACCGTGATGCGATCGAAGGAGCCGGCACTGGCGAGTTCCAAGCTCAACGCGCTCGTGGTGGCGGAGGAAAGCGTCAGGCTGCCGCCGAAATTGGCAGTGCCGACGGAATTGCCCGGCGAGAGCGTGCCGCTCACCGCGGTGTTGCCGCTGATGATGAAGTTGCCGCTCAGCGTGCTGCCCGCAAGGACCTGCACGGTGCCGCTGCCGGTGCCGGAACCGGACGAGTTGTTCACATTGAGCGTGCCGGCGCTGACGGTGGTGCCGCCGGTATAGGTGTTGCCGGCGGCCCGGTTGAGCGCCATGAGCCCGGTGCCAAACTTTGTCAGGGCGCCGTTGATGACGTTGCCGGTAAAGGTTGTCGCGGCGCTGTTCGTCACGTTCAACGCGTGGGAGCCGTTGAGATCGAGCGTGCCGGTGAAGGTCAACGCGCCGGTGCCAGCAATCGTCGGGTTGCTGGCAGGCGTCGCGCTGAGTGCGGAGACGATGACGATATTATTCGCGACCGTGTGGGCGGTGGCATTCGCGCTCTGGATGACGCCGCCGGCGCCGCTGAAAAACACCGTTCCCGTGCCCAACGCGCCGGTCGTCGGGGTTGAATCCACGCCGATCGCGTAAGTGCCAGTCTGGATGTTGGTGCCGCCCGAGTAGGTATTGTTTCCGTTCAAGACGTTGACCGAGGAGAACGCGTCCGTCAGACCGCCGGCGCCGGAAATCGTGCCATTCAGGTTGAGCGGAGCCGCCGCTGTGCCGCCGCCCTCGAGCGAGAGGGTGCGGTTCAGAGTGATGGTTCCATTCATTGTGAATGTCGTGACGCCGCTCGTGCCCAGCGAAGCGGTCACGTTGGGGCTGGAGTTGCCGGTGACGATCAGGTCTCGATTGAGCGTGGCGCCGGCTGTATTGCTATAAAGCTTGGTAACGGTCGTGCCGACGGTGAGGACGATCGCGGAAGTGCTCTGCCCAAATGCGCCCGGAGTGACCCCGTCGTTGGCCACCGAGCCTGCGAACACGGTTAGCCCGCCGAGGAGCGTCGTCGTGCCGGTGTAGCTGCTCACGCCGGAAAGCGTGACGGTCGAGGCGGCAAACGGGTTGATTGTCAAGCCGCCGCTACCCGTGATCGCGCCGCTGATGCCCAGCGTATTCGAGGTATGGATGATGCCCTCTGCCGAGCCGAAGCTCAGGCCGGCGGACACCGTGCCGGTTGCCGTTGCGGTAGGCGAGTAGAGAAACGAGCCGCTCGCAATGGTGATCGGCCCGCCGGAAAGCGTCGCGGAGAGGGATGGTGCGAACAGAAGAGAGTTCGCGGTGGCCCCGGCGCCCGCGACAGTCGTCGCTGTCAGGCGCACGTTGTCCGTGGCGGTGCCGAAGGCGCTGGCATATTCGGTCGTCAGCAAGGGGCGAAGGCTGCCGCTTGAGCTGTCGTAAGTCACGTGCGTGCTGTTGATGGTCGCCGCGGCCGAGCGGTTGCCGACGGCGTAAGGCAGGATGCTCTGGTTCGTCGAGCCCGCCGCCCCGCCGGCGCCGAGGAGCGTGCCCGGCGACGCTGTCGAAGTGATCGTGCCGACGCCATTGCCCGGAGTTGAACCGAGGCTGGTGCCGCGCACGAACAGCGTCGAATTGTTCTGCCGGTTGATGCTTGCGAAGTTGAGGCTGGCGGCCTGCGCGGCGTTCGGCGTGACCGTGAGCGTGGTATTTCCGTTGGTCGAGGTTTAACGCGCCGGCGCTTTCCGCGGTGGCTGCGGTGGCATTGCCTGTCAGCGTAATCGTCGCCCCGCGCGAGGTGATGGCCGCAGTGTCGCTGATGCGGTTGTTGTTGTTTGCCCCTGAGCTGTCCAGGTTTAGGGTGCCGGCGAGATCATAGCCGGTGCTCGTGGCGATCGTGCCGCTCGCCCCGCTCACCGTCATGACGCTGACGGTCTGGGTCGTCGCGCCGGTGTAGTTATTTGCCCCTGTCAGGGTCAGGGTCGAGCCGACGGTGTGGGCGAGCGAGCCACCACCGCTGATGATGCCGTTCACCGTCGCGTTGGCGAACAGCTCGAACGTGCCGCCGCCCGCGCCCAACGTGATGTTACGAGCCGTCGTGAGTGCCACGGTGGAGACACGAAGAATTCCTCCATCGAAGGACAAATCGTTCCCGACGCCGGCTGCGCCCAGCGTGGCATCTCCGTTGGAAATCCGCAACGTGCCGCCATTAATATGGGTGCCGCCGGTGTAGGTATTCGTGCCGGTGACGGTGATGGTGCCCGCGCCAGTTTTCGTCAGGCCAACGGAACCGCCACCCGCCATCGGAGAGGCGATGACATCGCCAGCGGAGAACAAGGTCGGTGAGCTTTGGTTTGACGTAGGGACGCTTAGAGTCGCTCCGGTGGAACTCAGGGTGAGCGAGCCCGCCCCAGACGAGATTTGGTATTGAAAAACACTGTTAAACGTCAGGCCCGAAAGTGTCACCGGCACGTCGAGAGTGATGATGGGAACCGCCGGCAAAGTGCCGATGACGTTATTGACTTGTTCGTTGAAAGTCGCGACGCCGCCGCCGTCAGGATACGCTCCGGGGCCTGCGGTGATGACCCAAGGTGCGGTGCTCCAGTTTTGGGCGCTTTGCGTGGCGAGCGTGCCGTTCGTCTGCGCCAGCATGGCCGGAGCGCAAACCGCGAGCGACAAAGCGGAGATGGTAAAGCGGGCGGTGAGAGCAATGGGCGTTTTCACAAGTGCGTGGCAGAGTCTGGGTTGAGTGCGGAGATCGCGGGAAGCCAAGCGTTATGAAACCTGACGTGGAGTAACGCAATAGAATATGTTCTTCCGCACATGATTTCACGATCCTGGGGTGCCTCTGTGCCCGTTTGCCTCCCGCGATCCGGGACAAACCCTAGCGCGGAGATCGAGAAACAAGTTCGCTCTCCGAGCGCAGAGCCCCGGTAGGCAACCCTCACCTGAGTCGCCGAAAAAGCGCTATTTTTCCGGGGCGGGTGATCGGGGATCCGCGTCGAAAATTGCCCGCCAGTGGGCCAGGCGCTCCCCGATGCGTTTCTCGAAGCCGCGGTCGCTCGGCTCGTAGTAACGCCGGCCTTCGGGCAGGTAGGCCTGCGGGATGTAGGCGTCGGGCGCGTCGTGGGAATACGCGTAGCCTTTGCCGCTGCCGAGTCGCTCGGAGCCGCGATAGTGGGTGTCCCGCAAATGGCGCGGGACCGCGAGCGTGACGCCGTTTTTCACTTCCTCGGTCGCGGCGCAGATCGCTTCGTAGGCGCGATTGCTCTTTGGCGCGGTGGCGAGGTAAACCGTGGCCATCGCCAGCGGGATTTGCGCTTCCGGCAGGCCGACAAACTCGGCGGCCTGGTGCGCGGCGTTTGCCACGACGAGCGCCTGCGGGTCGGCGAGCCCGATGTCTTCCGCGGCGCAGATGACGATCCGCCGCGCGATGAAGCGCTGGTCCTCACCGGCGTAGAGCATCTTCGCCAGCCAGTAGATCGCGGCATCAGGATCGCTGCCGCGCATGGATTTGATGAACGCAGAGATGGTGTCGTAATGGTCGTCGCCGGTGCCGTCGTAGACGACGGCTTTGCGCTGGATGCTTTCTTCCGCGACCGCGCGCGTCAAGTGAATGACGCCAGTTTTCGGATCCGGCGGCGTGGTGCGGGCGCCGATTTCGAGAGCGTTTAGGCATTTTCGCGCGTCGCCGTCCGAGACCGTGGCAAGATGGCGGGCAGCGTCGGGATCGAGGCGGAGCTTCAGCGCGCCAAGGCCCCGTTCCGGGTCGGCCACGGCGCGCGTTTGCAGATCGATGAGATCGGCCACGGTAAGCGGTTCCAACTGGAAGATCTGCGACCGGCTGACGAGCGGGCCGACCACGGAGAAAAACGGATTTTCCGTCGTCGCGCCGAGCAGCCGCACCGTGCCTTTTTCCACGTCGGGCAGCAGCGCATCCTGCTGGGCGCGATTGAAGCGGTGGATCTCGTCGATGAACAGGACCGTGCGGGCCTGAGCGCTCACCCGCAGCCGGGTCGCCGCGGTGGCGATGACGCGCCGGATGTCGGCCACCGTGCTTTCGACGCCGCTGAGGCGCTCGAACTTGGCGCGGGTCGCGTTGGCGATGACCTCGGCGAGGCTCGTCTTGCCGATGCCCGGCGGGCCGTAAAAAATCGCGGAGACCAGCCGGTCGGCTTCGATGGCGCGGCGAAGGAGTTTGCCGGGTGCCAGGAGATGCTGCTGGCCGACGTATTCGTCGAGCGTGCGCGGCCGCATCCGGGTCGCCAGCGGCGCGTCGGCCAGCACCGGAGCCGGTTCGTTCTGGGCGGCACGCGGGGCGAAAAGATCATCCACTCGGGGAGCCTCGTGCAAAGTCCGCAAAGCCGCAAAGGAGGAAAGGGCAGGGAGGCGACAATCAGCCGCGGCGGAGCAGTTCGGATGGGGGACGACCGGATTCGCGCAGGGCGCGGAGGCTCAAGGCGCCGTCGCGTTTTGCCAGGCGGCGGCCGGTTTCATCCAAGACGAGCGGAGCGTGAAAAAAGGCGGGTGGGCTCCAGCCGAGCGTCCGGTAGAGCAGAAGCTGTCGCGCGGAGGACTCCAGCAGGTCCGCGCCCCGGACGACTTCGGTGATCGCCATCGCAGCGTCGTCCACAACCACGGCCAGTTCGTAGGCGGGCAGCTCGTCTTTACGCCAGACCAGGAAGTCGCCGAAATCCTGCCCGGCGACAAAACGCTGCGGTCCGAACGCGCCATCCTGGAACTCGACAGGCTCAACCGCGGGGACGCGGAAGCGCCAGTTCGTGCCGCTCCCCACGGGATCGAGAGATGCGGTCGGCACCAGCGGCCGGCAGGTGCCGGGATAAATCGCCTCGCCCTCGCCGGGGTGTGGTGCCGCGAGCGCCCGCTGCACATCCGCGCGCGAGCAGCGGCATGGATAGATCGCACCGAGCGCCGCGAGTTGACGCACCGCTTCCTGATATCCAGGCATCCGCTCGCTTTGCCGATACGGGCCGAAGGCTCCACCGACATCCGGCCCTTCCTGCCAGGAAAATCCCCACCAGCGCAAGTCTTCGAGCATTGCAGCGAAGAACTCCGCGCGGCAGCGCACGCGATCGAGATCTTCCACGCGGAGCACGAGCGTGCCGCCGGCCGCGGCCGCTCGCTCCGCGGCGACCTGGAAGGTGCGCGCGTGGCCGAGGTGGAGCAGGCCGGTGGGCGACGGCGCGAGCCGGCCGCGATACCCGGGCGCGGGTAATGGGAAACGGGTGGGGCGCAAAACGGCAGTGACTTTTCGGATTTCTCCCGGCAAGATGCGCGGCGATGACTCCTGACGCCATCCCAACGTCCGCCGCCGCGCCGGTGGCAGCAACCAACGGCCACACAAAAAAGGGACGTCCGCTCATTGAGTTTCGCAACGTGCACAAGCGGTTTGGCGCGCTGCACATCCTGCGCGGCATCGACGAAACGATTCACGAAGGCGAGGTGATCGTCATCCTCGGGCCCTCCGGTTGCGGGAAGAGCACGATGCTGCGCTGCATCAACCATCTGGAGAAGATCGACGAAGGCGATCTCATCGTGGACGGCATCAACCTCGGCGATCCGCGGGCGGACGTGGACAAGATCCGCGCGGAAACCGGCATGGTCTTTCAGCAGTTCAATCTTTTCCCCCACATGAGCGTCATCGAAAACGTGATGCTCGCCCCGATGAAAGTCCGCGGCGCCAGCCGCTCGGAAGCGCGGGCCAACGGGCTGAAGCTGCTCGAGCGCGTCGGCATCAAGGAAAAGGCGGACGCTTTTCCGATCCAGCTTTCCGGCGGCCAGCAACAGCGCGTGGCCATCGCCCGGGCGCTCGCGATGAATCCGAAGATCATGCTCTTCGACGAGCCGACCAGCGCGCTCGATCCCGAGATGATCCGCGAGGTGCTCGACGTCATGCGCGCCCTGGCGAAAGGCGGCATGACGATGGCGATCGTGACGCACGAAATGGCCTTCGCCAAAGAGGTCGCCGACCGCGTGCTGTTCATCGACGCCGGGAAGATCTGCGAACGCGGCACGCCGCACGATTTCTTCGAGCAACCGCAGGAAGAGCGGGCAAAGGATTTTCTCAGCAAAATCCTCAAGCATTAAAGCCGACTCCCGGCGGAACCGGCAAGGGGAGGCGCGGGGCGCGGATCTGCTTACGCGGTTTTTCTGCTTCACCTTCCGGGTTCCCCCGCGCATAACAACGGGGCGCCGCCGCGATGCTGTTTCTGCGGCCGGGCACGCACTCGCGCTCGGGTGACCGATTGTATTGCATAAGGTCCAATGGCTCACCCGAGCTCACCTCCTATCCTCCCCAAGAACCAACCCATGATGATAAAACCACGCCTCCTCTTGTCCGCTGCCGCGGCGCTCGCCTGCTTCGCGAGCAGCGCCTTCGCCCAATCGCCCGCGCCCGCCGCGCCGGCGGAATCCAAAAGCGTCATTCCCGACATCAAAGCCCGCGGCAAGCTGATCGTCGGCTGCAAATACGACGTGCGCCTTTTTGGCCTGAACAATCCGCTCACCAAGCGAGTGGAAGGCTTTGACGCCGACCTCGGCCGCGAACTCGCCAAGGCGCTCCTCGGCAGCGCGGACAAGGTCGAGCTCGTCGAAACCGTCTCGGCCAACCGCATCCCGTTCCTCCAGGAAAACAAGGTGGACATGGTGATCAGCACGATGACCATCACCGAAGATCGCAAGAAGCAGATCGAGATGTCGGAGCCGTATTACATCGCCGGCCAGTCGTTGCTCGTGCCGAAGGGCAGCGCGATCAAAAGCGTGAAGGATCTCGACGGCAAGACCGTGACCACGGTGCAAGGTTCAACGAGCGAGAAAAACATCCAAGCCGCCGCGCCGAACGCGAAGTTCAACCTGTTGAAGAGCTACTCCGAATGCTTCACCGCGCTGCAAAACGGGCAGGCTGACGCCATGACGACGGACGACATCATCCTCCTCGGTTTCAAAGCGACGCAGGGCGACAAATTTGAACTCGTCGGCGGTCAGTTCACTCAGGAGCCCTACGGTGTCGGCGTGAAGAAAGGGAACACCGACCTCATCAAGTTCGTGAACGACGAGTTGGCGAAGATGAAGAAGGACGGCCGCTGGAAGGCGATCTACGACAAGCATCTGAAGCCGGTGAGCGGCAAGAGCATCGAGCCGCCGATGTAAGCAGCTTCTCACAATCCGGGATCAGGCAGATCCGCAGAACGGCCGGGCGCACGCAGCCCGGCCGTTTTTGTTTTTCGGGATTGCGTCGGCTTTCGAAAAAATGCCAGAGTGATTTTCGCAGGCGCGATTCCGCCGGTTTTTCCCGGACCGGCTTGGGGTGGGACGGCGTCGGCCGCCGCACGCCGCAATCTTCTCATCTCCTATGCTGCATCTCCACGTCACGTTCCTTGCTCAGGCCGGCGATTATTTCGGCAAGGCGATCGTGGAGAACTGGGGGCTGTTTTTGAGCGGGCTCCTGATGACCTTGAACATTTCGTTCTGGTCCGCGGTGATCTCGTTTGTCGTCGGGCTGATCGTGGCCCTGTTACGGGTCACTCCGAGCGGCGGGTTGAAGGTGGTCGCCACCGCGTTCACCGAATTCTTTCGCAACACGCCGCTGCTCGTGCAGGTGTTCGTCTTTTATTTCGGCTTGCCGAAGCTCGGCGTGAACCTGCGCTTTTCCGCGTTCGGCTTCGAGGTAAGCGATTCGTTTGCCGCCGGCACGCTGAGCCTCGGGCTCTACACCGGGGCGTATGTCGCCGAGGTGCTGCGCGCCGGGCTGCTCTCCGTGCCGAAAGGGCAGGGCGAGGCGGCCCGCTCGCTGGGGCTGTCGCTGATGCAGACCCTGAATCTGGTCATCATGCCGCAAGCCGTGCGCTTGGTGTTGCCGCCGCTCGGCAATCTTTACAGCGCCATGCTGAAGAACTCGGCCATCCTTTCCTACATCGGCGTAGCGGACTTGATGTATCAGTCCGACTACGTCAACAACCGCACGTTCCGCACGTTTGAAGTGCTCACCGCGGTCGTCGTTTTCTACCTTCTGCTCACGCTGCCGATGGGTTGGTTCGTGCATTGGCTCGAGAAGAAATACAATCCGCTCCGGGCTCGCACGCTGCGGCTGCGCGGGGCGCGGACGTAACCCGCCGCCCGTTCGTATCCCACCGGTTCCCATGCCCGCCTCAACTCCTTCGATCCCCGAGCTGACCGCCACGGCGCCGTCTGTCTCGGATGCCGGGACACCCTTGCCGGAGCCCGGTTCCCGGCGCCGGCGTGCTCCGCTGTTTACCGTCGCCAACGGGTTCAGCGCGTTCGGCTGGTTGATTCTCATCGTTCTCGCCTGGTGGATCGTGATCCCGGCGATCCGGCATGGGAACTGGGTGCCTTTCAAGCTGCAGACCACTTGGGAGTTCCTGCTGAAAGGTCTGCTGGTGACATTGAAGATCGGCGCCTGGTCGATCGTGATCAGCTCGGCGGTAGGATTTGTTCTCGCGCTTGGGCGGCTTTCGAACGCCAAGCCCGTCCAGATTTTTTCCGCCGGTTACATCGAGCTGATGCGGGCGCTGCCGTCGTATCTCATCATCTTTTATGTTTTCATCGTGCTGCCCCGTCTCGGGGTGGCGTTGCCGACGGACTGGTATGCGGTCATCGGGCTGTCGCTCTACACCAGTGCCGTGATGGCGGAGATCTTCCGCGCGGGCATTCTGTCGATCGAGAAAGGCCAGCTCGAAGCCGCGTTTTCGCTGGGGTTGAAACCGTTCGCCACGGTCACCAGCATCATCCTGCCACAGGCGCTGCGGCGCATGGTGCCGGCGATCGTTTCCCAGCTCATTACGCTGACGAAAGACACGTCGCTCGCTGCGATCATCGCGGTGCACGAGCTGACGCGTGCCGGCAAGGAACTGTATGAATTCTACACCGGCGAAATGCCACGGCCGGTGATCCTCGAGACGCTCGCCGTCGTCGCAGCGATCTACTTCGTAATCTGCTACGCGCTGGCGCTGTTGAGCCAGCGGCTCGAGGTCCGGCAAGGGCGCTAAGAAAGGGGTTCCCCGCGGGCAACCACCTTCCGCGGAACGCCGGGGCCGCCGACCGAACGGCGCCGGTTGCGACCAGCGCGGCGGCGGCTATTCTTGGCGCCACCCCATGAATGCGCTTTGCCTGTTTGTCCCCTTTTTTGCCGTGGCCGCCGTGATCGCGCCGGGCGTCGCCGTCGGCGCTGCCGAGTCGCTGGCCATGCGTTATCCCGCGACCGAGAAAGGCGAGCAAACCGACGATTACCACGGCGTGAAAATCGCCGACCCCTACCGCTGGCTGGAAGACGCCAACTCGGATAAGACCCAGCGCTGGGTCGAGGAGCAGAATAAAGTGACATTCGGCTACCTGCGGCAGATTCCGTCGCGAGAAGGCATCCGCCAGCGGCTCAGTGAACTTTGGAATTACGAACGCTACACGGTGCCCGGCAAGGAAAGCGGTCGCTACTTTTTTTCGAAGAACACCGGGCTGCAGAATCAGAACGTGATTTTCACCGCGCCGTCCATCGACGACGCCACCGCCGGCCGGGCGACGGTGCTGCTCGACCCGAACAAGCTGAGCGAAGACGGCACGGTCGCGCTATCATCCTATTCGATCAGCGACGACGGCAAGCTGATGTCCTACGGCGTGCAGACGAGCGGCTCGGACTGGATCGAGTGGCGGTTGCGGGACGTCGCCACCGGCAAGGATCTGCCGGACGTGGTGAAGTGGTCGAAGTTTTCCGGCTCGGCTTGGACCAAGGACGGTGCCGGCTTTTTCTACAGCGGCTACGATGCGCCGGATGAGCGGACCAAGCTGCAGACCGCGAATTATTTCCAGAAACTCTACTACCACAAAGTCGGGACGCCGCAGACCGAGGACGTCCTTGCCTACGAGCGGAAGGATCAAAAGGAATGGGGCTTCGGCGGCACAGTGACGGACGACGGGAAATATCTTGTTGTCACGGTGACGCAGGGCACGGAGCGGAAAAACCGGATCTTCTACCGTCCGCTCTCCGCCGGCCCGGCGGGTGCGCCGATGGTTGAGCTGCTCAACAGTTTCGACGCGAAATACAGCTTCATCGGGAATGACGGCCCGACGTTTTATTTTCTGACGAACAAAGGCGCGCCGCGCGGCCGGATCGTCGCCATCGAAACCGACAAGACGGCCGCCGGCACCGAGCCGGCGCTGCGCGAGATCGTGCCGCAATACTCGGAGACGCTCCAAACGGTCGAATATATCGGCGGCCGCCTTGTCGCCAGCTATCTCGAAGACGCGCACACGAAAGTCCGAGTATACGGTCTCGACGGCAAGCCGCTCGCCGACGTGAAATTCCCGGGGCTCGGCACGGCGTCCGGCTTCCGCGGCAAGCCGGATGACGCGGAAACATTTTTCGCGTTCACCAGCTACACCACGCCGAGCACGGTTTACCGCTACAACGTCCAGACGCAAGAAACCCGGGCGATCTTTTCCCCGAAGGTCAGCTTCAATCCGGCGGATTACACGACGGAGCAGGTGTTTTTCAAAAGCAAGGACGGCACGCGGGTGCCGATGTTCCTGACCTACAAAAATGGTCTGAAACGCGACGGCCAGAACGCGACGCTGCTCTACGGTTACGGCGGCTTCGACATCTCGCTGACGCCCGGCTTTTCCCCGGCGAATCTCGTCTGGCTGGAAATGGGCGGGGTTTACGCGGTCGCCAATCTGCGCGGCGGCGGCGAATATGGCGAGGAGTGGCACCAGGGTGGGACGAAGGAGCGCAAGCAAAACGTCTTCGACGATTTCATCGCCGCCGCGGAATTCTTGATTTCGACGCAGGTGACCAGCACACCGAAGCTGGCGATCGCCGGCGGGAGCAACGGCGGGTTGCTCGTCGGTGCCGCGATGACGCAGCGGCCGGATCTTTTCGGCGCCGCGGTGCCGGCGGTGGGCGTGATGGACATGCTGCGCTTTCAAAAATTCACGATCGGCTGGGCTTGGACCAGCGACTACGGGGCTTCCGATGATCCAAAGATGTTCCCGTATTTGGTGGCGTATTCGCCGCTGCATCACTTGAAGCCGGGCGTCTGCTACCCGGCGACGATGGTGACGACGAGCGATCACGACGACCGCGTGGTTCCGGCCCATTCGTTCAAATTTGCCGCCACGCTGCAAGCCGCGCAGGGCTGTGACAAGCCGACGCTGATCCGCATCGAAACGAAGTCCGGCCACGGTGCCGGCCGGCCGACGAGCAAGCTGATCGAAGAAGCCGCAGATCGCTGGGCGTTTCTCGATTCCGTGCTGAACATGGACGTCGGCCGCGCGGTGAAAACGGCCTCTCCGCCGGTGGACGTCCCGCGCAAGCCGGACAACGCGCAGCCAGTGCCAACGCCGCGGCGCTGAGGGTGCTATCCGTCGCGCCGCCGCGAGGGCTTCCGTGCCTCGCGGCGGCCGCGCTTCGTGCTTCCCCTTCGCCGGGCGGGCGTTACACTGCGCGGTGTCATGAACGCCGAGCAGCTGCGTCTGGAAGAAGATCGACTCCGGCAGAAACACTGGCGGCGCTGGGGCCCCTACCTGTCCGAGCGGCAGTGGGGCACGGTGCGGGAGGATTATTCCGCCAACGGCGAGGCGTGGGACTATTTCCCGCACGACCACGCTCGCAGCCGCACCTACCGCTGGGGTGAGGACGGCCTGCTCGGCATCTCGGACAATCATCAGCGCCTCTGCTTCGCGCTCGCGCTCTGGAATGGGCGCGATTCGATCCTGAAGGAGCGCGCCTTCGGCCTGACCGGCACCGAAGGGAACCACGGCGAGGACGTTAAAGAATATTACTTTTACCTCGATGCCACGCCGAGCCACTCGTGGTTGCGGGGGCTCTACAAATATCCGCAGCGCGCGTTTCCCTACGCTGAGTTGCTCTCGGTCAACCGGCAGCGCGGGCGCGAAGAGGGCGAATTCGAATTGCTCGACACCGGTGTTTTCGACGACAACCGCTACTTCGACGTTTTCGTCACCTACGCCAAGGTGGACGACGACGACCTGCTCATCGAAATCCAGGCGGCAAACCGCGGGCCGGCCGCAGCACCGCTCCATTTGCTCCCAACGCTTTGGTTTCGGAACACCTGGTCGTTCGACAACGCCGGGGAGGGGCGGCCGCTCCTGCGCCTGGAGGGCGGGGGAAAGGACGAGATCGCGCGGATCCAAGCCACGCACCCGACGCTGCGTTCGATGACGCTGCTAGCGGAAGCCGGCGGCGAACCGTTTTTCTGCGAAAACGAGACAAACAACGAGCGTCTCTTCGGGTGCGCTAGCAACACGCCTTATCCGAAAGATGGCATCGGTCGCCGGGTCGTCCAGGGCGAGCGGTCTGCGGTGAATCCGGCGCACACCGGCACGAAGGCGGCGGTGCATTACTCACGCACCGTCGGTCCGGGCGAGACGTGGACCGTGCGCTTGCGCCTGGCGCTCGCGGGCAGCGCCGGGTGCAAGGATCCGGTGCGCGCGCTCGGGTCGGACTACGAAGCGATGCTGGAGCAACGCCGCACGGAAGCGGACGAATTTTACGGGAATCTCGCGCCCGCCGCGCTCAACGCCGAGCAGCGCAACGTCCAGCGGCAGGCGCTCGCGGGGATGATCTGGTGCAAGCAGTTCTACCATTACGACGTCGAGCGCTGGCTCGAAGGCGACCCCGGCCAGCCGCCGCCGCCGCCTGAGCGGAAACGCGGACGCAACCACGACTGGCGGCACCTGTTCAACGACGACATCCTTAGCCTGCCCGACACCTGGGAGTTTCCGTGGTTCGCCTCGTGGGATCTGGCGTTTCACACGTTGCCGCTCGCGCTGGTGGACGCCGAGTTTGCCAAGCGCCAGCTGATGCTGCTGACCCGGGAGTGGTATATGCATCCGAACGGGCAGCTGCCGGCTTACGAATGGGCATTCGGCGACGTGAACCCGCCGGTGCACGCCTGGGCCGCCTGGCGGGTGTTTACCATGGAACGGCGGGCGCGCGGCGGGAGCGGAGACATCCGGTTTCTTGAGCGCGTGTTCCAAAAGTTGCTGCTGAACTTCACCTGGTGGGTGAACCGCAAGGACGCGCAGGACCGCAACATCTTCCAGGGCGGCTTTCTCGGGCTGGACAACATTGGCGTTTTCGACCGTTCCCAGCCCTTGCCCACCGGCGGGTATCTTGAGCAGTCCGACGCGACGAGTTGGATGGCGATGTATGCCTTGAACCTGCTCAAAATTTCGCTCGAGCTCGCGCAGCACAACCCGGTTTACGAAGATATCGCCAGCAAGTTCTTTGAGCACTTTCTCGGCATCGCCACGGCGATCGGCCGTGCGCCGGCGCCGCGGCAAAACGGCGCGGAAGAAACCCCGCAGGACGACGGCTCGCTGTGGGACGAAACCGACGGCCTTTTCTATGATCGCATCCATCTGCCGGACGGCTCCCGGCTCACGCTGCGGGTGCATTCCATGGTCAGCCTCATCCCGCTCTTCGCAGTCGAGGTGATCGATGCGGAGCTGCTCGACCGGCTGCCGGATTTCCGCCGCCGCTTCAACTGGTTCATGGAAAACCGGCCGGGAATGACCGGAAACGTTTCGCTGCATTCGCGGGAGCGGGAGGAGCGCAGCGGCAAGCTGCTGCTCTCGATCGTGGGCGAGCGCCGGCTGCGGCGCATCCTCGAGAAGATGCTCGACGAGGAGGAATTTCTGAGCCCCTACGGCGTCCGCTCGGTTTCAAAATTCCACGAACGCAGTCCCTACGTGCTGCCGCTAGCCGGCGCCTGTCATCGGGTCGATTACAATCCCGGCGAGAGCACGACGAGCTTGTTCGGAGGCAATTCCAACTGGCGCGGGCCGATCTGGATGCCGGTCAACTATCTGCTGATCGAGAGCCTGCAAAAATTCCACTATTACCTCGGCGACGGATTCAAGGTGGAATGCCCGACGGGGTCGGGCCGATGGCTGACGCTCTGGCAGGTGGCGGCCGAGTTGAGCCGCCGGCTGGAGCGCATTTTTCTTCCGGTTGAACCCGGCGGAAAGCGGCCGGTCTTTGGCGAATACAGCAAATTCCAAAACGATCCGCACTGGCGGGATCTCATTTTCTTTCACGAATATTTCCACGCCGACACCGGGGCCGGGAAGGGGGCGAATCATCAGACCGGCTGGACCGGATTGATCGCCAAGCTGCTGCAGCAAACCGGCGACTATCCGGATCGTTGAAGGGCAGACTGCCCGCGGCCAGCAGTCGGAAGCGGGTGTTGATTAGCATGAATGCAGAAAGCGAAATCAAACCCGGCCGTCATTCCCATCGTGACGCGCCGAAAACCTTTGTCGGCGTGACCCCGGATCGTCGGCGCACCCGCCGGCACCGCGGCCGCGCGGCAAAGTTCCTCGCCCGATTGCGCTTCGAGCGGCGCGACGTGCTGATCGTCGTGGCGCTGCTGGCATTGCTGGCCCTGCTGCTCGCAACACGGTTCACTGACCGGCTTTTCGACTCATTCGCCGGGAGCAAACCGCCGGGCGGCGAAGTCGCACTCCCCGGGAGCCCCGACTAGGCCGCGTCCCGGAAGGAGCGGGATCCGAGAGCAAAGGCATCGCGGGACAGACGACTACGTCGCGACGTGACCCAGGTAGGCGGCCTGCACCCGCGGATCGGCGCGGAGTTGCTCGGCCGGACCTTCGATTTCGATCTTGCCGTGCTCGATGACGTAGCCGTAATCGGCGACTCCGAGCGCGCGGTAGGCGAGCTGTTCGACGAGCAGCATCGTCAGCCCGCGTTTTTTCAATGCGAGGAGCTGGCGGAACACTTCGTCGATGATGATCGGCGCCAGCCCCATGGAGGGTTCGTCGAGGAGAAGCACCGCCGGGTCCAGCATCAGCGCACGGCCGATGGCAAGCATCTGCTGCTCACCGCCGGAAAGGGTGCCGGCGAGCTGTTGCCGGCGCTCTTTCAAGCGTGGGAACGTCGTGTAGATCGCCTCCATCTCGTTGTCGAGATCCGCGCGCTTCACCTTGCCGATGCGGGAATAGGCGCCCAGGATCAGGTTGTCCTGCACGCTTTGATCCGGGAAGACCCGCCGATTTTCCGGCACGTGGCCGACGCCCTGGCTGGCGATCCGGTGCGGTTTCTGCCGCAGGAGCGACTGGCCGCGCAAGGCGACCTCACCGGAGAGGGGGGTGAGCAGGCCGGAGATCGCGCGGAGCAGCGTGGTTTTACCGGCTCCGTTCGAGCCGATCACGCAGACAAGTTTGCCCTCGGGGACGGTGAGCGAGACGCCCTGGAGCGCACGCACCGGGCCGTAGGAGACGGAGAGATCGCGAATTTGCAGCATCGGAAGGGGGGAAGAGCAGGTTGGCGAGCTGGCGTTTCTCAGTGCGCGACGGCTTCTGCCGCCGCCGGCGGAAGCTCGTCGGCCGGAGCGCCGAGGTAGGCGGAGATCACGCGTTCGTTGCGCTGGACTTCCGCGGGCGTGCCCTGCGCGATTTTCTGACCGAAGTCGAGCACGGTCACCCGGTCGGAGACGTTCATCACCAGATCCATGTGATGTTCAATGAGCAGGATGCTGACGCCGGCGGCCTTGATCTTCGTGATGATCTCGTCGATCGCCGCGATTTCGCCTGCGGTGCAACCGGCAGCGGGTTCGTCGAGCAGGATCAGCCGCGGGTCCTGCGCCAGCGCACGGGCGATCTCGAGCAGACGCTGCTTGCCGTAGGGAAGGTTCTTCGCCTGCTCCGTGGCCAGGCTGCCGAGGCCGACGAATTCCAGGAGCAGCTCGGCGCGGGCGCGGGCGGCCCGTTCCTCTCGGCGCGCCTTCGGCGTGGAAAAGAAGATGTCGATCAAATTGACGCTGCTGAACGTGTGGTGCAGCCCGACCATGACATTTTCCATCAGGGTCATGTCGCCGAAGAGCGCCACGCTCTGGAAGGTGCGGGCGATGCCGGCCTTGGAAATGTCGTGCGGGGTGCCGCTGATCGGCTGGTCGCGGAAAACGATCCGGCCGTCCGTCGGGCGATACACCCCGGAGAGCAGATTCACGGTGGTCGATTTGCCCGAGCCGTTCGGCCCGATCAACGCGTGGACTTCGCCGGGAAGCACGTTTAGATCGAGCTTGTTCACGGCGATCAGTCCGCCAAATGCGATCGTCAGGGCATCGGTCTGCAACAGCGTCGCCAGCGAGGTCCCGGCGCTGGAATCGGCGGCACCGGCGGCTTTCCCGCGCGCATGGACGGCGTCGATGTGCAGCGCGCTGGCCTCGCGGTGCGCTTCCTCCGCGCTGATCGCCACCGGCTCCGTGCGGAACATGCGGGCAAGCGGCCCGCTCCGGAACGCCTTGCGCGCGATCGTCACAAACAACCCGACGATGCCGCCCGGCAGGAAGTAGAGCGTGAAGAGCAACAGACCGCCGAAGATCATGAGCTGATATTCCGCGATGTCGTTGAACAAGTCGGGCAGGGCGACAACGATCGCGGCGCCGATGATGTTGCCGACCAGCGAGCGCGTGCCGCCGAGGATCAGCATGATCAGGAAGTCCACCGAGAACTGCAGCGAGAAGGTCAGCGGGCCGCAATATTTGTTTAGGTGGATGAACAGCGCTCCGGCCAGTCCGGTGAAGGCGGCGCTGAGCACGAACGCGCCGAGCTTGAAGCGATACCGGCTGACGCCCGAGCACTCGGCGGCCAGGGCATTTTCCTTCAACGACTCAAACGCACGACCCCAGTAGCTCGTGATGAGCTGGCGCTTGAGAAACAGCACGCCGAGCATCGCGAAATAGGTCAGGTAATAGAAATTGTTGCCGTCGAGATTGAAGCGCCCAAACGTCAGGGGCGGGATTTCCGTGATGCCCGTGGAACCCTTCGTGAGGTGCTCGCTTTCATTGATGATCGTCTGCACGATGAGGCCGAATGCGATCGTCGTCATCGCCAGGTAAGGGCCGCTCAGACGCAATGCGGGCACCCCAAGGATAATGCCCGCCAGCGCCGCCAGGGCGATGGAGATGGGCACGGTCGCGAGCCAGAGGAAGCCCGGGCCGAGGCCCGTCGCCGCCGCCCACGCTGCGCCGAATTTCCAGCAGATGATTGCCGAAGTGTAGGCGCCGATCGCCAGCAAGCCGGCGTGACCGACTGAGATGTCGCCCGAGTAGCCAGCGACGAGGTCGAGTCCCGCCACGACGATGACGTAGATACAGATTTTCGCGAGCACCCCGTGCACGATGTAGGTGTCTTCGATCACCAGCGGGATCAGCGCGAAGAGAACGGCCACGAGCAGCGGGCCGAAGCGACGAATAATGGACATAACCGGGGGGAGAGAAAGAGGCAGCGAAGTGAGAAGGACGCGTCAGACTTTTTTCACCGTGCGTTTTCCGAAGAGTCCAGCCGGCTTGAGCAGAAGGACTAGGATCAGCAGCACGAAGCCCGGCGTGTCTTTATAACCGGTGGAGATAAAGCGCGCGGTGAACTGCTCGCAAAGGCCGAGGATCAGCCCGCCGGCGACAACGCCGAGGCCGCTCTCGAGGCCGCCGATGATCGCCGCGGCGAACGCTTTGACGCCGAGCAGCACGCCCATGGAGGCGCCCACCAGGGTCAGCGGGCCGACCAGCACGCCGGAGATCGACGCGATGACGGAGGAGATGACAAACGACAGCGTGATGATCAGCGGCACGTTGATGCCCTGCAACGCGGCGGCGTCCTTGTCTGTGGCCACAGCGGTGACGGCTTTGCCGAGGATCGTGCCACGTCGAAAGGCTTCAAAGCCGAGCATGATGACTGCGGCCGCGCCGATGATGAGAAGCTCCTGTGGCAGCACGCGGATGGAGCCGCCGGCAAGGCTGACCGGCGCGTCGCCGAGCGGGCTCGGGAAGCGATAGTCATCCGTGCCCCAGATCCGCTCGGCCACGTTGCGGGCGATGATCGCCAGGGCGGTGGTGGCAAGAATCCAGGAAACGTCTGACTTTGTCTTCAGCGCCGGCCGGATGGCGGTGTATTCGAGGATAAAGCCGAGCACGACGCCGATCGCCAGCGCACCCGCAATACCCAGGAGATAGGGCAGCTTGTAGGAGACGGCGATGGAGAATGCGACGAGGGCTCCGATCATCAACCACTCGCCCTGCGCGAAGTTCAGCGTCCGCGAAGTGGAAAAGGTGATGTTGTAGCCGAAAGCCAGCAGGGCGTAGATCATGCCCAGGGCCACGCCGCTGAGAATTAACTGGGGGAGGTCACTCATCGGGGCGCGTATTCAGCCATAAAGAAAACGCGGATGGAACAAGGATTTTGCCGAATTGAGAAAAAACTTCGGACACCCTCGATTCCATCCGCGTTTCGCGGCTGGGTTACGGTTGTTTACGGCGTCTTGGCAGCGGCACCGCCTTTGGCGGGCGTTTCCATCACGACGCGGCCGTCCTTGACGATGCCGATGTTGATCAGGTCGCGCTTGAGCGCTTCGTGCTGGTCCTTGCTGAACGGCTTGTTGTAAACCGTGACCGCGCCTTCATACGGCTTCTCAAGACTTTCGAGCGCCGTCTTGATCTTGCCCGGCTCGGTCGAGTTCGCCTGGGTGATGGCCTGAGCCAGGAGCTTCATCGAGTCGTAGCCCTGCGCGGCGGAAACCGGGGAGGGGATGCGGTCGTTCGCCGGCTTGTATTTCGCCAGGTAGGTCTGCACGAACTTCTTGCCAGTCTCCGTGGCCGGGTTGCCCTGCACAAAGCTCTGCGGCATGACGGCGCCGTCGCCATTCGCGCCAGCGGCATCGATGAAATTGCTCATCGAGAGCGTCCAGCTGCCGACGAGCGGCACCTTCCAGCCGAGCTTCTGCATGCCGTTGGCGATCTGCGCCAGCTCCGGCCCGATGCCGTAGGTCAGCACAGCTTCGGCGCCGGCGTTGCGGGCTTCCTGCAGCTGCGGGGTCATGTCGGTATCCTTGATCTTGAACTTGCCGACGTAGACCGGCGTGATGCTGCGGCGCTTGAGCGCTTCTTCCATCAGCATGCGGCCGTTCTGACCGTAGTTCGTGTCGTCCGCCATGATGGCGACCTTTTTATAACCGCGCTTGTCGGCCGCTTCCTGGGCGATCAGCTCGGTCTGCATGGTGTCGTTCGCCCGCACGCCGAAGACGTAGTTGTCGGGGAAGTTCTTGAAGTGCTCATTCACCTCCGCGCCGGTGGCGACGTTGATGATGAAGGGCACCTTCGACTCCTGCGGATAGCGGTAGCAGGCCTGGGCGACGCCGGTATTGATCACACCGAGGACGGCGACCACTTTCTGGCTGTTGAGCAGATCCTGCATGACCTGCGCGCCGCGCTCGTTGTTCGACTGGTCATCGCGCTCGACGAGCTCGATCTTGCGGCCGCCGAGCAGGCCGCCGGCGTTGTTGACTTCCTCGGCGGCGAGACGGACGCCGTCACGCATGGAAAGGCCCATCGGCGACGAGCCGCCGCTGTAGGGTCCCTGCACGCCGACTTTGATCGGCTCGCTGGTCGCGGCCGTGTTTGTGCCAGGCTTGCTGGAGTCGCCGGGCGAGGTGGTCTTGTTCTTGCCGCAGGCGCCGAGGCTCAAGCCGACCGCCGCAAGCAGCGGGAGGGCGAGCGCCGTGCGCAGCGCTGGAGAGATAAAACGAAACGTGGGAGGATGCATATTTGATGATGGTTTGTTGAGACTGCGACTGACGACCCGGTTTGTGCCAGACCTGCGGGCAGAACGCAACAGGCGTGGCACAGACAATTCGGTGTGTGGCAGCGCAAGTGCTTCGAGAGAATTTGCGTTTTTGGATGCAAAAAGTTCTCCGCGACTTTCCGGTGGCTGACCGCCGGACGCGACAATGGGACCGAGGTTCCAAGCGCCGGGTGATGCCGGCCGGCGATCCCGCCGCATTGCCATCCTGCGAACCGGCGTTTTCGGCGGCGAGAGCCGACCGATCGAGCGGTGAAGCGGCGGTGTCTATCGAGCCGCGGTATCCGCCGGAACGACCCGGCCTTCCTGGATCATTCCGAGACTGACCAACTCTTTCTTGATCGCCTCGTGATCGGTCGGGCTGAACGGCCGGTTGTAAACGCCGACCACCCCTTCATAGGGTTTCTGCAGACTTTCCAAGGCCTCCTTGATCTTCGTGCCGTCCGTCGATCCGGCCTGATTGATCGCTTGCACGAGCAGATTCAGGGAATCGTAACCCTGGGCCGTGGCGACCGCTGACGGGATCCGGTCGCCGGGAGGATGGTATTTTTTGAGGTAAGCCGCGACGAACGTCTTCGCCTTTTCCGTGCCCGCCTGGCCCTGGATAAAAGTTTGCGGCATCATGACGCCCGCTGCATTCGGCCCGGCGGCATCGATGAAATTGCTCACCGAGAGCGTCCAGCTGCCGATCATCGGCACTTTGTAGCCGAGGCGTTCCATGCCATTCGCGATCTGGGCGCACTCGGGACCGACGCCATAAGTGAGCACGGCCTCGGCTCCGGCATCCCGGGCCGCCTGAATCTGCGGCGTCATATCGGTGTCCTTGATCTTGAATTTCGCCACGGTTACGGGCGTGATACCGCGTTTGGCGAGCGCTTTCTCGAGCAGGTCGCGGCCGTTCTGTCCGTAGTTGGTGTCGTCCGCCATGATGGCGACTTTCTTGAAGCCGCGCTTATCGACCGCGGCGGCGGCGATCACCTCGGATTGGGTCAGGTCATTCGCGCGGAGACCGAAGACGAAGTTCTCAGGGGAGTTTTTGAAGTGCTCGTTGACGTCCGCGCCGGTGGCGACATTGATGAAAAATGGCACTTTCGCAGCCATCGGATAGCGATAGCTCGCCTGGGCGACGCCCGTATTGATCGGCCCGAGGACGGCGACGACTTTCTGGCTGTTGATGAGGTCCTGCATGACCTGTGCGCCACGCTCGTTATTTCCCTGATCGTCGCGCTCAACGAGCTCGATCTTGCGACCCCCGAGGACGCCGCCCGCATTGTTGATCTCCTCGGCGGCCAGCCGCACGGAGTCCCGCATGGCGACGCCGTGCGCGGAAGACCCTCCGGTGAATGCGCCCATCACGCCGACCCGCACCGGGTCGCTGCTTGTTCCGGACCGCTCACTCGCGACCGGACCCGTGGTGGGAGTGGTCGCGGTGGGGCTCTTCCCACAGCCGCTGAGCGCGGCGAAAGCGAGGGCAGCCGGCGCCAGCATGGCGAGAAGAGGTCGGACGGCGAGGATACGTAAGGTGGTCATGGGGAAGAGGCGAGGAACGGGGGATTGATTAGTTGGGGTGGGGGGAGAAAACAAATGGCAGGATTTTGGGCGACCGCGCCCGGCCGGGCACGGGGATCAGGCGGCGCCGCCGCCGCTCCCACCTTCCGCGGCGGCGCTGCTTTCGGTCTGCCGGCGCTGCGCCGCCAGAGCCATCAGCCGGCGATCGCGCCAGGCGGAGCGATCGGGCAATTGCTCCAGTGGCAGTTCCGCGCGGCGTTCCTGATCGACCTGACCGATGAGATTTTCGCTCCATTCCTGATCGTGGGTCCGCGACGCCGCGATCGACCGGTAGAGCGGACCGAGCCGCCGAGCGTAATCGGCGACGCCACCGGGGGCGTTGAGATCGATGGTTTCGAAAGGCCCCATGAAAAACCAACGCCAGCCGAGTCCATCGCGCATCGCTTTGTCCGCGTCCTCCACCGAGCACACGCCTTCCTCGACCAACGCCCAGGCTTCCCGCAGGAGCACGCCCTGGAGCCGATTGATGACGAAGCCCTCGACTTCACGCCGCACGCGCACGGGGCTTTGCTTTACCGCGAGCATCAGCGCTTCGGCGAAGTCCACCGCAGCCGGTGCGGTCCAGGGTGCGGGGACAAGCTCGACGACCGGGATGAGATAAGGGGGATTGACGGGATGAACGATGAGCACGCGGCTGCGAATCCGCGCGGCCTCCTCGGTGAACGCGGAGGCCGGAATCCCCGAGCTCGAGCTACCGACGATCGTATCGTCCGGAAGGCAGCTTTCCAGTTCCGCCATCAGCTGCTTCTTGACATCGACGCGTTCAAAGACGGATTCCTGCACGTAAGCGGCGCCAGCGAGGGCATCCGGCATCGTGGCAGCCACGGTAATCCGAGACAGGATTGTATCGGGCCGATCGCTGAGCAGCCCGAAGCTTTCGAGGTCAGCCAGTCGCTCAGCGATGGCAGCGCGTCCTTTTTCGGCAGCACCGTTCGCCCCGTCAAAAAGGCGCACCGGAAAGCCCGCCCGTGCAAAAACGATGGCCCAGCCGGAGCCTACCAGCCCGGTGCCGATGACCGCGATGGGCGGACGGTGATTCGCGAACGAGACGGGAGAGTCTGTGGGCATGTGATCGGGAGCGCGGCGGCACGAAACGAAGAACGATGGGAGCGTCGAAATTGCCAGGTCGGAGGCCGGCCCTGCCACCCGCGCGCGAATGCCGGCCCGTGCCATCCGCTGGTCTGTCTGAAGTATCGGCGTTGGTCCCTGGCGCGCGCGTGGCAACCGCGCCGCTTACCAAGAGTTACCGAAAAAGCGCGGGCGGATCCGGTTCCGGCGGAAACCGCGTGGCCGCGTCCGCTGGCTTCACGCGTCCCCGGCCAGGATCATCTGCACGGCGCGAGCAAAGCTCGATGCGGGATCGCCCGGTGGGCTGATCAGGTCGGCGGCGGCTTTGGCGGCTGGGACGGCGTGGTGCACGGCCACGCCAAGCTGCGCCCACTTCAACATCGGCGCATCGTTTTCTCCGTCGCCGAAAGCCAGGGTCTGGCGCCGCTCGATGCCCAGCCGCCTGGCGACGGTCGCCAGCGCGGAGGCCTTGTTGATGCCCGGCGCCATGAATTCGAGATTTTCGCGGTCTGTTGAGAGCACATGGATTCTTCCGCGATAGCTCTCCTCCAGCGCCGGACGAAGCGCAGCGAGATCGGCGGGTTCGCCATACCAGACGATTTTCAACGCGGCCTCGCCGCCCAGGCTCCCCAGATCGGGCAGAACCTCGGGACTTTCGCCAACCCGGCTTTCGTAAAGGTCGATCCAGCGGGTGTGTCGTGCGGCGACGAGGAGCCGGTCGAGGTGATAGTAAATCACGTCGAAGCCGCGGCGTTGCCCGGCGGTCACTAGTTCTGCTGCCAGCGCCGGCGGGAGAAAGTGTGCGCCGATGACCTCGTCGGTGACGCTGTCCCGGATCATGCCGCCCTGGCAGGCGATGATGGGGCCGGTGAGCCCGAGTTCTCGCTGAATCCGGAGGCTGTTTTGGTGACGCCGCCCCGAAGCGAGAATGCACTGCACGCCTCGATCCTGCAACGCGCACACGGCGGCCAGGTTTGCCGCGCTGATGCGCTTGTCCGGGCCGAGCAGCGTGCCATCGAGATCGGTGGCTGCCAGGCGATAGGGAAACGAGGTGTTCGCACTCACGAGCAAAGAGAAGTCGGAAAACCCGGGCAATGGCGGATGGATCGTTCCGACGCCGCCGTCTCGGAGGAATCCAGGCTCGGCCAGCGACGGGACGCAAACTTCCAGGATGCCATCCGCTGCAAGCCCCAACAGAAATACGGCGGATGCCTCGCGGCTGATCGTGGCCCGACAACCTCCCGGCGACCTCAACGCGGGCGTCGATTCGATTGCGTAGTCGCAGTGCCTCCGCCATGAGGTCGGAAGAATTTGAGGCTGCGGCGTCGGAATGCGGCCGGGCCCGCGGCAGAAGCCACGCGCAGAATCGCTGGCGCGCCCGCGATTCTGCGCATTTCGAAATCCCGCGCCAGCCACGGGTTGCGCCGGGGCCGTTTCATTCGAAACTCCCCGGCACCACCATGGCCACTCCGACGACACTCGATGCTCCTTCCGCCACCACCGCTCCGGTTTCACCCGAGCCCGCCGCACCGCCGACGTTTCAAACGCCGACCGGCGAGGCCTCGGTCGCCGGCCGCCATCTGCCGCGGCAGCCGGTGCGGGTGGTCGTGCTCGGAGCCGGCTTCGGAGGATTAACGTTTTGCCAGAACCTGACACACGGCGATCCCAGCATCACGCTGGTGGACCGGCAGAATCATCATCTTTTTCAGCCGCTCCTTTATCAGGTCGCCACAGCGGCGCTCTCGGCCCCGGACATCGCGCAGCCCACGCGGAACATCCTGCGCGACCAATACAACCTCACCGTGCTCCTCGACGAGGTGCAGGGCTTCGACCTCGCGAATCGCAAGGTCATCTGCAGCAGCGAAACCTTGGAATATGATTTTCTCGTGCTCGCCCTCGGTGCGGTGACGAGCTACTTCGGGCACCCGGAATGGGAGCAATTCGCGCCCGGCTTGAAGACCATCGACGACGCGCTCGCGATCCGGCGTCGCCTGCTGGTGGCCTTCGAGCGGGCGGAAACGATGATGGATCCCGACGAGCAGAAGCGCCTGCTGACGCTCGTCGTCATCGGCGGCGGCCCGACCGGGGTCGAACTGGCCGGGGCGTTCTCGGAGTTGTCGAATCATGTGCTCGCGCGCGATTTCCGCCGCATTGATCCGAAGAGCGCGCGCATCATTCTGATCGAGGGCAGCGACCATTTGCTGACTGCCTACACGCCCGACCTTCGCGAAAGCGCCCGCCGGCAGCTCGAAAGTTTCGGCGTTGAAGTCCGCCTCAGCACGCGGGTTTCGGAGGTGCGCGAGGGCGAGGTCGAGCTGACGACCGGCGAGATCATCAAAGCCGAGACGATCGTCTGGGCGGCGGGCGTCGGCGCCAATCCGCTCACCCGGAAACTAGGCCTGCCGCCGGACGGCCTGGACCGCGCCGGGCGCATCAAGGTCAACCCCGATCTCAGCCTTCCAGGGCACCCGGAGGTTTTCGCGATCGGCGATCTCGCCTACCTGATCGATCCCGACACGAAGCAGCCGGTGCCCGGCGTCTCGCCGGCGGCAAATCAGATGGGTGAATACGTGGCGCGCATCATCACCGACGATATCGACGCGCGGCAGATCAACGCCGGCGGCAGAAAGCCATTCAATTATTGGGACAAAGGGACGATGGCCACCATCGGTCGCAAAGCCGCGGTGGCGATGGTCGGCAAGCTGCACTTTTCCGGTTTCATCGCCTGGCTAGCGTGGCTGTTTGTCCACGTTTTCTTCCTGATCGGGTTCCGGAACAAAATCGCCTGCCTGGCGAACTGGGCTTACTCCTACTTTACTTATAAGCGGAGCGCGCGGCTGATCACCGGACTCCGGGCGCCGACCGAGCCGCGCAAGGCGAAACCGGAGGAGCCGAAGAGTTGGTCGTGACGGCGCGCCGCCGCTGACGAATATCGCCGACGGCGGCTCGCGGCTTGCTTTCTCGGTGGGATGGAACCCCGTCCCGCCATAAGCAAAGCATTCGCCTTCACGCTGGCCTGCATCGTCCTGCTCGCGCTGGGCGGCGCGGCCAAAGTTTACTTCGACCACCAGCGCGTCACCGAGGACCGCCAGAAGACCGACTCGCAGCGGCTGGCATTCCTCGAGGCCCGCGAGAAAGCCGCCACGCAGCTCCGAAAAATCGCCGCGGGCCGGGCCGAAGACGAGCGCGCTATTGACCGCTCCCGCTTCGCCGCAAAAGCCGACCGACGGCGCCGCTCCGGTGCAAACCGCCGCGTCCGCCCCGGCCGCCACGCCAGCTCCGTCTCCCGACGATGCCCCGGTCCGCGAATTCGTGGCGCGCGCGCGCATTTCCTCGCTGTTGCTAGGCGCCCCGCGAATTGTCATCATCGACAAGCGGGAATACGAGGAAGGCGACGACATCGCACTGCCGAACGGCCGGCGCGGAAAGATCAGCGAGATCGGGGAAGAGGGCGTAACCCTGCACTGGGAAGGGCGCGGCTACCGCATCCCCCGCCGCTAGCGGCCGACCGGCGGCACACGACCGCACGCCGGGGCCGCTCCGAAATCTCGGTGTCCGGCCAGCCCGCGCTCATGGCAAATCCACCGCCTCCGTCCGATTCGCCGCGCAGCCCCGAAGAGTGGCGGGAGCACGGCGTCCGCATCGTGCGCGGCTGCGACCAGGATCCGAACACGCCGCAGACGCCCGGCATGCAGCGCGCCGCAGCGATCACCCGGGCGCGCGCCGGCGCGGAAAAGTTGTGGGCTGGCACGGTCGTCATCCACGCAAACGCCAAGACCGGCGCCCATCATCACGGCGACCTGGAAAGCGTGATCTATGTGGTGAGCGGCAAGGCGCGGATGCGCTGGGGCGAGCACCTGGAATTTGTCGCCGAAGCCGGGCCGGGCGACTTCATTTACGTGCCGCCTTTCGTGCCGCATCAGGAGATCAACGCGAGCCCCGATGAGCCGCTCAGTTGCGTGCTGGTGCGCAGCGGGCAGGATCCGGTCGTCGTGAATCTCGACATCGAGCCGGTCGAGCCGCCGGAAAACGTATTCTGGGTTGATAACATCCACCCCGCGCCGCCCCAGCCCGAGTGAACGGGCTCGGCGCCGCTTCGGCCGGCGCGAGGGCGGAGGGAAGGTGCCGGGTGCGCGATTTCTCGGCGCGACAAACCTCGCTTGGCAGCGCCCGGACCCTCTGTTCTAGTGTCCGTGTATGCGCTTACTCGAAGCTCGCCGCCGCACTTTCGCTCGCGTCGATGTTGCTGTGCGGCAGTCCGTGGCGGCAAAACGGATTCGCTGAGGAGAATCCGCGGATGACGACGGAGCCGCCGGCCGCTCAAGCCCTCAACTGGCCGAGCCCCCGCATCGAGTTGAACCCCGGCATTGAGGCGTTTCAGAACGCGCCGGTCGAAGCCCGGTTTTCGTTCACGAATACCGGCAGCGCGCCGTGGGAAATCGTGTCGTCCGATCCTGATTGCGGATGCACGGTCGCCGAGATTTCCAAGCGCCGTGTGGCTCCTGGTGAAAGCGGTGAAATCGTCGTGCGCTTCACGGTCGGCGACCGCGTCGGCCGTCAGGAAAAGCGAATCGTGGTTCGCGGCCGAGAAGCCATCGGAGACACCGCCGCGCAGCCCGTGGCCCGGCTGACACTCGTGGTCAACCTGCCAGAACTTGTCCGCATTTCTCCCGCCCGGATTACCTGGACGCTCGGCGAGCCGGTCGCTCCGAAGACGATGCTGGTCGAGGCGCAGTTTGCCGAGATGCCGATCGCGCGTCTCAGCGCGAAATCGACGCAGGCGATGTTTCAACCCGAGGTGCGCGTCCTGGAGGAGGGGCGCCGCTACGAAATTGTCGTCACGCCGCTGAACACAGGGATCCTGGTCACCGGGCACCTCCCGATCCGTTGCGAATTTGCCCGGCCCGCGGGTGCGCAGCCTTCGGCGGGAGAAAATCCGCCGAAGCTTTTCGTCGTCGTTGCGGACATCGCGCCGCCGCAGCAGGGACCGGCGACAGCGGCGGCGCCCGCGGCTCCCGCCGGACCATGATGAGGCCGTCGCCTGATCGCGAAGGGTCAACGGCGGTCCCGGCGCTGGCCATCCGGGGGTTGTCCAAGGTCTTCCCGGTCCCGTTCCGCCGCGAGCGGGTCGTGGCGGTGCGGGACCTCTCGCTCGAGGTCGCGCCGGGACAGGTCTATGGCCTGCTCGGGCCGAACGGATCGGGTAAAAGCACGACGATGAAATGTCTGCTCGGCCTGGTTACGCCGACTGCGGGATCGACCGAGATCTTCGGTCAGGACAGCCAGGAGGTGGCCAGCCGCGAGCAGGTCGGGTATCTGCCGGAGAACCCTTATTTCTACAAGCACCTCACCGGCGCCGAGACGCTCCGCTTCTACGGCCGGCTCTGCGGACTTGCCGGCGCGGCATTGCGCAACGCCACGGGTGAGCTCCTTGCGCTCGTGGGCCTGGAGAACGCGGCCGACCGCCGGCTTGGCACTTATTCGAAAGGAATGCTGCAGCGCATCGGGCTGGCCCAGGCGCTCCTCGGCGCGCCGCGTTTGCTGGTGCTCGACGAACCCACCGCCGGGGTGGACCCGCGCGGCTCCGCGGAAATCAAGACTTTGATCCTCGGCTGCCGGGAACGCGGCATCACGGTGCTTCTCTGCTCGCACCTGCTCACCCAAGTGCAGGAGATCTGCGACCGCATCGGCATTCTCGATGGCGGTCGGCTGGTGCGGGAAGGCCGGCTGGAGGATCTGACAACGGTGCCGGATCGGATCGAGCTCGTGCTGGAAGGAGCGTCGCCCGCGCTGCTCGGTGAGCTGGCCCGGATGGTGTCGCGGTCCACTTCCGGCGCCCGGCTGCTGGAGACGCGTCCCGCGCGGCGCGATCTCGAGCAATATTTCCTGGACGTGACCTCGCCAAAGGACCGAAGCGAGTCAGCCGCCGGTCCGCTTTGAGCGGCGGTCAACGCGACAACTGTTCCGCCTTGATCAAGCTGCCTCCGAAATGAAGCCAGCCGCGCCTTCACCAACGCCGCGCCACCGGTTCTTTTCTCCGCTCCGCGTGGCCGCGTTGGCGGGGGTGACACTCACGGAGCTGATCCGGTTGCGGGTCTTTCTTTTTCTCGTCATTTTCGCCCTGGCGCTCATCGCATCGCCGCTGGTGTTCGCGGAATTTGTCTTTCGGGATCAATTTCAGATGCTGCGCGACGTCGGCCTCGGCGCGATGTCGATCTTCAGTAGTCTGCTCGCCGTCCTCGCGACTGCCGGTGCGCTGCCACGCGATACCGAGGACCGCACGCTTTACACAATCCTGGCGAAGCCGATGTCGCGGTTCGAATACCTTTGCGGGAAATTCGCTGGCATCGTTTGTCTGCTCGCGACGGCGCTCGGCTTGATGGCGCTGCTCTTCGCCGTCGTGCTCTGGGCACGGGCCTGGTCCGTCGAGCGGGAAACCGTGCGGATCGCCGCGGCCAACGGGTTTGGCGCGGAAACCGTCGCCGCGCAGGTGCGGGAGCTGCGCGCCGCGGCGTTTTCGCCCGGACTCGGTGCCGCGACGGCGATGATCTTCGTGAAGAGTTGCCTGCTCGCCGCGATGACACTGCTGATTTCGACGTTCGCGACGTCCACGATTTTCACCGTGATTGTCGCGGTGTCCGCCTATTTCATCGGCCACTTCCAGGCGGTGGCGCGCGACGCCTGGCTGGCCGCGCATCCCGGCTCGCCGGCAGCGCTTCGCTTTCTGCTCGGAGCGATCGTGCTTCTTTTTCCGGATCTGCAATCGTTCAACGTCCTTGATGCCGCCGCCGCGGGGGGCGCGATCCCGCCGGCGCTCGTTCTGGAAGCCGTCGGTTTCGGCGCCGGCTACTGCGCCGTGTATCTCCTGGCGGCACAATTTATTTTTTCCGCGCGACAGCTATGAAGGATCGAGCCGCGCACCGGGGCGCCGCGTTTCTGCGACGGCAACGTGGCCTGCTGCTGGCCGTCGGGCTGATCGTGGGTTGGGGGCTCCTCCGCGTGGCCGGCGAGGCGCGGCTCGCAGCCGGGCAGCGCGCGGCCGGGATTGGCATGGTGCCGCTGCGACTCGATTTCCGGGAACAGCTCGGGCAGGTTGGCTTGCTGGCGGCACTGAGCGGGTTTCGGTCTGTGGTCGCCGACTTCGTGTGGCTCGAAGCCTATTCCGCGTGGGAACGGGTTGAATACGGGCGGTTGAATTTGCTGCTCAACACCGCGACGACCCTCCAGCCACGCAACGTCGAATTCTGGGACCAAAGCGCCTGGCACATGGCGTGGAATGCCAGCGTCCACGCCCGCGAAGATCGCGGTGGGCAGGGCCGCGAAGCGCTGCGGCGCAAGGCCGAGCGTGAATACGTTCTCCTCGGCAAAGACTACGCGGAGCGGGGTCTGGCCAGCAACCCGGACGCCCGCGCGCTGCACGAGCGGCTGGCATTGATCTTCTACGAAAAATTGCACGATCCCTGCGCCGCGGCGGCGGCCTACGCCCGTGCCGCCGGCAGCCCCCGCGCTCTCGGCTACGAAAAACGCTTTGCCGCCTTCCGGCTTGCGGAGTGCCCCGGCCGGGAGCGTGAGGCTTACTGGCTGCTTCGTTTCTATTACGATCTCAGCGAGCGGGAGCGAGTGCCCACGCTGATCCGGCTGCTGCGCGAGCTGGAAGAAAAAATTGGCCTGCCAGAAGAACAAAGATTGGACAAACCCCGCTGAATTCTCTCTCTTGAGCAAAGGATTCTAGACTCCCTCGATAGTTTTGCCCATGCGCTTCGCCCTGTTCGGAGATATTCACGCCAACCTGGAGGCGCTCAACACCGTCCTTGCCGACGCGCGCGCCAATGGCTGCACCCATTTTGTCTGCCTCGGCGACGTCGTCGGCTACAACGCCAACCCGCACGAGTGCCTGGACATCGTCCGGAGCCTGGAATGCCCGGTGGTGAAGGGCAATCACGACGAGGAGGCTTCCGGCGGCGAGAGTCTGGAAGGCTTCAACCCGCTGGCGAAGGAAGCGCTGAACTGGACGCGCGCGCAGTTGTCCGACGAGGAAAAACTCTATCTCAACGGGCTGCGGCTCGTGCGGCAGGTGCGCGATTTCACGATCGTCCACGCGACGCTCGATACGCCCCACAAATGGGGCTACGTTTTCAACCAGCTCGACGCGAGTGCCTCGTTTTCGTATCAGCACACCAGCGTCTGCTTTTTCGGCCACACGCACGCGCCCCGGGCTTACATTCGCGACGGCGCGGTGATGAGCCTGCCGCTCGACACCTTGAAGTTTGAGATGGGCAAGCGCTACTTCATCAACATCGGCAGCGTCGGGCAGCCGCGCGACGGCGACTGGCGCGCTGCCTACGTGATTTATCACATCGACAAAAACTTCATCGAGTTGCGTCGTCTGGAATACGACATCCGCACCGCGCAGGAAAAGATCATCGCCGCCGGTTTGCCGAAACGGCTGGCCGATCGGCTCGCCATCGGCAAGTAACAGGGCGCGCCGGAATCGCGGCGGGCTTCCGCGCATGGGCACCCGGATCGGCGCCCGATAATCGGTGCACGCTTGGGCGGGATGGTTGCGGCGCCGGCCTGGCGCGATAGTGAGCGAACACGAAGACGGGCGACACGGAGCGGAAGCCTGGGCGAGCCGTTTCGGAGCCAGCTCCCAGCCATGCGTTCGGTCCTGGTCCTCAAGCCATCCTCGCTCGGCGACGTGGTGCACACGCTGCCGGCGGTCGCCCGCTGGAAAGCCGCCGCGCCGGAAATCCGGGTGACGTGGCTCATCAACCCAGAATGGGCGCCGCTGCTCGTAGGCAATCCGGATGTCGCCGAAGTGCTCCCATTCCCGCGGCGCGAGTTCACGGCGGCCTCCGGCTGGGCCTGGCTGCGCCGCGAGATCCTGGGGCGCCGCCCAGACCTCGCGCTCGACTTCCAGGGGTTGCTGCGGACCGCGCTGCTCGGCCGCATCTCCGGAGCCCGCCGCCTGCACGGGCTCGGTGATGCGCGGGAGGGGGCGACCTGGTTTTATCATCGCACCGTGCCGGTGCCGCCGACGGTCGCGGGCCGCCCGCCGCACGCGGTGGAGCGTTACCTCGCACTCGTGGACGACCTCATTGGCGGAGCGCCGCTGGTGAAAGCGGATCTCCGTTTTCCGCTGCCAGCCGGCACGCCGCTTCCTGAGGACGCGCCGCCCGCCGGGTCTATCGTGCTGCACCCGTTTTCGCGTGGGGCCGGGAAGTCGCTGAACGCCGCGCAGGTGACCCGATTTTGTGAAGCACTGGCGCCCCGGCCGGTGGCGATCGTGGGCAAGGCGCCGCCCGGGCTCATCGCGACGCTTGGAGGGCGGTCGTGGCCGGCGAACGCCTTCGACCTGCTCGGTCGGACCGATCTGCTGCAACTTGTCGCGCTCTTGCGACAGGCCGCCTTCACGATCAGCGTGGACAGTGGTCCGATGCACCTTGCCGCGGCGCTCTCGGATCGTGTCGTCGGGTTGCACTCGTGGAGCGATCCACGGCAGGTCGGGCCGTATCGCGCGGCTGCGCACGTCTGGAAAGCGGGCAGGCTCTGGCGGGTTGCGGATCTCGCCGCTGCGCCCGGAGAGGCGATGAAACGTCCGGCTTCACTCGAGAGCGAGCTGAATCCGGAAGCGATACGCATGATCTGCGAGTTTGCATTGCGCTCTCTGCAAGCGGATTGAGTCCACAGGGGCGATGGCGTGAGAACTCCTTGTCGTTCGCGGGCGCGCTCGATAGAATCGGCGGTGGCCTTCACCCTCGCCTCGGCTTCGCGGTTTCGTGGCACTCGCTGAAACCGCGGGGCGCGGACCGACGGCCGATCAATTTTCATGGCTCAGAACGAAACCGAGACATTCCAGCATTTCCAGGTGCTCCGGCGGCCGGACGGCTCATTGCACGAGCTTGGGCGCGGCGCGATGGGGATCACCTACAAGGCGTTTGATACGAATCTGCGGAGTCACGTCGCGCTGAAGGTCATCAACGCGATGTTCCTGCACAGCGACACCGCGAAAGCGCGGTTTCTGCGCGAGGCGCGTGCCGCGGCGGGCTTGCGGCACCGCAACGTGGCGAGCGTTTACCATCTCGGCAACGACGACCAGAGCTTCTTCTACGCGATGGAGTTCATCGACGGCGAAACCATCGCCGCGATGATCGAGCGCGAGGGGCCGCTGCCCGTCGGCAAGGCGCTTATCATCACCCTTCAGGTCGCCCGCGCGCTCGGCGCCGCGCACCGCCAGCACATCGTCCACCGCGACATCAAGCCGGCGAATCTGATGGCCTGCCGGGAGGACGATGACGAGGACGACGAGGGTGGGGGAGCGATGCACGTGAAGGTCATCGACTTCGGCCTGGCGCGCTCGGCGGTGGAAGCCGAGGGCGGCTCGTCCGGGCCGATCACGATGGGTGGCTTCGTCGGCACCGCGCAGTTCGCCAGCCCCGAGCAGCTTCAGGAACAGGATCTCGACACCCGGTCGGATATTTACAGCCTGGGCATCACGCTCTGGTTCATGCTCGCCGGTCGGCCGCCGTTCACCGGGTCGATGTTCTCGCTCTACTCGCAGCACATGACGAAGGAGCCGCCCTGGGAGCAGCTGGGCGAGAACGTCCCGGAAAGCGTCCGCGCTGTGCTCACGAAGATGTTGGAAAAAAATCCGGCCGACCGGTATCAGAATCCGGCCGAACTGCGCCGGGCGCTGGAAACCTGCATGGCCGGGCTCTCGGTGCGGCACGGCGCCTATCGGGGCGATCGTTTCGCTGGTGAGATGGACGAAGGCGGCGCCAGCGGCGCGCTTTCCTCGCTGGGCGGCGCTTCCCGCGGGAGCGGCGGCAGCGGCAGCGATGAGGAGGAAGGCGGCGCTCAAGAGCCGGCAACCCCCGCTACCGTCGGCAGCATCCTCGGCCGACGCTACCGGCTGGTCGATGTCGTGGGCGAGGGCACCATCGGAACGGTGTATCGAGCCACGGATTCCATGCGCGGCGGCAAGGTCGTCGCGGTAAAAGTCATCCGCGCGGGACTCGAAGAGGCGCCGGACGAGCTGGCCCGGTTGAAGGAAGATTTCGCCAAGCTGCGCGCGGCGGCTCATCCCCACCTCGTCGCCGCCACGGCGCTCGGCCGTCACGGCGGCTCGCATTACCTGGTGCTGGAATGGATCAATGGCTTCACGCTGGTGGATTTGTTGCGCCGCCGGGGCCGCCTGAAGCTGCGCGAAACTCTCCTGCTGGCCCAGCAGGCGTGCGGCGCTGCCGATCACGCCAAGGCATCCGGCTTGGAGCGTTTGGAACTCGCCGCCCGCCAGGTGATGTTGCATCTCCCGGCGGAAACCGTCGCCGGCGTCGGGCATGGAGCCGACACCGGGATCAACACCCGGATCGGAGAGCCGCTTACGGACTGGCCATCGTTCAGCGTAAAGCTCAACGCCCTTGGGATCTCGCCTGACATCGCCCTGAACGTCGCGACCGCTGGCGGGGAAATGACGATGGTGCCCGGCGCGCGGATCATTAATCGGGACACCCAGTCGAGCATTCGCGGACTGCATGAGAACAGCTACCTGCACGGCGTCGCCGCGTTGATTTACGAGCTGCTCAACGGCACGCCGCCGAACGCGAGCACGGACGCGGCCGGCGGGACCACGGGGCGCGACGTCGCCTACGTGTCGCTCGGCGCCATGAACGAAGCCGCGAACCTCGTGCTGCGGCAGGCGCTGCATCACGAAGGCGAGGGATTCGCCACGTGTCGCGAATTTTTCCTGGCGCTGGCGCGAGCCAACGGCATGGACCCGCAGGAACTTGAGGCGGCGAGTATCGTGCCAGTCGAGGCCGGTGGCGCCGTGGACGAGGAGGTCTCGGAGACCTTGGTGGACGCCGGTTCGCTGCGAGGCGGGATCGGCGCGAGCAGCCAGACCGCGTCGGCCGCCCGGCCGCCCACGGAGGCGCCGGTATCCCGCACGGGATCCAGCGTCGCGGGTCCTGCGGCGGTAAGGCCGGCAGCACCGCCGGCGCCCGCAACCCGTTCAGCTGCGGAACCCGTTGTGCCCGCCCTTGCTGGAATGCCCGCGCACGCGCAGCCAAGCGCCGGGCGCCAGTCCTCGACGCCGTGGGTTGCCATCGCGGCGGCGGTGGTCGTGCTGATCGGAGGGATCGGCGGATATCTCTGGTGGCGCAGCAACAGCAAGCCGGTCGCGGATCAACCGCCCCCCGGCACCAACTCCCCTGCCGGGCCGACGGCCGCTCCGACCGCAGCACCGATCATCCTGCCCCCGGGTCCCGCCCAGACGCCGGTGGTCGCGGCCACGCCAGCCCCGTCGACCGGGCCGGAAACGATCGTGGTGCCGGATCGCTACCAGACGCTGCAAGCCGCCATGGACGCCGCGCGCCCTGGCGACACGGTCCTCCTGATGCCGGGAGTCTACCGGGGACCGTTCACATTTAAGGAAGGCATCCGGTTGGCGGGAAAAGATATCTCGAGCTGTGTGCTTCAGCCGGCCGTCAATGCGGACGCAGCGCCGTCGGTGCTGGCGATCATCGGCTGCCGCTCCGGCACGATCGAAAATCTCACCATCGACGGCGAAGGCGGGCCGAAGGTCGATGGAATCTCGATCGAGGATTCAAACGTGCGGCTCGTCAATTGCGTGGTCACGAAGATCGGTGGCAACGGCGTGACCGTGCGGGAAACCCGCAGTCGGCCGGTCCTCCGCAACCTCCGGGCCGTCGGAAACGGCGAGCACGGGTTGACGTTCGAACGCGGCGCCGGTGGCAGCGTGGAAGACAGCACGTTCGAGGGGAACGGCGGTTGCGGCATCATCATCGGCGATCGCGACAGCGCACCGGTGATCCGCAACAACCAGTGCATCGACAACAAGCAGCACGGCGTGAACTTCCTGCGCGGTTGCCGCGGCACGCTGGTGAAAAATACGCTCAACGGCAACACGCTTTGCGGCGTGGCGATCACCGGCGACTCGACCATTCCCGAGCTCCGGGAAAACACCTGCCGCGAAAATAAGCAGCACGGGCTCGGCTACAACCGTGGCTCCGCCGGTGTCGCCGAGGACAACCTCCTGGAACGCAACGGCGCCAGCGGAATCCTGGTCGATGGGTCCGATACCTCGCCGACGCTGCGGAACAATCGGTCGCTGCGCAACGGCACAAACGGTCTGACCTACGAAAAAGCCGGCGGCGGCATCGCCGAGGGAAACACGATGGACGAGAACAACGGCTGCGGCGTTCTTGTTTCCGATCCCTTCACCACGCCGAAACTGCTGAAGAATACCTGCTCGAACAACAAGCAATACGGAATCGCCCTGGTCAACGCCGCGAAGCTCCAGTTTGACGGCAACGGAAACAAGCTGGTCGGCAACGTGCTCGGTCCTGTGCTGCTCGGGAAAAAGTGAGCGATGCCACTCGGGCGCCGCAGCCGGCACCTTCCCATCACGGCGATTGTGGCCGGATTCCGAACGCCTCGAGCTGACGCGACAGCGTCTCCATCGGCAGCCCGACGACGTTTGTCCAGGAACCGCTGACGGAGGCGATGATCTCGCTGCCGTGTTCCTGCGCCGCATAGCCGCCGGCTTTGTCCAACGGATCGATGCGCGTCAGGTAGCTTGCGATTTCGTCCGGACCGAGCGGTCGGAACTGCACATCCGTCCGCTCGACAAAATGGTGGACTGTCCGGGCATACGGCAGGCAGCACAGGGCGACGCCGGTGAGAACCTGGTGCGTGCGGCCGCTTAGCCGCGCCAGCATGGCGGCGGCCTCCGCCAGATCGCGCGGCTTGCCCAGCACGCTGCCGTCAATCGAAACCAAGGTATCCGCGGCAACGACGACAGCGCCACCGGGGAGGCGTGCCAAATGGGCCGACACGGCGGCGCGCAGCTTCCGTTGCGCATTCAGCCCGACCAGCTCCGCGATCGTCAGGAAATCCGCCGCTGATTCGTCAACATCAACGGCGAGAAGTTGCGGAGCGTATCCCGCAGCCGCAAGCAGTTCCCGCCGGCGCGGCGAAGCGGAGGCGAGAAACAGAGCCGACATGCGCGCCGAAGGGCGGGGGATGACATGGTCGCGGTCTACTGCGAAGATCCGCTCGTCGGCGCAGGCGGCGCTGGTGGCGCGGGCGGGGCCGGCGGAGCGGGAACGGGCGGCGTGAGGTTGGGGATCTTCATCTCCTGATAGCCGCTCGGCACCGAAAACTCCGATTCCGGCAGCGACTGCATGGTGATGTTTGTCACCGTCGAAGTGATCGTCTGCGTTGGTCCGATTTCCACGACCGTGCGGAGCGGGAAGCCCGGCAGGTTTGCCAGGTCGAGGTTCATTCCCATCCCCCGGGCCTGGGCGGCGAGGGGGCCTTGCTCCTGCATCGCGGCCAGTTGCTTCAAGGCCGATTGGTAGTCGGGCAGCGCCTTTGTCAGCCAGAGCCGCATTTTTACGTTGTTATTTGTCGTCGTGTATTCCTCGGCGGCGTATCCGCTGATCGTTTCCTTTTTGCCAGTGGGCGTCACGGTCGGCTTCAAATCCGCCGCACCCGGTGAGGCGCCGCCCTGGGCAGCTTGTTGCCGCTTCAGGTTGTCCACGGCGGCCTGCGCAACGGAGGCTGGGATCTGCATGTAACTCTTCTGGGTGTGCATCAGGTTTGTCATCGCGCCGGATTTGGTGTCGATGATCATGCTCATGCCTGGCGCGACATCGATCCGCTGACGCTCGCCCTTTACCTTCGTGGTGATCTCCACGTCCTGGCCGGTGCCTTCGACCTTCTGAGTCATCAAAAGGTCGGCGCGCGCCTGGGCGGAAAAGCCGGCTGCCAAGACGGCGAGACTGAGTGCGGAGATGCGGAATCGAGCCCGTGTTTTCATGCGTTAGATGGTATCGTAAATGCGGCTCCGGCTGGAGGCGAAGAAAACTTCCGCGCGCCGGATTTTGCGGGAAAGAAAGTTTAAAATAAGACTTGGCAGCCGCTGGCGGAGTCTGGCATACACTCCGGTCAACCTGCGGGCATAGCTTAATGGTAAAGTTCCAGCCTTCCAAGCTGGCCATGCGGGTTCGATTCCCGCTGCCCGCTTAGCCCAAATGTTGCTGAAACTACCTTAACCATGAGTTCACTCGCATCCCCTTTACCACTTCAGCCGGTTCACCGCCGGCTGACCGCTTGGCTGCTGGCGCTCCTCATCACCCTGCCCGTCGGCTGGTTGATGGCCGCCCAGCGCAATGACGCTGCCGCCACCCAGTTGCTGGCTTCGGAGTTGCCCGCCGGCGTGACGCTCGCCTCGGCAAATGCTGACCAAATGGTGGCTGCGGTGCGTTCCGCGGTGCGTTCGGAGCCGAAGATGACTGCCGGAATCGTCCGCGTGGCGATCGTGACGAAGGTGCCGACGTCTTCCCGCCGTCCGAGCCCGCGTCCCCGTCGTCCGCGCGAAGGCAAAAACGTGACTGAGAACGAAATCCAGATCCCGGAATCCTGGCGGAACGGCGTGTTCATCGCCCAGGTGACGATTTCAGATCCCTGCTCGTATGCCACTCGGATCTTGAATGCGGTCCGCGACGTGGCTCCGGATCGGTATCCCGAGGCGCTTGAGGTGGCTAGCCAGCTGCTCCCGAATTGCGACTTCAGCGAAGGCGGCGGTGGTGGCGGTGGCACCCCCGGCGGCGGCGGTGCTTTCAATGACGGCTTTGGCTTTGGCTTTGGCCCTGGTTTCGTCGGCAGCGCTCCGGGTGGCGCCGTCGTGACAGAGCCCCCGGCCCAGCCGCCGATCACCCCGGTGCGCAACCAGTAAGTTTGAATCGTCGCCGGCATCTCGCCGAGCGATTTCAGCCCAGGCCCTTGCGCCGTCCGCGACGCAAGGGCCTGTTGTTTTCTGGCTTCTGGTCGGAGCGTTAGTTTCGCCAGTCAGCTGCCCGTTTGTTTCCCTCGTTTGCCCCCTCAGTCTTGAGCATCGTAGTCGCGGTTCTAATCTGGGCGGGCTTTGCCGTCGCCCAAGCGCTGATCGGCGGCACGCGTTTGCTCTTCGGCCTGCCGGCGTTTGCCATTCTCGGTCTGGCTGCCGTGCTGGCAGTCTTCGGCTGGAGGAAGCGTCGAAGGATCCGGGTGGATCAATTTTGCGTCCTCGCGGCATTGGTCTTTGCCGGCATTATCGTCGGCCGGGCATGGTGGTCGCCCGTTGTTTACCTGGCGCGTCCCGACCTTTTGCTGGCGGTGGCAGCGCTGGCCACTTATCTGCTCAGCTCCTTTGTCGTGACCGACCCGAAAGTGCGGGTCTGGCTGTCCGTCGGCATTCTCGGATTGTCGCTTGTTCAGATGGCGGTCGGCGCCGTGCAGTTCGCCCGGGGGGACAACTTCATGCTCTTCCAATGGGAGGGCACGCTGCTCGATTTCATCCGGTCGAGCGATTACACCGGGCGGGCGAGTGGGCTCTACATCTGCCCGAATCATCTCGCGGGGAATCTTGAGGTGGTCGGAGTGATGATCCTATCCGTGGCGGCGTGGGGACGGTTCCGCGTCTGGGTGAAGCTCCTGCTTGGCTACTGCGCGATCGGTTGTCTCGCTGGCTTGATCCTGACTGGCAGTCGCGGCGGTTTTCTCAGCGTCGGCGTTGCGCTGCTGGTCTTCGCTTCGCTCAGCATCGCGCGGGTGCGGGCGGCGGCGCCGGAGCGTTTTAAGGCAATCCTCTTTGCAACGCTGGCAGGGATCCTTGCGCTCAGCGCGGGCCTGTTCGTCCTAGTGAAGGAAAGCGCGCAATTGCAGCGGCGGGCCAACGCCTTTCTCACGGCAAAAACCCAGGATGTCCGTCCTCGCCTTTGGGGTGCGGCCTGGAGGCAGTTTCAGCTTTCTCCACTCACTGGCACCGGCAGCGGCACCTACCTTTATTACGGCCGCCTACTCCGGGATCCCGGGGTGCAGCAGGATCCCGAGCATGCGCACAACGACTACCTCGAATTGCTCGCGGAATACGGGATCCTCGGCGGGGCGGCGCTCCTGCTGTTTCTGGGTGCGCATCTGCGCGGCGGGCTGCGGGATTTTCGTGCTTTGCGGACGACCGCGCTTTGGGGCGCGAATGATCGCACCGCCATTTCACCGGGTCGCAGCAACGCGGCGGCGCTGAACATCGGAGCGCTCGCCGCCCTAGCCGGAATCCTCACCCACTCGGTCGTCGATTTTAATCTGCACATTCCCGCGAACGCGTTGCTCCTCGCCTGGATCTGCGGCTTGCTCGCAAACCCCGGCCGCGAACTCGCCCCGGCCGAACGGCTCACCCACCGGTTTCCACGCGCGCTTATCGGCGTCGCCCCGCGCGTGTGCCTGCCAGGGCTCGGCATCGGGCTGCTCTGGGCGACCTGGACGCTGCTGCCGGGAGAATACCACGCCGAGTCGGCCCGCGTGGCATTGCGAGAGGAAGATTACATTGCGGCCGTGAACGCTGCCCGGGACGGCCTCGCAGTCACCGACTCCGATCCGAATTTGTTTTATTACCTCGGCGAAGCAAAACTGATTCAGGGTTCAAAGGCGGAAAATCCGGTCGTCGCCCACGCGTTTTATCGGGACGCCATCGACGCATTCAGGAATGCGCGGGAGCTTTTCCCGCAGGAGACGCGTATCAACTTGCGCCTCGGCCTGGCGTTGGATGTAACGGGTGCGTTCGCGGAAGCGGAGGCCGCTTATCTGGCGGCCCTGCAGTGGGATCCGAACTCCGGCGCGGTTTGGGCCTATTACGGAACGCACTTGCAACGACAGGGCTTACTGACTCCTGCCCGTTCGGCATTCGAACAGGCCGTGCGCCTTGCCAACGTGGCGGTGGCACACCAGGCGCTTCAGCAGTTGGGCACGGCCGAGCCCGCTGGCACGCCACCGAGCAACTAGCGTATTTCCCCGTGATTCCTTCAGAATTCTTGTTGCCCATTTCACGGGCTTGTCGGTAATGTCGCCCGGTCGAGGCCGGTTCCATAAAATCCTGACAGGCCAACCGCCGCGCTTTGAGCCTCTCATACGGAAACTTACACTCCCTAGCTGCCCAGTTATGAACAACTCCAAATTTCGATCCCGTAGAGGCTGGCTCTCCGGAGCGCTCGCCTGCGGTCAACTCTTTCTTGGTCTTGGCGCCATTGCGCACGCCGGCTCGGGCGGTGGTCTCGCTTCAGGGGCGACCTTTTCGCGGAGTCCTTTGACCCTGACTCTCGACAGCCGATTGGGCTACGATGACAACACGCTGAACGAGCCGGACCGCGTCGATTTTGTTTTCAACGGGCGCCGTCTCGCGGTGCCGAGTCGCGACCGCTCAGGCAGTCTTTTCGTCAACGAACAACTCGGGCTTTCCTACAGCTTCGGAAATTCCCGGTCGAATTTTGTGCTCGGTGCCACCGCGGGCCTTTCCTACTACTTCGATCGCCCCGGGCGCGAGTATGACCTGAATTTTGGGCTGAATCTCCGCTACCAATACAAGCTGACGCCACGCGCGACGTTCAACGCGTCCACGTTCAATATCTACCAGGCGGAGCCGGACTTCGGCGTTGCCGGAGGCCAAAACCGTCGAGCTGGTGATTACTTCTATAGTTCGAACCGGTTCTCACTCAGCTACCGCTGGACGCCACGCTTCTCGACGGTGACCGGCTACGACCCGATCTTCTTCCTCTACCGCCAGGAGCCCTACAGCCGATTCCAGGACCGGACGGAGCAGTTCTTCACCCAAGAGTTCCGATTTCTGCTCCAGCCCACGCTCAGCGTCGTCGCGGAATATCGGTTCGGATACACCGGGTTTTTCAACATCAACAACGACTCGTATTCGAACTTCATCCTCGCCGGATTCGATTACGCGCTCAGCCCGCGGCTGCGCTTGAATCTGCGGGCGGGCGTCGAATTCCGCGATTTTGCGGAATCCGGGACTCGTGCCGGCGCACAGACGACGATCCTACAGAATCCGAACGGAACTTTTTCGACCGTGGCGGTGCCCGTTCTCTTCGTCGGCCGGGGCAACCAGACCTCGCCCTTCGTCGAGAGTTCGCTCGTCTATGACCTGTCGCGCCGGTCGAATTTGTCGCTCACGCTTCGCTACGGCTTGGAGCAAGGCGATACCGCTCTCGCCAACAGTGTGCGCGAAACGCTGCGGGTTGGCTTCTCTTATAATCAGGCGATTACGGCCCGCATCTCGGGATACCTGTCGTTGTTCTATCAGCACAGCAATTACGAGAATGGCGACACGATCGACATCTTCGGGCGGCGTTTTAATAACAACTACGAGGAAAATGTCGTCGATATCGCCGTGGGGCTTCGCTACGCGATCAATCGCAATCTCTCGGCGGAAGTCGGCTACAGTCACACCTTCTCCGAATCCGATTACCGGAGCCCGCAGGGTGCCGGCTATCTCGAAGGGCTGCGCGATTACGATCGCAACCGCGTCTTCGCCGGATTTCGAGTGACATTCTAAGGGCTTCAAGACGGTAGAGCGTTCAATGTCGGGCCGGAGAAATTTTCTCCGGCCCGACTTTGCGTATATCCACATTTCAAGTAGGATTCGTTCGATGCAAAAAACCGACGTGCGTCCGTCCACCCCCGCGGGCCTCAACGAGGCGAAACTGCATTTTCTCGATTACTGGCGGGTGATCCGGGTGCGGTTTGGAATCGTGCTCCTGGCGTTCATCCTTATGCTGGTGACCGCGGCGATCGTCACGTATTTCATGCCGCGGAAATTTCAGTCCACGGCGCTCGTCGAGCTCCGCATGGAAGGTGCGGATTACAAGCCGTTTCGCGACATGGGGGAGAATCCCGGGATGGATCCTCGATTCGCGCCGACGCAGATCGAAATCATCCAGCGGCAGAGCGTCCTTTACCCGGTTGTGGACAAGCTCGATTTGACCCGCAAATGGGCAACCGAGAACGGCCCGCTGACGCGCGAGGGCGCATTTTACAAACTTCGGTCGATGCTGAAAACCAAGCCAGTCCGCAACACGGAACTCTTGGATGTCTCGGTCACGAGCACCGACGCGAAGGAAGCGGCCGAACTCGCTAATGCCGTCGTGCAGTCTTACCAGGATCTTCGCCTCAACGAGCGCAAGCAACTCGGGACGGAAAGCATCGGAGCGCTCGACACAAATCTGGAAGAGAAACGCCAGAAGGTTTCCGAGTTTGAAAAGCGGATTCAGGAAATCCGCCGCGAACATCCGGAGTTCCGGGACATGAGTCTCCCGACCTCGATTGCGACAGAGGATCCGCGGAAAGGCCAGATCGATGCGAAACAAACGGAAGTCGATAAATACAGCACGACGGTGGCTGCGCTGACGACGCAACTGGACAAGGTCGCGCGGCTCAGGGGAGAGGAACTAATGCGTGCCCTGGCGACACTCGATATTCCGGATCCCAACGTGCAGAAGCTGCTTCCCCAGTTTCAGGACGCGGTCACGAGCGAAGCGGCCATGCTGAAGACGGGCCTCGGCCCGAACCATCCGAAAGTGGCGACGATCCGAGCGACGATTGCCAGCATCTCGCGTCAGCTCACGGATCAAGTGGACAGCATCAAGAACTCTCTCGCGATCCGGCTCGACGTTGCGCGGAAGACCTTGGAAAGCGTGAAAACCCAGCTTGTGGATCTGCGCGAGGAGCAGCGGAAAGCGAGCGAGGGCAGCTCTGAGTTCTACCAGCTTCAGCAGGATTACATGAACGCCAAGCGGGTGCTCTTCGAGGCGGACCAGCGCAAGTCGCAGACTCAGATCGACAAAGCGATGCCTACCCGCCCGGTCCTGATCCGTGCCAGAGCGGAGCAAGCATCGGTGCCTTCGAGCCCGAAAATCTGGCTGAACATGACGCTGGGCGCTTTGCTCGGGCTGATCGTTGGCGTCGGCCTTGCGTTCTTCATCGAGTATCTCGATACGAGCGTGAAGACGATGAATGACGTCGAGGCGTTGCTCGGCGTCCCGGTGCTTTCGATTGTGCCGAAAGATATCCGATTGCTGCACAAACAACCGGGCGACGTGCCGGATGCAGAGGCGTATCGGATTCTGCGGACGAACATCGAATTCAACCGCAAGAGCGCCGACGCAAATACGCTCTCGATGGTCAGCGGCGGGCCCGGCGAGGGCAAATCGACCACCCTCTGCAATCTCGCGTATATCTGTGCCCAGGGTGGCTACTCGGTGTTGATCGTGGATGCCGATTTGCGCCGCCCGACGCAGCACAAGTTTTTCGACGTGAGCAATTCTGTTGGCTTGACGAATTACCTCACGACAAACGTCACGCTGGACGAAGTCATCCTTCCGACGAGCGTTGAAAACCTTTCGCTTCTGCCGAGCGGTATCTTGCCAGCGGACGCGGTCGGGATTCTCAATTCGCAACGCATGAGCGATATGATCGCCGAGTTGAAGACCCGCTACGACATCGTATTCTTTGATTCCCCGCCCATTTTGGGGGTGAGCGACGGCGCCGTGCTCGCGAGCGAGGTGGACCAGTCGATCATCATCGTCCAACACCGGCGTTTTCCGCGTGCGATGCTCCAGCGCGTCAAGCAGGCGGTCATCAACGTCGGCGGCACGGTCCTCGGTGTCGTCTTGAACAACGTCGATCTGCGCCACGATCCCAGCTACGCCTACTACACGAGCTACTACGAGTATTACACGCCAGGCCGTGGAAAGGCGTCCGCCCCGGCGGAATTGGCCGCAGCGCCCGCGAGCGGGAACGGATCATCCGCCAAAGCGGAATCCGGAAATCGGCGGGGGGATTACTGAAGGCCAGCCGAAATTTTACGACCGCATTTAACCCAAGAACGAAATAATTGACTCGATGAAAACAGCATTCGCCTGCCGCTGGGCCATCTACCTTTTCGCCACGGTCTTCTTGTCGGTTTCGGCGTTCGCCGACGCTCAGCTGCGTCCCGGCGACACGTTCGAAATCCGGATCGGCGGAGTGCCTTCCGATGAGATCAGCACCGTGAATGGCGCATATACAATTGATGGCGATGGCTATCTCAACATGCCTTACATCGGGAAACTCGCGGTGGCTGGGATGACAACTGCGCAGATCACTTCAGCTATCGAGCGGACCTACCGCTCGAAAGAGATTTATACGAATCCGACGATCACGATGGTCATGGCAGTCGCCGGACGGTTTGTGAACGTCGGAGGGGCGGTGAAGAGCCCGCAACGCGTGCCATACACAGCGGATATGACCGTTCTTTCGGCGATCAACGCGGCGGGCGATTTCAATGAATTCGCCAATCAGGGCAAAGTCCTGCTGCTCCGTGATGGAAAGACGATCACGATCAACTGCAAGGAGTTGCGCCGGGATCCGTCAAAAGATCCGGGCGTCCGCCCTGGAGATCAAATCCAGGTTCCGGAACGCTGGTTCTAACCGCGGTAAGAATCAGCGATAGGGGTGAAGCGGAGGTGCGATTCAATCGGTTTCGATCACGGCCCGATTTTTCCAGAAATATCCGATTCCAGAGTAAATTGTCAGCAGGACCGTCGTGCCGCTGACCGCCCAGCCGCCATACTTCCAGAGTAAGCCGGCGCGATCGAGACCGTGCTCATACCCGGCCGCATTGCTCAACGTGGCGCCGACTTCGGTGTAAGCGAGCAGGCCGAGGAAATAGATAACCGTGGCGATTTGCCACGACGTTTTGTGCTTCCCGATCCTTTCAGCCGGGAGAACGTGCCCCTTTGACACCGCGAGAAGCCGCAGTCCAGTGACGAGGAATTCCCGAGAGATCACGATGATTGCCACCCACGCCGGAAACGCACCGAGAGGCACCAGGCAGATGAACGCGGATGCAGTCATTACCTTATCCACTAAAGGATCCATCAGCCGCCCAAAATCGGTGATCAGCGAATATCGGCGCGCAATCTCGCCGTCGAAATAATCCGTGATCGCCGCCGCGACGAACAGCCCGAGAGCCAGGGTGTGCTGAAACGGGATCCCATCGACACTTAGCGCCGCGACAAACGCGACCGTCAGGATAAACCGGCCGATCGTCAGCCGGTTCGGCAGGTTGATCCCCCCACGTTTTAGCGGCGGGCTAGTGCGTGTGGGTGCCAATGGGGGGGCTGCATTCATCGCGAAGGGCAGGGAGTGGCCGCTTCCAGATCGGAACGGTTTCCTTTAAACGAGAAATTATCCACTGGGCAGCATCAAACGCCGGCCCGCGGTGCGCCGAACTCACCCGCAGGAAAAGCGATGGTTCGCCCGCAGGCACCCGGCCGACGCGGTGATGAATCAGCAACCCATGGATCGGAAAGCGTGCGGCCGCCTCCTGTGCAAGCAGCGAAAGCTGGTGGCGAGCCATTTCTGGGTAGGATTCATAATGCAAAGCCTCGATCGCTTCCTCACCCTCCCGGCCGCGAACGACACCGTAGAAATCAACAACGCCGCCCGACGCTTCCGAAAAGACCGCCGGGGGAGGAGCGAGGGGCACTTCGCAGATAACAATTTCCCAAAACTCTCGTAACATGGCACTTCAGGCTTCGCCTGGACGGGCTTCTACGGTAGAGAGGGTGGTTGGAAACGCAAAAAACTTACCACAAAAATGGAAAATACTCCCTGCGATATCGGTCTCATCGGGCTTGCTGTAATGGGCGAGAATCTCGTTCTCAACATGGAAAGCAAAGGTTTTTCCGTAGCGGTTTTCAATCGCACGACTTCGGTCACGGAGAACTTTGCCTCCAGCCGGGCAAAGGGAAAGCGGATCTTTGCGAGCAGCAGCTTGCCGGAATTCATCAACGCCTTGGCGAAACCGCGGAAGATGATGATCATGGTCAAAGCTGGGGCACCGGTCGATGCCGTGATCGATCAACTCGTCCCGCTGTTGGACCCGGGCGACTTGATTATCGATGGCGGGAATTCGCTCTTCACGGATACGCAGCGGCGCTGCAAATCTTTGGCGGAAAAAGGGCTCCACTTCGTTGGATGCGGCGTCTCAGGCGGCGAGGAGGGCGCCCTGAAGGGGCCGTCCTTGATGCCCGGCGGGCCGCATGACGCTTGGACAATTATCGAGCCAATCTTCACGCGAATCGCGGCAGTCGTCGAAGGCGAGCCCTGCTGCCGCTACATGGGACCGGATGGCGCCGGGCATTATGTGAAGATGGTCCACAATGGAATCGAATATGGCGATATGCAGCTCATCTGCGAGGCGTATGCGATCCTGAAAAACGTCCTCGGCATGGACGCGGCCGAACTGCACGACACGTTCTCGCGCTGGAACGAAGGTGACCTGGACAGTTTCCTTATCGAGATCACGAAAAACATTTTCACCCGCAACGATGAGGATACCGGCAAGCCGCTTGTCGATTTGATCCTCGACAAAGCCGGCCAAAAAGGAACCGGCAAGTGGACAATCATGTCCGCACTGGATCTTGGGGTCGTTGTCTCGACGATCAATGCTGCCGTGGAAGCACGCGTCATTTCTTCGATGAAAGACCAGCGCGTCGCTGCCGCGAAAGTCCTCCCGCCATCAACGAACTCTCACGCTTTCAGCGGCGACCGCGAGGCGCTCGTGAATGCGGTGCGTGACGCGCTTTACGCCTCCAAAATCATTTCCTATGCGCAAGGCATGGACCTCCTCGGCGCTGCCGGGCGGACCCACAACTGGCAACTGAAATTCGGCGACATTGCCACGATCTGGCGCGGCGGCTGCATCATCCGTGCGCGGTTCCTAAACAGGATCAAAGAAGCATATGACCGCGACCCAAATTTGAGCAATCTGATGCTCGACTCGTATTTCGCCGAGGCGCTCAAGCGCACTCAGCCGAACTGGCGGCTCGCCGTCACTACTGCGGTTGCGCACGGCGTCGCGGTTCCCGCGTTCAGCGCTTCACTCGGGTATTTCGACAGCTACCGCCAGGAACGGTTGCCAGCCAATCTTTTGCAGGCGCAGCGGGATTACTTTGGCGCCCACACCTACGAACGGACGGACAAAGCAGGCGTTTTTCACACCGAATGGCTGCAGGAGCAACGGGATCTGCCTGAGCCCGATAGGATTGCGAAGAATCCGTGATAATCTGAAAAAATCCGCTTGCGCCTATCGAGGGCTGTATTACTTTCGCCGTCCCGTTACGACGGGGCCGCGGAAACGCGAGTGATGGCTGGTTCTTCGGGCAAACAAAAAACGAAATTCTTTGTTGACCGGAGATAAGGCTGTTGTAAGGTTGAAATCCCGCCAGAAATGGTGGCCCTGACTAAATCAGGATGTCGGCAGTTTCAGCATCGGGTGACAGTGACATAAGTCGCATCCCGATGCAGCTGATCCGAGCGTGTTTTTTGAAAGAGTGGCTCCGGATTGAGTCGTTGTCTTTGCACAGCGAATCATATCTTCCGAAAGCGGAGGACGGAGTAATGGAAGTAAGCAAAAATTGAATTGTGCGTTATTCGTCGGTTTCTTTGATCATTTCAAAATTGGTTTGATCGACAACCGAATCGGTCAGTTTGCCAAAGCCGGCGGCTGACCAACTTGGAATCGGTCAGAATTTGTTTCTGTCTTCACGGGCAGGAGCGCAACTTTCTACGGAGAGTTTGATTCTGGCTCAGAACGAACGCTGGCGGCGTGGATAAGACATGCAAGTCGAGCGGGGTTATTTTGGTAGCAATATCGGAATGACTCAGCGGCGCAAGGGTGCGTAACACGTGGGCAATCTGCCGAGATGTGGGGGATAGCTCGCCGAAAGGCGAATTAATACCGCATGTGACCATGATCGACATCGATCTGACGTCAAAGCCGGGGCAACCTGGCGCATCTTGAGGAGCCCGCGGCCTATCAGCTAGTTGGCGAGGTAACGGCTCACCAAGGCTTTGACGGGTAGCTGGTCTAAGAGGACGACCAGCCACACTGGAACTGAGACACGGTCCAGACACCTACGGGTGGCAGCAGTCGAGAATTTTTCTCAATGGGGGAAACCCTGAAGGAGCGACGCCGCGTGGAGGATGAAGGTCTTCGGATCGTAAACTCCTGTCATTTGAGAACAAGGGATTTGAGAGTAACTGCTCGGGTCTTGATAGTATCAGAAGAGGAAGAGACGGCTAACTCTGTGCCAGCAGCCGCGGTAATACAGAGGTCTCAAGCGTTGTTCGGATTCATTGGGCGTAAAGGGTGCGTAGGCGGCGGCGTAAGTCGGATGTGAAATCCCAGGGCTCAACCCTGGAACTGCATTCGATACTGCGTCGCTGGAGGACTGGAGAGGAGACTGGAATTCACGGTGTAGCAGTGAAATGCGTAGATATCGTGAGGAAGGCCAGTGGCGAAGGCGAGTCTCTGGACAGTTCCTGACGCTGAGGCACGAAGGCCAGGGGAGCAAACGGGATTAGATACCCCGGTAGTCCTGGCAGTAAACGGTGCACGTTTGGTGTGGGAGGATTCGACCCCTTCCGTGCCGGAGCTAACGCGTTAAACGTGCCGCCTGGGGAGTACGGTCGCAAGATTAAAACTCAAAGAAATTGACGGGGGCCCGCACAAGCGGTGGAGTATGTGGCTTAATTCGATGCAACGCGAAGAACCTTACCTGGCCTTGACATGCATCTCTAAGTCGGTGAAAGCCGGCGACTGGAGCAATCCAGAATTTGCACAGGTGCTGCATGGCTGTCGTCAGCTCGTGTCGTGAGATGTTGGGTTAAGTCCCGCAACGAGCGCAACCCCTGTGAACTGTTGCCACCTCACTTCGGTGAGAGCACTCTGTTCAGACTGCCCTGTGAAACGGGGAGGAAGGTGGGGATGACGTCAAGTCAGCATGGCCCTTACGGCCAGGGCTGCACACGTACTACAATGCCCGGTACAGAAGGAACCGAAACCGCGAGGTGGAGGAAATCACTAAAACCGGGCCCAGTTCGGATTGGAGGCTGCAACTCGCCTCCATGAAGCCGGAATCGCTAGTAATGGCGCATCAGCTACGGCGCCGTGAATACGTTCCCGGGCCTTGTACACACCGCCCGTCACATCATGGAAGTCACTTGTAGCCGAAGTGCGCACGCCAACCCGCAAGGGAAGCAGCGCCCTACGCTATGAGCGGTAACTGGGATGAAGTCGTAACAAGGTAGCCGTAGGGGAACCTGCGGCTGGATCACCTCCTTTCTAAGGAGTAATTCGAAATCCTGCTCAAATCTTCGGATTATGAGTAGTGCTTCGAGTAGGTCGATGGCTAAGAGATTCGCGAGAATCAGATGCCATTGAGACTTCGGCAACGAAAGACGCCGAAGCATCAAGGATATTCGACGAACTAACGCACAATTCAGTTTTTGCTTCTTTGCACCGATCATCGTGCCTCCGGGACTGGTAATGCGGGGGTATAGCTCAGTTGGTAGAGCGCCAGCTTTGCAAGCTGGATGTCAGGGGTTCGAATCCCCTTGCCTCCATGTGTAGGAAGGTGATCAACGATCCGAGGGGCCTGTAGCTCAGTTGGTTAGAGCATGCGCTTGATAAGCGCAGGGTCACAGGTTCGAATCCTGTCAGGCCCAATCGACTTGACAGTGCTCGCGATCATGCAAGAAGTGAACTTCCATTTTCCTTTGTCATTGTGGACTAAAATTCATGGTGACTGAAGGCTCGGTTGCTGAGATAGAATCAGCGTCCGGTTCTTTGACATCTACATATTAGGGTAGTAAACACAACTTTTAGAGCTGAGTCTGAAACATGACGACTGTTGTTTGTGGGCTTTGTAGCCTGCGGATGGTAGTCACGAGAGTTTCAGTTATCACAATTTGTCCGCATTTATGCGGACATCAGATTGATCAAGCTACAAAGAGCACATGATGAATGCCTTGGTGCCAATAGGCGAAGAAGGACGTGATAAGCTGCGATAAGCTACGGATAGCGGCAAATACGCTTTGACCCGTAGATTTCCGAATGGGGTAACCTGTGCTGGTTAAAACCAGTACGTCCCGGCTTGAATATATAGAGCCGGGTTCGCAAAACCCGCTGAAGTGAAACATCTCAGTAAGCGGAGGAAAAGAAAGAGAATCGATTCCGTCAGTAGCGGCGAGCGAAAGCGGAAGAGCCCAAACCACGAGCTTGCTCGTGGGGTTGTAGGAGCCCGTCATGGCAGTCCCGACGTTAGGTGAAGCGAATGGAAAATCGCTCCATAGAAGGTGAGAGACCTGTAACCGAAAACCGAAGGACGCCTAGGGAATTCCTGAGTAACGCGATCTAAGTGAAGCTTCGCGTGAATCCACGCCGACCACGGCGTAAGGCTAAATACTAATTGGCGACCGATAGTGAACTAGTACCGCGAGGGAAAGGTGAAAAGAACCGCTATGAGCGGAGTGAAATAGATCCTGCAATCATGTGCTTACAAGGTGTCGAAGCGCGCGAGCGTGACGGCGTGCCTTTTGCTTAATGAGTCTGCGAGTTACTGTCAGTGGCAAGCCTAAGTCTTTTTGAGACGGAGGCGAAGCGAAAGCGAGTCCGAAATGGGCGTCCATAGTCGCTGGTAGTAGACCCGAAGCGGAGGTGACCTACCCATGGCCAGGATGAAAGTCGCTTAACCGCGACTGAAGGTCCGAACCCGTGAATGTTGAAAAATTCTGGGATGAGCTGTGGGTAGGAGCGAAAGACTAATCAAACCCCGTGATAGCTGGTTCTCCCCGAAATAGCTTGAGGGCTAGCCTCGGATGCTGACCTGTGGAGGTAGAGCACTGGATGAACTAGGGCCCATACCAGGGTACCGAATTCAATCAAACTCCGAATGCCACAGGGTGAAGTCCGGGAGTCAGTCGGCGAGGGATAAGCTTCGTCGGCGAGAGGCAAACATGCCAGACCAACAGCTAAGGTGCCCAAATACCGCGTAGTGGAAAGGATGTGAGGTTACTTAGACAGTGAGGATGTTGGCTTAGAAGCAGCCATCATTTAAACAGTGCGTAATAGCTGACTCATCGAGTGATCTCGCGCCGAAAATGATTGGCGATTAGCGGTATACCGAAGCTTTGGATTTCAACGAAATTCGTTTCGCTGGAGTGGTAGGGGAGCGTTGTATGGGCGTCGAAGCAGGAGCGAAAGCAACTGTGGAGTCCACACAAGTGAGAATGCAGACATGAGTAGCGAAAAGCCGGGTTGAATTCCCGGCCGCCGTAAACCCAAGGTTTCCTGGGGAAGGCTCGTCCTCCCAGGGTTAGTCGGGACCTAAGTCGAGGCCGATAGGCGTAGGCGATGGACAGCAGGTTTAATATTCCTGCACCGACTTTGGTTAAGCTCAGGATTGACATCAGTGCGGAGCCGGCGAGGCGATTGAAAAAGCCAAGCCCGCAAGGGGACGCTAAGGCCACGGCCAAGGCGGATCCGGCAAAGCATCGATCGAGAAAATTTCTTGAGTGTTCCCAAGGTTGCCCGTACCGTAAACCGACACAGGTGGGTGGGTAGAATATACCAAGGCGTGTGAGTGAAACCTCGTTAAGGAACTCGGCAATCTAGCCCCGTAACTTCGGAAGAAGGGGTGCCTAGCAATAGGTCGCAGTGAAATGGGTCAACCGACTGTTTAGCAAAAACACAGCACTCTGCAAAGTCGCAAGACGACGTATAGGGTGTGACACGTGACCAATGCGGTAAGATTACGGTAAGAGGTTAGTCGCAAGGCGAAGCTTCGAGCCCAAGTCCCCGTGAATGTCGGCCGTAACTATAACGGTCCTAAGGTAGCGAAATTCCTTGTCGGGTAAGTTCCGACCTGCACGAATCGTGTAACGAGTTGACCGCTGTCTCAACGAGGAGCTCAGCGAAGTTGTAGTGGCGGTGAAGATGCCGCCTACCCGCAGCAGGACGGAAAGACCCTATGCACCTTTACTGTACGCTGTCACTGTTTCTTCGATTTCGATGCTTAGCGTAAGTGGGAGGCTTTGAAGCGATCCTTTCGGGGATTGCTGAGCCGACAATGAAACACCACCCTTTGGAATTGGAGAATCTAACCTCGGCCCATTATCTGGGTGAGGAACACTGGCAGCCGGTCAGTTTTACTGGGGCGGTATCCTCCTAAAGAGTAACGGAGGATTACGAAGGTTGGCTCAACCCGGTTGGCAATCGGGTGTCGAGTACATGGATAGAAGCCAGCTTAACTGTGAGACACACAAGTCGAGCAGATACGAAAGTAGGTCCAAGTGATCCGGCGGTTGAATGTGGAATTGCCGTCGCTCAAAGGACAAAAGGTACGCTAGGGATAACAGGCTGATCACGCCCAAGAGTTCATATCGACGGCGTGGTTTGGCACCTCGATGTCGGCTCATCGCATCCTGGGGCTGGAGAAGGTCCCAAGGGTCCGGCTGTTCGCCGGTTAAAGCGGTACGCGAGCTGGGTTCAGAACGTCGCGAGACAGTTCGGTCCTTATCCGCTGTGGGCGCAGGAGAGTTGAGGGGTTCATTCCTTAGTACGAGAGGACCGGGAATGACGAACCGCTGGTGTTCCGGTTGTTACGTCAGTAGCAGTGCCGGGTAGCTATGTTCGGAAAGGATAAGCGCTGAAAGCATCTAAGCGCCAAGCCTATCCCAAGATGAGCTCTCCCCGAAGAGCCGTGGTAGACCACCACGTTGATAGGCCGAGGGTGTAAGCGCAGTAATGTGTTTAGCTCAACGGTACTAACCGCTCGTTCGGCTTGGTCATTTGATTTTCCCCTCTTCCGCCGGTTTGTGGACTTTGTTCGCGACCGGCGGGAGAATGGGAGTCAAATTAAATGACTTTATTAAAACTTGGTTCGAAAAAATTGATAGTGCTGCCCTTATATGTAGATATCAGAGAGTCGGAGAGTAGAACGGCTCAGTTTTTGGCCGGCAGAGGAAATTGTTCGCAGAATGTGAAGACTTTCTTCTGGTGGTCTTAGCGCGGTGGGCCCACCCGTTCCCATTCCGAACACGGAAGTGAAACACCGCAGCCCCGATGGTAGTGCATCTCTAGGTTGCGCGAGAGTAGGACATTGCCAGAAATATGGACCCCGATCGGCGAAAGCCGGTCGGGGTTCCTTTTTGCCGTGACCAAAGCGGGAATTTCTCGCTGAGTAATCTCTCGGGTGTGCCGGGAGGAAACTAAAGTTTTCGGCGGTCCCGCATCGACTCATTTTTAGTGACGTGGACATGCAGGTGTGAAGATTCCAATTCGATTGATTGACGCGGAACGGAGCAATTCCTACGGTGACGCTGTTATCGCGATCGTAATTATGCTTCCTGAAATAGAAAAACTTCTTGTACTGCAGGACCGTGATCAAAAGATCGAAAAGCTGCGCCACGACCAATCCGTGGTTCCAGCCGAGAAAAAGAAACTTACGGTTCGACTCGCTACTGCCATTGCCGCCCTTGAGTCAGCGCGGGGACAACTCCGTAATAACGAAATCGAGCGGGGAAGGCTGGAACTCGAAGTTGACTCGAAGCGTGGTGCCATTGCTCGCTTTCGTCAGCAGCAACAGGGAACCCGAAAGAACGAGGAATACCAAGCGTTGTCCCATGAGATCGCGCATGCAGAAAGCATCATCCGTAGTGTCGAAGATCGTGAAATCGAACTAATGGAAGCGGCCGAAACGCTGGCCGAACCGATCCGCCAGGCTGTAGACGAACTGCGAAGGACTGAAAAATTGACGGCAGAGCAGCTAGAGAAGCTGGAAGCCGGCATCGTCGGTGCGCAAGAGCGCCTGCAAGCCCTCGAAGCCGACCGCGATCGGCTTGCGGACACAATTCCGCCTGATACTCTCGACCTCTATCAGCGCCTATCGCATAAGAAGGGGACACTGGTCGTTGTGCCCGCGGAGGGTGAGGTTTGCGGTGGGTGTCATGTTCGGGCGCCCGCTCAAACATTGATTCAGTTACGCGGGGACCGTCAGCTTACTCAGTGTCCCAACTGCGGACGGATTCTTTATCGCGTGGTTTAGCGATCAATCGCGAGGGCGTCGAAGGGAGACATCATTTTTTCAAGTCAGCTCGGACGCGGCAGTCACAATTTTACAGCTTGTGGACGCGGGCTCGGTGCCGCATCTTCCCGCACCCGCCTTCGGCCGCATGAACCGCATCGTTGGAATTGAAACCGAATACGGCTGCCTCGTAACCGACGAAAAGGCACAGCGCGGCGCTGATGTTTGGCCCGGCGTTGTTAAAAATTACTTGTTCAACAAAGCGGCGGTCGGCGCGATCGACCTCCACTACCGGGACTACGAAGAACCGCCGCGCAACGGCGGTTTTTTGCTGAATGGCGGCCGGCTTTATCTGGACATGGGGCACTTGGAGTATTCGTCGCCCGAGTGTCTCGACCTATGTGACATCGCCGCCTACGACCTTGCCGGCGATTACCTTCTCCAGCAAGGGCTTGAGCAACTCGGCGCCAGCGAACAAGTCGCTTTTGTTAAAAATAACATCGACCACTACACAGGCGCGACCTTCGGCTGTCATGAGAATTACCTGATGAAGCGCGAGGCGCAGTTTACGCCTCAAGTTCTTGGCGCGTTGATCTCCTTCCTGGCGACAAGGCAAATCTTCACCGGCTCCGGGAGAGTGGGGCAGGCAAACCCGCTCGCGTTCGATTTCGAACTTCCACGTCCGACGACGCCGATCGACTTCCAGCTCAGTCAGCGGGCGGACCATATCGTCAACGACATTTACCAGTGGGTGCAGTTCAATCGTGCGATCATCAACGCGCGCGACGAACCCCTGGCGGATTACCGGAAATATCGCCGCCTGCACCTGCTCATCGGAGATTCCAACATGAGCCCGTTTGCCACGGCGCTCAAAGTGGGGACGACCGCGGCGGTGCTGACGCTATTGGAAGAAGGTTTGGTTCCGGAGAACGTCATTCTCCAAGACGCGGTGCATGCGACGCGCGAAATCTCGCGCGATCCGACGCTCCGATGGCTCACGCGCTTGGAAGACGGCCGTTCCACCGATGCGCTGGAGGTGCAGTATGCGTTTCTCGGTCTTGCACAGCGCCACCTCGCGGGAGGGGACGAGGAAACCGACTGGCTCCTCGCGCAGTGGCAGTTCACGCTCGAAGCGATTCGCAGCAAGCCGGAAGCGTTGATCGGCGGGGTCGATTGGATTAGCAAAAAATGGCTGCTCGATGCATTCCGGGAGGAGGAAAATCTCTCCTGGCAGGATCCTTGGCTGCAGAGCCTTGATCTCGAATATCACAATATCAACCCGGAGAAAGGCCTGTTCTTCGCTCTCGCGCCGGCCAAAGCGATCGGCGAATTCAATGATCGAGCTTTCGCCGAACGCGTCGCGGCTGCGGGCAAGCCGCCAGCCAATACCCGCGCGCGCGGCCGGTCGGCCGCCATCCGCCATTTTCAGAAAAGTGGTCACCTGAACTACATCATCAACTGGGACTCGCTTTCGTGTGAGAATCAGGTCCATCTCCCGATGAACGACCCTTTCCACGATTACGAAAAGCAGGTGCAAAAGTTCCTGCAGCGAGTTTAGCCGAGCGATGCGGAAGGCGACAGGTGATTTGTGGCACGCGGCTCCGCCATCGAAGCGCATGTTGTGAATGCGTGGAGGGTGAAGCCCTGACGGGGAGTGCGCTGGTTGCCCAGCGGCCTTCGAAACCGCCGGCGCTACGCTCCTGCCGCCGCCCAGCAAAGTCGGAATTTGGTGCGTGCGAACACCTGCCCGGACGTTCGCCACGATTGCGCATCGGCCGCGTCTGACCGAAGGTGGCGGGACGAATCCGAGAAGCGGTTCCATTGCAACAAATACCTCCACCGGCGTTGCTATCGCCGCGGCGTTTTAAACTCCTTTCGCTGTGACAAAATCGACGACCTCGAACCTCGGCAGCCTCGAGAAAGGCTCCACATTGCTCGCGCCCAGACTCGTGAATCTGGAACTCGCCTCCACGAACCAACGCGACGCAATCCTGGAAACTGCCGATCTCCTGGCCGGGCATCCCGCGATGGGCAGCTTTGAGCAGTTCAAAAAGGACCTGCTTGAACGGGAAGGCGCGGGCTCGACACATCTCGGCGGGTGCGTCGCCCTTCCGCATGCTCGCACCGCCGCCGTTTCGGAGATTCTCGTCGCAGCAGGCCGCAGCCAAAGCGGTGTTCCGTTTTCCACTTTGCAGGAACCGGTGCGGCTGATCTTCGTCGTCGCGACACCGCGGAGCCAGATCAGCGGTTATCTCGCGACGGTCGGTGCGCTGGCTCGCATGCTTCGCGATCCGGTCAGGCTGGACCAACTCTTACGCTGTGGGGCGTCTTCTGAGTTTGCCGCGCTCCTGCCGGCTGTGTAAAATGGCCGGGCTTTTCGCCGGTCTGCCGCACGGTTCTACGGGATGAATGCCCGGTTCCTTCCGGATCACAGGCTTGGGCGAGATGATCTTCATCCCGCATTTTGAGTTCTACGCCGGACCTCCCGCCTCCCAAATCCGACGGCTCGGCGACCGTCAGCATGACGGCGAATGCGACGACCGGCCAACTTCGCTGGTTGCTCAAGCTGCGCGTCTGGATTTCGGAAAAGATCCGGTTCAGTGATCTGCAGATCAACCTGCTGATCGCCGGCGTCGTCGGGTTGGTCGGTGGTGCTGCCTCGGTAGGATTCCGCGAGGTGGCGCGCATGCTCACGGCGCTGCTGACCTGGCAGTGGCCGGTCGCCAGCGACGTGTTCACGAACCTCAGTTCCTGGCAGCGAGTAGCGATTCCGACGCTCGGCGGGCTCGCCGCTGGATTCTGCCTTTGGTGGGGATCGCGCATCGGCCGCTCGGGCACCAGCACGGACTACATGGAAGCCGTGACGCTCGGCGACGGCGTCGTCCCGTTCCGCTACACGATGGTCAAATCGTTGTCGGCGCTTTTCACCACGGCCTCCGGCGGATCCATCGGACGGGAAGGTCCGGTCGTGGCGCTATCGGCAGTGCTGGCTTCAATGCTCGGGCGCTGGCTGCGCTGGCCGACGCCGCGGCTGCGGCTGCTGGTGGCGTGCGGTGCGGCCGCTGGCCTGGCGTCCGTGCAGAACGCTCCGATCGCGGGCGCTTTCTTTGTCGCAGAAGTCATCCTGGGACAGATCGTCATGGAGACGTTTGGCCCTCTCGTTTTCGCCTCGGTCGTGGCGACGCAGACCGCCCGGACGTTTCTTGGCGAAGCGCCGGTTTACGACGTGCCGGCGTTTCGCCAGAATTCGAACTGGGAGATTTTCCCTTACATGGTGCTGGGTCTGGCGCTCGGAGTATTCGGCTCCTATTACCTGCGGTTCCTGCGCGGCTCCGAGCGGATTTTCGCGACGTCGGGAATTCCGATCTGGGCGCGACTTGCCATCGGAGGTGCCGTGGTCGGCGGGCTGGGGCTCATCTCGCCGGCGGTTTATGGCAACGGTTACGCTTCGATCAATCAGTTGTTTCACTACCAGATGCTCTGGCAATCGGTGGCGTTGATCCTCGTGCTTAAGCTTCTCGCGACGGCGGTCACTTTCGGCTCCGGCGCCGTGGGTGGCGTGTTCACACCGACCGTCTTCATGGGGGCGTTCTTAGGATATTTTTACGGCAGCGCCTTGCGCTGGCTCCTGCCGGGAGCGGACGTGGATCCGCTCGCTTTCGCGCTGGTCGGGATGGGGGCGTTCCTGGCGGCGGCCACGCAGGCGCCGTTGACCTCCATCCTCATTCTGTTCGAGATCACCCGGGATTATCTCATCATCCTGCCGTTGATGCTGGCTTCGGTGGTGGCTTACTACGTCTGCCGCGGCATGGCGGGCGGCGCTTCGATTTACACCTACTCGCTCAAGCGCCAGGCGGAGCGCGAAGGCAAAGTGGAACCGGATTGGTCGCGCACGCTCGTGGGCGACTTGATGCGTGCGAATCCGCCGGCCGTGCTCGACGCCGCCGGTTTCCGGCAGATCGCCGAGAATTTCATCACGTCGCGTTTCAATTATCTCTACGTCGTGAGCGGCGAGGGGCGTTTCGAAGGCGCAATTTCTCTGCACGACGTGAAGCCTTATCTCAACACGCCGGAACTCGCCGATATCATCATTGCGCGCGATGTGCTGCGGGAGGATTTCCTGCGGATCGAGCCGGAGAACACGTTGCGCGAAGCACTGGAAGCCTTTGGCCGACACGACGGCGAGCGGCTGCCGGTTGTCAGTCGGGCGTCGATGGGAGCGGGCGGCGGCAGCGGCATCCCCGGCGACGACGTTTCGGACGAAGACGACGGGGGAAGATTACTCGGCAGCATTTCAAAAACGGATGTCATCCTTGCCATCGCCGCGGCCGGCGAGAAGGCGGACCCCGGTGGGAAAATCGATGCCGAGAAGGCTCGCGGCGCGATCTAGGTGGTGCAGTTTTGCCCGGCGACGCAGGCGCCGTTGACGGATAGAGATTTAACGCGGCGTTTCGACGGTGCTGGGATGTTCGCGTGCCGCTTCCTCTTCCTCGTCCAGATTGTCGAGCGCGGTGTCGTCGTCCGGATCATCCGCATTGATCTGACGATCCTTCGCTGCTGCCGCGGTGGCGGCTTCCGGCGAAACCTGGGGGAAATTCTTGCCGTCTCCTTCGCCTGCCGCGGCGCGGATGGCTTGAAGCTTTTGGCCCGCTTCATCATCCGAAATTTCCCGGATGGCGATATCCTCCACGTAGTGCGCCGGTTGAGCGAAGGCGTCGGATGCGTTGCCCGAATAGGCTGCCTCCGCGGCTGCGGCGAGCGCCTTCTCGAAGGCGCGCAGCGACGCTTCGGAGTCTGCCACCACGCGGGCATCCGCCGGATAAACGCGCTCTACGTAGCGGCGCAATCCCTGCCAGCGGCCGACAACGATTTCTCCCGCACTGAGCGCATCGAGCATCGCGCGACGGTTCCGAGCCGAGGCATCGACACGCTCCACGCCGCGGCGCATGGCTTCGAATTCGAACGCGATGGCCGGGTTGCTGGCGTCGTCTGCCCGCGCGGCGTCGAGTTGTTTCCGAAGCGCGATGCCGCGTCCTTTTAGATCGTCCATCCCGGCGCGTTGCGCGGCGTCGAGAGCGGCTTCCGATTCGCTCTGCGCCGCGACGAGATCGCGACCAAAGTTGCGGCGCAGGATTCCGTAGATTGCGGTTACTTTTCGGAAGGAGATGTCCAGGGATTCGCTCTCGGTTCCGCGATAGCGGTGGCAGACCTGGAGTGCGGCGATCGCGACGCCGGCCTCGCGCAGCGCCTGGTGAGGATCTTTACCGTTTTCACCGAGAGCGGCGGCGAGACGGTCCACCGCGCGCACGCACTCCGCCAGGGCCGCGTCATAGGCGGCGCCGCGCGGGGACACCGGCGTTCCTCCCGAGGCCGGGGCGGTGCGCGCCTGTGCCACCGCGGCGAGACCTTTTTGCAAACCGCGCGTCAGATCGCGGGCGGTGATTGTCAGTTCGCGCACCACCGGTCCGGGCGTCACGGCCTCGACAGCGGCCCCGGCCGGCGTCGGCTCGGCAGAGCGGAGCGACCCAAACGGAACAACGATCGCGGCGGCGCTTGCGAGCATCAGCGCAACCGATCGGCGGAAGTCTGGGCGGGAGAATAGAACAACAGAAGTCACTCCTGATTTTCTCTGATGGCGCCGCGAGCGCAAACGACAACAATACAAACCGCGGCGCCGAAGCGCTTCATCGTCGCGCCGCAACCCTTGTGCACCCGTTGCCACACCGCTGCTGCGACTCGCGACGCGGGCAAAAGTCGGGACCTACCGTCGCATCCGCCCCAGGGGAGAAACAGAAATGACTCAGTCTCAGCGGCGGAATTAGGAGTGCAGAAACCCGGCTTGATCATCCTCGACACCGAACGCAAAGGCACTCCGGGCTGCGCGCCGGGCTTGCGTTTTTTCCGGCCGAAAACTAAATTGCCTTCATGCCAGAGCGCACACAGAAACCGACCAGCCCGGCTCCGTGGGAGCCGAAGCAGGGGGACGGCGACGGCCCCCGCTCGCCGGATGTGTCCAAACCCGACACGAAGGACCTTCTCAAGCGGATGAAGAAGGTCGATCCCAACCAATCGAAACGCTACCGCCAGCGCACCGGGCAGTAAGGCACAGCCCCGGATGATTCCTTCCACTTCGCTCGCGGCGCCGCCGTTTTCGCAGTCAACGGCCGCGCCGTTTTCCTTGTCCGGACCCTCCGCCGGCCACCCGGCGACCGCGGCCGGAAGCCACGGCAGCGATTTCCTTTCCGTCCTGCAGGCGCGCGGATTGTATTCCGCGCCGGGGCGGGGCGGCGGCGCGCTGCCATCGGCACCCGGTCCTGCGGGATCCGCGTTGCCCAATTTTGTGCAAACCCAGGCGACGACGATTCTCGCGTTTAAATTCGCTGAAGGCGTGCTGGTTGCCGGCGATCGTCGGGCGACGGCGGGCAACACGATCGTTTACGAACACGCGGACAAGGTGCTCGAGATTGATCGCCACTCCGTCATGGCGATCGCCGGCGTGCCTGCGACCGCCTGGGAGATGGCGCGTGTGCTTGAGCACTCGTTTCAATACTACCGCCGCACGCAGCTGCAGGAGATGAGCGTGGATGGCAAGGTCCGGGCGCTCTCGAAGCTGTTGCGGGACAACTTTGGGTTTGTCATGCAGGGCGTCGGTGCCGTGGTGCCGATCTTCGCCACGTTTGATTCCTCGACGCCGCGCAAGGCGGATGGCGACAACGGCTCGGACGACCGCGACGGTGGGCGACTTTATTTCTACGACGTCATGGGCGCGAACTTCGAGGTCGCGGATTTTGCAGCGACGGGTTCGGGCTCCCCGGCGGTGCGGGGGGTGCTGTATTACGAAAACAGCTGGGGCAGGAAACCGATTTCGGAATACACGCGCGACGAGGCGCTCGCCCTGGCGCTCAAGGCGCTCGACACCGCATCGGACGCTGACTCCGCGACCGGCGGCGTGGACCGCCACGGGCGGATTTTTCCGATGATGAAAATCATCACCCGAGCCGGCATCGCCACGGTTCCAGCCGAGACGCTTTCGCGGCTGTTTCGGGAGCACGGCCGCACCGCGAGCGGCGGCTTGGCGGCGGGCAGCGCGGGGAACAGTTAAGCGGGGAGCGTGTCGGAAATCGAGCCGGCCGGCAGGCGCGGATTTCGACCGCCGACGGCCGCTCAGTGAGAGATTCCGCAACCAAGATTTTCCATGATCGAAGAACCGTTTCGTTTCGTCGAAGCCATCGCCAACCGGCGGGAATACATCGAGAGCCAGATCGCCGGCGGCAGCCCGATCGTCGCGATGAATTACGCCGACGGCATCCTCCTCTTTACCGTCGGCCGCGAGCGGCAGAAGCTGTTTGAAATTTACGACCGGATCGCTCTCGGCGCGATCGGCCACCCGGGTGACATCGAGCGCCTGCGCATGACCGCGATCGAGCTGGCGAGCACGGAAGGATTCACCCGGTCGGGCGGTGACGTGAGCTTGCGCCGCATGGCGAATTATTCGCTGAGCCCGGCGTTGAAAGCCGCGTTTGAGCAAGTTTACGGACCGCCGTTTCTCGCCCGACTGCTCTTCGCGGAACTCGGTTCCGAGCCGGGACGAAATACGTTTCTCCGCGTAGATTACGACGGCGCCATCCAGACAAACGGGACGCCGTTTTCCAAGCAAGTGCAAGAGTTCGCGGTGTTGAGCGGCACGCGGCTTTCCGCGGACGAGATGGAGAAATTTCTTGAGCGCGACTTCAAGCCTTCCCTGGCGTTGGGCGATGCCCTGCGCGTAGCGTTCGACGCCTGGACCGTCGGGTTTCTCGCGCTCGACGAGGACAAGCCGCCGGAGGAGCTCCCGGCAATTGAGAAGCTGCGCGAGCAGCAGCAGAAACAGCTTGGGCGGGCCTCCATCGAGGCCGCGGTGCTCGAAGCCGGCGCACCGTCGCACATCGCCTATCGTCCGTTGACCGAGAAGGATTTCCAGTCGCTACTGCCTCCGGCCGGCGATGCCTGACGAAGCCTTCATCGCAGACAAGACTGAGGGCGCGGAGGCGGCACCCGTGCCGTCGGATCGAGCCGGGAAAGCGGATGATCGTCCGCGGAAATCAATGCCGCCCCGGACGCGGCACCTCCTCGGAAACCGACTCAGCGCGCAGGGCGCCCCGCCGGCGCGTCCGAGGCGCGCGCGCCAGACGGTCCGGCACGCCGTCGCCGCGCTTGGCCTGGTGCTGTTTGTCGGCTGTCTGCTCGGGTTGCTCGCCCAAATCCAGCGACCGGCGCAGCCTCCAGGCGTCGTCACGTCCACGCCGCGGCCCCAAGGTTTGCCGAAAGGCACGGTCGTCGTGCTCGATCCCGGCCACGGCGGGGCGGATACCGGCGCGGTGGCGCTCGGCATGGTGGAGAAGGATCTGACGCTCGACATCGCGCAGCGTGTTGCCACGGTGCTGGAGCGCCAGGGCGTGCCCATCCGGCTGACGCGGGATTCCGATCGCTACGTGCCGCTTGCCGCCCGGGCGCGCTTCGCGAACTCGCTGCCGAACGCGGTCTTCGTGAGCATTCATCTCAATCACGCCAGAAACTCGCCGGCCAGCGGGATCGAAACATTTTACACCGAACGAAAGGAGCCCCTGGTCGCCCAGCAGCTCCCGGGTGCGGAAAACCCGCCTGCGGGTCCGTGGCACTGGCTTTACACCCGGCTTTTCGGGCGACCGGAACCGGTCGCCGCTCCGCCGTCGCCGGGATCCGCTCCGAGCGGCGCGCCCGCCCCGGAGAACGGCGGCACGATCACGGAGAGCCGGGCGCTGGCCGGATTTATCCAGGCGAAGCTCGTGGTGCGCACGGCCGCGACGGATCGCGGCGTGAAGGAGCGCCGGCTTTACGTCACCCGGCATGTCGCCGGGCCCGCGGTGCTGGTGGAGGGCGGATTCGTCACCAATCCCGCCGAGGCGCGGTTGCTCGGCGATCCCGCTTATCGACAGCGCGTCGCCGATTCGATCTCGGACGGCGTGCGGGAATACCTTTCCGACGCCGCGACCCGGCCGCGTCTGCCGGCGAAAAACGTGCTGGCACAGGTCGAATAAATTACGGTTCGCCGGCGTCCGTCAATTGCGCCGGTTCCGTCGCCCCGTTTTCAAACCCACCCGCCATGAGCATATTATCTCGCTTCCTCGCGTCGGTGCTGGTCGCAGGCTTGTTGCTTTCGTTCACCCAATCCGCGCGCGCGGACGAAACCATCCGCAAAGCGCAGGCGCGTCTCCACGAGCAGGGATTTTATTACGGCAGCATCGATGGTGTTTCCGGCGACGAAACGACGCAGGCCATCCGTCGTTATCAGATTCGCAACGGACTCGCCATCACCGGCCAGCTGAACGATGAAACGCTCCGCTCGCTGCAGCTCGGCGGTTCCGCAGGCTCGTCGTCAGGATCAACACCGCGCGCCGGCAGCACGCCGCCCGCGCGGACCCCGCCGCCGGTGATCTCCGGACGTTCCGATCGCGAGCCCGCTCCTTCGCGCGAGCCAACTCCGCCACCGCTCGCTCCGAGCCCGGCGCGACCGCCCGTCGCCGCGACGCCGCCGGCTCCGAGCACCCGCTACAGCCGTCCCGACCTGCGCGCGGCGCCGCCGCTGATCACCGAAGAAGCGCCGGGTCGAGCCCCCGCGTCGCCGCCCAATGCGGTTTCACCGTCGATCCCGCTGCAGCAGTTTTTCAACGGCACTCCGTTCGAATTCGCCCCGCCGCCAGTCCAGGCCGACACGGTCCGTCGCATCCAGAGCACGCTCCGGCGCGCGGGGTTTTACGACGGCTCGATCGACGGCGCCCCGGGGCCGCAGACCAGCGCCGCGATCACAGAATTCCAGGGGGCCAACGGCCTGCGCCGCACTGGCCGGATTGATTTTCCGACGTTTCGCCTGCTTCAGCGGGTGCCCGACGAGGTGCCGCGGCGGCAGGCTCGGCCACAGCCGTTTTTCCGTGGGGACAGCGACGATTCTGACGAGGACGACCTGCGCCGCTACCGGCGTTACCGGCCTCGGCGCGGTGGTTCAGGCGTTTACGAGGGGCGCATCGTCGATTGACGACCGCTTCTGCCGTTACGACGCCGGCGTCGGCACAGGCACCACCGGCATGGGCGGCGGCGTCACGGGCAGCGGGGGCGGAGGGGGCGGCGGTGGAAAAGTGATCTGCTCGAGTTCAAGCGTGACGTGCCCGATGAAGACTCGGGTTTCGGCTTTCAGCAGCAGACGATCGGCGTTGTCGGAGATCCAGACGCGCGCGCCTTTGAAGCGCTTGAACGCCCGCAAGCGCCCATCCTTGTCGATTTTTTGGAGCGTCAGCTCGAGCTCGATTGCCGGGAATTTTCCCGCACGGGTTTGCGTTTCGCCTCGGCCGATCACCTGGACCGCGGCAAGATAGGGGTTTTTCGCCGACATCAAGGCGACCGTGTGGCGTTCCCCGTTGGCCAGCGGCTGACTGCGCAGATAAAAAAACGACGTCACCATGTCCCGCAAGCCGGGAAACTCAAAACGTCGCGGGCGTTCGGTCGTCGCATCCGCGGCGGGAACCGAGGAGAACGCCAGCGTTTCGCCGGGACGCCCCTCACGAAAGCGCCGCGTCACAAAATCCGGGCCGAAATCGACGCGAAAGGCGGTCTGGCGGGAAGCGATCGTCTCGCTGTGCTCCGTCCAGGCGGGGCGCAGGTCGGCCCGGTTGGCGACACTAAGATGGGTCGCCGTCATCTGCCAAAGCGTCCGCGCCATGCCGACGGTCTGCGCGGTCACGCGGGTCTGCAGTTGTCCTGGGATCGGCAGTGAGAGCACGGCTTCGCCTCGGGCGGCTTCGACGTCGCCCCAACGCACGCGATAGGCGGCGACAAACGGCCGGGGCGGGGGAAACGGCCCCGGGTTTGCCGGCTGATCGACCGACGCGGCCCAAGGAGGCGGCGCCAGCGCCGCCGACGCACCCGCGGCGGCCGCAGCATCGCCTGGCATTGCCGACAGCGGTTCCGCCCCCTGACTCCCGTGAATAAACAGCAGCGCGGTCCAGCAAACGAAAAGAAGGCGACGTCCAGGAAAGCGAATCGAAAAAAGCACGGTGCGCGCACCCTACGGCGGCGGCTGGCGCGGCTCAACCCGCGGTATTGCGCGGACGACCGGAATCCTTCGCGCAGCAAAAAAGCGCCCGGCCGCCGCACTGCAACGGCCGGGCGAAATCATCGGACCGTGCCGGCGATACCCGCCAGCGCACTCCGCGAATGAAAGCGCCGTTTTACGCGCTCTTCAAGGCTTCGCGCACTTTCGACAATTGCCCGGCGCTCCCGAGCTTGCCGTTTTTATGCGCGATAAACTTCGCGTATTCCGCCATGAACACCTTGCCCGGCGGGCGAAAATCGAACTCCGCCGGCTTGTCGCGGAAAAACTCGCGGTGAACCCGCGTCCAGACCAGTCGTCCGTCCGTGTCGATGTTGACCTTTGTCACGCCGAGCCGGGCGGCCGGGAGATACTCTTCCTCGTTCACGCCGCGCGCGCTGGGATCGAGTTTGCCGCCGGCGGCGTTGATGCGTTCCACCTCGGAGATCGGCACGCTGGAGGAGCCGTGCATGACGATCGGGACCGGCGGCATGCCGGCTTTTTTGACGTTATCGCGGATCGCCTCGATGACGTTGAAGTGGAGGCTCTGCTGCCCCTTGAACTTGTAGGCGCCGTGGCTGGTGCCGATCGCGGCGGCCAGCGAGTCGCAACCGGAGCGCTGCATGAATTCCACGGCTTCCGCGGGATTCGTCAGACTGGCGTGGCCTTCGTCCACCTGGATATCCTCCTCGACGCCGCCGAGCTGGCCGAGTTCCGCTTCGACGCTGATGCCCTTCGCGTGTGCGCGATCGACGACGCGCCGGGTGATGGCGATGTTCTCATCAAACGACTCGTGCGAGGCGTCGATCATGACCGAGGAATAAAACCCGGAGTCGATGCAGTCGTAGCAGGTCGCCTCGTCGCCGTGATCGAGATGCACGGCGAAAATCGCCTCGGGAAAAATTTCCTCCGCGGTGCGGATGATCGCTTCAAGCATGCGCTTGTCCGTGTAGTTCCGCGCCCCTTTCGAAAGCTGGATAATGAACGGCGCCTGGCTGTCGATGCAGCCTCGGAACAATCCCATCGTCTGTTCCAGGTTGTTGATGTTGTAAGCGCCGACGGCGTATTTGCCGTAGGCTTCCTTGTAAAGTTGAGCGGTGGTAACGATCATAAATGGAGGGTCTTTTGGGCGGTGGATCCGCGGAGACAATTTGCGGGTAACGCTCCGTCCGGACAAGTCTGAATCGAAGCGCACCGGCGAAAGGGCTGCGCGCGATCGTCCGGGCGGGCGAGGTTTTTTCCGACGAGTCGCGGGGACGTCCGCGACGCGGTGGGCGCTGCCGTGAGGCATTGTCCGGGTCAGGAGCGCGCGACGGGTCACCGGATTTCGTTTTCGGCGCGGGACGGTTCTGCGAAGGTGGCAGGCGATGCCCGACGACCGCCCTGGGGACCTGACGTCTGAAGCCGTCGCGCGGCTCCTGGAAGAGCAGCGCGCGCTGCGAGAAACCGTCGAGACGCTCGTCCGACGCATCGAAATTTTGGAAGGCCGGCGTGCGTCGACAACGGCGGCGGCGCCACCTGCGATTTCTCCGGTAGAGACACCCGATGATAAGCCCGCGCTGCCGACCCGGCGCCCCGCACCGCCGACCGCGGTCCTTTCATCGTCGCCGACGTTCCCGGCGGCGCCGCCGGTTCCCGCGGGGTCACCGGCCCCGGTTCCGCCGCCGCTTCCAGCGGTCTCGGCGCGGAGCGTCGCGGAAGCTCCGCACGACCCCGATCTGCCGCCGGTGCCCTCGCTCGAAATGCGGATCGGCGGCACCTGGCTGGTTCGGGTCGGGATCGTCGCATTGCTGACCGGGTTCGTCTTTCTCGGCGGCTACCTTTATCAATTTGTCGTCCCGCATCTCGGGCCCGCGGGCAAGGTGGCGCTTCTCTACCTCGGCGCCGGCATGCTGACCGGCCTGGGTGCGTGGCTTGAGCGCAGCGCGCGCGATGGCAACGCGGGATTTCTGGACTATGCCCGCGTCGTTTTCGGTGGCGGACTGGCGGCGGTTTATTATGTCACCTACCTCGCGCATCACGGCCCTGGCCTGCGGGTGATCGAGAGCGCGTTGCTCGCCGCCGGGCTCCAGCTTGCCTGGGCCGGATTCATGGTCTGGCTGGCCGATCGACGGGAGTCGCAGACGCTCGCCACGTTTGCCATTTTCCTCGGCTATTACACCTCGGCCGTCAGCGGCGTGGAAACGTTCACGCTCTTTTCAAATCTCGCTCTGGCCGGCGCGGCGGTCTATTTGCTTTCCCGGCACCGTTGGACGGCGTTTTCGTTTGCCAGCCTCATTGCGACTTACGGCAGCTACGTCTTCTGGCGCTACGCCCGTCCGCCCGGGAGCGGCTGGCGCGAGGGCGGGCCGTTCTGGATCGAGCTGATATTCTTTTCGCTCTACTGGGCGCTGTTTACTCTCGTGGTCTTTCGCTCGACCGGCGGGTCGCTGCCGCCCGGGCGGCGGGCGACGTTTGCCACGCTCAACAACGGCGCATTCTTCGCGCTCGCCGCCGCCCGGTTGCAGGCGCTGCATCCAGGAGATTTCTGGATTCTCTGCGGAGTTTTCGGCGGCGTCCTGGTTGCGCTCGGGCAGGTCGGGCGCCGGATTCGCGGCACTGACCCGGTGTTTGCGGGCGGAAACACATCCTCGCCCGGCGCCGGTTGGGTGCCGCTTGATGCGGCCACAGCGGCGGCGTTTCGCCTGCTCGGGCTCGTGCTCATCACGCTCGGCGTTCTCAACTATTTTTCCGGCTGGAACCTTGCGCTGGCGCTCGCGGCGGAAAGCGTCGTGCTGACCCTGGCTGCCCGGTCCCAGCCGCACGACGGGCGTCGCCTGCTGCCGGCCGCGGCCTGCGGGGCGGGACTGCTGGCGTGCGGCGTCCTGCTCGACCGGCTCGGATTTGGCGGCAACGGCGAGCGGCTCACGGCGACCGGCAGCCTGACGGAATGCCTCGTCGGAGGGGGCGTTGCGGCGGCGTTTTTATTCAATGCTTTCTGGTCGCGCCGTGACGGAACGCCGGATCCGAACGAACAGGTGCCACCCGGAACCCGAGACTGGCTGCCCCGCGCGGCCGCGGTTTTCTCCGGGCTTGCCGCGCTCGCCCTCCTGGGGGTCATCGATACCCAGGCGCTCGTGCCGCTCGGGTTGCGGCCGGCGGCGCTGGCGGCGGCGGCGGTCGGTCTCACGGCCTTGGCGCATCCGCTGGCTCTCGGACCGCTTGCGGGCTTCGCCCAAGGGCTCCAACTCGCTGCGATCTACCGATGGGCTGAGTTTTGGCCAGGGACCCGGTCGAGCCTGCCTGCGCCGTGGTGGAGTGCGGCGATCGTGACGGCCGGCGGCTTCCTTCTTTCCACCTGGTGGCAGCGGCAGCGGCGCTTCGCGTGGCAGGACGAGTCCCGGCGGGTCTGGGTGCCGCTGTCGCAGGCGTGGCTCGCCGTGGCGGCGATCGGGATTCTCTACGGCTGGTTGCAGCCGCACTTTTCCGATCCCGCGTGGATGGCACTTTGCGGCGCGCTTGGCGTCGGAATCTTTATCGGCGGGTTGTTAACCCAATCCTGGGCGATTGCGGCGGCGAGCCAGCTTTTCCTGGCGGCGGCGGCCGGGTATTTCGCCAGCGGACTGACGGGCGCCCTTTCACCGCGGCCGGGCCGCTGGCTGATGCTCGTGCCGGTGGCGGCGTTTCTCGTTGTCCCGACGGTGGCGCGGCGCCTTCACCTGTTCTGGAAACTGGCCGGTGAGGGGGTGCCGGTTCGGGCGCGCACCGCGCTGCTCCCGATCGGCGTCGGCTACGAGATCGTCGCGGCGCTGATGTTTCTCGGATGGACGGAGCATTTCGTCGCCGCACGCGCGCAGTTTTCTGTCCTGGCGCTCGGAGGGGCGGCCGTCTTCGCGCTGAGCCACCTGCGGCGCACGCCGCGGTGGCTGGTATTTGGTGGCGGGCTAACCCTCGCGGGTGTCTGTGCGTTTGCGTTTCACGAGATTCGGCTCCCGCTGGTGGACCGGTTCTCGTGGTGGCAGCTTGGGGCGATTGGATTGCTGGCGGCCCAGCAGAGCGGTGCCCGTCGCGTGGCGAAGCTGCCGCCCGGCCTGCCGCCGGTGCCGGGCGCGGCGACGGCGCCGCAGCCGCCCCCGCTGCCGCTGCCGGAGGTGCCGGCGTGGGCGCACCAAGCGCTCATGATCGCCGTCGTTGCATGCGCGTGGCGCTGGCTCACGAACCTGCTCGGTCTGACCACCGGCGGAGCCTTGTATCTTGTGGTCGGCTGGTCGCTTTTCGCCGCCGCGCTTTTCGCCGCCGGCCTTCTCTTGCGCGAACGAACCTACCGCTGGCTCGGCCTCGCGGTGCTCGCCACGACGCTCGCGCGCGTCGGCATCGTGGAGTTCTGGCAGGCGGACACGCTGGAGCGCATTCTCGGCCTGCTCGCGCTCGGTGGCGTCCTGCTCGGACTCGGGTTTGTTTACAACCGCTACTCGGCCAAGCTGCGGGAATGGCTGTAGCCGGCCTGGCCCGGCCCGCGCGGTTCAGCGCCCTCGGAAATTCTTGCGGAGGAACGTCGGCACATCCAGATCCTCGCCATCCTCGGAGATCGTCGGCTGGCTTTTCTCAAACCGGCCGCGCAACGCTGGCGCCTCGGTGTTGGCCGGCTCGGCGGGGACGGAGCTGCCCGCGCCGGCTGCCGGACCGCCGCGAGGAACAACCGAGCTCCCGGCACCCGCCACGGCGGACCGTGCGGCCGGACCCGACGGACCTGCACCCGACGGCACCATGTGGCGCGTGACCGGCGAGGGTTGCTCGGCTCGCGGAGCAGCAACGGGAGTTGGGGAAAACGGCGGAATTTCGTCGGAATCCATCGGCTCCGGTGCATCCTGCACGCTGGGTGGCGCCGGGGGGGCGACCGGGCGCGGCGCCGCGGCGGGAGGAGCACTGCTCATCGCACCCGCGCCGCCCGGCGTCGTGGTGCGGGCGTTGAGCGAAGAGATCAACGTCACGCCGAGCCGGCCACCCATCTTCGCATCGACCGCGGCGCCGAAGAGCAGCTGCGTCTTTTCATCGATGTGCCCGACGAGGGCTTCCATCAGCGTCTGCACCTCGGACAGCGTGAGGTCGTCGCCGCCGACGATGTTGACGAGCACGTTTGCCGCGGAACCGAGCAAGGTGCCGCCGTCCATGAGCGGATTTTTCAGCGCCTGCGCCAGTGCGTCGATGCCGCGATTTTCGCCGGTCGCTTCTCCATAGCCGTAGAGACAGCGGGAATCGTGATTACGCAGCGCGGTGAGCAAATCGTCGAAGCCGAGCCGGATCAGCCCGCGGCGATTCACGAGCTCGACGATCGAGCGCACACACTGGCTGATGATCTGGTCAGCGCCGGCGAAGGCTTCCTGAATGCCGCTCTCCGCGGAGATCAGCTCGCCCATGCGATCGTTCTCGAAACAAACCACGGCATCCGCATATTCCTGGATCGCCGCCAGGGCGTCCTGCGCCTGCCGGCCGCGCCGCTTGCCTTCGAAGGAAAATGGCAGCGTCGCGCAGACGAGCACAAGCGAGCCCTGCTCGCGGGCGAGCTTCACGATCAGCGGCGCCGCGCCGGATCCCGTCCCGCCGCCGAGGCCGGTGCAGACGAGCACCAGCGGCGCGCCTTCCAGCGAGGAGCGCAGATCGTCTAACGCCTCTTCCGCGGCGGCGAAGCCGACCTCCGGGTCGCCGCCGGCCCCGAGGCCGCGCGTGATGTTGCGTCCGAGCTGGATCTTGTGCGTGGCAACCGAGGAGGCCAGCGACTGCACATCGGTATTGCAGGCGACAAGATCCATCTGGACGCCGCCGTCGAGGATCAAGCGGTCAAGCGCGTTGTTGCCGGCGCCGCCGACGCCGATCACTTTGACTTTGACCTCGGGTTGAACACCGGTCGGCATGTTTTTATGGGAGGAAGGCTGGCTCATGGGATGGGAAGCGATGAAACGAGGAGTGCGGGCGGTGGCAAAGCGGAGTCGGGAGGGCGGGGATGGCGGGGCGCGCGACGGGGGCGGCGTCAGCGTTTGCGCCCGAAGAACCAGCCGGTCAGGCGGGCGATCACCGAGGCTTTTGGCCGATCGGATTCGGCGCGCAGCTGGACGAATTTGATGACGCCGATCACCGCGGATAGCTGGGGGTTGGCGAGCGCGGACACCAGGCCGCTCAAAGGCAAAGTCGGCGCGAGCTGCACCGGCATGCCGAGCGTTTCCTCGGCAATCGGGATCACCCCGCGGATCAAGCTGCAGCCACCGGTGAGCACCGCGCCGGCACCGAGGTAACGCACGTCCGGCTCCTGATCGAGACGGCGCCGAAGCAGCTCGAACGATTCGCGCAGCCGGGCGTTGATGATGCCGTTCAAAAGATCGCGCTCGACCTCCTTGCCGGCGAAACCGGGCTCACTCGGAAGAAGCACGGTCTCGCCCGGCAGACAGGTGCCAAGCTGGGCGTGGCCCTCCTCGATCTTCAGCCGCTCGGCGCGTCCCATCGGAATGCGCAGGCCCATGGAGATGTCGTTCGTGATGTGGTCACCGCCGACGGCCAGAACACCGCTCTGCCGGACGACGCCATCCACGTAAACCGCGTAATCTGTGGTGCCGCCACCCATGTCGATAACCAGTGCGCCGAGATCCCGCTGACTCTGATCCAGCACGACCTGCGCGCTGGCAAGCGGGTTGAAAACGACGTCTTCGACATGGACCGGAATTTCCTTCACGCAGCGAATGGAATTTTGCACCCGCGTCCGCACGCCGTGGACGATGTGGTAATCCGCCTCAAGCCGGTGGCCGATGAGTCCGACCGGCGAGATCACTCCGTCCTGACCGTCCACGTAATAATTCTGGGGGATCGAATGCAGAAACGCATTTTCCGAGGGAATGCTCACCTCGCAGGCGCTGGCGTTCACATCTTCCAGGTCGCCTTCATCGATCTCGTCCCGATCGTCGGGAAGCTGCACGCCGCCCCGGTTGTTCAGCGCCTCAATGTGCGCGCCGCTCAACCCGAGATAGACTTTTCGGATGGAAAGCCCGCTCTTCTCTTCGGCCTCGGCGAGCGCTTCCCGCACGCATTTGTGGGCGGCGTCAAAATCGACGATCTCCCCTTTGCGCACCCCGCGCGACGGCGCCTGACCGACGCCGAGAATTTTCAGAGAGCCGTCCGGCCGGCTGTCGGCTGCCACGCAACAAACTTTCGAGGTGCCGATCTCGAGGGCGACGAGGATGTTCTCACTGCTCATTGCTGCGTGTTAATACTGACGAAACGACAAAAAATGGGGTGCGGCGATAGCCGGGATCGACGCGCTTCTGGATGGAAGCAGCGGTCGGTGCACTTGTAAATGCCGGGCGCGCGGCCATTGGGTCGGGCAGGGGAGTTTTCACGTGACCGGCCGCTCAGCGCTACTTATTGAACCGGCTGCGCTTTCATGACCATGGGCTCGCGGGTCGGCGCCGGGGCCGTGGCCGTGCGGCCGCCGCGGAACCCTCCGACTTCCTCCCGCGGTTTCGCGGGCGGCGAAGGTTTTTCCGCCCGCGCGGTCCGGGTTGGCACGCGGCGCTCCGTCGAGCGCGCGGATGCGGTCCGCGTGGGTGGGGCCGCTGGCGGTTTGCTGGCCGGCGCGGAAGCTGCCGGCGCCGGTGGCGGCGGTGGCGCCGACGAGGGGGCGGCAGAATCGGCGCTGCCCTTGGCTTTGGCATCCGGCGGGCCGACGGCGGCCGGCTGCGCACCGCCGGCGGGGCTGGCCAGCGCGAGCACCTGCCCGGGCGGCGGGTCGGTCTGGAAAGTCACCGGGATGTTGCGCTGACGGCCGGCGACCGTTGCCAGGCTGATCGTCGCCGGTCGTTTCCCGGTGGCGTCAACAGTGCGTAACAATGTTTCCAAGGTCTTCAGTTGCAGCTCGATCTCTTCCAACGCGAAAAAGACCTGCGTGTTCCGTCGATCCGTCACGGTAATCCCGTAGCCTTTTGAAATATCGATGTCCTGAATCTGGAAGCGGGCGCCGAGCAGGGAATCCTGATGGGCACGGATGAGGTCCAGGGCCGCGCGCATTTCATCCGAGTCCACCGCCTGCCCCGGCGCCAGTTTCCCGGTGGCGCAGCCGCGGATGATCGGCAGATCGAAATTCTGGGCGATCAATTTCTTCGGGCGCAGCAGCGTGCCGATCCCGTCCACCAGAAACGTATCCTTCGAGCTGAAAATTTCCTCCCGGGTCAGCGGCGTTACCGGCTTGCCCGGGACCGCCGTTTGCTCGGGCGCGACCCAGGCGATGGGCCGACGCTCGACCAGGATGATGGCGACTTTGTTCGGCAGGTGGCGCTGCACCTGTGCCTTCTGGACCAAGGGAAGCGTTTCAAGGCGTTCGCGGGCCTGGTCGAGATTGACGTGGAAGATGTTCATCCCCTCGCGCAGACCCGCGGAGTCGAGCACCTGATCGCGCGTCAGGACGCCATCGGTCTCCACCTGCAACGTCGTGATGTTGTAGTCCGGATTCTGGTAGAAAAGGCGGGCCAGACCGCGTGTCGCGCCGAGATAGATCGCGCCGCCGATGATCGCGAGAAGCAGCGCCGCACTGAGCCAGTAGATCAGGCTGGCCCGCCGATGACGCGAAATTTCCCGGGTCCGCACCCGGACGTCGAGGAGGTGCTGCTGTTGCCGCTGGCGGGAGCTGCCGGCGCGCGTGTTGCTCGATTTGTTACCCACGGGGGTATGGGCGCCGCGCTTGCGCCAGCCGCCGGAATTGGGGTTCGCCGTGCTCATTTCGTGCGAGAAATCTCCCGGCTCAAAGCGCGACGCGCGGTTGGTTGCGGTAACGCGCCAGCGAAAGCTCGGCGATGCGCTCGAGCAGCTGCGGCATCTCGATGCCGGCCGCGCGCGCCGCCTCCGGCAGCAGGCTGCTCTCGGTCATGCCGGGGATGGTGTTGAGCTCCAGCACGTAAGGCTCGCCGCCCGCGGTGAGCAGCACGTCCACGCGCGAATACACCTCGAGTTCCAGCGCCCGGTGTGCGGCGAGCGCGAGCGCTTGAATCCTCGCGGTCAGCTCCTGGCTGATCGGCGCGGGGCAGAAGTGCTCGGCGGCTCCGGCAGGGTTCGACCAGGGATATTTGTTCTTATAATCGTAAAACCCTTGCTTGGGGCGGATCATGATGATCGGGAGCGCCTCGGTGCCGAGCACGCCGACGGTCAGTTCCGCGCCAGTCACCAGGTTTTCGACCAGGATATCGTCACCAAACTGGGCAACCTCCCGCAACGCTGATGCGGCTTCCTCCGGAGTCCGGCAAAGGTAAACGCCGACGCTTGAGCCCTGGCGTGGCGCTTTGACGACGTAGGGGAGCGCCATCGCCGGCTTTTCCCCGGCGCGGAGCGTCTCGTAAGCCGGCGTCTGCACGCCGTGCGCGACGAAGCGCTCCTTGCTGAGAATCTTGTCGAACGCCAGCCGGCTGCCGGCCAGACCCTCGCCGGTGAAGGGGACCCCGCGGGCGTCGAGGATTTCCTGCAGCCGGCCATCTTCGCCGAGCGTGCCGTGGATCATGTTGAACGCGAGATCGATGTCCGGCGGCAACTCAAAGTGTTCGTCCTGCACGTCGACGGCGACAACTTCCCCGGCGCCGGCGGCGCGCAAGCCCGCGATCACGCTGGCGCCCGAGCGCAGGGAAACCTCGCGCTCGGACCCGGGGCCGCCCTGCAGCACGGCGATTTTTTTGTTGGCAAACATCATCATAAAACGGCGTTCCGAGCGGCGCCCGACGGGGCGCGGGGAGCTGGCGCGACGGCCGTGCCGGGGCGCGTGGGAGCGTGCGGGCAGCATGCCGATTCTGCGCGAACAGTGTCAAGCCTGGCCGCGTGGAAGATGGCGCCGGGAGCGCACAAAATTTCCGCCGCTCCGGCGCGCGTTTCCAGATTCATCGGCAGCCGAAAAAATTCCATCGTCGAAGCGCCCGTGGCCATCAATCCTTTCCGACGATCTGCACCTCCGGCTCCATGACGACGCCGCGCTCCCGCAGCGCGGTTTCCTGGATCCGCGCGATGAGGGCGAGCACTTCCTGCGCGCTCGCGCCGCCGTCGTTGACGATGAAGTTTCCGTGCACCTCCGACACGCGCGCCGCTCCGATGCGGCTATTCTTCAGCCCGAGTGAATCGACGAGCTTGCCCGCCGGCAGATCGCGCGCCGGATTCTTGAAAATGCAGCCCGCGCTGGCGGCGATGGGTTGCGACGTCTTGCGCTTCGTGAATGAGGCCGCAAGCCCGGCTTTGATTGCTTCCGGCGTGCTCGGCTGCCCGCGGAATCGGGCGGCAAGTGCGTATTTCTGCCGCAGATCGGTGACGGACCGGTAGTTCACTTCGAGTTCCGCCGGCGTCCGCTCGACGATCATGCCGACTTCGTCGAGCAGACGCACGGATACCACCTGATCAAACGTCTCCGTGCCCATCGCGCCGGCGTTCATCCGCAGGCTCCCGCCGACCGCGCCCGGGATGCCGTCCATCCATTCAAAGCCGCCGATCCCGCTTTTCGCCGCGGCGCCGGCCAGGCGCTTCAGCCCGACCCCGACCCCCGCGGAGATTTCGAAGGTTTCCGGATGAACTTCCAGCCGCGCGAATTCCCCGTCCACCGGGTGGATCACCAGACCATCGATGCCGCCGTCGCGCACCAGCAGATTGGAGCCGCGGCCGATGACGAAGATCGGCAGCTCCTGCGTGCGGGCGTATCGCACCAGCCGAGCAAAGGCCGCCTCCGTCGTCGGCTCCGCCCAAAACCGTGCGGGGCCGCCAACTCGGAGCGTCGTGTGCCGGGCCAGAGGTTCGTGCAGGCAGATCTCGCCGTCGCCGGCCAGAGCCTCCCGCAAAGCGGCGAGGTGCTTGAGATCGCTGACGACCGCCGAGCCGACTTCGTGGATATTGCCGGCGCCCAGTGTTAAGAACAAGTCGCCCGGCCGCAGGAGGGCGCCAATCCGGGCCGGAAGCCGGTCGAACCGCGGTTCGTATCGTGCGTCCGGATGCCCGTTGCCGCCAAGTTCATCGACGAGCAACTGGCCGGTGACCCCCGGGATCGGCGCCTCACTGGCGGGATAGACGTCGCTAATGACAACGGTGTCCGCCGCTCCGAAGGCCCGGCCAAACTCCTTCTTCAAGCATTGCGTGCGGGAATACCGATGCGGCTGAAAAAGCGTGACGATGCGTCCCGAATGGTTTGCCCGCGCGGTCTCCAGCGTTGCCCGGATTTCGCTGGGATGATGCCCGTAGTCATCGACGACCAGCGTGCCGTCTGGTCCGCGGTGCTTGAATTCGAACCGCCGGCGCGCGCCGCGAAAGCTGTCGAGCGCCTCCACGATCAGCGGGAAGGCGACTCCGAGCTCGGTCGCGAGGGCGACCACGCTGAGGGCGTTGGTGACGTTGTGCACGCCAGGGACATTAAGAACGACGTCTCCCATCCGGGATGCGCCGCGGTAAACGGTGAAGCGGGTCTGAAATTCGCGGGTGGTCAGCTCGCCGTAGTGATAGTGCGCCCGATCGTCCGCGCCGAAGGCGACGCCGCGCGCCCCGAACTGCTCCGCCACCCGGGCGGCGTGCGGATCATCCTTGCAATAAAAGATCGAGCCTCGCGTCTGGCTGCAAAGCCGGGTGTAAACCGCCTCGATCGCGGCGAGGTCGCGGTAAAAGTCGAGGTGCTCCTCCTCGATGTTGAGCAGCACCGTGTATTCCGGGTGGTAGCAGACGAGCGTGCCGTCGCTCTCGTCACCTTCCGCCACGAAAAGCTCGCTCTCCGGCTGCCAGTGCGCGTTTGTCCCAAGGATCGGAATCTCGGCGCCGACGTAATGACTCGGCCGCAAGCCGCCGACACGCAGGGTGTGCGCGATCATGGACGAGGTCGTCGTCTTTCCGTGCATGCCAGCGACGACGATACCTTGCTTGGCGTGCATGACTCCCGCCAGCGCCTCGGCTCGCCGGAGCAGCGGCTTGCCCAGCCGGAGCGCTTCATCGAAAGCCGCGTTTCCTGCCCGGATCGCTGAAGAATAGATGACCGTCTCGGCGTCCCGAATCACGGCTGCGGTCTGCGGGCCGCGGAAATCGAGACCTTCGCCCTGCAAACGCTCGACTTCGGCCGTTGTGACCTTGTCTGATCCACTCACCCGGTGGCCAAGCGCCAGCAACAGCCCTGCGATGCCGCTCATGCCGGAGCCGGCGACGCCGATGAGATGGATGTGCCGGGGGCCGCTGCTCAGATCGGTCAGACCCAACGCAAGCGCGTTTTTCTCGGGTTCACACGTTTGGACGGAAGCGTCCGGAGCGGCGGGCTGGGTAATCATCGTCGTCCGAGGGGGCGAAAGTCAGGGATTGCTGGCGGCGGGTGCGGCGACCTTGTCCGCGGGGACCGCCGCTTCCAGGATGTTTGCCACGGCCTGCGCCGCGTCTGGCCGCGCGAGTTGTCGCATTGCCGCGGCCATTGCCTGCAGCTTCCCGTCCCCGTGAAACAGCAATTCCGGCACCAACTGCCCGAGAGTCGCCGCCGTCACGCTGCCTTCGTTCAACATCAAGGCGGCGCCGGGACGCGTGAAAAGCTGGGCGTTCAGCGTTTGATGATCGTCGGCGGCAAACGGGTAGGGGATTAGCAAGGCCGGCACGCCGAAATACGAAAGCTCGCTTAGGCTGGCCGCGCCGCTCCGGGCGATCGCCAGATCCGCGATCGCGTAGGCGTTCTGCATTTCGTGACAGAACGGTGCGACAAAGGAGCGAACCCCGTTTTTCTCGTAAGCATTTCGCACGGCGGCTTCGTCGTCGCGGCCCGTGAGATGCACCACCCGGAGCGAGTGGCTCCCCCAGGCAGAGAGGGCGGCGGAAACGACTTGGTTGATCCCATGCGCCCCCTGGCTGCCGCCGATCACAAGCAAGGTGCGACTGGCAGTATCATCGGAGTCAAACCCGAAGCCACGGAGTGCCGCCTCACGATCGACCGGCTTTAAAAGGCTGGCGCGCAGCGGCGTGCCGGTATTTTCACATCGTGTCTTTTTCCTGAATTCAAGGCAGCATTCCTGCAGTCCGACGAGCACCGCTTGTGCGAGTCGGGCATTCAGCCGGTTCGCTTTGCCCGGGATTGCGTTGGACTCATGAACGAACGTCGCCGCGCCGGCCATGCGTCCTGCGAGGATCGGAGCCGTCGAGGTGAAGCCCCCCATGCCTAGCACCGCGGCCGGTCGGAAGTCGCGATAGACACGCTGACAGGCGCGCAAGCTTTGCGCAAAGCCACCGGCGAAGCGCAAGAGCGCCGGACTCCACAAGCGCGGCAGCCCGATCGACCGCAGCTTGTGGAATTCGAATGCTCCGCTGGCGACGTGATCCCGGACCGCCAGAGAATCAATCTCCTTTTCCGAAATAAAAATCAGAACCTTGTGCCCGCGTTCGTGCAGCACCTCCGCGACCGCGAGACCGGGGAACAGGTGTCCGCCCGTTCCCCCGCATGCGATCGCAATGTTCATAGTGAAAGGGATTCAATCGGACGGTCCGCGCGTCACCCGTCCGTCGGCAATTCCGATCCAGGCAGGCCAGCGGGGCAGCAATTAGATCATCGGCTCCCCCCAATGGCAAATTTCCCCGGAACGAAACGTCCTCCGGTTTAACACGCCTCCATCTGTGCTGCGGTGCGAGTCGGCCGGGGGGATGGCGCCAGACGGAGTGATCAATCCTTTCGGACTCGTCTATTTCTGCTGCGAATCCGTCGTGCGTGCAGCGATCCGACGAGCCGGGGACCGCTTGCCGACCTTCGCGCGGACGCGCGCGGCAGCTGGGAGCGCCTCCGGAAGAGAAGCTTTGACCTCGCCGCCGCCGTGCCGATGAATGCTCAACAGGATCCCGACAAACAGAAGCGCCATGCAGAGGTTCGACCCGCCGGCGGAGATGAACGGCAGCGGCATCCCCTTGTTTGGAAGCACTGCCGTGGTCACGCCGATATTCACGGCCGCCTGGAGCGTGATCATCAGGACGACCCCGAACGCCAGCAGCGTCCCGAAGCGGTCCCGGGAACGGAGCGCGATGGTAATCCCGCACAACGCAATCAGCAAAAACGCGCCCACGATCGGCAGGGTGGCGCGCAGCCCCAACTCCTCGCCGATGATCGGAAAGATGAAATCGGTGTGCGCGTAGGGCAGGTAGCGCATCTTTTCCCGGCTATCGCCCAACCCAAGGCCTTGGGTTCCACCCATATTAAAGGCGCGAAGTGCCTCCCATTGCTGCAATCCAAAGCTGTCTTTGTATTTCTCCAAATCTAGAAACGCGGTCATGCGTCCGGCTCGATTGGTATTGTTCGCTGCTTTAAGATAGATGCCGCCCCCGAGCACCAAAGCGAGCGCGATCATGTAGATGACGTTGGCGCCACCGATAAACATAATCATGACAGAAACCGTCCCGACGAGCAGCGCGGTGCCCATATCCTCCTCGCGCAAGATCAACAGGGTGGGTATGGCAAACAGGATCACCGGCAGCAGAAACCCCTGGCCAAATCGCCGGGCTTCCTTCTCGTATTTGGCGAACCAATGGGCGAGCGCGATCACACAGGCGAGCTTCGCAATTTCCGAAGGCTGAAAGCTCACGGGGCCGAACTTTACCCAGCGCCATGATCCGTTGATCCGCGCCCCGATTCCCGGCACGAAACAAAGAATCAGCAAAAGCACCGCGACCCCAAGGAGCGGCCAGGCAAGACGCCGCCAGACACTGTAATCGACGACGGAGGCGATGAGGCAAGCCACCGCGCCTAGGCCGAGCCAGATCAATTGACGCCGGAGGAAGTAATAAATATCTCCATGCGCGTCTTGGGCGTAGGCACTTACGCTAAAAAGCATGACAATCCCGATCCCGAGGAGGAACGTGACGCAGATTGCCAGGACGTAGGCGCTTTGACGGCCGAACATGGCGGGAAGAGGGTGAGAAAACTGAAGGGGATCGGTCGGCGGAAGGCGGTCAGTTGGGCTGCAATCCGATCAGGTTTGCGGCTTCGTCGCGCGGGTTGCGGAGCACAGGCTTTTTTGTCGCCGCCAGCGTCGATTTCGCAGCGACCGACGGGGATCCGGATTCTTTGTTTGCGAGGCTCCCGGATCGCGACGTTCCCTTTTCCGGCTTCGCCTTCGTCTTCTGTTCTGGCGCCGGCGCCTGCTGAGGAACCACGCGGGCCGGCGTCGGTAACGCATTGGGTTCCGTGGCAAGCGGACTGCCAGCCGTCGTTCCCTTCCGAGTAACTGGGGGTTTGACGACTGACTGTGGACGCTTGTGATCCTTGACGACGGTAAACATATAGATTCCCGCGATCGCCAATAGATGCAGCAGAAGCACAACGCCAACGGCACGGGAAAGTCTCATAGAGTCGATGAGTTAAGGTCTAAGGGCGGACGCAGACGTTTATGTGCTTTGCATGAATACTTTCCCGATTCAGACAGGCAGATCGAGCACACACTGACGGAACCGATCGCCGCGTTCCGCGTAGTTTTTGAACATGTCGAAGGACGACGTCCCCGGGGAAAAGAGCACGGTGTCGCCCGCCTGCGCGATCGACCAGGCGATCCGGACAGCTTCCTCCAGGCTTTGCGCCCGTTCGCAAGGAACCTCCTGACCCCAAGCCTCCGCGATTCGACCCGCCATCTCTCCGATGAGCACGACCCAACGGGCGCGCGCTTTCACCAGCGTGGTGATCGAATCATAAGGGAAGCCTTTGTCCTTGCCCCCAGCCACGAGGACGATTGGCCGGCTGGCGTCGATGGCGAGGATTGCTTTCTCGAGGGCATCAATGTTCGTCGCCTTGGAGTCGTTGATATAAATCACGCCGCCGAGGTCGCGGACAACCTCGCAGCGATGGGGGGCGGGGCGATACGCGCAGAGTCCCGGCTTCATCTGCGCCGCCGTCAGGCCGTGCGCCAGGCCGACTCCGAGAGCGGCCATGAGATTCTCCGTATTGTGCCGCCCGCGCAGGCCGGTATCCCGCTGGTCCAGCAGCGGCGCCCCCTTGTAATGAATCACGTCGTCGCGCAGATCGAGATCGCCGCCGATCTCGTAGGCGGAAAACGTCATCCGCTTGGCGGCAAGCGCGGGCAGGTTGTCGCGGAAATTCACGATGGCGTAATCATCCAGCGTTTGATTCTCGAAAATCCGCAGCTTCGATGCGCGGTATTCCTGGGCTGAGGTATAACGATCGAGATGGTCTGGCGCCAAATTCAGCCAGACGGAGATCGCCGGGCGAAACTGGCGAATGCGTTCCAACTGGAAACTGCTCACCTCCAGCGTGATCAAGTCGAAGTCGCCCGTCCCTTCGTTGACGATTTCGCTGAAAGGTTTCCCGATGTTCCCCCCTGCCACCGTGGCGACGCCGGCTTGGGTAAGCATGGAGAACACCAGCTCGGTGGTCGTCGTCTTCCCATTTGTCCCGGTGATGCCGACCAGCGGACAAGCGCAGCTCTGGTAGGCAAGCTCGATCTCCGCGATGACCGGGACTCCCCGGCGGATCAGATTCTGAACCATCAACACCCGCGGATCGATCCCCGGCGACAACACCGCGAGATCGAACGCCCCGCGGCCGGCTTCCAACGCGCTTTCCTTACCGGTGAAAATCTTCACGCCCATCCCGCGGAACATCTCAACTTTCTGCTGCAACTTCTCCGTGGGCGCGGTGTCGTCGAGCAGCGAAACGCTGGCCCCAAGTCCGACGAGAAGGAGTGCGGCAGCTTCACCACTCCGACCCATACCAAGCACCGCAACCTGTTTGCCGAGATAGTTCATACTGAAAACACGCGGAGCTTACCGAAGCTTCAATGTCGCAAGGCCCAACACCGCAAACGTGATGGAGAGGATCCAGAAGCGCACGATCACCGTGTTCTCCTTCCAACCGATCAACTCGAAGTGATGGTGTAGAGGTGACATCAAAAAAATCCGTTTGCCCGTGAGCTTGAAGCTGGCGACCTGCAGCATCACGGAGGCCGCCTCCATCACGAATACTCCCCCGACGAGGATCAGGAGGATTTCCTGTTTACAGAAGATGGCGACAACCGCGATAAAGCCGCCGATCGCCAGCGATCCGGTGTCGCCCATAAACACCTGCGCGGGATGCGCGTTGAACCAGAGAAATCCCAGCCCGGCCCCCGCCAGCGCCAGGCAAAGAACAGCCAGTTCGCCGCAACCGGGGAAGAATGGAATCTCAAGATAGGTCGCGGCTTTGATGTTTCCCGTCGCGTAGGCGATCGCCGCGTAAGCGAGAGTGACGGTGATCGTGCAGCCGATGGCGAGACCATCCAGACCATCCGTCAGGTTGACCGCATTCGAGCAGCCAACGATGACGGCCGCGTAGAAAAGGAAGGCGAAGACACCGAAGTAAACCCCGAGATTATCCACGATTGGTCCCTTCTTGAAGGGAACATAGATCGCAAGTTCAAGAAGCGCATTCTTCGGTCCGTAGAGAAAGTAAGTGACGAGTCCGGCCGCGAGGATGCCTTGCGCGAGAAGCTTGACGCGACTGCTTACTCCGGCGGAGTTCCGCTTCGTAATCTTGAGGTAGTCGTCCCAAAAACCCAGCGCGCCCAGGTAAACAATCGTGGCGATCGCCAGCCAGACGACCGGATTCTCCCACTTGGCCCACAGCAGCGAGGAGATTGTCACGCTCGCGATGATCAAGATGCCGCCCATCGTGGGCGTGCCGGCTTTGCGGCCGTGCAGTTCATACAACTTGTTTACCTCTTCGCGGGTGCGGACGGGCTGCCCAAACTTCAGCGAAATCAACTTGCGGATCACCGGCTTGCCCAGAATCAAACAGATGAGAAAAGAGGTGATGGCAGCGCCGAGCGCCCGAAACGTAATGTAGTAGAATACGTTTAACGGCGTGAAATACCGCTTCAGTTCGTAAAGGTAGAAAAGCATGCGGAATGGGGATCGACGGATCTGGAAGAGCGAAAATCAGGAGTTGTTTGCGGCTGTGCGATCGGGCCGGCCGAATAGCTCGACGATGCGTTCCATGCGGGCGCTCCGGCTTCCCTTCACCAGGACGACATCGGCGGTGGAAGCGTGGTCACGAAGAAATGTTGCTGCCTCCTCCGGCATCAAGAAGTTCATCACGGTCTCAACTCCGCCCGCACGGGCAGGGGCGTCCATCTGACCGGCGATCGGCCCGATGGTCAGCAAAATGTCGAGGCGTGTCCGACCGGCAGCGGTCGCCACCCGGCGATACCCCTCGGCAGCGCTTTCGCCCAGTTCGCCCATGGCGCCGAGGACGGCCATTCGTTTCCCTGCGGTTCCCACGGAAAGGCGCGCGAGGGTGTCCAGCGATGCTACCATGGATTCCGGATTCGCGTTGTAGCTGTCGTCCAAAAAACGGACACCTTTCACCGTTTTGACTTCGACACGGCCACTCGTCATTCGCACGTTAGCCAAGCCGGCAACGCAGTCGGCGGCGGACAAGTTGAACGCGCGCCCGATGGCAAATGCGAAGAGCGCATTTGTCACGGAGTGCATGCCCACCACGGGCAGGCGCACGCCCTGATAATCCTGGCTAGGTTCGCACACCGTAAATTCCATGCCCCGATCATGTTGTGCGACATTTTCCGCACGGAGTGCTTGCGCACCGGTGCCTACCTTAAGCACCGGGCAGCGGGCCCGTCCGCCGATTGAATCGGAGAATTGGTCGGCCGTGTCCAGAATGGCGAAGCCATCAGCTGGTAGTTCCGCGACCAGAATCCCTTTCTCGGCCGCGGTCGTCGCCTTCGAGCCCATGAACTCCAGATGCGCGGTTCCGATATTCGTGACGATTCCAGCTGTCGGTTGAGCTATCCGCACGAGCGGAGCCATCTCGCCGGGATGGTTAATGCCCAGCTCGATGACGCCGATTTCGTGGGTGGCATTGAGCCGGAGCAACGTGCGCGGCACGCCGATGTGATTATTGAAGTTCCCCTCGGTCTTCAAAACTGCGAAACCTTCGCTTAGGACGCTAGCCACCAAGTCTTTTGTGGTGGTTTTGCCATTACTGCCCGTGATCCCGACGACCGCAAGGTCCGGCTGCTGACGGCGATGCCACGCCGCAAGATCTTGGTAAGCGGTCAAGGTGTCGGCGACGACGATTAAAGCAAAGTCATCCGGCGGCGGGGCTGACGGAGCAAGGCTTTGCAGGTAGGACGCATCAATCACCGCACCGATCGCGCCACGGTCACGGGCGGCAGCCAGAAACGCGTGGCCGTCGAACCGGTCGCCACGAAGCGCGACGTAAACATTACCGAAGGCCACCGCACGGGAGTCCGTCGAGACGTCATTCACGAGTTGCGAAGGGTCGCATGTCGTCCCCAGCTTCAAGTCGCCATGCATTGCGACCGCAAGAGATTCGAGACTCATCAATTCCATAACTGCTGGGAAATATTTGTTGCAGAAGAAGTGGGTGCCGCTGTTGTGAGGCAGAGAGTTATCGAAGCTGCGCGGACTTTGCGGCGAGTGCTCCCCGGGCGACTTCGATATCGTCGAATGGAATTGTTCCGTTCCGGAGTTCTTGGTAGTTTTCGTGGCCTTTGCCTGCGATGAGGAGCAAATCGCCAGGCTCCGCGTTTCCGATGGCGAACTCAATCGCCTGCCGCCGGTCGACGATCACTTCAAAGCGCTTGGTTTTGAACCCGGCCACAACGTCGTCGATGATCTCCGCCGGATCTTCGCTGCGGGGGTTGTCCGAAGTCACCACGGCAAAATCTGCGTGTGACTCGACCGCCTTGGCCATCAGGGGCCGCTTCAGCTTGTCGCGATCACCCCCGCATCCAAAGACCACGACCAGGCGACGGGGTTTCAGTTCACGCAATGCGAGCAGCACGTTGCGGAGCGCATCGTCGGTGTGGGCATAATCGACAAAGACTTGAAACCCGAGCGCCGTCGGCACAGCTTGGAGCCGTCCCGGAACCGGCGGAGCGGAGCCCAACGCTTCCACACAAGCACGGACGGGAACTCCAATCGCGGAGCAGGCGGCGACGGCAGCCAGAGCATTGTAAACATTGAACTGACCAATCAGCGGCAGCTTTACCAAGTAGCTTCGGTCGTGCGCGGCAAGCTGGAAGGTAGTTCCTTTGACGGTTGCGTTGATGTTCGAGGCGCGAAAACTTGCCCGAACATTTTGGCCGAAGGTAATCGTCGGGACAGACTTCCCGATGCGCCCTGCGAGGATAGAGCCGTGGGAATCATCGATGTTAATGATTGCGGTGCCGCGTTTTGACGTCTGCCTCGCCAGGTGGCCGGTGAAGAGACTCGCTTTCGCGTCAAAGTAGTCCGACATCCTCCCATGAAAATCGAGATGGTCTTGCGAAAGGTTAGTAAAGACTGCGGCGTCCAGCTCCAGGCCGAGGATTCGGCGATTTGTGATCGCATGGGAGGAGACTTCCATCGAGGCGGCTTTTCCGCCGGTATCCCGCACCATCGCCAAGAGTCGCTGCAGGTCGGCGGATTCCGGGGTAGTGCGGGCACTCGGCAGGACCGTGCCGTTCCCAAGTTGATAGTTAATAGTGCCAAAGAGTCCGCACGGCAGGCCCGCACTTTCGCAGATGTGCCTGGCAATAAACGACGACGTCGTTTTTCCATTTGTTCCGGTAATGCCGATGACTTTCAAAGCCCGCGAGGGGTGCGAGTAGAAGCGAGCGCTCAGTTCCGCCAGCGCCTGGCGCGGGTCGGCAACTTCAACCTCAGTAACCTCACCGGTCCCTAGCGGCATCCCGGATTTTGTGGCTCCCCGGACTACCGCTGCGGCGCCGCGCTTGATGGCTTCGGAGATGAAGGAAATCCCGTCCGTCCGGACACCGGGGATCGCGACGAACAAGGTTCCAGCAGTTTGGACCTGCCGCGAATCGTAAACGACGTCGCGAATCTCAAACTCAATGGATCCATGCACCGAGCGCACCTGGATCGCAGAAAGGAGGTCTCGCAGTTTCATGGATCGGCCTTCCCGCGACGCGGACAACAGTTAAGACGCTGGTTCTAGCGATTCACCGTCTTGACGAGCGACGCACCGCCGCCACCAGCGCGGCCGCTGGCTGACAAAATGGGTTCAGGTGGCGGGGTCGGGGTGAGGCCGAGATGTTTCGCGGCGCGTTTCGCGATGTTTGCGAAGATCGGCGCCGCCACCAGTCCGCCGTAGTTCTCGCCCGGCTTCGTCCGTGCGTCGTTGAACACTACCAGACAGACAAATTCGGGGTCTTCCGCAGGTAGAAATCCGACAAAGCTAACGACGTATTTCCCCGGAAGATAGGTCCCGTGCGGACCGGGTTTCTGCGCGGTGCCGGTCTTGCCGGCGACGCGGAATCCGGGGACGACCGCTGCCTTCGCGGTCCCCTGAGGGCCGACGACGTCCTCCAGCGCGCTCGTGACATCGCGGGCGGCTTCACGGCTGACGACCTGCCGCACAGTGTGAGGCTCGAAATTGGCGACCACGGCGCCATTCTCGTCGGAAACCGAACGCACGACCCGCGGCCGCATCAGCTGGCCTTGGTTCGCGATAGCGCCCATCGCCATCACCATCTGGAGCGGCGTCACCGCGACCTCCTGGCCCATCGGGATATGGGTGATGGAGATTTTGCTCCAACGCTTCACCGGGTGGACGATTCCGGGGATTTCACCCGGCAGCTCGATCCCCGTCCTGTCGCCGAACCCGAAGGCCTTGATGAATTTGTAGAGGCGACCTTCGCCCAGTTGTAACGCCAGCTTCGCGGCTCCGATGTTCGAGGAATGGACAAGCGCATCGTGCACGCTCAACATCCCGGAGGCGTGCGCGTCGTGGAGAGTGTTGTTGCAGTATTCCCAACGGCCGTTCTCGCAAAACAGCTTGTCGTCGGGCCGCACCAGCTTCTCGTGCAATACCGCCGCATGAGTGACGATTTTGAACGTCGAGCCCGGCTCCATGATATCCGCGACGCCCCGGTTCTTCATCTGGTCAGGCGTCGCTGCGGAGCGATTGTTCAAGTCAAAGTTCGGCCGGTTCGCGAACGCAAGAATTTCGCCCGTTTTCGGTCGCGAAAGTATGACCACCGCGTTCTCCGGCGTGTATTTTTTGATCGCGTCGTCCAGTTCGGATTCGACAATCGCCTGCAGACCCATGTCGATAGATAGACGGACATCGTTTCCATTGCGCGGCGCTTGTTCGATCCCGCGGTGCTGAGCCAGTTCGCTGCCCCTGCGGTCGCGCTCGCCCCAGTAGTATCCAGGTCTACCCTGCAGGTAGGCATCCATCGAAAGTTCCAGACCATCGACTCCGTGGATTCCGGTATGATTATCGGTCGTTTGACCGGTGAAGCCGATCAGGTGGCATAAGGACTTCCCACTGGGGTAAATCCTTGCCCAGTCGGGCTCCGTATAGATGCCTTTCAGATCGCTTGCCGCGAGGCGTTCCATCAGGACGCGGCATTGCGACTCGGGCACCTTGTTTTTTACCACGATGTAGGGGCGCTCCCGCCGGAGCTTTTGCGCCACCTCGCTCGTGCTCATTCCGGTGGACTTGGCGATGAGCGGCACGATCTCGGTGACGCGTTCGAGACGTGTGCCGTCAGCGATGATCTTGCTTTGCGGCAAATCGACGGCGAGGGCTTCCCCGTTGATGTCGCGGATGGAGCCCCGGCTCGCGAAAATAACGCGCTTTCCGCCAAACGACTGGGTGGCTACGGTCGGCGAAAGCACTTGGAGCTGGACCAACCGCAGCGCATACGCCAGGAAGACGGCGACAAGGCCAACCGTAATAAAACCGACTTTGAATTTCATCGCCGTCACGCGCCAGGAGCAGGGGGTGGAATGGATCCGCATCTGCGTGGTTTGCAATCAGCAATCAGCGCGACCGCGGGCGGTCGTGGGAGATGGTTCGAATCAGATCGCCACGATTTTCGCTATTGCCGGTCGTTGACATCCCATCCTGCGAATTTAGCAGCGTCAAGAAACTGAGGTTCACCGTTGATCCCTCTGGGATCTCTTTCAGCTTCAACGAGCTCACTTTGAGACGGCCTTGGACGGCGGTCTGGGAGGTGAGGGACGAGATCTGCCAATCGAGGTCGCGGCTTTTGACCATGAGAGCTGCCAATTCAGTTTCCAAAGCGACCCGCCGCGTTCCGGCGAGGTGGAACTGATGTTTGAGGTAGATATAGTTCAGCCCAGCCGCGGCCAGGATCACCGTAGCGAGCGCCCAGCGAAAGAGCGATCCGTAGTGAAGAAGAGACGTTGAAGGCATAAGATTTGGACAATTCGATGTGTATCGGTGGCGTGCGAAAGCCAGGCAAAGTCGAGAAAGGCGGTTCAAACCCCTCTTAGAAGGTTTATTGGATTCAGACGGAAAAGCAAGAAATCGGTGGCGATAGGTAGCACTAATTGTGGGGCGGTGTTATTTATTCGCAACCCATTGGGGTTATCCACGGTTACATTGAGATATTCACAGGTTGCTGACAAGTTATTGCGCCCTCTGGTAGGTTCGCAGCCGTGCACTCCGCGCCCGGGGATTGATCTGGCACTCGTAAGGACTCGGCGTGACCTGTGCTATTCCGACCAGCCGAGTTTCTGACAGTTCTCTGCCTGGCGAAGACTGTGAGTTGGATTCGTCGCAGGCGTTGGAGTCGTGGAAGAAGGATTTAATTTTCTCGTCCTCCAGCGAGTGAAAACTGATGATTGCGAGTCGGCCGCCGGGCTTGAGCACGCCGGCGGCAATCTTTAGCACGTCGGTCAGCGCGCCAAGCTCATCGTTCGCCGCGATGCGAAGCGCTTGAAACACCCGCGTTGCCGGGTGGCGTTTGCCGCGCTTCCCGATCTTGGACTCCACGAGGTCAGCGAGTTGTTTCGTCGTCGTAAAGACTCCGAATTGCTCCCGCTGCTCTACAATCGCAAGACTGATCTGTCGCGCGATTCGTGGTGTTTCTTCACCAAAGGATACGATGACCTCAGCGATGCTGTCTGCATCCGCGATGTTGATAAAATCTGCGACGCTCGGTCCACTGTCTCTGCTCATCCGCATATCCAAGGGACCCTCCTTTTGGAAACTGAATCCACGCGACGGTTCATTTATCTGCATTGAAGAAACGCCGAGATCTAGCAATAGGCCATCGAAGCCGTCGATTCTCTTTTCGTGCATAATCGCATCGAGATTGCGGAAATTCCCGAATGCAAATTGAAGCCTTGGTTGATCGCCATTCCTGGACGCAGTCCAATATGGAAGTCGCTGCTGAGCATAGCTGATCGCTTCGCGGTCGCGGTCGAGGCCGAGAACGGTCGCGCCTGATTGTAATAGTGCCTCGACATGTCCCCCCCCGCCGGTCGTGCCGTCCGCGATCAGGGCTGAGGGACGAGGCGCGAGTGCTTCCAAGATCTCGGGGACCATCAACGGTGTGTGGAAATATCTCATTTAGAGCGCCCCCAAATGTTCAAAATCAGATATTCAAAATACTTTCAACAATTTGAAACGGAACAAGTTATGATATTAAATATCGGAACAAGACGGAGTTAAGTATCCATTCATTGCCCAGACATTTGGTGGTCGAGCGATCCTTGGAGCAAGTCACTTCCGCCAATTGATTTCGACACGAGCCTGATCGAGCAGCCCTCACAGGCCGACGGCGTTTGCGACCTGTGCATAGATTGATTGTTCATTCGCGGTTGATGTCGTCCAGCGATCCGGATTCCAGATCTCAAAACGGTTAAAGGCACCCACAAATAGAAGGTCTCGATCAAGAGAGGCGACACGGCGGAATCCCTCGGGAATCAAGAGACGCCCTTGGCGGTCTACGGTGCAAAGCTGCGCTTTGGAATAGAACTGCCGGATAAAGATCCGCTGATCGCGAGGAGAAATGGATGGGTTGGCACAAACGAGCTGGCTCACTTTTTCAAATTCAGAAGACGTATATCCAAGCAAATGATCAGATTCCTGGCTGGGGATGAGGAAGAACTCTCCGTCGCTCCGCGTGCGCCATGATGCCGGCAACGTGGCGCGATGCTTCGCGTCCATCGTATAGCGAAACTCGCCAGCGAAAATTGGATGCTTCGATTGATCCATCGCACCGGGGCCATTGTCGATCGCTCCCACAACCTCCCACTTCTCCCCACTGTTCTGGAATAAGCCTCCGGCGTCAAGGGAAATAAACCCGGTTGCTCGACGGGACCGCGCCATTGCGTCCTGTCGCGGGGCACGCTAGCTCCCGCCGCCTTTGTCATGTCTTGCGGTTCTTCTAGGGCAGAACGGCGGGGAGAAGCGTTATGGGATCCGATTCATTCAGTGGCAGGCCGATACGTAAATCCCTGATCTACAGCAAATAACATCCTATATTAATTAGAGTGGTGCATCAAAAGCTTATCGGTCGCGTGCGATCTCAGTTCCCGGTGGTGCTCGCGTGCGAAATGTTTTTTGAAGACATTCTCAGCTGCAAAAAATTTCCATTTTTTTCGGCGTTTTCGCAGATAGAGCCAGTGCGTAACCCCAAAGAAAAACATTAGCCCATGATTCACACGTCCAGCGCGTCGCAGAAAATCTCCGACAACCGATAAAGCCGCTTGGTGACCGGCCCGGTCCACAGTTGACTGTGGAAATTCGACCGAAAAATCTGGCGGGCGCGATTCGTTGGCGCTACCGGTGTCCGTCACCCGTCGTTTAAATTCGCTATGACAGAACCTGATTATCTACAGAAATGCTTCGCCGAGCGCATCGGGGGCGTTGGCTTTGGCAAGAACACCGTGATCTATAAATTTGAAAAGATTAAGCGCGCGAAGCGTGCAGCGCTCCATGCAAATCCTAATATAGAACTTTTTGATCTTGGAGTTGGCGAGCCGGATGAGATGGCGCCTTCCGCCATTGTAGACACGCTAGCAGTTGAGGCGCGAAAGCCGGAAAATCGAGGCTACTCCGACAATGGAGGTGCGAGTCTTAAAGAGGCGGCCGCCCGTTATCTTCAAACTGTTTGTGGTGTAAAGGTCGATCCCGAAACCCAGGTGATCCACTCCATCGGATCGAAGGCCGCTCTTTCCTTGCTGCCGGCGGCTTTTATCAACCCCGGGGATGTCGCCCTGATGACGGTCCCGGGTTATCCGGTTTTCGGCACACATGCCCGGTATTATGGAGGTGAAGTCTTCAATCTCCCTTTGACTCGAGCCAATCACTTTCTCCCGGACCTTGAATGCATCCCCTCGGATGTGCTCGTGCGGGCAAAAACCTTGGTGCTCAATTATCCAAACAATCCGACTGGCGCGAGCGCGACACCGGAATTTTTTCGAAAGGTTGTAGATTTCGCCCGGCGCAACGAATTGGTCGTGATCCACGATTTCGCCTATGCAGCCCTCGTGTTTGAAGGGCGTCCGCTCAGTTTCCTCGCCACGGAAGGCGCGATGGATGTGGGCATCGAGCTCCATTCCACGAGCAAAAACTTCAATATGACTGGTTGGCGGTGCGGCTTTGTGGTGGGAAACGAAAGGCTCGTCAAGGCGTATGCCACCGTGAAGGACAACTCGGATTCCGGCCAGTTTTTGGCTATCCAGAATGCGAGCGCCTACGCGTTCGATCATCCCGAAATCACCGCGGCAATCGCGGCAAAGTATTCGCGGCGGATGGACCTTCTGGTGCCGGTGCTACGGTCGCTCGGCTTCCGCGACGCCGAAAAACCGCGCGGTTCGTTTTTTCTCTACGTCGAGGCGCCAAAGCGGGCGCGGAACAAGTCCTCCGGGGAAGTGACCGAGCTGCCCACTGCCGAAGCGGCCGCGGAGTGGCTGATCACATCGAATTTGATCTCCACGGTGCCGTGGGATGACGCTGGGGCATATCTCCGTTTCAGCGTCACGTTCGCGGCTCCGGGGGGCGAGGCGGAGGAGCGCCGGGTCATCGGAGAAATCGAGAGCCGACTCCGGCGCTACGAATTTTCGTGGTAGCAGCGTGCCCTGCCGTGATGACCGGCGAATCGGCGGAGGCTCGCTTTAAGTAACGGGCTTCCCTGGCGCGGTTCCCAAAGTAGGCAACGACCGCTTCCCGCGCCGGTGCACTTTACACACGGACGTCGGTCGGTGAAGGTGGCGCGCTTCGACCTGCGATGAACGCGCCTCCCACGCCGTCCGTGCCCGCCGGGGACGCCGCCGGCAATGATGACGCGTTAAGCGTTCAGCCTCCGAAACGCGCCTGCGTGATCCTGAATCCGGTGTCCGGCGATCCGGGCGTGGACAATCAGGAACAGTTTGCGCCGGTCTGGGCGGCGTTGCGCGAAGCGGGTATCTGGGCGGAAGCCGTCCCGACAAAAGAAGGCGAATCACCTGCGCATCTCGCGAGACGCGCGGCCGAGTCCGGGTATGAAATGGTCATCGCCGCTGGCGGGGACGGCACGGTGAGCGAAGTCGCCAAAGGACTCGTCCACAGCGAAACCCCGATGGGGATCATTCCGCTGGGAACATTTAACAACATGGCGCGGAACCTTGGCCTTCCGCTCGACCTCGAGGGCGCGTGCCAGGTGCTGGCGCGCGGCCGGATCCGCCGAATCGACGTTGGACTCGCCAATGACGAGCATTTTTTCTTTGAGGCCGCCGGGGTCGGTCTTGACGCGCCGTTGTTCCCACTTGGCGAAGAAATAAAGAGCGGCCGGTGGTGGACCCTTCGGCCAGCCTGGCGCGCGGCCCGACTGCTTTACCGTTTCCAGCCGTTCCGGGTGCAGTTTGAGTTCGATCGTCCGGTCGCCTACGCCTACGACCATTCGTTCCATTCGCATGCGCCGGAACGGCGGCAGCATCGGTATTTCGGGACGGAGCGCCGCGACTTCAAGCTCAACGCATTTCTCGTCGTCATCGCAAACGGGAAGCATTACGGCAGCGCATTTACGATTTCGCCCGGCGCAGTTCTGGACGACGGCTTGTTTCACGTCAGCGTCTTTCGACGTTTTTCCAAGCGCGAGTTGATTCGCCATTTCCTCTCCATCTATCAGGGGCGCCGGCGCTACAGTCCGAAGATCGATACCTTCCGGGTGGCAGAGATGCGTATGTCCGCACGCACCCCGCTGCCGTGCCATGTGGACGGCCGGCCGATCGGGACACTGCCGCTTAAGGTGCAGGTCTTGCATCGGGCACTGAAAGTGATCGCTTGAGCGAAGGCCGGCATCTTGCCAGCCGCTGCGGGCGTTCAAGGCGTCGTGACGGCACGGGAGCTTCCGCCAAAGCGGCGACGATTCCCGCGGTCGCTTCGGGCCTCGAATGCGAACAGCCCGGTCTCGCGGGTTTCGCTTGCAGAACCGGCAGGGATTCGGTTTTCTGAACGCCGCCCGCGTCGGCCAGGGGTGTCCGCATCCAAGCCGCGCCGGCACCGACCCCACATTCCCGCATCCCATGGCATTCCTCGACTTTATCCGTGGTCAGTTTATCGACGTCATCGAGTGGATCGACGATACCCGCGACACGCTGGTCTGGCGTTTTCCTGAGGCCACCCAAAACGAAATCAAACGGGGGGCCCAGCTCACGGTGCGCGAATCCCAGGTCGCGCAGTTCATTTACGAAGGTGAATACGGCGACACCTTCGGACCCGGCCGGCACACGCTGGTGACGGAAAACATCCCGATCCTCACAACACTTAAAAGCTGGAAATATGGCTTCGAGTCGCCGTTCAAGGCGGACGTCTATTTCATCACGACCCGGCTCTTCACCGGCAACAAGTGGGGCACAGCGAATCCGGTGATGCTGCGTGACAACGATTTCGGAATCGTGCGCGCGCGGGCCTACGGCACCTACGACTTCGAGATCTCCGATCCGAAGCTCTTCTTGAAGGAGGTTTCCGGGACCGACGATGTCTTCCGGCTCGAGGAATTTGCGGATACCATGCGCTCGCGGCTGGTGAGCGTCTTCAGCGAGGCGCTGGCGAAAGCGAAGGTGCCCGTGCTCGACGTCGCGACCCGCTACGGCGAACTCGGCGATGCGCTGCTTCCGCTGATCAACCCGTTTGTCCAGTCGCGCTACGGATTGTCGCTGACAGCGTTCGTCGTGGAAAATGTCTCGGTCCCGCCCGAGGTCGAGGCAGCCATCGACAAGCGCTCCAGCATGAGTGCGGTCGGCAATCTGAATGACTTCGTGAAGTTCCAGCTCGCGCAGGGATTGCAGATGGGTGGCGGCGGCGTCGCCGGAGCGGCCGCCGAAGCGGCGATCGGCCTAGGCATCGCGCGCGAGCTCGGAGTGCTGGCAGCCGGGCAAAACCCGCCGCCGCCGCCGCCAACGGCGACCGGCGCGGCACCCGCCACACCGCCGCCGTCTGCGGCGTCACCGTCGGCCCCCGCGGTTAGCGCGGTCGCATTGCTTAGTCCCGCCCAGGCGGCCGAGGTGCTCGGCGTCTCGGAGGCCGACGTGATTTCCACGCTTGAGTCCGGCGATTTGAAAGGGAAGAAAATTGGCGCCACTTGGCGGATTCCGCGCAAGGCGATCGACGACTTCCTGTCGGCTTGAGCCGCGTTTTCGTTTCGGCGTTCCTCCGCATACCGCCATTCGCCCCTTCGTCGCGATGCCCACCGAATCCGGGTCGACACCGCCACCGCTGCCACCGCTGGAGCCCCGCACCGCGCCGCCGCCGCTGCCGCCGGCACCGGCGCCCCCGGACCAGGAACTGACCGCGCGGCAGAAATTCTCCTGTCCGTTGTGCGGCGGGGAAGCGCGGTGGGACCCGGCCCGGCAGACGCTGGTGTGCGCCTACTGCGGCACCGAAAGCCCGGCGAAACCGACAGATTCCGCGACGGCGGAAAACGGGGCCGCGATCGAGGAACACGATCTCGTCGTCGCGCTCCGTTCCGTGCCCGACGCCGATCGGGGCTGGGCGACGGCGACGCTCAGCGTGCGCTGCCAGAGCTGCCAAGCCATCAGCGTATTTCCTGGCGAGCGGGCGGGGCAGCGTTGCGAGTTTTGCGGCTCCTCGGCGCTTGTGCCCTACGATGCGCTCCGCGCGCCGATCCGGCCCGAAAGCGTGTTGCCGTTCCGCGTGGCGGAGAGCCAGGTGCGCGACGCGGCGCGGCAGTGGTATCGCAACCGCTGGTTCGCACCGAACGCATTGAAAAAAGCCGCGCTGACCGATCAAGTCCACGGATTTTACCTGCCGTATTGGACGTTCGATGCGCAGGCCCACTGCCCGTGGACCGCGGAATCCGGTTACCATTACTACACGACGGAATCCTACACGGACGGGAAAGGCCAGTCGCAGACCCGCCAGGTGCGGCACACCCGCTGGGTGCCGGCGAGCGGGGCCGTTGATCATTTTTTCGACGACATCCTGGTCCCGGCATCCCGCGGCGTGCCGGGAACCCTGCTCACCGGACTCGAGCCGTTTCCCACCAGTGGCGAGTCAGCGGCTTTGGTGCCCTACGATCCCGCTTTTCTTTCCGGCTGGACGGTCGAGCAGTATCAGCTCGATCTCGCCGGGGCCGCGCAGCGCGGCGAGGAACTGATGCATGCCAAGCTCCGCTCCCTTTGCTCCAGCGAAGTGCCCGGTGACACGCAGCGCAATCTCCAGATCTACCCGCAATACTCGGAGCGGACGTTCAAGCACCTCCTGCTGCCAGTTTGGGTCATGTCCTACCGCTACAACGGCACCGCTTACCAACTGCTGGTCAACGGCGCCACGGGAACCCTCGCCGGGGTTTATCCGAAGAGCTGGATCAAGATCACCCTGCTGGTTGTGTCGATCCTCGTGGTGGTGCTGATCATCCTCGCTTTGAACCAGTCGCGCTGAGCTCGAGGGACAACCGCGGGCCGGCCCTTTCGGCACGACCGGCGCGCAGTCATTCCATCGCTAAACCGGCGCGGTTGGCCCCGCGCCTCCCGCGGCCGCGGCCGCGGCCTGATCGAGCACCTGCGTGATGCCGCGCAGCGGAATGCCGATCCACGCTGGGCGATTGTTCAACTCGTAGCCGACCTCGTAGATCGCCTTGTCGAGCAAGAACGCCCTCAGCAGCGCCTCAAACGTCTCGCCGTCCGCGGGCACGAGGTCGCTGCCGGCAACCGCGGAAAGGTAGCCGCGCAAAAAGCTGCCGGCGACATACCCATACCAGAGTTCGGCCCACGCGCTGACGGTCGGCGCTTCATCGGATCCAAGCGTGAGTTTCTGCAGCAGCGCGCTGTTCACCGAATAATGGAACGACCGCAACATCCCGGCGACATCCACGAGCGGACACCGCTTGAGCTTTCGCTCGCCCATCGGCTTCGCCGGCTCGCCTTCGAAATCGATGATCGCAAAATCCTTTCCGGTAAAGAGCACCTGTCCGAGATGATAATCGCCGTGGACCCGTGTCTTCACCGCCGACCGCGGACGTCCGCGCAGCACACGATCCCAGAGCACCGTGGTCTCGCCCGCTCGCTCGAGGAGCGCGGCCGCTTCGGCGCGCCGGGCTTCATCGAGTTGCTCCAGGCTCCGGCTCAGCGCGCCGAAAACCCGTCGCGCCTGGCCGGTCATGGATTGCAGCAGCGACCGCTGATACAGCATCGTGAACGGCTCCGGCGCGAAGGCGGGGTCGCTGCGCTCCGAGGCGAGCGCGAGGTGCATTTCGCCGGTGCGTCGGCCGAGCAATTCAGCGCGCTCGGGATAGATGCCCCCGATCAGAGCCTGCACGTTTTCCGGCGCCTTGCTGAAATCGTTTTCAAGCAGGCGCACGGAAGTCGCACCCGGCGGCGGGGCATCGGGCAGGCCGGCGTGTGTCCGCTCCAGATAGCGGGTCGCGGCCTCGACCGTCAGCTCCCAAGCATCCCGCTCGCTCGCGACCGCGCCCTGCAGCAGCGCAAGGACTTGAGACGGCTTGCCGGCGCCCGGGCGAAACTCGATCAAGCCGGCAAATGGCGGCGTGTGCGGGTAGGCGCAGCGCTCGGATAAAAATCGCGTCAGCTCGATGTCGGGATTCTCGCCCTCCTCGACCTTGCGATAGAATTTCAGGAACAATTTTCCCTCGTAGATGAAGGACGTATTCGACTGTTCCGCACCGATGACCTGCGACGCCATTGCGGCGGCTTCGCGGCCGTCGAGCAGTGCCCGCAACTCGCGCGACGGCGTGCCGGCCAGTTCGCCCCCGCGGGTCCCCGCGCGCACGCGTTTTTTACCGGCGACCAGCCGCAGCAACGCGCTGCGGAATCGCTCGTCAAAGGTGGCGTCGTAAAGCACACCGGCGTTCCCATCCGTCCGGCTGAGCAGCGCGATCACGCTGTTTGGCACGTCCGCCCGGACGCGATCCGCCGCCTCACCGTAGGCAAGCTGGAGCGGGAGCAGATACGTTTCCGGAGCACCCTCGCCGTAGGTGACTTCCACCCAGGCAAGCTGCGCGGATTCCGGCTCGTCGGACACCGGCACCGCCTGGGAGATCGCCAGCGACTGGATGCGCCGCGCCTTTGAACGGAACCAGCGGCACGCCGGGAAATACGCCGGCAGCACGCGCGTTTCCAGATGGCGCCGACCCTGACCTGAAAGCAGGGTCGGCCAGCCGTCGATGCCTTCCAGCAACAGCACCGGGCGATCAGACCTCGGCGCGTTCGGCTCGTTCTCCGCCTCCAGCCGCAGCCAATAATGGCCGTGCGGCCCGAGCGTGAGGGTGTAAGGCGTGTTGGCCCTGATGACCGGGAAGGGGTTTTGACTGAAAAGCTCGCGCGGCGTGCGCCCGGCAAACGCGCTGAGATCCATCTCGATCGCCTGCGCGAAACGCGCCAGGTTGACGACCACGAGGATTGTTTCGTCCCCGTGCTGCCGGATGAAGGCGAGCACCTTGGGATTCTCCGCCGGCAGGAACTGCGTCGTCCCGCGGCTGAACGCGGAATAGCGTTTCCGCATCGCGATGACCCGGCGCATCCAATAAAGGAGCGACGAAAGATTGCGCTCCTGATTTTCCACGTTCATCGACTCGTAGTGGTATTCCGGGTCGATGATGATCGGCAGATAAAGCTGCTGCGGATTCGCGCGGGAGAAACCGGCGTTGCGGTCGGCGCTCCACTGCATCGGCGTGCGGACGCCGTTGCGGTCGCCGAGATAAATGTTGTCCCCCATGCCGATCTCGTCGCCGTAGTAGATGATCGGGGTGCCGGGCAGCGAGAAGAGCAGGATGTTGATCAGCTCGATCTTGCGCCGGTTGTTGCCGAGCAGCGGCGCGAGCCGGCGGCGGATGCCGAGATTGATCCGGGCGCGGGCGTCGTTCGCGTAGGCGCGATACATGTAGTCGCGCTCTTCGTCGGTCACCATTTCGAGGGTCAGCTCGTCGTGATTACGCAGAAAGATTGCCCACTGGCAGTTTTCCGGGATCGCCGGCGTCTGCTCGAGGATATCGATGATCGGGTAGCGATCCTCCATCTGCAGCGCCATGAACATGCGCGGCATGACCGGGAAATGGAACGCCATGTGGCAGGAGTTTCCCTTCGGCCCGTCACCGAAATAAGCGACGACATCCTCCGGCCACTGGCAGGCTTCCGCGAGCAGCATGGCGTCGGGAAATTTCTGGTCCACATGCGTGCGCAGCTCCTTGAGATAGGCGTGCGTTTCCGGCAGGTTTTCGCAGTTCGTCCCGTCGCGCTCGAAGAGGTAGGGGATGGCGTCGAGCCGCAGGCCGTCCACGCCCATTTCGAGCCAGAAATCGAGCATCTTGAAGATCGAGCGCCGCACCGCCGGACTGTCGAAATTCAGGTCCGGCTGATGATGGTAGAACCGGTGCCAGTAATACGCATTGGCGACGGCGTCCCACGTCCAGTTCGACGTCTCGAAATCTTTGAAGATGATCCGCGCTTCCTGGTATTTCTCGATCGTGTCGCTCCAGACGTAATAGTCCCGCTCGACGGAGCCCGGCGCCGCGCGGCGCGCCCGTTGAAACCACGGGTTCTGGTCGCTGGTGTGATTGATGACCAGCTCCGTGATGACCCGCAGCCCGCGCCGATGCGCCTCTTTCAGAAACGCGCGGAAATCGGCGAGCGAGCCGTAGCTGGGATGGACATCGTAATAGTCCGCGATGTCGTAGCCATCGTCGCGTTGGGGAGACGGATAAAACGGCAGCAGCCAGAGCGCCGTCGTGCCGAGGCTTTGCAGATAGTCGAGGCGCGACATCAGCCCGGCGAAGTCACCGATGCCGTCGTTGTTGCTGTCGGCAAACGCCTTGACGTGGACCTGGTAGATGACCGCGTCCTTATACCAGAGCGTCGGCTCCGTGATCGGCGTGGAGTCGCTTTTCGACCGGGCGCTGGCGCCCCGCGGCGGGGCGGCGGTGGCAGTGGCGGCGGGCGGCGCGTTGTCTTCGGGAAGTGCGGAGATCATAGAAACGTCTTTTGCCGGCGCCGGAGCGCGGGCGGATGAGGCGATAAGCCCGGAGTCTTTATTTCGTAAACCGTGGCGTGCTTCGGCCGGGTCAAAGGTCGGTCCGCGTGGCGGGGCCGTTGTTTCGCCCGAGAGGTCGCGGGTCGCGCCAGGAGGCGTTCCCGGCGGCGGCTTCTTCGGATTCGGGCGACAGGGCGGAAGCTGGTCTGCCGCGCCGCACCGGCGGATCGGCTACGGGCGGCCCAGGGCGTCGAGCAATTTCACGAGGGCGCGCCGGTGGCGGTGGGTGACCCGGACGCTTTCCCGGAATTGGGGGAATTCCCCGCCACGATTCAATTCATGAAAAAGATGGCGGATTTTCCGCATCAACCCGGCGGCCTGCTGATACGAGCGGGAATCGCCGCGGGCGATGATCGCCTCGAGCTGCGTCCGGTAAATTTCGAGGGCGACGGCCGGCTGCCCGTCCTCGTGCCGACTGGCGAGATCAAGCCAGAGATCGACCCGGCAACCATGCGTCCGAGCCTCGGCCAGCGCGGCGCCGGCGTCACCGTCGGCGAGAAGGATTTCAACGAGCGCGCTACCATCGGCGAATGCCGGGCCGGTCGCGGACGCCCGGCCGCGGGCGGCGGCGATCGCCCGGTCCCGCCACTGCGGCCAGTTGCCGGGTGGCGCGTAAGTCTTGAGCCGGCGGAAATTTTCTGCACCAGGCCGGGCGAGAAACTCCGTCCAGACCAGGGCGACCGCTTCTTCGCGACGCCCCAGCCGGGCATGGAGCGGGATCAAAAATTCCCGCAGGCCGCTGGTATCCAGACTCTCCGGGAAACGCTCCAGCCCGCCCTCCGCCCAGCCGCGGGCGTCGTCGAGCCGGCCGGCATTGAGCAGCATTTCCGCGATGGCGAGGTAGTCTTGCGGACTCGTCAGGTCGCGCGCCCGGATGGCGACGCGGGTATCCACGTCCGCACCGGCCGCGGCGGCGAGCCGTTCCATCAGCGTAAGAATCTGAAAGCGGCGATAATCGAGCGCCGGATTTTCCGCGTCCCGTCCGCCGTCCGCCGGGTGTGTCGGCAGATTGTCCCAGGCATCGTGCAGAAGCTGGCGATAAGCCGCCAGTCCGGCAGGCCCGAGCACGTCGGCGTAGGTGGAGGCGGCGTTATTGAAAATGCCGAGCCCGCCTTCGAGTTCATATTCCAGGAGCCGGGCGGCGAGTTGCGCCGTGTCGGGCCGGGCTTCAAGGCAGGCGGTGTGATGGAGACGCTGGAGCTCGTCGTAAAGGTGGTTCAGCGAGCCGTCGGACGAATCCACCGCGTCGGCAGCGTGCTCGAGTTCCACCAGTGCCAGCTCGCAAAGCTCGACCACCGGCGCGGCCTGCCCGTTGTCCAGGAGTAACTCCAGCGGGCGCAGCGCTTCCTCGATGCCCTGCACGTAGTCGGGCATGGAATCGTAGTCCACGTAGTCGCTGACCTCGATCGCCTCGCGCAGCAGCCGGCGATACACCAGCAGTTCCGCTTCGCCCAGCGGACGGCCATCCGCGACGCCGATCGTTTCCAGCATCAACCGCCGGCGAAGGATTTCGTCGTAATCGATCGCTTCGAGCGCGAGATCGAGCAGCCGTTTTTTGTCGAGTTTCTGGATGTAGGCGCGGAGTTCCGCCGGAGCGACCGCGGGCTCCGGCGTCGCGGGCGGTTTGCCGGGCTTGTGGTGCAGGCCGGGCTCTGCCGCGTGCCCGGCGGATTCTGTCCCCGCAGGCGCGCCGGCGGCGGTTTCCGGGGCGTCCAGCCAGCCGAGGCCGACCGCGACGCAATGCTTGCAGAACACCCGATCCCGCCCGGCCGCGCAATCGCAGGCGAACTGCAACTCGCCGCGGCTGCGCCAAAGCTTTACCCGGTAGGCGCGCGCGGTGCCCTGGACCCGAGCCGTCGCGCGATCCGCGCCGGCCCGCAGTTGCTGCACGCGGCCTTCCTTCAGAATCTGATCGCCGGCCGCAAAGGTTTTGTCCCCAGCGAGCTGACGCAGGAGCGAGCGGTCAAACAAGTCACCAGGAAAAGGCATGGGAAAACAGAAAACAGGACCGCGGCGTGCGCCAGCCAGGTCGCTACGGACGGGGAGCGTCGCACGGCCCGCAGCGGAATCAAGCCGCGCGCTGGGAAGCGCGCGGGGAGCGGCCGGCGGTTTCGCGTTCCGCGGAATCTGCTTCATGTTGGGGTGTCATGCCCCCCGAGAATCGCTTCCTCCTTTGCCCGCCGGATCATTATCAGGTCCACTACGTCATCAATCCCTGGATGGAGGGAAACATCGATCGCTCGCGACACGGGCGCGCCGTTGAGCAGTGGGAGGGGTTGCACCGGGTGCTCTCGGAGCTGGCCGACGTCGAAATCGTCCGCCCGGAGCCGGGCTGGCCCGACATGGTGTTCACCGCGAATGCCGGGCTGGTGCTCGGTGAAAAAGCCGTGCTCAGCCGGTTTTTCCATCCGGAACGCCAGGGCGAGGAGCCGCACTTCAAGCGGTGGTTCGAAGCGCACGGATTCCAGGTTTTCGAGCTGCCGCCGGATCTGCCGTTCGAAGGGGCGGGGGATGCCTTGCGCGACCGCGCCCAGCCGTGGCTCTGGGCGGGCTACGGCTTCCGCTCGGAGCTCGACGCCCACGCGCACCTCGCCGAGTGGCTCGACATCGAGGTCGTGTCGCTGCGGCTGATGGACCCGCGTTTTTACCATCTCGACACCTGCTTCTGCCCGCTCGAGGGCGGGCTGCTCCTGTATTACCCGCCGGCATTCGACGCCTACTCAAACCGGCTGATCGAAATGCGGGTGCCCGCGGAAAAGCGGATCGCACTCGGCGAGCCGGACGCGCTCCAGTTCGCGTGCAACGCGGTGAACGTCGGCCAGACGGTCGTGATGAGCCAGGCGAGCGCGGCATTGCAGGCCGAGGTGCGGGCGCACGGATTTCAGATCATCGAAACGCCGCTCACCGAATTCATCAAAGCTGGCGGCGCGGCGAAATGCCTGACCCTGCGGCTGAATGAGCCGCCTCCCGCGATCTCCGCCGCGGTCCGGGCAGCGGCGGGCGACGCACCAGCGCTGGAATCCCGCGTGGTCGAGATGGCGGGTCACCTGCTCGACTCCGGCTTGATCAATCGCGCGCTGGACCTTGTCGTGGACGGCGGCGGCAGCTTCCAGATCCTGGAGTTCAAACTCGGCACCCAGAAGCAAAGCCAGTCGGAAGCCCGCATCCGCATCTCCGCGCCGTCGGCCGATGTCATGGAGCCGATCATGCGCCAGCTCATCGAGCTCGGTGCCACCCAGCCAGAGGCGCACGCTGCGGACGCGCGACTGGAGACGGTAACCCAGGGCGGAGTCGCCCCGGACGACTTTTACGTCACCACGATTTATCCCACGGAAATCCGCCTCGGCGGCGAGTGGATCCGCTGTGAAGCCCAGCGCATGGATGGAGCCATCGTCGTGCAGGGCGGCCGCGCGCTTTGCCGGATCCTGCGCGACCTGCAGGTCGGGGACGAGATCGTCGTCGGCGTCGAAGGCATCCGCACCGCGCACCGCACGGAGTCGCGCGACGTGCCTGGCGCCGGGGCGGCGCGGGAGGAGTTTTCGTTCATGGGCAGCGGCGTTTCGAGCGAGCGCCGCGTCGAGCTGGTGGTCGAACAGATTGCCTGGGAGCTGCGGCAGATCCGGGATCGCGGCGGACGGGTCGTCGTCACTGCCGGGCCGGTCGTCGTGCACACCGGCGGCGGGCCGCACCTGGCGCGGCTGGTGCGCGAGGGCTACGTGCAGGCGCTGCTGGCCGGCAACGCCATCGCGGTGCACGACATCGAGCAGGCGACGCTCGGCACGTCGCTCGGGATGGATCTTCAGCGCGGCGTGAGCGTGCGCGGCGGGCACCGGCACCATTTGAAAGTGATCAATACCGTGCGCCGCCACGGCTCCGTCGCGGCCGCGGTGGAAGCCGGCGTCGTGAAGTCGGGCGTGATGTATGAGTGCGTGAAAAACGGCGATCCCGTTTGTCCTCGCCGGCTCCATCCGCGACGACGGCCCGCTGCCTGACACCGAGATGGATCTCATCCGCGCGCAGGAACGCTACGCCGAGCAGATCCGCGGCGCCGACATGGTGCTCATGCTTTCCTCCATGCTGCACTCCATCGGCGTCGGCAACATGACGCCCGCCGGCGTCCGGCTGGTTTGCGTGGACATCAACCCGGCCGTCGTTACGAAGCTGGCGGACCGCGGCTCGGTCGAGAGCGTCGGCGTGGTCACAGACGTCGGGCTGTTTCTGAGCATGTTGCTGCAGCAGTTTCGCGACTGGAAAGCCCGTTTCGTCAGCCGGACGCCGCCTAGCCGTCCAGGGCAGCGGTGCGGTCACGGTTTGGGTCTTGCTTTCTAGCGGCGCCTCGCTTTCGTTTCCTTGTGGCCCCGGCGGACGAGAGGTTTTCCCCCTCGCGGTCCGCGATTCTCCCCCTCCTACGGATTCTCTCCGTCCCGTTGGTCCCCCAGGTTCTCTCCCCCGTTTATGAAGCACGATCCTCTGGCGTTCCAAGCCATCGACCACGTTGAGTTCTATGTTTCCAATGCCCGGCAGGCGGCGCATTTCTACCGCACCACGCTCGGCCTGGTTCCCGTCGCCTACAGCGGCCTGGAAACCGGCGTGCGCGACCGGGCATCCTGGGTGTTGCAGCGCGGCCACGTGCGCTTTGTCCTGACGTCTCCGATTCATCCGGAACTCAACCGCGAGGTCACGGAGCACATCGCGCGGCACGGCGACGGAGTGAAGGACATCGCCCTGCAGGTTCGAGACGCAAAGGCGGCGTATGAAGAAGCGCTCCGCCGCGGCGGCACCGGCGTGCGCGAGCCGGAAACCGTGTCCGATACCCACGGCAAGATCGTGCGCGCCTCCATCGCGACCTACGGCGACACGATCCACACGTTTATAGAGCGCGAAGATTATGCCGGACCATTTATGCCGGGCTACAAGGCGATCGAAAATCCGCCGTCGGCGCCGGAAACCGGCATCGCGGCGATCGACCACATCGTCGGCAACGTCGGCCTCGGCGAGATGGACAAGTGGGTCGGCTTTTATCGCGACGTCCTCGGCTTCTCGCAGCTCACGCATTTCAACGACAACCAGATTTCCACGGACTACACCGCGCTGATGTCGAAGGTGATGCAGAACGGCAGCGGCCGGATCAAATTTCCCGATCAACGAGCCGGCCGAGAGCAAGCGCCGCTCGCAGATCGAGGAATACCTCATCCACTACGGCGGCCCCGGCGTGCAGCACATCGCCCTGGCCACGAAAGACATCGTGGCGACGGTGGATACGTTGCGCGACGCCGGCATCCATTTCCTGCGGGTGCCGAACACGTATTACGAGGATCTCCCGGCGCGGATCGGCCCGATCCACGAAGACTACGAGGAACTCGCCAAGCGCGGCATCCTCGTGGACAAGGACGAAGAGGGGTATCTGCTCCAGATCTTTTCCCAGCCCATGCAGGACCGGCCGACCCTGTTCTACGAGGTCATCCGGCGCCACGGCTGCAAGGGGTTTGGCGTCGGCAATTTCAAATCACTCTTCGAAGCCATCGAGCGCGAGCAGGCGCTGCGCGGCAACCTTTGATTCGTCGGCGGTTCCGTTTCCCCCCAACCCACACACGACCATGCCTTTTTATCATCGACTCGGCGATATTCCCCACAAGCGGCACACGCAGTTCCGCAAGCCGGACGGCACGCTGTTTCGTGAAGAAGTGATGGGCCTCGAAGGCTTTCACGGCGTCGAGTCCATCCTGTATCACCACTTCCTGCCGCCGACCGTGATGAAGGCGGAGTCGCTCGGCAGCGCCGGCGTGGACTACGTCGATTTCGGCGCGCTGCGCCACCGCGCGCTTTCCACGCAGGACGTGCCGGCAAAGCCGCTCGACCCGGTGTCCGCGCGGCGGGTTCTCATGGGGAACAACGACGTCACGCTCGGCGTCAGTCGCGCGACGCAGAGCATGGATTATTTCTACCGAAACGCGCAGGCCTACGAGACGTGGTTCGTGCACGAAGGCGAGGGGGGGCTGCACACCCAGTTCGGGCGGCTCGACTTCAAGCCGGGCGATTATCTGGTGATCCCGTTCGGCACCACCTGGCAGTTCAAGCTCGCGTCGGCCGAGGCGCGCTTTTTCGTCATCGAATCGCGCGGCCAAATTTCGCCGCCGAAGCGCTATCGCAACGAGTTCGGTCAGCTCCTGGAACATTCGCCGTATTGCGAGCGGGACATCCGCCCGCCGTCGGAGCTGGAAACGCACACCGAGACCGGCGAGTTCGAGGTGCGGGTGAAGGTCCGCGATACGCTCACGCGCCATGTGCTCGATCATCATCCGCTCGATGTCGTCGGCTGGGACGGCTACCTTTATCCATGGGCGCTGAGCATTCACGATTTCGAGCCAATTACGGGTCGGGTGCATCAGCCGCCGCCGGTGCACCAGACGTTTCAGGCGGAGGGCTTCGTGGTCGTGCTCGTTTGTCCCGCGGCTGTTTGATTACCATCCGCAGGGTATCCCGGCGCCTTACAACCATTCGAACGTCAACAGCGACGAGGTCATTTACTATTGCGACGGCAATTTCATGTCGCGCAAGGGCATCAAGAAATACGACATCACGCTTGCATCCGAGTGGACTCCCGCACGGTCCGCAGCCCGGCGCCACGGAAGCCTCCATCGGCGCAAAGGAAACGGCGGAACTCGCGGTGATGGTGGACACGTTCCACCCGCTGAACCTCACGGCGTCGGCGCTCGAATTCGAGAAGCCGGAATACCAGAATTCCTGGATCGACGGCAGCGCGCGCGTGACCCGGAGTCGGCGCGCTCTTATGACGTCTGAAAAACGCGCGGCGCCCGCGTCGCTGCGAGCGCTGCTGCAGGGGAGCGTGGACTACGCCGGGCTGTTTCCGCCAGCGAATCTGACCCTCGCGCCGGTGCTCGAAAACTACGCGGCGTATCAGCGCGGAGATGAAGCCTGGCTGCTCGCGGGGTGCGTCGTCCCGACCCACCGTCTGACGCAGGTCGCCGAGTTTCTGCCGGGGCGGTTTGACGCCGCCCGGCCGCTGAAGATTTCGGCGCTGGGCGGTAAAAGCGATTCCGCGGCAGAGGCGTTTGAAATCCTTCGCGCCGGTCTCGCGGCGGTCGCGGGATTTTGCGCGCTGCACGGCGATTCCGTGCGGATTGAGCAGCTGGAACTGCCGCTGCCGCCTGACCCAAAACCGGCTGCGCTGCTTGCGTTTCTGCGCGAGGCCGCGGAGCTAATTGCCTCGATCGGCCTGCCTCGCATGACGACCTACTGGGAAATCCCGCCCGGCGCGGACTGGGCGGAAACGCTCGGCGTTTTTGCGGAAATTCGGTCAACGTGCGCGACATCGCCGGATCGCGCTTTCGCCGCGAAACTTCGCACCGGCGGCGTGACGGCAAGCGCGATTCCATCCGTCGCGCAGGTCGCGGCCGCTCTCGTGGCGGCATGTGACGCCGGGGTTCCCGCGAAATTCACGGCCGGTCTGCACCATCCGCTTCGGCATTCCAACGGCGAGATTGGCGCGCCGATGCACGGGTTCATCAACGTGTTTGCCGCCGGCGTGCTGGCGCGTGAGCACGGGCTCGACCGCACCGCGATCCTGAAAATTCTGGAGGATGAAGCGGCCGGCAGCTTCCAATTTTCGGACGACGAATTTGCCTGGCGCGACCTTTCGGTTCCGACGGATCGCATCGCCTCTCACCGAGAATTTGTCACGACCTTCGGAAGCTGCAGTTTCGACGAGCCGGTTGCTGACCTGCAGGCGCTCGGCTGGCTTTAGAAGAACACCATGGACGCCACCCACGACCCGGAATTGCGCTCGTTCGTTCCGGTCCCCGCCGACTCGGATTTTCCGATTCAGAACCTCCCCTTCGGCGTGTTCCGGCTGGTGCGGGACAACGAACCGGCGCGGATCGGCGTCGCCATCGGTGACCACGTGCTCGACCTCGCCGCGCTGGAATTTGCCGGGCTTTTCCCCGAACTCGCCGCGTCCGCCGGCGGGCGCCCGATCTTCTCCGAGCCGGCGCTGAATGCTTTTCTCGCCCTCGGCCGCCCGGTCTGGAAGAGCGCGCGAGCGGCCATCAGCCGGCTCTTGAGCGCGGACAACCCGACCCTGCGCGACAACGCGGCGCTCCGGTCCAGCGTCTTGTTTCCGATCGCCGAGGTAGAGCTGCTGCTGCCGGCGCGGATCGGCGATTACACCGATTTTTATTCGTCACGCGACCACGCGCACAATGTCGGCACCATGCTGCGCGGTGCGGAGAACGCGCTGATGCCGAACTGGGTCCATCTCCCGGTCGGCTACCACGGCCGCGCGAGTTCTGTCGTGGTCAGCGGCACCGCCGTGCGCCGACCCTGCGGCCAGACGAAGCCGCCGACCGCGGAGAGCCCGGTTTTCGGTCCGACGCGCTCGCTGGACTACGAGTTTGAGATGGGTGCGCTGATCGGTCCCGGCAACGCGCTCGGCGAGCCGGTGCCGATCGCCCGCGCGGAGGACCAACTCTTCGGGCTGGTGCTCGTCAACGACTGGAGCGCGCGCGACGTCCAGGGCTGGGAATACCAGCCGCTGGGACCGTTTCTGGCGAAGAGCTTTTGCACCTCGATCTCGCCGTGGGTCGTCACGCTCGAAGCGCTCGAGCCGTTCCGGGTTGCGCAGCCGGCCCAGGACCCTGCGCCGCTGCCGTATCTCCGCGATCCTGCGGGCGACTGGACCTTCGACGTGCAGCTTTCCGCGCTCCTGCAAACGAGCGGAGACGGCCAGGCGCACGAGATCGCACGCACCAATTTCCGCCATCTCTACTGGACGCTGCGCCAACAGGTCGCGCACCACACCGTGAACGGCTGCAATCTCCAGCCCGGCGATCTGCTGGCGAGCGGGACGATCAGCGGCCCGACGCCGGAGTCCCGCGGCTGTCTGCTGGAGCGGACTTGGCGCGGGAGCGAGCCGCTCACTTTTCCCGACGGGACATCCCGCACATGGCTGGAGGACGGCGATCGGCTCGCGCTCCGCGGCTGGTGCCAGGGCGCCGGTTACCGGGTCGGCTTTGGGGAAGTTTCCGGCCGGATTCTGCCGGCGCATCCCGTCGCGTAGCTGACGGCGCGCGGAGCGCGTGTAAATTGTCAGCACTTATGTCCGAACACAAAGCCACGATCCGCTGGGAGCGTCGCGCGAGCGATGACTTCCTGAAAGGCCGCTATTCCCGCGAGCACACCTGGAGCTTTGACGGCGGCCACACGATGGACGCCTCACCCGCGCCCAACGTCGTCCCGCCGCCGATGTCGAACCCCGCGTTCGTTGACCCGGAGGAGGCATTTGTGGCGTCGCTCTCCAGCTGTCACATGCTCACGTTTCTCTACGTCGCGGGCCGGCAGGGTTTCGCCATCGACCGCTACGAGGACGAAGCCGTCGGGACGATGGGAAAAAATGAGCGCGGCTTCCCCTGGGTGCAGAAAGTCGTGCTGAATCCGCAGATCACCTACGCCGGTGAAAAACAGCCGACGGCGGAGGAACTGGCCAAACTGCATCATCTCGCACACGACCAGTGTTTCATCGCGAACTCGGTGAAAACCGAAGTGGTCGTCGCCGGCGTTGCCGCGCACTGACAGACGGCGGGCGGGCGGTCAAAAGACCCGAATGGCGCCCGTCAGCTCGGCCGCGCGCGCTGCAGCCCGGCGACGGCGCTCCATTGCCCAAAGCGCGAGGACGGTCAGCACGTCCGTGACGACGTGGAAGTTTCGCACGCCCTCGTATTCCGGCGGGAGCAGCGTCGGCTCCAGCGTGGCGCGCGCGGTCTTGATCTCCGGGGTTTCGGGCGCGGCTTTGATCGCCGCTAGCGTGGCGTGACGTTGCAGGGTCACATCGTGGATCGCGCCGATGTTTTTGTAAGCGAAAAAGCAGAACAACACCGTGACAAGCGCCGTCGTCACCACGTCGCTTTGCTTCCGCATGGACGCGAACGCCAGCAGGCCGCCGATGATCACGACGTAGAGCGTCCAGTAATTCTGAAGCGCGTTGGATCGCTCGAAGTATAGCTGGACGAGCTCGTGGTATTGCATGGTCGCGGCGGCTTTTCGCCATTACATCCCGCAGACGCGGAGAAGCGAGCAGATAATGGCCACCCTCACCGGCAGGGAATGGCGGAGAAGTGGCGCTCGCGCAGCCAGGGCGACGCGGGCGACCAGCGCCGAAACGCCCGTTGTTTTACCGGGCATCCGCGGACCTTCGCACCGCATCCGCCGGGAACCTGCCCGTTTGACGCTGCTCCCGGCGGCGGACATAGTGCGCCTCCGCTTTTGCCCGCTTCTTTGCTCGATGTCCAATCCGCTGCTCACCCGCAATTTCTGCATCATCGCCCACATCGATCACGGCAAGACCACGCTCTCGGACCGGCTGCTGGAATTCACCGGGACGATCCAGAAGCGCGACGCGCAGGATCAGCTCCTCGACTCCATGGACCTCGAGCGCGAGCGCGGCATCACGATCAAGGCGCACCCGGTCGCGATGATCTACAAGGCGAAGGACGGGCAGGAATACAAGCTCAACCTGCTCGACACGCCGGGGCACGTGGATTTCGCCTACGAAGTCTCGCGCTCGCTGGCGGCGTGCGAGGGCGCGCTGCTGATCGTCGATGCCGCGCAGGGCGTCGAGGCGCAGACGGTGGCGAATGTCCACCTCGCGATGAAGCAGGGGCTCACGCATCATCCCGGTGATCAACAAGATCGACCTGCCGAACGCCGACCTCCCGAGCGTGCAGCGGCAGCTCGAGGACATCCTCGCGATTCCCGCCGAGGAAGCGATCCTGGCCAGCGCCAAAGCGGGGCATCGGCATCGAGGACATCCTCGAAGCCGTCGTGACGCGCATTCCCGCCGCCGAAGATTTTGGAGGACGACAAGACCGTGCGCGCGCTGGTGTTCGACACCTGTTCGACACCTACCGCGGCGTGGTTACCTACGTGCGCGATGTTGACCGGCAGCGTCAAGCCGGGCCAGCCGGTGAAGATGATCAACACCGGCAACCAGTACGAGGTGAAGGAGGTCGGCGTCTTCCGCCCGAAGATGCGCGCGGTCGAATTTCTGGAAGCCGGCGACACCGGCTACGTCATCGCCAACATCAAGACCACCGCCGAGATCAAGATCGGCGACACGCTCACCGATCCGCGCCTTCCCGCGACGACGCCGCTGCCCGGGTTCCAGGAAATCCAGCCGATGGTCTTCAGCGGCATCTACCCGATCAACACCGCCGACTTCGAGCACCTGAAGACGGCGATGGGCAAGCTGCAGCTCAACGACGCCGCCTTCGTCTTCATGGCCGGAAAGCTCCGTCGCGCTCGGCTTCGGCTTCCGCTGCGGCTTCCTCGGCCTGCTGCACATGGAGATCATCCAGGAGCGGCTGCGGCGCGAGTACGACATGGACATCATCGCCACGTATCCGTCGCGTCATTTACGAAGTGCATGAAGACGAACGGCGAGATGATCCAGGTGGACAATCCCGAGTATCCTGCCCGACCCCAGCGTGATCGCAGGAAATCCGCGAGCCGATCGTGAAGTGCTTCATCATGGTGCCCGAACGAATACATCTGGCGACCTGCTCCAGCTCATCATGGACAAGCGCGGCGTGGTCGATCACACCGAGACGCTCGACACCAGGCGCGTCATGCTCACCTGCGTGCTGCCGCTCAACGAAATCCTCGTCGATTTCAACGACAAGATTAAGTCCATCACCCGCGGCTACGGCTCGATGGATTACGAGCACGCCGGCTACCGCGCGGCGAACCTGGTGAAGCTCGACATGCTGGTCGAACGGCGAGCCCGTCGACGCCTTCTCCTCCATCGTGCATCGCGACAAAGCCGAGAGCCGCGGCCGCGCGCTCGCGGCCAAGCTCAAGGAAGTCATCCCCACGCAGCTCTACCAAGTCGCCATCCAGGCCGCGATCGGCGGCAAGATCATCGCCCGCGAAAGCGTCAGCGCGATGCGCAAGGACGTGACCGCGAAGTGCTACGGCGGCGACATCTCCCGCAAGCGCAAGCTGCTCGAAAAGCAGAAGGAAGGCAAAAAGCGGATGAAGACCATCGGCCGGGTGAACATCCCGCAGGAAGCGTTCATCGAGGTGCTGAAAGCGGGCTGAGGCGGGCGCCTGCCACCGCGCAGGGTCAGGCCGGCGACGCACGGCGCGGAGGGAAGACCGGGCGCAAGTTTTCGCTGGCGCGCCGTGCCACCCTGCACTTTCGTTGCCGCTCTGCATGGCCCTTCCGTTTACCCAGCCCCGTCACCTCAAAGAAGCCGACCTCCTGGTCCGGCACACCCGCCGGGTGCTGCATCGCCGGCGTGACGTGCTCCCGGATGCCGCGGTCGCGGAGGTCACCACCGCCACGGACCGGCTCGATGAAACCGTCCGCGCCGGCGGCGACAAAAGCCGCGTCGAGGCGGCGGCGGATCCGGTGGAAAAATTGCTCAACCGCTACGCACCGATCCCGTCGGACGCCGGATGGCGCGAGAACGTCGAGGTCATCATTGTCGCGCTCATCATCGCGATCGCGCTGCGGGCCTATTTTTTCCAGCCGTTCCGCATCCCGACCGGTTCCATGGAGCCGACGCTCAACGGCATCCTTGCGCACCCGGTTGCGGCCGAGCGCCCGCTTCCGAACGTGGTCTCCCGCTTTTTCCAGTCGTTCCTGATCGGCCGGACCTACGTGGATGTCATCTCGCCGATCCGGGATCGCGTCGTTGATCTGCAGCCACTGACCCGCTTCGGGTTCATGGAATACACGCGGATCGTCTGCGAAAGCGGCCGCACCTACAACGTCCACGCCGGTCTTGCCGGCTTCGATGGCGGCGCGGAGAGTCTGCGGCGCGCGCTCGATGTGCACGTCGGCAAAACGGTCGATGCCGGACAGCCGATCGTGCGCGGATACATCGACACCGGGGACCAGGTGTTCGTGGACAAGTTTACCTACAACTTTCGCCGGCCGGAGCGAGGCGACGTGTTTGTCTTCCGCACGAATGGCATTCGCGGCATCGAAGTTGGCTTCACGGATCCCGCGGTGCGCAGCCAGTTTTATATCAAGCGACTTGCCGGTCTGCCGGGCGACGAATTGCGCATCGCCCAGCCGCGCCTCGTTGTAAACGGCGTTCCTGCGCAAGGCTTCGGCTTTGAGCGTGTGATGAGCCTGAAAGATTCGTATCGCGGCTACGCGAACATGACTTACGGCGATCCGTCCGACATCCGCAGCTTCCGCTACCTGCGCACCCCGGCGGATATTTTCCGCGTGCCGGACGACGGCTACTTCGCGCTCGGCGACAATTCCTATAACAGCTCGGACAGCCGGGTTTGGGGCAAGGTGCCGGTGGAAAACGTCGTCGGTCGCGGGCTGCTGGTTTATTGGCCGTTCGGACGGCATTGGGGTCTGGTGCGCTGAGGAAGCACCCGATTTTTCGCTCCCTTTCGTGCTGCCGCGGGCTTACGGTGCGTTGTCGCATGGCTTCCCCCGCCGTTAACGTCTTGTCCACCCCCGACTCCCGAGCCCCGACGGACCATTTGTCGCAGTTGCGCGGCAAACATGTGCTGATCACCGGCGGCCTCGGTTTCATCGGGTCGAATCTCGCGCACCGCCTCGCCGCCGGCGGCGCGCACCTCACGCTGATCGACAGCCTGATCCCGGAATACGGCGGCAACCCGTTCAACGTCGCCGACCTTTCTTCGCAGGTGCGGGTGAATGTCGCCGACGTGCGCGACCCGCATTCCATGCGCCACCTGGTGCGCGGGCAGGATTTTCTGTTCAATCTCGCCGGTCAGACCTGCCATCTCGATTCCATGCGGGATCCGCACACCGATCTGGAGATCAACTGCCGCGCGCAGCTTTCGATCCTCGAAGCCTGCCGCCAATACAACCCGACGATCAAGATCGTCTTCTCCAGCACCCGCCAGATTTACGGCGCGCCCTGCTACCTGCCGGTGGACGAGCGTCATCCGCTCTCGCCGGTGGATGTGAACGGCGTGAACAAGCTCGCGGGCGAGAATTATCATCTCGTCTATCACCGCGCCCACGGGCTGCGCACCTGCGTTCTGCGGCTGACGAACACCTACGGCCCGCGCATGCGCGTCGTGGACGATCGGCAGACATTTCTCGGCGTCTGGTTCCGGCATCTGCTCGAAGGCAACCCGATCCCGGTATTCGGCGACGGGGCGCAGTTGCGCGACTTCAACTTTGTGGACGACGTCGTGGACGCGTTGATCGTGGCGGCCGTCGATCCCCGCGCGGACGGCGAAGTCTTCAATCTCGGCGCCTCGGATTACGTCAGCCTAAAGGATCTGGCGACACAGCTCGTCGAGCTGAACGGGCGGGGCGAGGTGCGGATCGTGCCGTTTCCCGGCGAGCGGAAGCGGATCGATATCGGGAGCTATTACAGCGACTACCGCCGGATCCAGGAACGGCTCGGCTGGGCGCCGCGCGTGCCGCTGCGCGAAGGGCTCGCTCGAACCCTGGAATTCTACGCGCGGCACCACAAACATTACTGGCATGACGCCGCCGCCTGACCCGATGAGGCAGGAGATCCCGCAAACCAGTCCGCACGCCAGCTACCTGGCCCGCGCCGGGGAGATCGATGCGGCGATCGGCCGCGTGCTGGCGTCCGGCCGTTACCTGCTCGGTCCGGAAACCGAGGCGTTCGAGTCCGAATTTGCGAGCTATGTCGGCGTCGGGCACTGCGTGACCTGCGCGAGCGGGACCGACGCGCTGCATCTCGCGCTCCGGGCCTGCGGCATCGGCCCGGGCGACGAGGTGATCACGGTGTCGCACACCGCCGTGGCGACCGTCGCGGCGATCGAGCTTTCCGGCGCGCAGCCCGTCCTGGTCGATATCCATCCGAAGTGCTTCGACCTCGATCCACGCGGCCTGGAAAAGGCGCGCACGCCGCGCACCCGCGCCGTGATCCCGGTCCACCTTTACGGACAGCCGGCGAACCTTGGAGCCGTCAGCGATTTTTGTCGGGAACACGGGTTGCGTCTGATCGAGGATTGCGCCCAAGCGCACGGCGCGCTGACGGCTGACGGGCGGCGGGTCGGGAGCATCGGCGACGTCGCGGCGTTCTCATTTTATCCGACGAAGAACCTCGGCGCGCTCGGCGACGGCGGCGCTGTGGTCACTGGCGACGCGGCCTTGGCGGCGACCCTGCGATCGCTGCGTCAATACGGTTGGCGCCGGGCTCGTTACATCAGCGAAGAAGCCGGCTGGAACGCCCGCCTCGACGAGCTCCAGGCCGCGGTGCTGCGCGTGAAGCTGCGTGACCTCGACGCGGACAATGCGCGCCGCCAGCGTCTGGCCGCCCGTTACCAGGAACGCCTTGCCGGCCTTCCGGGCATCGTGCTGCCGCGGGAGTCGCCGTTCGGACGGAGCGTCTGGCACCAGTTTGTCATCCGCACCCCGGATCGCGAGGCGCTCGCGGAGCATCTGCGCGGGGTCGGCATCGGGACGCTCGTCCATTATCCCGTGCCGATTCATCTGCAACCGGCCTACCTGGAGCGCGGTCTCGCCGCTGGTCCGCTGCCGGAAACCGAGCGGGCGGCGGCGGAGGTGCTTTCGCTGCCGATGTTCCCCGAATTGCCGGAAGCCGATGCCGATGCGGTTGCCGACGCGATTCGCGATTTCGTGCATCAGCGTTCGCCCGGGTGACGCCTGCCGGCTGGACCGGCTCCGCTCGGCGAACCCGGCGGCGCGACGCGGCCGCCCGCCGACCGCAAATTGACCCAGTGCTGTCGGCTTGACCGGATTCCCCGCAGCATGTAAAGCGGACCACTTGGAAAGTTGTCCCCCATCACCGAATGGCGCACCACCCCTCGGGCGCGCCGCCACGCTGCCCTCCATCTCGGCGTTTTTCCCGGCATACAACGATGCCGGCACGATCGCCACGATGGTCGTCACCGTGCTCGCCGCGCTTGAAGCGTGCGCGGACGATTTCGAGGTCATCGTCGTCAACGACGGCAGCGCGGACGCCACCGGCGCCGTGCTCGACGAGCTGGCTGCGAAGCACGCGCCGCGGGTGCGCATCGTGCACCATCCCCGAAACCTCGGCTATGGCGCGGCGCTGCGCTCCGGTTTCGCGGCGGCGACGAAGGAATGGGTCTTCTACACCGATGGCGATGCGCAATACGACCCGCGCCAGCTCCAACTTCTCGTGGATGCCGCCCTGCGCGCGCAGGAGGCCGGGCGGCGGGTGGACGTGGTCAACGGCTACAAGATTTCGCGTAACGACCCGTGGTATCGGATTGTCATCGGCCGGGTGTATCATCACTTGGTGCGGCTCATGTTTGGCTTCCGGCTGCGCGATGTGGACTGCGATTTCCGGTTGATGCGGCGCTCGCTGTTTCAGGCGATCGAGCTGCGCAGCGACAGCGGCACCATCTGCCTGGAGATGGTGAAGAAATTTCAAGACGCCGGCTTCAAATTCGTCGAGGTGCCGGTCAACCATTACCATCGCACCTACGGGCGCTCGCAATTCTTTAATCTCCCCCGATTGTGGCGCACCGGCCTGCAGTTGCTGAGCCTTTGGACGGAGCTGGTGATTCTGCGGCGCAAGGGTCCGCCGCGGCGCGCGGTTTCGGCCCCCGTGGGTGGCGTGGTGCGATCCCCCTCCTCGGACCTCAGCGGGCAGCCCGCGAACCACGGCTGACCGGCCCTCCGCCGGCGGCTGTGCACACGGTATGATCTGGTATTTTACCGGCGGCGCCCTTGCCCTCCTGGCCTGCGCCTGGGGCATCGGGCTGGCGCTCTTAGTGCTCCCGCGCCGCTGGCAGCGTTTCTGGCCGGCCTTCTGTCCGGCTTGCGGGCTTGCCTTGCAATCCGGCACCGTCTGGGTCGGCGCGAATGCCAGCCTGCCCGGCACCCAGCGTTGGGCGGTCCTCGTGCAGCTCCTGCCGGTCGCCGTTTTTCTCCTGGCGGTCTGGCGAGCCGGCGGCTGGCGGCGCTGTGGCTCGCTGCTCCGCACTGGTGCCGCGCGGTTCTGGCCGCAGTGGCTGCTGATGGCGTGCTGCTTTGTCGCGCTGACGTATCCGCTCACCCGGCCGCCGGAGATGCTGAACGCTGTCTCGCTGGGCAGCTGCGACGCGGCGGACTACGCGGGCGGCGGGCGCGTGCTGCTCGAGTTTTCCCGGCACGACGAGGTCGGTTTCGTCGCGGCCAGCGAGGTGACGCGGGTCGGCACGACGGCGCACTTTTACGAGTTCTGGCTGCGGCTGAATCATTTCACGCCATCCGCTTTGCTGGCGCTGAACGGGCCGGTGCTATCCGCGCGCCCCGACCAGCTTGTCACGGTCCTCGGCGTCGTGCTCCACGTGCTCGGGCTGCCACTGGTTTTCTGGCTCGCGCGGGCCGCATTTCGAGTGCGGACTTTTTCGGCCGGAATCATCACCGCGCTCTACGGGTTCAACCCGATCCTGCTCTACGCGGTTTACCAGACCGCGCTCGGCCAGTTACTCGCGGCTCCGGCGGTCGCGCTGCTGACCTGGACGGGGATGCAGGCGTTTCGCGCGGCGGGGCGGGGGAACCTCGCATTGTGGCACTGGGCGCCGCTTTTTCTCGTCGGCCACTGGATCATCCTCGGGAGCTACAATTTTGTGCTGCTCTTTTGTTACGCACCGCTGCTCGCCTGGGCCGGCGCGCAGACAATCTTCCGGCGCCGCTGGCGGCTTCTGCCGCGCTGGCTCGTTTTTCTCGCCCTCCAGGTGATGCTGGCGACGGCGCTCTTCCCGGCGCGCGTTTTCACCGTGATCGAGCGGCTCCAGCTCTTCCAGGGCACGCCGTTCGGCTGGAGGATTCCACCGTTCGGACCGGCCGGCTGGTTCGGCGTTTTTCGGGACGAGAAGCTGGCTCCGGCGGCGCTTCCGCTGGCCTGGGCGGTCGGCGGGCTGCTCCTGGGCGCGCTGCTCCTTTGCGGCGCCTTTCTATTGCCGCGTCTGCGTCAGCGGGCGTTTCTGCTGGCGGGCGAGCGCTGGCTGCTGGCACTGGCGTTTATCATCCCGACGTTCTGCGGGTATGTGATCCTCCTGAGCGGGGTCGGCGGGAGCGCGAGCTACGATGGCTACAAACTGTTTTGCGTCCTGTATCCGGGGACGTTGATCGGCCTTTGCCTGTGGCTGGATCCGTGGAGCCGGCAGTTCAGCCGGCGCTTCGGAGTCTGGGTGCCCGGCGCCGCGCTGGCGCTCCTGCTTGGCGCGCTGCAGGGGCTGGCGTGGCCGCGCTTCAACGCCGCGGTGCGCGGCTCCGGATTGACCCTCGACCCGGCGTTGCGCGACGTCGCCCGGATCGAGACGCTCCCGGAAGTTCACTCGCTGAACCTCTGCCTCGAGTTCTACTGGCACCGGCTGTGGGCCAATGCGCTGCTCCTGCGCCGGCCGCAATATTTCGCGCTGCCGACCTACGAAGGCCGACGGCCCACGGAACTGCGAGGCGACTGGGATTTGCGAAATCGGCTGCTCTCGCTGCGCACGCTGAATCCCGAGGACACGATCGAGCTGAACTCCAGCTTCTTCCTGGTGCGCCGGGCGGCCCCGGGCTGGGTGGATCTCGGGTTCGGGACCGGGTGGTTCGCGGCCGAGCAGCGGCGCGGCGAATACTGGCGTTGGGGCGGGAACGGTGCGGAGATTTCCCTCGTCAATCCGCATCCGTATCCGGTCCGAGCCGTGCTGCGGTTTCGCGGGCGCACCCTGACGAATGACCGGCCGATGGACGTGGATTTTGTCACTCCCGCGCCCGCTGGGGAGACCACCACCCGCACGCCGATTTGGCACGGAGTTTTTGGCGATTACTACCAAAGCAGCGAGAATATCCCGCTGGAGTTGCCGCCGGGCACCAGCACGCTGGTATTCCGCTCGCCGCTCCCGGCGCGCGAACCCACGGCGGATGATCCGCGCGCGCTGATGTTTGCACTTTCCCAACTGGAAATCGACGCGCTGGAACCGAAACCGGCGGCGCTTTCCGCCTTGCCATGACGAACGATCTGACCATTCCATCCGCCTCCTATCGCCGCATGTTCGAAGTCGAGGACGAACACTGGTGGTTCCACGGGATGGAAACCATCGCGACCCGGCTCTTCGATGGTCTCGTCCGGGCCGGGGAACTGCCGCCGCCTGCGGATTGTCGGGCGCTGGACGCCGGGTGCGGGACCGGGCGCAACCTGAAGTTTTTGCGACGCTACAGCGAGCGCCCGGTCGGCATCGACTACGCGCTCGACGCTCTGCATCCCTGCCGCGAGCGGGGCTTCGACGGCCGTCTGGCGCAGGCGTCGGTAAACGCGCTGCCGTTCGCGTCCGAGAGCTTCGATTTTATCGCCAGCTTTGACGTGCTCGTCACCCGCGGCGTGGACGACGCCGCGGCGCTCGCGGAAGTGACACGCGTGCTCCGGCCGGGCGGCTGGTTTTTCGTGCGTGTCGCAGCGTTCGACTGGCTTCGCGGCCAGCACGACCGCACCTGGCAGGTCACGCACCGTTATAACCGGAAGGAACTCCGCACCAAGCTGCGCGCCGCGGGCTTGGAGCCGGGCCGGATGAGCTATTTGAATACCTGGCTGTTCCCCGTGGCGGTCGCGAAGCGGCTCGGCGAACGCTTCCAGCCCCCGGCGAAAGCGGAAGCGCACGACGACCTGCGGCACGGAGTGGGGCGGGGAATTGTCACCTCCGCGTTGCGGGCCGTGCTCGCGAGCGAAGCGCGGCTGGTGGCGTCGCTCCCCGGCGGCCTGCCGTGGGGCCTCTCGCTCCTCGCGCTCGCCCGGAAGCCGGCCGCCGCCCCCGGGCCGCGCGACGCCGGCGCCGCGGCGACCGCGGATCGGGCCACCGCGTATGTCTGACGCCGCCACGGCCTCGCTCTCGCTTGTGCTGGCGGCCGGCGCGGCGGCCGGCTACGCGCTGCTGATGCTGGCGAACCCGGTGCGCGCGAGTCTGCGCGACGGGTTGCGCTGCGTGCGGCGTTACCCGCAGCTGTGGGTGCTGCCGGCAGCCTTCGGCGTCGTCAGCGCGCTTTTCCAATTCTGGCTGCGCGCATTCACCCTCGGCTCCGGTGGGCTCGCGGGCTGGCGCGGCTGGACGGTGCCGGATTGGGTGACCGTTTTCGGCAATGCCGTGCTGCCAGCGTTCGAAGGCACGACGGGGATTTTCAACGTCGGCATCGCCATGTTCCCACTTTCCGCAATCGGCGCCCTGATGTTTCTGCTCAACTGGGGCGGTTACCAGGCGGAGCTTTCCCGCGCGTTGTTTCGCCGGCTTGGCTGGGTCCGTGGACTCGTGGCCCTGGCGATCACGCTCGTCTGCGCGCTGGCGGCGTTTTTCAAGCCGGCAATCTTTCTCGTCGGCCGCGAGCGCCTCATCGGCGCGCTGCCTGGCAGCCAGCCCGGTGCGCTCACGGTGGCGCTGCCTTGGCTGCTCGCGGCGGTGGATGCGCTCGGCTTCGTCTTCGACTGTCTGCTCGGCGTGGCGCTGCAGATTTATCTCATTCTGCTGGCGTATGCCTGGATCCGCGGGCTCGGGTTTGATCACGCGGAGCTGCGGCATTTCGCCGTGCGGCGATTCGCCTTTGTTTTGAAGTGGGCGGGCGCGGTGCTAGGCATCAGCGCGCTCGGCATCCAGTTGCCGCTGTTCCTCCTCGCCGCGGACGTGCCGATTCCCGTGGGCGTCGCGCTCGGCTGGGCGCAGGCGGGACGCTGGGCGCTTTGCGCCGTGCTGCTCGGCGGCGCGACGTTGCAGATCACGCTCGTGTTTCACAATGAATCGCTGCGCCAGGCGTGGCGCGATCATCTGCGCCTTATCCGCGCGCACGGCGCGCACGTGTTCTGGCTGGTGACGGTGGCTGGACTCCATTTCCTGTCGCTGACCGCGTTGCACGAAGGTCTGGTCGAAGCGGTCGGCGGGCCAGCCACGATCCTGGCGGCGGGGATGTCGCTCCTGTTTCCGCTCGGTTGGTCGCTGCTGAGCGGCTGGTTGCTGGCGAGCTGGGTGTGTCTTTACCGGCGGCTTTCCAGCGGCCGGCCGGAGCAAGAAGAAATGGTCAGATTCTAGAAGATTACCGACGCCGCCGGCGCGGCCAAAGATGCTCGCCAGTCGCACGGGCTTCCGACATCCTGCCCACTCCGCGCGTCCCTTCGTTCATGCCTTCACCGGTTCAATCGCATCTCCTGCACCCCGATCGCGTCGGCGCTGCGGCGGACTACTCGGGCCAATCGAATCTGGCGCTGTCGTTTCTCTGTTTGTCCGCGGAGAAACGGGCCGACATGAACGTGTTCTACACGTTTTGCCGCGTGGTGGACGACATCGCGGACGATCCGGAGGTGCCGGCGACTGAGAAGCCGGCTTTGCTCGCGGCCTGGCGGTCGGCGCTCGTCGCTCCGGCGGCCGACGCTGCCGGCGGCGCCGGAAACCTGCTCGCCCAAGTCCAATCGCTGATCGCGCGATACCGGCTGCCGCGGGAGCATTTTCTGGAAATTATCACCGGCTGCGAGATGGACCTCGCGCCGCGGCTTTTCGGCACCGTTGATGATCTGCGCGCCTATTGCTACCGCGTCGCCAGCGTGGTCGGCTTGGTCAGCATCGAGATCTTCGGCTACGACGCCGCCCACGCGGAGGCTTGTCGCCGATACGCGGTCGAGCTGGGACTTGCGTTGCAATGGACAAACATCATTCGCGACGTCGGCAAAGATCTCGACAACGGCGGGCGCATCTATCTTCCGGTCGAAGACCTCAAGCGTTGCGGACTATCGCCGGATGACCTCCGCGCACGGCGTCACGATGCCCGGTTCCTCCAGCTGATGCAGCTTGAGGCTGACCGGGCGGAAGCGCATTACGCCGCCGCCGTGCAGGCGCTGCCGGCTGCCGAAGCGCGATCGATGCTGGCCGCGGAAATCATGCGCGTCGTTTACCATCGGCTGCTCGACCGGATGCGGCGCGATGAGTTCCGGGTGTTTCAACGCAGCTACCGTCTGAACAAACCGCAGAAACTCTGGCTGGCGGCCACGGTCGCCTTTGCGCGGCGTCGCGGTGTCCCGCCCCGGAAAACGTCCGCGGGTGCGTCCCGCCGCGAAGTAGGCTCAAATACCTAGTCGAATGCCGTCCCCCATCTCTCCGTCTGATTCCCTGATGAAAACTCCTTCCCGCCCCGCGTTTCTTTCCACTGGTTCCCTGCTCGCCGTCACCGCCGCCGGGGCGATGTGCTTCGGGCTCACCTCCTGCGATACCGCGACTGGCCAGGGCGCCGGCATCGGGGCGGCGAGCGGCGCGATCATCGGCGGGATTGCCGGTGGCAGTGCCCGGACCGCCGCGCTCGGCGCCGGGGCGGGGGCGATCGCCGGCGCGTTGATCGGCTCGACCGTGGATGACCGCGACTACCATTACGGTCGGCGCCGGGATTATCCGGTCGGCTCGCGGACCGGCCGGCGCGGGTATGTCATCAGCCCGTATGCGCCGTATTACCAGCTCGACTGCCGCGGGATTCCGAGCGGCGAGCCGGTGCGCGACCCGAGCTGCAACCGCATTTTCATCATGCCGTGAGCCTGCGGCGGTTCGTGGTCTTCAGTGCTCCAAAAAGTCGAGTTCGCGCCCGCTGGTTTCAGCGAGTTGCGTGAGGGCGAGCAACGCCAGCGTCAGGCAAAGCGCGCCGGTCACTGCGGCGCTCCCGGTCAGGCCCAGTGAGGGCTTGAGACCCTGGAACAGGAGCGTAAGCAGCGGCAGAGCGCCGCGGATGAAATTAGGAACCGTCGTGGCCACGGTAGCGCGCAGATTGGTGCCAAATTGCTCCGCGGACATCAGCAGCAGCACCGCCCAATAACCGCCCGCGAATCCAAGCGCCGAGCAGATCAGATAGAACGTGGTGGAACTGACGCCCCGCGCCGAAAAATAGGCCACGACGCAGCTGGCCATCAGGAGCTGAAACACGAGGATGACCCGCTTGCGGCTGTGCAGGAGCTGGCTGGCCACGCCGCTGAGAAAATCGCCCGCAGCGATGCCGAGATAGCAATACGTGATCGCGCGCCCGGCGGTCACGTTGCCCTGCACCCCGAGCTGCCGCGCCAGCTCCGGGGAAAGCGTCATCAGGATGCCGACCATATACCAGAGCGGCAGCCCGGTGAAAATGCAGCAAACATAGCGCCAGCAACGCGCCCGGTCGGTGAACAGACTGAGGAAGTTTCCGCGCGCCAGGCCCCTGGCTGCATCCGAAGCCAGCGCGCGCTTGAACATCCCGGACTCGATCGCTCCGAAGCGCAACGCCAGCAGCGCCAGGCCGAGGACGCCGCCGATGATGTAAGCCGCCCGCCAGTCGTAGCGTTCGGCGATCCAGTTCGCGAGCACGGCGCCGAGCACGCCGAATCCGGCGACGATGGCGGCCCCATACCCGCGTTTGCCCGCCGGCAGCGTCTCTGCGACCAGCGTGATGCCGGCCCCCAGCTCCCCCGCCAGGCCGACACCCGCGACAAAGCGGAGAATGACAAACGACTGGAACGAATTGGCGAAGCCGTTGAGCAGATTGGCGATGGAATAAAGAATGATCGACCCGAACAGGATCGACACCCGCCCGCGCCGGTCGCCGAGGATGCCCCAGCCGATGCCGCCGAGCAGCATGCCGAACATCTGGACGTTGAGCAGCAGCGCGCCCTGATCGAGGAGTGCCTGCGGATCGGTGATGCCGATCGCCTGCAGGCAGCGGATGCGCACGATGCTGAAGAGCACCAGGTCGTAGATGTCCACGAAATATCCCAGCGCCGCGACGATGACGCCGAGCGTCAGCGTCCGCTCGGCCAGGGGCAGGGGAGCCGCTCCGGGGGCGGGGCGGGCGCTTGGGGACAGCTTCATCGGCGGTCGAGCAGCGGGTGGATTTTCGCGAGCACCGCAGGATCCATTTTCACCAGGTCGGGCCAGGTGCGCTGATACCCTTCGCCGGGCAGCTTGCGCGTGGCGTCAAAACCCATGTGGCTGCCGATGTTCGCGACGCTGGGCGCGTGGTCGAGGCTGTCGCACGGCGCTTTGACAAACGTGCTGTCGCGCTGCGGATCCGTGTTGGCGCACAGCCGGAAGAGCACCTCGCTGGTGTTGTGCACGTCGCAGTCCTCGTCCACGACGACGATGTATTTGCTGAACATCATCTGCCCCATGCCCCAGAGGCCGTGCATGATCTTGTAAGCCTGATACGGATATTGCTTGCGGATGGAGACGAAGACGAGGTTGTGAAAGACGCCCTCGGGCGGCAGCGTGAGGTCCACGATTTCCGGGAAGTTCATCCGCATCACCGGCAGGAAAACGCGCACGCTGGCGTCGCCGATGTAATAATCCTCCATCGGCGGCACGCCGACGATCGTCGCCGGGTAGATCGCCTCCTTGCGGTGAGTGATCGCGGTGAGATGGAACACCGGATAGTCATCCACCGGCGTGTAGAATCCGGTGTGATCGCCGAACGGCCCTTCCGGCCGCGCCTCGCCGGGCTGCACGTAGCCTTCGAGCACGAAATCGACGTCGGCCGGGACTTCGAGATCGTTCGTTTCGCACTTCACGAGTTCGACCGATTTTTTCCGCGCAAAGCCGGCGAAAAGAATCTCGTCGAGACCGTCGGGAAGCGGAGCCGTGGCGGCAAAGGTGTAAGCCGGATCGCCCCCGAGACAGACGGCCACCGGCATGCGCTCGCCGCGTTCGTAATACCGCTTGCCGTGTCGGGCGCCGACCTTGTGGACCTGCCAGTGCATGCCGGTCGTGCGGTCATCATAAACCTGCATCCGATACATGCCGACGTTCCGCTCGCCGGTTTCCGGGTCGCGCGTGTAAACATTCGGCAGCGTGATGAACCGGCCGCCATCCTGCGGCCAGCAATGCAGCACCGGCAGATCGCGCAGAGTCGTCCCGGCCGCGGCGGAGTTCTTTCCGTCGAAGCGGTGCACGACCTCCTTGCACGGCCCGTCCTTCACCCGTTTCGGGCGGGCGTGCAGCAGATCGACGCCCTGCTTCATCAGCTCCCAGCCCTGACGCAGACTCGTCGGCGGCTTCGCCTTGAGGATGAGCTGCATCTGGTGGGCAAGCTCGTCCACGTCCTCCAGGCCCAAGGCGAGCGCCATGCGGCGGCGCGAGCCCATGGTGTTGATCGCCAGCGGAAACCGGGAGGGCGCCCCGTCGATCGTCGGCCGCTCGAAGAGCAGCGCCCGGCCGCCGCCCGGGGATTTCATCTCGTGATCGGCGAGCGCGGTGATCTCCAGTTCCGTCGCCACCGGATCGGTGATCCGGCGCAGTTCACCGGCGTTTTCCAAGGTCCGCAGAAAATCGGCAAAAGAGCGAAAAGCCATGAGCTACCATCGCGCGCCGCATCGCGACGCGCCAGAACCGCGGAACAAAAATGGTCGGAGAATTAACGCCGGGGAGCCGCAAGTTGCGAGGGCGCCTGCCACCGTCACCGGCTGTCCCGGGTCAAGGTTTCAAAGCTGCGCAGCCGGCCGTCGATGAACACGGCCTTCCGATACGGCACCTCGGAAACCTGGAATTCCGAGCGGTAAAGCCAGGCGGCGTCGTAGTAGGCGCCGGCATTCACGTAACGGCCGCGCCGACCGCGGCCGCCGATGATCGCGACGTTACGCGGATACAACCCGAGATAGGGACCGTAGTAGATCGGACCCGCCGGCGTGGGCGTCGTCCGCTGGGTAAGGTAAACCCAGGTTTCGAATGGCTTGTTCTCGGCCCGGCCGGCGAAGGCGCGGTCCGGCGAGCCCCAGGCGATGAAGACGGCATCCTTATTCATGCCTTCGCGGACCTGGCCGCTGAGCACGAGATTCCGGTCGGCGGCTGACAGCGCTCGAAACGCCGCCGGGCGCTCGCTGGCGCGGTCCTGCGTCGAGACGCAGCCGACGAGCAGCAGGGCGACGACGGTCGCGGCCAGCCGGGAGGCGAAGAGGAGCGGGAAACGGTGCAGGCGCGGGCAGAGCATGGTTTTCATGGAGATCGGGGACGGGATCGTCACTATCGGATTCGTCCCCCGGGCGGGCAGGGGTTCAGTGGAGCGGACCCCAATCGGAGTGCGCCTTCAGTTTGCCGCCGACGAATTCCGCTTTCCGGTAGCGGTAGCCGAGCACCAGCACGCCGGGCTGGAAAAACGACCGGCCGGCATACGGCCCGGCGGAAAACGCGGGCCCGGAGTCGAAGCCGGGTGACCGGTAGGAAAGGTTGCCGGTGCGCGGCCGCGTGCGGTCCTCGTAGGAACTCAGCGGGGCCAGTTGCGTGATCTGCCGTTCGTAGATCCAGGTTTCCGTTTCTGTCGATTTGTCGGTTTTCCGGTGAACGAAATCCGGCTGGCCCCAGGCGATGAAAACGGCGTCGCGACTCATGCCGTCGTGAACGCCGCCCTGCAGCACGAGCCGTCGGTCCGGCTTTGAAAGCGCACCGTAAACGGCGGGACTGCGCCGCGCGCGGGTTTGCGGCGTGGAGCAGGCAGTCAACCCAGCAAGCAGGAGCAACCCGAGCGTCAAAACGGCTCCACGGCGGAAGCGCACCCGGGATCCGTCGGCGAAAGGATTCATTCGCTGAAGTTTAGTAGGGGAGCGAGTGCCTTTGTGTCAACGCTTTCCTCCCCGCCGGGCCGCGAGCGGCGACCTGCTTCTTGCCAGCCTGCAAGTGGTCGCCTACTTTCGCGGCGTGCAGGATCCCTACGGCCATCTCATCAGCTATCTGCGCGTGTCGATTACCGATCGTTGCAACGAGCGCTGCGTGTATTGCATGCCGCAGGAATTGCAGGAATGGCTTCCGCACCAGGAAATCCTGAGCTACGAGGAAATTGCCCGCATCATCCGCGTCGGCGCAAGTCTGGGAGTGACCAAACTGCGCGTCACCGGTGGCGAGCCGCTGACCCGGCGCGGGGTGCTCGAGCTGTTCAAGCTCATCCAGGAAATTCCCGCGATCCGCGATCTCGGGATCTCGACGAACGGCTCGCTCCTGCCGCGCCCGGTCGCGGATCACGGCGGGCGCACCATGGCCGCCTGCCTGCGCGGCTACGGCGTCCGCACCGTGAACATCTCCCTCGACACCCTGGATCGCGACGCCTACGCCGCCATCACGGGGCGGAACTATCTGGATCAGACGATCGCTGGCATCGACGCCGCCCGCGCGGCCGGTTTCCGTGACCAGGAGATCAAAATCAACTGCGTGCTGATGCGCGGGCGCAACGAAGATCAGCTCGTCCCGCTGATCGATTTCGCCCATGAGCGGGGCCTGCTGCTGCGTTTCATCGAGCTAATGCCGGTGAGTTCGACAGACGTGCTGACCGAGGCAAACTTCCTGCCGATCGCTGAAGCCCGCCGCCTGATCGAAAAAGGAACCGGCCCGCTCGTCCGCCAGCCCGAGTTCAAGACGAACGGCCCGGCCTTGTATTACCGCGTCGCCGGGCGCGACCAGCAGATCGGGTTTATCGGCGCGATGACCGACCTCCATTTCTGCGAGAGCTGCAACAAGCTGCGTCTGACCTGCGAGGGAAAACTCCGGCCGTGTCTTGGTTCTTACCTGGAATTCGACATCCGTGAGCCGCTCCGGGCGGGCGCGACCGATGCGGAACTGCGTGACTTTTTCCTCGGCGTCGTCGCCCGGAAACCGAAGCAGCACGACTTCCGCGACAATTACCAGCCGAATCGCAAGATGGTCGCCATCGGCGGCTGAGTGCGGCGCCTCGTCGTCCCGTCATCATGGAAGGAAACGTCGCCACCCCCGGCCTGACGCACCTCGCCGCCGACGGCACCGCGCGCATGGTGGACGTTTCCGCGAAGCCGGAGAGCTGGCGCGTCGCCGCGGCGAGCGGGCAGATCTTTCTCCAGCCAGAGACCCTTGCTTTGATTGAAAGCCACGCAATCGCGAAGGGAAACGTCCTCGCCACCGCGCGGATCGCCGGCATCCAGGCGGCGAAGTCCACGAGCGCGCTGATCCCGCTTTGTCATACGCTGCTGCTGCAGTCCGTCGCGGTCGATTTCGAGCTGCGCGCAGACGGCGTGCGGATTACCAGCGAGATCCGCACGGTCGGCCGCACCGGCGCGGAGATGGAGGCGCTCACAGCCGTCAGCGTGGCGGCATTGACGATCTACGACATGTGCAAGGCGGTCGATAAAGCGATGCGGATCGGCGACGTCACGCTCGACCGGAAGACGAAGACGCCGGTGACGGATCCCGCGTCTGCGTAAACTGTATTTTCAGTTCGGAGGGTATGGAGCGAAAATCTCTCGTTGTCGGTATCATCACGGTTTCGGACCGCGCATCCGCCGGCGAATACGCGGATCTTGGCGGTCCGGCGTTACGGGCGGAATCGGAGCGGCGCGGCTGGCAGGTCCAGGTGGAAGCCGTCGTGCCTGACGACGTCGAGCGCATCCGGGAAGCGATCCGCGGCTTTTGCGCGCAGGGGTGCGGCCTCATTCTTACCACCGGCGGCACCGGGATCGCGCCCCGGGATGTGACCCCGGAAGCGATCCGCGGCATCCAGCGCGTGGAGCTGCCCGGCTTCGGCGAAGTGATGCGGGCGGAGTCGATGAAGATCACGCCGAACGCGATTCTTTCGCGCAGTCTGGCGGCCGTCGTGGACCGGGCGCTCGTGGTCGCGCTGCCCGGCAAACCGCAAGGCGCCGTCGAGTGCCTCAGCTTTGTCGCGGGCGCGCTCGACCACGCGGTGAAGCTTGCCCAGCGCCTGCCGACTTCGTGCTGATCGGTCCCGGCCAGCGCTCACCCGGCAGCCGAATTCCCTTTTACCCACTGGACGCTTGCTTTCCGGGCGTTCGTCTGCACCTTTCCGCCATGAGTGATTTCCTTCGCCAACTTGCGGCCAGTCCCTTCGTCTGGGGTCTGGCGGTCGGTTTGTTTTTCGTGCTTCTGACCTGGTATCTCAACTTGGCGAAGCGGAGCGAATTGAGCCGCGAGGTGAACAAGCTGCGCGAGCATCTCCACACCCAGATGGAGATCACCGCGAAGGGCAGTCATTCGCTCAAGCAGGAAACCGAGTTGCTCCGCCAGCAGAACGAAAATCTGCGCGTGACGATCAAGGAATGGCAGCAGAAGCCGGGTCGGAATGAGATGCGGATGTTGCTGATCTACGACAAGGCCGTGCGCATTCTCAACCAAACCGCGCCGGGCTTTTCGCCGGTCTGGGAAAAGGCGGTCCGCGACGCGGAAGACGAAATTGTCGCCAGCGAGAGCGGGGTCACCGCACTGATCCGCCGCGCCTTCCGGCCGTTTTCCTCCACGGATCGCCTGACCGCGCCGACTGGCGGCACCCGCGCGATCGGGGAGCTGGAAAACGGCAAGTCGGAAACCGGCAAGCCGGACGGCGAAGACCTGCACGGCCATCGGCCGGCGTAAGGGGAACGCGGCGGAGCTTCGCCGCCTCCGATCACGGCAGGAAAAGACCGCGCTCCTCAGCGGTCGGCAGGCGGCAGGCTTCGCGCTTGCCCCAAATCCGGTAGCGGACGCGGGCGACGATTTTGTAAATTGCGTCGCTCAACGGTCGCGGGATCCAGAGACCCAGCCGCGCGAGCCAGCTCCAGCGACCTCCCAACTGGCTAAGCGCAAACATTACGGCGTGGCTCCGGATCAGAAATTGCCTCTGCCTGCCGTTGTCGCGTTCGTGCATTACGATTACGGAATCGATGGCGCGCAGATCCGGCCGATCGCGCGTGACCTCGGCAAAGGTTTCGCCCTGCAGCGGCGCGAAAAGGAACCGGCGGTCCGCGTCGTGCGCGATCAGAAAATCGACGGTTTGGTTGCAGAGCCCGCAAACCCCGTCGAAAAACAGCACGATCCGCGTCGCGACCGGAGTGGTGGTGGGTGGCGCGGAATCCTGGGTCGTCACACTGGAAAGGTAGCTCAATCCGGCCGCGGGCAAAACGTGGTCGCCAGAAAGGCAATTCGGAATCCCGCCGGCGTTCACCGACCCGGCGGACGGCGCGGCTCGCGCGGCTCGACCGCTGGAGATTCGCCGGCAGCCGGCGGCTGCGTGATGAGATTGAGCAACTTCATTCCGTAGGGCGAAATCGTCGCCAGATTCCCGGCGCCGTAAAGCAGGCGGTGCGTCAGCTGCCAGTAGGGCACCGTCGCGGGCTTGACGTAGGAGAGCGTCGGGCGTGCGACCGTCGTCGGGGAGGGCAGAATCTTTAGCGGGAGACCGCCCCGGGTAAACGCGATCTCCCAGGATGCGGGGCGCGGCTGCGCGTTGAAGGGCGCGCCGTTGCCCATCCATGGATAGAGCCGGAGCATTTCCGGCGGCGTTGGCCCGGCGGGGACCAGGACGCGGAAGAATGTCTCTTCCTGCGCAAAAAATTCCGGCAGCGTCAGGGTTGGATTTTTCCGGAGTGCGAGCAGCAGGCGGGCAATGTCCAGCCCGGCGAGATTTTGGCCGTTGAAGATTCCGTGTTTGTTCGGATCGTCGGCTCCACCGGCCGCGACCGCGTCATACCAGCGGTCGAAGTTCGGCGAGAGCATGAGGTTCAGCTCGAAATGCAGATGGCTGCGCGTGCGATCGATCCCGGCGCCGGTGTGCCCCATCCGCGCGATCGCTTCTGCGCGGGCAACGCTCTGCCCGACGGTCACCCAGATCTCGCTGAGATGCGCATAGAGGGAGTAATAGGGGCACCCGTCGAACCGATGCTCGACGACGACGTAGCGCCCGTAATTGCTGGCCCGGGCTTCGCCGGAAACATGCACGACCCGGCCCGCCGCCGTGGCGAGCACCTCGTCCAGCGGCTCGTCCCGCGCGTCACGCCGCAAGGGCCGGATATCGATGCCTTCATGGAATCGAACAAAGAGAATCCCCAACGGCGACTCGATGGGATCACGGACAAACCCGAATTGCCCGCCCTCCCAGGGATAGGTTTTTTCGTTCCGGAAATCGCGCTCGATGTATTGATAAAATGCCGCCGGGTCGTCACGGAAAATGGCGTCGTTCGCGGTCGGCAACGCCAGGTCCAGCCGATCCGCCGCCTGGGCGCGACCGGAAAACAGCACGCTGTTGATCCAAAGGGCGGCCGCAAGCCAGCAGCGTAACGCGGCGCGCCTTCGGCTCCGTGCACTTTTACCGATCGTCAGGGGCGGATGCATTTGCGGCGAAGGATTCAGGGACGCGCCCGCTGTCCCGGCTTGGTGCCGGGGGGCTGGCCGATGCGGGGAAACGACTTTTCCAGCGCCGCGATCTCCGTCTCCGTCAAGCCGAACGGGATGACGATCAACCCATCTGTAATGGGCCGGTCCACGCGCAGCGGCGTCACCGCGCGACCGTTCACCATCACGGCCACGAGCGTGCCGCGCTTCGCCAGGCTGAGATTTGAAAGTGCCAGCTGCCCGTGCCGATCGAGTTGAAACTCCGCGCCAAATCCCCCGCGGCCATCCGTGGCGGGAAACGGAAAAAAAGCGACGATGTTCGCCTCTGAAATCATCGGGATGCGCTCGACAAAAATCCGCCGGGCCGGCACCGCTCCGTCGAACACCACCGGCATCGCAAACGTCCCATCGAGCGCGCTCGTCTCCCCATGGAAGCGGACGGCGATCAGCGGACCGCTCTTCCCCGCCGCGCCCAGCGCCAGCAGTGCGCAAAGCGCCAGCAAAACCCACCCGCCGCCGCGCCGCAAACCGCCCGCCAAGAGTGCAGGCACACGAGAGGTCGGAGGGAGCAAACGCACCGGCATGACGATGCGTGTCTCTACCGGAACGCTTAGGATTTGCAACTCCCGGCCGGCTTGCGTATGACAAGCCACTTCCCGCTCTGCTCCCAGCCATGCACAGTCTTTTCCGTCGCCTCCGCCGTCACCCCCGTCTGCTCGTCTCCGGCTCCCGGCCGGCGCTCCGCGCGCTTCCCTTGGCGTGTCTCGCGCTCGCGCTGGTCGTCCTGGCGCCTCCGGCGTGCCTGAACCGGCGGAAGGATGTCTCCGGCGTCCAGCTCGCCAGCGGCCGCGGCGTGATCGGCAGCAACACTGGCAACCTGCGCATTCTTGAAGCTCAGCTGCGCGTCTCGCCGGAACCGATCAAGCTCGGCGAAACCCGCCAGATCGAGGCGACCTTGATCGTGCGCAACAACGGGAAGCGCGCCGTGCCGCTGAAGTTCGCGACGTCGCAACGCATCGAAGTGCTCATCCGCGATCCCGGCACCGAGAAGGTGCTGAGCCAATGGAGCGCCGACCGCACGTTCGATCCGAAAGGCAGCTACCTCATCGTCAATCCGAAGGAGCGCCTGGAATACAAGGAATCGATCACGACGCGTGAGATGAAAGCCGGCCGGACGTATAACGTCGAAGCCTACCTCATCGGCTACGACCAGGAGTTGCACGTCACCAAGCCGGTCACCCCGCAGCCGTAAGGGCTGAAGCCGCCCGCCCGCTCTGCGACGTTCGGATATCGTTTCGCGCCGATGGCATTGTTCAGCGACTACCACACGCATCCGCAGGCGCATCGGCTTCAGCGCTACAGCGCCGAGCTGCTGCAACCCTGGGTCGATTCCGCCCGCCAGAAAGGGGTCCGCGACCTCGCGTTCACGGATCATGACCGGTATCACGCCGGGGTCGATTTCGACGCGATCGAAAGGCTGCGCGCCGCAAATCCCGATGTCGCCATTCGCGCCGGGATCGAACTGGACAACGACCCCGAAACCGGCGCGGCTGGCCGGGCCTGGGTTGAGCGGAATTGGGACCAACTCGATTTCGTGCTCGGAAGCGTGCATTACCTCGATCGACCCGATCAGATGTTTGACAGCGTGCCGGCCGGCGCGGCGCAGTTCGATGGCCGCGAGATTGACGACGTTTACGCTGATTATTTTCGCCGGGTGCGCGAGATTGCCGCAACCGGTCTGGTGGACTGCCTTTCGCACCTCGATCTCGTGAAGATTCACGGTCATCGCCCGAAGACCGACATTGCGCGGCTGGCCGGTGAAACACTGGATTTCATCCAGGCGCGCGGGCTGGCAATCGAAGTCAGCACGGCCGGCTGGCGGAAGCCGGTCGGCGAGCAATATCCCGAGGTTGAGCTCCTCCGGCTCGCCCTGGCGCGGGGCATCCGTCTCACGGTCGCGAGTGATGCGCATTCCCATTTTCAACTCGGCGAGGACTACGCAAAGGTTGCTCTGATCCTTGCGGAACTCGGGGTGCGGGAAGTAGCGGTTTACGCTCGACATCAGCCGACGCTGGTCGCAATCTGAGGGGCGAAGTCGCCCATGAAAATTCACGCGTTTTCCTGCGTCGCCGCCCTTCTCCTTTTCCTTCCACCTGCGGACGGCGCCCCTCCGGCGGTGCCCGGTGGGAAGGATTGGATCCGGGTGCCGGCCGAGCAGGTGCGGTTCAAACTTCGCCGGTTCACCACCCGGGTGCCGCCGGCCGAGTATCGCGTTGTCGTCGATTTGCCTGCCCGCGGCCGCGGCCCGGCCAGGGTTGCGAAGTCCAGTGGCGACGCCGCCGTCAACGAAATCGCGCTGGAGTTCGCCACCGCGTATGGCACCGGAACCGAGAAGCTCCGCGCCCTCCATGCGGCGCAAGAGTTGCGCTTCCCGCTCGTCATCGATCTGCGCGGGGATCGCGAGGGGGAATGGAAGACGCCGTTTCCGCAGGGGCCGCTTTCGCTCTACACCTCGACCGTGGCGCGGTCCGGAAATGCGGCGATCCGCGTCACCACAGGCGCGGATGGCCGGGTGCGGTCGGCCCGCATCATCGGGACGCTCGGCTCCAGCCGCTACGACCGCGAGATGGAAGCGTTTGTGCGCGCAAATTGGTCCGGTCCGGCGAACGCCACGCGGATCGTGGAAGCGCCGTGACGTGCGCTTTCCCGCTGAGCTGAGGTCGCGGCTACGCGCCTGAGGCGTATCCGCGCACCCGGGAGGTCCAGCCTTGGAGCCAGCGCGATTCCTTGCGTTCCGGCGGTGCGTTCCGAACACGCTCGGCGAGCACCTGCGCGGCGGCTTCGGCAAATTCCTGAGTCGCTGCGGCGCCGGTGCCGCTGCCCCTCATCGCCCCGAGCACCTGGAGCAATCCCCAGCCCCGGCCGCCGTAGCGTTCCGTGGGCGAGACGCCTTCGCCTTTGAAATTGACGTAGTCAACGAGCGCATAGACACCGTTGGGTGAGCTCGCCACGCGCTGGAACTGGCGGCGCACATTTTCGCGCTCGGACGCCGGGACGGCGTCGAGCATTTTTGGCAGCGCCGCGGCGAGGCGGTTTGCGCTGTAGCGGGCTTGCAGGGCGATGATCTCCGGCCTGGCCAGAAGTTCGCGCAGTTCGCGCAGGCGCGGTCCATTCACCTCCGCGAGAAATTCCGCGCGTGTGCTCCACGGGCAGTCCGAGCCCCGGACATCACGGAGCCATCCCGGCAAGGTGACGCCGCGCGCCGCGAGGAATTTCAGCAGCCGCGGGAAACTTTCTTCAAACGCCCCCGTCCGACCGCGCGGATACCAGATATAATGGTTAATCCCGAGCGAGGGAAATTCTTCGCCGGAATTCCAAGAGGTGAGACCCGCGACCGTCCCGGCGCATTCGTTCTGCCAAATCCGCTTGCCGATTGCGCGCGCCTGCGGCTCGGAGATGGCGATTTCTTCAGCCCGAAGCGCGCCGGCGGAAAGCACGCAAAGCATCGCGCCGGCCAGGAACGCGCAACGCAACGGCTGGCAAACCGATGCGGGGAGGGACGGCGTGGGGAACATTTTCATCACGGCGGCTAACCTGCCGTCAACGCGGGCGCGGTCAAAGCGGATTCGATTTCCTACGCGGCGCAGACCCCGGCGCCGGTCGGCAGCAGCAGAGGGCGCGGCAGGACGGCGTTTCGAATTTTCTTTTTCCGCGGCCCGGCTACCGTGCGGCTCGCACATGACCGCTTCCGAACGAAAGAAAGTCGCCGTGATCGGAGCCAGTGGCTACACGGGCGAAGAACTCCTCGCGCTGTTGCTCCGGCATCCCGGCGTGGAGCTCGTTTTTCTGAGTTCGCGGCAGAACGCGGGCAAGACGCTTTCCGACGTGTATCCGCGGTTTGCCCGGGGCGGAGTCAGTGCGCGGCTGGCAGGGCTGCCCCCGTTTGTCGCGCCGACGGCAGAAGCCGTCATAGCTTCCGGCGCGGAGTGGGCGTTTCTGGCTTTGCCGCATGGTCTGGCAGGGGAATTCGCAGCGCCCTTGCTGGAGGGTGGGCTGCGCGTGATCGATCTCAGCGCCGATTTCCGCCTGCACGACCCGGCGGTTTTTCAGGAACACTACGGCGGGGAACATCCCGCGCCGGGCCTGCTCGCAGAAGCCGTTTACGGCCTGCCGGAATTTCCCGGTCGGCGCCAGGCGATCGGTGAGGCCCGGCTGGTCGCGGCCCCGGGCTGCTATCCGACGAGCATTCTCCTCCCGCTCCTCCCGCTGCTGAAACGCCGCCTCATCGAGCCACGGCAGATTTTTATTTGCAGCATGAGCGGCGTGACGGGCGCGGGCCGAAAGGCCAGCATCGAACTGCTGCATGCCGAGGTGAACGAGAGCGTCAAAGCTTACGGCGCCCCGAAGCATCGGCACCTCGCCGAGATCGAGCAGGAGCTCACGCTCGCGGCCGGCGAAAATGTGACGATCAATTTCACGCCGCACCTGCTCCCCATCAGTCGTGGGATCGTGACCACGATCTACACCGTGCCGACACCGGGCGCGGCCGCCGGGTCCGGCGCGGCAGTGCAAAAGGCGTGGGAGGAAGATTACGCCGACGAAACCTTTGTCCGGCTCCTCCCGCCCGGGCGCCTGCCCGAGATCGCCAACGTGGCGCGCACGAACTTTATCGATCTCGCCTGCCGGCATGACCCTCGCACCGACCGGTGGGTGCTCTTCAGCGCAGAGGATAATCTTGTCAAAGGCGCCGCGGGCCAAGCCGTCCAGTGCTTTAATTTGATGGCGGGGTTCGCCGAAGCCACCGGGCTTCTGGAGACGGACGCGCCATGAATTGGCGTCAGTCTGCCCGGAAGCATGGAGCGCGCGAAAAAATTGCGGCGTCCGTGAAAATCCGGCTCGCTCCCGGGCACGGAGGACCATAAAGTCGCCCTCTCGTTTTTTGCGCTCTTCCAGATGGCTACCGACGGCAGAATTGTTCCGGTTCCCGGCGGTGTCACCGCCGCCAGCGGGTTTCTTGCCGGGGCGGTTTCGGCCGGGATCAAGCCTTCCAACAAAAAGAAGCCGGATGTCGCGATCATCTGCTCGGACGGTCCGGCTGTCGGCGCCGCGGTTTTTACGAACAACAAGATCAAAGCCGCCCCGGTCCGGGTGAGCCTGGCGCACCTGCGCGCCGGGGAAATGCGCGCGGTGGTGCTCAACAGTGGCAACGCGAATGCCTGCACCGGCTTGTGCGGCATTGATCACGCGAAGCGCATGGCCAAAGCCGCCGCGACCGTGCTCGGCGTCAAGGAGCGCCAGGTCCTGGTTTGTTCCACCGGCCGGATCGGCCTGGAACTGCCGATCGAGAAAATTGAAGGCGCGCTGGCCGGCTTCCAGCTGCCGAGCGCGCCGGCGCCGCTCTGCTTTGACGACACACCGCCGCGGCCGCGCGGCCCGATGCTGGCGCCGACCTCGGCGGCGAGCAAAAGCGCGGCGCGCGCCATCATGACCTCGGACACGTTTCCGAAGGAGTTCGCCGTCCGCTGGCGCCAGTCGCCCGAGAGCGCACACGCCGACGAGGAAAACCTGCCGCCCGGCGAAGCGGCCACGCTGCCGCGCGGGAGCGGGCCGGAGCTGACCCTCGGCGGTATCGCGAAAGGCGCCGGGATGATCCGTCCGAACATGGCGACGATGCTGTGCGTGCTCACGACCGACGCCGCCCTGGAAAAGAAGGATCTGCAACGCGCGCTCAGCGTCGCCGTCGAGCAATCGTTCAACCGGATCAGCGTCGATGGCGACATGAGCACAAATGACACCGTGGTGCTGATCGCCAACGGCCGGGCGCGCGGGCGCATGCTGACGCCGTCGAGCGTGGAATTCGAGAGCTTCCAGAGCGCCCTCAACGCCGTGACCCGCAACCTGGCGCGCATGATCGTCGAAGACGGCGAAGGCGTAACCAAATTCGTCGAGGTGCACGTCAGCGGAGCCGCGACCTTCGAGGACGCCCGCAAGGCCGCCGAGGCGATCGCAAATTCTGTGCTGGTGAAATGTTCCTGGAACGGGAACGACCCGAACTGGGGCCGGATCGTGGACGCAGTCGGCTACAGCGGCGCGCAGATCCGCGAGGAGATGGTGGACGTTTACTACAACGGCGTGATCGCGGTGCGCAACGGCGTCGCCAGCCGCACGCCGAAGGAAAAGCTGCGCGAAGTCGTGAGCGCGCCGAAGTTCACCGTCCACGTGCATCTGCACCTCGGCGATGCGGAATACATGGTTTACACCACGGACCTCAGCACCGATTACGTGCGCCTGAACCGCGGCGAGTAACCGTCGCGCCGCAGCCCTTCCGGAGCGCCAGCGAACCGGCGCCCGCCCTGCGCGGGTCCCAACCTGACTGAAGCCATGCCCTCTTCCTCCCCAGCCAATCTCGACGCAGCCTCCCGGCGCGTTGCCGCTCTCGTGGAAACGCTGCCGTTCATCCAGGGTTTTCGCGGCCACACCTTTGTCATCAAATACGGCGGCAGCGCGATGGAGGATGAGCATCTCATCGACCACACGCTGCGCGATATCGTCCTGCTCGAAGCGGTCGGCATCCGCCCGGTGCTGGTCCACGGCGGGGGCAAGCTCATCACCAACCGGATGCGGGACGCCGGGCTGAAGGCGCGGTTCGTCAATGGGCTCCGCGTGACCGATGCCGCGAGCATGCAAATCGTGGAGGAAGCGCTCGATGGAGCGACGAATCCGCTCATCGTCCGAAAACTCGTCGAGTTCGGCGGGCGAGCTGCTGGGTTGAGCGGTAAATCGGTGGTGCGCTCCCGCCGTCTCGCCCCGCAGCCGGATGGCGCCGTCGCTGCGCCGGATGCCGGCCGCCGGCGCGCCGCGGCTGCGACCTCCGCGCCGAGTCTCGTGGACGTCGGCCTAGTCGGCGAAATCGTTGGTCTCGAGCTGGCCGAAGTCCGGCGCCTTTGCAGCGAGGCAGTCATCCCGGTCATCTCTCCTCTCAGCGCGGAGGTGGATGCGGTGGGAGAGACACTCAACGTGAACGCCGACGTCGTCGCGGCCGCGGTGGCCGCGGAGTTGCGCGCCACGCGGCTGATCTTCATTTCAGATGTCGCCGGCTTGATGCGGGATCCGGCCGCGCCGGACTCGCTCATTCCCTCGCTGCGCTGCGCCCAGATCCCGAAGCTGATCAAGGATGGCATCATCAGCGGAGGCATGATCCCGAAAGTCGCCAGTTCCGTGGAGGCGCTCTCGCGCGGAGTCGGGAAGGTTCACTTCGTCGACGGACGCGTGGTCCACTCGCTCCTGCTCGCGATTTTCAGCACGCTCGGCGTCGGCACAGAGATCATCGCCTAGCGGAGAAGATTCCCGGTTTAAAACGGGCCGTGCGAAAATCTCACCGGGGGTTCCCGCCGCGCGGATTATTTCCCGCCGAATGAAGCGCGGATCGTCTTCTTGATTTCTTCCGCCTCGTCGTCGGAGCGGTTGCAGAGCACCGCGCCGCGCATTTTTTCGCCGAAATAAAATCGCAGCGCGAATTTCTTTTTGTCGCGCGACCCGTCGATTTCAAACCGGGTCGGGGGCAGCGTGAAATCGCCAAGGAACTGCCACTTCAAATCGAAGAGCTGGCTCGTGTAGCTCGGGATGTATTCGTAACGCTGCCGCTTCTTGCCGGTCATGTTCGCGCCGACGAGCAGCCCCTGCTGGCGAGCATTGTCCCAATGGTCCACGCGGCGCATCCCGCCGAAAATGCGATCCGGATAGAGGGCGATGTCGCCAACGGCGTAAATGCCTTTTTCGTCGGTTTCCAGATATTCCGTCACCGGCGTGCCCTTCGGTCCCGAGAGCGGCGTGTTGCGCACGAGTTCGAGATTCAGCTCGACGCCCACGGCGACGAGAGCGAGCGCGGTGGCGAAGCGATTCCCGCTCTTGGTCTGCACGTTTTTGATGACGGTTTTGCCCTCAAATCCGTTAAGGCTTTCCTGCAGGTGCAGCACGACGCCGTGCGACTTGAAATAATCCGTCAGCCAAGCCGCGGTTTCGCGGTCGAGCATCGTTTGCCAGAGATGCTGGTCGCGCGCCAGAAGGGCGACCTTGTGCTTGCCGGTCTTCAGCGCCGCGGCGGCTTCGACGGCGATGTAGCCGCCGCCGACCACGGTCACCCCGTTCTCGATCGCGCTCATTTCCCGGATCGCGAGCGCGTCGGAAAGCGAGCGCAGATAGATCACGTTTCCAAGATTCGCACCGGCCACCTGCGGGCGAATGGGCCGGCTGCCGGTGGCGAGGCAGGCTTTGTTGAACTCGATCGTCTGCCCGTTGTTCAGGACCGCGAGCCGGCGCTCGAGGTTGAACTGTGTGACCACGGTGTTCAGGCGCAGGTCGATTTTTTGCTGCTCGAACCAGGCCTCGGGATGCACGTAGACTTCTGCGGGCTCAGGCTTCTTCGCGCTCAGAAATGCCTTCGACAGGGAGATCCGGTGATAGGGGGGATGATTTTCATTGCCCACCAGCGTGATCCGGCCGCGCTTGTCGAATTCGCGGATGCTTTCGCACACGCTGACGCCGCCGATGCCTGCGCCGATTACTAGGTATTCACGTTTAATCATGACCTGCGGCAAAACGCGCATCCGTGCCCCGCGCGACGCCTGGCCGCGATAAAAACGGGGGCCGGGGAGGGGCGAAAATTCAGGCGGGGCAACACGGAAGCGGCTCGCTGCGAGCGCAACGAATGCGAGTTTTTTAACAAAATGCCCCGCCATGGCAACACAGAAAGCACCCGAAGCAGGAATCCCGCCCGTTGCGCACCGGTGAGTTCCGAGTTTAGGTGGCCCCTGCTCGCGCCTGCCGGTCGTGGACCACACCGCGGCGGGCGGCAGAAATACTCCCGACCTATGCAAGACGCTCCAGCCATCGGCTCGCCGGCGCCCGGCCTCATCGGCCCGGATCGCACGGAGGCCATCACCTTCTCCAACGACGAGATCGCGCGGTATTCCCGGCATCTCATCATGCCGGAAGTCACCCTCGCCGGTCAGAAGAAACTCAAAGCGGCGAAGGTGCTTTGCATCGGCACCGGCGGACTCGGCTCGCCGATCGCACTCTACCTGGCGGCGGCCGGCATCGGCACGCTGGGCCTCGTCGATTTCGACGTGGTCGATTTTTCGAATCTCCAGCGGCAGATCTTGCACGGCACCCGCGACGTCGGACGCAAAAAGCTCCAAAGCGCGCGGGACCGGATCAAAGAGGTCAATCCGAACGTGCAGGTTGTCCTGCACGACGCGCTTTTCACCAGCGCCAACGCCCGCGAGATCGTGACGCCTTATGACATCGTCATCGACGGGACGGACAACTTCCCGACGCGCTACCTTTCGAACGACGTCTGCGTCTTTCTGAAGAAGCCGAACATCTACGGCTCGATCTTTCGCTTTGACGGCCAGTGCACGGTGTTCGCGCCGAGCCTCGGCGGACCCTGCTACCGCTGCATGTTCCCGGAGCCGCCGCCGCCCGGCATGGTGCCGAGCTGCGCGGAAGGCGGGGTGCTCGGCGTGCTGCCCGGCGTGATCGGCGTCATGCAGGCAATCGAAGCCATCAAACTGCTGATCGGCATCGGCGAGCCGTTGATCGGGCGATTGGTCCATTTTGACGCGCTGAAAATGGCATTTCGTGAGTTCAAGCTCCGGCGCGACCCGGCCTGCCCGGTCTGCAGCGACCACCCGACCGTGACCGACCTGATCGACTACGACCAGTTCTGCGGGGTGCCGCAGGCCGCGGCCGCGGAAGCCGCCGAGGAAGCGGTGCCGGAAATTTCCGTGGGCGATCTGAAAAAGCGCTTGGAGCAAAAGGAAAACTTCGTGCTCCTCGATGTCCGCGAGCCCTACGAATACGACATCGCGCGAATCCCCGGCGCAAGGCTCATCCCGCTCGGCCAGCTGGCATCGCGCATGAGCGAGTTGGATACCGCACAGGAGATCGTGCTGCATTGCAAGAGCGGCAAGCGCAGCGCCCAGGCGCTCCGGCAGTTGCAGGAGGCTGGCTTCAGCAAGCTGCAAAACGTTTCCGGCGGCATCGAGGCCTGGAGCGACGAGGTCGATCCGAGCGTGCCGAAATATTGACCGCCACCGCCGCGAACCTGCCACCATGATCGCGCCTGATTTGCTCGAAATTCTTCGCTGCCCGGAAACCCGGCAACGGCTCACGCTTGCCGACCCCGCCGCGATCGCCGCTTGCAACGCGCGGATCGCCGCCGGGCAGGCTCGAAACGCGGCCGGCGCCGTCGTGACGGAGCCTCTCCAGGGCGGCCTGCTCAGGGAGGATGGGCGCCGGCTTTATCCGATCCGGGATGAGATCCCGATTCTGCTTGTCGAAGAAGCGCTGGACGTATAGCGCAACTCGTTGGCTCCCGCTCGCCCGGTGGGCGGGACGCCGCGCGTTTCTCTGCATTCACATGGACAAGTCCGACCTCGCCGTTTCGCCCGTCACGCCTGGGGCCAAGCCTTCGCTGGAGGATCTCGACCAGGAGCGGATGGTCGAGAGCGACGAATACAAAAAGCGGCTGAAGGAATACCACGTCGCGCTCGTAAAGCTGCAGTTGCGCCTGGCCGAGAAGTCGCGGCGCTCGGTCATTCTGATATTCGAGGGGCCGGACGCCGCCGGGAAGGGCGGGGCGATCAAGCGGCTCGTCGAGAAGCTCGATCCGCGCGTGGTGCGCGTTTACGCGACGGTGAAGCCGACCGCTGAAGAGCTGGCGCGGCATTATCTCTGGCGGTTCTGGACCCGCCTGCCGAAGCGCGGGCAGATGGCCGTGTTCGACCGCTCCTGGTATGGGCGCGTCCTGGTCGAACGGGTGGAGGGCTTTGCCGAAAAAGCGGAGTGGAAGCGTGCCTTCCGCGAGATCGTCGATTTCGAGCGGCTGCTCACCGATGACGACGCGATCATCGTGAAGTTTTACGTGCACATTTCCAAAGACGAACAGCTCAAGCGATTCCGGCTGCGCGAAGCCGATCCGCTGAAGCGCTGGAAGATCAACGACGAAGACTGGCGCAACCGCGATAAATGGGACGAACACAACGAGGCCGCCGAGGCGATGTTTGCCCTCACCTCGACGGAAACCGCGCCCTGGCACATCGTCGCGGGAAATTATAAATGGCACGCCCGTCTCGAAGTGATGCGCGTCGTCGTCGAGACGCTCGAAGCCGCGAAACTTTGAGTGCGGTGCAAGCTCGCGTGTGTCGGCGTGGGGGTGTTGAATGCTGTCCGGGCCTGGCGCGATCCATGACTTTTCTCCCTAGAATCCTCGCTGCCCGCCCGGCCCGGCCGTTTGGGTTCACGCTGCTCGCGCTTGTCGCGCTCCTCGGTTGCAACGGCTGCGACCGGCTGCTCGCCAAGCAGCGCGACAACGACTTGCGCCAGGCCATTCAGCGCCAGGCCGCCGGGGATCTGAACGGCGCCGTCGCCGGCTACGAAGGCGCGCTCGACGGCACCGCGCGCAGCGGCGAAGCCCATTTCCGGCTGGCGCTGCTCTACGTGGACAAGCTCGATGACCCGGTCAGTGCGATCCATCATTTCCGACGTTACCTGGCGCTCGCGCCGAAGGGGCCCTACGCGAAGGACGCCAAAGCAAACCTCGACCGCACGGAACCGCTGCTCGCCACAAAGCTCGGAGGCGGCACGCTCATCACCCGGAACGAGGCTGCACGGTTGAAAGCAGACAACGACGATCTGCGCCGCCAGCTCGCCGCCGCCCGCGCCCCCGCGCCCCCGGCGAATGCGAGCGGGGCGCCGCCGACGGTCGCCGCGACGGAAGCGGAGCGGAAAGCGAAGGCGTCCGCGCGGACATACAAAGTCGAGCAGGGCGACACGCTCGCGAAAATTTCGCGCAAGGTTTACAAGGACAAAACCCGCTGGAAAGACATCCACGACGCCAACCTGCGGCTCGTCGGCAACCCGCCGAAGCTCAAGCCCGGGATGACGCTCATCATCCCGTAAACCGCCCGCTAGCCGCGTCGATCACGCCGGCACCGTCGGCGTCTCCCGGGGGGCGGTCTTCCGGCCCGCGCCCTCCACCAGCTCGACGAGAAGTCCGAGGAGGTCGGACGGTTCATACGGCTTGGCGATGTGCGCCTGGAATCCCGCGGAAAGCGCGCGGCTTTTATCCTCCGGCCGGGCAAACGCACTCAGCGCCAGCGCGGGCACGTCGCGCACGCGCGGCAGCGGCGAGGTGCGCAGCCGCCGCATCAGGCTGTAGCCATCCTCGCTCGGCATCGCGATGTCGCTGATGATGACTTCAGCGTCAAAATCTTCGAGCGCCGCGACGGCTTCCGCCGCCGATCCGGTTTCGCGCACCACGGCGTCGCTGCGCCGGAGCATGCGGGTGAGCAGCCGCCGGGAATCCGGGTCGTCCTCGACGATGAGGACGCGCACGCCGGTGAGACGCGGCAGCGCGTTGGCCGGATCCAGCAATCCACCCGGGCGCTCGCCCGACCGCTCCGTCAGCGCCGGCAGCATGAGGGTAAACGTCGAGCCGCGGTTCTCGCCGTCGCTCGTGGCCGCGATCGTGCCGCCGTGCATTTCGATCAGGTGCCGGGCAATGGAAAGGCCCAGACCAAGACCGCCGTGCGAGCGCGTGCTTGAGCTGTCCGATTGCCGGAAGCGGTCAAAAACGTAGGGCAGAAAATCGGCGCGGATGCCGATGCCGGAATCCTGCACTTCGATGAGAAAATCGCGCTCGCGCCGGTGCAGCGCCACGCGCACTTGGCCGCGGCTCGGCGTGAATTTGATCGCGTTGGACAGCATGTTCGACACGACCTGCTGCAGCCGGTCCACGTCGCCGCGCACCAGCGCGGTCCCCGGCCCAACCTGCCGGGTGAGCCCGATGCTCTTGAGCTGGGCCGCCGGCCGCGCGCTCGCCACCGCGGCGTCGATGATGTTCACCAGATCGACGGTGCGTGGGTTCAGCCGCAGCTTTCCGCAGATGATGCGGGAAACCTCCAGCACGTCCTCGACGAGCCGCGCCTGGGCCCGGGCGTTGCGCTCAATGATGTCGATGCCTTCGCGGAGCTCGCCCGGAGAGGGATCGCCGGTCTGCAGGATCTCGGCCCAGCCGAGAATGGCGTTTAGCGGCGTGCGCAGCTCGTGTGACAGCGTGGCGAGAAATTCGTCCTTACTGCGATTCGCCTCCTCGACCTCGGCGCGGGTCTGCTGCTCGGCATGGAGCAGCGCGCTGATCTGCACCTGCGCGGCTTCGCGCTCGTTGACCTCGTTTTTCAGACGGGTGTTGATCTCGCGCAACTCAGCCGTGCGCTCCTCGACCCGGCGCTCCAGGGTTTCCTTGGCCTGGCGGACTGCCTCCTGGGTGCGCTTGCGCTCGATCGAGTAGCGGATCGCCCGCGTCAGTAGGCTGCCGTCAATCTGTCCTTTAACAAGATAGTCCTGGGCGCCCTCGCGCACCGCGCTCAACGCCAGCGCTTCATCGTTGTGACCGGTGAGAACGATGATCGGGACCGTCGGACAATGCGGGAGCCAGCGGGCCAGCGTCTCCAGGCCAAAGGAATCCGGAAGCGCGAGGTCCAGCAGCACCACGTCCCAGCCGGCGCAATCCGCGGCGTCCCCTGGCAGATCCTCCCCGAGCACCGCGGCGGCCGCCAGCAGCGTGGACGCGGTGCGCAGATGAAAATTTTCCGGGCCAAACGAATCCGCCAGATGCTCCCGAACCAGGCGGGCATCACCAGCGTTGTCCTCAATGAGCAGAATTTTTAGCGGACCGTTTTCCATCGACCGGAAGTGAGAGCGGGCGGGCCGGGTGTCTTCTGAACCACGGGAGCGTGGTTACAAATTTCCATCCCTGGGCAGTTTCACGATCGTCAGCCAGAAATCTTCAATGTGGGTGACGACGTTGATAAACTGGTCGAGATCGACCGGCTTGGTGATGTAGCAATTCGCGTGCAAATCGTAGCTCTCGAGGATGTCTTTCTCAGAAGAGGAGGTGGTCAGCACGACAACGGGAAGCCGGCGCAGGGCAGGATCGTTTTTCAATTCCGCCAGCACCTCCCGGCCATCCTTTTTCGGCAGGTTCAGATCGAGCAGGACAAGGTCGGGGCGGGGTGACTCGGAAAAGGGTTCCTGGCGGCGCAGGTAAGCGAGCGCCTCGACGCCATCGGAAACCACAGCGAGGCGGTTCCGGACCTTCGCCTCCGCGAGCGCTTCGCGCGTAAGTCGCACGTCGCCAGGGTTGTCTTCGACCAGAAGGATCTCGATCGGCCTCATGGGTGCAGGGGAATCGCGGAGACGCACCCGAGCCCGGGGTGCTCGAAGGGATCAGCCGCAGCGGCTGGGACGGCCATACTACGCATCTACCCGCGGCAACGTGAAGAGGAAGTTTGAACCTTCGCCAATTTTGCTTTCCACCCAAAGCCGGCCGCCGTGGCGCTCGACGATCTTTTTGCAAATCGCCAGCCCGATGCCGGTGCCCGGATACTCATTTTTGCCGTGCAACCGCTGGAAGATGATAAAAATCCGCTCAAAATAGGCGGAGTCGATGCCGATGCCGTTGTCGTGGATGGAGAACTGCCAGAATTTCTTCTCCCGGGCGGCGATGCTTACCCGGACGACCGGCGGCACGCCCGGGCGGGCGAACTTCGTGGCGTTGCTCAGCAGGTTCTGGAAAAGCTGACCGAGCTGGGTGGCGTCGCCGCGCACCAGCGGGAGCGTCTCCCGCTCGACGCGTGCGCCCCGCTCCTCGAACGCCTTTTCCATGTCGCGGAGCACCCGATCGACGAGGCGTTCGCAGTCCACCGGCACCGCCTCGATTGCGCGGCTGCCGACCCGGGAATAAGCCAGCAGATCCTGGATGAGCTTCTGCATCCGGTTCGCACCGTCCACCGCGAAATCGATAAACTCATTGGCGTCCGCATCGAGCTTTCCGCTGTAGCGCCGCCGCAGCAGCTGGGTGTAGCTGCTCACCATCCGCAGCGGCTCCTGCAGGTCATGGCTCGCGACGTAGGCGAAGCGCTCCAGCTCGGCGTTTGAACGGGCGAGATCCTCGGAATACCGGCGCAGCTCGTCCTCCGCCAGCTCGCGCTCGGTGCGGTCGCGGATCGCCGTGATCGTCACCTCTTCGTCGTGCGGAGACAAGCCCAGCTCGCCCCGGGTGATTTCCACCGGGAAGCCGGTGCCGTCGCCCGGGCGGACGCCTTCGAAGGCGGCATGCGGCAGGTCAGCGTTTCGCTCGCGCACCCCTTGCAGCGCCATCCCGGTCGGCCGCGGCCCGGCCAGGACGCGCTCGATCCGGGGCGCAAGCAACGTGTCGCCGGCTGCCGGCGGCGCGGGGTGCGGTGACTGCGCGTCATCTTTGTCGTTCCACTCAGAAAGTTCCCCTTCCGCCCGCCCGTCGGGGTGGGGCCGGATCCGGAGGAACTCGGTAAGCGTCCGGCCTGCGGCGCTCGCCACGTCGATCCCGAAGAGTCGGGCGAAGGCGGGGTTTGCGAGCGTGATCCTACCGGCCCGATCGGAGATGACCAGCGCATCCGGCGCGGCATCCAGCACCCGGCGGAAGCGTTCCTCGTTTCGCCGTGCCAGCGCCGTGATTTGCCGCCGCTCCCGCAGGTCGCGGCGGACCTGGGAGAAAAAGATGACAAGCATCAGCAGCGCGGCCGTCATGAGGACGATAAAGGTCACATTCACGTTCCGGGCGCCGATGACAGTTTCCTGCGTGCGGCGGCGCAAGACCTCGGCTTCGTGCTGACGCATCGCGGCGATCTGTTGACGCAGGTTGTCCATGGAGCGCTTGTCGCTCTCGAGCAGGCTCGGAAGCTCCTCCCCCAAGCCGGTCGTCCGGCGGCGTTCGATGGAGCGCCGGTTGGTTTCAACCTGGGTCCGCAAGGATATCTCGACGTTGCCGAGGTTGGCGATTTGCACCGGGCTGCCGGCCACCTTTTTTCGGAGATCCGGCAGCAGGCGCTCGATGGCGTCGATGCCGGCTCTCACGGGCTCGAGGTATTCTTCCTGACCCGTGATCAGGTATCCACGCGTCGCCGTCTCCATGCTGAAGGCCGCGTTGAACAGCTCGCCGATCGTGTCCAGCACCGCGTAGGTTTGAGTCACCTGCGCGTTTCGCTGCTGGAGCGCAAGATTGTTGCCGTAAGTCACGGCTCCGATGAGCAGCAGCACCAGAAACGCGACGACGAATGGGAGGAGGATTTTCGATTCGACCTTCACGCCCCAAGTGTTTCCCGAACGCCGCCATCTGTCCAGGCACGGTTTACGAACGCTGCCTCGGAAACAATCGTGTGGGCAGGCCGCCTATCAGCGGACCGAAGCGCCCGAGCGGGGCGGGAAGGATGGTGGGCCGACTGGGATTTGAACCCAGAACCAACCGCTTAAAAGGCGGATGCTCTAACCGTTGAGCTATCGACCCGCGCTCGAAACCTACATCGAATCCAGCCGGTGGCCAGTTCGCGCGAGCCGGTATCTTGTCACGCCCGGCCCGGTTTTCAAGTGGCGCTTCGCTCCGACGCTGGCCGACCCGCCGGCCGACGGCGAATCGGGCCGCTCCGGCCTGCCGCCGCGCCCGCCCGCGGGGGCTTTTTTTGGCAACAATCGTCGCGCGGGGAGCGCCGCCGGCGGGCGCAAATAGCTTTACCGCGCGCCTCGGAAAACGGAAGCTGGAGCACAGTCGGGCAACGGATCGCGGCGAGGATTGCGCATGACCTGGTTTTATTTCGAGAAGGGTTCGTCCCAAGGGCCGTTCAGTGACTCGGAGATCGCGCGGAAAATCGGAGAGGGAAGCGTCACCGAGGCCACCGCGGTCTGGAGTCCGGATTCGCCCTTCTGGCGACCCGCGCGCGAGTCTCCGCTGTTCCAGATTCCGGCCCCGCCGGCTGCCGCCGGCCTCCCGCCGCCGCTGCCCCCGTCGCCACCCCCGCCGCCGCTGCCGCCAGGCCTGCCGTCGCGCGTCACGCCGCTCACCGCGCAGGCCGGCAGCGTGGCCCGGTCGTCGTTTTCGGCGCTGCTGGGATTTTTTCACCTGGACGCCGAAGCTTCCGCCGATGCCGGTGCGGAAACCGCCAATGGCCGCGCGGACGTTTCCGGCTCCGCGGCGGGCGTGCCGTTCTGGATTGCCCGGATGGGGGAGACCGTGCTCGGCGGGCTGCTGGGACGAAACATTGACCCGAAAGCCTTTTGCTGGCTGATGCCGCTCGAGCGCTTGGAGGTTCTCGACAATCGCGTCTTTGCCCGGGCGTTTTGCGGCGTCACCCCGGACGGGTTGCTGCACGTCTGCCTGCATCGCAAGGGGGAGGGGTTTCAATACGCCGGGATGCCGCAGGAAATGGTCACGACGCGGTTTGAAGCGGAAACCGTCGGCGACGGGTTGCGCGCAGTCCTCGAGTTTCCGAGCGCCAGCGGACTGCGCCGCGCCACGAGTCCGGTGCTCGAGCCGGAATCTCTCCGTGGCATCAACGCTGCGTGGATCGACTTCTGGCAGCCGGCCATCAACACCGCCTGGGGACGCAATATCGGCGCGGACCTCGCGGTCGGTTCCATTTCGACTTGGGCGACGCGCGAGGGGGCGTTCGGCGGGCGCCAGATCGGCGAGGAGCACGCCGCGTTTTTCGGCCCGGTCGGCGAGAGCTGGCAGTTTTTCCCGCGACGCGATTCCGACCGCGCGGATTGCGAAGCCTGGAGCATCAGCGTCGGGGAACCCGGCGGCGCAGTGGAGTTCCGCCAGGCGGATGCGCAGGGGCTGCCGACGGTCGTGCGCTGGCGCGAAGAAACCGTTTCCGGCCGGCCGGAGGAGATGCTGCCGCGCTGGGCATCGCAAATCCGCTTTGCCGAAGCGGGCAGCGCGACGCGTGCCGATGCGCCGCTAAGCGAGACCTTGCGCCGCCAGGGAGTGTTTGACCTCCTCTGGGAATACGAGGTCGAACAACCGCCGGAGCGCTGGCTGCTCACGCGGGATGACGGGCGGATCCGCGCGGAGCCGCTGGATCGTGCAGCTGCTTCCGCCGGGTCGGATTCGTGCGTATTCACAACGCTGAATTTCGTCCGCGGCCGTCACGCGTTGGTGACGACCGCCGACGGCCGGTGCGCGCGCGTCGCCCTTGCGGACGCCCACGCGCTCGACGCCGCCCTGCCCACGCCCGGCACCGCACCCGCGACGCTCCCAATCGAACCCGACGGTTCAATCCGTTGCGCCGTTTTGTTGGAATACCCGGCGTCCGCGGCAAACGGCGCCACGGTGTCGGAGCGTCCCGCTACATTTTCGCTTTCGAAAACCCATTTCAGCGTCGGTCCGCATCGCGACGTCCCCCTTGCTCCCGGCGATGCGTTTTCACTCCGGGAAACCGGCGATGGTTTCAGCGTGATCGAGCTGCAGCCGGCCCGTGCGTCCGAGGCGGATGCCGCACCTTCGCTTCCGCCGGTGCGGATGATTCTGCCGACGGCGCTGGCGTATCAACTCTGGGAGGAATGGGACGTCGCCCACACCCGGGCGACGCTCGCGAAATCAAACGTGGGCGGCTATTACCGCGAGTTCAACGAGGTCAAAAAATACAACCTCCTCGTCATCCTGTTTTCCGACATTGTCCTGCTCAACCATGCCCTCAACCGGGATATCCCGATGGAGAGCATGATCGAGCGGCTCGAGTCCGATGGGCGCCGAGGCGCTCGCGGACGACGCAAAGCTGCGGGAGACGGTCGTCACGAAAATTCTTGCGCTGGTCGAGATGCTGCCCGGCATCAAACAGAAGCTAGAGTTGATGGCGTCGCTATACCCATATTACTGGCTGCATCAGGAGAACGAATGGCTGCGCGCGGCGTTCGGCGAGCCAGTGGCGGCGTCGCTGGGGGCAGCGTTGCAAAAGCGGACCGTCCCGCTCGTCCGCCGCGAGGTCCGCACGGTCCAGGCGAACCTCGGCCGCGCACTCGCCGAGATCGAAGCCGCCGCCCGGCCCATCGACGGGTTGCTTTCCCGCAACGAAATCCGCAAAACCTGGAGCGCGCGCGCCCGGAAATACGTGCCGGTCGGCATCCAGGGCGCCAGCGCGCTGGCCATGGTGACGCTTACCCACGGCGCCTACGGCTGGACCGGACTGGGCACCTTTCTCGCCTCCGGCGTGCTCGGCAACCTCTTCGAAAACCTGACGCAGGACGCGGAATCCGTCCACCAGATCGGTCGCGCCGCGCAGAGCATCTTTCCGTGGTGGCGCGTCTTCATGCGGGCGCTCGTGACGACCCAGTTCGAGTTCAGCCGGTTCATTGACGACGAGAATCTGCTGGCGATGAAACGCGATCGCGCCCTGCTCGACAAAATCACCGGCGCTGCTGAAGATAAGAAGGAAGCCGCCACCGCCCGCCTGGTCGCCGCCTTGCGCGAGCGCATCATCGAAGAACGCCGCAACCGCTTCGCCGAGGTGCTCGCCGGGTCCGGCGTGCGCTTGGCCAACGTGGTCCGCGACATCGAAGCGACGATCAAAAACGAAGCGCACGAAGACGTGGCCGAATTCATCAAAATGCTGCGCCCCGACCGGACGCGCACCGCGCCGGCTCAACCCAACCCCTCGCTCCCGAAAACACCCGATGAACCCCGATCCTGATTCACCCGATTTCGATTCCGACGAGCCAATCCTCGATCCCTTTAACCTCGAATCCCGGTTTTCCGACGGCCCGCCGGAGCACCAGTTCGACGATCTGCTGTCGCCGACGGACGACGACGATTTCAACACCATCCAAAATCCGGAGCTTAACGGTCTGGTCGGTGGCGGCAGCGGTGCCGGCGACATTTTTGTCGGCGAAGCCATCGCGCTCGGGCCGGATCCCGAAGCGGATCGGAACCCGTTCGACGATCTCGACGTCCCGCCGTCCGGCTCGTCGTCCGCCGATGCGAATCCGAGCGGCGCAACGCCGAGTCCGCGCGAACCCGCGAGCGAGCGGCCGCCCGGGACCCTCCAAGGAGAAGGCGATCCCCAGGCACCGCGCATCACTAATCCCGACCGCGTGGAGGACGCTCCGCCGGGCGGCGGCCCCGCGGCGCCACCATCATCGCCGCAAACGCCCGAGCCTCCTTCCAATCCGCCGCCGCCGTCAACGCGGGGCGGGGGAGAAGGAGGTTACCGCGCGCCGCGCGATGCCGCGGGGAATCCGATCGCCTGAATCGCTGCTGTCGATGGTGATCGCGCCGCGCGCCTAGCGGGCGGCGCGAGTCGCCGCGACGGAGTCCAGCGCGCCGCGCAGATCGTTGTTCGGCCGGTCGAGTTCGAAAACCTGGAGGCCCCACTGGGTGGCCGCCCAGTCCCGCTCCGGATCGTCGCCGACGTGCAGCGTTTCCTCCGCGGCAACCCCCAACTCCGCGAGTGCGCGCTCAAAAATCCGCGCTGCTGGCTTGTCCGCGCCGACCTCGCTCGAAAGAATCGTGGACTGGAAAAATCGCGCCAGCCCGAGGTCGGCGAGCACGGGGCGCAGCCGCTGGTCGAAGTTCGAGACGACGCCCAGCGCCAGGCCTTGCCCGTGTAGTTCCGCGAGCACTTCGACCGCCTCGGGAAACGCGGCCCAGACCCCGGGCTTTGCGAAGTGGGCGTAAACGGCGGTGAAGTAGCCATCGCAGTCGAATCCGTCGGAACCCAGCCCCGCTTCCGCCGCCGGCAGAGTATCGTTCAGCACTCGGCCGACGAGTTCGCGCCACCACGGCTTGTCGTCGTCGGGCCGCGCGGCGCCGTCGGCCGTCGCAGCGCGCGCCGGCATCGCCCGCCAGGCCCGTCGAAACGCTTGGTCGAGTGCGCTCGGATCCAGCGTGACGCCGAAGTCCCGCGCCACCCGGGCGTAATGCACGCCGACACTTTCCGGCAGGTAAATTAGCGTCCCGGCCGCGTCGAAGAGGATGGCTTTGAGCATGGGTGTTTTGGCGGCTGCGCGCCCGGCCGGAGCCTGCTGAATCCCGGGCCGACTTGCAAACCGCAAACGCCGGGTCCAAGAGTAGCGCCGCCGCCCCCGGGCGTCCCGTTCTTCCCCCGGCCGTATCCGCCTCTCCGGCGCTTCGACCCCCACGCATCCGCCGTTTTTTCCGTCCCATCTCCCGCTCCATTCTCGATGACGATTTCTCCCTCGCTGCGCCGCCGTCTCGTCCACCTTTTCCTTGCCGTCGCCGCTCCCGCCGTCGGACTCGCGCAAATCGACACTGCCCCGACGCAGGGTCTACGCGACATCCGGCCGCGGACCCATGCGTTGGTCAACGCCCGGATCGTCGTGTCTCCGGAAAAGACGATCGAGAAAGGAATGCTCGTCATCCGTGACGGCATCGTCGAAGCGGCCGGCGCCGATCTGCCGGTGCCGCCGGATGCGCGCGTCTGGGACCTGGCGGGCAAGACGATTTATCCCGGCTTTATCGACGCCTATTCGCACTTCGGCCTTCCGGCGAATCTTCAACCGAAGCCGCTGCGTCCGGCGCGTCCCGCCGGTGGCCGGCGGCGCGGGGCGCAAACTGCGGCAAACCGGCCCGGCGCCGGGGATGATGACCTCGCCGATGGGCCGGGCTCCTGGAATCCGCTCGTCACGCCGCAGCGCAGCGCGATGCAATATTTTCAAGTCGATGAAAAAGGCGCGGAGAAATTGCGCGCACTCGGCTTCACCGGCGCGGTCATCGCGCCGGGCCGCGGCGTCTTTCGCGGAGCGAGCGCGCTCGTGGAATTGAACGGGAAAAACGCCAATCGGAGCCTGCTCGCGCCGACGATCCTGGCGCAGCATGTCGCCTTTGAGTTGAGCGGCTTCAGCGAAGCGCAGTATCCCGCTTCATTGATGGGCTGCATCGCGCTCATCCGGCAGACATTTTACGACGCCGAATGGTATCGCCAGGCGCAGGAAATCGCGGCCAGGCAGCCGGGCGGCACGGAGCGGCCAGAAGCGAACGTCGCGCTCGGCGCCCTCGGCTCGCCGCTCAAGCGCGTGCTGCCGGTCGTCTTCACCGCCGAGGATGAACTCGACTGGATGCGCATCCTGCGGATCGGCGACGAGTTCAAGCTGCGGACGATCGTGCGCGGCAACGGCTACGAATACCGGGTGCTCGATCCGCTTAAAAAAATGCTCGCTTCCGCCGCGAACGGCAACGCCGGCGCGCCGGCCGTGATCCTGCCACTCGATTTCCCCAACACCCCGGAAATCGAGACGCCGGAAAAGGCGCTTGACGTAACGCTGGACGAGCTGGAGCACTGGCAGGAAGCCCCGGCAAATCCCGGCCGCGTCGCCGGTGCGGGGATTCCCTTTGCCCTGACCGCGAACGGGCTCGACAAGCCCGAGAAGGAGTTTTGGCCGCGGCTGCGGCAGGCGATCAAACGAGGCCTGCGCGAGCAGGATGCGCTCGCTGCACTGACGCTTCATCCCGCCCGGATGTTTGGCGTGAGCGACCGTTGCGGAACCTTGGAAAAGGGGAAGGTCGCGAGCTTTATCGTTGCCAGCGGAAATCCCTTCACCGACGACAAGGCCGAAATCCAGACCGCCTGGATCGACGGCGAATATTTCGAGACCGAAGCGGGCCGGCGTAAGGATGCGCGCGGGAGCTACGCGGTGGCATTCACCGGTCTGCCGGCGACGGTCAAGATCTCCGGCGTGCTCAGCGTCGAGGGGGAGCCCGGCAGTCTGAAGGCGAAGCTTGGCGGCGATTCATTTTCCGCCGCGCTCCAGGGCGAGACGCTTGTGCTCCTGCCTCCGGCGAAAGCCTTCGGCGGCAACACCGCCGGCACGCTGCGGATGACTGCGGCGATCGGTCCGGACGGCAACCTCGAAGGCAACGGCCAGCTGCTCGACGGCACGCCCTTCCACTGGACCGCGCGCCGCACCGCGCTCTTCGTCCCGCCGCCGAAATCAGCGAAGGAAAATGAGCGCGTCGCTGCCGCGGAAAAGCTTGTCCCTGTGCCGGCCGTCTATCCGGCGGGTTCGTTCGGCCGCGCCCCGTCGGAAACTGCAGGCAGCGGCGTGACCCTGGTCCGGCATGCGACGATCTGGACCAGCGGTTCACGCGGGCGGTTGGAAGACACGGACCTGCTCGTCAAAGACGGCCGGATCGCCGAGATCGGCCGGGGGCTTGCCGCGCCCACCGGCGCGCGGATCATTGAGGCGGCGGGCCGGCACGTCACGCCAGGGTTGATCGACTGCCACTCGCACACCGCGATCGCCGCGCGGGGTGAACGAAGGCACGCACGCCGTCACCTGCGAGGTCCGGGTCGCCGACGTGATCGATGCGACCGACATCGGGATTTATCGCGAGCTGGCCGGCGGGCTGACCGCGGCCAATTTGCTGCACGGTTCCGCCAACCCGATCGGGGGCCAGAGCCAGACCGTGAAGCTGCGCTGGGGCGGTCTGCCGGAGGATCTCGTTTTTGCCGGGGCGAAACCGGGCGTGAAATTCGCGCTCGGCGAGAACGTCAAGCAAAGCAACTGGGGCGAACGCTTCACGACCCGCTATCCGCAGACCCGCATGGGGGTTGAGCAAATCATCCGCGACCGCTTTCTCGCGGCCCGGGAATATGCCCGCGCCTGGGATGACTATCGGAAGAAGACGGCGGCCGACACGGTGCCGCCGCGGCGCGACTTGCAGCTCGACGCGCTTGTGGAAATGCTCCGTGGCGACCGGGCGATCCACATCCACAGCTACCGGCAGGACGAGGTGCTGATGTTCATCCGGCTGGCGCAGGAATTCCGCCTGAAAGTCGCCGCGTTCCAGCACGGGCTGGAGTGTTACAAAGTCGCGCAGGAGATCGCCCAGCTCGGCGCCGGCGTTTCCTCGTTCAGCGATTGGTGGGGCTACAAGTTCGAAGTCGTGGACGCGATTCCGCAAAATGGCGCCATCCTGACCCGCGCGGGTGTCGTGACGTCCTTCAACTCCGACTCCGCGGAGCTGGCTCGGCGGCTGAATACCGAAGCCGCGAAGGCGGTGAAATACGGCGGCTTGAGCGAGGAGGAGGCGCTGAAACTGGTGACGCTCAATCCCGCGGTGCAACTCGGCGTCGCCGATCGCGTCGGATCGCTGGAGCCAGGCAAGGACGCCGATTTCGTCATCTGGAACGGGCACCCGCTTTCCACTTACACCCGCGCCGACCAGACCTGGATCGACGGGCGCTGCTACTTCGATTACGCCCGCGACCGGGAGATGCAGCGCGAAACGGCTTCGCTGCGCGAGGCGTTGATCCAAAAGGCGCTGCCGGAGCGCCAGAAAGCCTTGAGCAAGCCGGGAGGCGGCGACGGCGGCGAGAGGGATAAGGAGAAGGAAGGTCCGGAGGGCGCGCCGACGCCGGTGGCCGGTTTCGGCAGTTCGCTCGATGCGTTGTTCGAGCATCGGGCGCTGCACCACGCACTCGAGCAGCGCGGGCTGTATCACAACGGCACCGACCGCCACAACTGCACGACGCTCGGCGGCTACTGAACACGTCGCGGTCGCGTTCTCATCCACATCTTTTTAAAATGAAATTCTCTTCGCTTTTGCCGCTCGCGCTTGCCGCGGTTTTTGCCACGGGCGCCGGTGCGTCCGATTACGTTCCGGCGCCGCCGCAGACCCGGCCGATCGTGCTGCGCGGTGGCGTCGTGCATCCGGTCAGCGGGCCGGAGTTTGCCGATGGCGTCGTCGTGCTGAAGGACGGAAAGATCGCCTGGGTCGGACCGCAGGGCAGCGCCCCCGCCGGCGCGATCCCGGCAGACGCCGAAATCGTGGACGTGCGCGGGAAGCATGTTTACCCCGGCCTGATCGCGGCCCACACGACGCTGGGATTAACCGAGATCCCGTCCGTTCGCGCGACCGTGGACGTCGCCGAAGCCGGGGCGGTGAATCCCGACGCCCGGGCGCTCGTTTCCATCAACCCCGATTCCGAACTCCTGCCGGTGACGCGCTCGAACGGCGTCCTCTCCGCGCTCGTGGTGCCGAAGACGCAGGATGGGTTGATCTCCGGACTCTCCGCGCTGGTGAATCTCGACGGCTGGACCTGGGAATCGATGTGCATCAAGCCGACCGTCGGACTGCACGTGTTCTGGCCGGACCTGCGCATCGACCGGGACCCGCGTTATCCAAAAAAGCCGGAGGATCAGCAAAAGGAAATCGACGCGCGCATCCGCCAGTTGCGCGACACCTTCGCAGTCGCGCGCGCTTACGGGAAAGAGCTCGCCGCCGCCACCGCCGGGCGGGGGACGGGCGGCACCGTCAAGCCCGTGGAATCGAATGTCCGGCTCGAAGCCATGCAGCCGGTGCTGCGGGGCGAAATGCCGGTGTTCATCCACGCCAATGAGGCGAAGCAGATCGCCGCGGCCGTGGGGTGGGCGACTGCGGAAAAATTGAAGCTCGTCGTGGTCGGCGGACAGGACGCCTGGCAACTGGCCGGCTTGTTGAAAGAGCGTGACATCCCCGTGATCGTCGGCGCGGTGAACACGCTGCCGTTGCGACGCGGTGACGCGTTCGACGCCCCCTATGCCAACGCGGGCAAGCTGGCCGCCGCGGGCGTGCGTTTCTGCATCACCGGCGACGGCACGCAGTTCGAGGCCGCCCACGAACGCAATCTTCCGTATCACGCCGCCCAGGCCGCGGCGCACGGTCTGCCGCCGGAAGAGGCGCTCAAAAGCGTTACGCTCTACCCGGCGCAGTTGCTCGGCGTCGCGGACCGCCTTGGGTCGCTCGAAGCCGGCAAGGATGCCAATGTGATCGTCACCACCGGCGACCCGCTGGAAATCACGACGCAGGTCGAAGCGGCGTGGATCGCCGGAAGGCCGGTCGATCTGGCGAACAAGCAGACCCGGCTTTACGAAAAATACCGTCGCAAATACGGGATGTGAGCTGCCTCGGCGATCGACTCCGGCGGAATCGTGGATTCCGGCGCGTGCCTGAACCGGTGATCGCTTCCGCCGCGAAATTCGGATGACAACTTCCGGGGGCGCGGCTAGTTTTGCACCCTTGTCCGCCGCTAGTAGCGGATGGGCAGCAGTGAACGGGCTGTAGCTTAGCTTGGTAGAGCGCTTGAATGGGGTTCAAGAGGTCGTGGGTTCGAATCCCGCCAGCCCGAAATGCCGCTTCCCGGCCGGACGCAAAACGCTAGTCGCCGTCCGCGCCGCGCAGAAGGTCCGGCCGAACCTTTTGCGTGCGAAGCCGGGATTGCTCGCTGCGCCACCGGGCCACGGCGGCGTGATCGCCGGACAGCAGCACTGGCGGCACCGTCAAGCCGCGGAAATCCGCGGGCCGCGTGTATTGCGGGCCTTCGAGCGACTCGCCCGGCCCGCTGCGGCTGAACGAATCGTCACTCGCCGACGCCGCGTCGCCCAGCACACCCGGCAGCAGGCGCGCCACGGCGTCCACGATGACGGCTGCGGCGAGCGCGCCGTTGGTGAGCACGAAATCACCGATGGAGATTTCTTCGTCCGCGAGGTGCTCGGCCACGCGATGATCGACGCCTTCATAATGGCCGCAAATCAGGATCAAGTGCGTGCATCCCGCCAGTTCTCGCGCCACCCGTTGGTTGAATACCCGGCCCTGCGGCGCGAGAAGGATGACCCGTGCAGCCCGCGGTGCGCCGGGTTCCGTCGGAGGCAGCAGGCTCTCGACCGCGGCAAAGATTGGCTCCGGCTTCAGCACCATGCCTGGCCCGCCGCCGAAAGGGGCGTCGTCCGTGATGCGATGCCGGCCCGTGGCCCAGTCGCGCAGTTGATGCACCCGGACGTCGAGCAACCCGGCAGCCCGTGCCCGGGCAAGCATGCTGGCGCCGAGCGGTCCCTCGCAGATCGCGGGGAACAAGGTGAGAATGTCGATCTTCACCGTGCTCTCAAGGCGCCGCGGGAAGCCAGCCCGCCCGCTGGGCGCTGGTCTCAGGCGCGCTCGACGATCTCGACCTGAGCGCGCTTGCCGTGCCGATTGGCGGCGGCGGAAAGGAGATTCCGGATCGCCTGGATCGTGTGGCCGCTGCGACCGATGATCTTGCCGACGTCGTCCCGGTTCAGCTCGACCTTGTAGCGGAATGTGCGCTCGTCGCTGGCATCGCGCAGGACGACTTCGTCCGGATGTTCCACGAGTCGCCGGATGACAAAAACGAGAAACTCTTTCACGGCTCGGAAGAGGAAAAGAAAATCAATCCGCCTCGTGCAAAAATCGGCCGACCAAGGACCGTTGCTCCCGCGCGCCGCTCGGGTCGGCGCGCGTCGAGCGCCTCAAGCCGCGGTCTTCGCGGCGGACGCGCCGCCTTCGGCGAGTAGGGTGCTCCGCTTCGCCCGCTTGATGATGCTGCGCACCGTGTCAGACGGGCGCGCGCCGCAGCCGATCCAGTATTCCGCGCGAGCCACGTCGATGGACGAGTTCGGGCCTTTCACCTTCGGATCGTAGGTGCCGATCATTTCGATGAATTTCCCGTCGCGCGGGCTGCGCTGGTCGGCCACGACCACTTTGTAATACGGACGGTTTTTGGCGCCTTCACGGCGCAGACGGATGGCAACGGCCATAATGCGAGACGAATAGGTTTCTTACGGGTTTGGCTGAAATTTCGGTGGGGCAGACCTTTCGGCGAAAACGGGGCGGGATGCAAGTGCGGAGTGCAGCCGCATCCCATCGCCGCCGCGCGGTGGCGGCCAGTGTCAGAACCGGCGTCCGCCCAGGCCGGCGCCCGGCCGCGGACCGAAGCCGCCACCGAGGCCGCGCCCCGCCGCTCCGGGAGGGCCGCCACCGCCGAGGCGCGACATCATCTTCTTCATCTTGCCCATGTTTTTCATCATCTTCCGCATCTGGCTGAACTGCTGGAGCAGTTGATTGACGTCGGTGACGGTGACGCCGCTGCCGCGGGCGATGCGCTGGCGGCGGCGGGCATTGAGCAGGTCCGGCTTGCGGCGTTCCTCCGGCGTCATGGAAAGGACGATGGCTTCCGCGCGCTTCATCTCCTTCTGGCCGGCGCCCGAGGGCAGTTCCTGGGCAATCTTGCCCATGCCCGGCAGCATGCCGAGCACGTTCTCCAAGGGCCCGAGGCGCTTGACCATCTTCATCTGCGCCAGAAAGTCTTCGAAGTTGAAATCGGCCGCGCGCAGCTTGGCTTCGAGGCGTTTTGCCTCTTCCTCGTCGATGGCTTCCGCAGCCTTTTCGACGAGTCCGACGATGTCGCCCATGCCGAGGATGCGGCCGGCGAGCCGGTCGGGCACAAAGACTTCGAACTGGTCGAGCTTTTCGCCGACGCCGGCGAACTTGATCGGCCGCTTCGTGACCTCACGCATCGAGAGCGCCGCACCGCCGCGGGCGTCGCCGTCGAGCTTCGTCAAAACGAGACCGGTGATGCCGAGGGCGTCGTTGAAATGCGTCGCCACGCTGACCGCCTGCTGGCCAGTGGCCGCATCGGCGACGAGGAGGATTTCCTGCGGCCGGAGCACTTCGCGGAGCCGGGCGAGTTCGCGCACGAGCGGCTCGTCGATTTCCTGGCGGCCGGCGGTGTCGTAGATCTCGACGTTTGCTCCCGGCTGGGCGGCGGCCCAAGCGGCGGCTTCCCGCCCGACCTGGACGAGATCCGAGGCGCCGGGCTGGGGGCGGAAGCAGGGGACGCCGACCTGGCCGGCGAGCGTGGCGAGTTGGTCGATCGCGGCCGGACGCTGCAAATCGCAGGCGATCAGCACCGGGCTGCGCCCCTGTTTTTTCAGGAGCGCCGCGAGCTTGGCGGAGGAGGTCGTTTTTCCCGCACCGTTCAGCCCGACCATCATCACGCGAGCCGGCGGCGCGAGATCCAGCGGGGAGGCATCACCACCGAGCAGCGTGGTGAGTTCGTCGTGGAAGATTTTAACGATCTGCTGGCCCGGCGTGACGCTCCGCAAGACTTCCTGGCCGAGCGCCTGGTCCTTGACGCGCGCGATGAAATCCTTCGCGACTTGGAAATGAACATCCGCTTCCAGCAAGGCGAGGCGCACCTGGCGCATCGCGTCGTTGACGTTGACCTCGCTGATCGCGCCGTGCCCTCGCAGATCCTTGAAGATGTCCTGCAGCTTGTCGCCGAGTTGGGAAAACATGGGAGTGCGGGTGAGATTGGGAAGGGGCGGCGGACAGGCGACGGCCGCGACTCAAGGCTTGGGCTTCGACGCAGGGGCCGCGGCGCTGCCGCCAGCACTGGCCTCGACGGTAAACGACCAGCGGGTTTCCACCGGTTTGCCGCCGGATTTCGCGGCGATAATGACAGTGTAGTTTTGGTCGCGCAACGGCTGGGAAACCTGGTAGCTCACGGTCTTCGATTTCGCGTCATACTGGGCGGGCACCGGGCCGACGCCACTGATGCGCATGGCCACGCTGTTGGCATCAATCTCGCCCATGGTCGCCAGGTTCGCCTTGATGAGCGGCTTCGGGTTCGTGACCTTTTCGTCGTTCATCGGCTGCGTCACCATGGAAGAGGCCGCGAGCTGGGAGATCGCCGGAGCGGATGCCACCGCGGGACCGCTCACGCCGCCGCCGATCATCTTCATCGCGTCGGCAAAAATCTGCGGCTTGTTGAATTCGATCGCGTAGCGGCCGAGCAGGTCAAACGGTGCGGCGGGCACCAGGCGCTGACCGTAAACCGTGAATGCCGCCTCGTAGCCGGCTTCCTTGATGACCTCGCGAGCCTTCGGGCTGTGGATGCCGAAGGGATACGCGAAGGCGTTCACCTTCACGCCGAGCTGCTTCTCGATCGTCTGCTTCGACTCGACGATTTCCTTGCGCAACCAGCCGTCCAGGCCGAGCGCTTGGATGTCCTTTGCCACCATCTCCTTCGTGCGACGATCCACGCCGCCGCCCGGGGCTTTGAGGTTCGAGTGCGAATAGCTGTGGCTTTGAATGTCCACGCCAGCATCGCGCATCTCGCCGAGCTGCTCCCACGAGATCGATTTCCCGCCGCTGCCGATGTAGTTCACGTAAACAAACATCGTGAACGGGTAGCCGAATTTTTTCAGGATCGGCCACGCGGTGTCGTAGCCGGAGATGTAGCCGTCATCGATCGTGATGAGTGCGCACTTCGGCGGGATGTCTTTTTCGCCCCGGCGCCACGCCAGGAATTGCTGCATGCCGATCACCGTGAAGCCTTCGTCCTTCAACGCCTGCATCTGGCGCTCGAACTCGGCCGGCGTGATGGCCAGGGCGTCGCGCGGCTTTTCTTCGAACCGGTGGTAGCAGAGCGCCATCACCGCCGCGTTTTTGTTGACCGTCGGCGGCGGGGGCGGAGTCGGCGTGGCAGCGACAACCGGCGCCGGCGTGGCGGTGGCGTTGGGGCCCGCCTTTGCGTTCTTCGCACCCGCGGCCGGCGACGCGCCGGGATTCGCGCTGGCGGTGTCGGAGGACTTTTTGGCGAAGGCGGATTTGATCTTGTCGCAACCGCCGGTCCCGAGGCCGACGGCGGACAACAACAACGCGCAGAGAACCGGTCGGAGCGGCGGAAAAATCATAGAAAAAAGGCTTGGCGAGACGATGGGCCAGCGGTTCGCGGTGTCAAGCAGACGACGGGACGTGGACGCGGCCTTTCGCGGATGCCAGCGGGCAGGGGGCCGGGCGTCAAAGCAGCCCCAGCTTGCGGAACGTGTCGTCCACGTGGCGCAGGTGGGGCTCCAGCGAGCAAAGGCGGTCGATCTCCTCCGGTGCCAGGACTTCTGCGACTGCGGGTTCCGAGCGCAGAGTTTTCGCCGAGCGGCCGGTCGCCGCGCCAGGTTTTCATCGCCGCGCGCTGCACCGCTTCGTAGGCGGTCTTTCGCTCAAGCCCGCGCCGGGTGAGCTCGAGGAGGACGGACTGCGAATGGTAAAGACCCTTCGTCAACTCCATGTTGCGCTGCATGTTTTCGGGATAAACGAGCAGCCGGCCGACGAGGCTGCGCAGCTTGTCGAGCATGTAATCCAGCAAGGTGCAGGAATCCGGCAGGATGATGCGCTCGACGCTCGAGTGGCTGATGTCGCGCTCGTGCCAAAGGGCGATGTTTTCCAGCGCGGCGACAGCGTTGCCGCGGATCACGCGGGCCAGCCCGCTGAGGCGCTCGCCGGTGATCGGGTTGCGTTTATGCGGCATCGCAGAACTTCCTTTCTGTCCTTCCGCGAAATATTCCTCGGCTTCGAGCACCTCTGTGCGCTGCAAATGCCGGAACTCGGTCGCCCAGCGGTCGATGGACCCGGCGACGAGCGCGAGGGTCGTCATGAACTCGGCGTGGCGGTCGCGCTGGACGACCTGGGTGCTCAACGCCGCCGCGCGCAGACCAAGCCGCGAGCAGACGCTTTCCTCGACCGCGGGGTCCAGATGCGCGTGCGTCCCGACCGCGCCGGAAAGCTTTCCCACGGCGACGCGGTCCCGGGTCTGCACGAGCCGTTCTCGAGCCCGGCCGAATTCGTCATACATCAGTGCGAGCTTCAGCCCGAAGGTGATCGGCTCCGCGTGGATGCCGTGGCTGCGGCCGATCATGGGAACCATTTTGAATTCCCGCGCGCGAGTCGCGACGACCTCGCGCAACGCATCCACCGCCGGTCAGCAACAGGTCGATCGAGGCGGTCATCTGCACCGCCAGCGTTGTGTCGAGCACGTCAGAGCTTGTCAGCCCCTGGTGAATCCAGCGCGCCGCCGGCCCGACCTTCGAAGCGACATTTTCCAAAAACGCGATGACATCGTGATGCGTCCGCTCCTCGATCTCGAGAATCTCGGGAATCGAAAACGCCGCCCGCTCGCGGATTGTCCGGGCATCCTCGGCTGGCACCTGACCCAACTCCGCGAGCGCTTCGCAGGCGAGGACTTCGATTTCCAGCCAGATCGAATATTTCCGTTCTTCGGACCAGATGGCCCGCATTTCCGGCCGCGAGTAACGATCAATCATACGTCGCCGCAGACTTCACTCCGCCGGAAAAAAAGCAAGCTCCCGGACAGCGCGGATCGTCTTTTCAGACGATCCGCGACGCTGGCCGGGAGCTTCGGTTGCGAGGGAGCGCCCAAAGAGCGCTTGATTAACAAACCCGCTGAGACAGGTCGCCTCAGCGCACCACGAGGGCGCGGGAAGGCTGACCGTCGCGCTGCACGAGCACGCGGCCGCTCGCCAGAAGGTCAACCACCGTCGCAACGGTTTCGCGGCTGTTCTTCGAGCAGGAACTCACGGCCAGGATCAGGTCTCCGAGGTTCATCGTGGAGTTCTTCAGTTTGCGGTCTTGCTTTTTCATAACGGGTTTAGACGGGTTGTTGTGTTCGCCGTTCAAAAGCAATCACGATGCCAACACCGCCAAAGTCCGAAAATGCCGAGAGAAAGTGGGCACAGCCCGTTGTCGCTACGCCGGAATGTCCGTATGCAATGCGACAAAAGTGTCAGGATCAATTACACCCAGGATGACATTGTCCGCTGACAATCCGAGTTCCCACCGGAATCAGGGCTTGCCGAGGTGGATGAATTTCAGCGCCACGAAGCCGGCGACGAGCACCACGAAGAAAATCATGATGATCCACTCAATGCGCTCCTCCACCCAAGGCCGCACGCGTTCCCCGAACGCTCGGATGAGGCCAGCCACCAGAAAGAAGCGCAGCGCCCGCCCGAGCGTGGCGCCCAAGACAAACAACCCGAGGTCGAAGTGGAGCGCGCCGGAGGCGATCGTAAACACCTTGAACGGAATCGGCGTGAGCGATTTCACGATGAGCGCGAGAAAGCCCCACTTGTCGTAAAAACCTTGCACCACCGCGAATTTCCCTTCGACGTCCGAAACGCCGACGTAGCCGAGCAACGAGACCGCGGCCGGCCGGAAAGCATAGCCGAGCCAGTAGCCAAGAAGGCCACCGAGCACGCTTGCCAGGGTGCACCAGGCCGCCTGCTGCCACCAGCGTCGCGGGTTCGCGTAGCAATTCGCCATGAGCAGCGGGTCGGGCGGGATCGGAAAAAATGACGATTCCGCAAACGAAACCGCTCCGAGCGCCGGCGTCGCCCAGCGGGTGTCCGCCCAACGCACCGTCCACTGGTAAAGCCGCCGCAGCAGGTTGGGCCGGCGGGCCGGCGGCGTAGCGGCTTCCGAGGGAGTGGGGTGCGGTGACATCATAAAAAGAGCGGTGAGAACCGGAAAATCATCGGCGCTCCGGCGCGAGCAGGCACCAGATACGAATGCCGCAGGAAACCGCAAGGCGAATCCGCCGCCCACTCCGGGCGATACCCGTGAAGGCCGTGCGTGCGCGCCCGGCTTGGCAACCATCGCCCGCTGCGGTAGCTATGACGTTCCCGCCATGTCCATTTACCGCCGCGTGCTGGTTTATTACCGCCCTTTCCTGGGGCCGACGTGCGTCGCGCTGGCCGTCTCGCTGTTCACCATCGGCCTGAATCTGCTCAAGCCGTGGCCGTTCAAGGTGATCGTGGACAGCGTTCTGCCGGCGGCGGCCACCGGGTCGCCTGGCGCGGAGCCGAGCTGGCTCGGACGCTGGCTCGGGTCGTTCACCTCCACGGCGCAAGGGACAGTCCTCGCGCTGTGCGTTTTCCTTGTCGTCGTCAACCTTGCTTCCGGCCTGCTGGGGCTTTGGAGCAACCTGATCTTTGTCCGCACCGGCCTGCAGGCGTTGCTGAAGCTGCGCACCGATCTTTTCGCTTATCTGCAGTCGCTCCCGCTGAAGTTTCACGATGCCCGACGCTCGTCGGATTCGTCGTTTCGCGTGGCCTACGATTCGCAGAGCATCCAGACGATTTACAACAAAGGGTTCACGAACATCGTCGGCTCGACGATCACGCTCGTCGCCCTGCTGATCGTGATGCTGCGGATGGATTGGGGGCTCACGCTCCTCGCCCTCGCCATCCTTCCAGCCGTGGTTTGGGCGATCCATTTCTATTCCAGTCGCATCCGCGCCCAGTCCACGAGCATTCAGGAAAAAGAGAGCGCGGTGCTGACGCTCACGCAGGAAAATCTCAGCTCGATCCGCGTCGTCCACGCATTCGGGCAGGAGGAGGCGACGGTGCGACAGTTCCGCAGCCAGGCGCAGGAAAGTCTGACGGCCAATCTGCGGCTCCAGATGACCAGCGTTCGCAGCGCGCTCGTGATCAGCACGCTCATGGCGCTCGGCACCGCGGCGATGATTTATGTCGGCACGATGCACGTCCTCGACGGCCGGCTCTCGCTCGGCACGCTGACGGTGTTCATCGCGTATCTGGCGATGCTCTATGCGCCGGTGGAATCGCTCACGCAGACGGCCTGGGCGCTCGAAGGGGCGTCCGCGGGTGCGACGCGTTGCTTCGAAGTGCTCGACCACGCGGATGACGTCACTGACGCCCCGGACGCCGTTGTGCTCGCCGCCCCGGAAACTCGGGGCGCCATCCGCTTCGAAAACGTCGATTTCGGCTACGGCAGCGAACGGCTCATCCTGCACGGCGTGAACGTGGACGTCGCCGCGGGGCAGCGCGTCGCTTTTGTCGGCGGCACCGGCGCGGGCAAGAGCACGCTGCTTTCCCTGGTGCCGCGGTTCTACGATCCGACCGCGGGCCGGGTGCTGCTCGACGGCCGCGACCTGCGGACCGTGACGAAAAAATCGCTGCGCGCCCAGATCTCGCTCGTCCTCCAGGACACGCTCCTTTTCTCCACCACGGTGCGCGAAAACATCGCCTACGGCCGGCCGGACGCGACCGAGGCCGAGATCTTCGAAGCCGCGCGGCGCGCCCAGGCCGACGACTTCATCCGCGCGATGCCCCGCGGCTACGATTCCCCGGTCGGCGAGCGCGGCGGTCACCTCAGCGTCGGCCAGCGCCAGCGCATCGGCATCGCGCGCGCTTTTTTGAAAAATTCGCCGATCCTGCTGCTCGACGAGCCGACCAGCGCCCTCGATCCCGCCACCGAGCGGGCCATCATGAATACGCTAGAGGAATTGATGCGCGGCCGCACGACGCTCATCATCACCCACCGGCTCGCCACCACGCATGGTCTGGATAAGATCGTCGTGCTCGAAAACGGCCGGATCGCCGAGATCGGCACCGGACCCGAACTGCTCGCGCGCAACGCCACCTACGCCCGGCTGTTTCGCGCCGGCGGCTTCGGCCCGCAAGAGCCGGAAGCCGTCGCGAACTCCCCACTTTCCCCAACGAACCCATGACCAAAAAACGCATCGCCGTCCTCGGCTTCATGGGCAACTGCCCGATCGCCGGTGTGATCTGGCAGGCCATCCACTACGTCGTCGGCCTGCAGCGGCTGGGACACGAAGTTTTCTACATCGAGGATCTTTCCCGCGTGCCGTATGACCCGGTCCGCCAGACCGTGGATGAAAACGACGCCTACGCCGTCGCGACGATCAAAAAGCTCGCGGAGGAATTCGGCTTCGAAGACCGCTGGGGGTTTTGCTCCCGCTTTCTCGGCCGCGACCGGACTTTCGGATTGTCCCGCGAACGGATCAACGATCTCTACCGGCACGCCGACGCGCTCCTGAACATCTGCGGGTCGCACGAGCTGAACGACGATCTTCTGCTCAGCAAACGGATCGTTTACGTCGAGAGCGATCCCGGTGTCGAGCAGATCAAGGTGGACGCCGGCGAGCCGCAAACGTTGGAATTTCTACGGCGTCATCATGCGCTCTTCACCTTCGGCGAAAACATCGGCCGGCCCGGCGCCGATTTTCCGGTGCCGCTCCATGGCCTGAAGTGGCTGCCCACGCGGCAGCCGATCGTCACCGACCTTTGGAAAACAGACGGCCCGCCACCCGCCGGCGCGGTCTTCACCACCGTCGCCAACCTCGCGACCGGCGGGAAAAAAGACATCGCCTGGCGCGGGGAAAACTACCTTTGGAGCAAGCTCCCGGAGTTCGAGAAATTCTGCCAGGCGCCGGAGCGGGCGGGGGAGGCTTTCGAAATGGCGACAAACTACAAGGAGCTGGCGCTCGCCGCGCGGTTTCGCGACGCCGGCTGGCGCGATACGCCGCCGGACGCGATGAGCATCGACTGGCACGCCTACACAGCTTACGTCCGCGCGTCGAAAGGCGAATTTACCGTCGCGAAGGATCAATACGTCCGACTGAAGACCGGCTGGTTCAGCGACCGCAGCGCCTGTTATCTGGCGGCCGGGCGGCCGGTGATCACGCAGGAAACCGGGTTCAGCGATTTCTACGGGGGCGCGGAAACCGGCGGGTTGTTCCCGTTTTCCACCACCGAGGAAATCGTGGAAGCCGTGCGGGCCATCAACGCCGACTACGCGCACCATTCCCGGGCCGCAGCGCGCATCGCCCGCGAGTCGTTCGAGGCGGAGACGGTGCTCCGCTCGCTGCTGGAGCGCGCCAGCCTTTAATACCTGCGGCGTCCCGGCGGGCGAGTTGCGCGCCCGTCGTCTCCGTCTAACGTGCCGCCCGGCGCGCGAACGATGCACATCCTTCTTCACACGATCGCGCTAGAACCCGCGCGGGACCTGGCCCAGCGCGTTTCCCGTCCACTGATCGAACACCTTCCCGCGATCGCCGGGGCCGGCTTTCCGAAGCTCGAAATCTACGAGCCGCACCTGACCCTGGCGCCGGACGAGGCGGCCTTGCGCGCCGCCCTCGCGGAGTATCGGATCACGCCGCTGTTTCTCAGCGCCGGACTCGACCTCACCGCGCCGGAATCCGCGGAAGCCGGCTGGACGATGCAGGCGCACGAGATGTTTGCGCGGGTGGAGCAATACGGGTTCAAAAAAGTGCGGCTGAGCCCGGGTCGCGCGGTGCCGGCGGATGATTCCCGCGAGGCGTTTGACGCGATCGCGCGGCTTTCCGCAGAGCGGCTTTGCTGGCTGGCGGACAACCGGCCGGAGATCGAATTTCTACTCGATCCGCATCCGCATTCGCTCGCCGATCAGCCGGTCTGGCTGGCGCGCTGGCTGCGCGAGATCGAGCGACCCAACATCGGCCTGGTCTGGCGGCCAACCGTGTGGGACGCGGACGCCGCCCGCGCGCAGTTCGCCCTCCAGCGCCCGTATATCCGGCACTTTCATCTGTTGAACCGGCCGCCCGGCGTCTTCGACCGGTTTTCGACACTGCGCGACGGCGTGATCCCGTGGCCGGAGTTTCTCGGCGCGCCTCCGTTTCAGATTGATGCCAGCATCGCCTTCGTCCCGGCGAGCACGACCGATCCCGAGACGTTTGATGTGACCGCCGTCCTGCAGGAAGCCGTCGCGGAATTTCAGCATCTCGTCGAGCTCGAAGGCTGAATCATGGCGACCGAAACGGTGCTGATGCTTTGCGTCGTTTCGTTCGGTGCCGGCTTCATCGATGCCGTCGCGGGCGGCGGCGGGCTGTTGCAGATCCCCGCGCTCTTCCTTCTGCTGCCGACCGGCACCACGCCGGCAACCGTGCTGGGCACAAATAAATTCATTGCGCTCTTCGGCACGCTCGCGGCCACCGGACGCTACCTGAAAGCGGTGGCGATGGATCGGCGCGTCGTCATCCCGGCCGCGGTGGCGGCGATCCCGTTCGGGCTGCTCGGCGCCGCGGTGGTGCGGCACGTGGACCCGGCGGTCTTCCGCCCGCTCGTGGTGATTCTCCTCGTCGTGGTGGCGATCTACACGTTTTTCCGAAAGGATTTTGGTTCGGTCCGGAACGCGCCGCAGCTCAGTCCGGCGACCCGGCTCTGGGTGGCGGCAGCGGTGGGCGCGGTGCTCGGGTTTTACGACGGTTTTTTCGGTCCCGGCACCGGCAGCTTTTTGATCTTTGCCTGCATCGGATTGTTCGGGCTCGATTTTCTCAGCGCCTCGGCGACAGCGAAAACGATGAACTGCGCGACGAACCTCGCCGGGCTCACCTATTTCATCGCCAGCGGAAATGTCCTCTACGCGCTCGCGCTGCCCATGGCGGTCTGCAACATCGCCGGCGGGTTGACCGGCGCGCGGCTGGCCATTCTGAAGGGGAGCAGCTTTGTGCGGCTGCTCTTTCTCGGCGTCGTCCTCGCGGTGATCTGCAAATTCGGCTGGGACACGTTTCAACCTCGCTGACCGCGGGCGGACGCTGCGCGGCTAAATCGTCCGGGTGCGGCAAACCCAGAGGTCGGCACCGAGTTCGCGGCGGGCGCGGGCTTCCAGGTCGTTCGAAGCGTCGTCGCGCAAGACGCCAAGCACCGTCGAGCCGGAGCCGCTCAACAGCGCCCCGGCGATTTCCGGCTGGGCGAGCAGCCAGTTTTTTATCGCGGCGAGGTAGAGATATTTTTCAAAAACCGGCCGCTCCAGATCGTTCACGAGTTCGCCCCAGGGGAACCGCTGCGCTCCGTAGGCGGCGCCCGGCACGTCGCGCGACGCCGCCCAGCGCCGATAGGCCCAGGGAGTCGGCACGCCGAAGGTCGGTTTCAGCAGCAGCACCGGCAGCCGGGGCGCGAAATCGGGCAGCGGCTCCACCAGCTCGCCGCGACCCCGACAGACCGCGGCGGAACGGTAAATGAAGAACGCAACGTCGGACCCGAGCTGCGCACCCAAGATCGCCAGGGTCGCGGTATCACAGCCGGTTTCGAAAAGCGTATTCAGCCCGAGCAAAACCGTCGCCGCGTCGCTGCTCCCGCCACCGAGGCCCGCGCCGTGCGGGACCCGCTTGCGCAAGGCGACGCGCACCACGGTGTTCTCGGGAAGCCCGGCGTGCGCGAGGAAAATCTCCGCGGCCCGCACCGCCAGGTTGGAACCGTCGATCGGCAGCGAAGCGTCGTCGCATTCGAACCGGACCCGCGGTTTCGCGCCATCCGTGGGGTCAAGCGGGGGAAGGCGTTCGAGATCGATTTCGTCCGCGAGATCCAACGGGCACATCACGCTTTCGATCTCGTGGAAACCGTCCTCGCGACGGCCGAGCACGCGGAGTGAAAGGTTGATCTTCGCTGGTGCAGAGAGCGTGAGCATGGGGCGGGGGTGGACGGGATGCTCGTGCGCGGGATCGGCGTCGAATCGCTCAGCGCTTCGGTTTATCGCGGAGTTCGTTCTCCGCCGAAAACAAACGAAACGCTCGCGTCGATCCGCGCCTGCTGGTTCTGCGCGAAAACCAGGTTTTCCGCGGAAACATACGCGGGGAGCTTGAAGCCCGGCTGCGCCTGCTGCACGCCGCTGAAAGTCCGCGCGGTGACCAGGGCGAGGCTGGTCAGCAGATAATCCCGCACGCTCCATCCGCTGGCCTTGATGACGGCGGCGAACTCGGGATGCTCGCGCTCGACCTCCGCCACGGTGGCGTCGATCGTCCGCCCGCCGCCGGCCTGCATGGCGCGGGCCTGATCCCGCAGCGCCGGATTTTTCCGCATCGCCTCGACGGCCCGGCGGGAGGTGGCTTCAAATTTTTCCAGTCGCTCCGGCGTCAACCGATAGGCGGCCAGCGCGGCGACGTCGGCTTCGTTGACCATCGATCGGCGCGGGCGGCGGGACCCATTTACTTCCATGGCGGGCGGCGGTTGGGCGACCGCTTTGAGCAAGGGGAAGACGCAGACCACCGCGAGCGCTCCGACCCGAAATGCGCGCGGCCAAGTAAGCGATTTCCGGCGGCCCGGAGGACGGTTGAGGGAAGGCATGCGGAACACGCTGACTCACGGCCGGTGCACTGGCAAGCGGCCGGAAATGTTCGGCCTCGCGGCGGAGCGAACCATTACAATTTCTCCGTTCCCGCCAAACGCCACCGCCCTTGACCAGTGCGACGCCTGCGCGCTAGCGTCGCGCCCCATGGAATCGCCTGCCGCCGCCGCTGCTCGGAATCCGTCGCCGCGCGATCGCTTGATCGTAGCGCTGGATGTCCCCGGCGAGGAGCCCGCCCTGCGGCTTGTGGAAGCGTTGGCGGGATCGGTCGGGCTGTTCAAGATCGGATTGGAACTGTTCACCCGTGTCGGACCCAGCATCGTCGCCCGGGTGCGTGCCGCCGGCGCGGGAGCCGGCATTTTCCTGGACCTGAAATTTCATGACATTCCGAACACCGTGGAACGCGCCGTCCGTTCCGCGCTGGAACTCGGCGTGGACATGCTCACCGTCCACGCTTCCGGCGGCGGCGAGATGCTCCGCGCCGCGGTGCGCGGTGCGGGCAGCCCGGAGCGCGCCGCCACGGGGCCGCTTCTCCTCGGCGTGACCGTGCTCACCAGCAGCACGGAGGCGACCCTGCTCGAAATCGGTGTGTCGGCACCCGGATCCGCTGACGTCGTCGCGCAGGTGGTCCGCCTTGCCCAGCTTGGGGCAGGCTCTGGACTCGGCGGGCTGGTGGCCAGCCCGTTGGAAATCCGGCCGTTGCGCGCTGCGCTAGCCGGGCAGCCGCTGGCCCTCGTGATCCCCGGGGTCCGGCCCGCCTGGGCAGCCGATGCCGGCGATCAGAAGCGCGTGCTCACGCCCGGTGAGGCCATCGCGGCCGGCGCGGATTATCTCGTGGTCGGCCGTCCCATCACCGGGCACCGGAATCCAGCGGACGCAGCGAAAATGATTGTTGAAGAGATTACCGGTGCTTGCGGAGTTGCCCCGCGGTGAACGCGGGCACCAACTGCCGTTCCATTTTTCGCCTGCCGCTTCGGCTGCATTCGCGCCCGTGAACCCTCTTTTCACCCTGCTCTGGGCGGTTCACGATCCGGTCCGCCCGTGACGGCGCGCTCAACATGGCGCTCGACGAAGCGTTCCTGCGGCTCTGCGGCGGGGAGGGGCAGCCGGGCGACGATCGCGCCGGGCTGCCGGCGATGCGTGTTTATCGCTGGACGCGGCCGAGCGTGTCGTTCGGATATTTCGGCCGGTGTGCGACGGTCCGCGCGGATTTCCCGCAGCGGGCGCCGGTGCGACGCTGGACCGGTGGCGGCGTGGTCGCCCACGGGGACGCGGACGACTGGACCTACGCCCTGATCGTGCCGCGGCCTCATCCGCTCGCGCTGCTGCCGCCGCCAGAATCGTATCGGTGCATCCACTCCGCGCTTGCTGCCGCCCTGCGCGCAACCGGTGCCGACGGAATCGAGCTGGCCGCCGACCCCAACACATCGCTGGGAGGTCCTCGGCAGGACGCGGCATCCGGCGCATGTTTCACCCATCCGGTGCGCGCAGATCTTTTCCAAAACGGCCGAAAGGTCGCCGGTGCCGCGCAACGCCGGACCCGGCTCGGATTGCTTCATCAAGGCAGCGTCCAGGGGCTCGCGTCCGTGGTTTGGGACGCCGCGCAACGGGACGCCCTGTTCGCCGCGTTTACGCTGGCGCTGGCCGGTCCGTCGGCAGCCGCTGCCCGGCGGGAAGACAACCTGGCGCACGAGTCCGCGCGGTATCAAACGGCGCTGAACCTTGCCGCCTCGCTGGCCCGGGAAAAATACGGAACCGCGGCCTGGCTCGAAAAAATCTGACGCCTACCGATCGGACGATTTTTCCACCCACGGTCCGCTCAACCGCGGCGCACCGCCACTCCGGTCGAACGGCGCCCCGGACTTTCGCGTGTCGGCCGCACCGCCCGGAAGCCGGCGTGTCTTGCGCGGCGCTGGCTCATCCGCAGGCGACGTCGACGGCGGCGGGCTCACGGCGGCCGGACGAGCTTCCATGCAACCGATCGCTTGGAAGCGAAAAAGCAGTGAACACGCCGCTGGTGGCGTTATCTTCAAAGCATCGGCGATGCGCTGGAGATCGTCTTGTCCGTTCACACGCGCCGCGAATTCTTTTTCCGGCGCCGTGAGCCGGAGTCGGGTCACCGTTTCCGCCCCATCCGGGGTCAAGGTTGGCACGGCGCCAGGAAAATCCCGCTCCAGGTCGGGCAGCTCTTGGGGCTGGAGCCGGCGCAGCGATTGCCACAGCCAGTTGTCCAGCGCAGCCGGGTCTTCCGCGCGGGCTATCCGGTCGGGCACATATTCGGGCAAGGATTTCAGGGCTTCAAATTCGAGCCAGGGGCGCGGCAGCGTGAAGAGTCGCGCCACGCAACGCTGCCCGAGTTCGTGCGTCAGTTTCTTTGCATCGACCTCCGGCAGCACGCCCCGCAACTGCAACAGCAGCGGAAACGGGCAACCCGAATCCGCCTGGCCGCGGACGGCATCGGCGAGGACATCCGGCGGGATCGAAGACGGTATGACGGCGCCCTCCGCATAGGCGCTCGACTCCTGCGTGCTCACGAGCGCGATCGTCCCAGCGTGTAAATAAATCTCAACCGGTTTGCTCGTCGCCCGCCGGGACGGGAAAAGGTGAAGAACGCCGGTGTCCTGCGCCGCCACCACGGCCTGCAAGATCGCGCGCACTGGGAAAGGCTCCCGTGTCCCGTCGGTGGCAGAGGCAAGAGCCGCCGCAGCCCCGCCCGGTGGCGACGCCGGTGTCGCCCCGTCATCGGAGCGCCGGGCAGCAGTTACCTTGGCCGTGAGATTTCGCGTCGGAAACGGCGCCCGTTTTCCCGGGAGCGCCAGTCGCGCGCGGATCCGCGTTCCCTCGGGCGTTGGCGGCAACGCGACCGTGGCAGCCGGAGCCGCCGCCGCACCATCGCTTGCCGGCTTTTCCCGCCGCTGCGCCACGGCGGCTGCCGCGAGCAGCGGACGCACCGTGGCCACAAGAAGCTCAGGGGTGAACGGCTTCAAGATCGTCGTGCTGGCGCAGCCGCCGTCGAGCGTTTGTTCCCCGCGGGGACCGGCGCCCTGGCTGCGCATGGCAACGAGGGCCGGCATTGGCAGACGGTTGCGGCGGACCGAGCCTTCCAGCCGCTCGCAGAACGCGTCGCCGCCGAGATCGGGCAAGCCGTAATCCAGGATCACCAGGTCCGGCTTTTCCGCAGCGATTTTCAGCAGCGCCTCGCCGGCCCGCCGCGCGGTCGCGATCTCCAACTCCGGTGGGAAATGCGCCCGCAAGACGCCGGTCACAAACCGCAGCATCATCGGGCTGTCGTCCACGATCAGGACTCTCGGAGCCGGCACCGGCGCGCTTTTCAACGAGGTCACACGTGGGGAAAAGCTCGGGCCCCGGGTTTACTGCCGCGACGGCCGGCCGGGGGCGGTTTCACCTTTGGCGGCCGGCCCGGAGTCCACGGCCTCGGCCGCTTCCTGCAAAAGCACCTGCCAATCGTGGTGAATCGTCCCGCGGACCGGGCGCGCCGGGGCGGAAGTCTCCGAAAATGCGCCGCCTTTCCACCGGATCATGCGGCGAAATGCCTCGGCACCTTCCGCCGCCTCACCGGCGGTTGCGCGCGCCGTCGGGCGGAGGGTCGCGCAGACGACCCGGCCGCGGCGAAAATGGATGGAGCCCCGCTCGTCACCGCGCGGGCTGCGGCATTCGAGCACACTGGTCGCGCCGGCAAGGCAGCGGATCTGGACAAGGTCGGGCAGATCAAACCCCCGGAGGGTCGGCGCGAAAACCGCCGGGTCCGGAGTCATCGCGGGATCGAGCAACGAGCGGACGATCTCGACAAAGCCGTCGAGGGAAAATGGTTTTTCCAGAAAATGGAGCACGCCGAGCCGCCGGGCGCGGTCGCGGTAGCTGGGCAACGGCGCGGCCGTCATCACCAAGGCGCGCGCGTCAGGATGCGTCATGCGCACGTCGCAAAGGAAGTCGAGCCCGGTGCCGTCGGGCAGGTTGACGTCGAGGACAAAAAGCGCCGGGATACCGGGCGCCGCCTCGATGAGCCGGGTGTGGGCCTCGGCGATGCTGGCGGCGGTGAGCAGCACGCAGCCCGGCAGCGCGCCCCCGAGCAGATCAGTGAGGATCGTCATCAGCACGTCGTTGTCTTCCAGCAGAAGGATCGACGAAGCGGAAGAACGCGGGGGGTCAGTCGGAGAAAGGGGCATATTGCCGGCACCTGCCTACCCGGGCCGGGGGTGGCAAACGACGCCGCCCACCGAGCCGCCAGAGGCTGCGGATCACCAACGCGGACTGGTAGGATTTTCGCCGTGCGATGTCAAACAAACTTCGCGGCGCCAGAAGCGGCGAAACCCGGGTGCGGGCCGGCGGCGTTTTTTCGTTGCTGGCACCGGACGCAGCACGCATCTTGAGCGCAGGGAGGGGTGGCAGAGTGGTCGATCGCGTCGGTCTTGAAAACCGAAGGGCCGCAAGGTCCCGTGGGTTCGAATCCCACCCCCTCCGCCACCTGCCTGCCGGACGATCTGGTCGCCGCACACCGCCCTCCCGGCGCGTGCGGCGGCCGGGCCTGGCGGGCTACCTCTCCCGCCATGCCGCCCATCCCCGCTTTTTCCCGTTTTCCGCTCCCACTCCGCGCCGGCATCCGGACCGGCACCCTGCTCTGCGGTGCCGTGCTCTGCGCCGCGCTGCTCGCTTGCCGGTCGCCGGTCGTGGCGGCGGGCGGCGCCGGCGCTGCGCCCGCCGGCACCGCGGCGGCTCCCGTCGCCTACGAGGAGCCCTACGCTGCGCTCCTGCGTAAATACGTGACGGACGACGGCGTGCGCTACGCCGCGTGGAAAGCAAACGCGGCGGACCTCGCGGCGCTGCGGAGCGTCGTTGATGCCATCGCCAAAGCGCCGGCCTCCACCGGGGCGGACGCCGGCCAGCTCGCGTTTTACATCAACGCTTACAACGCCTGGATTCTGCACGAAAAGCTGGCGGAATATCCGAAAAACCGCGATCAGCGCGGACTGCCGATCCTGTTCTTCACGACGAAACGCATCACCGTCGCCGGCGAGAAAATGAGCTTTAACCGCCTGGAGAAAGACATCATTCGCACCCGCTTCGACGAGCCCCGCATCCATTTCGCGCTGAACTGCGCCAGCGTCAGTTGCCCGCCGCTGGCCGCCGAGCCGTATGTCGCCGCGAAGCTCAGCGTCCAGTTCGACGCCATCGCGCGCCGGTTTCTGAATTCGAGCAATGGCGTGCGCGTGCCGGACGGTGGCCGCAAGGTGCAGGTTTCGAAAATCTTCGATTGGTATAAGGAAGATTTCGCGAAGGCCGGCGGCACGGTGGCGGTGGTTAATCGCTACCGGAAGGAAAAGATCCCGGCGGACGCCGCGATCGATTTTCTGGATTACAACTGGGCGTTGAACGAAGCGAAATAGCCGGTCCTGCGACCCTTTTCCGATGGCCTCCTTTCCCGTGCTGGCGAGCTGGATTCGCGCGAGCGACGAACCGTATTTTAACCCGTGGTTTGCGCGGCGTCCCGGCCTGGAAGTGCGCAACGCCCGGCTGGCATCCGAGCGCGGCGCCGCGCCGGAGCCCGAGCGCGACTTCGCCGGGGTCGATGGCCTCTTGCTGACGGGCGGTCCGGATGTGAGCGAGGGATTTCTGCGGCACCAGACCGTGCCGCCTGATGCGCCGATCGAAGAGCCGGAGCCGGCGCGGGACGCCTGGGAATTCGCGGCTGTCGCGGCAGCGCTGGAGCGCGGCCTGCCGATCTTCGCGATCTGCAAGGGCCACCAGGTGCTCAATGTCGCCCTCGGCGGCTCCTTGCTGCTCGACATCCGTGGTCACGACGCTCCCGAGGATCGCGACCGCGACGTGCAGCGGCTGCGTTATGACACCACCGCGCCGGCGGCACGGCGCTACGCCGCGGTGAACTCCTCCCATCACCAAGCCATCGACCGCCTCGGCGATGGCTTGGAAATCGAAGCCTGGCACCAGGGCGACGACGTGATCGAACAGGTGCGCCTCGTGCGGTATCCCGCCGGTTGTGTCGGGGTGCAATACCATCCGGAGCGAGGCCCGATCTACGCGGCGCTCTTCGACGATTTTTTCGATCGCGTCGGCGCGGTCCATGCCGAGCGCGCCCGCCACCTGCCGGCCGGCGCAGAGACCGGAGCCCGGCGATGACGCGCTTATTCTTCTTTTAAAAAACAACGCTTATGCCGACCGCCACAGCCGCGCCGTCCACGGAGCCGGAACTTGCCTCACCCACGGAAAAGCACGACGCCAACGGGGCGTCGAACTCGAAGCCGCACCGCACCGGTCCCGACCGCGAGCCGGAGCTGGACCTGCTCGTGCGAGCCGGGTGCGAGTTTGTGTATTACACGGATTTTCCGACCCCGGTGTTTCTCACGCTGGTGCCGCGGCAGGCGCGGTCCCAGCACATCGCGGTTGCCGCGCAGAAGTTCGATCCGCCGCAAGCGGCCTACGAATATGAAGATTCGCACGGCAACATCATCCGCCAGATCCGCCTGCGGCCCGGCGTGAATACCGTCCGGCACGATTCCCTGGTCTGGGTCCCCAGTGCGCGGGAAAACTCCGAGGGCTTCGGACCGCCGGTTCCGGTCGATGAAATCCCGGAGCAATATCTGCGCTACACGCTGCCGAGCCGGTATTGCGACAGCGACAAGCTCCTTGATTTCGCCTTCGAAAAATTTGGCGGCTTTCCGCACGGGCACGAGCGCATCCAGGCGATCTGCGACTGGGTCCATCAGAACATCGAATACCGCCAGTTCAGCGGGTCGCCGACGAAAAGCGCGGCTGACACCGTGGCGGACGGCTACGGCGTCTGCCGGGATTTTGCGCACACCGCCATCGCGCTCTGCCGCACGTTCAACATCCCGACCCGCTACGTCACCGGCTACGTCTCGGACATCGCGTTTCAGGACTCCGGCACGCCGATGGATTTCCACGCCTACTTCGAAGTCTATCTTGGGCACCGCTGGCACACGTTTGACGCCCGTTTCAACGTGCGGCGCGTCGGTCGCATCAAGATCGCTCACGGGCTCGACGCCGTGGACGGCGCGTTCGCCACGGTCTATGGAATGGCGAACTGGCGGAAGTTCGAAGTCTGGAGCTACCAGATCGATCCCCGCGACCCGACGGCCGCGTCCATCGATGCACCCGTGGACTTGTCGAAGCGCCTTTGCGGCACCGAGCGGCTGATCATTCCGGGCACAACTTGACGCGGCAGCCGGTCAGCCGACCAATTTTTCCGTGTCGACGTCGGCCGGCGGCGTCGGCTCGATGTAGCGGCGCCGGACCCACGCGGCTTCCTGTTCCAAGATGTTCATCGTGAGCTGAGATTCCCAAATGAGGAGCAGCGATCCGCCGCCGATGCCGCACACGCCTGTCGCTCCGGCGAGAAAGCCGGCGACGAGCAAGCCGTGATTCACGGTCGGGTGCAGCGCAAAGACGTCGGTGGCGCCCAGCAGCGAAATCATCGCCGCAGCGGCGAAGGCACCGAGCGCGAGGTAGAAGAATTTCAGCGCCCGGATGATGAGCAGAACCCGCTTCTCGGCGCAATCGAGCTGCCGCGTCCGCAGTTCCTCGAGCGCTGCCGCCTCCGGTGAGGCAGTTGCCTTTCCGGCGCGGGCCACCCGATCGCCTTCGATCAGTGCGAGCAAGCTGCGGGCGCGGTCCACGGCGCGGGCGAAGCGGTTCGACGTCGCCAAAATGGCCACGGAGGAGGCATTCGTCAGGATGGCCGGCGCGACGAGTAGAGTAAGCGCGGCAAACGGGGTGTCGGTGGGCATGGCGAGTGGCCGTTCAGTCCGGGGCGGTAGTGTTATCTTTTCCCGCGCAGGCGTGGTTTGATTCGGTCGATGCAGGCCCACGGGACGCCCGGCAATGCTGACTCGGCGCGGATGCCGCAAGGCGCAAGCCGATTGTGGCTGGTCATTACGCGGCCGGACGGGCTTTTCACCGCACTGCTGGCGGCGGACGCGCTGGCTGGACGGTTTCTCGGCGGGTGCCATCTCATCATTGAAAGCAGCCGTTGGTGGGACCGGTTCACTTGGGAGCCGGCGTGGCGGGAGCGGTTCGTCGCAGTTCACGCCTTCGGTCGCGTGGAAGCGCTCCGCGGGCTGCGCGATCTCCGGCGGCTGACGGCAGCACTTCGCGAGCGCCAGGCAGCCGTGCGCGCGCTAGGCATCCGGCCAGGTGACTTGATCATCGGTTTCGCGGGGATCACCCGGCTGGTCAACGCCATGGTTTCGGCGTTCCCGGCCGCCGGGAGCCTGCTCTGCGTGCCGGCGCGAAAATTTGCGGAACTGCGGGAACCGGCCGACCCGCGCCGGTATCGCTGGACCACGCCGGGCTGGCTGCAAAACCGCCTCGTCGAGGCGCGGATCGGGCTTCATCGCACCGTGCATCAGAAAGCCCGCGGACGCGCGGGTGGCGACGGCGCGCGGCTGCTGCGTTTCGGGAAATCGCCGGATGCAATCTTTGATGCCAGTCTGGTGCTCGGTCGTCCGGATCTCGCAGGGGGGAATTCGGCGGCCGACGCCGCGACGACGTTTGCCGGGCGCTTCCCCGACTTTCAATCGCTTATCCTCCCGGACCCGGAGCCGGACAATGCCGGATTCGCTCGGCGTGTCATCTTCTTCGGCACGCCGTTTTTGCTGGTGCGGAATCTGGACGCTGAGGTGTATGCCGGGATTCTGGGAACGTGTCTGGAAGCGATGCGCCGCTGGTATCCCGAGGCGGAATTACGTTACCGCCCGCATCCCGCCGAAACGGAGGAACGCACGCAGCTTCCCTTGCAAAAGCTCGGGTTCGAACTCGAAGGCGACCGGGACACCGCGGAGTCCTATTTCGTTCGCAATGCGATCCGGATCGCCGCCGTCTTTTCCGTGAGTTCCACGGTGTCGCGCACCGCGCGGCAGTTCGGGCTGCCGGCTTTCGCGTTCTGGCGGCTGTTCCCGTTTGCGCCGCGCCAGCAGGAGTTTTTCACGGCACTCATGGGCGAGGTGCCGGAAGGGTTTCACGTCGATCACCTCGACCGGGCGCCCGTCCTCTCCTCAGGGGCTACGGCGGTTTGCCCGGAGCCGTTTGCGACGGCGCTTTCCCGCGCGGCCGAGGCGGCAATGCGCCGCAGTGACGCGCGTTCCCGCCGCGATCCGGCGGCTCACTCGTAGCGCAGCGCGTCGATCGGATCGAGCGCGGCCGCTTTCCGCGCCGGATAAAACCCGAAGAAGACGCCGATCAGTGCGCTGAACAAAAATGCGAGCACGATCGCCGCCGGCGAAAGCAGCGTGGGCCATTTCATGATTCGGGTCACCAACTCGCTCGACGCGACGCCGAGCGCGATGCCGATGACGCCTCCCAACGTGCTGAGCACCACCGCCTCCAGGATGAACTGGAGCAGGATATCACGCCCGTGCGCGCCGATCGCCAGCCGGATGCCGATCTCGCGCGTTCGCTCGGTGACGCTGACCAGCATGATGTTCATGATGCCGATGCCGCCGACCACCAGCGAAACGCCGGCGACGCAGCCGAGCAACACGGTGAGCACGTCGCTCGTGGCGGTCTGCGCCGCGGCAATCTCCTCCTGATTGCGCACCGTAAAATCATCATCGCGTCCGGGGCGGATGTTGTGACGCTGCCGCAGGAGCGAGATGATTTGCTGCTGGGCTGGACGGAGGCTGGATGAGCCGGCGACCTGCACGTTGATGTTGCGCAGCGTCGTGCCGCCGGTCACGCGCTTCATCGCGCTGGTGTAGGGCATGATGACGATGTCGTCCTGATCGGTGCCCTGCGTGCTGAGCCCTTTCGAAGTCAGGACACCGGTGACCAAGAACGGCACATTTTTCACCCGCAACACCTGCCCGATGGGCGAGTCGTCGCCGAAAATCTGTTTCGCCGTGGTGCGGCCGATGACGCACACCTTGTTGGCGCTGCGGACATCCTGCGTCGTGAAGGGCGAGCCTTCGGCCAGCGGCCACTGGCGCAGGTCGAAATAATCCGCGCCCTCGCCGTAAACCCGGGTGAACCAGTTCTGATTGCCCGCGGCGACCTGACTCGTGGAAATGATTTCCTCACTAACTGCGACCACGCCATCCACCTCGCGGCGGATCGCTTCGGCGTCCTCGATCTTCAACGTCCCTGCGCCGCCCCAGCCGGTGCGGATGCCGCTCGACGTCGTGCTGCCGGAATACACGTAGATGATGTTTTCCCCCAAACTCGCAATCTGGGCTTCGACCTGCGCGCGCGCACCGTTGCCGATCGAAACCATCGCGATGACGGCACCAACGCCGATGATGATGCCAAGCGACGTGAGGACGGAACGCAGCTTGTTCCGCCGCAGGGCGCGGAGCGCGATTTTCAGGACGGCGATGATTCGCATGGGATCGGGAAAGGGGGAGAAATGACGAGTTGCGCGCTCAGGCGCCCGCGCCGGCATCCGCGTGCGCCACATCCAGCCGGCGCAGTTCCTCGGCCGCGCTTGCACGCCGGGGCACCGCGACGTCGCTACGCACCCGGCCATCTTTCATGACGATGTTACGCTTCGCGTAGCCGGCAATGTCGGGCTCGTGAGTGACCATGACGATCGTGATGCCGTCGGCGTTGAGCTTCTGGAAGACGCCCATGATTTCCACACTTGTGCGGCTGTCGAGATTGCCGGTCGGCTCGTCGGCCAGGATCACTTCCGGTTCGTTAATGAGCGCGCGTGCCACGGCCACGCGCTGCTGCTGCCCGCCGGAAAGCTGGCTTGAGTAATGATCCGCCCGGTCGCCGAGTCCGACGGTCTGCAACGCCCGCATCCCGCGATCCCGCATCTCGCGCGAGGATAGTTTTTTGTCCGGCGCGTAGAGCAGCGGCAGCTCCACGTTTTCCAACGCCGAGGTGCGCGCGAGCAGATTGAACGATTGAAAAACGAAACCCAGCTTGCGGTTGCGGATGTCGGCGAGCGCATTGCGGTCCAGCCGGGAAACATCGACGCCATCGAGCAGGTAGCGGCCGCGCGACGGCCGGTCCAGGCAGCCGAGCAGGTTCATCAAGGTCGATTTCCCACTGCCGCTGGCACCCATGAGGGCGACGAAATCGCCCTGTTCGATTTCGAACGAAACGCCGCGCACCGCGTGGACCTCCACCTCGCCGGTGCGGTAGGTCTTTTCGACGGCCTCCAGTTGGATGACGGCTTCAGGCACGGCGCGCGATGTTGGAGCAGTTCCGCGGGCTTAGAAACGCCGGCCGCCGCCGAACGGGTTTGCCGCCGGGGCCGAGGCTGCAGCGCCGCCGGAGATCGCGGTGATGACGCGATCGCCTTCCTTCAATCCTTCCACGATTTCCGTCGCCACGCCGTCGCTGATGCCGAGCTTGATCTGCACCGGCTTCGGCGTCCCGCGGCGACCGTCGGAGGAGCCGTCGAGTTGATACACCGTGCGGGTGGCGCTGCGGCGTTCGGCGCGATTTCCTCCGCCTCCTCCGCCGCCCGGCCCGCGCGCCGTGGCGCCGGGAGGGGCGCCCTCACCGGAGCGCGGTCCGCCGCCGGGCGAGGGCACGGTCGCGGCCGGCGCGGCGCTCTCGGGTGGACGAAAGCGCAGCGCAGAATTGCTGAGCTTGAGCACCTCGCTGCGGCGCGCGATCTGGATGGAAACGTTCGCCGTCATGCCCGGTTTCAACTTCAAATCCGCGTTGTTCACTCCAATGACGGTGTCGTAGGAAACCACGTTTTGCACCGTGATCGGCGCGTTGCGCACCTGCACGACCTTGCCCTGAAACACGCGCTGGGGAAAGGCATCCACGGTGAAGCTCACTTCCTGACCGATCTCCACGTTGCCGATGTCCGCCTCGGCGACATTGGAATCGATCTGCATGTTGGCGAGGTCGTTTGCGATCGTGAATATAATCGGCGCGCTCAGGCTGGCCGCGACCGTCTGGCCGACATCGACGCTGCGCGAAATCACGATCCCATCGACGGGAGACCGGATGGTGCAATGATCGAGATCGACCCGCGCCCGGGCCAGCGCGCCCTCGCGGATTTTCACCGTCGCCTCGGCCTGGTGCAGCGTGGCGACCGCCTGGTCGAGGTCGGCCGGCGCGTTCACGTTGCGCGCGCGCAGCTCCTCGGCACGCCGGGCGTTCACCTGCGCCAGCTCCAGCCCGGCCTTGGCGCTGGCGAGTTCGCCTTCAGCCTGGAGCACGATCGCTTGATACACGGCGGGGTCGATCTGAGCGACGACCTGGCCGGCGGTGACCGGCGAGTTGAAATCGGCCATCAGCTTCTGGACGTTGCCGGAAATCTGACTGCCGACCTGGACATTCACCACGGGGTTCAACGTCCCGGTGGCCGTCACGGCTTGCATGAGGTCGCCACGCGCCACCGTCGTGGTCAGGTATTCCGTTCGCTCGGCGGGTGCGTTGAACCAATACCAGCCGCCCGCTCCGAGCAGCCCGGCGACGATAAGGAAAAGCAGGAATTTGCGCATGCGGAGCGGAAGAAATCCGTTCTGCAACTGGCTATCGCGCAAACCCGGTGCGAACGCCAGAGCCAAAATCCGCGGCGGCTCCGCGGGAACCGCGGGCGCACAGAAATTTGCGCGATGCAGGGTTCGAACCTGCGACTTCTTGCGTGTGAAGCAAGCGCTCTACCACTGAGCTAATCGCGCTTTGAAAGCGGGTGCCGGCCCGGGTCGCCGGAGGCACCTGCAAACGCCCGGTAGTATGCACGCGCCAGAACGGTCGGCAAGCGGAATGGGGCGCCGAAAATTCGTCGGCGCAGCCCGGATTTCTTGCGTCCGCGCCCAGGCGAATTACAGGTAGCTGCCGCCCGGCGGCCGCCATGCTCAATCCATCCGGAATCAGGAACGACGAACCACCCTCCGACGACCGCCTCCCGGCCACGGCGACGAATGGACGCGATGAAGTGACGCCGGCAATTCCAGCACCGCGGGGAACCGGGACGAAGATCCTCTTAAATTGGGTGCCCGCGCTGCTTTGGCTGGCGTTGATCCTTTTTGCCTCGGCCGACTCGTTTTCATCCTCGCACACGTCCCGTTTCATCGAGCCGGCGTTGCGCTGGCTTTTTCCTCAGGCCACGCCGTGGCGGATCATGGAAATTCATGCGCTGATTCGAAAGGGGGCGCATCTGACGGAATACGCGATCCTCGCGGTGCTCGTCTGCCGGGCGTTGTGGAATACGCCGTGGTTCGGCGGGAGTCGTGGTGACGCGGCCAGCCCGCCCTGGCGGTGGCAATGGGGTCCGGCGATCGGCGCGCTGCTGGTCGCGGCGGCGTGCGCGTTCGTGGACGAATGGCACCAGGGGCTCGTGCCGTCCCGCACGAGCTCGCTGCGCGACGTGATGCTTGATGTTGGGGGTGCGGCGCTCGCGCTCTGCTTGTTGCGAACGGCTTTCGCCCTCCGCGCCATCGTCGCGGTGCGGCTAACGCGTCGGACCTGACCGCGGATCGGCGGACCATGAAGAAAGGAAGGCTGCCGCTGGGTCTCCTGCGAATCAGCCGGGATGCCGGTTTCCCATAAGCCCAACCCTGACGCGACCGATCAAATCGCCGCGGACGCCACCCGGTTTGCGACGTTTCTCGGCGCGCTGCCGCCGACCGCGGAAATCGTGGTGCTTTGCCACAGCGATGCGGACGGGCTCGCCGCGGGTGCGATCCTGGCGCGGCGCTTGCAACGCGCGGGCCGTCGGGTGCGGGCGCTGACCACGGGGAAGGGGGGTGGCGCCTGGAACGAAACGACGGGGCGGGAGCTGGCCGCGCTGCATCCGCCCGCGGATGCGCTGTTCGTCTGCGACCTCGGCGTGCGTTCGGACCCGGTCACGGGCATTCCTGCGGGCATCCCGATGTTTTTCATCGATCACCATCGGCCCGCCGGGCTGCCGCCTGACGCGGAGCGCTCCGTGGTCACCGGCTACGGCCGGGAGCCGACGCCGACCTCGGGCCTGCTGGCATTGCACTGCACCGAATCGCTTGCGGCATCCGCATCCGGCGCGCCGGAAGCGGCCGAGGATTGGATCGCGGCGATCAGCCTGCTCAGCGATCTCGGTGATCGCGCGCCCTTTCCGTTGCTCGCGGCGGCGAAGAAGCGCTACGGCGCCGGGAAGCTGCGCACCGCGACGACACTGCTCAACGCGCCGCGCCGTTCCGCGCAGGGCGACGCCACGGCCGCGCTGCGCTTGCTAATCCGCGCCGAACGGCCGGACGCGATTCTCGACGTGGAAGGCGACGCGGACGCCGCTTCGCTTCAGCGGGACCGGGACGAAGTCGCCGCCGCGTATGCCGCCGCGAAAAAAGCCGCGCCCCACTTTTCCCGCGACCGGTCGGTGCCGCTCGCGCTCATCCGCATTCACACGCCCTGCCAGGTGCATCCGCTCATCGCCCAGATCTGGCGCACGCGGTTGCCGAAACTCATGGTGATGGGAGTGAACACGGGCTACCGACCCGGCTTCGTGCATTTTTCCGGCCGTTGCGGATCGCCACACAATTTGATCGAGTTTCTGCGCGCCCACCGGCCTGCCGGCGCCGACCCGACCCAATATGGAAACGGCCATGATCACGCCGCCGGTGGCGCGCTCCCGACGGATGTGTGGAACCGTTTCGTCACCGACCTCGGCTTTGATTCCGGTCTGCTCGTCGGGCCCGGAGACGAAGAAGCCGGGGCCGCCGCGCCTGACGTGCAGATTTCCCTCCCGCTATGAAGCACCGCAAAACCTCCGAGACCAATCCCGCCCCTGACGTGTCAGCCGACCCGCCGGCGCGCCTGGGATTTCCTGTGCTCGTCCTGGGTCAGGCGGGCTTGAAAAGCGCGGATCAGCGGCGCTGGCAGAATGCGCCCCACCTGCGCGTCTCCATCGGCTATCTGCGCGAGATTTTTCGTTACCTGAAAAAGCACGCGATCACGATGTATCGGATGTCGAGCGACATCGCCCCCTACGTGACTCACCCGGAGATGCCGCAGTTTCATCGGCAGGTGGAGGAGAGCGCGGCGGAGCTGGCGGAGCTCGGCGCCGAGGCTCGCGAGCAGGGACTTCGCCTGTCACTGCATCCTTCGCAATACATCATCCTCAACAACCCCAACCCAGAAGCGAATCGGAAGTGCGCGACTGATATCGATCGCCAGGCGGCCATTCTCGATGCCATGGGCGCGGGACCGGATGCGGTGGTCGTGATCCACGTCGGCGGCCGTTACGACGATGCCGCGGCGGCGCGCGATCGCTGGATCCGCACTTATGAAACCGAGCTTTCCGAGCCGGCCCGCCGCCGGCTCGTCCTGGAAAACGACGACATCTCGTTCAGCGCGTCGGACGTGCTTTACATCCACGAGCGCACCGGCGTGCCGCTCGTGTTCGATCACCAGCACTTTTGCTGTCTGAATCCGGACGGCCGTGACGTGATCGAAACCGCGGCGCGCTTTCTGACGACGTGGCGCGACGGTCAGCGTCCGAAGCTCCATTTTTCCAGCCCACGGACCCAGCTCCGCGAGGTGAAGCGGAGGAACCGGAAGACCAAAAAACTGGAAACCGTTTTCCAGCCGCCGCTCTGGACCGGCCACGCGGATTACTGCGATCCGTTTGTGTTCATCGATTACCTGCGGCGACTTGGTGCGGTCGCCACGCGCGACTTCGACGTGATGCTGGAGGCGAAAGCGAAGGATCTCGCGTTGCGGCGGCTCCGGGCAGACCTCGTCCGCTACGCTCCCGACGTGGCCGTTCGCTTCGGCTTGGGAGAGGGGGCGAGCACGGATGAATCGGAATCTGAAACCGATGCTGCGCCCGAAGTTGAGACGGCCGACGACTTGGCGGCGTGAAGGGGAATTCCCCGGGCACCGCCGGCAGGCTAGACCTCGAAGAACGATTTCAGCCGGGTGAGGAAACCGGCTCGGTATTCCTCGGCCCGGTCACCCGCCGCCGCGGAGTCAGCAGCGCGAGCCTGGAGCAGACCCTCGGTTTCCAGCTGCCGCCGGGCGAGCAACTCGCTGAGTCGCGGGAGCAACTCGGGGTCGCGCGCCACGACCTCTGCAAAAACAGGCTTCGTGATTTCGAGCACTTCGCAGTCCCGCAGCGCCACGACGCTCGCCCGCCGCGGCTCGCCGGTAAGCAGACTCATCTCGCCGAAGCAATCGCCCCGGCGCAGGGTCGCGACCTGGACGGAGCTGCCGTTGGTCGCCGCACCGACGGTGACGGCTGCCTCGCCGCGTGTCAGCACAAACATGCTCGCGCCCGCGGCGCCCTCGCGGATGATCGGTTCGCCCCGTCCGTATTGATGCAGATCGGCGCGCTCGAGCAGAAGCTGCAGGTGTTCGTCGGAGGTGCCTTCGAACATCGCCTGACCGCGGAGCAGTTCGCTCGCGGCCGCGATGCGTTGCGCCGGGTCCGGCTGTCGGCCGCGGTGTGCTGGCGCGGCGCTCCGCTCAATTTGGACGGTGCGGATCGGAAAGGGAATGCGAATGCCGGCGCGCTGGAGCGCATACCAGCAGTTCGTTGCGATGGAATCGACAGCCTGGGTGTAATACCGGTGGTCCTCGATCCAAAAACGGACTTCGTAAACGATCGCGCTGTCACCAAACGTTTTCAAAAAAACATTCGGTGCGGGGTCGTCCGAGATCACGAATTTCGCCGTCGCCGCCGCGTTGGCGAGCAACTCCTTCACGCGGTTCGGCGGGGCGCCGTATTCCACGCCGATGTCCAGTCGCATCGCGTGCTTGCCGCCGGTGTCGCCGTGGTAATTGATCACCGGCGCCCGGACGACGTGGAGGTTCGGCACGTCGAGCCGGACGCGGTCGTTTGTCATGAAGCGGGTCGAGCGCCAGTTGATCTCGATGACCTGGGCATGCTTGCTCTCGATGAACAGCCAGTCGCCCACTTCGAAGGGCCGGCCGAACTGGAGCGCGAAACCGGCGATGACATTGCCCAGGGTGTCCTGCATCGCGAAGCCGAGCACGATGCCGACCACGCTGGAGCCGGCGACCAGGCCCCCGATCGGCAGGCTGTAAACGCCGCCGAGCACGAAGAGCACGGCGAAAAAAATGATCAACACCGCGCTGACTTCGCGGATCATCTTCGGCACCGAGGCGTGGCGCTGCTGGACGAAGAACCATTCCCAGAAAAAATGGTCGAGTGGCCGGACCAGCGACAGGGATCCCAGCACGATGCACGCGGCGACTAGATGCTGGCGCGCGGGAAAATCGTCCGGCAGCAGCAGCACAGTGGCGACATACGGACCCAGCGCGAGACAGAAAAGATGATAGGAAACGCCGAGCCGCAGGCCGGATGCCCGCTTGAACAGCGCGCCGAGCACAAGGGCTCCTAGATACACCGCGGCCGCAACGGCAAGCCATACCGTGGCGCGCGGCCAGTCCGAAGCGAAATGAAACGGTGAGGCGGCCGCAACGGTGACCCAAGGAGGAAGAACCGTCAGCGCGGGGGAAACCATAGGGGATCCGCAGATTACCGCGAAACGCTTCCCATGCTCAAGCCGCCTCCTGCGCGGATGATGGCTTGATGCCCGTTTTCAGTCCGGTGGAGAGGCGCCTGTGTGAGGCGGAAAGTCGAAACGATTGCGCCTCACAGAGGCGCCCCTACAGAGGGCCGCTACCTCATGTGCAGGTATTCGACCCTTTCGCAGCGGGCTTCACCGGGCCGGCTGCGACAGCATCAAACCGCAGCCCCGAAAACGAAAGCCGGCTCCTAGACCTCCGTCGCTTCGAGGAAGCCCTCGAGTTGGCGGATCCGGGTCGGGTGGCGCATTTTGCGGAGCGCTTTCGCTTCGATCTGCCGGATGCGCTCGCGCGTGACCTTGAACTGCCGGCCCACTTCCTCCAGCGTGCGGCTGTAGCCGTCGATGAGGCCGAAGCGCTGCTCGAGCACCTGCCGCTCGCGTTCCGTGAGCGTTTCGAGCACGTCTTTGATTTTCGCCTTCAGAAGGACGACCGCCGTCATGTCGCTCGGGTTGTCGGCGGCTTTGTCCTCGATGAAATCGCCGAAATTCGTGTCCTCGCTGTCGCCCACCGGCGCCTGCAAGGAGATCGGCTGCTGGGCCATTTTCAGCACGGCGCGCACGCGCTCCACCGGGAGCTGCATCTCTTCGGCGATCTCCTCCGGGGTCGGCTCGCGGCCGTATTCCTGCACGAGTTGCTTCTGCACCCGCATCAGCTTGTTGATCGTCTCGATCATGTGCACCGGGATGCGGATGGTGCGCGCCTGGTCGGCGATGGAGCGGGTGATCGCCTGGCGAATCCACCAGGTCGCGTAGGTGGAAAATTTGTAGCCGCGGCGGTATTCGAATTTCTCGACCGCCTTCATCAGGCCCATGTTGCCTTCCTGGATCAGATCCAGGAACGACAGGCCGCGGTTCGTGTATTTCTTCGCGATGGAAATGACGAGGCGCAGATTGGCCTCGACCATTTCCGTCTTCGCCTTCAGCGCCTTGCGCAGCCAGCTTTTCAGCTCGTGGTATTCGTCGGCGAATTCCGTCGGGTTCAGCCAGAGCCGGCTTTCGAGCTCGCGCAGCTTTTGCGCGTATTCCGGCCGCGGCCGGTCGCCGTTTTCCGCGGCGAGCAGGTTCGTGAGCATCCGGAAGCTTTCGTCGGCAAGATGCACGAACTCCTCCGTAACCTTCTGCTTAAAATAAAACTTGGGATAAAGCCGCTGGAGCGTCTCGCGGCCGCGCTGAAACTCGCGTCCCGCCGCGGTCCGGTCGCGACTTTCCTTGCCCGCGCCGCCACGGGACCCGGATTCCTGCTGCTCGAGATAGGTCTCGCTGAGCGTCGTGGCGAGTTTTTCCACCTGCTCGCAAAGTTTCGGCAGGCCTTTCATGTAGCGCTCGCGGCTCTCGATTTTCTTGTCGAGGATCACGCGGTCGAAGCGCTCGCGGCCTTCAATCAATTTCTGGGCGAGATCGAGGTGGGCGCGGGCGGTGAAGCCGAAGCGGTTCAGCGATTCCTGCACCCGGCTCTCGGCGTCTTCGATGCGCTTGGAAATCTCGACCTCCTGCTCGCGGGTGAGCAGCGGAACCTGGCCCATCTGCTTGAGATACATCCGCACCGGATCGTCGAGAATATCCAGTCGGCCGCCGCTGCCGCGCTCTTCGGCCTCTTCGGTGCGGCTCGCCGCCGGCTCGTCTTCCTCTTCTTCGGCGTCCGAATCGGCATCCCCGTCGGCCTCGCCCTCGGCGTCCTGATCCTTCTTGCCATCCTTGTAGCGATCGACGTCCGAGGCTTCGATGATGTCGAACTCCATGCCGCGCAGCCGGGTCAGCACGGCGTCGAGATCGTCGCCGTCCGTGAGGGCGGGCGGGAGCGCCTCGTTGATGTCGTCAAACGTGAGGTAGCCCTGTTCCTTGGCGAGCTTGATCAGCTCGCGGATCTTTTCCTGCAGCTCCTGGGGATCGTAGGCTTTGGCGTGATTGTCTTCCGTGGCGGCGGTCGCGGTGCCGTTTGCAGCGGAGCCGGCGGGGTGAGCGCCTTTCGTTTTTTTGGTTCCCGACGCCGCCGGCCGGGCTCCGTTTGGCCGGGCGGCCGAGGAAGCGGGTTTCCCGGCTGGGCGCTTCGAGCCGGATTCTGATGCCTTCGCCGCGGCCGCGCGATCGGGCGTCGCAGATTTTTTCCCAGCCGGTTTCTCTTTGCCCGCCGCAGGAGCAGCAGAGCGGGAAACGGACTTCGCGAAGCGCTTCGGTGCCGCGGGCTTTTTCACCATCGCCGCCGACGCCGCAGATTTCTGCTTCGGCCGGGTGGCGGATTTGCCGGCGGAAGATTTCCGCGACGTGGATGAAGGAGCTTTTGCGGGCGGACGTTTCGAGGCCGGGCGTGGTGACGAAGGGGAAACTCTGGCCATAGCGAAGCGACAGACGGACAAGCAAAAAGGACAGGCGAAAGTAGCCTCAGGCAACTGGCCGCCGGGCCGACAAAAGCCGCGCAATATCAGCAAGGCGATTTTGGAGGTCAACAACTTCTTTCTGCAGCGCGGTCTGCGCGTCAGCCGAAAGCCCCGGCAGCCGCAGCCGGCTCGTCAGCGCGCCGACCTCTCGGGAGAGGTCGGATTCGACCAGCCGGAACCAGCACGCCTCGGCCTCGTCCAGCGCGGGTTCCGGCACGGGATCGAGCAGTCGGCCGGAAAGGTAGGATTCCCAACCGGCCGGCAGCGAGGAGAAGAAAGCGCTGAGCGAGGCCGGATCGTCCGGGCGCAACTCCGGCTCGGCGAGCACGCGGGCCAGCAAATCGCCGCCCGGCACCCGGCTGAGCAGCGCCTCCCAGTCCGGCTGCGCGCGCAACACCTCCAGAACCTCCGTGTTCCGCAGGGTCAGGGTAAGCAGTTGGGCAATCGAATTCGGCGGGTTCTGCCACGCGGCCGGTGCGCCCCGCTGGCGGCTCTCCGCCCCGGGGCCGGTCATCGCGGTCGCGGAAGCGCCGCGGGCCGCGAGGTCCGGTGATTGCGCGGCGCGCCCCGACCCCGGCGAGTCGTCGGCGTATTGGGGCATCCGCTTCACCTGGCGCACGAGCGCGCGGAAGCTTTCGGCCGGCAGACCGATCCGGGCGCTCACTTTTCCAGCCACGGCTTCGCGCAACGGCGCATCGCCGACGAGCGCCACACTTTCGGCCATCCGCCGGCTGAACTGCGTCTGGCCGCGGGGCGTGTCGAGGTCGAAGAGCCGCCCAAGCCGCTCGATCTGAAAATCGAAAAAGTCGCGGGCCTCGGCGACGCGCTGCCGAAACGCGGCGACGCCCTGCGACTGGATCAAGGAATCGGGATCCTCGCCCGCCGGCATGGCGACGACCCGCACGCTGAGCCCGGCGTCGAGCAGCGCGGCGAAGGAGCGTTCCGCAGCCTGTTGACCCGCGGCGTCGGCGTCAAAGCAGAGCACGGCTTCGTCCGCGTAGCGTTTCAGCAGCCGCGCCTGCCGCTCGGTGAACGCCGTGCCCTGCGGGGCGGTCACGTTGGTCACGCCGGACTCGAAGGCGCGGATGAGATCGAGCTGGCCTTCAAGGATCACGGCGGATTTCGCCTCCAGGATGGCGCGCCGACTTTTGTGCAGGCCGAAAAGGATCTTTCCTTTCGTGAACAGCGGGGTTTCCGGCGAGTTCACGTATTTGGCGACGTTCTCCGCGTCGGCCACGAGCACGCGGCCGGAAAAGGCGATGACTTCGCCCAGCTCGTTGGCGATGGGAAACATCAGGCGATTGCGAAATCGATCGTAAAATCCCTCCCGCGGCCGCTCCTCGTCCCGCGGCTTGGCGAGCCCGCTCGCCAGCATCTCGTCGATACTATAGCCGCGTTCCCGCGCCCAGCCGGTGAAGGCATCCCAGGCGTCCGGCGCGTAGCCGAGCTTCCACGCCTGCGCGGTCTCGCTGCTGAACGCCCGCTTTTTCAAATACTCCCGGGCGTGCGCGGCGGCCGGAGTTTTCATCAGATTGCGATGAAACCAGTCCGCCGCCTCGGCGTGCAGCGCGAGCAGCCGCCGCCGCAGCCGACCGTGCCCGGCGTCTTCCTCGCTGCCAGCCTCGCCGCCGTGTTCCTCGACGATCGGCACCCCGGCGCGTTCCGCCAGCCGGCGCACCGCGGCGGGGAAGTCGAGGTTTTCGTAGGTCATCACGAACCGGAAGACGCTTCCGCCCGCGCCGCAGCCGAAGCATTTAAAGGTCTGCCGCGCCGGATTCACGGTGAACGACGGCGACTTTTCGCGGTGAAATGGACAGAGCGCCTTGAAGGTCGAGCCCGCCTTTTTCAAGGGCAGATAGCTCCCGACGACGTCGGCGATATCGTTCGCCGCGGCGACCTGTTCGATGCTTTGTGGCGAAATGCGCGACACGGCGCAAAGTATGGCGGGAGAAAGCAGCCGGCAGAAGAAAGAACTGCTCCCGGCCGCCGCCTGCCGGCCCGGTTATGCGAGAGTCCTTGCGGCCGCGGCTTTGACTTTCGGCGTCCGCCTCCCTACTTCTGCCTTTCCGCCATGCGCCTTCTCGATCGCTACATCGGCCGCGACCTGCTGGCCACCGGCGCGTTCGCCGTGGCGACGCTGAGCTTCGTGCTCGTGCTGGGGCAGATTTTTAAAAAGCTCTTCGAATACGTTGTCGATCACAACACGCCGGCGAGCTTCATTTTCACGTTTGTCGCCTATTTCCTGCCGGCGTCGCTGACGCTCACGATCCCGTGGGCGTTTCTCACCGCTGTGCTGCTCGTCTTCGGGCGGCTCTCGGCAGCGAATGAATTGACGGCGTTGCGTTCGGCGGGCGTGAGCCTGGCGCGCATCTCCCGGCCGGTGATCGTCATCGCCGTGGCGCTGTGCGGACTCTGCCTGTGGATCAATCTGTCGGTCGCGCCGCGGGCGCAGCAAAAGCTGAAGGACGCCTTTTTCCAGATGGCGACGACGAACCCGACGGCGGCGTTCAACAGCGATCAGGTGATCACCGTGTTCCCGGGCCGGAAAATCTACGTCGGCAAAAAAGAGGGGAACGAGCTGCAGAATCTTCACGTCTTCGAGTTGAACGCGGCCAGCCAGCCGGTGCGCGTCGTCTTCGCGGAGCGCGGCCGGCTGGAAACGGATCTTGCGAACAAGCAGATCAAGATGCGGCTCGAAGGGACGCGCTACGAGCAGCGCGACGACAAAAATCCGGATGACCTGCACAAGGTGCGCGACGGCATCACCGCGGGCGTCCTGCCGTTCCCGGTGTCACTGGAAGAGCTGTATGCGAAGAAGCAGGGCAAGCGCCGCATCGAAGCGCTGAGCATCACGGAACTGCTCGCCGAACTCGGCGCGTTGAAGACGAAGTTCCGGGAAGGCAAGGCCGCCCGCCGCCGCGACCCGCGCGTCCCGGCCGCCGCAACGCCCGCTGGCGCCGGCGATGCGTCGCTGGCCGACGCCGCCGCTGCCGCCACGCCCGAAGCGACGGCGACCCCGGCGCGGGGTGCCCGGCGGACGAAGCCACCGCCAAGCGCGAGCGCGATCCTGCGCGCGGAGAAGAATCGCTTCACCGCGCTGCGCACGGAATTGAACAAACGCTTTTCGTTTTCGCTGGCCTGCCTCGTCTTCGCGCTGATCGGCATCCCGCTGGGCATCACCGCGCATCGTCAGGAGACGAGCATCGGCTTCGCGATCTCTTTGGCCGTCGCGTTTGCCTATTATCTCATCATCATTTTCGTGAACACCTTCCGGGACAAAGCCAGCGCGCACCCGGAACTGTTGATCTGGCTGCCCAACGTGATTTTCCTCACCGTCGGCGCGGTCCTGATGTATCGCCTGAGCCGGCGCTGACCGGCCCACGTCGCGGCGTGGCTTCAACGTCCAGCCGCGCGGAGAAACGGCTGGATGCGGCGCACGAGATCCGTGAAGCCGTCGAAATCGATCTGCTGCTGGCCGTCGCTCATCGCCTTCGCGGGGCAGGGGTGGACTTCCACGAGCAGCCCGTCCGCGCCGACCGCCACAGCGCCGGCGCAAAGTGCGGAAACCAGGTCGGCCCGGCCGCAGCCCTGCGACGGATCCACGACGACCGGGAGGTGCGTCTCCATCTTCGCCACCGCGACCGCGCCGAGGTCGAGCGTGTTGCGGGTGTAGGTTTCAAACGTGCGGATGCCGCGCTCGCAGAGGATCACGTTGCCGTTGCCTTCGCTGAGGATGTATTCGGCGCCGAGCAGCCATTCCTCGATGCGCTGGCTGAGTCCGCGCTTGAGCAGGATGGGCTTACCGGTGCGCGCAGCCGCGACGAGCAGGCGGAAATTCTGGGCATTGCGCGCGCCGATCTGGAGGATGTCGCAGTTGTCGGCCACAAACTCGGCGTCATGCTCGCTGAGCAGTTCGGTCACGATCTTCAGCCCGGTTTCGGCTTTCGCCAGCGCCAGCAGCCGCAGCCCTTCCTTGCCGAGCCCCTGAAACTCATACGGCGAGGTGCGCGGCTTGTAAGCTCCGCCGCGCAGGATCGTCGCGCCGGCTGCCTTCACCGCGCGGGCAGTCGTGAGGAGCTGGGTCTCGCTCTCCACCGAGCAGGGACCGGCCATCAGGGTGAACGGCGCGCCGCCTCCGACCTTCAAGCCGTCCACATCGATCGTCGTCGCACTTTCGCGCGCCACGCGGCTGACGAGCTTCCAGCGCTTCTGGACGCGCAGCACTTTTTCCACCTGCGGAAGCGCGTTGAGCGATTCCAAGGTGTGCAGCGAAGTTTCGTCGCCGATCGCTGCGACCACGCTCTGGACGTCCCCGAAAATCGGCCGCGGATCGTAACCGAGCCGGGCGACCTCGGCGATCACTTCGTCAATTTTCGGTCGTTCGGTGTGCGGTTTGAGGATCACGATCATGGCGGGACGATACAGGCTACGGGCAGCCCTGGGAAATGCCAAGCGACCCGCTGGGACACGTCCTCGGTTCAGAGGCGGGCGGGGGATCGACGCGGCACCGGGAGTTTGCCTTGTGCCGGTTCGCCTTTAGTTTCTCTGCCCTGTGCAACCTCCCGCCCAACCCGACCGCGTCCCGGAGCCCGCAGCCGCGCCGCCAGTCAATCAGCTGCAGCCACCCACCGGCGACGCCGGCATTGATCACGAAGTCCGCGAGCTGGTGCAACGCTGGGGCGTGGATCACTCGCCCGAGCTGGTCGAGGAGATGATCGGCACGGTCCTGCGCATGGCGCGCGACCGCCTCAGCGTCGCTGATCTGAAACTTTACAACCGCTCGCTGAAGGAGCTTCGCTACGCCGCCCGGATGTGGCAGCCCTATGCGACGGTGCGGAAGGTCACGATCTTCGGCAGCGCCCGGACACCGGCCGACGCACCGGCCGCGCAGGCGGCGCACCGGTTCGCCGGGAAAATGCGGGATGCGGGATACATGATCGTCACCGGCGGCGGCGACGGCATCATGGGCGCCGCCCAACTCGGCGCGGGTCGCGCGCATTCATTCGGATTGAACATCCGGCTCCCGTTTGAGCAGCAGCCCAACGTCACGATCGACGGTGACCGGAAGCTGGTGAACTTCAATTATTTTTTCACCCGCAAGCTGAACTTCATGAAGGAGAGCCATGCCCTCGCGCTCTTCCCCGGCGGCCTCGGCACGCTGGACGAAGGGTTCGAAGCGCTCACGCTTTTGCAGACCGGCAAGGCGAAGCTGATTCCGGTGGTGATGGTGGACGAACCGGGCGGCGAATACTGGAAGACCTGGCTCGCCTTTATGCGCCAGAACCTGTTGAAAAACGGGCTGATTTCCGAGAGCGACTTCAACCTCTTCCGCGTCACCGAAGATGTCGATGCCGCGGTCGCCGAGATCCTGCGGATTCTATCGGATCTACCAGTCGAGCCGCTACCTGGGTCAGCAGATGATCGTGCGGCTTGCGCACCGGCTGACGGAAGGGGCCGTCGCGAGATTGAACGCCGATTTCGCCGACATGCTACGGACCGGGCACTTCGTCCAGAGCGCGGCGTTGCGGCAGGAGAAAAACGAGCCCGAGATCGCGCACCTGCCGCGGTTGATCTTCACGCCGCGCCGGAACGACTTCGGCCGGATGCGGCAACTCATCAACGCGATCAACGACTCCGAAACTGAGCCGGGGCCGGCGCCGGCGCCGACGACCACGCCCCCGGCGCGCCCGCCCAGGACAAATCCCTAAGCGTGGCAGCGCCGGCAGGGCGGCTCAATGCACCCTCATTCGTCGCGGCCGTGGACCTGCGCTGGCGGGGCGGTCGCCTCGACTGCAGTGAAGCTTTCCAGCACGTGGTAGCGGTGGCTTGCGCCCTTCGGCACCAGCCAGCTGTCGCCCGGTTCCAGCAGGAGTTTCTGCCCTTCGAGGTGCAGTTCGGCGCGGCCCTTGAGCACGTAGCCGACGGTCTCGTATTCGCGCGTCGTTTCGTGTTCCGGCCCGCCGGGCGCTTCGTCCTCCCACATCCGCATCGAGACGCCCTTGCCGCTGACGAGATATTTCTGCCCCATCGGCCCCTTCGGCGAGGCGGAGGAACTGACCTTTTGAACCGTCGTGTCTTTGTTATTGCTCATGGCAAGACGAAAACGGCTCTCGGAAGACGCGTGGATGGAAGCACGCATCCGGCGGGCTGGCTCCGGCGGGTCCGGGAGCGCGGCCCGTCGCGGCTCGGCCGAACCGCGGTGCGCCTGAGGAAAAGGCGTTGCAATCGCCGGCGGGCCGGGTATTTTCCGCGTTCCGAAAATTTCGTTTTTATGGCAAAGAAATCCTGGATCGAGAAAGACAAGCGCAAGGCCGCGACGGTGGCGAAATATGCCGCCCAGCGCGCGGAGATGAAAGCGAAGGGCGACTACGTCGGCCTGACGCAACTGCCCCGTGATGCCAGCCCGACGCGCCTCGTCAATCGCTGCCGCGTTTCCGGCCGTCGCCGCGCGTTCATCCGTCGCTTCGGCATCTCCCGTATTGTCCTGCGCGAGCTTGCCGCCGCCGCGGCGATCCCGGGGCTGACGAAAGCGAGCTGGTAGCCGGGTCCAAACCGGGGCGGTTTTTCCCGCCCCGCGTGCCCTGATTCGCCTGCCTTCCGGTTTTCGATGCCGCTCTACGAATACGAGGTCGAAGGCGGTGACTGCCACATCTGTGGCGGCCGGTTTGAATTGCGTCGCCCGGCAGACCGCGAGGAACTGAAAGAATGTCCGCTCTGCCAGAAACCGGTTCGCAAGGTGCTCGCCTCGGTCAACACGCCGAAAATTTTGAAGCCCACGTCGATTTCCGACGCGAAGAAGGCCGGCTTCACCGTCCTGAAAAAACGCGACAAGGGGACCTACGAGAAGCTCTGAGCACGGTTCGCCGGTGCGCCAACCTCCGACCGGCGGATGCAGCGCGAAATCGGGCTCCGCAGCTTGGAGTTAGCGCCGCGCCGCATGGGCGGCGCAGCCCATGAATATCTTTGACTCGTTTGGCGGGATGCTTCCGTTGCTGGCCGCCACAAGCGCGCCGAGAGCGCCGACGATGCGCTGCCGACGACCTGGGAGCCCGCCGGCATCACCATCCTGAAGATCAGCGTGGTCGTCACGCTGGTGCTGCTTAATGCGTTCTTCGTCGCGAGCGAGTTCGCCATCGTCAAGGTCCGCGCCAGTCAACTGGACGCTCTGGCCGAGGAGAGCCCGGACGATTCCCGGCTGGCCGCCGCGCGCAAGGTGCTCGCGGATCTCGACGCCTACCTTTCGGCTGCGCAGCTCGGCATCACGCTGGCGAGCCTGGCGCTTGGCTGGGTCGGCGAGCCCTACATTTCGCGGCTGATTTATCCGCTGCTCTTCCTCGTGGGAATCCAGTCGCCGGTGATCGTCCACGCGATCGCGCTGGCGTTCGGATTTTTCGCCATCACGTTCCTGCACATCGTCCTCGGCGAGCAGGCACCGAAAATCCTGGCGATCCGGAAATCGCTGCCGACGACCCTCTGGATCAGCGCGCCGCTGCGGATTTTTTACGTCGTTTTCCGCCCGGCGATTGCCCTGCTGAACATGTCGGCGAATTACGTGCTGACCCGCTGGATGCGGCTGCAGCCGGCCGGCGAGCACGAGCTGGCGCACAGCGAGGAAGAGTTGCGCGTGATCCTCAAGGAAAGCGAGAAATCGCAGGAGGTCACGCCGCTCGGCAAGGAGTTGCTCATCAATGCGCTCGACCTTCGCCGCCGCGTGGTCCGCGACATCATGACGCCGCGCGGCGAGGTCGTGTTTCTCGACATGGACGACCCGTTCGAGTCGAACCTGACGAAAGCCACGCAGTCGCGCCACACCCGGTTTCCGCTTTGCAAAGGCCATCTCGACAACCCGGTCGGGCTCGTTCACATCAAGGACTTGATCGGTCTTGTGCGTCAGCCCGACGCGGACTTGATCTCCATCAAGCGCGAGTTGCTGCTGGTGCCGGAGATGATGGCGCTCGAAAAACTGCTCACCCTGTTTTTGGGCAAGCACGCCCATCTCGGGCTGGTCGTGGACGAGTTCGGCGGCACGGTCGGCATCGTCACGCTCGACAACGTCCTGGCCGAGCTGGTCGGCGACATCCAGGATGAATTCGACACTACGCCGGCGGAGTTCAAGCAGGTCAATTCCGACGAATTTGTCGTCGAAGGCATGCTTGGTCTGTATGAGCTGCAGGATCTCGCGGGTCTCGAACTCGTCAGTGCCGAGGTCAGCACGATCGGCGGCTACGTGACCCATTTGCTCGGGCATCTTCCGAAGGAGGGCGAGAGCGTGCCGATCGACGACTACGTCGCCACGGTGACGAAAACCGACGGCCGGCGCGTCGGCCAGATTCACTTCAAGCGTGTCGCGAAGGAGAGCGCTGGAACGACGCCGGGCGAGCGGGTGGAGTCAAAATAAGGCTCCGCGCCGGACACTGTGCTTCGGCTCGGCGGCTGGCGGGCGCGATGGCAGAGAAGATGCTTTGAAAAGCGTCGAACCGTCGTCTGGATTTCCTGCCATGCCTGTCACCGGAGAGATCGCCGAACTTCCCCTGCCGGAGTTGCTTACCATGATGCGCCACCGCGCCGGGAAGCTGACGCTGCTCCAGACCGGCCAGGTGAGCGAGATGGTGTTGCACTTCACGCCCGGTTTCCTCTGCGGATTCCAGGCGGAGAACCGCACTCTCAAGAGTGAGGCGCAGGTGGTGGACAAATTGATCGCGGTCACCGCCTCACCGGTTGGCCGCTTTATCTTCGAGCCCCGCAAGCACGCGAGCTCGTTGCTCGGCAGCGTCCGCATGGGGGTGGACCGGCTCGCGCTGATCCTCGTCAGCAAGGTGGACGAGATCAGCGTCAACAAGGAGCATCTCCCGCCTGCGCACCGGATTTTCCGGCTCCAGCACGAGGGACCGCTGCCGGAGTTCGAGGATTTCGATCTGGCGGAATTTTTCCGCAGCGCGGAGGCGCTGCTCCGCTGCGGGATCAGTGCCGAAAAGCTCGCCGGCATCGAGCAGATCGCCGTGGAGCAGGTGCAGCTTTATTTTTACAAGCTGCGCCTGCTCGATTTGTTGATCACGGCGCGGCGGGACGACCAGTGGGCCCGGCTTGACCGGGCGTTGGAAGCCAAGAGCACGCCGCTGCGCCTGACACTGGATGAAGCGGACTACGGTGACGATGCCCTCCCGCCGCCACCCACCCGGTCGCTGCCACCGAACGCCCCGTTCGGCAAGGCGAGCGACTTCCCGATGGTGACGCCGAAGATCGGGTCCGGTTTTTTCGAGCAAAGAAACATCACGCGCCTGACCGGCCCGCCGGAGCCGCCGGAGGACGGTTCGCCACTGCCGCCGGCCGCGTGATTCGCGGCGCGACCTGAGAACGTGCTTCAGAGCACTCGGTCGGCAAACGTCTGCCGATCGAACGGCGCGAAATCCGCCAGCGTTTCGCCGGTGCCGATAAAGCGGGTGGGGATGCCCAGCTCATTCTGGATCGCGACGAGGACGCCGCCTTTGCCGCTGCCGTCGAGTTTTGTCACGATCAAGCCGGTCAGCCCGATGGCGGCGTTAAATTCCCGGGCCTGCGAAACGGCGTTGCTGCCGGTCGTCGCATCGACCACGAGCAGCTTCTCGTGCGGCGCATCTTCGTCGTGGCGCGCCAGGATGCGCATCACCTTGCCGAGTTCGCCCATCAGGTTGGCACGGTTGTGCAGCCGGCCGGCGGTGTCGCAGATCAGAAATTCGACGTTCTTTTTGTCCGCCGCCGTGTAGGCGTCGTAACAAAGCGCCGCGGGATCGGCGTTATATTGACCGCGGATCATTTCGACGTCGATGCGCTCGGCCCAGACGCCGAGTTGCTCGATGGCGGCCGCGCGAAAGGTATCCGCCGCGGCGAGCAGCACGCTGTGCCGGTTGCGCTTGAGATGATGCGCCAGCTTGGCGGTCGAAGTCGTCTTGCCGGTTCCATTGACCCCCACGATGAGGATAACGCGCGGACGATCGGGCAGGGGACGCAGTGGCAACGCCGCCGGCGCCAGCAGCGCGAGCACTTCGTTGCGTGTCACCTCGGCGATGTCCCGGTCGGTGATACGCTGTCCGCCGCGCTCGCGGGTCTGGAGGATGTCGATGATCTTGAGCGTCAGCGGCACCCCAAGGTCCGCCCGGATGAGCGATTCCTCGAGATCATCCCAGTCGACCGGCCGGCCCGTGAACTTTTCGACGATGCTCTTGAGGAAACCGAAGGCCATGGACGGGAGCGAAGAACGGGGTGGGTCGGAATACCGGAAGACCGGAGCGTGCGGAAACTGACGGCGCGGGCGCGGACGCTTTACTCGGCCGCTGGCGTCGGAACTTCCGCGCTGACCACCGGCCGGGCAGTGCGAAGCGGTCGGTCGAGATCGAGCTTGGCGCGATCAAGGATCCCGTTCACAAAACGCCCGCTCTCGTCGGTGCCGTATTTCTTGGCGATCTCGATGGCTTCGTTAATCGAAACGATCGGCGGGATGTCGTCCCGGTAGAACATTTCGTAGAGTGCCAGCCGCAGGATGTTGCGGTCCACAGCCGCGAGCCGGTGCAACTCGTAATTTTGCGCGTAACCAGAGATCCGCGCGTCGATTTCCGGCAGCCGGGCGAGGGCGCCGCGCGCCAGATCGAACGCGAAATCGCGGGCTTTCTTCGGCGCGGGCGAGCGCAATGCCCAAAACTCTGCGGCGCCCTCATCGGGGCCGGAACCGCGGTTGAGATCGCAATAAACCAAAAACTGGACGGCCGCTTCGCGGCCTTCGTGACGTCTGCCCATGGGAGTATGGCTGAAAGGGGAAATTCCGGCGGCTGAAAAGGACGGAAAGATAGCATCGTTCGGCCGAAATGCGCGGCGGCATTGGGTGCCAGCGCAGATTGATTTGCAGGGGCGTTGTCTTGAGGCACATCTTCTGGAAGCTGCGCTTCACCGGGGCGCCGCCGCCACGACCGGTCATCGCTTACCGAGCCGCATCCCGGCGATGGCCGTCTCCCGACCTAACCCCCGTCCGCGCCCGGCTGCAGACGTCTTGATCGTGAATCAATTGCTCAGCCCTCCGCCGCCGCCCGCAGTTCCGCCATGACGCCGGAGATCGCGATGGCTGTCCGGGCGGCTTCGGTGCCGCGGTTGAACTTTGGCTCCAGGCAACGAATCCGCGCCTGCGCTTCGTCCTTCACGCTGAGCACCTGGTGCACGATCGGAACGCGCGTCCGCAACGCAATTTCCATCAACGCATCGGTTACCGTGCGGCCGAGATGTTCCGCGTGGTCGGTGTCGCCCTGGATAATGACGCCGAACGCCAGGATCACATCGACCCGGCCGTCGCGGCGGCTGGCGAGTTCCTGCGCGACGATCGGGATTTCAAACGCGCCGGGAACCTGGTGCAACACGAGATTTGCCGCCGGCATCAGCGCGAGGATTTCATTGGCCGCGTGGTCCACGAGGCCCTGCACGTAGACGGCGTTATATTGGCTCACCACGAGCGCAAACGCGCGTTTGCCGCCGATGAGGCGCGGGCGGTTTGGCAACACTTTGAGCATTGCCTCTACTTGTAAGGACGACCCGCCCCGGCCCGCAAGCGGCGTTTCACCGCGCCGCGCCGCCTCGCCTCCCGCGGGGATCGATCAGCTCAGATTCAACATGTGCCCCAGTTTCGACTGCTTTGTGCGCAGATACCGCTCGTTGTGCGGGTTGGTCGGCGCGTGGATGGGCACCTGCTCGACCATCTCCAATCCGTAGCCTTCGAGCCCGACGACTTTGCGCGGGTTATTCGTCATGAATCGGAACTTTCCGACCCCGAGATCGAGCAGGATCTGCGCGCCCAGCCCGTAGTCGCGCAGGTCGGGCGCGAAGCCGAGCTTTTCGTTCGCTTCGACGGTGTCGAGGCCCTGCTCCTGCAATTTGTAGGCGTGAATTTTTGCCGCGAGGCCGATGCCGCGGCCTTCCTGGCGGAGATAAAGCAGCACCCCCGAGCCGGCCTGGTCGATCTGCTCGAGCGCGGCGTGGAGCTGGTTTCCGCAATCGCAGCGGCACGAGCCGAAAACATCGCCGGTGAGGCACTCGCTGTGGACGCGCACGAGCAGCGGCGTGTCCGCCCGGACCTCCCCGCGGACGAGCGCGAGGTGATGTTTGTCGTCCAGCTTGTTGAGATAAAGGTGCAGCTGAAAATCGCCGAAATCCGTCGGCAAATGGACGGTTTCGATGCGCGAAACCAGCTTCTCGCGCGTCCGCCGGTGCGCGATGAGCGCCTCGATCGTGCAGAGCTTCAAGCCGTGCCGTTCCTTGAACCGCAGAAGCTCCGGCAGCCGGGCCATCGTGCCGTCGTCATTCAAAATCTCGCAGAGCACTCCGGCCGGCGCGAGTCCGGCGAGCCGGGCGAGATCGACCGCCGCCTCCGTGTGACCGGCACGGCGCAGCACGCCGCCGGCGCGGGCTTGCAGCGGGAAGACGTGGCCGGGCTGGACAAAGTCCGTCGGCTGCGCGGCGGGATCGACGAGCAGGGCGATCGTGCGGGCACGGTCCGGCGCGCTGATGCCCGTGGTCACACCAGCGGCGGCATCGACGGACACCGTGAAGTCCGTTTTAAACATCTCACGGTTTTGCGCTACCATCCGGCGCAACCCGAGATCCGCGGCGCGCTCGATCGTGACAGGCGCGCAGATCAGGCCGCGGCCGTGCATCGCCATGAAGTTGATCGCCTGGGGCGTGACTTTCTCGGCGGCCATGACGAGGTCGCCCTCGTTTTCCCGGTCCGCGTCGTCCGTGACGACGACCATCTTGCCCGCGCGCAAATCGTCCAGCACGCTCTCAATGGAATCGAACTGTTCGGCGGATGTTGTCGTCATGGTCTTGTTCGCGGTAGCATGAATGCGATTGCCCGCGGGTTCAATTCCCCGCCGGCTTGGCAGGTTCCGCCGGCGGCTCCGCCTTATCCGGAGCCGCTGCCCCGCGGGCGAGCACGGCTTCCTCGCGGTAGAGGCTCTGGTTACCGGCGTGAAACTCGGCTTTGAGTTCCACGGTCAGCTCGCGGCAATCGATCAATTCCCAGTGGCGAAAGCGGAGCCGTTCGCCGCGCTCGCCGTTGTGCGCGATGCCGGCGACAAGGTGGCAGGCATCAGCGAGCACTTTGTTGGTCTCCCGCCGCGGCTCGAAGTAAAACGTGCGGAAGCTGCTGCGGCGGGAGCGTTCCTCGTAAAGCTTCGGATCCACGTAATAAATGCGACCGCTCGCAGTGTCGGTCACCTGCAGATCGGGATAACCGGAGCGCTGGACCTCGCCGCGGGTGTTGCGCGCAAAATCGCACCGGAGTCCCGGCAGGGCGTTGAAAACCTCTCGCATCATGTCCTCGAAGTGGTGGCTCGCTTCGTTGATACGTTTGACACCGCGTGCCGGACTGTCGGAAGCGTTCATGCGGCGAAGCACCTCGTCCAAGCCGCGGCCGAGTTTCGCGAGCACTTCGGCTTCGGCCGGGTCCGTTTTGTTTACCGGCAGGATGCGATGCCCGGTGGCGGCAAACACCACGGAGGCAAACGGGAGCCGCACGAGCTGGCTGTCGCGCCCCTCCGCGAGCAGCCAGCGCATGAGCGCCTCCAATTCCTCGCCCGCGCGGGCTTCGGCGGCGGCGTCGCGCGGCGGGCGCGGGGGCTTCGCGTGCGCTGGACCGGCTGCGAGCTGCATCCCGCAGGCCGCGATGACAAGTGTGCCGACGAGGCCGCGGAGCCGCGAGCGGGAAAAATTCCGGTTCATCGGGATTCCGGTCCTGTCGGGACGATTCGGCCGCCTTCGATGCGCGCGGGGATCAACGTGAACTGCCCGACGCGCCGCGTTGCGCCAAGCCCCTCCGCCGGGCGCGCCCACGCGGCGAACGGGGAGTTTGTCTGTTTCCGAAATCGCAGCAGCCAGACCTCTGCGCCGTTCGGCAACGGCGCGCGTTCGGCGGCAGGTGAGTCGCGCCAGCCGTCGCCGCTGGGCGCGATGAACATTCCCGGAGGCCGGCCCGCGTCATCGTCACGCTGGCGGATGCGATCGGGATTCACGAGGTAACGCACGCGATTTTCGTCGAGGTAAAATTCCATTCCCGGCCAGTAGCGATCGGTGTAAACGCGCCGCGGCCCAGCGGCTTGCGAGAGGCGGGCAACCTCGCGCACGCTGGAATTCACACCCAGTCGGGATTCGAATCGCGGCACCACCAGCGTCCCGGCCAGCGCCAGCCCCCCGAAGCCGCAGGCAATCGCCAGCGGCAGGCGCGGCCAAGGCTGCACGGCGGGATCGAAGCGCGCACACAGCAGCCGGGCGAAAAGCAGCGCCGCCCACGGCAGCAGGGGAAGCGTGTAGGTCGGCAGCTTCGAAGCCGCCAGCGAAAAGACAAGCAGCCCGGTCACAAGGATCCAGCCCTCGGGCCCGAGCCGAGCCGCGCTCTCTCGCCAGCGTTCACTCCCGGCCGGCCAGAGGCGGCGTCGCAGGTCCCAGGCGGCTTTCGCCGCCAGCGGCCACCACGGCAGCCAGGCCACCGCGCTGATGACAAGGTAGTAAAACGGGGAGCCCCGCCGGCCGTGGACGTGCCCGGTCATCCGTCCGGCCAACTCGCGGCCGAAGAAAAATTCCTTCAACTCCGGATAATGCCGCAGCATCGACACATACCAAATCGAGCCGAGACCGACCACCAGCGGAAACAAGAACCAGAGCCGCAGCGCCCGCCAGCCCGCGCGGTCGCGCGTCGCCCCGATCCCGATCGCCAGCCCGAGCAGCGGGATCAACGCGGGAGTCGCCTTCGTCCACCAGGCGAGCGACCAGAAAAGAACCGAGAGCAGCCACGGTCCCCAGGCGCCCGCGCGGGCGCGGGTTTCCGCCCACGTCGCGACGGCCAGCGTGCACCAGCCGGTGAGCGCCATGTCGGGCGTCAGAATGCGCGCGAAAACGAGCAGGTGCGCGGTGGTGCCGCAGATCAGCACGGACCACCACGCGACCCGCGCCCCGTAAAGCCGGAACGCCGCCCAGCCGAGCCCGAGAAGCGTGCAGACCGCGCCCAGCAATGAGGGCAGCCGCGCGGCCCATTCGTTGAAGCCGAAAACCTGGAACGCGAGCGCCGTCGTCCAATACACGAGCGGCGGTTTGTCGTAATGGGCCAGCCCGGACATCCGCGGCTCCCACCAATCGCCAGAGAGCACCATCGCGCGGGCGATGTTCGCGTAGCGTCCTTCATCGGGTTCGTTCAACCCCCGGCTGCCGAGCGCGAAAAGCAGCAGCAGCGCCAGTCCGCCGACGAGCCAGAGCCAGTGGCGCCGGCCCGGCAGACCCGGTTCCAGTGCTCCGGCGATGGCGGGCGCGACGGTCATGGCGCCGTGCGGAGAAGGGCGCGAGCCGCGCGTTCACCGCTGGTCATCGCAGTCTGGATGCTATTCGCCGCGGTTTGATCGCCAGCGAGAAACACGTTCTCGAAACGTGTCGGCGCGGGCGCCGGGTGCAGGCCGCGGGCAAAGCCGGCCGGTTGCGGGCGCTGCCCGTAGCGGATCCGGATCACCGCCAGCGGTTGCAAGGAAGTTTCCGCCTCCGGGAAAATCTCGGCAATCTCCCGCTGCGCCGCCGCCGAAACCGCCGCGTCATCCGCGCGGAGTTCCCGCTCGATGCCGCGGATTTCCGGCGAGTCGAGCACCGTGGCGCTGAGGAGGTGCTGCCCGACAGGGGCGTATTCCGGCGCAATGTTCGAGACCTGCGAAAAATCGCGCACCAGACGCCCGCGACCCGCGGGCAGGACGAGCAGCCGGCGGCTGTAGAGCGGCGCGGTCGATGAGAAATAAATCGCGATGTCGCCACGTGCCGCGGCTGCCGCTTCGTCGCCGCGCGCCGGATCTCCGAGCAGCCGCGCGGTGCCGGGGGGATCTGTGGCGAGGAGCAGTTGCGTGCAGGGAATGCGCTCGCCGTCGCCGGTGCGCACCGCGACCGCGTGGCGGTTATCGGCGCCGCCGGTTTCGATGGCTTCCACCCGGCAGTCGAGGCGGAGCGTTCCTGCGTCCAGCCGTGCTGCGAGCTGGCGCGGAATTTCGCCCATCCCGCGCGCCGGCAGCAACGCGCGGCCGGTGGAGAATTTTTTGAGGTAATAGCGGAACAGTCCTGCGCTTGTCGCAAGACGCTCGTCCAGAAACACGCCCCCAAAGAACGGCCTCAGAAACCGCTCGGTCGCCGCCGCCGAGAACCCCAGGTTCCAGAGGTATTGTGCCGTGCTCACGTCGCGATCCGACGCGCACTCGGCGAGCAGCGCGTCGTCCGGCGTCACCAGCAGCGAGCCCACCAGCAAACCGAGACGAGCGCGGTCCCCGAAGGTGATCGCTGTCCCGAACAGCGTGTCGCGCAAATCGCCAGGATGCCGCCGCGGGTCCGCCATCGTCCATTGCTGGCCCGTCGCCGGGTCGGCGAGAATCGCGCCGCTGTCGAAGTAGCGCGGCTCCAGGCTGGGGATGTCGAGATGGCGGCGGACGGCCGGGTAGGAATCGAGCAGCACCTGGAAGCCGCGATCGAGCGTGAACCCGTCCGCCGTCCGGTGTGACCGCACGCGGCCGCCCGGTTCCGCGGCCGCTTCGAGCAACAGGACATCCCGCCGGCCGTGCTCCTGCAACACCTTCGCGCAAACCAGGCCCGCCAGGCCGGCACCCACGATGACGATCATAGCGCGACGTATGCCGGTGCCGCGGGCGTCACGCCCAGGTGATCAACCGCAGCTCGTGCTCCTGACTCAGAGACGGGTGTGTCGGCACGACCCGGACGCTAAATCCGTAGGCGCCGCTTTCCTTGCTCGGAATCCGGCCCCGGTAGCTGTAAACGCCGCCCGGCCCCTCGGGTTTTGCGGCGACCGTCATCGGCAGCGCGGCCGGATGGCGGATCGTGTTTTCGTCGTCCTCACCGTAGTAAACCTGCACGATCACTTCGCTCGGTTCGAACGGCCCGAGATGGACGCGCGCGCTGACTTCGAGGTCGTCGCCGACGTGGATGTTCGAGCGGTCGGCGGCTTCGAGCTGCACGTCGAAAATTTTGATCTGGTGCCAGTCGCGCCGCATCCGGTTTTTCCATTCCGAAAGCTTCTTGGCCTGGGCGCCGTGCTCGGCGGAAAGCTCGCGGTAACGCCGCGCCGCGCTTTCGTAGAGACGCTCGTTGTATTCCTTAACCATCCGGTGCGTGTTGTAAACCGGCAGCACGCTGCGGATGCTCTCGCGCATGAGCTGGAGCCACGCGATCGGGAGCCGTCCGTCGGGCTTCGCGTAATAGAGCGGGATGACCTGCGCTTCGAGGACGTGGAAGAGGCTTTCGATGTCCACTTCGTTTTGGAAATCCGGCGTGCCGTCGGTGATGTCCTGCCCGATCGGCCAGCCGTTTTTGCCGTTGTAGCCTTCGCACCACCAGCCATCGAGCACGGAGAGATTCAACCCGCCGCTGGGTGGCAGCTTCATCCCGCTGGTGCCGCTGGCTTCGAGCGGACGGAGCGGATTGTTCAGCCAAAGATCAACACCTTGGTACAGCCGCCGGCCGATGTAGGCATCGTAGTCTTCGATGAACACCACGCGCCGGGCGAAGGCCGGGTCGCGCGTGAATTTGTAAACCTCGGCGATCACCTTCTTGCCGCCGTCGTCCTTCGGGTGCGCCTTGCCGGCGAAGACGAACTGCACCGGGCGCTCGGAATGGTTGATGATTTTCAGCAGCCGTTCCGGGTCGGAGAACAGGAGCGCGCCGCGCTTGTAGGTCGCGAAGCGGCGCGCGAAGCCGATGGTGAGAATGTCCGGGTTGAGCAGATCGTTCACCTGCCGCAGGCTCGCCGGTGATTCGCCGAGCCGCTCACGCTGGCGCCGGACCCGGCTGCGGGCAAACTCGATGAGCCGGCGCTTCAGGCGCTGATGCGTGTCCCAGAGCGCGTCGTCCGGGATGTCGATCACGCCGCGCCAGTATTCCCGGTCGGTGAGATGCTCCTCCCAATCGGCGCCGAGATGCTTTTCGTAGAGCGCCATGAATTCCGGCGCCGCCCAGGTCTTCGTGTGGATGCCGTTGGTGATGGAAGTGATCGGCACCTCGTCTTCCGGCACGCCGGACCAGACATCTTTCCAGAGCCCTTTGCTGACCTCGCCGTGCAGCTTCGAAACGCCGTTGGCGTGGCGGCTGGTGCGCAGCGCGAGGACGGTCATCGAGAAATCGTTCGTCGGATTTTTCGTCGTCTGACCGAGCGAGAAAAAGAAGTCGAAATCAATGCCGACCTCCGCCGGGTAGCCGGCGAAATACCGGTGGATCAGTTCGCGCGAGAAGGCGTCGTTGCCCGCGGGCACCGGCGTGTGCGTCGTGAAAATGCCGGCTGCCGCGACGATCTGCAGCGCGCTGCGAAAATCGAGCTGGTGGGCGCGATGAAAATGCCGGATGCGCTCAAGGCCGAGAAACGCCGCGTGGCCTTCGTTCATGTGATAAACCGCCGGCTTGAGCCCGAGGGCGGCCAGAGCGCGCGGGCCGCCCATGCCGAGGACGATTTCCTGCCGGATGCGCATCTCGATGTCCCCGCCGTAAAGCTGTGCGGTGATTGCGCGATCTTCGGCGTTCGGATTTTCGGGGATGTCGGTGTCGAGCAGGTAAAGGTTGATGCGTCCGACCGCGAGTTTCCAGACCTTCGCGAAGACGTTGCGGCCGGGCAGCTCGACCTGAATTTTCAACGCCTCGTCGCCGCTCGCTTCGGTGCGGATTTCCTGCACCGGCAGGTTGTAGAAATTCTGGTTGAGCTGGACGGCTTCCTGCCAGCCTTCCTTGTTGATCTGCTGTTTGAAATACCCGTGTCGATAGAGCAACCCGACGGCGCAAAAATTCAGATCGAGATCGCTCGCCGATTTGCAATGGTCGCCGGAGAGAATGCCGAGACCGCCGGAATAATTCGGCACGGATTCGTGAAAGCCGAACTCGGCCGAGAAGTAGGCGACGAGATCGCCGCGCGGATCCGCCGTCACCCCGGCGCGCACCGGCTTCGCGGCTTTCGGCCCGGACGCCAGCACGGCCGTGCGGCTGCGGGCATACGTGTCCTCGCGTGCCAGATAGGCTTTGAATTTCGCGTGAATCTCACCGAGTTCGCGGACGAAATTTTCGTCGCGCGCGAGGGCTTCCAGCCGGCCCTGGCGGGCGAGCTGCAGCATGCGGAGCGGATTATGATTTGCCCGCTCCCAGAGATCGGCGTCGAGCTCGCGAAACAACCGGCGCGCGGCCGGCTCCCAGCTCCACCAAAGGTTGTAAACAATCTCCCGCAGTGGCTCGAGGGCGGGCGGCAGCTTCGGAATGACGTTAAAAGACTGAAGCGGTTGAAGTTTCATAACGCGGAATGATGTGTGGCCCTGGATCGTTTGAGAAATGAGGCCGCAGTGTAGCGTCCGCACCCGCCTTGGCAAGCCGCCCGGCGCCGCCGCGAACGATCGCGCGCCGGGCCTGCCGCGAAGGTGCCGGTGGGGAATCGTTTATCGTTCCTGCTTTTGGAGGATGGACTGCCGCTCGCTGGCGTCGAGCGCCCGCCAGACACCGGGCGCCAGGCGGGCGTCGGCCCACAAATCGAACCCGCCGATGCCCACCCGGATCAGGCGCAGGGTGGGGAAGCCGACGGCCGCGGTCATCCGGCGCACCTGCCGGTTGCGGCCTTCGATCAGCTCCAGCGCGATCCAGGAAGTCGGCTTCGCCAGCCGCACCCGGATCGGCGGCTCGCGCGGCGGCGGCTCCGGTTCTGGCCCTGGCTCCAGCGGCCATGCCCGCGCGGGACGTGTCCGCTGGTTTTGGATCAGCACGCCGCGGCCGAGTAGCGCGAGCGCCTCGGCGGTCGCGACCCCCTCGACCTGCGCCCAATACCGCCGCGGATGCTCGCGACCGCGCGAGGCGTCGAGCAGGCGCGTGTTCAAGCCCGGCTCGTCACTGAGCAGGAGAAGCCCCTCCGAGTCGAGATCCAGGCGGCCGAGCGGATAAACGCCCGGCGGAAACGCGAAGTTGCCGAGCGTGCGTTGCCCCGGCTGGTCCGGGGTGAATTGGCAGAGCACGCCGTAGGGTTTGTAAAAGGCGAGCAACATCGTCCTCGAGTGAATCGCAAATCCGACGAGGCTGCCGCCAGTTTTCTTTCGCGGTTTACCGGACCGGTCCCATCGTTCATCTTGGCAGCTTCCGCCTACCATGCTGATTCAACGTCGCCGTTTTCCGCTTCGCATCCTAGCAATCGTCCTCGCCGCTGCCGCCGGGTCCGGCTCCCTGCTTCGCGCGCAGGACGTTTTGGTCCCGACGACGGCGGCAAGCAGCAGCAGCGTGCCGACGTCGAGCCTGCCAATTAACCGACTCGTGCTCGACGCGATCCGCACGATGCCGCAAGCCGGCGGCTACGCGGCGAATGGCCCTGCCATCGTGCGCGCGGCTGCGGCGGTGCGGGTAGACGGCCGCAGTTCGACGGCACCGAAGTTTGCCATCACGCCCGGCAACACCGCGCCGACGTTTTGCTCCGCGGCGACGTATCTCGTCTTTCTGAAAACCGTGGAGGCGTTGCGTGAACGCGGCGAGATCGCTTTGACCGAGGCGCAGCTGGACGAACTTCGCATCAAGGGCCAGCGCGACGGCACCGGGGTGTGGGGCCGCTGGAACGCGAACGGACCCGGCACTGCCCGGCTGTTTCACGAACTCCAGCTCGGACGCAACTTTTCGGACTACGCGCTGGCGCAGCCCGGGGACTTCATGAAGATTTTTTGGACAAACGAAATCGGTCGGCGCGAACGCGGCCACTCGGTCGTTTTTCTCGGCACGGAACGCGGCGCTGACGGCGTCGAGCAGGTGAAATTCTGGTCGAGCAATCAAGGCGCCGGCTACGGAGTGAAGTCGGTGCCGCGGTCGAAAGTCGCTCGCGCTATTTTCTCCCGGTTCGAGAATCCGCGCGCCGTCGCCGCCGTCACCAGCCGTCTGCCGGAAACCGACACGTTTCTGGCCCGCATGCTGACGAGCGATGCGAACCCCGACGAAGTCCGGCGCCAATGCGGCATGTAAGCCGGCGGGAGACCGCCACCACGGGTCCGCTCCAGTGGAAATGCTCCAGCACCTCCGGGCTTTGTCCGCGGCGGAGGGAGGCGCGATTTCCATCGAGCGGTTCATGGAGGCAGCGCTCTATCATCCGCTCTTCGGCTATTACGCCGCCGGCCGCCCGGGGATGGTCGGGCGGGGCGGGGATTTCGCGACCTCCGCGACATTGCATCCGGCCCTGGGGCAAGCGCTCGCCCGCTGGGTCGTTCACCGGCGGAATGCGGTTTTCGGGCGTGGCGGCGGATGCTGTCACCTGATCGAGCTTGGCGGCGGGAGCGGGGAGCTTGCCGCAGCAATTCTGCGCGCGCTTGGCTGGTGGGAGCGGCGCGGTTTGCGCTACCACGTTGTCGAAATTTCCCGCGGGTTGCGCGACGAACAAAAAAGCCGGCTGACACCCTGGAAAAAAACGGTGGCGTGGCACGACGGCGTAGAGTCCGCGCTCGCCGCAGCTGGCGGGCGCGCGCTGATATTTTCGAACGAATTTGTCGATGCGTTTCCCTGCGTGCAACTCGTCCGCGACCGCGCCGCGCGCCACGGTTGGCGGGAGGTGCAGCTGGCGTGGACCGAGGAGTCAGAAACGCCGCGCGAAATTCTGGCGGACCTCCTTCCTCCGCGGCTGCTCGAATCGGGCTCGACCGCCGAACCGCCAGTTGCGCTTCGATCCGATGCGGCAGCGCAAACGCGTGACGGCCAGCGGATCGAAATCCACCTCGCCTATCGCGACTGGCTCGTGCGCTCACTCACGCCGCATTGGACTGCCGGCCGGCTGCTCACGATCGACTACGGCGACCGGTTTCCTGCTGTTTATCATCGGCGACCGCGCGGCACGCTCCGCGCGTATTTCCGCCATCTTCGCTTCGACCCTGGCTCGCCCGAAGTCTTTGCGCGGCCCGGCCGCCAGGATCTGACGGCGGACGTCAACTTCTCCGACCTCGAACGCTGGGGCCACGCATGTGGGTTGGAAACCGTAGCCGCCGCTGGGGATGCCCAGAGCCCGTGCGGACTCAGCGCGTTCCTGCGGCATTGGCTGCCGACGCGCGCGCTGCGCCGGGCCGATGCGGAGCCGGCCCTGCGATTTCTGCTCGACGCCGAAACCGGCGCCGGCGAAGCGTTTCGCGTGCTGGAGCAGGCGCGCTGACGATGCGGCGCCGCTCAGCGCAGCAGCTCGATCAGGCTGGAAGTGTCCCAGCGCCCGCCGCCCTTGTTTTGCACCGCCGCGAAAAACGCGTCCACCACTTCGGTCATCGGCAGGCGCGAGCCGTTGCGCGCGGCTTCGGCGCGGCAGATGCCGAGATCTTTGCGCATCCAATCCACGGCGAATCCGAAGTTAAATTTTCCGTCCAGCATCGTCTTGCCGCGGTTTTCCATCTGCCAGCTGCCGGCGGCGCCTTTCGTGATGACATCCAGCACGCGCTCGCCGTCGAGCTTCGCGTTCTGCGCAAACGCCAGCGCTTCCGAAAGACCCTGCAACAGCCCGGCGATGCAAATTTGATTCACCATTTTCGTCAACTGGCCGCTGCCGACCGGACCCATGAGCGTGACAGCTTTGGAGTAGCTCGCGATCACCGGCTCGGCGCGCGCGAAAATGTCCGCCTCGCCGCCGACCATGACGGAAAGCTTGCCGTTTTCAGCACCAGCCTGCCCGCCGGAAACTGGCGCATCGAGAAACGCCACGCCACGCTCGCGCGCCGCCGCGTCCAGCCGGCGCGCCGAATCGGCCGAAGCCGTCGTGTGGTCCACGAGGATCGATCCCGATTTCATCGCCGGCAGCGCGCCCTTCTTTTCGTCCAGCGTCACTTCATAAAGGTCGTTGTCGTTGCCGACACAAACGAGCACGAGGTCGGCGTCCCGCGCGGCGTCCGCCGGGGTTCCCGCGGCGGTGCCGCCATGTTTCTCGACCCACGCTTTGGCCTTGGCCGGGCTGCGGTTGAACACGCTGACCTGGTATCCCTTTGCGGCGAGGTGACCCGCCATCGGGAAGCCCATGGCACCGAGGCCGATGAAGGCCACGCGGGTCGATGCGGGCGCCGGGGTGGCGGAGGAACTGGACGGTTGGGAAGCGTTGTCTGGTGTGGTCATAAGATGTTGGACAGAAACTTTAATGCGTCAATCCGAGGCTCTTGACCAGTCTCCTCGCGTCGATTTTCGCCGGGCGATCTGCCTGCCGCGGGCCGAGCGGACGCGCCGGGGAAAACAGCCGGCCGCGCCGGACTGGCCGATTCTGAAGGTATTATGGACTCAAGCAACAAAGACAAAATCGAAGGCGCGGCGCACGAAGCGAAGGGCAAGGTCAAAGAGGTCGCAGGAAAGGTGACCGGCGATCAGGAACTCGAGGATCGCGGCACCGCGGAAAAGCTTGGTGGCAAAGCCGAGCAAAAAGTCGGCGACATCAAGAAGGTGTTCGGAAAGTAAAGTGACCGCGCTCAGTTCGGGACGCGGGTCGGTCTCGGTCGTTCCGGATTGGGTCAGCCAGCGCACCGGGCCGCAGGCGCTGATCTGGCGCCTGCGGCTCCTGCGCGATTTTTGCGGCTGAGCGCGCGGCGCGCCGACGCTTTACGGCTGCGCGAAAAACGTGCGGATTTGCTCGTTGAGAAATTCGTTGTCGTCCGGAAAAACCCCGCCGGCCGTGGCGTGCCCGAGCACTTTCTGCGGGCTTATCGTGACGAACTTCGCGCCCTTGACGTGATCGGCGACGAACTTCGCGTCGACCTCCGGGTTCAACAGATCGTTTTGCGCCGCGAGCACCAGCGTTTTGCTCTTGATTGACTCCAGAGCGCGGACGTAATCGCCGGAAAAACCAGCCGTGGCGCCGACATCGTGCTGATCGTATGCCCACGACTGGTAAAGCCAGTCGTTTGCATCGATGCGCTTCCAGCCGGTGTCGGCCGTTTTGTCCAGAAACGAGTAAACATCCGTCGGCTTCGGGAACTGCGCAGCGTGCGCGGCGGGTGTGCGCACGATCACGCCGGACAGCAGCTGCGACCAGAGCTTCATGCCGCGCTCCGGCTGGATGGCGTAGTTCCCGCCCTCCCAAGCGGGGTCGAGCATGATCACGTCGCGCAGCGAGCGGGTGACGGCGAGTGTCCACGGCGTCACACGCCCGAGCGGGACGATGGCGACCGTGCGCTGGACCATCTCCGGGTGGCTCACCGCCCATTGCAAAGCCTGCATGCCGCCCATGGAGGCGCCGGTGACGCAGGACAGCTTCGTGAGACCGAACTTTTCCTTCAGCAGCCGGTGCTGTGACTCGACCATGTCACGCATGTTGAAAACGGGAAATTGCAGGCGCGGCTGACGCTTGCTGTTCGACGGCGAAGAGGAGAGCCCGTTGCCGAGTGCATCGACGCAGATGATGAAATGCTTCGCGGGATCAAACCCTTTGCCGGGTCCGATGAGAAAATCGATCCGGTGGTGGTTCCCGCCGATCGCGCTGAGGACGAGCACGGCGTTGGACTTGTCGGCGTTGAGCGTGCCGTGCGTCACATAGGAAACCTGGCAGTCGAGCAGCGTCTGGCCGTTCTCCAGCTTGAAATCACCGAGCGGGTGGGACTGATGCGGCGGGTCACTCGGTCCGTGCGCAACGACCGGCGCTACCGGGGCGATGAGCAGGGACGCGAGAAGCAGGAAGACGCGGATGGCGGGGGCGGGGCGAAGCATGAGATTTTTCGGGGGAGTCGGTTGATCAAGGAATGCGCTCGGGTTTCGCAGATTCGTCGGAGCGCGTCGATGGAAAATGGCGGGCGCGTCGCGGCTCCCGACCCCGGGGAGGGCAGCGGCGCATCCGAATCGCCGGGTGCCAGCCCTCCTGTCACCGGCCGGAGGTCGCCGCGGGACTCGGAGTTTTGCGGAAGAACGCTGTCGCGCGCCGCGCCACCCAATCCGGCGCGCTGTATGGAATTGCATGACTGCCGCCGGGCAGCGTCTCGCAATGCGCGCCGCCTGCCGGGATCAACCGGGCGACGCGATCGCACCACGCCTGACTGGCGATCGGGTCGTGCTCGCCCCGCAACACCAACGCCGGCGCCGAGATCGCGGGCAGTTTTTCCTCGATGCGATCCCGCAGCGCGTGCCAGTAGGTGCCGACGGCGCGGCGGGGACCCATTTCGAAGAAATCGTAGAGCACCACCGGGATCAGGCCCGGCTCCCGGATCGCGTCGCGCAACAGCCGCCACGGGGGCAGCCAAAACCGCCGGATCGCGGGATCGAGCGCCGGCCCCGTCAGGATGAGGCGATCGATCCGGTCCGGATAGCGGGCGGCAAGATCGGCGATGATCTGACAGCCAAACGAATTCCCGAGAAAGTGCGCTCGCTCCAAGCTCTCGACGTCCATCCAGGCGAGAAGCGCGTCCGCGAGTTGCGGGACATTAAGCACCTCCCTGGGGCTGTCGCTGCGCCCGAACCCGGGCAGGTCGAGCGCGGCCACCGTGAAATTGCCGGCGGCCGCGAGCCGATCGGCCGTTGGCACCATGTTGCGACTGGTGACGACGAGTCCCGCGATAAGAACGATCACCGGCGGCCGAAGCGGGACGCGCGGCGCGCTGTCGCCGGCCGCGGCCGCGAAGATCGGGGAAACCCTCGCGTGCACCCGCAACCCGCCGGGTAGGGTCGTCCACCGAGGCGGCAGGGCGGAATGGATGTGAAACATGCGAAGGCGCCGCGGCCGCCTGAGCGCCCGGCATTGGGAGGACGAAACCAGTTGCCTTACCTGCCGACAATCCCGGCGCCGCGCGGCTGGCCCCGGGCGGCGTGTTTGCCGAAAAGGTGAATCCCGAGTGCGCCGAGGCAAAGCAAACCGCCACACAGGCATGCCGCCGGCCAGCCGCCGTGGCTCCAGCTCCAGCCCCCGAGCACCGATCCCAGCGCGCCACCGGTAAATCGGGTGAACATGTAGATGCCGTTAAGCCGGCTCGAAGCCGCGGGCTCAAGGGAAAAAATCTCCGCCTGGTTCGAGATGTGGCTCGATTGCAGCCCGACATCGATCAGAACGGTGCCGACGACGAGCAGCCATAGATGATTTTCGCCGCCGTAGAACGCGCCATACGCCGCCACAGTCATCGTGAGCGCAACGGCGCCGGTCCAAAAATGCCCATGCCGATCGGAGGTCCCGCCCATCAGCGGCGCCAGCAGCGCGCCCCCAGCACCTACCAGCCCGAAGGAACCGGCTACCGCGGGACCGTAGCCGTAATGCGGGCTTTCCAAAAGAAACGGCAACCCCGCCCAGAAAAGCATGAACGCAGCGGAAGCACACCCGATGGAAAGCGAGACCGTGCGAAGCTGCGGCTGCGTGCGGACAAGCGCGCCCATCGACCGAAGCAGTCCGAGATACCCCAATCCTGTCTCCGTTCGGCCACTTCGCGGGAGAAATGCCCAGACGCCGGCTGCGAGGAGGAGCATCGCCGCGGCAGCCAGGAAAAAAACGCCGCGCCAGCCGACAAAGGTCGCGATCGTGCCGGAAACCGACCGCGAAAGGAGCAGGCCGAGGAGCAGCGCGCTCTGCATGCCTCCGATCGCCCGCGCGCGCTGCCCCGGCGCCGCCATGGCTCCTGCGTAGGGGATCAGCACCTGGGGAACCACGGTCGTGAATCCGACGAGGAAGGAGGCCACGCCGAGAAACAGAATTCCCGTCGCAAAAGCCGAGAGAATTAACGCCAACGCGACGCAGGCGAGCAGCACGAGAATCAGCCGCTTCCGCTCCATGCTGTCGCCCAGCGGGACGACGGAAAGAATTCCCATCCCGTAGCCAAGCTGCGCGCACGCCGGCACGCGGCTGACTGTGTCGGCGGAAACAGAAAACGTCCGGCCGATCTCTGCCAGCAGCGGCTGAGTCAGCACCAGATTCGCGACGGAAAGCCCGCAGATCAGCGCCAGAAACGCGGTCGTGCGTCGATCCAGCCCGGAGCCTGCGGGCCCGGCGGCGGCTGCTGGTGGTGAAGCTGCGGAAGTTGACAGTGCGGAGGCGCGTGACTGCATCAAGAAAGATGGACAAATGTATCGCACCGGAAGCACCGGGCATCGCGCCGCGGACGGACGAAAAATTGCCAGGGCGGGGACTCGAACCCCGACGGATTGCTCCACCAGATCCTAAGTCTGGCGCGTCTGCCAATTTCGCCACCCTGGCTCACGCTCGCGCGGACCGGCCCAGTATGACGCAAATCCCGCGGTTTTCCACGGCGACAATGCGGATTGCTGATCTGATGGCATCGAGAACGCCAGCTCGTCGGAAGCCGGAATGGAAGGCGTCCAGGATGCCAGGCCGCGCGAAACTGTGGTAGATTGAAAACGATGAAAGTTTTGCAGGCAGCGGCCGTGGTGCTAGTGGCGCTCGGGATGGCAACAACGAGCGGCAACGCCATCGCGCAAGTGATGAATGCGCCGATCAGCATGGCGCCGCCGGCGGTGCGCGCAGGAAACGGATTTGCACCAGCGCGGGCTGGCGCCGCGTCGAGTGGTCGGACGGTGAATGCTGCGGGGACCGGGGCGAACTCGCGCGCTGGGCGGTTCGTTTCGCCGGCGAACATCGGTCCTCCAGCCGCCCGACTCCGGCCGCCGTCGCTGCCCGCCACCGCCACGGTCCCGCCCCGGATGATTCCCGCGACGCGTCCGCCGACCGCGGCACCGCCGCGCTCGATTCGCGCCGCCGCCCCTGAGTGCCCGGGTCGGAACGCCGCCACCTCCGCCGCCGCCTGCGGCCATCGGCGGTAACACCGCGCAGCCCGGGTCTGTTCCCGTTCGCCCCCCGTCGAGCAGGCCGCGACTGCCCCGGCCCGGTTCGCCGTCGTATTCTTCGCCGTCAATCGATTACTTCCCCGGTTTTCGTGGGTATCCCAACGTGAACGCGGGGCAGTTTCTTTATCCATCGGCTTACGGATACGCCCTGCCGGAACGGAATGAATACATCGCCCCGGTGAATCCGTATTTTCCCGGGCTGGCATACGCGGGGTTCGCTTATCCGGTCCTCTATTACTACACCGAGTTGGCGGCGGGCCAGAGCGACCCCTCGTCGCGGCCGCCGCCGGTTCCGACCGAAGGGGAAAGCCGCGACACCGGATCGGAAGGGGCGGGAACCGCGCTGCCGCCGCGCGGGGCCACCCGGCGACTTCCGTCGGAGCCCAATTCCGTCGTGGAAGCCGTCCAGGGAGAGCTTGCCCGGCGCGGGTATTACGCCGGAGACATGGACGGAATCTCCGGGCCGGCCACCGCCGAAGCGATCCGGCGGTTTCAGACCGACGTGCGCCTGCGCGTGACCGGCGAAGCCAATCAGGCCACGCTTTTCGCACTCGGGCTGAACTGACCCGTCCGCACGCGCCCTCAGCCCGCGCGGAAGCCGCTCAAAACGGCGCGTAGGGATCGTTGAGATCGAAGCCGACAGCCGCCGGCTCCGCAGCCAGCCCCAGTTCCGCGCGACCCCGGTCCTCGCCCGCGAACCGGAATCCGCTCAACGGCTCGGCGTCCGCGCCGGCCGGCAGCCGTTTATGGAATCCGATGAACTTGAAAGCCCGGCCCATCGTCGAGGGATGCATCAGGGTCTGAAAAGACCGGATGTAATGCAGAACTTCGTCGCTCGGAGCGCGCTCGTCCTCCACCACGCGGCGCTCGATGGCGAGCAGATCCTCACGGCCCAGCCCCACGAGGAAATGGTGTTGGTCGCAGTAGCCGGCGAGTTGCAGCCCGGTGGCCTCGGCGCATTCCGCAACCGCGGTGAAATCAACGTGCGAGGTGATGTCCGCGTCGCCAACGAAAGCGAACGGGTCGGGATTGCGCGCCTGTTGCCGGTAGCCGGTCAGCGTGCCCTCGCGCCGCGCCGGGGAATAATATTCTTCGCGCGGAAAACCGTAGTCTGCGAGCAGCACGAAACCCTGGCGGATCGTGCGCGAGACGTCCTCAATCCAGCGCGTCGCCGCAAGATTGACTTCCGTGCGATACGGCTGCGCCTCCGGCGGCGGGACGGGCAGGCGGGAGAGGTGCTCGCGAAGGCGCGCGTTCGACGGCGGGCCGTAAACGAAGTGAAATCCCGAGCGGCTCGAATCGACGAAATTCTCCTGCCACTGGTCGCCCGCGCAGGTGACGAGGTGCACCGGCAGGGCGTCGAGCAACTCGTTGGAAAAATGCACGCCGGTGAGTGACCCGACCGGGATGGCGTTGAGGCCGGGGCACCAGCGCACTTTGTTGCGCGGCCAGCGGCTAAGGCGGGCCTGCTGCTGCGCGCGCAGGCCCTCGCCAGGCTCCACGATCCAGTAGCGCACGCGCTCGTAGAGGTCCGGCGAAAAGCTGCGCAGCCAGCGGAGAACGTCGTTGGCAAATTCACCGTTGTGCGCGCCTTCCTCGACGATCGCGAAAGAAAGCGGCGCGCCGAGCCGTTGCCACATTTCCTCGAACTGCCGCGCCAGCAGCTCGCCGAAAATGCGGCTCACACTCACGCTGGTGATGAAATCGCCGCCCCGGCCGATCCGCGCCCGGCCACTGCGGTAGTAGCCGAGTTGCGGATGGTAAAGCGCCTGCTGCATGAACCATTTGAACGTCACCGGCCCGTGCGACGTGATTTGATCCTGCACGAATTTTAAGAGATCAGCGCTCGCGGTGGGTTCGGTCATCGCAAAAATTTGAGGCTACGACGGAGAAATATTCGTGCCGCCGACGGCGGTGCGGACTGCTCCGAGGCAAATTTAGCCGTTGCACGACCCGCAGAATCGTGGGACGACTCCCTCCGGAAAGGGCGGCTGCCACCCGCTGGCCTGGCGTGTGACCCCACTCCGGAAAGCCGATTGTTTCGCCTCGCGGCTGCGACGATCGAGAGTCTCCAGCCGAACGAAAACTGCAACCTCGAAATTCCATTTTCCGAGCCGGGACGTCCGTCTGAGCAGATTTTATGAGCAGCCTTCCCTGGGATCGTCAGCGCACTCCGCGGCCCCGCCGGTTTGCCAAGTGGCGCGGTGCCCGGGTCTGGAAGATCGCCGGGCTGCTGTTTCTCGTGCTCGGTGCCGCGGCGCTCGTCGCAGGCTACGCGGCGCACCGGCACTTTTTGGAAAAAGCTGGGGAATATAATCTGACCGAACTCGGGCAGATGGAGAGCGCCAGCACCATCTTCGATCGCCGGCGCCAGGTCTTCGGCCATATCTACCTGCAAAACCGTGAGCCCATCACGCTGGCGCAGATGCCGCAGGATTTGCAGAACGCGGTGATCGCGGTGGAGGACTCGCGGTATTACTCGCACACCGGCAGCGATTTTCGCGGCATCGTGCGCGCAGCCTTGAAGAACTTCCGATCGACGCGGATCAAGCAGGGCGCCAGCACGATCACCCAGCAACTCGCACGCAATTCGCTGCCGCTCGGCGGAAAAACCTTCGGCCGGAAAATCCTTGAAATCTACGTCGCGCACCGCATCGAGATGACGCTGACGAAGGATCAAATCCTTGAGTATTACCTGAACCGAATTTACCTCGGCAGCGGCCTGTATGGAGTCGAAGCCGCAAGCCGCGGCTACTTCGGCAAACCGGCGCGCGAGCTGGCGCTCGGCGAAGCGGCGACGCTGGCCGGGATGATCAAAAGCCCGACTTACCTTTCGCCTTGGAACAACAAGCAGCGCGCGACCGAGCAACGCGACTTCGTGCTCGGGCGCATGATGGAGGAAGGTAAAATCTCTCGCGCCCAGGCGGAGACGACGATCGGCGAGCCGCTCATCGTGAAGCCGCGGACCTTCGCGAGTGCGGAATCCTACGCGGTCGAAGCCGTCCGCCAGCAGGTCATCGCCCAGGTCGGGGCGGACGAGGCGGTGAGCAAGGGCTACAAAATTTACACGACGTTTGACGCCGACATCCAGCGTGCTGCGGAGACCGCGCTGCGCCAGCGACTCGACGAGGCGGAGCGCAATCCCGCGTTTGCGGCGCTCAACCACCAGACCTACGCCGCGTATCAGCAGACCTTCCGCGAAGAAGAAAAAAAGGTGCTCGCCATCGCGGCGCAAAACCCGAAGGCGATGGCGCCGAATGTGCATGCGAATCTGGCTGACCCGGCTTACCTCCAGGGTGCGCTGATCGCGGTGAACAACGCCGACGGCGGCGTGGTCGCCCTGGTCGGAGGCCGGGACTTCAAGCACAGTGAATACAACCGCGCGCTTTCGCCGTCCGCGAAGCGCCCGATGGGGACCTCGTTTACCCCGTTCGTTTACGCCGCGGCGTATCAGAAGGGAATTTCACCAGCGACGTTGTTTCTCGATCAAGTGATCGACAACCGGCAGGTGATGATCGGCGGCCAGACCGGCATCTTGGGAGAGTGGGGCGTCGAGCGAGTGGACAACAAATTCGACGGGCCGTTGCCGGCGAACGTCGCCCTCATCAAAGGGAAAAACTCGGCAACCGTGCGCGTCGGCAACGAGGTCGGCCTCGACAACGTGCTCGCGTTGGGCAAACGCGCCGGATTCGTTTCGGAACTCCGGCAGTTTCCCGCCACGTTTCTGGGCAGCAGCGAGATGCCGCTCGCGGAACTGGTGCTCGCCTACACCGCCTTTCCAAATGGCGGCTGGCGGCCGTCCGCGCCCTTCCTGATCAACAAAATCGAAGATGCCGACGGGAACATCGTTTATCAGCACAAGTTCGGACCCCGGGTGCGGGTCGTGGACGAAATCCCGGCTTACCAGGTTCATCACGCGCTCGGCGAGAGTCTGCGTTGGGGAAGTGCGGAAGCGGCCACGGGCAAACTGGGAATGAAATTTCCGGCCGGAAGCGTCGGCGGCAAGACCGGCACGGCCTACAATTTTACGGACGCCACATTTTGCGGTTACGACCAGGAAATTACGTGCGCGGTGTGGACCGGTTTTGATGCCCCGCGCACCCCGATCTATCGCGGAGCTTTCGGCAACGAGATGGCGCTCCCGATCTGGGCAAAAGTGATGAACACCGCGATGTCCATCACACCGGCGCGGGAAATTCCACGGCCCCCGGGACTCAAAAAATACGACCTTTGCTCCCGCAGCGGCGATCTCGCGACAGAGAACTGCGTCGAAATCGCCGAAGGCACACGAGAACGGCGGCGGACCGTTTACACCGAGTATCTCGTGGCTTCGCAGGCGCCGCGAAACCGCTGCGGCCTGCACGATGGCAGCGGCAACCCGCGAGTCCTGGCGCTCTCGACTTTCAGCGGCCGAGTGAATGTCCGCAGCGGTGGAGGCAACACGCTTGGCTTCAAAGGCCAGCAGGTGCGCAAGGCGACGGCTGCCGTCGATCTCAGCCAGTTTCAGCCGGTCGCCGTCAAGGCGCCGACGGTGTTGGGCGCCGAGATCGATCCCTACGGCGCGGTTTTGCCACAGACCGGCGGCGGGGCAGGGCGGGGGAGCGGTTTGGCGGCGGGTGACACTACATCGCCCTCGTCGACCGCCGGCGAGCGGAGCTTGGCAGCCGATAATACGACCCCGCCAGCGGCCGCGGTGCCGCCGCCGGAAAAAGAGGTCCGCCGTGCGAGCCCGGTATCGCCGTTCGAGCAGGAAACCGCGAATCGGCCCGTGCAGATCGACAAGCCAGCGCCGCTGGAATTCAACTGACGACCCGCAGCGGGCGACGAGCGCAATCCCGGCCCGACATCTCTGCTGAAATCAGCGGACAGGCAAGGCTGGCGCGTAACCGTAGTTTTCGGCCACACGCTCAACCACTCGAAGTCGCGCCCGCCCTGGATGCGGCGGACGCGCGGAGGGAGCCTCAGGCGGACTAGCCGCCGGCGATGGCCGGCACGATGCTCACCTCGTCCCCGTCTTTAACGAGCGTGGTCTTCTCTTGAAGAAAACGGATGTCTTCGTCGTTGACGTAGATGTTAACGAAACGGCGAACGCTGCCGCCCTCGTCGCAAATTCGCTCCTTCAAGCCCGGATAGTTTTTATCGAGCGAATCGAGCAGTTCGCCGACGGTGGACCCGTCCGCCTGGACGAGATCGCGATCACCGGTCAGCTTGCGGAGAGGCGTGGGAATTCGGATCACGGTGGACATATTCGAAAGGTGGTTGGTCTGATTGAATGTTTGGTTTGGAAGTGGAATTTGGGTGATCAAACGGCGGCGTTTCGGCGGCCGAGGCATTCCTCGAAATCGTGCAGGCTGGTGCCGAGTTCTTCCGGCGCGCCGCATTGCCCGAGCAAGGCTTCCTGAGTTTTCAGGCCGTGGCCGGTGATGCAAAGGACCACGGTTTCCCCCTTGGGGATTGCGCCGCTCGCCACCAATTTCTGCGCACAGGCGACCGTGACGCCACCTGCCGTCTCGGCGAAGATGCCTTCGGTTTCCGCCAGGAGCTTCATCCCCGCGATGACTTCGGGGTCGGTCGCGTCTTCAGCCTGACCGCCCGATTTGCGCATCGCATGGACGGCGTAGTAACCGTCCGCCGGGTCGCCGATGGACAACGATTTGACGATCGTGCGCGGGATCGCGACAGGCGTGAGCCGGTCGGTCCCTTTCTTCATCGCCGCGCTGATCGGTCCGCAGCCGGCTGCCTGTGCGCCGTGGACGGAAAATTCTTCCGGATTGGTCGGGATCAGGCCGAGAAGAGAAAATTCCTGGTAGGACTTGAGGATCTTCGTGACGAGCGAGCCACCGGCCATCGGCACGACGGTATGCCGCGGCGCGCGCCAGCCGAGCTGCTCACAGATTTCGAAGCCCATCGTTTTCGAGCCCTCGGCGTAGTAGGGGCGAAGATTCACGTTCACAAAGCCCCAGCCATATTTGCCGGCGATCTCCGAGCAAAGCCGGTTGACCTGGTCGTAGGTGCCGCGGATGGAGATGACGTTTGTGCCATAAACCAGCGAGTTGAGCACCTTGCCCTGCTCGAGGTTTGTCGGGATGAAAACGTAGCTTTTCAGCGAGGTCGCCGCCGCATTGGCCGCGACGGAGTTGGCGAGGTTGCCGGTGCTCGCGCAGGCAACGGTGTCGAGCCCGAGCTCGATGGCGCGCGACATCGCGACGCTGACGACGCGGTCCTTGAACGACAGCGTGGGAAAGTTGACCGCGTCGTTTTTAATGAACAAATCCCCGGGCTCAAGACCGAGCCGGACCGCGAGACGATCCGCCTGAATCAACGGCGTGAAACCGGTCTGCCGGCCGACCGTCGGCGCGCCTTCAATCGGCAGCAACTCGCGATAGCGCCACATGTTCCGCGGGCGCGATTCAATCAAGTCCCGCGAGAAATGGCCGCGAAGAATCTCGTAGTCGTAAGTCGCTTCGAGTGGTCCGAAGTCGAACTCACAAACGTGGATCGCAGTTTTCGGGTAGGCACGGCCGCACTCGCGACAGCGCAACCCGGTGAAGGGATTCGGTTTTTCCATGGTGCCTTGGGTTCGTCGTTGGGAGCCCACGCCGAGCCTGGCAAAAGAGAATGCCCCGAGCCGACGAACCACGAACTCCGGCTTCGAAGAAAGGGGAAAGCGGGAGGCGAAAGCTGTCGCGGGACACCGATCTGGCGCGCGCCCGTTTTCAGGGTCCCCGAGCCAGTGCCACCGCGTAGCCTTCTCTCATCTTTCCCCGTGGCGCCCGGCCGAGGCCGAACGCTCCGAAGCTGGAATTAGCACCTTGACCCGCGTCCCGATCCTTTGATCGAACACGCGGCGGTTGCCGTGGCATCGTTGGGCCAGTCCCTCCGCCACTCTCGATAAGAGCTTGGCGGGACAAATACTGGTTCGGGCGGATGGTGTCAACAGGGACTTTCCGTGGGGGCAGCTCGGCTCCCGCAGTGGACGCAGCTTGCTTTGCTGTGAGCCCGAAGAAATGCGTTTCCCTGAAGCGTTATCCGAACGGGCAGCGAACGGACGCGGAGTCTTGGAACCGACTCGGTCGATGGCCCGGCCGGACGAAACGAAAAAGGCGCATCCGCCTCCGGAATCACCGGTTGGGATGCGCCTTTTGATCGAACGATTGTTGATTGCCCTTATGAGTGGCGGCGACGCGCAAGTTTTTTGCGCGAGACGACGAGCAGCCCGATTCCGCCAGCGATCGCTGCCGCGAGCGAACCCGGTTCTGGGACGATCGCGGAAGGCGTCAGTTGGACAGAGGCGGTGTTCGCCGCAGTCGTGTTGAAGATGGTGTAGCGCACCGACAGGTTCGGCGTCTGGCCGGGGCCGTTGAAGGAGTTCAGTCCCGCGATGTTTTCGTTCAGCGTGAACTGGTTGTTCGGGTCACCCGGCTGGGGCGCCGCGATAAAGAACGGCGAGGCGCCGCGATAGATGATCTCGTCGACGAGCGCGGTCGGTCCCAAGGCCGTGACGTCCGTCACTCCACCGGCGGTGTTCACGCCGTTGTTATAAGTGAAAAGGCGGTAGGAGTTCGCGTTGAGATCGCTGCCGGTGAAGCTGTCGATCGTGAACCCATCCACCTGCGTGGTGACCCGCAGATCCGCGAGCCGGAATCGACTCGTCGACGGGTCGCCGAAGCGGCGCACATCGAGGCCGAAGTAGAGCATGTTGCCGAATTCCCCGCTGTAGGCCGGCCCGAAGGTGCTGGCGATCGGACCGGGGTCAGCCACGCCCATCCAAGAATTGAAACCCTGCGAGATGATCGACTGGTTCGTCTGCGCGGACGGCGAATAGCTGTAGCCCGCCGGACCGGTGCCCAAAGGCGCCGGGAACCCGCCGTTGCTATCGCGATTCTGAATCGCGATGAGCGCATTCTGGAAATACGCCGTGTTGTTCGGCGACGTGTTTCCATTCGGCCCGACCGAGGTGAAGATCGAAATGGCGGGATCTGCGGCGTGCAGTGCGGAGACTGCGGCCGACAGGGCGATGGTCGCGACGGCAAGGCCGCGGGTGATTCTCGAACAGATGGAGAGCGAAGCGATGGAATTCATAGAACGTTGACAACTTGATGACCTACTGAGCCCAGCGAAGGATTTGAGCCGCTTGTTTGTCAGCTAGCCCAAAAGCGGGGCAAGGTTGGCACAGATGATAAATTCGAACAATGGTTTTTTTTAACTTTTCCAACGTGCCGGAAATGGCTGTCCGAGTTCTGGTTCGCACGATGCGTGCCAGAAGCGGAACAAAACTGGCGCGGAGCGGCTCGACAACGGCCGGCAAATGTCTCTACGGTCGTTGCTGGACGGCGTCCGGCCGGGTGCAGCCGGCGCGCCGTCAGTAGCTCCTTGCCTTCTCCTTTCCATGCCCGCAGCCGACCCGCAAAACTCGTTCGTTCATCTCCACGTCCATACGCAGTATTCGCTGCTGGACGGCGCCGTCCGGATCAAGGACGTCGTGAAAAAAGCGCTGGCCTGCGGCATGCCGGCCATCGCGATGACCGATCACGGCAACCTCTTCGGCGCGATCGAGTTTTATCAGGCCGCGAAGAAGGCCGGCATCAAGCCGATCATCGGATGCGAGGTGTATGTTGCCCCCGGGTCCATGCGGGAACGAAAAGCGAACAGCGCGCGAGACGCAGCCAATCATTTCACGCTCCTGTGCAAGGATGCCACCGGCTACGCGAACCTCGTCAAGCTGGTGACCGCCGCCCACCTGGATGGGCTCTACTACAAGCCGCGGATCGACAAAGAACTGCTGGCTCAACATTCTGCCGGCCTGATCGGCCTAAGCGGGTGTCTCAAAGGGGAGATCAACCAGCATCTCCTCAACGACCAGGAAGCGAAGGCCCGCCAGTCGATCGCAGATTATCGCGACATCTTCGCGCCGGGCGACTTTTACCTTGAGCTGCACGATCACGGGATGGAGGCGCAGACGAAGTGCAACTGCGCGCTGCATCGGTATTCGCGCGATTTCGGCGTGCCGCTGGTCGCGAGCAACGACGTCCATTTCCTCGAACGCGCCCACCATGACGCCCACGACGTGATGATCTGCATCGGCACGGGCGCGATGGTGCACGACGAAAAGCGGATGCGCTATCTGCCGGAATTGTATTTCAAAACCGCGGAGGAGATGCGCGCGCTCTTCCACGAGGTGCCCGAGGCCGCCGACAACACCCTGCGCATTGCGGAGCGCTGCAACCTGGAAATCGAGTTCGGCGTTTCGAAATACCCGGCCTACACGCCGCCGGAGGGGCGGACGCGCGAAGCCTATCTCCGGGAACTGTGCGAGGTCGGCCTGGGTCGGCGCTACGGCGAACGCGCCGTCACCGATCCCGACCTCGTCGCCCGGATGAACTACGAGTTGAGCGTGCTGGAAAAGGCGGGGTTCGTCTCATATTTCCTGATCGTCTGGGATTTCATCAATTACGCCCGCAGTCGCGGGATTCCCGTGGGCCCGGGGCGCGGATCGGCGGCTGGCTCCATCGTCGCGTATCTGCTCGGCATCACGGACATCGATCCGCTGCGGTTCGGGCTGATCTTTGAGCGCTTCCTGAACCCGGAACGCGTGTCACCGCCCGATATCGACATCGACTTCTGCATGGAGCGCCGCGGCGAGGTGATCGAATACGTGCGGCGCAAATACGGCGAGCGCGCCGTGAGCCAGATCATCACGTTCGGCACGCTCTCCTCGCGGGCGGTGCTGCGCGACGTGACCCGCGTCCTCGGCATGAGCTACGGCGACGGCGACCGGCTTTCGAAAATGATCCCGGTCGAGCAGGCCAAGCCGCTTCCGCTGGCCGTCGCCGCCGAGCGGAACCCGGAGTTCAAGCAGGCGATCGAGAAGGAGCCGGCCACGCGGCAGGTTTACGAGTTCGCCCTGACCCTCGAAGGGCTTACCCGCGGCACCGGCGTCCATGCTGCGGGCGTCGTCATCGGCGATCGTGACCTGAGCGATTACATCCCGCTCGCTGTCGATAAAGAGGGAACCGTGACGACGCAATACGCCGGCGGTCCGCTGAACGATCTCGGCCTGCTGAAAATGGATTTCCTGGGCCTGAAGACGCTCACCGTCATCAACGACGCGCTGGCCTTGATTCACGCCCGGGAGCCGGGCTTCGACCTCGACACCGTCCCCTTCGACGATGCGGCGACAGCCGCCATGCTGAACCGCGGCGAAACCGTCGGCGTCTTCCAGCTGGAAAGCGGCGGCATGACGAGCGTCTGCAAGCAGTTCGACATCACTTCCATCGAGGACATTCTCGCCATCAACGCCCTTTACCGCCCGGGTCCGATGGATTTGATCCCCGATTTTATCCAGCGCAAAAAGGGGTTGAAGAAGGTCAAGTTCGAGCACCCGCTGTTGAAGGAAGTCTGCGCCGATACCTACGGCATCATGATCTACCAGGAGCAGGTGCAGCGCGCCGCCAGCGTGCTCGCCGGCTACACGCTCGGCCAGGCGGATTTGCTCCGCCGCGCAATGGGAAAAAAGGACAAGGAAAAGATGGCGCAAGAGCGGTCTCGCTTTATCGCCGGCTGCGCCGCCACTAACGCCATCGACGAGCGCAAGGCGAACACCATTTTCGACCTGCTCGAAAAGTTCGCCGGCTACGGTTTCAACAAATCGCACAGCGCCGCCTACGGATTGCTCACCTGGCGGACGGCGTATTTAAAAGCGCACTTCCCGGTCGAGTTCATGAGCGCGCAGCTCTCGAACGAAAGCGACAACACCGACAAGATCGCCATCTTCGTCGCGGAATGTCAGCGGATGAAGATCGCGATCCTGCCGCCGGATGTAAACTGCAGCCAGTTAAAGTTCGCGCCGGAATCCGCGACGGCCTGCGCGGACGATCCCGAGTTTGCCTCGGACCGCGCGATCCGCTTCGGCTTGGCCGCGATCAAGAACGTCGGCGCCGGCGCGATGGCCGCCGCGGTCGCGGAGCGCGAGGCCAGCGGCCGGTTTGGCTCCCTGGACGATTTCTGCACCCGGCTCGACAGCCGGATGGTCAACAAAAAGGTCCTCGAGAGCTTGATCCGCTGCGGTGCTTTCGATTTCGCCGGCCGCGATCGTGCCGACCTGATTGCCAGCATCGACGGCGTGATGGCGAGCGCGGCCCGCGCGCAGCGCGATCGTCTCAGCGGGCAGGTTTCCATGTTCGACAACCTGCTCGCCGACGATGCCGCGGAAAGCCGCGGAGCCCGCCCGCGTGCGGATGGGTCGGCCGCCGGGCGGGTGCCGCCAATGCCGGTCGCGGAAAAGCTCGCCGCGGAAAAGGAACTGCTCGGCTTTTACGTCACCGGGCATCCGCTCAACCCGTATCGCGCCGTGCTGGAAAGCGGGCGCTTCACCCCGATCGCCGGGCTCGGCGCGCTCGAAGACCGGTCGATTTTTCGCGCGGCCGGGGCGCTCGTGGACGTTGCAAAAAAATTCACGAAGAAAGAGGGCAAGCCGTTTGCCGTCGTCCAGCTGGAAGACCTCACCGGAGGCATCGAGGCGATGGTCTGGAACGAAGTGTTTCTGAAAAGCGCGGCTCTTTTGGAAAAGGGCGCGGTTGTCGCGGTGCAGGGAAAGATCGACAAGCGCAGCGAGGAACTGCGCATCGTCATCAACGAAGTCTCCGCGCTGAAACTGCCGAAGCCATCCGCCGCGCCAGCCGCGGAGGCACCGCCGCTGCCGCCGTTGCGCCTGATCTTCCGCTTGGAAAGCGCGCAGCTTCACGACCTCGATCGCGTCCGCGCGGTGCTCGCCGATTTCCCCGGAGAGCGACCGGTCGAGCTGGAGTTCGGTCGCGCGGACGGCTCCTGCGTCCTTGTCCGGCCCGGCCGCGGCTGGCAGGTGCGCGAGTCCCGGGAGTTGCGCGAACGCCTGGAACCGTGGCTGCCGGGGTAGAGGGCAGCACACCAGCGGCGAAGGGGGGCTGGTTGCGCCCCCGGTCGAGGGAAAGAAATTGCATTGCCGGCGCGCCTGTCTAGGTTCGAAATCCCTCCTTCCCGGCGGCCCCTCCCGCCGCGGTAAATCTCCGCTTTGCTCTACTCTTTCTACGTATGGTGCTTTCCTCCCACCCCGAGATGAAAATCTTCACCGGGTCGGCGCACCCGGAGCTGGCCCGCCGGATCGCCGACTACATCGGCGCGCCACTCGGCAACGCGACAGTTTCTGCGTTCGCGGATGGGGAAACCTGCGTGCGGATCAACGAAGACATCCGGGGCCGGGACGTTTTCATTATTCAGCCGACCTGCCCGCCGGCGAATCACAACTTGATGGAGCTGCTCATCATCGCCGACGCCGTCCGGCGGGCGAGCGCGGCGCGCATCACCGCCGTCATGCCCTTCTTCGGATATGCCCGGCAGGATCGCAAAGACCGGCCGCGCGTGCCGATCACCGCGAAACTTGTAGCTAATCTCATCGTCGCCGCGGGCATCAACCGCGTGCTCACCGTCGATTTGCACGCGCAGCAGTTGCAGGGCTTTTTCGACATTCCCGTCGATCATCTTTACGCGCTGCCTGTGCTCGCCCGGTATCTGCGCAGCCGGGAAGAGCTGAACCCGTTCATCGCCGTGTCGCCAGACGTCGGCGGCTTCAAGATGACGGCTTCCTACGCCCAGGCGCTGCACGTCGGGCTGGCGACCGTTTTCAAAAAACGGACGAGTGACACCGAGGTCGATTCCCTGGAGATCATCGGCGACGTGCGGGATAAGAACGTCCTGCTCGTCGATGATCTGACCACGACGGCGGGCACGCTGACCAGCGCGGCTCGGCTCTGCCGGGAACAAGGCGCGAAGGCGGTTTACGCGAGCGTGACGCACGCCGTGCTCACGGACATGGCCGTGGCGCGTTTCGAAAAATCGGAGATCACCGAGGTCGTCACCACGAACACCGTGCCGATCGCCAAAGGGGCCGAGTTCCAGCGGTGCAAGATCACGACGCTTTGCATCTCCGAGCTGCTCGGCGAAGCGATGAAGCGCATTCACGCCGACGAATCCGTGAGCAGTCTGTTTAATATCAACGCCCAGTAGCGGCTTCCCGCGCCCGCAGGCGGGACTTGCATTTCCGTTTCGTCGCATCCATCTTCCGCGTCCCACGCTCCACGCCCGGAGCTTTTTTCCACGTTTTCCCGCCATGTCCACTCCTCTCAAGCTTCAAGCCCAGCCCCGCACGAACATCGGTCGCGGCGCCGTCAAGAAAATCAAAGCCCAGGGCTTCGTGCCGGGAGTCATTTATGGTGCCAAGGAAGAGGCGCAAAGCCTGCAGCTTTCGGAGCGCGAAGTGGCCAACCTGTTGAGCCATGCCGCCGGTGAATCCGTGCTGGTGGAAGTGTCTATTGAAGGCGTGGGGACGAAGACGGCGCTGATCCAGGAAGTGCAGCATCACCCGGTGACCGCCCGCATCCTGCACGTCGATTTGCATGCGGTCGCGATGGACGAGGCGATCACGGTGGAAGTCACGGTGGAGAGCCGCGGCGAACCGGTCGGCGTCAAAACCGGCGGCGGCGTGCTCCAGCACAGCCTGCGCACGCTGGAAGTCGAGTGTCTGCCCGGCAATCTACCCGAGGCCATCGTGGTCGATGTCAGCGAACTCGCCGTGGGCGCTTCCATCCACGTGCGCGATCTGAGCCTGCCGGAAGGCGTTACCGTCCTCAACGACGCGGACCTCACGGTGTTCGCCGTGCTGGAGCCGACGGTGGCGGAAGAAGCCGATTCGACCGCGGCATCGCCGACTGGCCGAGCCGGAAGTCTCTGACCGCGGCGAAGCCGGACGCCGGCGCCGAAGCCAAGTCCTGACGCGCCCTCCTGGCGTGAGCCGCGGCGTGCCATGTCTGGCTCCCTCGCACCCGCTTCAAACGCCGTCGACCGCCCCGCGATCAAGCTGGTCGCCGGATTGGGCAATCCCGGCCGCGAATACGAGGGCACCCGGCACAATGTCGGTTTCATGGTGCTCGACCGGCTCGCCGGGCGGCTAGATCTTGGCGCTTTCGCGTTCTCGAACAGCTGGCAGACGCTTTGGGTCCGGGGATCCGACGGCTGTCTGTTTTTGAAGCCGCAAACCTTTATGAACGCCAGCGGCCGCGCCGTCGCTGCGGTCGCCCGCTTTTACAAAATCGCGCCGGCGGAGACGCTGATCGTTTATGACGACCTCGCGCTCCCGCTCGGCCGGTTGCGGCTGCGTCCGCACGGATCGGCGGGCGGGCACAACGGGCTGGACTCCATCCTCGCGACATTCAACACGGCCGAGGTGCCCCGCCTGCGCGTGGGCATCGGGGCCAACGACGCGGCGGGGCGCAGCATGGTCGGGTTCGTCCTGGGCCGTTTTTCGCCAGAGGAGCGCCCGGCGCTGGAGGCAGGGATCGAGCGTGCCGCGGATGCTGTGGAGGAGGCCCGCGCGCGGGGATTCGAGGCGGCGATGAACCTCTTCAATCGCGCGGAGACCCCGCCGAAATAATCGCCGCCGGCCGTTTTGCCGTCTTGATTTTCGGCGACAACGCTCTTAAAGAGTCCACCCCGGTCCTCCGTCGGCCGCGGCACCCCGCCTCATCCTTTTACTATGAAAAACCGCTACGAAAGCCTCCTGGTGCTCGACACCCAGGGCAAAGAAGACTCCGCGAAAGACATCATCGAACGCCTGGAAAAAGATTTCGCCAAAGAAGGCGCGGACGTCGAGCAGGTGCAGCGGATGGAGCGGCGCGAGTTCTCGTATGTCGCCGGCCCGCTGAATGGCGGCTACTACGTGAATTTCGTCTTTGCCGCCGAACCGACCGCGCTCGAAAAGCTGCGCGCAAAGTTCAAGCTCGACCCCGAAGTGTATCGGCATCATTTCCAGAAATTGGAGGCGAAAAAGGCTGTCAAAAAAGGCTGATGATGCGATAATTTCGGCATGGCAAATCTCAATAAAGTCATGCTGATCGGGAACCTGACGCGTGACCCGGAAGTGAAATACACGCCGAAGGGGACCGCGATCGCCGAGATCGGCCTCGCCGTGAATCGCGTCTACACGACGCCGCAGGGCGAAAAGAAGGAAGAAGTCACGTTTATCGACGTGACGTTGTGGGAGCGCTTGGCGGAACTGGCCGGGCAATATCTGCGCAAGGGTCGCCCGGTTTTCATCGAAGGCCGGCTCCAGCTCGACACGTGGGACGACAAGCAGACCGGGCAGAAACGCTCGAAGCTCCGGGTGCGCGGCGAGACGATGCAATTTCTCGGCAGCCGCGGTGACGGCGAAGGCGGCGGTGGCGGCGGCCCGACAGGTTCCGCCTCGAGCGAAGCCGACGAATACGATCAGCGGCCCGCGCCCGCTTCCTCCCGGCCGCAGGGCGGGGGAGCGCCGGGCAGCGCGGGGAATCGTCCGCGCCCGAAGCCGGCCGCGCAAAGTCTGCCGGCGGAAGACGAAGACGACATTCCGTTTTAAGGATTTCGTCCCGACCCGGTGAGGCTGGAGTGAGGGATCCCGATCCGCGCGCGGAACGGCGCAGACAGACTCAATTGCCTCCGTCTTCCGCGCCGAGCCCGCGCTCTCGGTGCTCCAGTGCTTCTGAACCCGCGACCATGCGGTCGTGGGTGGCCTCATCCACCCCTTGGGCGTAGAGCCGTTCGCCGACCGACTGTTCGTCCGCCGGACCCATTGTCGGCGCTTGATGTCCGCTGGATCCAATGACCGGGTCGCGGTCATAGAGCTCCGTGGATTCCGCGACAACATCGCTGGGACGATCCTGCTCTCCGGAAAGCTCGCGCCGGGCTTGGTTGCGATGTTTTTCGTTCGCCTCGCTCGCCTGGAAACCTTCCGTGATTGCGATCTCCCCGGCGCGCCGCTCCACGTCGTCAGGCGAAGGAACTCCGGCACCTTCGAGCCGATGGGAAATTTGGCCGCTGACGTCTGGGTGGACTGGATCGTCGGAATTTTGTGCCATGGAGAGTGTGGGGTTCGCTGGTGGTCTGCCTTCTAAAACGGCCATTGAATTTTGACCGGCCTTCCCGATTCCGCTTTTCCGGTCGGCGCGACGGATTCAGAAGACAAAATTACCAACGCGACAGGGGGCGGTGGCTTAACGGGAAAAGCTTGCTAATTTTGACGCATGCCCAGCCCGCGACCGTCACTCGCCAGCGAGACATTCCCCGAGAGAACCTCCAAAGCCGCGCCGACGACGAAAATCGCGGGGGGTCGGAAACCGGCCAAGTCCCCGTCCGCAGTTTCTCCTGCTGTCCGGCGCAACGGTCACCGTGCCCGCTCGCCGTTGCATGAGAACGTGCTCGGCGCGCTGCGGGATCTGATTACGCAAGGTATCTTCCCGCCCGGCGCCCGCTTGACGGAACGCATTCTGACGGAACGGCTGCAGGTGTCGCGCACGCCGTTGCGGGAGGCGCTCAAGGTGCTCGCGCATGAAGGGCTCGTAGAGTTGCTGCCGAACTGTGGCGCGCGCGTCACCGTGCTGACGGCAAACGACGTTCGCCACCTTTTTTCTGTCATTGGCGCGCTGGAATCTCTGGCTGGGCGGCTGGCTTGCGTGGAAATCGCCGAGGAGGAGCTGGCGGAGCTTCGCGAGCTTCACCAGCAGATGTCGGGGTTTTTTCAAAACCGGGAACTGCCAGCGTATTTCCGGCTGAACCAGGTCATTCACGCGCGGATCGTCAGCGCGGCGCACAATCCGATCCTCGACTGGACCTATCACACGCTTTGCGGCCGGCTGCGGCGCGCCCGTTATCAGGCCAACGAGATCAATGCGAAACGCTGGGCGACGGCGATGCGCGAGCACGAGGCGATGATCGACGCCCTGGGTCGGCGGGATGGCGACGCCCTAGCCGAGATCCTTGAGGTTCATCTCCAGGGAAAATACGACGCGATTTGCCGCAACCTTTAGGCAGCCCGCGAATCCGCTGAATTAAGGCTTGTCGGATTGCATGCAATCCGCTTTTTTGGAGATTCCGCGGCGCAACAGACCGGTTCGCGCGCCCGATCCGTTATCAATGTTGGCGGCAGGCGCTCATTGGCCGGCGCCGAATCCCCCTTCTCCATGACAACTCCCTCAAAAACCTACCACGCTGGGCGGCACTTCCTCCAGATCCCAGGGCCGACCAACGTTCCCGACCGCATCCTGCGCGCGATGGATCATCCGACGATGGATCATCGCGGACCCGAGTTCGGCAAGCTCGGCGCGGAATGTCTCGAAGGGATGAAAGCGGTTTTCCAGATGAAGACCGGCCACGTTTTCATCTATCCGGCGAGCGGCACCGGCGCCTGGGAAGCTGCGATCGTCAACACGCTTTCCCCTGGCGACAAGGTGCTCATGTTCGAGACCGGCCATTTCGCGACCCTGTGGCGGAAGATCGCGCAAAGCTTCGGCCTCCAGGTCGATTTTGTGCCCGGTGACTGGCGCCACGGCGTCGATCCGGCGGTCGTTGAAGCGAAGCTCCGCGAGGACAAGGACAAGACGATCCGGGCGGTAATGTGCGTGCACAACGAAACCAGCACCGGCGTCGCCAGCCGCATCGGCGAAGTCCGCAAGGCGATGGATGCCGCCGGACACCCGGCACTGCTGCTGGTGGACACGATTTCCTCGCTCGCAAGCATTGATTACCGGCACGAGGAGTGGGGCGTCGACGTCACCGTTGCCGGCTCGCAGAAGGGTCTGATGTTGCCGCCGGGACTGAGCTTCAATGCGGTCAGCGAAAAAGCCCTCGCCGCGTCGAAGAATGCGAAGCTCCCGCGGGCATTCTGGTCTTGGGAAGAAATGCTCGGCCCAAACAAGACCGGTTTCTTTCCTTACACGCCGGCGACAAACATTCTTTACGGCTTGCGCGAGGCGATCCAGATGCTGGTGCATGAAGAGGGGCTGGAGAATGTGTTCCGCCGCCATGATCGGCACGCGGAAGCCACCCGCTGCGCGGTGCGGGCGTGGGGCCTGGAAATCCTGTGTCAGAATCCCGCGGAATACAGTTCCTCGCTGACCGCCATTCTGCTGCCCGAAGGCTTCAACGAAGCCGAATTCCGCCGCGTCGTGCTCGAGAATTTCGACATGTCTCTCGGCGCCGGCTTGTCGAAGCTCGCGGGCCGCGTCTTCCGCATCGGGCATCTTGGTGACTTCAACGACCTGACGCTTTGCGGCACGCTCTGCGGGGTGGAAATGGGTCTGGAGAAGTTCGGCGTGCCCTTCAAGAAAGGTGGCGTCCTCGCGGCGCTGGCTTCGCTCAATGGAACCGTGCCGGGGACCGGGAGCGCTGCTTCGGGCGCCGCCGCGCCGGCCGCTGCGGCCTCCTCAGCGGCATCGCGACCGGCCAGTCCGGCCATGGCTGGCGCCGGCGCGCTCTGACGCGATTCTCCAAAATTCAAATCCCCCCCACCATGAAGCGTCCCCCACGCCTCATGCTGCGCCGCCTGTATCCCTCAGGCGTGTGCCGCGTCGTGCCGCTCCTGCTCTGTCTGGCGGCAATCTTCGTCGGCGTCTGCGGCCTGGCCCGCGCGGATCTCACGGCGCCGCTGGAGTTGAAATTCGGCCACGTCGGTTCGCCGGGCTCGCTCTTCGCGCGATCCGCCGAAGAGTTTGCCCAGCGGGCCAACGCCCGATTGGGCGGCCGGGCGAAGGTTGTCGTGTATGGCGCGTCGCAGATCGGCGATGACACCGAGTTGATGCAGAAGATCAAGCTCGGGACCGTGGACCTCTCGCTTCCGTCCACGGTGATGTCCACGCTCGTCGCAGAGTTTGGGCTCTTCGAAATGCCCTACATCGTCAAGGACCGCGACCACATGAAGCGGATCGAGGCCGATCTCGTCTGGCCGAAACTCGCCCCGCTCGCCGAAAAAGCGGGCTACAAAATTCTTGCGGTCTGGGAGAACGGCTTTCGGCACGTCACGAACAACGAGCGGCCCATCGCTTTACCAGAAGATCTCAAAGGGCTGCGCCTGCGAGTGCCGAAAGGTCGCTGGCGGGTAAAGATGTTCGAAGACTACGGCGCCGCCCCGACGGCCATGGGGTTGTCCGAAGTCTATCCCGCCCTCCAGTCCGGATCGATCGATGGACAGGAAAATCCGCTTATCCAGATTTACGCCGCCCGCTTTCACGAAGTGCAGAAATTTCTGTCGCTGACGGGTCACGTTTACACCCCGGCCTACCTCGTCGTCTCGCCCCGCAAATGGGATGCCTTGCCGAAGGACGTGCGCGACGTGCTGCAGGAGGTCGCGCGGGACATGCAGACTTTCGTTTACGAAACCGCGGCCCGCGAGGATGTCGCCAGTTTGGAGAAGATCAAAGCCGCGGGCTTGAAGGTCAATGCCGCCAATCGCCAGGCATTTCTCGACGCGAGCAAGCCGGTTTACGATCAGTTTGCGGCCGACGTTCCGAACGGTCGTGGGATGATCGATCGTTGCCAGGCGCTCGCAAAGTGAATTTCCTTCGCAGATTTTTCCACCGTTGATACAAGGACAGCCGATCTATTTTTACACCGCCCGGCGCCCCTGTTTTCGCTCGCTTTCTCCATCCACCCAAACCACAAACGCAGTCCCCTCAATAATGACAAAACCAATCCGAAATCTCGGCCTCTGCCTGGCCGCCACCCTCCTTGCCTGGATGCCCGCCGCCTCGCTTCAAGCGTGGGAACCGACGAAGCCGATCGAAATCATCGTCAACGCCGGAGCCGGCGGAGCGACCGATCAGCTCGCGCGTGCCATCCAGGCCAGCGCGCAGAAGAACAATCTGACCAAGCAGCCCTTTATCATCACCATCAAGTCAGGCGCCGGCGGTGCCGAAGGCATGATGGAAGCGAAGGCGGCGAAAGGCGACCCGCACAAGCTCTTCATCGGCAACACCAGCATGTATGCGATCCCGCTGGCGACGAATCTGCCGTTCAGCTGGAAGGACCTCACGCCGGTCGCCATCGTGGCGATGGATGAGTTCTGCCTTTGGGTGCATGCCGACACGCCTTACAAGACGCCGAAGGAATACCTCGACGCCGTGAAGGCGGCCGGCCCGAACAAGTTCAAGATGGCTGGTGTCGGCTCGAAGCGCGAAGACTCGATCGTCACCGCGCTCATCGAAAAGCAGGCCGGGGTGAAGTTCACTTACATTCCCTACAAGAGCGGCAACGAGTGCGACACCCAGCTCGTGGGCAAGCACGTCGATTCGAACGTGAACAACCCGTCCGAAAGCGTCTCCCAATGGCGCGCCAATGCGGTGCGCCCGCTGTGCATTTTTAGCCCGGCCCGGTCCGACTACACTACAAAGGTCACCGCGGACAAAGCCTGGTCCGACATCCCGACGGCGAAGGAGAGCGGGCTCGACGTCGAGTATCTGATGCTGCGCGGTTTGTTGCTGCCGGGTGGCTGCAAGCCGGAGCACGTTGCGTATTACGAAGACTTCTTCAAGAAGATGGTCGAAACGGCTGACTGGAAGGAATACCTCGAGCGCAATGCGCTGAAGAAGACCTTCGTCGGCAGCAAGGAATTCGTCACGTTCCTGGAGAAAGACGAAAAGCAGCACAAGGAGATCATGAGCGCCGCCGGATTCCTTTCCGGCCAGGGCAGCTGATTTCTGTCGGAAATCCAATCATATTGAACTGGAAGGGCGGTCGGTCGCGGCAGTGCGCCGGCCGCCTTTTCCAGTTTGTTTTTCGCGGTAGCGATCGGCCAGGCTAGCAATTCCTCGACTATGGACAATTCCTCCCCCCAAACCTCGCCGGACCCGGTCCCCTCGCGCGGGGTTCCCTCCATGGCGACGATGGAGCTAATCGTCGCCGCGATCTTCCTCTGCATCGGAGTTGTGATCTGCTACGACAGCTCGCGACTCGGATATGGCTGGAGCAGCGACGGCCCCAAGGCCGGTTATTTTCCGTTTCGGCTCGGCCTCATTTTGATTGTCTGCGCTTCGGTGATTATCGGCCAGACTCTCTGGCGATACCGCAAGCTACGCGGCAACTTCATCGAACCGGAGCAGGTGCGCCCGGTGATGACCGTATTGATCCCCACCGCGATTTACGTGCTCGGGATCGAATATCTCGGCATCTATGTTGCCTCGTCGATTTTCGTGGCGCTGTTCATGGTGTTTATCGGCCGGTTTTCCTGGTGGAAATCGCTCACCGTCGGCGTCGTGATGAGCCTCGTCGCGTTCTGGGTGTTCGAGAAAAAGTTCCTCGTGCCTCTGCCGAAGGGTCCACTCGAAACCTGGCTGGGCTACTAAGGTTTCCCGGCACACACACATTCTGCGCGTCACTTTATGGAAGACCTTTCTCTCCTGTTCCAAGGGTTCAAAACGGCCCTGACCGCCTACAATCTCGGCCTGATGATGGTCGGCATCATTCTGGGCGTTCTCGTCGGAGTGCTGCCCGGGCTCGGCGGTCCCAACGGCGTTGCCATTCTCCTGCCGTTGACCTTTACCATGGGGCAGACGCCGGCAGGTCAGACCTCAGCGATCATCCTGCTGTCGTGCATCTACTGGGGGGCGCTCTTCGGCGGCGCGATCACCTCCATCTTGTTCAACATTCCCGGTGAAGCCTGGTCGGTCGCCACCACGTTTGATGGCTATCCACTGGCGCAGCAGGGAAGGGCAGGGGAAGCACTCACGTCCGCGTTCACCGGGTCTTTTATCGGCGCGTTCTTTTCGATCATCATCATCACGTTTCTGGCGCCGACAGTGGCGAAGTTTGCGCTGCACTTTGGGCCACCGGAATTTTTTGCGGTCTATCTGCTCACGTTTTGTTCGTTCGCCGGAACCGGGAAGGCATCCTTCGCCAAGACTTTGGCGGCCACGGCGCTCGGTTTTTCCCTGGCGGCGATGGGGATGGACACGGTTACCGGCGCGCTGCGGCTGACCTTTGGTTCGAACGAGCTGTTGCGCGGCGTGGATTTCCTCGTCGCGGTGATCGGCCTCTTCGGCCTCGGCGAGATTTTCGTCTCGATGGAGGAGGGGCTTGCGTTCAAGGGCACGACGGCGGGAATCGATCTCAAAGTGGTCTTGAAGACGTGGGCGAAGCTGCCGCGCTATTGGCTCTCCATTCTTCAGAGCTGCCTGATCGGCGCGTGGATGGGTGTGAAACCCGGCGGTGCCATCGCGGCATCGTTCATGGCCTACGGCATGGCAAAACGGACTTCGAAAACGCCGGAAAAATTTGGCACCGGCATGATTGAGGGCGTGATGGCGCCGGAAACCGCGGCCCACGCTGCCGGCACCAGTGCGCTGCTGCCGATGCTGACGCTCGGCATCCCAGGATCGGCGACGGCGGCCGTGTTGCTCGGAGGCTTGATGATGTGGGGTCTCCAGCCTGGGCCGATGCTCTTCGTTGAGCAGAAGGAATTCGTCTGGGGTCTGATCGCCTCGATGTATCTCGGCAATCTCGCGGGTTTGTTCGTCGTCATCGCCACGGTGCCGCTCTTTGCCGCGATCCTGCGGGTGCCCTTCTCGATCGTCGCCCCGATGATCGTCGTCGTCTGCGCGATCGGCGCCTTCACCGTGCACAACGCGATGTTCGACGTTTGGATCATGCTGCTTTTCGGTGTCATCGGGTATCTCTTCAAAAAGCTGCATTATCCTCTGGCGCCGATGGTGCTCGCGATGGTGCTCGGCGACCGGGCGGAAGATGCGTTCCGCCAGAGCATGCTCGCCTCCCGGGGCAGCCTCGGAATCTTCTTCAGCAACGGTCTGGTCGGGACCATGACGGTCGGTGCCCTCGCCTTTGTTGCCTGGCCGTTGATCTCCGCGCTGATCCGCAAGGCGCGTCCGCGCAAGGCCGTCGTCGCACCGGAGGACGAGCCGCTGCCAGTCGACGCGGAGCACGCCGCCCCGAAGACGGTGGATCCCAAAACCATTTCCCACGCGCACGACGAGGAATAAACAGCGGCGCCACTTGCTGCATCCGTTTGCACGGAGGACGGACGTCGGCCGGGGCGGAAAATTTGTAGAAAGCCAGGAGAGTTTGGAAGGTTCCTGGGCGTTTGCCGGAAAGCCTGGCTCGCTGCTCGCCGACAGCCAGGACGCGTCGCGCGCTGGCGGGGAACGCGAACGGCGGAATGTCCGGTGCAGTCGAAAGCGCGGCGGGGTCCGAAGCGAGGATGACTGCGTTGCAACGGAGAATGCAGACGCGCGGACAATAGCCTTGGATCCTCCGGCGCAAAAGGCGGTCTTCAGTTAACCATCACGTCCCTGTTCGCACCTCATTGTTTCCATGCTGCACGCGCTTCCACTCGCGATCGCCATCACATCCGAGCAGATCATCGAGGCGCTGCCGGTGATCTTTTCGCTGTTGATCATCGAAGGCCTGCTCTCCGTGGACAACGCGCTGGCGATCGCCGCGCTCGCCCGGCACCTGCCGCAGAACCAGCGGGTGCTCGCCGTGCGACTCGGCCTGGTCGGCGCCTACCTGTTTCGCGTCGTCGCGCTGTTTTTCGCCACGATCATCATCCAGAACACCTGGCTGAAAGTCGCGGGCGCCGCTTACCTGATTCACCTGATGCTCGCCCATTTCGCCGGGAAGCTCTCGGAGGAGGACGACCAAGCCGAGCTGGAAGCTGCGAAGGTCGGCGCGCACTCCGAGCATCATGCCCCGCCGGTCGGTGAAAAAGCGCGCAGTTTCCTCTCGACGGTCATGGCGATCCAGTTGATGGATCTGAGCCTGAGCGTGGATAACGTCGTGGCCGCGGTGGCGATGAGCCCGAAGTTCTGGGTGGTCTGCACCGGCGTCCTGATGGGCATCATTACGCTGATGTTTCTCGCCGGCGTTTGCATGCGCCTGATCCAGAAATATCCGGTGCTCGGCGATGCGGCGTTTATCCTGATCGGCTACGTCGGCATGCTATTGCTCTTCGAGATCGCCACGCACTACGATCTCGGACCAGGCGGGAAATTCGTCGGCATCGTGATCATTCTCGGCCTCGCCGTCTTTTACCATCGCAGCGACGGTTTCCAGCGGATGATGCAGCCGGTCTGGGCCGCCTTGCGCTGGCCGCTCCGGGCGTATGCCAGCTTTCTCCACGCCCTGACCCTCCCGTTCCGACTGCTCTTTTCCCGCGGAAAAACCGCCTGATTTCGTTCGCGGTATTGCGGTCCACGCGCCACCTTTTCACACACCAGATTTCCTCTCCCCAAATATGCACGACACGCTTGCTCAGGAACGCCCGAACGGCGCGACCGCGTTGCCGCTCAATTCACACGAGAAACCGGTTGACGTCTTCGACGATGCCGCCGCGCTGGAAGCCGAACTCCGCCGAGTCGTTCGCGGCGAAGTGCGCTTCGACCGCGGGTCCCGCGCGCTGTATGCCGTGGACGGCTCGAACTACCGGCAGATTCCGATCGGCCTCGTCGTGCCGAAGGACAAGGACGACGTCATCGCAGCCGTGGCGGCGTGCCGGAAATTTGAAGCTCCGATCCTGGCCCGCGGCGGCGGCACCAGCCTCGCCGGCCAGTGTTGCAACGTCGCCGTCGTGCTCGATTTCTCGAAATACATGCACGCCCTTTTGGAGTTGAATCCGGAGGCCGGCTATGCCCGCGTGCAGCCCGGCATCGTGCTCGACACCCTGCGCAACGCCGCGGAAAAATTTCACATGACGTTCGCGCCGGACCCGAGCACCGCGGACCGGTGCACACTCGGCGGCATGATCGGCAACAACTCCTGCGGCGTCCACGGCCTGCTCGGCGGCAAGACGGTGGACAACGTCATCGAGCTCGAAATCCTCCTCTACGACGGCACCGTGATGACTGTCGGCGCGACGTCGGACGAAGAACTGGAAGCGATCATCGCGAAAGGCGACCGAAAAGGGAAAATTTACGCCGGTCTCAAGCAGCTCCGTGACGACTACGGCGACCTGGTGCGCCAGAAATTCCCGAACATTCCGCGCCGGGTTTCCGGCTACAACATCGACGATCTTCTGCCGGAAAACGGCTTCCACGTCGGCAAGGCGCTCGTCGGCTCGGAAGGCACCTGCGTCATCGTGCTCGAGGCCAAGCTACGCCTCGTGCACAGCCCCCGGCACAAGTCGCTCGTCGTGCTCGGCTACCCGGATCCCTACGTGATGAGCGATCACGTCCCGGCGATCCTGGAGCACAAGCCGATCGGCCTCGAAGGCTTTGACGCCACGATGCTCGAGCTTTTCAAGGAAAAGGGACTGCTCGCGGAGCAGGTGAAACTTTATCCGCCCGGCGGCGGCTTTCTGCTCATTGAATTCGGCGACGACGACCGCGCCGCGGCCGACGGCAAAGCGGACAAATTCGTCGCCTGGCTGGAGACGCAGCCGGACAAGCCGAACATCAAGGTCTTCCGCGATCCGCAGGAGGTGAAAGCCGTCTGGCGGGTGCGCGGCTCCGGCAACGGCGGCACGACGATCGTCCCCGGCGAGCCGAGCATCACGCACGAAGGCTGGGAAGACGCGGCGGTGCATCCGCGCGTGCTCGGAGCCTATCTGCGCGACTTCAAAAAGCAGCTCGATCGCTACGGTCTGCGGGCCTGGTATTACGGGCACTTCGGCGAGGGCTGCCTGCACATGCGCATCAACTTCGACCTTGAGAGCGAGGCCGGCGTGCGGCAGTTCCGGAAATTTGTCGAAGAAGCCGGCGACCTCGTCATCCAATACGGCGGGTCGGTTTCCGGCGAGCACGGCGACGGGCAGGCGCGGGCGTTTCTTTACCCGAAGATGTTCGGCCCGGAACTCTGCGAAGGCTTCGCGAAGTTCAAGCGGATCTGGGACCCGAACGGGCGGATGAACCCGAACAAGCTCATCGACGCCTACGAGCCCGAGGAAAACCTCAAACTCGGCGCCGGCTACAAGACGCACAGCCCGCACACGCACTTCCATTTTCCGGATGACAACGGCTCGCTCGACAAGGCGCTCCAGCGCTGCGTCGGCATCGGCGCCTGCCGCAAAAAGGACACCGGCACCATGTGCCCCAGCTACCAGGTGACCTTCGAAGAAAAGCACAGCACCCGCGGCCGCGCGCATCTGCTCTGGGAAATGCTCCAGGGCGAGGTCGTGAAAGGCGGCTGGCAGGACGACGAGGTCAAGGAATCGCTCGACCTTTGCCTCGCCTGCAAAGGGTGCAAAGGCGAGTGCCCGGTGAACGTGGACATCGCAACGTATAAAAGCGAATTCCTCGCCCAGTATTACGGCAAGCGCCGGCGGCCGCTGAATCACTACGCCTTTGGTCTGATGGACCAGTGGGCGCGGCTGGCCTCGTTTGCGCCGGGCTTGGTCAACGCGATCAACGCGTCGCCGCTCGGCAGCATCGCGAAGTCCGTGCTCCACGTTTCGCAGAGCCGCGAAATTCCGAAATTTGCGGAGGAAACCTTTGTCTCTTGGCTGAAGAAGCAGCCGAAAGCGTCGCCTGGGCATCGCGGCGACGTCGTGCTTTTTGCGGACACCTGGAACAATTATCTGCACCCGCAGGTCAGCCAGGCCGCCTACGACGTGCTCCGCGATGCCGGGTTCACCGTGCATGTTCCCGCAAATCCAGGGCCACGTCTGCTGCGGCCGGCCGCTGTATGATTTCGGCCTGCTCGGCACCGCAAAGAAGTATCTCCATCGCGTGCTCGACCGACTGGCCCCGCACGTGCACAGCGGCGTCCCGGTCGTCATGCTGGAGCCGAGTTGCGCGACGGTGTTCCGCGACGAAGTCCGCAACCTCCTCCCGCAGCACGAAGTCGGCAAGCGGCTGTCGCGGCAATGCTTCACCCTCAGCGGCTTTCTGGAAACCCAGGTGCCGGGTTACGAGCCGCCGAAGCTGCCGGGAAAAAAGGTGCTGCTCCACGGCCATTGCCACCACAAGGCGCTCCTCAATTTCCCGGCCGAGGAAGCGCTACTCAAGCGAATGGGCGTGGACTTGAAGACGCTCGATGCCGGCTGCTGCGGCATGGCGGGTCCGTTCGGGTTCGAGAAGGACAAGCTCGAAGTCTCCCAAGCTCTCGGCGAGCGTGTCCTGCTCCCGGCGGTCCGCGCGTGCGGCCCGGACGACATCATCCTGACGGATGGTTTTTCCTGTCAGGAACAGATTACCCAAAATCTGCCGGACCGTCGGCCGCGGCATCTCGCGGAAGTCATGCAGATGGCGCTCAAGCAGCGCGGTTGAGCGCCGGGAATCCCGATCGGGCGCGCTGCGTCAGCCCCCGCTTCCGCGCAGCCAGCGCGCGAAGTGGGTGAGCAGAAACAGCGCGTTCATCAACAGGAGCACGCGGATCGACCGGCGCTCCGCCCAGACAGGGCGGTCCCGCCGGAGCCCGGTGCCGGCGGGAAGAGCGTAACAGAGCAGAAACATCAGGGCAAACCAGCTCAGAAAATTCTGCCACGGCGGCCAGGCGGAGATCGTCGAGCCGGGATACCAGACCCAGTAGCCGCGTTCCTTCCAGGCGATGAACTCGAGGTTCAAGTCCGTGAGGACGCCGACAATGCCGACGCCGAGCGCCAGCTCCAGGCGCGTCGCCGTCGGGCGCAAGCGGAGGACAAACGCGCGGCCGCTGACCAGGATGATAAACCAGGCGAGCGGGATCGTGAACGGCAGCACGCCACCGATGCGCAAGCCGAAACGATCCGTGTAGTCGTAGGGACCGAACGGCCAGCCGGTTGTCGCTCCGATCCATTCGAAAAGGGCCGCGCTCGGCAGCACGATTGCCGCCCAGATGCGCGCGAGCCGCAGCCCTTCACGCGCGGCGGTGTTGAGATAAATCACGGTCGCCCCGAGGCAGATCCAGACCGCGTCGCTGGCGCGGAGCAGACCGATCGCAGCGTCGGCCACCGCGCCGCCCATCTGACCCGCCAGCCACCGCTGCACCGTGGCTTCATTCAGCCCGAGCGGCATCACAAGAAAGCCGACAACCGTCCAGACAAGGAATACGGTCCACGGCAGATCGCGGAGCATCCGCCAGGTCGCATCGGCCCGACCCTGCTGCGCGGCGCCGGAAACGGCGGCTGTGACAAGAGGCGGTGGAGACATGCGGAAAACGGGGAGAGAGGCGCGAGGGATCCATTACGCCTCGGCGCGGGCACCGGTTTCCCGAAGCCGGCGTCGGGCACCGGCGAGCACTTTATCGGCGACCATTTGCCCGCTGAGGCAGACTAGCGGCAGCCCGCCGCCCGGATGGGTGGTGCCGCCGACAAAGTAGAAATTTTTCATCCCTGGCGGTTCCAGCTTCGGCCGTTGAAAGGCGGCGCGCACGCCGTGGCTGGCGAAGCCGTAGAGGCTACCGGCCTGCGCGAGATACCGGGTCTGGAAATCGTCCGGCGTGAAGTGCTGGCGCACGCGGATGGCGGCGCGCAGACCGGCGCAGCCGAATTGCGTTTCCAGCCGGTCGATGATCCCGTCGCCGTAGGCATCGGCGATCGTCGCCCAATCCGGCGGATTCGCCCCCCGGCCGCCGAGCGCCGGGGCGTTGACGAGGACAAACCAGTTTTCGGAGCCCGCCGGCGCTCGCTGCGGGTCGGCCTTCGAATGCACCGCGACGTAGATCGTCGGCTCCGCAGGCGGCGTCCGTTCATCGAAAAGTTCCTGGAATTCGCGCGGATAATCGTCCGAGAAAAAGATGTTGTGATGCGCCAGCGCGGGGTATTCCCGGCCGACTCCGAGCAGCATGATGAACGCCGAAGTCGAAGGCGCCAATCGGTCCTGGTGCGTGCGCTGAAACGTCGCCGCCGCGCGCGTCGGCAGAAACCGCGGCGTTGCGCTAAGCACGTCCTGATTACAAACCACGTGATCAAACGCCAGCCGCTCGTCACCGATGCGCAGAACGTGCCGGGGCGCCGCGCTTTTTCCGTTTGGCCTGTCGGGCTCCCACCCGGTGACCTCCGTGTCTTTTCGGATGCGAACGCCGGCCTCAAGACAGATTTTTTCCATTGCCCGGGCGATCTCAAACAATCCGCCGCGCACATACCAGCCGCCGAAATGCGCCTCGACGTAGGCAATAATGTTGAACGCCGCCGGGGTGAGAAAAGGCGACGAGCCGTTGTAGGTCGCGAACCGATCGAAGAGCTGCACCAGATGCGGGTCGTTCGGAAAAAACGACTGCACGACTTCGTGCATCGTCTTGAAGGAAGCAATCTTCGGGAAATGCCGCAGCTTCGACAGATTGCCGGGGCGGAGTTGCTTCCACCAGTCTTCGAGCGGGTGATGCAAGAACGCGTCCGCGCTTAAGTCGTAGAGCCCGCGCGCGTAGGCGAGGAAGCGCGCCACCTCCGGCCGACGCCAGAAGGCCGCGTCTTCGTCGATCACGGTGCCATCAGTCCAGCGATAGCGGCAGGTGACCGGGAGCGGGACCAGCGTGAGATCGTTCTCCAGACGCCGGCCGAGACGCTGCCAGAGGCGCTCGAAGACGTAGGGCATCGTCAGCAGGCTCGGCCCGGTATCCCACGTGAAGCCGTCGGCTTCTAGCCACCCGAGTTTCCCGCCAACACGCTCATTTTTTTCAAAAAGGGTGACGTCGAGCCCGGCATGCGCCAGGCAGGCAGCGCAGGTGAGCCCGCCGACCCCGCCGCCGATCACGGCCACCGTCTGACGCACCGGGAGAGAATCAGCCATGGGTCGATGCGATCTGCGGGATCGGTTCAGCCGGGGTCCGCCGCTCGATTTGCTCGATCGCCCAGCGGGCATGCTCGGCGATGAGCGGCTCGGGATCCTCTGCCGCCCGCGCGAGCGCCGGGAGGTCGGCCGCGGTGCCGACGTTGCCGAGCGCCACGCAGACATTTCGGAGCAGGCCGCGGCGTTTGACGCGCTTGATCGGCGAGCCGCGGAAGAGCGTGCGAAACCCGTCGTCATCGAGCGCCAGATAATCGCGCAACGTCATGCCCGTGGTCCGGCGGGACGCTTGGAACGCGGCTTCGCGACTTGCCTCGGCGAAGCGGTTCCATGGGCAGGCGTCGAGACAATCGTCACAGCCATAAATGCGGTCGCCGAGCAGCGGTCGGAATTCGAGCGGGATCGCGCCCTTCAACTCGATCGTGAGATACGAGATGCAGCGGCGGGCATCGAGCCGGTGCGGAGTCGCGCGGGAGATCGCGCCCGTGGGGCAGGCGTCAAGGCAGCGGGTGCAGGAGCCGCACCGGTCGGGCTGGGGCGCATCGGGTGCGAGCTCCAGGGTCGTGAGTAGTTCCGCGAGGAAAAACCAGGTGCCGAGCCGGGGATGGATCAGCATCGTGCTCTTCCCGTGCCAGCCGATGCCCGCCTCGCCGGCAAAGTCGCGCTCCAGCACCGGCCCGGTGTCCACGTAGTAACGCTGCCGGCCGCCGTGCCCAGCCAGGAAGGAGTCCAGCGCGCGCAATTTTTCCTCGATTACATCGTGATAATCCTCGCCCCAGGCGTAGCGGGCGATCCGGCCAATCGACGGCGCGCCACCCGGCTCCGCCTCGTCCGGGCTGTTCTGTTTTTCATTTCCCTGCCAATAGTTCAATGCCAGCACAATCACCGCCCGGGCGCCGGGCAGGACCAAATCGGGCGCGACCCGCTTCTCGCGGCTTTTTTCCAGCCAGCGCGCCATTTCCCCGGCCTGACCGTCGTCGAGCCAGTGCAAAAAGGCGTCGCCGTGCGGCGGCGCTCCGCACCGCGCGACGCGGCAGAGGTCGAAGCCGAGATCGGCTGCCTTCCGGCAAAGGGCTTCCTTCAAAGCGTGCATGAAAAATCAAAGATAACTGCCGGCCGACCGGGCGCGCGGGCTCCCGGGACTCCTGTTTCCCACTCTGCGCTGCGCCCGGAGGCGCAACCTCAACCGATAGCGGTGGCTGGAAACTGCTCCCGCAGGCCGGCGAGCACTTTCTCCGCGATCTCCGCGTGCGTGCCTTGAGAGGTATCGATTTGAAAGTGGCAGCAGGCACGATACAGCGGCTCGCGGGTCCGCAACACCTCGGCCAGCGTGGCGCGCGGGTCCGCGGTGCGCAGCAGCGGCCTCCGGTCATTGCGCGAGACTCGCTCGAAGAGCACCTCTTCCGACGCTGTGAGCCAGACGACGCAGCCGAGCCGCCGCAGGAGTTCGCGATTTTCCGGGCGTAAGACGATTCCGCCGCCCGTCGCCACCACATACCGGCGGCGACCCCGCAGCGCGACCAGCGCCGCCGATTCCCGGTCGCGGAAAAACCCTTCGCCGTGCTCCGCGAAAATCTCGGCGATCGAGCGCCCCTGATCGTGCCGCACCCAGAGATCGGTATCCGCCACGCGCCAGCGCATCCGCGCCGAGAGGTGCCGGGCGACCGAGGACTTGCCGGCCCCCATCGGGCCGACGAGCAGCAGGTTAGCTGCTGCGGCGGGCGACGGGTCGGCAGGGCGATCCTGCGCAGCGGCAGACCCGGGATCGAAGGAGTCTGTCACGGGCGGCAAATGCGCCCATCCGTGCGCGATTCAGCGTCGCACCACCAGAACATTGCGCGCCTTCGACCCCTTTTCATCGCTGTAAAGCTCGTATTCCACCTGATCGCCTTCCTGCAGCGTCTTGAACCCATCGGCCTGGATAGCGGAAAAATGGACAAAGATGTCGCCCTGCACCTCCGGATCCACGATAAAGCCGAACCCCTTTTTCTCGTTGAACCACTTCACCGTGCCCCGACTGTTCGCCTCCGCGTGTAGCGCCGGCCCGGTCTCCGGGGCGTCTGACGGTGAAATTTCGCGCGCCGGCGCCGAAGTTGGCTCAGCGGTGGTTTCGTCTGAATACTTTTCCAACATAAACTCTGAGAGGTGAGGTGTATAAATACGACGCGCGTTTTTGCAGGGATGCGCGGAGTTTTCAGCTTGTTTTGCGGCCACCATGAAAGTTTCGACCAAAAAACGCAATCCTCTTCTGAAGGGTCAGCTTGTCTATCTCTCTCGCTCCAAATCGGAAACGATTGGACTCGTCGCGGCAGAACCCGACGGCGAAGCCGCCTGGGAGACGCTGCGTCACGCGGAATTGTTGCTCGCCCAATTTTCTTTCCGCACCGTCCGGCACACCTTCTCCGGCGCGCCCACGGCAGAGGACGTGACCGCCTTTCTCGCCGCGTCGGGTGAACGTCCGCTGCGTGCGGTGATCGTGGCTTCCCGGGGGGCCGCGCTGCCGGGATTCCTGACGGCACAACTTCACGGCGTGCCGGTGATCCGCATCCCACTTCCGAGCGGCGGTGAGTCGCCGCCCGAGCGCCTGGCGGCACTGGAGCCGCTCGCGGCCACGGCGCCGCCGGCGGAGGAGGGGAGCGGCGCGTTCGCAACGGTCGCCATCGGCGAAGCCGGGGCAAAGAATGCCGCGCTCTTAGTCGTCGCCCTCGAAGCCGCTTCGGGGGATCGCCAGATGCGCGGCGCGCTGAACAGCTTCCGCAATCGGCAGACCGCCGCGGTGCTCGCATCGGAACTGCCGCGCGCCGGAAATTCGGATCTCAGCCGCGCGGTCCGCCGATGATCACCGCGCTCCTTCCGACAGACTCGCCGGCCGCGCTGGCCGCTGCGGTCGAGCAGGCGGCTGCTCTGCTCTCGCAAGGCGAGGCGATCGGGCTGCCAACGGAAACGGTTTACGGCCTGGCGGCAGACGCTTCGCGGCAGGACGCGGTGCTCCGGATCTTCGAGGCGAAAGAGCGGCCGTTGTTCGATCCGCTCATCGTCCATCTGCCCTGTCTCGACTGGCTGCCGCGAGTGGCGGAACTTCCGTGCCCGGGCGATCCGGCGCGCGAGATTCTGGATCGGCTGATCGCGTTGTATTGGCCCGGGCCGCTCACGATCCTCGTGCCGCGTCGGGCCGCGACGGTGCCGGACCTGGTGACCGCCGGCTCGCCGCTGGTCGCGGTGCGGCAAAGTGCGCACCCGGTATTTCGCGCCGTGATCGAGCGTTTTGGCCGGCCGCTGGCGGCACCCAGTGCCAATCGCTTCGGGCGCATCTCGCCGACCGAGGGCAGCCATGTGCTGGCGGAGCTGGATGGCCGCATCCCCCTGGTGGTCGATGCCGGGCCGTCGCCGCACGGGCTGGAATCGACGATCGTTTCAATCGAAGCGGCGGGGCGCCTCGTCGTCCTGCGGCACGGGCCGGTCACTGCCGAAATGCTCGCAGAAATCGCGCCGGTCACCTCGGCTCCGCGGACGGGCGGTCGCACCGGCGGCGCGGCGGCGGGGTTCGATGCTCCCGGTCAGTTGCCGGGTCACTACGCGCCGCGAACTCCGCTTGTCGTCGCGGACCTCGACACATTTTTTGCACACGCCGCGAGCGCACCCGATGCACAACGGATCGGGCTGCTGCGCTTCACGCGGCGAGCCGACGGCGCACCTCCGCTCCCAGGTGTCCAAGTCGAGGAAGCGCTGAGCGAAGCCGGCGACCTGCGCGAAGCCGCGAGCCGGCTCTTCGCGGCTTTGCGCCGACTCGACGAAGCCGGCGTCAATCGGATCGTGGCGGAGCCGGTTCCGGAAACCGGTCTCGGCACAGGCATCATGGAGCGCTTGCGGCGCGCCGCGGCGGGTTCCGGCCCCTGACGCCCGGATCCATCACCCCGGCAGTTTGCAACCGCGAAACCCATCTGCCACGATGCGCGCGTGCTGAACTCCTCTCGCCCTTCCGACGTGCCGGTTTCTCCCGATGACGCGCGCCGCCTCCGGTCGCCGGGCCAGCGGTCGGAACTGCCGCCGCGGCCCAGGCTCGCGCCAGCAGCACCAAGGCGGCGGGCATCGTCGGGCTGGCGGTGATGTGCAGCCGGGTGCTGGGGCTGGCGCGCGACCAGATCTTCGCCGCCCTGTTCGGCGCCGGCGCGAGCATGGACGCGTTTTTGACCGCGTTTCGCGCGCCGAATCTTGCTGCGCGATTTGTTTGCCGAAGGCGCGCTCTCGACCGCCTTTGTCACCACGTTTTCAAAAAAGATCGCGACCGAAGGCGACGCCTCCGCCTGGCGGCTGGCAAACAAGGTCGCCACGCTCACCGTTGTCTTCATGAGCGCGGTCACGCTGCTCGGCATCGCTCTTTCGCCGCAGTTGATCGCGGTGCTCGGCGGTGGGTTCTCGCCGGAAAAAGCCGCGCTCACCATTACGCTCACGCGCGTGATGTTTCCATTCATCCTGCTCGTGTCGCTCGCCGCGCTGGCGATGGGCATGCTCAACGCCCGCCACGTCTTCGGCGCGCCCGCGATGGCATCCAGCTTTTTCAACCTCGGCTCCATCGTCGGCGGTGTCGCGTTTGGCTGGTGGCTCGACCCGGCGTTCGGTCCCCGCGCGCTGCTCGGGCTGGCGCTCGGCACCTTGCTCGGCGGTTTCCTTCAATTCGCCGTCCAGCTCCCGCCGCTGGCGCGCGTCGGGTTCCGTTTTCGACCCGATTTTCAATGGCGCAATGACGAAGGTGTCTCGACGATCCTGCGGCTCATGGGGCCGGCCGTCATCGCGGCGAGTGCGGTGCAGGTGAACGTGCTCGTGAATGCTTCCTTCGCGAGCTACCAGGGCGACGGCGCGGTGAGCTGGCTTTCCTACGCGTTTCGGCTGATGCAACTGCCGCTCGGCGTCTTCGGCGTCGCGATCGCCACGGTCACGCTGCCCCTGGTCTCGAAGAGCGCGGCGATCGGCGACACGGCCGGATTTCGCAGCACCCTGGCGCGGGCCTTGCGGCTCGCATTTTTCCTCACCGTTCCCTCCGCCATCGGCTTGATCTGCCTCGGCGAGCCAATCATCGGGCTGATTTTCGAACGGGGAAAATTCGAGCACGAAGCGACGATCCAGACCGCGGCCGCGTTGCAATATTACGCCTTCGGATTGGCGGCGTATTCCGGGATCAAAGTCCTGGCGCCGGCGTTCTACGCGCTCGATGCCCGGACGACGCCGATGCTGGTGTCATTTATCGCCATCGGCACCAACCTGGCGCTGAACAGTGTGTTCACGTTCTGGCTGGGCTGGGGCCATCGCGGTCTGGCATTGTCCACGAGCTCGACCGCGGTGATCAACTTCGTGCTGCTCTACTGGCTGATGCGACGCAAGGTCGCCCGGTTGGAAACCAGCGGTCTCCTGAAGAACGCTGGCGAAGCTCGCGCTTGCGGGCGCGGTGCTCGGCGCAATCTGCTGGGCGGGACAGCGTTTCTGGTTGAGCGGATTCCCGGCGATGCACCTCTTGGAAAAATGCCTGCGTCTGTTCTCGTTGATCGGCGTCGGCGCCGCGGCGTTCTTCGGCGTCTGCCAGTTGCTAGCCGTCGAGGAAATGCGCGAGGTTTCCACGCTCGTCGCCCGCCGGCTCCGTCGGCGGACGCCCCCATCGCCGGAAAGCCGTGCGTGAGCGCGCCTTGCGTCCGGCCCGGTGGAATACCGGTTTGCCCCCGGCCGCCTTTCAACGGAACTTCCTCACTTCCCCCTGATCGAATCCTATGTCCAAAATCCCTGAAATTTACCGTGACCCCGCCTTCGATATGGCGTGCGAACAGTTCCGACTCATCGCCGACCATCTCAATATCGACACCAGCGAGCGCGAGCGCCTGCTGCTGCCCAAGCGGGCCATCACGGTGTCGGTGCCAATTCACCGGGACGACGGCTCGGTCTCCGTTTACACCGGCTACCGCGTGCAGCATCAGCTCACCATGGGGCCGACAAAAGGTGGCACCCGCTTCGCGCCGAGCGTGAACATGGGCGAGATCGCCGCGCTCTCGATCTGGATGAGCTGGAAATGCGCGCTCGCCGGCCTGCCCTACGGCGGCGCCAAGGGCGGCATCGCGGTGAACCCGCGCGACCTCAGCCTCCGCGAGCTCGAAGGTCTCAGCCGCCGCTACATGCAGGAGATGATTCCGTTCATCGGGCCGCGCACCGACGTGATGGGTCCGGACATGGGCACGAACGAGCAGGTGATGGCCTGGTTCATGGACACGTATTCCACCTACGTCGGCCATTCCGTGAACGAGATCGTCACCGGGAAACCGGTTTATCTCGGCGGCAGCGCCGGGCGTCGGGAATCGACGGGCCGCGGCGTGGCGTTCCTCGTCGAGCGCGCGCTCGATTACCTGAAGATCAAGCCCGGCACCTGCACCGCGATCGTGCAGGGCTTCGGCAACGTCGGTTCCATCGCCGCGGCGAATCTGGCGTTCAAATCCGGCGTGAAAATCGTCGGCATTTCGGACGCTTCCGGCGCCTACTATAATCCGAAGGGCATCGACCTCGACTTGGTGGAACGGCACCAGAACAAGAAGGGCGATCTCGCGGGGTTCGATGCCGCGGACAAGATCGATCCCGAGGAGATGCTGATCCAGCGCTGCGACATCCTGATCCCGGCGGCGGTCGATCGCGTCATTCACGGCGGCAACGCTGGCAAGCTCCAGTGCCGCGTGCTGGCGGAAGCGGCCAACGGGCCGACGACGCCTGAAGCCGATCTTATCCTGGACGAGCGGTGGGAAGAGATTTTCGTCATCCCGGACATCCTTTGCAACGCCGGCGGCGTCATCGTCTCCTACTTCGAATGGGTCCAGGATCTGGCGAATTTTTTCTGGAACGAAACCGAGGTCACCGACAAGCTGTTCCGCATCATGGACGCGGCGTTCAGCGCGACGGTCAAACGGGCAAAAGCGGAAAAAATCCCGCATCGCCGCGCCGCCCTCGCGATCGCGGTGGAACGCGTGCTGAAAGCGAAGCGGACGCGCGGTTTGTTCCCGTGAATCCGGGTGGCAGCGGAGACGATCGCGCGGAGAGATGTCGTTCACGGGAACGCGGTCGCGCGGATTTCCCTACGGTCCGTCTGCCGCTTCACAGCGCGCCATCGCGACCGGTTGAAACAATGAGCGCCCGGGCCGCTGACAGCGCGAACGCTGGGCGACCCGGGCACCGTTTTGCTGCGCCGAAGTTCCCAGTTCCTCGTCGCAGACCGAGTAGAGCCCCGCGTCGACCCACCCAGGCGAACTGCGTTGCTCCTCGATTGAGGACTACGGGATTTTTCGGTCAGCGTGACAAAGTTTCTCGGGATTTTTTTGGTCTTGCAAGTGCTAGGTCGAAATTGGGCAGGAAAAGATTTTTTCCGCGATAAAACACGCGTTTTCCCATCGGCGTTCGGATCCTTCGCACGCGCCGTCAATCGACCATGCAGATCTTCCGCGCCACGACTACGATGCAGCGCGCCGCCACGCGGTGGCTCGGGAGCCGGCGGGCCGTTGTGCTCGTGCCGACGATGGGTGCTTTGCACGCCGGGCATGTCGCCTTGATCGACCGCGCGCGACGGGTCGCTGGCCGGCGGGGCGTGGTCGCCGTGAGCATCTTCGTCAATCCGCTGCAGTTCGGACCCACGGAAGATCTCTCCCGCTATCCGCGGCCGCTCCGCCGCGATTTGCGGATTTGTCGCGAGCGGGGCGTGGACGCCGTTTTCCTGCCGCCGGAAGCCGATATGTATGCGCCGAATCGCTCGGTCTTCGTCGATGAAGCCCAGCTTTCCGTCCGGCTCTGCGGCGAGTCGCGCCCCGGGCATTTTCGCGGCGTTTGCACCGTGGTCGCGAAGCTCTTCCACCTCGTGCGGCCGACCACAGCGATCTTCGGGATGAAGGACTACCAGCAGCTCGCCGTGATCCGCCGCATGGTGCGCGACCTGAATTTCCCGGTCATCGTCCAGGGACACCCAACAGTGCGGGAAGCAGACGGTCTCGCGCTCAGCTCGCGCAACGTGTATCTGAACGCTGAGGAGCGCGCGCAGGCGCCGGCGATCGCCCGGGCGCTCTCTGCCGCGGCGGCGCTCGCGGGCGCCGGGGAGCGGGAGGTGCCAGCGATCCTGGCCCGGGCGGGAGCGGTCCTGCAAAAGGAGGCGCCGCTCGGCCGGATCGACTATCTGAAAGCCGTGCACGCCGACACCCTGGAAACGCTCGAGGCGCTTTCTCCCGGTGAGCCGGCGTGCCTCGCGGCGGCCGTCTTTTTCGGGCGCACCCGGTTGATCGACAACACGCTGCTCGCGCCGGCTCGCGTGGCGTCATCGGCGAGTCCGGTCTGCTATTTGGAGGAACTCTGATCCGATGGCATCCTGCGGTCCCACCCGATGAAATCCTTCGACTTTCTTGTGATCGGCAGCGGTATCGCCGGCTTGAGCTTTGCACTGAAAGCGGCGGCGCACGGCACGGTCGGAATTATTACAAAACGCGCGCCGGCCGACTCCAATACCGCCTGGGCCCAGGGCGGCGTGGCCTGTGTGACGAGCACGGAAGATTCGTTCGAATTGCACGTCCAGGACACCTTGATCGCCGGAGCCGGACTTTGCCACGAAGCGGCCGTGCGGGCGGTCGTCAGCGAAGGACCCGCGCGCATCGCTGAGTTGATCGCGCTGGGGGTGCATTTCGATCAACGCGAGATCCCGGGTGGCGACGGCCACACCGAGCTGGACCTTGGGCGGGAAGGGGGGCACTCGAAGCGCCGGGTGCTCCATTCCCACGACACCACCGGCGCGGAGATCGAGCAGAACTTGCTCCGGGCGGTGGCCGAGAATCCGGACATCGAGATGCTCGAAAACCACATGGCCGTCGATCTGCTCACAGCGTCCAAGCTCGGCTACGCGACGGAGAACCGCGTCCTCGGCCTGTATGTGCTCGACGAAACGACCGGCGACGTCGTGACGCTGGAAAGCCCGCGGATCGTCCTGGCGACGGGCGGTTGCGGCAAGGTTTACCTTTATACGACGAATCCGAACGTCGCGACTGGGGACGGGGTGGCGATCGCGTGGCGCGCCGGCGCGGTCATCGCGAACATGGAGTTCATCCAGTTCCATCCGACCTGCCTGTATCATCCGGAAGCACGCTCGTTTCTGATTACGGAAGCCTTGCGCGGGGAGGGCGGCATTCTCCGGGACGCGAAGGGGCGGTCCTTCATGGAGGCCTACCATCCGCTCGCCTCGCTGGCGCCGCGGGACATTGTTGCGCGGGCGATCGATGCGGAGATGAAGCGGACCGGCGAGAAATGCGTCTTTCTGGATGTCACGCACCTGGCGCCGGATTTTCTCCAGGAACGCTTTCCGCACATCGCCGAAAACTGCCGTCGCTACGGCATTGATATCACCAGGCAGCCAATCCCGGTCGTGCCGGCCGCTCATTATCAATGCGGCGGCATCCGCACCGACATCGACGGCGCCACGAATCTCCGGGGACTCTACGCGATCGGCGAAGTTGCCAGCACCGGCCTGCACGGCGCCAACCGCCTGGCGAGCAACTCCCTGCTCGAAGGTCTCGTGCTCGCTCACCGGGCATGCGAGCGGGCGGTGCGCGACGAACCGGTCAAGCCGCCGACCGCGGAACATCGCCCGCGTTATCAACTGCCGAAATGGGAAAGCGGTCCGGTGCAGGACGTGGATGAACTCGTCGTCATCTACCACAACTGGGACGAAATCCGCCGGTTGATGTGGGATTATGTCGGCATCGTCCGCACGGACAAACGGCTGGCGCGCGCGGCCGCGCGGCTGCGGAACCTGCAGGCCGAGATCCAGGAGTTTTACTGGAACTTCAAAGTGACGACGGATGTGCTGGAACTGCGGAATCTCGCCACGGTCGCCGCGCTCATCGTGGATAGCGCTCTCAGCCGGAAGGAAAGCCGCGGTCTGCATTTCACGCTCGACTATCCGGAGCTGGACGAACGCCATCCGCCGCGCGACACCGAGCTTCGGAGGTATTGAACCGAGGGAAGCCGCGATTTCCGGAGATTTTTTCGGACGGTCCGGAACCTCCGCACGAATCCGTTGGTGGAAAGGCAGGGCGTGCCCTTGTGCCGACAATGGGTGGCACCGGCGGCACTCCGCTGGCAGTGAACCTGCTCAACGGGTAGTGCTTCCTGAAGCCGCGCGGCCTGCCCGCAGGGTCTCGGGCGGGGTGAAACCACTTGCATGAGACCTCTGATCAGAATAAAACTTCGGCCGTGAAAACCCTCCCCGGCACACGCCTTCCCACTGCCTTGCGCTTCTGGTGCGCTGGCACCGGGGCGATCGCCCTTGGAGCCGCCCTCGCATTTTTTGCGTCGAGCCCGCTGCAAGCGCAATCGCCCTACCAGAGCAACATGGACTTCCAGGCGCACGCGATGAAGCTGCGCGAGAACGCCCTGATGAAAGTCGAGCCGCAGGTGTTCGTGCCGACGACGGCACCGCGCGGGCTCTTCGGCGGCCGTTCCCTCGGCGGTGGGAAGTATCCCTGGCGCGATAATATCGTGACGACGGTCTTCTGGATCGGCGAGCGACCGACAAAGAACAATCCGACGCCAAACCACGCCAGTTCGTGGGACTCCGCTTGGGCGTCGAACTACGGCGGCTACGACAATCCGGACCCGTCGGCGCGGCGCAATTTTATCCCGGTGGCCTTCACGCCCCGGCAGAATCCTTTCTACATTGCCCTGCCGTATAACGACGTCACCCGCGGCACCACGAAGCCGGAATCCCGGCTTGTGATTCCCTGGTTCAAGCAGGCGTTTCAGCAGGAAGGCCGCTCGGTTTGCAAAGGCCGCTGGATCGCGGTGAAATTCGGCGATCGCGTCGCCTACGGCCAATGGGAAGATTGTGGCCCGTTCCGCACCGACCATTACCAATACGTCTTCGGGCAGGAATATCCCCGGCCGAACCTGAACGGCGGCGCCGGCCTCGACGTCTCGCCCGCGGTGCGAGACTACCTCGGGATCAACATGTCGAAGGACGCCTGCTCTTGGCGTTTCGTTGAAGCCAGCGAGGTGCCGGACGGTCCCTGGAAGCTCTACGGAGACAACAACATCTTTGCGAGCGGCCGGTCGAACCCGGATAATCTGCGGGTTCAGAACACTCGTTAAAGCCGCGCCTCGGCAGATTCGCTGACCGACGATCGCGCTGCCAGATTTCGGGCGCCGGACGAGTCTTGTCCGGCGCCCGTTTTTATTTTGCTCACCGGCGCGACGATAAGCCGAATTCTGTCGGCCACCCGGGGACGTCCCGCTCGTAAAGACGCGGGCCGACCGACGACGGCCGCAGCGATCATTTCTCTAGCTGCGCGATCGCGAGGACCGCGCAGCTTCCCGCCCGGCGGCGTTGCCACCGCCAGGCGCGATGCGACTAATACCCGGAAGCTGCGCGACCCGCGATCTTGCGATCTCGAACCGCGCCGGGCAGGCGGCCCCGGCTTCCTGTTCTGTCTTGCACCACACGGGGTTTTTCGTGCCCCGCCGATTGCTCGGCGGGCGGTGGGCTCTTACCCCGCCATTTCACCCTTACCGGTGAGCGGCCATCCGATCGCTCGGAGGCGCGCCTGCCGGCGGTTTATTTTCTGTGACACTTTCCGTCGACGCCGACTTGGGCCGGCGCCGCCCGCGCATTCTACGCGGCGTGTTGCCTTGGGGTGTTCGGACTTTCCTCTGGCGGGCGCCGGCTGGCCGGGAGGATATCCCGGCGCCGGTGCCGCCAGCGATCGCCTGTCGCGCCGGCAAGACGCTTCATCCATGGGCGCGCCCCGGCCCCGCGTCAAGCCCGCACCCAGCTCACGACGACCAGCCGCTGAACGCGGAGATGAAAAAGATCGCTGCCATCACGAGGGCGATGATGAGCTTGCCGGTCATCCCGGCCACCGTGCCCAGCAGCGTGCCCCAACTCGAGCGCGCGGCAGGCCCCAGGGTTTTCCGCGCCAGGAGGATCTCCGCGCAAAGCACACCGACGACCGGGCCGACGAACAGCCCGATGGGGAAGAAGAAAAGCCCGACGATGGCGCCGAGAAACGCGCCGAGCGCCCCCCAGCGGCTGGCGCCGAATCGTTTTGCGCCCACGGAACCCGCGACAAAATCAACAACGTGAGCCAGCACCGTGAGTGCGACCAAGACTCCGATTGTCCACCAGCCGAGCGCGCGGGCAGGCGGGATCGCGAAATGGTGAATCACCGCGCCGGCAAGAATCAGCACGGTTCCCGGCAATACCGGCAGCAGCGTGCCGACGAGCCCACCCAGCACGAAAAGGATCGAGACGGCCCACCAAAAGGTTTCCACGCTGCCAATCTACACGACCACGGCGGCGGGCGCGGGCGTTTTTGCCTCGCCGGCGGCAATCGGACGCGGCCGGAAATCGCCCGCGCGATCGCGGACTTCGCTGCGGACCCGTTCAGGGAATTGGCTGCTGCCTTCGCATTCTGGTGCCGCCCGATTCCGCCCGCGCTCCGAATCCCGGCTTGCGCCGCCTACGGGCGCGTTCTATCCCGTTGTTCGCACACCACTCCGTCCTTCCTATACACCCATGGCTCTCCCAATCGGATCCCAAGCACCGGATTTCACCCTGCCAACAAAAACCGCCGATGGCCCGCGGGCGATAACGCTCAGCGAGAATTACGGCAAATCGCATACGCTGCTGCTCTTCGTTCCGATGGCGTTCACCGGGACTTGCACCCAGGAAATGTGCTCCGTGAGCCAAAGCTTGGATCGCTATTCCTCGCTTGGCGCGACGGTCTTCGGGATCAGCGGCGACAATCCCTTCGCCCAGGAGGCATGGGCGCAAAAGGAGGGCATCACGTTTCCCCTGCTCAGCGACTACGAGCACCACGTCGCCCGGCAATACGACGTGGCTTACGATTCTTTTCTGCCGCAACTCGGCCTCGGCATGGGCGGCGTGCCGAAGCGGGCGGCGTTCATCATCGACAAGGCTGGCATCATCCAGCACGCGCAGAGTCACGATGATGCCCGGCTTTTGCCGGATTTCGACGCGATCGTCGCCCGGCTCGGAGAACTGAACGGTTAAGCCGCTGGCGCGCACTTGCGGGGGCCGGCGCCGGAATTTTTCTCCCGGCAAAAATTCCGTGCAAAGTCCCTGCGATTCGGCCGATATTGAATCCCCGCATTTCCCCACACGATGAACACGTTTTCCACCCTCCAGCAGTTCTCTCTCGGTGACGGTCGCAGCGCGGCCTTTCACAGCCTGCCGCACCTCGAAAAATCCGGCGTCGGCCCGGTGTCGCGACTGCCCCGCTCCATCCGGGTCGTGCTCGAGAGCGTGCTGCGGAATTGCGACGGGAAAAAGGTGTCCGAGCAGGATGTCCGCAACCTGGCGAACTGGAATGCGAAGAAGCCGGTGAACGAGGAAATCCCGTTCGTCGTCGCGCGCATCGTCCTCCAGGACTTCACCGGCGTGCCGCTCCTGGTCGATCTCGCGGCAATGCGCGCGGCGGTCGCGCGGCTCGGCAAAAATCCGAAGGTCATCGAGCCGCTGGTGCCCGTGGACCTCGTGGTCGATCACAGCGTGCAGGTGGACTTTGCAGGGTCGGCGGAAGCGCTCCGGTTGAACATGGACATGGAGTTCAGCCGGAATCGCGAGCGCTACCAGTTTCTCAAGTGGGGCCAGCAGGCATTCAAGACCTTCGGCGTCGTGCCGCCGGGCATCGGCATCGTCCATCAAGTAAACCTTGAATACCTCGCCAAGGGCGTGCTCCACGGCCCGAACGCGGACGGCGGGGCGGGGGAAATTTATTATCCTGATACCCTCGTCGGCACAGACTCGCACACCACGATGATCAACGGCCTCGGTATCGTCGGCTGGGGCGTCGGCGGCATCGAAGCGGAAGCCGGCATGCTCGGTCAGCCTGTGTATTTTCTGACGCCGGAAGTCGTGGGCGTTTATCTGACCGGCTCGCTGCGCGAAGGCGTCACGGCGACCGATCTCGCGTTGAAAGTCACGGAGATGCTGCGTGCCGCGAAAGTCGTCGGCAAGTTCGTGGAATTTTACGGCGAAGGCGCCGCCAGCTTGCCGCTTCCGGACCGCGCCACGATTGCGAACATGGCCCCGGAATACGGCGCGACGATGGGGTATTTTCCCGTGGACGCCGAGTGCATCAATTACATGCGCTCCACCGGCCGCTCCGAGGAAGATTGCGCGGCGTTCGAGAACTATTTCAAAGCGCAGGAGATGTTCGGCATGCCGGGCCGCGGCGAGATCGAATACAGCGTGGACCTCGAGCTCGACCTGGCCACCGTGCAGCCGAGCGTCGCCGGCCCGAAGCGGCCGCAAGACCGCCTGAATCTCCCCGACCTCGGCGACGCCTTCCGCAAGCTGATGGCGAAGCCGGCCAACGAAGGCGGCTACGGCAAAACGGCCGAGCTGACGCAGGAGCGCTACCCGGTGCATCTCGACGGCGACACCCCGCCGGATAAGCAGTCGCTGGCGGACGCGAGCAGCGAGTCGCCAACCGATACCGGTGAGGGCATGGTCGCGGATGGCGGCCGGCAGATCGGCGAAACCATGGGCGACAAAGAGATGGTGACAAACCGTCCGACCGCCACGCCGCAGGACATTCTGGCGCAGGCGCCGGAACAGCCGTTTCACACCGCGGACACCCGCCTGGGTCACGGCAGCGTGCTCATCGCGGCGATCACGAGCTGCACGAATACCAGCAACCCTAGCGTCATGCTCGGCGCCGGGCTGCTGGCAAAGAAGGCAGTCGAGCGCGGCATGCATGTGGATCCCGCGGTAAAGACTTCGCTGGCGCCGGGGTCCCGCGTGGTGAGCGATTACCTTCAGAAAAGTGGTCTCCAGCCGTATCTCGACCAGCTTGGGTTCCAGATCGTCGGCTATGGCTGCACGACGTGCATCGGCAATTCCGGTCCGCTGCATCCGCGCATCGAGGAAGCGATCAACCAGCACGATCTCATCGCCGCCAGCGTGCTCAGCGGCAACCGCAACTTCGAGGCGCGCGTCCATCAAAACATCAAGGCAAACTTCCTGATGTCGCCGCCGCTCGTCGTGGCCTTCGCGCTCGCGGGTCGCGTCGATCTCGATCTGACGAACGACCCAATCGGCAAAGACAAGGAGGGGAACGATGTGTTCCTTCGCGAAATCTGGCCGTCGCTGCACGAGATCCGCGACGCCATGCGCACCGCACTCAAGCCGGAAATCTTCCGCCAGCTCTACCGCGACTTCGCGGAGCAGAATCCGAAGTGGAACGAGATTCCGGGCAGCGCGGGCGACGCCTATGCGTTCGACGAAAAAAGCACTTACATCCAGGAGCCGCCCTTCTTTGAAAACTTCGGCATGGAGCCGGGCACCATCAATGAGTTGCGCGGCATGCGGCCGCTCGGCATCTTCGGCGACTCCGTGACGACGGATCACATCTCACCGGCTGGCGCGATCAAAGCGAGCTCGCCGGCGGGCAAGTTCTTGCTCGAAAATGGCGTCGAGATGCAGGACTTCAACTCCTACGGCAGCCGGCGCGGCAACGACCGGGTGATGACGCGCGGCACCTTCGCCAATGTGCGCATTAAAAATCTCATGGTCCCGGGCACGGAAGGCGGCGTCACGAAACACCACCCAGGCGGCGAGCAAATGTCGATCTACGATGCGAGCATGAAGTATCAGGCCGCCGACACTCCGCTGATCATCCTTGCCGGACAGGAATACGGCACGGGTTCGTCGCGGGACTGGGCGGCGAAAGGCACGCGGCTGCTCGGGGTGAAAGCGGTCGTGGCTCAGAGCTTCGAGCGCATCCATCGGTCAAACCTCGTCGGCATGGGCGTGTTGCCGTTGCAGTTCCCGGACGGCGTGAGCGCCCAGACGCTCGGCCTGGACGGATCTGAGACCTTTGATCTGCTCGGACTCGGCGAGGACACCAAACCGGGCGACACCCTCACTCTTGTGATTCACCGCGCCGACGGCCGCGAGGAAAAGGTGAGCCTCCGCTCCCGCATCGACACCGCGATCGAGGTTGATTATTACCGGCACGGCGGCATCCTGCCGTTCGTCCTGCGCGAGCTCGTGGCAACCGCCTGAGCCGCGCGGCGTGGCGACCCCGCGCTGGGAAACTTGAGCGATTAGTTGATCAAGCGTTCCAGCGCGGCGTCAGGCTGCGCGCCGAGGGCGGTGGCGCGACGGTAATGCAGTTGCGCCTTCTCCTTGATCGGCGGCTGGTTCAACGCGTAGACGACCGCCAGATTGAAGTGGGCGTCGGCGTAATTCGGATTCAGCGCAATCGCTTTTTCGAGCTCGTCGACCGCGGCTTCCGGCCAGCCTTTCTGGCTGCTGGTAATCCCGAGATAGTTGTGCGCGGACGCGTTCTTCGGATCAAGAGAGCACGCCTTTGTCAGCGAATCGAGCGCATCGTCAAACTTCCGCATCTGGTAGTAAATGCTGCCGAGTGTGACGTAGTTGAACGCGTCTTTCGGGGCGAGCGCGATCGCTTTTTTCAACTGCGCCTCAGCCGTTTTGAGCTTCCCCTGGCGGGACAGCGCAACGCCCAGATTCGACAGCGCATAAGCATTCTTCGGGGCACGCGCGATTAACTTTTGATAAGCCTCCTCCGCTTCGCCGTAGCGGCCACGGTCGAGCAGCGTTTTGGCCTCGCGGGCGAGATCGACCAGCTCCGGCGGCACCGGCGGCTTAAATTCGGTCTGCACCGCCGGACCGTTGTCGGCCGTGGCGGCATTGGCGCCGCCGCCAGCCGGTGCGGGCGAAGCCGCGGCACCTGAAGCTGCATCCGGCGCGGCGCCGCTTCCTCCCGCCAATGGAGCCGTTTCTCCATTCTCGCCTGCGGTCCGGGCGCCGGGCTGCGCCACGTTGACGAGCGAGAGTGCCAGCGTGTTTGGATTCGTGGCGTCCGAGGCGTTGATCTGCGGATCTTTAAACAAGGATCGCTCCTCGTCCGTGAGCTGCACCGTCGGCTGACCGAGGAGATCGAGCTGTTCGGTCAGGCTGCGGGACTGCACTTCAAGACGCGCCAGCTCCTCGGAAACCAGCTTGCTTGCCTGGGTGCGGCGGGCTTGTTCCTTGAGGAGGCGCAAGGCGATCGTTTTCAGCAGGTCGTTTTCTTTCGTGATCTTGTTCAGCTCCTCTTTCGGCACGCCCTGCGCGAGACGGTCGGCGGAGTCGTCGAGCTGCTTTTTCAATTCGGTGATCTGCGTAGCGGAACGGTCGTTCTGATCGCGCGAGACCGTCAGCTGTTCGCGGAGTTTCCCGAGTTCGCCCTGCACGGCTTCCGCTTCCTCGCGTTTGCGGGTCGCCTCCGCGCTCAGTTCCGCGATCGTTTGTTCCGCCGCACCGAGTTTGGCGGTCAGCGCGACATTTTCAGCGCTGAGCGACTCGATCTTTGCGGTCGCATCCTTGGAAAGATCGCCCCGGGTGCCGGCCGCGTTCTTCTTTTCCGCAGCCGCGAGCCGGGACGCGAGTTTCTCCTTTTCGCGGTCGGATTCCTCGCCAGTTTCCTGCGCCTTGGCCAACGCGGTGCGCAGGCGGGCGATCTGGTTGCGGAGTTCCCGGCGGGTCTCGGCGGCGGCCGGGTTCTTCGCGACGGCTTCCCGCAAGCGCGCCTGGGCCTTTTCCAGCTCTGCTTCCATCGCGTCGCGCTCGCCGCGGGTCCGGGCCGCTTTCTTGCCGGCAACTTTGGCGTCGCCTTCCGCGGCATCGAGTTGGTCGAGCAAACGTTTCTTTTCTTTCTGCGCGGACTCCAGCTGCTTGCGGGCGTCCCGCAGCTCGGCTTGCAATTTGTCCACGCGCACCCGCATGGCTTGTGCCGCCTGACCGACCGCAGCTTCGGGCGGCGGGCTGTTGGGCGCCTGCGTCGTGACCGTGGGCCCGGATCCCGCCGGATGATCCGGCTGGGGCAGGGGATCATCTTCCTCCGGTGTATTGTTCACCCGGCCGGCGGCGGTCGTCGCCGGTGGATTGCCGGGAGGCGGGACCGAAGTGCTCGTCGCGCCAGGGGCGGGAGAGGGCGCGATTGCCTGTGCCTGAGCGTTCAGCTTGTCCTGCAGCTTTGTCAGCGCATCCGCCGTTTTCCGTGACCGGTAGGAAACGATCAGGGGCTGCCAGTTCGGATGGTTCTGACCGATCTGATCGAGCAGGTTTGCGGCAAAGCGTAACTTCGCCAGAGCCGGCCGCAGCTTGCCTTCGCGCTCGAGGCTCTCGGCCTGTTGAACCGCGGAAAACGCCTTTAGAAAAAGATCCGAAGGATCGCCCGCAACTTCTTCGGCGGCCGGACTGCTGCGCGGACGCGCTGGAGCGGCGGTGCCGGGCGGCGTCTGGGCGAGCCCGGCGGAAAACGAGAGCGCCACCCCCGCCAGCGCGAGGATCGCGACGCGGCGGCTACGGCGAATCCTTACAGGAATGAGAAAATCAACTGGCACGGCGCGAAAGGGAGACATTTCTTCTGGGAAATCAATAGAAGCAGAACGCGCGCCCACCAGAAAATCGGCGGAAGCTTCGGCTGCTTTCTAGCACGGCTTGCCGATGGTTGACAGCGCATTTGCACATCGCTAAGTTCGGCGTCCGTAGGGACCGCACTGGTCAGATTCTCTGCGTGCAAAACGTCCTCGATCATCCCGTCCTCGTGTTGAACCGGCTGTGGCAGGCCGTGCACGTTTGCAGCGCCCGCCGCGCGTTCAACCTCCTGTATCAGGGTCACGCCCAGGTCGTGTTGGCGGAAGAAGACGCCACCGGGAGCCGGACGTTTTCAACTCACGACTACGAGAGCTGGCGGGACCTTTCCCAGCGAGCACCGGAGCCGGTGATGATCCACAGCGTCGCGCTGAAGATCCGACTTCCGCGGGTGATTGTCCTGCTCCTGTTCGATCGTCTGCCAAAGAAAGAGGTCAAGTTCACGCGCTACAACATCTTCGAGCGGGACGGGAACACCTGTCAGTATTGCGGCCGACTTTTCGACCGGAAAGATCTGAACCTTGATCACGTGCTGCCCCGGGAACGCGGCGGCCTCACGACGTGGGAGAACATTGTTTGCTCCTGCATCCGGTGTAATACGCGCAAAGGCAACCGGCTGCCGCACGAAGCCGGCATGCACCTGATCCGCCGGCCGAAACGACCGAAGTGGCGGCCGTTCATTCATCTGACGTTCGGCGCGGCCCAGCCGCACGACGAGAGCTGGAAGCACTTCGTCGATCTTGCCTATTGGAACGTCGAGTTGAGCGACTGACTCAACGGGAATCTGTGGCCGGGGGCGGTCACGGCTTCTCCACGATCACGACTGCCGGTTTCCCGCGCTCGCGCAACAACTCCAGCGCCGGCTGGGGCCAGATACCCAGCACTACGATCAACACGGCCAGGCTGCTGACGGTAAAATCGATGATAGCGGGCGCGTCGATGGGGCCTTCCCGACCTTCAGGCGCTGGCTGGAAATACATCGCGCGGATGACTTTAAGATAATAGTAGAATCCGCAGGCCACGGTCACCGCGCCGATGGCCACAAGCCAGTTCAGGGCGCGAAAGTGCGGCTCCAGCGTGACTGCGAAGATGAAAAACTTCCCGAATCCGCCGACCGTGAGCGGCAAGCCAGCAAGAGAAAGCATCGCAATCAACATGCCGAAAGCGAGAAACGGCGACCGCCGGGCGAGCCCGCCGAAATGGGCCAGGTCGTCCCCGCCGGTGTGATTCGCGACCACGATCATGATCGTGAACGCGAGGAGCGTCATCAGCAGATAGCCGGCGAGGTAGAACGCCACCGCGGTGCCGGGCGCCAGGAAATCCGTCATCCCCGTTACTCCCGAAGTTCCGCCGGCGCCACCGAGGCTCGCGACCGCCATGAGCAGATAGCCGGCGTGGGCGATAGAAGAATAGGCGAGCAGACGCTTCAGGTTGTTTTGAGGCAACGCCGCGAGATTTCCGTAAATCAGCGTCGCGCCGGCGATGATTGCGACGATCAGCGTCACCTTCGGGGCTAGGGCGGGTTGAGCAAAAAATGGCTCCAGCACCCGCAGCAAAACCACAAAGCCAGCCGCCTTTGAACCGACGGAGAGAAACGCCGTCACCGGAGTTGGCGCGCCCTGATAAACGTCCGGCACCCAGATTTGAAATGGTGCTGCCGCGATTTTGAACCCGAGCGCGATGAGCACCAAGGTGAACGCGAAAAGCACCGGCACCGCGTTGGTCACCAAGTCCATCCGGCCGAGTGCGGTCCCAACCCGCGCGAGATTCGTTTCGCCGGTGAGACCGAAAATCCACGTGATCCCGTAGACGAGGAACCCGGTCGAGAGCGCGCCGAGGATCAGGTATTTTACACCTGCCTCCAGGGAAACGGCATTCCGGCGGGTGTAACTCACCAAGACGTAAAATGAAATCGTGACGAGCTCCAGCGAGACGAAAATCATCACGAAATCGATGGCGGAAACCATCCACATCAGGCCCGCGCAGGTGAAAATCGGCAGAGCAAAAAACTCTCCGAGCCCGCCCTGTGCCGTGGCGCCAGGAGTGAAGCGGCGCAACACCGGCAGATATTCCACGGACATCACGATGACGATCATTGTCGTCACCAGCGCGAACCGCTTGAAGAACATCGCCAGCGCATCCGGGCTGTAAAACGCTGTGTAGCCCGCCGGCTTCGTCCCGACCGCGGCGTCTGCCAGCGCCCGGACAGCCGCCGCGTCCTGCGCCAGGAAGCTGAGAAAGAAAATCAGCCCGAGACCAGCGGCGCCAGCATAGGCAAACACCCGTTTGTCCACGCCGCTGGCGAACGCCTCAGCCATGAGCAGCACGAGACCGAGAAGAACGACGGCCGTTTCAAGCCAGATCGGATGAAAGAGATCCATGACAACGTGGGAAAATGGCGGGGCGCGCGAAGATCAGGGGATCTGCACAAGCGACGACGGCAGGCTGGGCGAAACCATGTCGAGCAGGCGGCGAGGGTAAAACCCGACGACGAGCAACGTGGCAACCAGAAGAATCAAAGCCCACCGCAGACCGAATCCGACGCCCACCGCGGGCGTCGCGGTTTCGACCCCGGCGACCGGCAGCTCGTCCGCGCTGCCGGTGCGCTCGACGACATCCCGCAAATCGGACTCGCGGGTCGCCATTGCCACCGGCTCGCCTTGGAAAACCCGCGCGATAAGCGCGCAGCATGTAAACCGCCGAGATCACCACGCCCCAGAGCGCGCAGACCGTGGCGATTTGATACCGGTCGAAGCGGTTGAAATGCGAGCCCCCGCTGCCGAAAGCGCCGAAGAACACCATGACCTCGCTGGCGAAGTTTGCGAACCCAGGCAGCCCGATCGAGGCGAATGTGGCGAAGCTGAAGATGACGGCGAAAAACGGCATCGACTTTGCCAGCCCGCCGAGTTCGTCGAGCCGCATCGTGCCAGTGCGATGCCGGATTTCGCCGGCCACCGCGAAGAGCACCGCGATCGAGAGGCCATGGGCAAACATCAGTAGCGCAGCGCCGCTTAACCCCACGGAATTCAAGCTCGCGATCCCGAGAAATATGTAGCCCATGTGCATGACGCTGGAGTAACCCAGCATCAGATCGAGCCGTCGTTGCGCGATCGTCACAAGACCGACGTAAAGGATGTTTCCGACCAGGAGGACCAATAGCAGCGTAACCCAGTAGCGCGCACCGTCAGGTAGGAGCGGAACCGCGACGCGGAGCAGCCCGTAGAGTCCAAATTTCTTCAACACCCCGGCATGCAGCATCGCCGCCGAAGTCGGCGCGGCCGCGTAAGCCGTCGGCGCCCAGGTGTGGAACGGAAAGAGCGAGATCAGCGTGCCGAAGCCGAGCAGCAGCAGCAGAAAGATCCACTTCTGCGCCGAACCGCCGGGGATCGCGCCTTCGCGGGCGAGCTCGTAGAGGCGCCGCAAATCAAATGTCCGCACCTCGGCCGGCACCAGCAGGTAAAGGCCGATCAAGCCGAGCAGCAGCACAAACGATCCGAGCGCCAGATAGATGGTGATTTTCCACGCCGCCGCCTGGCGGTCCCCGTGGCCCCAAATGCCAATCAGCAAAAACGTCGGGATCAGCGCCAGCTCGTGGAAGGCGTAAAAGAAAAAGAGATCGAGCGAAACAAAGGCCCCGATCACGCCGGCAACGATGAAATGCAGGCAGGCGTAGAATGTTCGTTCGCTGTGCTCCACCCGCGGCGGCACCGCGAAAGCGCAGACGGAGACAATCGTCGCGAGCAGCACCATCAAGATGCTCAGGCCGTCCGCGCCGACGAGAAACTTCAGGTCAAGCTGCGGCACGACCGCAAACCCGCCGACAAAATCGAAATGCGGCCCGGCGCCGTTGCGCGGCGGGTGATACAAGAACGGCAGCGTAGCCGCGATGAGCAGATTCGCGATCGACGCAATCAACGAAGTGCGCCGACCCGGAGCGCCGAAGAGGATGCCCGCCGCCGCGAACAGCGGGATCAGGATCAATAAAATCAGGAGCAACGGCTTCATGCGCGAAAAGAAAATTGGCTGCTACGTCAGGAGCGCGAAATACAGCAGCGCCAACACCCCGACGGCGAAGAAAAACGCGTAAACCTGCAGGTTGCCGACCTGCAGAAAGCGCAGGATGAAACCGGTGCCAAACGTCGCTCCGCTCAGGCCGCGGACGCCGACGCCATCGATGACCCAGCGGTCAAACCACGCGCTGAGGCGCGCCAGCGCGTCCTGGGTCCAGCGAACGAGCACGGCGTAGAGTTCGTCGAAGTAGAACTTGTTCTTGAAGAGCCCGATCCGCAGTGGGTCGCGCACGCGGTTGCGATAGAGCAGAAACCCTCCGGCCGTGCCGAGAACAAACATCGTCGTCGCCAGAATCATCACGTCCACCGCGCTATGCTCGGCACCGGTGTGGCCGTGCGGCTGCAGGCCGAAGATCCGTGCCACGACTCCGTAGCCGGCGAAAAGCGACGGAACCGCCAGGATGATCAGCGGCAGCGTCATCACGCGCGGCGATTCGTGCGCGTGCGCCACAGCTTCGTTGTCCGCCGCCGGCTTGTTCAGGAACGCGACAACGAATAGCCGCATCATGTAGAACGCCGTGAGAAACGCGGTGAAAAGTCCGATTGCGAACAACGCCGGACTCCGCTGTTGCGCGGCGGCGAGAATCGCGTCCTTGCTGAAAAATCCGGAGGTGCCCGGCATGCCGGTGAGTGCCAGCGTGCCGATCAAAAACGTCATAAACGTGACCGGCATTTTCATGCGCAGGCCACCCATCTTCCAGATGTTTTGCTCGTGATGCAGCGCGTGAATCACCGAACCAGCGCCGAGGAACAGCAGCGCTTTGAAAAAGGCGTGCGTGAAGAGATGAAACATTGAGGCGCCGCCGTCACCGGCGGTCAGCCCGATCGCGGAAATCATGTAGCCAAGCTGGGACAGCGTCGAGTAGGCGAGGATCCGCTTGATGTCATCCTGCTGGGTGGCCATCAGCGCCGCCAGCACCGCGGTCACCATGCCGATCCAGGCGATCGTCGTCTGAGCCGTCACGGAAATCGCGATAATGAAGCCGATGCGCACCAGCAGATAAACGCCGGCGGCAACCATCGTCGCGGCGTGGATCAGCGCCGACACCGGGGTCGGGCCTTCCATGGCGTCCGGCAGCCAGACGTGCAGCGGCACTTGCGCCGACTTGCCCATCGGCCCCATGAAAAGGAGCAGCGTCGCCACCGTCAGAAACGGCATCGCGGTGCCGAGCAGCGCCTGCGCGCCCGTGAGCTGTCCCAGCGCGACTCGCACCTTGTCAAACTCCAGCGAGCCAGTGATTCCCCAGATCATGAGGATGCCGATCATGAAACCAAAGTCGCCGATGCGATTGACGATAAATGCCTTGTTCGCCGCGTCGGCCGCCTGGGGCCGCTGAAACCAATGCCCGATCAGGAGGTAGCTGCTCACTCCGACCAGCTCCCAGAAGATGAACATCATCAGAAAATTGTCCGCCAGCACGATGCCGAGCATCGAGAACATGAAGAGCGACAGGCCGCCGAAGTAGCGCGCCTTCCCGTCATCGTCCCGCATGTAACCGAGCGAATACAGGTGCACCAACAGGCCAACGCCGGTCACGACCAGCAGCATCACCTTGCTCAGCGCGTCCACCGTGATTCCGATCGGAATCGTCAGCCCGGGGCCGGGCGCGATCAACCCCGGCGCGCCGCTTGCACTGACCGGCGCCACCAGATCCACGGTCGCCGCCTCGGTGATTTTCCCCGGGCTGATGCTAAGCCAGGAAAACTGGTTCTTCGCCCCGCCGGCCGGCACCTCGGCCATCGGGAAAAGCAGGCAGCTGCCGGCGAAGGCGACCGCCGCGGCGCCGACCGAGATGTAGGCGCTTAGCTCCCGCGACCGCTGGGTGATCAGCAGGATCACTGCGGCCGAAAGCAGCGGGGCAAACAGAATGATCCAAGGCAGCACCATACAAAGATTGGGAAGAAAACTCGCCGGTCAGAATTGCAGCTTGTTGATCTCATCCACCTGCACGGTCTGCCGGCTGCGGTAAAGGGCGACGATGATCGCCAGGCCGACCGCCACCTCGGCGGCGGCGACGGTGATGATAAAGAAAACCAGCGCCTGGCCGTGGTAGTTCGGCTGCCCATCGGCGCCGACGTTGAACCGGGAAAACGCCACGAGCGAAAGGTTCGCTGCGTTGAGCATCAACTCCAGGCACATGAAGATGACGATGATATTCCGCCGCACCAGGACGCCCACGAAACCGAGGGCGAAAAGCAGCCCGCTGACGAAGAGGTAGTCGTTGAGGGTGACCATGGGACGGGAACGCGCGCGGGAATGAAGGCTGAGGCAGGCGGCGATCAGCGAAGCTCGCGTTTGCTGAGGACGATCACGCCGATCGTCGAGACAAGGACGAGGATGCCAACGATTTGCAGCGGCAGATTATAATCCGTGAAGATCGTGAATCCGATCTGCCGGACATCGCTGTTGGCGCCGACGAGCGCCGTTTTCAGCACGGGCGCCGGCATGTTGCCAGCAGGGAATCGCGCGAGCACCTGCGAGAGCTGCCCGACGAAAAGAATCGCGACGAGCAGACCGCCGATGATCGTCGCCAGCCCGGTCCGACGGTGCCGCTCGGACTGCAAGTCGAGCAGCATGATGATGAACAGGAACAGCACCATCACCGCGCCCGCATAGACGAGGATCTGGATGGTGCCGATGAAAAAAGCATCGAGCGAAACGTAAAGCGCCGCGAGCGCGATAAACGAAACGACCAGACTCACCGCGCTGGAAACCGGACTCGGCTGCAAAATCACCGACGCCCCGAAGGCAAGCATCAGCACCGCAAACGTCCAGAAAAGCACGGGAGACATGGCGTCAGGTTTTTGCGGTTCCGACTCGGATTATTTTTTCTCGTTCCACTTGTGGACCAAGCCGGTCTGCAGACCGCCGATCTCGTAGAGCTTCTCCTTGTCATGCACCATTTCGCTGCGCGTGACACCGGTGATCGCGTAGTCGCGCTTTAAAAAAATGGCCTGTTCCGGGCAGACTTCTTCGCACAACCCGCAATAAATGCAGCGGATCATGTCGATGTCGAACGCCTCGGGATATTTTTCGACCTTCCGGAACTTTTCGCCTTCCGGGATCTCACCCGGGACGATCTTGATTGCCCGCGGCGGGCAGATAAACTCGCAAAGCTGGCAAGCGACGCAGCGCTCGCGGTCGTGCTCGTCTTTCACGAGACCCGGGGCGCCGCGGTAGTAAGCCGGCAGCTGGGAATCCCAAGTCTCCTCGGGATACTGCATCGTGACTTTGGTGCGGTTCGACAGCGTGGCGACGAAGTGTTTGAACGTCGTCTTCAGGCCGCCAAGGATCGACGGAAGATAGGTTTTTTCAGCGAGGGAAAGCTGCGGACGTTTGATGGTAAGTGCCATGGCGGGAAAGCGCGGTTATTTCGGGAAGTAGGCGAGGATGATCGCGACGAGCAGAATGTTCACGAGCGCGATCTCGAAAAAAAAGATCCAGCCGAGCCGCATGAGCTGATCGTAGCGGAAGCGCGGTAGCGTCCAGCGGATGAAAATGAAGAAAAGGAGCAGCGCCGAAACCTTGCCGAAGAAGGTCGCGATATTGATCAACCCCCAGACCCAGCCATGCGAGCCATCCGGCACAAAGGGAAGGTGCCAGCCGCCGAGAAAAAGGGTGACGATGATGGCGCAGCCCGTGATCATCGCCGCATATTCGCCGAGGAAAAAGAGGGCGAACTTCATCGAGGAATACTCGGTGTGATAGCCGGCGACGAGTTCGGTCTCCGACTCCGGAAGGTCGAACGGAAGGCGGTTCGTCTCCGCAAAAATCGAGACGGTGAACACGACAAATGAGATGACCATCGGCACCCAGAGCAGCGCCTCGCGCAGGGTCAGCCGGAAGTCGGTGACCGGCAGAATCGTCCAGCCGTTCTGAATCTGATTCTGCACGATCTGCGAAAGGTTCAGCGTGCCCATCGCGAGAAAGATGGGCACGACCGAGAGCCCGAGCGACAGCTCGTAGGAGATCATCTGCGAGGTCGAGCGCACGCCGCCGAGAAACGAATATTTTGAGTTCGACGACCAGCCCGCGAGGACGATGCCGTAAACGCCCAGTGACGCGATCGCGAAGACGAAGAGCACGCCGATATTGACGTCAGCAATCACCATCGGCACCCCGAAAAGTGTGCTGCCGAAAGGCACGACGGCGATGGTCAGAATCGCCGGCACCATCGCGAGGCAGGGTGCCAGCCAGATAGTAGAATTTATTGACGTGCCCCGGCGTGAAGTCCTCTTTCAGCAGAAACTTAACGGCATCGGCGACCGGCTGGAAAAGTCCGCCCAGCGGCAGATTAAGTCTCGCTTGAAGCCGAGCAGTGTCATCGGGATGCCAACCCGGTTCGGTCCGACGCGATCCTGAATGAGCGCGCTGACGCGGCGTTCCGCATAGACCGTGTAGGAAACCAGCGGCAGGATCACCAGGAAGATGATCCCAACGATTTTCAGCAGCGAGATCAGCGCAAACTGGACTCCGGTGACAGCGTGAAAGGAAGGGACGGCATGGCGGAAGGGTCGGGGTAGGGGTGGGTGGACCGCTGCCCTGCTATTTCGTCGGCACCGTCGCCGTCGCGTTTTCCGTCGCGGCGCGTGGCGGCGCACCGCTCTGATCGTCGTCGCCGGAATCAATTCCGAGCGGCACGCCGAGATCCCCGATCTTGCTCAGGCTCAGGCCGGCAAATTCCGGCACCTCCGCCGCCATGGTGCGGAAAAGATCTTCGATGGTGTAGATGCCGTTGGAACCGGTGAGCGCCTGGACGAGATCGCGCAGAATCTCCCAATCGTCGCGCGCGCCGCCCGGCGGGTTGATCGCACGGTTCAGCCGCTGGAGCCGGCCTTTGGCGTTGATCATCGAACCGCGCTTTTCGGCAAAGCCGCTGGCCGGGAAGACAACGCTCGCCGCCGCACTCGCCAGTCCGCCGAGCAGCCCCATCATGACGAAGCAGGGCAGCGTGGCGAGGGCTTCCGGACGGATGCCGCATTCCACCGGATCTTCGCCGAGACAGACGAGGCCCTGGATCTTCCCGGCGTTGACGGCATCCACGATGATCGGCAGATGCGAGCCGGCATTTTCGCGGGTGATCCGCATGAGCTGGGCGCCGCGCGTGTTCGGATTGCCGTCGTCGCTAACGAGGATGTCGTCCGGCTGTTGCGGCCGCGCTTTGATATCCATCAACTGCACGCCGAGCGCGCGGGAAAGGCGCTGGCAGAGGAAAAGCTCTTCGTTCGTCATCCGCGCCGACGCGATGAGCGCGATCTGCCCGCCTTTGTCTTTCACCTCGCGCAACTGCGCCGCCGCGGTGTCGAGCGCGCGTTGCCAGTCGGAGGTGATCTGCTTGCCGTCACGGTCGCGGACGAGCGGCTCGGTGAGCCGGTTCGAGGCGTGGAGATAATGGAAATTCAGGCGCCCGTGGTCGCACATCCACGACGAGTTCACGTCGTTGTTTTCCCGCGGCGTCTGGCGGTAAACGGTGTTCTCGCGGCTGCCGATCACCGTGTTGCAGCCAGTGCTGCAGCTCGTGCAAAAACTGCGCGTCTCCTTGAGAAACCAGACGCGCATCTTGAACCGGAAATCGTTCGAGGTCAGCGCGCCGACCGGGCAGATATCGACGGTGTTCAGCGAGTAGTTGTTGTCGAGATTCCCGCCCGGGATGGCGGTGAGCGACGAGTAGCTGCCGCGATCGACGAAACCGAGGACGTCGTCCTTGGCGACCTCCTTCATGAAGCGAATGCAGCGCGAGCAAAGGATGCAACGCTCGGCGTCGAGCATGATCCGCGGCCCGAGTTCCACGTGCTTCGGCTTTTTGACCTTTTCTTCAAGAAAGCGCGACCCGGCGTTTCCGTATTCGACGGAAAATTCCTGCAACCGGCATTCGCCCGCCTGATCGCAGATCGGGCAGTCGAGCGGATGGTTGATGAGCAGAAACTCCATGCACGCCTTTGCGGCATCCTGGACCATCGGCGAATCGGTGCGGATCGCCATGCCTTCGGCGACATCCTGCGCGCAGGAAATCTGCGGCCGGGGAATCCAGTTGATCTCCGGCTTGCCGTCCGCGCCGAGCTCCGGCTTGCGGTCCGGACCCATCTTCGGCATGCCCATTTCGATCAGGCACATCCGGCAGTTGCCCGGCGAAGACAGCTTCGGATGATAGCAGTAGCGCGGGATGTATTTGCCGACCTGCTGGCAGGCCTCGATGACGCGCGTGCCCTTCGGAAACTGCGTGCCACACGCCGTCGATCTGGACGTTGACCATGGCGACGGCCGGCTGAGCGGCGGCTGCGGCGGAAGCGGAAGCGTTGGGCGAAAGACTCATGCGCGAAAAGGTGCGGTTTAGCGGATGAAAACTGGCGGACTCTCAATGCCCGCTCGGGGTGACGACGAGCGGCTGACCGCGCTCCATCACGATGCCGTCGGAACGATCGCGCGGCGGAACCGCCTGCTGCGAGCGCGCGGCGAACTCTTCGGGGAATTTGGCAAGGAAACTCTGGGTCGGCCAGGCGCACGCCTCGCCGAAAGCGCAGATCGTTTTGCCGGCGATATTGTCGGCCACGTTTTTCAACACCGCGGGATCCTGCTCGGCGCCGCCGCCGTGGACCATGCGGTCGGTGATCTTCTTCATCCAGAGCGAGCCTTCGCGGCACGGCGTGCATTGGCCGCAGCTCTCGTGGGCGTAGAATTCGTTGATGTTGTTCAGCGCCCAGACCATGTCGCGCGAATCGTCCATGACGATGACGCCGCCGGACCCCGCCATCGAGCCGGCCGCGGCGAGCGTGTCGAAATCCATCGCGATTTCTTCGAGCCCGATTTCCTTTTCAACCGGCGCGCCCTCGGCATTCTTCGCCTTGATCTTGTAGCGTTCGCCGGCCCGCAGAACCTTCGCGGAACTGCCGCCGGGAATCACGGCCTTGAGCTTGCGGCCTGGCTTCATGCCGCCGCAGAAGTCGTTGATCAGTTCGCCCATCGTGACGGCGCCGACTTCCACCTCGAAGTAGCCGGGCCGCTGCACGTCGCCGCTCACGCAAAGGATGCGGGTGCCGGTGTTGTTCGGCCGGCCGATGCTTGGCGTATTCCGCGCCGCCCATGCGGACGATGTGCTTCACGTTGCACAGCGTCTCGACGTTGTTGACGATCGTCGGGCAATGGTAGAGGCCGAGCACCGCCGGGAAATACGGCGGCTTGATGCGCGGGTAGGCGCGCTTGCCCTCCAGCGACTCGATCAAGCCGGTTTCTTCGCCGCAGATGTAGGCACCGGCGCCGCGGTGGACGTAAATCTCCAGGTCGAAGCCCGAGCCCGAGAATGTTCTTGCCGAGGAAACCCTTCGCCCGCGCTTCCGCGAGCGCGTTTTCCAGGATCTTCGCGCCTTCCGGAAACTCGCCGCGGATGTAGATGTAGGCGAGGCGCGCACCGACCGCGAAGCAGGAGATGATCATCCCCTCGATGAGCTGATGCGGGATCCTGATGGATGATGTAGCGGTCCTTGAACGTGCCCGGCTCGGACTCGTCGGCGTTGCAGATCAGGTAGGTCGGCTTCGGTCCGCCCGGCTTGATGAAGCCCCACTTCACCCCGCACGGAAATCCGGCGCCGCCGCGGCCGCGCAGGCCGCTCGTTTTGACCTCCTCCACGATCGCCGCCGGGGCCATCGCGAGGGCCTTTTTCAGGTCCTCGTAGCCGCCGTCGTTGATGTAGCAATCGATGTCCTTGGTCCAGCCCGGCCGATCGATGTTTTTGAAAACGAGGCGGCGCTCTTTCGGGTGCGGGGTGCGCTGGGTCGTGGGCATGATCGAAAATTGGGCGATTACGGGTAACGCGAAAGGATCTCGGCCGCGGCGGACTCGGTGGCGACGCCTTCGTAGAAATCGTCATTCACCATGCAGACCGGCGCGGTGCCGCAGCTCGCCAGGCATTCCACGAACTCGATGGAATACCGGCCATCAGCGCTGCGGGTGATCGGGCTGCCGTGACCGGCGCCGTTGTGACCGTCGTCGCCCGAGGGGATCTGCCCGAGGCGGCGAAACTGCTCAAACAACTCATAGCCGCCGCCCATCGCGCACGAGAGCGTGCGGCAGACGCGGATGTGGTGTTTCCCCGGCGGCTGGCGCCGGAACATGGGATAAAACGTCAGCAGCTCGAGGATGTTGATCGGCTGCAGCTCCAGCCGCGTCGCGATCCATTCCGACGCTTCGTCGCTGATGAAGCCAAACTCCTCCTGGAACAGATGCATCAACGGCAGCGCGGCGCTCCGTTTTGAAACCGGATAATGGCTCACCGCTTCGTCGATGCGGGAGAGAAATTCGGCGGAAAGCTGCATGGCTGAAAAGTGGGCGCTCGGCGTAAGGGAAGGAACCGCTTACGGCGCGCCGGTGCCGAGGTTCGAGTCCTTGGTATCCAGTTCGTCGTTTTTGAAGCTGATATTCACGACGACGTTGCCTTCCTGGTAGCGATAGATCGTCTTCTTATAGACGACGAAATCTTTGGTCTCGACGGACGTCGGCGCGCCGAGGATGCCCTCGACTTGGGACTTCGTCATGCCGGCACGGATTTGGTCATAGTTGGCTTTGTTCAGCTTGGACGCCGCCGCGAGTGGCGCCGCGGTCCGGTTGCATGCAAGCGGGCCCGCGCCGACCAAAAACAAGGCGGCGAGAAGCGTGAGGAGGAGGTTCTTCATCATAAATGGAGTTGGAAAGTTGTGAGGTCCGCGTGCACGCCGCGCCGGCTACCGGTCGCACTCGCCCATCACGAAATCGAGACTGCCGAGAATCGCGACCACGTCGCTCATCATGTGCCCGGGCAACAGGCGGTCCAGGATGCTGAGATTCACAAAGCTGGGGGCGCGGATCTTCAGCCGGTGCGGCACGCCGCCGCCGCGGCTGTTGATGTAAAAGCCGAGCTCGCCCTTCGGATTTTCCGCGCCGAAATAAACTTCGCCCGGCAGGCGCTTCGATGCCCTCCGGTCACGACCATGAAATGGTGGATCAACTCCTCCATCTTCGTCAGCACCGCCGGCTTCGGCGGCAGGATGTTCTTGCCGTCCACGATGTTGATCGGCCCTTCCGGCATCCGGTCGAGCACTTGCTCGATGATCCGCACGCTCTGGCGCATTTCCTCGAGCCGGACGAGATAGCGATCGTAGCAATCGCCCACCGTGCCGACCGGCACTTCGAAATCGTATTTCTCGTAGTCGAGATACGGATGCTTTTTGCGCAGATCGTGTTCGACGCCGGAGCCGCGCAGATTCGGGCCGCTCAGGCCGTAGGCGACCGCGTCCTCCTTCGAGATCACGCCGACATCGCGGGTGCGATCGACGAAGATCCGGTTGCGCGTGAGCAGGCCGTCGATCTCGTTCAAGCTCGGCGTGAACTGGGCGAGAAACTTGCGCACCCGCTCCGGAAAATCCGCCGGCAGATCGCGGATCTGTCCGCCGACCCGGGTGTAGCTCGTGGTGAACCGCGCGCCGGTAAGCTGCTCGATGAGGTTGTAGAGGTATTCCCGCTGCGTGAATGTGTAGAGAAACACGGTCATCGCGCCGGTATCCATCGCGAAAGCGCCGAGCCCGAGCAGATGCGCGGAAATTCGCGCAATCTCGCAGCAGAGCACGCGGATCGCCTTGCCGCGCGGCGGCAACTCCCAGCCCATGAGCTTCTCGACCGCCAGCGCGTAGGCGACGTTGTTCGCCAGCGGCGCCAGGTAATCGAGCCGGTCCGTGTAGGGCACGAACTGGTTGTATTGCATCGCCTCGGCGATCTTTTCGTCGCCCCGATGCAGATAACCGACATCCGGAATCGCCTTCGTGATGATCTCGCCGTCGAGTTCCAGCAAAATTCGCAGGACGCCGTGCGTCGCTGGATGCGACGGACCCATGTTCAGCGTCATTTTTTCGCCGACAAGATCGGGCGACATTTCCTCGACGCTGCCGAGCGCGGCGCTGGCCCGGGCGAGAGTGTCCGGCGCTTCAATTTCGGTGGTGCGCAGTGCCGTGGCCATAAACGAAGAAGTGCGTCGGGACGGGCATCGCGGAACCCGCTCCCATCGCCCCCCGTTGAATAGAATCGCGGGGAAGGGGGTCGCAAGGGGGAATTGTGAAATATTTCACAAAGTCGGGCCGCGGCGCGGCGAAAAACCGGTGCCGCGGGTCGCGCTTCGGGGATTGCCCAGCCGCCGCCGATGTTCGACCGTCCGGGCGTGCGTTGCTTTTATTCGCCCGGCTACTTTTTGGCGCTGCCGGAAGGGCATCCCTTCCCGATGATCAAGTTTCCGCAGACGTATGAGCTACTGCTCGCGGAAGGCGTCATCGCGCCGGAGGAACTTACGGAGGTCGGGCCGTGCGACTACTCGCATTTGCTGCGCGTCCACACTGCCGATTATTTGCGGCGGCTGGAAAACGACGAGCTCACGCCGAAGGAGCGCACCGTGCTCGGCCTGCCGCCCGGAGCCGCGCTGATGCGGCGCTCGCGCCTCGCGGTGGAAGGCACCCGGCTGGCCTGCCGCGCCGCGCTCGCCGGCGGGCTGGCGGCCAATCTGGCGGGCGGCACGCACCACGCCTTCGCGGATCGCGGCGAAGGATTTTGCGTGCTGAACGATGTCGCCATCGCGGTGCGTGATCTGCAAACGGACTTCCCCGAGCTGCGAATTTTCATCGTGGACACCGACGCCCACCAGGGAAACGGCACGCACGCGTCTGCTCGGCGACGATCCGAACGTCTTCACCTACTCGATCCACGTGGCGGCAAACTATCCGAGCCGGAAAGTGCCCGGCTCCCAAGATGTGGGTCTGGAGCGCTTTGTTCCCGGCGCCACCTATCTCCAGGCGTTGCGGGACACCGTGGAAGCCAGCGTCGAAAAATTTCGACCGGATCTCGCCATCTGGATTTCCGGTGCCGACCCGCATCAGAACGATCGCTTCGGGCAGATGCGCCTGTCCGTGCGCGATCTGGTGAACCGGGACGAATACGTCGCCTCGCTGTTTCATGCCCGGTCGATCCCGCTCGTCGTGCTTTTCGGCGGCGGCTACAACCGCGAAGTCGGCAACACCGTGCGGCTGCATCGGAACTCCGTAGCGACAGCGCGGACCGTCTTCGGGCGCGCCTTGAACGGACACCGCTAGCAGCCCCGGCCACGCCAGATCCCCAGCCGATGCCGAGCCGACACCATCTGCCGGGCTACCGCATCGCGATCGTCGGCAGCGGCGCGGTCGGCGGCTACTACGGCGCGCGCCTCGCCTATTATGGACGGGACGTCCATTTCCTTGTGCGCTCCGCCGAAGAGCGCGCGGTGCTGAAGCGATTTGGCTGGCGGGTGAAGAGCCGCAGCGGTGATTTCCGGGTCGCGAAGGTCCACGCACACGCCACGCCGCGCGAGATCGGCGTCTGCGATCTGGTGATCATTGCCGTGAAGACCACAGCCAACGCGGCGCTGCCGGAACTGCTCGCCCCGCTGGTGCGCAACGACACCCTGCTGCTGACACTCCAGAACGGGCTCGGAAACACGGAATTTCTCGCCGCACACTTCGGCGGAACCGACCGCGTGCTCGGCGGGATGTGTTCCGTGGCGTTGAACAAGATGTCCCCCGGCATCATCGAGCACCTCGGCGCCGGCGCGATCGCGCTCGGGGAAGCCGGCGGGTATCCGTTGCCCCGCACGCACGACATCGCCTGGGAATTGAAGCGATGCGGCATCCCGGCGCGCGTGGTCGCCGATCTCGACCAAGAACGCTGGCGCAAGCTCGTCTGGAATATCCCGTTCAACGGGCTCACCGTGCTGGCGACGGCCGCCGAGCGCGCCCGCGGCTCCGAGCGTGTCATCACCACAGCCGACCTGTCTGGCAGACGATTCACTCGCCTACCTTGCCCAGCGACTGATGGACGAAATTGTCGCTGCCGCGCGAAAGCTCGGTCACGCGATGCCCGGAGATTTTGCCGCGTTGAACTTTAAGCGCACCCGCGAGATCGGGGACTACCGCCCGAGCACGCTGCTCGATTTCCTAGTCGGCCGCCCGCTCGAACTCGAGCCAATCTGGGGCGAGCCCTATCGCCGTGCCTTCAACGCCGGCGCCGAGGTTGGCCGGCTGGAATCGCTCTACCATCTGCTCCGGCTGCTCGACCCGGCAGGCCGCGCTCCGGGGTGACAGACGGAACTTCCCCTCGCGCGGCAGGAGCGCGCGGCGCATCGGCTGCGAATCCTTGAAAACGCGCGTGCGTCCTGGCGCCTGCAACGCGCTTTCTCCCAGCCATCGTTAAAATGGACAACCGATCCCATGGCTCCGCGCAGCCGACCTCGCCGGAACCCCGCACCTGGCGGCTCGCCGGCAAATATTTCTGGCGCGCACTGGTCCTGAAATGTCCGGAATGCGGCATCTCACCCGTTTTCCCGCCGCTGCACCGGATCCGCACGCCGGCCGATATTTTCTCGCCGCTCGATGGCTGCCCGCGCTGCGGCTACGCCTACACCCGCGAGGTCGGATACTTTTTGATGGCCACCTGGGCGGTCAGCTACGGCGTCGGCTCGCTCGTCGGGCTGGCGATCTACCTTTACATGGAATACGTGCTCAACTCATCGCTCGAAGCGATGCTTTGGACCTCGGTTTCCGCCGTGCTGCTTTTCAACCTGATCTTTGCCCGCCACGCCCGCTCATTCTGGCTCGCGATTGATCATTTCTTCGATCCGCATGTCGGCTCGCCGCGCGACGACGGCTCGGACGGGCGCGACGATGGCGGCAATGTGCCGGTGCGCCGGCCGCCGCCGCCCGCCCAGCCGCGCAATCCCCTTCCTTCCGGCCCCGTGGTGGTGGAACGCGAAGAACCGGTCGGCGCGGCGCAAGCGGCGCGGGGTGAGCCGGTCGGAAGCGGCAGTTCGCGTTAGCCGAAAGGGGGATCTTAATCCCGCACCAGCACGCAGCGAAATCCGGTCGTGGCGTTGCTCATCCCCGGTGCGTAACGCAGCCGGCTCGCCGGGCGGAAGCCATCGGCCGCCGTCGTGTTCCAAGCGCCGCCGCGCAGGACTTTGAAGCGCTCGTCCGGCGGGTCCAGAGCCGGGTCGGTCCGGACACCGGCGGCCGAGACGTTTGACCCCGCGGGAGCGGGCGCCCCGGGGAGCTCGATCAATGCGCCGGGCGGCAGGTCGGGGTTGGCGTCCTTGCGCCGGATCGATTCGTCATACCAGTCGCGGCACCATTGCCAGACATTGCCGAAGACGTCGCGCAATCCCAGCGGACTCGGCGGGCGCCCGCTGTCCGGCCCGACCGGCGCGGTGGCATCCTGCGGTCGAGCGGCGTCCAGGCTCATCACGGCGGAGCGGAGGTCGGCGCTGGCGGAGAATTCGTCGAACTGGGCGTCCGTCGGCAGGTCATAGCGCCAGCCCGCGGGCAGCCGGCCGGCGGCGCGCTCGGCGGCGGTTAGCCTGATGCAAAACTCGGTCGCATCCTCCCAGCTCACGTTTTCCACGGGATGCCGCTCGTGCTCCGGCAGCTCTTGAAAACGACTTGGATTTTCGCCGGTCACCGCCTCGTATTCCGCCTGGGTAACCGGATCGCAGGCGACCCAGTAGCCCGCGGGCATCCGTCGCATTTCGAACGGGAAAACCGTCGGCTCGTCGGCTGCTGCCGGCTCGGCCCTGACCGTCCGCAGCGGCGCGAAAAGAAGCGGAAGAAAAAATGCCCAAAACGGGAACGGGCGGCTGCGAAAGTTCATCCGGCACCGTTGCGCCGCGTCGCGGGCGCCGTCAAAAAAACTCGCACGACAGCTTCATCGCTTTCGCCAGCCGCTCGAGATAATCGGATCGCGGTATTTCCGTCGCGCCAAAGGTCTTCAGATGAGGCGTCGTCCACTGCACGTCCAGCAGCAGATAGCCATGCACCCGCAGCCGGGCGACGAGGTTCACCAGCGCCACCTTGCTCGCGTCCGTCTCGGTGTGAAACATCGACTCGCCGAAGAACGCCCCGCGCAGGGAAACCCCGTAGAGCCCGCCGACGAGCCGTCCGTCAAGCCAAGACTCCACCGAGTGCGCGTAGCCCATCTCGAACAGCGCGCAGTAGGAGTTGATGATCTCCTCACTGATCCACGTCTCCATCCGCTGCGCGCACGACCGCATCACCGCTTCAAACGCGGTGTCCACGCGGGTTTCGAACCGATCCTTATTCAGCGTGCGCCGCAACCCGTGCGGGACGTGAAAGCCGTCGCGCTCGAGCGGGATGATCCCGCGGGGATCGGGCGAAAACCAGCCGATCTCGCCATGCTCCATCGCCATTGGAAACAAGCCGCTGCGATAACCGTGCAGCAGGAGGGCGGGCGCGATCATGCGGGGGTAACAACGGGAGAAACGATCGGCGGATGGCAAAATCTGCGCGCAACGCCGGCGGGTTGCACTCAGAAATCGCGCGGGGTGGCGCATTCCAGCCGCAATCTTCGTTCCACGCCGCGCTTTTGAAAATTCCGTTGGCGCGCCGAACGATTTTCCATTTAATCCAAAGATGAATCCCGCCCCGAAGCCCGAAGACGCCAAATACGCCGAGCGCAAGGACCCCGTCATCCGCATCGACGTCCCGGCCGGCTCCCTTTATTGCGCGCTGTTTCCCGACGCCGCGCCGAAGCACGTTGAGCGCATCCTGAAGCTGGCGGAGGAGGGCTTTTACAATGGCATCCGGTTTCATCGGATCGTGCCGGGCTTTGTCGCCCAGGTCGGCGATCCGAAGTCGAAAAGCAGCGTCGATGCCCCCGGCGTCGGCGGTGGTGGCAGCCCCTACGGCATGCTTCCGCTGGAGGTGAATCGCGCCTATCAAAATGATCGCGGCTCGCTGGCGATGGCCCGCACGAACGATCCGAATTCCGCCAACAGCCAGTTCTACATCGTGCTCGAAAACGCGCCGCACCTGAACATGCAATACACGGTGTTCGGCAAGGTGCTCGACGAAGGCATGACGGTCGTTGACCAGATCAAGCGCGGCGACCCGATGGGGATGCTGATCGTCAAGCGTTGACGGCCGGTAATCGCATGTCCCAGGTTTCTCCCGGGGCGCGTCATCGATCCGGCCGAGCGCCCGGCATTCTATTTCTATCTCTTCGATTCTCGCGGGTAAATCCGCCCACCATTCATGACGAGCGGCGAACCTTTCCAAGGCTCCAAGATCCTGATCCTGGATTTCGGCGGTCAATACACGCAGGTCATCGCGCGCCGGGTGCGCGAGTGCCAGGTTTACTCGCAGGTCGTCAAGTTCGACGCGCCCGCCGCGGAGCTGGCGGCGCTCGGGGCGCAAGGCATCATTCTCAGCGGCGGTCCGGCAAGCGTTTACGCGCCGAACGCGCCGCAGCCCGACCCGGCGATCTTCGGGCTCGGGCTGCCGATCCTCGGCATCTGCTACGGCATGCAGCTCATGGCGTTTCACCTCGACGGCGAGGTGGCGCGGGGCAACCGCCGGGAATACGGCACCGGACAGCTCGAAGTCACGGAATCCGGTTGCGAGCTTTTCCACAACCTACCGGCAAAGCTCGATGTCCTGAACAGCCACAACGACAAGCTGACCCGCCTGCCCGCCGGGTTCCGCCCGGTCGCGCGCACCGCGAATTCGGAATACGCCGCGGTCGAGGACTCGACCCGGCATTTTTACGGGCTGCAGTTTCATCCCGAGGTCGTGCACACGCCCCGGGGCCGCGAGATGCTGGAGAACTTTGTGCTCCGGGTCTGCGGGTGCAAACAGGACTGGACGATGGGCTCATTCATCGAGCAGGCGTGCGCGGAAATCCGGGCGGAAGTCGGCGAGGAGCGCGTGGTGCTCGGTCTCAGCGGCGGCGTCGATTCTTCCGTCGCGGCGGTGCTGCTGCACCAGGCGATCGGCGATCAGCTCACCTGCATCTTCGTCAACAACGGCCTCCTGCGCGCGAATGAAGCGGAAACCGTGCAGCGCGTCTTCGGCGAGAACTTCCACATCAAGCTGAAATACGTGGACGCCAGCGAGCGATTCCTGAAGAAGCTGCGCGGCGTCACCGACCCAGAGAAGAAGCGGAAGATCATCGGCAATGAATTCGTGCGCGTCTTCGAGCATGCGACCCGCGAACTCGTCGCCGCCGACCGGGCGGGGGGCACGGCGAAAAAAGGCCGCGGCGCCGCGGCCGGCCACCATTACAAGTTTCTTGCCCAGGGCACGCTCTATCCGGATGTCATCGAGAGCGTCTCGATTTCCGGGAATCCCTCCTCGCTCATCAAGAGCCATCACAACGTCGGCGGCCTGCCGGAGAAGATGCGCTTCAAGCTCATCGAGCCGCTGCGACAGCTCTTCAAAGACGAAGTGCGGCTCGTCGGCCAGCAGCTCGGCTTGCCGAAGGAAATCGTCCATCGCCAGCCGTTCCCGGGTCCGGGTCTGGCCGTGCGGATTCTTGGCGAAGTCACCGAAGAGCGGCTCCGCATCCTGCGCGAAGCCGACACGGTGGTCGTCAACGAAATGAAGTCGTCCGACTGGTATTACAAAGTCTGGCAATCTTTCGCCGTCCTGCTGCCGGTGCGCAGCGTCGGCGTCATGGGCGACGAGCGGACGTATGAGAACACGGTCGCGCTGCGCGTGGTCGAGAGTCAGGACGGCATGACCGCCGACTGGACGCGCCTGCCGTATGAATTGCTCGCGCGGATTTCTGGCCGCGTGATCAACGAAGTGAACGGCGTGAATCGCGTTTGCTACGACATCTCATCGAAGCCGCCGAGCACGATCGAGTGGGAGTAGGCGCGTTCGGCAGGTGGTCGCCGCCCGGGCAAACGGCCGCATGCGAAAGGGTCACGCCCACACTATGATGGCGCCCTTGAATGTCGCACTCGTCCTCTTCTCCGCCGTCTCGTTTTTTATTTACGGTGTGGGCTGTTTTGTTTCCAACTTCATGCGACGCGAGTTTGCCCGCTACCGCATCCCGGCGCAGCGCCGGCTGGTCGGCGGGCTCCAGATCGCCGCGGCCGCCGGGCTGCTCGTCGGCCTGAGCCTGCCGTGGGTCGGGCGGGCGGCCGCGGCGGGACTGGCCGTGATGATGCTCGTCGCCGTCGGGGTGCGACTTGAGATCCGGGATTCTCCGCTCCAAGCGGCTCCGGCGTTCTTCTACTCGATGCTGAACGCGTATCTCGGACTGAGAGCGTTTTGAGCGCAACGTCGATCAAAGCCAGACGATCGCCGCGCACAGCGCCAGCACCGCGAGCGCGGGCAGCGATTTTCTGAACGGGTCGCCGGCCTTCAAGTGCATCGCGAGCGCACCGAGCATGAGCATTCCCAGGCCGATCGCCGCCGGCGCGGCCAGCCGGGGGAACCCAGATTGCGACCAGCAGCAGGAGCGCGAGCCCCACTTTCAGCGCGCCGACGACGCACATCGCCCAAAACGGCAGTCCGTAGGCGGCAAATTCCTCGCGCATCGTCCCGGCATCGCCTCCGCGAAATGGGGTCGGCCTGCCGGCGCGGAGCAGCCAGACGTTCAGGATTCCCAGAGCGGCGACGACCTGCAAAACGATGCGCAAAGTTTCCACGGCGTTTTTATTCCAGACCAACCGGCAAATGCGTGCGTGACGACATTGGGCAAGGCGATCAAACGAGACAAGCCAAACCCGCTCCCGTCCGGCGCCGCGCGAAATCATTCGCCGGCCGCCGGCGCGCTCGGCAGGGCTTTCGCGGCCACGACGGCAAGCGCGTGAAGCGCCTCCTTGCCGCGCACCGTGAGATCGCTGGTGAACTGAAACTGATCGCGCGCGTCGATTGGATACGCTTTCAGCCGGTAATGCGTGGCCCAAGGCTGCTCGGCAACGATCACCGCGATGGGCCGCTCCAGTTGCAGATAGGCACTCGTCAGGGCGACATCCCGCAACGTGCGCCGCACCAGCGCGGCGTCGTGCTGCGGCTCGAGGTAGAAGTCGGCGATGCACTGCAGGGTAGGGGCGCCGTCGTTCGCGTTGTAAATGTTCGTGTCCCAGAGCTTGAGGTGCGGCACCGTCACGACCGTGTCGTCCGGCGTGACCATGCGGTAAGACCGCAGACCGACGGAGATCACTTCGCCGTAGGCGCCATCCACTTTCACCCAGTCGCCGGGTCGATAAGGGCGCTCGGTCACGGCGACGATGCCGGCGATCAGGCTGCTAACGTAATCCTTGAATGCGAAACCGATCGCGACGCTCGCCGCGGTGAATACGGCGAAGAGATTCTGCATCGTCGGATTGATCACCAGGGGCACGATCAAGACGGTGGCGACGGCGAGCAGCACGAGGCGCAGAACCGGCACCGCGCCGAGGACAAAAATGCGCGCCCGACTTGGGCTGCGCTCGGCGACGAGCGGAAACAACCGGCGGATCAACGCAATCGCCGCCCAGGTCGCGAGCAGGATGAGGAAGATGTTAAAGAACCCGATGTCCTTGAAATCGAGGAACAACTTGGCGGCTTTTTGCTGGGGCGAATCCATGGCGGCTCAAAGGCGATCGATCGGATAGCCCGCGTGGTCGAGCGCGGCGCGGACCGCGGGGTAGGCCGTCGGGGCGACGCGCCACCGGCCATGGCGCTCGCGCAACAAGCGCTCGGCGGCAAGCCGGTGCACGACCTGGGAGGCCTGAATCGGTGGCAGCACCTGGCGCAGGTCGCCGAGGGTGAGATCACCGTGAATGAGCAGCGCGTGAAAAACGAGCAGGGCCGAAGATCGGACGTCTTTCGGCAACTCCGGCAGCGACACTTCGGCGACCGGATCGATCCAGACGGTTTCGCGCGCGTCGCCGGGCGCCTCGGCGGCCGTTTGCCCGACATCCGGATTCTCCGCGGCGACCCGCATGCTCCCGCGGAAAAGATGCCACGCGAGCCAGGGATTGCCCCGGCTCACCGCTGCGAGGCGCTTGAAGAAGGTGCCGTTGCCGGTGTGGGTGTCCGCTTCGTCGTCGCTGCTGCAGCTGGTCGCGGGGTCCACGAGGACTTCGCCGGTGGCGTCGCTTCGAAACAGGAATGCGCCCGGGCGGCTCGATTCGGCCAGTTCGCTCAGCCACTGGCACAAGGCCGGAGCTTCGAAGGGTGCCAGGGTCAGCGGCTCCGGCATCTCCACGTTGGTGTCGGCGGCGGGGGCGAGAAACCGCCAGGCCCAGCTGTTGACCCCCAGCACGCAGCGGCCCTTGGCCCGGCTGAGGCGGGCGATCAACTCGCGCACCAGCGCAAGGCCGGCGTGATGGCGGCGGAACCAATCTTCGAGCCGCGGGATCACGACGAGCTCGCTCGCGCCGTCCAGCCGTGGCAGCGCGGAATAATCGCCTTCGACGATCGACCGCGACGGGGGCGGGGGGACGGCCTCCGCGGCTCGATGCTCCGACCAGCGGCGCATGAGGTCGAACTCTTCGCCGGGCGGCAGGACGAAGACCAGTGCCTGCGCGGATTCCGCCGGCCGGGCGAGCCATTCGTCCACCGCGGCATCGACCGCCGCGAAAAACGGCTCGAGCGCCGGCCAGGGCGCCGCCCGCTCCACGAGGCTTTCCGGCGCCGATTCTAGCCCGCCCGCGGAGGCGAGGGCGGCAGGCCGCTTCTCCCGGCGGAAGCGCGCCAGCATCTGCGCCAGTTTTTTGCGAAGCGTCTCCTGTGCGGGCATCGCCGGCGCCTCGAAATCTTCGAGCGGCACCATGCGCCAACTCTCCGCGTGTTCGTGGAATCGGGCGCTCATCCGGTGCGTCGGGAGAAATGTGTTTTCCGCGCCGTCCGCCCGCTTCCGGATCAATCCCGCGGCGGCGCGGTCTCGGCGGGGATCTCGGCGAGAGCGCGCAGGAGCCGGGGGAGATCGACCGGCTTGGTGAGATGCGTGATAAAGCCGGAGCAGAGGCTCTGCTTTTGGTCCGGCTCCATGCCGTAGCCGCTGAGCGCGATGCCACGCAGCCCGTGGCGGTCCCGAAGTTGTTCCATCAGTTGGAACCCGTTGCCATCCGGCAACCCGAGGTCGCTGAGCACGATGTCGAAGCGATGGTGCGCGGCAATCTCCAGCGCCGTCTTGACGCTGTGCGCGATGTGCACGGTATGACCGCGGCGGGTCAGGAGCCGCACCATCGCGGCGGCCGTGGTTTCGTGATCCTCTACAACGAGGATGCGCAGCTTCGCGGCGGCCGGCTCGTCCGGGGATTGCAGGAGCGGCGAGGAAGGCGAGGGGGCCACCGTCGTCAGCAGGAGCGAGAAAGTCGCGCCGCGGTCCCGCCCTTCGCTCCGCACGGTGAGGCGGCCGCCGTGCAACTCTGCCAGGGCCTTCGAAATCGCGAGCCCGAGACCGAGACCGGCGGGCGCCGGCCGGTCGGCGACCTGCTCCTGCTGGAAGGCATCAAAAATCACGGGAAGCAGTGCCGCGTCGATGCCGCGCCCGGTGTCGATGACCTCGACCAGCAGCTGACCCGGTCCGGGATTGGAGGTGCGCGCCAGCACGGTGCCGGTGGGCGGCGTGAACTTGACGGCATTTTTGAGCAGGTTCCAAAAGATCTGCTGCAGCCGCGCTGGATCGCCGTGGGTGTGGACGTCCGTCGCGCCGAGCTCCATGCGTCAGCGGCGCCTGCGAGATGGAGGAATCGCTCCGCACGATGTGGACCGCGTAGTCGAGCAACTCGTGGGTGTCCACGATCTGGCGATTGAGCGTGAGCTTGTTGTTCGAGATGCGGGTGAGATCGAGCAAGTCGTCGATGAGCCGCGCCTCCAGCTCGACGTTGCGCCGGATCATCGCGATGTCCGCACGCACGATCTCCGGCAGATGGGGATCGCTCTCCATCGCGCTCACCGTCATGAGCACGGGGTTGAGCGGCGTGCGCAACTCGTGGCTGAGGACCGCGAAGAAATGATCCTTTGCGGCGTTCGCCCGCCGGGCGGCGGAATAAAGGCGCGAGTTCTCGACGGAGAGCGCGGCGCGGCTGGCGAGATCCTCCGCAAACGGGAGATCCGCTTCGGTGAAGACGTTTTCCGACTCCCGCACCAATGTGAGCGCGCCGAGCGTCGCGCCGCCGCTGCGGAGCGGCACGACCATGGCCGAGCGGAGCTTCAGCGACCGCAGAAACTCGAAGTGCTCGGCATCCTTCGAGGCCGCGCGCAGCAACGCGTCGTCGATCGCCGGGAAGATCTCGGATTTGCCGGTGCGGATCACGCTGGCGACGCCGACAGGATCGTCCCGGCGCGGCGGATAGCGGCGCGCCATTTCTTTCACGAGATCGATCTTCGCCTGTTCGGTGTGCGCGTAGGCGAGCCCGCGGATTTCGCCGGCGGCGTCGAGCAGATCGATGGTGCACCAGTCCGCAATCTCGGGCACGACGAGCTTCACGACGTTGCTCAACGTGGTCTCGTAGTCGAGCGACGAGCCGAGCAGCGCGCTCGCTTCGGCGAGCAGCCGGGCGCGATGCGCCGCCGTGTCGCGCTCTCCCTCGGCGCGCTTGCGATCGGTGATGTCCGTGTTCGTGCCAAACCATTTCACGACGGCGCCGCTCGCATCATGCAGCGGCAAGGCGCGGCCGAGATGCCAGCGATAGACGCCATCCGCGCGCCGCAGACGGAACTCGACCTCGTAGGGCTGCCCGCTGGCGAGCGCGCCGGTCCAGCGCTCCACCGCGGTCGCGACGTCATCCGGATGGACGACGCCGAGCCAGCCCGATCCGATGTTTTCCTCGCGGCTGCGGCCGAAGTATTCGACGACCCGCCCGTTCACGAAGTCGAGTCCGCCGTCGGGCCGCGCCGTCCAGACCTGCTGGGGGATTGCCTCCGTGAGCAGGCGCTGCTGTTCCTGCGCTTCCCGCAGCGTCGCCTCGACCCGCTTTTGTTCCGTGAGATCGCGGATGAATCCAGTGAAGGCGCTGTGACCGGTGCCGGGGATGGCGGTCACCGTCAGTTCGACGGGAAATTCGGCGCCGTCGGCCCGCAGCGCGGTGATCTCGATGCGCTTGTCGAGGATCGGGCCTTCCCCGGTTGCCACACAATGCTCCAGCCCCCGCCGATGGAATTCGCGCAACGCCGGCGGGATGATCAATTCCGCCATCTCGCGGCCGACCGCGTCGGCCCGCCGGTAGCCAAAAATCCTTTCCGCCGCCGCGTTGAAATCGACGATGATTCCGGCGCGATCGATTGTCAGCACGGCATCGAGCGCGCCCGCCATGATGGCGCTCTTGCGCGCCTCGCTCTCCCGAAGCGCCGTCTCCGCGCGAAGACGCTCGGTCGCGTCCATGAACGTCACCACCGCCCCGGTCACCACGCCATTTTCGCGCGTGGGATTCGAGGCGTAATCCACGGCGAAACTCGTGCCGTCGCGCCGCCAGAACACCTCTCCCTGGACGCGGCAGCCGCGTTCTTCGCGAAAGGCCGCGTAGATCGGGCAGGCATCGTGCGGGTAGGGCGACCCGTCCGCGTGCTGGTGATGCAAGAGGTCGTGCATCTGTTTGCCGATGAGTTCCGGCACGCTCCAGCCGGTCATCTCGCTGGTTGCGCGGTTGGCAAACGTGCAAATGCCCGCGTCGTCGATGCCGTAAATGCCCTCGCTCGTGGCGTCGAGGAGGTTTTGGATGATGCGAATCGAACGATCGGGCGACATCGGGGGGGAAACCATTAACTAACGGAGGAGCGGCGACAGGGAAAGCGCGGCGCAACAAAAGTTTCCGGTCCTGCAGGACTGTGCGACCGCCTGGCTCCAGCCTCCGGCGCCGGGGTTCCCCGATCCGCCTCTGAGGCGCCCTGCGCGTTCATGAGCCGTCGCGCCGGCGTCTCTGATCCGTGGCGCATTGGTGAAGGGATCAGCCCGTGATCCGCCCGGCGACCGCGTCAGGAAATCTCGGCCGCGCGGGCGGCAACGGTTTCCCACTCCCGGGTCAAACGCTGGAGCGCCTCGGCGACGCCGGTCAGCTCGCGGTTCAGCTCGAATGGGCGGCCGGGGTCGCTGTAGGTCGCGGCATTCTCGAGTTCGGCGACGAGCGATTGCTGCCGAGTCTCCAGCGCCGCGATCTGCATTTCCAGATGCTCGACACGCTGCTCCCGCTCTTTGCGGGCGCGGGCCTGGGCGTTGCGAGCCTCGGCTTCGGCACGCTTTTGTTCCTTGGTCTTGAACACCGGCGCCGTGCGCTCGACGACAACAGGAGCGGCCGGCGCCGGCGTCGGCGGGCGGCCGTTCAGGGGCGCCGCGGAAACCAGGGCGGCCCGGGCGCTGCCGGTCTGCCGGCTTTTTTCGAGATAGTAGTCGTAGTCGCCGGCGTAGGGCGTGAGCGTGCCCGCGTCGATGTGCACAACTTTCTTCGCGGTGGCGCGGATGAAATGGACATCGTGCGAAATGAAAATGAGCGTCCCCTGGTATTGCTCCAGCGCGCCGATGAGGGCGTCGATGCTGGCCATGTCCAGATGGGTCGTCGGCTCGTCCATGAGCAGCAGATTCGGCGGATCGAGGAGCAGCTTCACGAGCGCCAGCCGGCTTTTCTCTCCACCGCTGAGCACGGACACCGGCTTGAAAGCGTCATCGCCGCGGAACAGAAAGCTGCCGAGCACGGTGCGCGCGGTCTGCTCCGGCACCGGATTCGGCGAGTCGAGGACGGCCTGCAGGACGGTGTGCTTGCCGTTAAGCATCTCGACGCGATACTGCGCGTAGTAGCCGACCTTCACGTTGATCCCGGGCTCGCGAGTGCCGGCCGCGACCGGGAGCACATCGGCCAGCAGCTTGAGCAGCGTCGATTTGCCGGCGCCATTCGGTCCGACGAGGACGACGCGATCGCCGCGTTCCGCGCTGAAATTCAGGCCGCGATAGGTGACGTGGCCGTTCGGATACACTTGGTCCACGTCGGTCAGCGTGATGGCTCGCTGCCCGCCGCGCGGCGGCTGCGGAAAGCGGAATTTCACGGTCGCCGCGTCGTCCTCCGGCGCCTCGATCTTTTCCATCCGGGCGATCTGCTTCAGCTTGCTCTGCGCCTGGCTGGCTTTGCTGGCCTTCGCGCGGAAACGGTCGGCGAATCGCTGCAGGCTCTCGATCTCGCGCTGCTGGGATTTGTAGGCCGCAAGCTGCTGGGCACGGCGGGCGGCACGCTGGGTCAGAAAAGCGTCGTAGTTGCCGCGGTAATGGTAGAGCCGCGAGTGCGCGATCTCCACGATGCTGCCGGTGAGCTGATTCAAAAAATCGCGGTCATGCGAGATCATGAGGATCGCACCGGGATAGCCGCGCAGGTAGCCGGTGAACCATCCGAGCGTTTCGAGATCGAGATGATTCGTCGGCTCGTCGAGCAGCAGAAGGTCCGGCTCCATGACCAGCAGCCGGGCGAGGTGCGCCCGCATCACCCAGCCGCCGGAAAATGTCTTCGCGGGCCGGTCGAGATCCGCTTCGCGAAACGCCAGCCCGCGCAGGATACGCTTCGCTTGCGGCTCGTTCGCGTGGGCGTAGTCCGGATCGGTGAACGCCGCGGTGGCCAGCTCAAGGATCGTCTCTTCACCTGCCGGCGCGCTTTCCTGCGGCAGAAAGCCGAGCGTGGAGCCGCGCTCCAGCATCACCTTGCCTTCGTCCGGCTCGCTTTGCTTCAGGATCAGGGAGAAAAGCGTCGTCTTGCCAGCGCCGTTCGGGCCGACGAGGCCGAGGCGTTCGCCGCGATTGACCTGCAAGGCGGCGTCCTCAAAAAGGACGCGACCATTGAAGGATTTGCTGAGTTGGGAGAGCGTGAGCATGGCTGGCCGGCGGCCGGGAAAACGGGCCGGAACCATGCCTCCGTCGCCGCGCCGGCGCAAGTCGCCCGGCGGCCGGATGCGGGCGCGACATTTTTCCTGTTCCGAAAAATGCGGACCACCTAGCCTGCTCGGCGTGAGACGCGCGATCTACCCGGGCTCCTTCGATCCAACCACCAACGGGCACCTCGACATCATCGAGCGGGCGGTGAAGCTGTTCGACGAAGTCCTCGTCGCCGTGGCGCCGAACGCGCAGAAGCGCCCGCTCTTTTCGTCCCCCGAGCGCCTGGCCCTGCTCGAGCAGACCACCGCCGAGCGCGGGTTGAAAGTCGTGATCTGCGAACTGGAGGGCCTGCTCGTGGCCAAGGCGCGCGAGCGTGGCGCGGTGGCGATCATCCGCGGGCTCCGGGCGGTCTCGGATTTCGAATTCGAATTTCAGATGGCGCTGATGAACCGCAAGCTCGTGGGCAGCGTGGAAACGATCTTCCTGATGCCGAAGGAGGATTACACTTATTTGTCGTCCCGGATCGTGAAGGAAATCGCGCGGCTGGGTGGCGATGTCAGCGCGTTCGTGCCAGATTGCGTGGCGGTGGCGTTGCGCGAGCGTTTTGCAAGTCAGGATCCCGCATCCGGCACGGAATAGAGCGAGCGAGACCCGATCGCGCCGCCCGGCGAGCAGGCGGGCTCTGTCGCGACCGCTTTTTTACCGATGAAAATTCATTTGCGCCAGATTCCCGAGGACGGCACCCGGATCGAGGGCGAAGAACCGGCGAACGATGTCCTCGCGCTCGACCCCGCGGAGCCGGTGCGCGCGGTCTCGCCGGTCAGCTACACGCTGGATGTCGGCAAGAACAGCGAAGGCGTCTGGGCGACGGGTCAGGTCGGCGTCGATCTCGAATTGCAATGCGTGCGCTGCCTGGAGAATTTCGTTTACCCGCTCGAGGTCAACGATCTCGCCCTCCAGATTGAGCTGCCGCCGACTGAAACCGTGGACTTGACGCCTCTGGTCCGAGAAGATATTCTCCTCGCCCTTCCCGCCTACCCCCGCTGCGATTGGTCCGGCGAGCGGGTTTGTCCCAATCACCCACCTGCCGCCGCGCCTATCGAAGCAGTCCCCGAAGTCGATCCGCTCTCCGACGCGACTCCGTCCGCCTGGAAAACACTCGATCAGCTCGATCTCGGCGCGGAGAAAAAGCCGTAAACATCACGGCTTGCGGTGCCGCCGATTTGGCCGAACGTCCCAGACGCCCCGGTTCCCGGGGGTTCGGCGATGCGCTCCTGGGTTGGTCGTCGCTTCTTTTTCGCTTTTTTCCGTCCGATCCTTAACCACCGAAACCTTATGGGAGTTCCCAAACGCAAAACCTCGAAGATGCGCCTGCGCACCCGGCGCGCCGCCAACCGCTGGCATGCCCCGCAGCTCGCCCGCTGCCCTCAGTGCGGTGGCGCGGTGCGCGGCCACACGGCCTGCTCTGCCTGCGGTTATTATAAAGGACGCCAGGTCCTGACGATCGAGGCGTAGGCCCCGGGGCAAACCGAAGCGGCTGCTGGCACGAGGCGACGCGATGAGAAACCGGGAGCGCGACGGCGGCCAGCGGTTTTTCGCTTCGGCACCGTTGTCTTCCCGCAGCACCTTGCGGCGCCCGGTCACGGCCTCGGAAGCTTTATGAGAGTCGCCCTCGATGCGATGGGCGGCGATTTTGCGCCCAAAAACGCGATCTCCGGCGCCGCGCTGGCTCTGCGGGAATATCCGCAACTCAGCCGGCTTTACCTTGTCGGAGACAACGACGCGATCCGTGAGGAGATGCGCCGGATCGGCTGCTCCGATTCCCGGATCGAAGTCGTCCATTCCACGCAGGTCGTGTCGATGGGCGAGGACGGGATCACGGCGTTACGCCGGAAGAAGGATTCGTCGATTTCCCGCGCTGTTGATCTCGTCAAGAAGGGCGAAGCCGGCGCCGTCGTCAGTGCCGGTCACACCGGCGCCGCCGTGGCTGCGAGCACGATCAAGCTCCGACTGCTGCCTGGCGTCGAGCGTGCCGGCATTGCGACGACCATCCCGACGGAGAGCAATTTGTTTGTGCTCATCGACGCCGGGGCGAATCTCGACGCCAAGCCACTGCACCTGCTCCAATACGCGATCATGGGAAGCGTTTATTCGAAGCACGTCCTGCGTTATCAGAATCCGCGCATCGGCCTGATGTCCATCGGCAGCGAGGACAACAAAGGGAGCGAATCGACGAAGGAAGTCTTCAAGCTGCTCAAAACCAGCAACCTCAATTTCCGCGGCAATATCGAAGGGCATGACCTCTTCGAAAACCCGGTCGAGGTCGTCCTCTGTGAGGGATTTGTCGGCAACGTGGTGTTAAAGACCTGCGAAGCGCTCGCGCACGCGGTCTTTACGTGGTTGAAACACGAATTGAGGAAAACCCCGATGCGCATCGCCGGCGCGACGCTGGCACGCGGGGCGTTCAAGACGATCGGGAAAAAGATCAATCCGGACGAATACGGCGGCAGCCTGCTACTCGGCGTGGACGGCATCTGCATCATCGCTCACGGCTCGAGTTCCCCTTTTGCGTTCAAGAACGCCATTCGCGTCGCTTTGGAGAGCATCGAGCAGGAGATCAACCCCCACATCGTCCGCGAAATCGGACAATTCCATGCCAAAATCACCGAGCAACAGCTCCAGCAAGGAGACCCATCCCGGCAGCAGCAGCAGCAGCCAAGCGCTGCATAACCCAGAACTGCTCGAAGGGACCAACGGCGTGGCTGCCGCCGGTGCCTTGGGCGAGGCAGCCGGCCGGCGCCCCGCGACCGCCGCGGATACCGCGCGCCGGGCCACCGTCGTCCTGGCTGGCACCGGCTCCTACATGCCGAGCCGCGTGCTCACCAACGCCGATCTCGAGCGCATGGTGGACACCAGTGACGAGTGGATCACCACCCGCACCGGCATCAAAGAGCGGCGCATGGCCGCTGAAGGCGAGCACACCAGCGACATGGCTAGCCGAGCCGCACAGGCTGCGCTCGTCGATGCGGGGATCAAAGCTGACGAGCTCGATCTCATCCTGGTTTCGACCGCGACGCCGGACATGTTTTTTCCCTCCACCGCCTGCCTCGTCCAAGCCCAGATCGGCGCGCGGCGCGCCGTCTGCATGGACATCTCGGCGGCCTGCTCGGGCTTCCTCTACGCGCTGGAGATCGCCCGCCAGATGATCGCCAGCGGCAGCATGCGCACCGCGGTTGTCATCGGCGCCGAGAAGCTCACTTCCATTACCGACTGGACCGACCGGAACACCTGCGTGCTCTTCGGCGACGGTGCCGGCGCCGCGGTGCTCCGCCGCAAGGACGAAGGGGAAGGGGACTCGACGCGGGGATTTGTCGCGAGCGTGATGCACAGCGACGGAAACTACGGCCACATCCTCAACATGCCCGGCGGCGCCACGCGCTGTCCGGTGACGAAAGAGAACATCGATCTCCGGCACAACACGCTGAAGATGAACGGCAAGGAAACCTTCAAGCAGGCCGTGACCGCCATGGCGCAGGCATCGCTGGAGGTGATCGAGCAGGCGGGGCTGACGATCGACGACATTGCCTGCATCATCCCGCACCAGGCAAATATCCGGATCATCGATGCCATCGCCGACCGGCTCAAGATCCGGCAGGACCGTTTTATGGTGAACCTCGACCGTTACGGCAACACCGGCGCGGCGGCTGTTGGCATCGCGCTTGACGAAGCGCGGCGCACGCATCGGGTGAAGCCGGGTGACAAAATTCTGATGGTTGTCTTCGGCAGCGGGCTGACCTGGGCGAGCGCCATCGTCGAACTGTAAGGAACAACGGCGTCGCGCCTCTTCGCGCGACGGAGGCACGGGCTCATGTTGATCGACACCCACGCGCACCTCGATTACCCCGATTTCGCAGGAGACTTCGCCGCGGTGCTCGGGCGGGCCCGGGAGGCCGGCGTCACGCGGATCATTACAATCGGCACCGGTCTGGCGAGCAGCCGCCGGGCGGTGGAACTGGCCGAGCGACACGCCGGGGTCGTTTACGCGGTCGTGGGCGTTCACCCGACGAATGTCGCGGAGGAGCCGGCAGACGCGGTGAAGCACCTGCGCGAGATCGCCGTCCATCCTGCCGTCGTGGCGATCGGGGAAACCGGGTTCGATTATCATCATCTGCCCAGCGAGAAGCTGGAGCCGGGACCGGCGGCGGAAGCCGCGGATCAGGCTTACCGACGCGCACAGGCCGAATGCTTCGAACAACACTTATCGCTGGCGGCCGAGCTCGGCATGAACGTCGTCGTGCATCAGCGCGACGCCTGGGTTGACACGCTCGCCGCGATGGCGCCGTTCGAAGGGCGGGTGCGCGGTGTGTTTCACTGTTTCGGTGGCACGCCGGCGCAAGCTGCTGACGTGATCGCCCGCGGGCATCTCGTGTCGTTCACCGGCATCGTCACGTTCAAAAATGGCGTCTCGGTGCGGGAGACGGCGACCGCGGTGCCGGCCGACGGCTACATGGTTGAAACCGACTGTCCGTATCTGGCGCCGGTGCCGTTCCGGGGAAAGCGCTGTGAACCGGCGCACACCCGGCTGGTTGCGGAAACCATCGCCGCCGCGCGCGGTGTCTCGCTCGATCAGATCGGCGCCGAAACATCCCGCACGGCGGAGCGTTTTTTCGCTTTCCACCGTCGGACGGGTGACCTCCGCTGAGCTGGGGAAACCTAGTCCCTGGAATCGGAAGCGGTTCACGCTTGCGACACGTGACGGGGGCGGGCATCCTGCGCCTCTGCCGCATGCTCGCTTCTCGTCCGGAATCTTGGTATCAGTCGCTCCGGGGCCTGTTCTTGGTTCCATTCGCGCTCGTGCTCGTGGCATTGGCAGTTTTCGGGCACACGCTTGGCGGCTACTTTGTCGGCGACGATTTCGGTTACGTCTCGCTCTACCACGCCTATCCGCCAGACAAATGGCTGCAGCTCTTCGTGCGCGAATGGTCCCAAGGCATGTGGGGCTTTGCGCTGCCCGAGCTGCGACCGGTCGCAGCGTTTTCTTTCATCCTCGACGGCTGGATATGGGGCGGAAACGCTTTCGGATACCGCCTCAGCAATTTGGCTCTGCACGTAGCCTGCAGCGGGCTGGTTTTCCATCTTGCGCGGAACCTGCCGGGCGTTCCGACGATGACGGCCGCGGGAGCGGCGCTGCTGTTCAGCGTTCACCCGGCGCATGTCGAACCGATCGTCTGGATCACCGGACGCGTCGATCTGCTGCCGACCCTCTTTTGTCTCGGCTCCCTGCTGGCTTTCATGCGTTATCGCCGCACCGGCGGGTTCACCGCGGCCGTGGGCAGCGGCGCCCTGTATGCGGGAGCAATCTTTTCAAAGGAATACGCTTTGGTGTTGCCCTTACTCGCTGGTGCTTACGACACGGTTTACGGACGGGAGTTTTTTCGCCGGGCCGGCGGGTCCGGCCCAAAACTCGTGCGCATCCTGGCGCCTTACGCGTTTTTTATCCTCGCACTGCTGATCTATTACGTTTGCCGCCGCATCGCCCTCGGCGGCATGGGCGGGACCCCGCCGGGCGCGTCGGGTCTGCCGTTCGCGGAGAACCTGGCGCGCCGACAGATTTATTATTGGAGCTACCTGCTCTCTCCGTTGGACGCCGGCATGGAAACCGGCGCTTGGATCCGGTGGCGCGATGCCGCGCCAACCTGGCTGCTGTGTGCCATCGCGTTTCTACCGTTGGGCCTGGTTGGAGCGCTTGCGGCGCGGCGCGCTTTTGGCCGGCCCGTGCTTTTCGGTGGAGTGCTCTGGTTTCTGATCACGACGTTGCCGTTTCTTGTCACCTACGCGTCTGCTCGGCATCTCTATCTTGCGTCGAGTCGGGTTCTGCGTGGCGCTGGCGGCGTTGCTCGCGGGAGCGCTCGATCGTTTCCGGCGTGGCGACGCGGTTTTCGTCGCGCTCATCGGGCTTCTTGCTGTGTCGTGGGGTTGGATCGACATGCGAAAGGCCCGGCCCTGGGTCGAGTCGGGCCAGGCGGTCGGCGGAGTTCATCGGCAGCTGGAGGCGCTCGTCACGCGCACCTCACCCGGGACCGGGCTGATTTTGGATGCGCCGCCTTCGCACCGCGGCGTGTGGATGCTTTCGTGGTCGAGCCCATTCCTATTTGATCCCCCGTTTTTCACCTCGGACGTTCGCGGCCATTTCGTGGCGCTCGAGCACCCATCGGATTATTACCAGCCGGAGGTTTGGAACACGCAACCCGCCCTGGCTCGGCTCGCCGCGTGGCCGGACGGCATTCCCATTCACCGCGTGAGTCTGCGCATGGAGACAGGTGAGGTGCAGACGATCAGATGCGATCCCGCCGCCGTGCGCGCGGCAGCGGAAACGTTGCGCGAGAATCTACAGCGAGGTGCGTCGGTGCCCGAATTTGAGGCGGCGTGGCAGGTTTTTCTCAAGTCCTTGCCGCCGATGGAAAGCAAACATGAATCCTGAGCTTCCGATGCCGATCCGGCATTCCGTGGTCGTCGCGTTTTACAACGAAGCCGACAACGTCCCCGACGTGCTTAGTGCGATCCGAGCGGTTCTGGATCAAATGGCCGGGCGCTACGAGGCTTTGTTTGTCAACGATGGCAGCAGCGACGGCACGGCCCAGCGACTGTCGGCTTGCTGCCAGGCTTGGCCGGAAGCGACCGTCCTCAATCTCCCGCGCAACGTCGGTCAGGCCGGCGCATTGCTCGTTGGTTTTCGGCGCGCCCGCGGCGAGTGGATCCTGACCCTGGACGGTGATGGCCAGAACGATCCGGCCGATTTCCCGGCGCTGCTCGACCGCGCCCGCGCCACCGGAGCCGACCTCGTCGTCGGCGTCCGCACGCCTCGCAATGATTCCTGGCTGCGCCGGGCGATGTCCCGATTGGCAAACGCCTTCCGCCGGCGGGTTCTGCACGACGGCGTGAGCGACTCCGGGTGCGCTTTGAAAGCGATGCGCCGCGAAGTCGTGGATGCGCTGGTCCCGATCCGCTCGCTGTATTCGTTCATCCCCGCGATGGCCGTCAGCGCCGGGTTTGTCGTCGCCGAGGCGCCGGTCCGACATCACGCGCGGCGGCACGGGAAATCGAGTTACGGATTTTCCGTGTTTCTCTGGCGTCCCGCCGCGGACATGCTCGCGCTGTGGTGGCTCTTGCGCCGGCGACGCATCCCACCGCTGCCGTCGGCGGCCGTCCGGAATCAAGAGGGAGCGCAGGATTCGTAGCGAGAAAAAGTGCGGCTCCGCGCCGAGCGCCAAGACGGGATGCGCCTGGTCGTTTTTGCCAAAAGTTGCCGGCGGAGGGGGTCGAACCCACACGCCCTTGCGGGCACTGGATTTTGAGTCCAGCGCGTCTGCCAGTTCCGCCACGCCGGCTAAGGCAAAAAACGAGAGCCCCTAAGTAAACTGCGCATTTGCCGCTGGCAAGCGCAACGAGAGGGGCGGACCGAGGATTTCTGTTAGCAGGACGGCTTCCTGCGCGGTGCCGCGCTGCAGCAGCCGCGTGCGCAACGCTCCGGCGCTGGCTGCCGGCCCGGCCACCCGGGGCGAGCGTTGCAACAGCACGGCGATCGGCGCGGTCAGAGATTCGCGCAGCGCCGGTGGCGCCGACGGGACTCGTGGCAGCGGCGGCGGCTCACGGCGGGTGGTCGGCATCGACGGCTGGCGGCGCTGGGCAGCCGCTTCCCGGGTTTGCCGCGCGCGCTCCTGCTCCCGATTCCGCTCCTGCTCGCGCTCCCGCTCGCGTCGTTCGCGGCGTTTCTCGGCGCGTGATTTTGCCCGGTCTCGGGGCGCGAAAATATCACCGCCACCGCCGGGCGGCCGCGCCGTGAGCACCGGGGGCCGATTCTTCGGCGCCGGCGGCACCGGGGGCGGCAGCGTGTCCGACACCGGTCGACCAAGGGCTTCGAGCAGGCGCCGCATCTGGGCGTCGGGCGACGGGGTCGCTGCGCCGCCACCGCCACGCGCCGTCGAGGCAGGCGTGCCGGGGCGGGGGCGCTCGCCACCGGCGCCGCGCGACCGCTCCCGCCATTGCTCCAGCCAGCCGCCTTTGCGGAAGAGGTTGCCCAGCACCCCGACGGCGACGAGCAAAACCGTGAAGAGGACCTGGTCGCTCATCCGGGATCGCCGTTACACGTTGCCGCTGCCGCTGCTCACGCTGCCGGGGCCGCTTTCGCCACCGGCGATATTGGCACGCATGTTCGTATCCGCCTGCATGTTGCGGAGGCGAGCGTAATCCATGATGCCGAGGTTGCCGTTGCGAAACGCTTCCGCCATCGCCTGCGGGACCAGCGACTCAGCTTCGACGACCTTTGCGCGCATCTCGGCGACGCGGGCGACCATTTCCTGCTCGACGGCCACGGCGGCGGCGCGCCGCACTTCGGCCCGGGCCTGGGCGACGCGCTTGTCGGCTTCGGCCTGCTCAGCCTGCAGCTTCGCGCCGACGTTTTCGCCGACGTCCACCTCGGCGATGTCGATGGAAAGAATTTCAAACGCGGTGCCGCTGTCGAGCCCGCTGTCGAGCACGTGCCGGGAAATGCTCGACGGATTCGCGAGCACGTCCTTGTAGCTTTCCGCGAGACCAATGGAAGTGACGATGCCCTGGCCGACGCGGGCGATAATCGTCTCCTCGGTCGCGCCGCCGACAAAGCGGTCGAGATTCGAGCGCACCGTTACCCGGGCGCGGGCCCGCACGCCGATGCCGTCGCGCGCCACGGCGTCCACGGTGCTCTTGCCCGTCGTCGGGTTGGGGCAGTCGATGACCTTCGGATTGATGGAGGTGCGGACGGCTTCGAGCACGGTTTTGCCGGTGCCGCGGGTCGCAAGATCGATGGCGCAGGCGCGATTGAAGTCGAGCACGATGCCGGCTTTGTCAGCGGCGATGAGCGCGAGGACGGTTTGCTCCACGCTGCCACCGGCGAGGTAGTGCGCTTCGAGCTGATCGGTCTCGATGTTGATGCCGGCTTTCACCGCGGTGATGCGGTTGTCCACGATGAGATCCACCGGCACCCGGCGCAGGCGCATGGCGATCATGTTGATAATCCCAACCGGCGCATTTGCCACCCGGGCGCGGATCCAGATGCCGATGAAATTGAAGATGACGACAAGGACGACGAGAAGAAAAATCGCCGCCGCTCCGAAGAGGACGAGAAGAACGGTGTTCGGGATCATGAAAGGCATAATCTAGCCCAATGCGGCGTCCGCCGCCTGCCGGGATTAATTCCGGTCGAGATCGCTGCGCCCGGTGAAGAATCGCTCGACGGTGGCGCCGGCTTTGCGGAGGCTGCGCTCGACCTGGCGCCCGGTCTTGTCCAGCGTGCGCCCGCTGCGCTCCAGAAATCCGCCACTGGCGCGGGCATCGGTTTCGTCCACGGTTACCGTCGTGGTGGCGGTCGCGCGGCCCGGGCCACTGGGTCCGGGCTCGCCGGTGCCGGCGGCGGCGATGCGGCCGGTGGACGCGACGACCGTGCCATCGCTCGCCGCCAGGGTCAGCGCCCCGAGGTCTTCGCGCTCGGGACCGAGCAGTTGCACCGTCCACGTCGGCCGGCCCGTGGCAGGGTCGGAGCGGAGCGTGTAGTCCAGGGCATCGAAGGAGAGCTTGATTTTGCGCCCCTGCGCGTTGGCGAGGTCGAACGCCCCGGAACTGTCGAGATTCAGGCCGCGCAAATTCATCGCGGTGAACACCGCGCTGAGGCCGGGGCGTTGAAATCGCGAAAGCGTTCGCCGCGCGACGATGCGGCCGCCCGCGACTTCGATCTCACGCAGCGTCGCGCCGACTTCCCCGGGCCGGCTGTCCGCTGGCAGGAGCGTGACCCGCCAGAGGAACGGCTGCGGCACGCCGTCGCGCCCGCTGACTTCGATCACCTGATTCAAATTGTCGGCGCCGAGTTCGCGGCCGATGAGGCGCAGGGCGGCGTAAGCGGTCGGATTCGCCTCGACCGCAGTGGTAGTGGAACGCGAGCTTTTTGGCGCCCCTGTCGCGACCGCGGCGCAAAGCAGTGTCGCGCAGGCGGCAATGGAGGCGGAAAAAGCGATTCGAAACGGCAACAGCTTCATGCCAGAGAATTTGCGCGCCCCCCACCCGTGGCGCAACGCTCAATTCCCGTGATCCGGCCTTATTCGCCGCCAGCGCGTCACGGCTCCCGCAGCGCCGGGGAGCGGATTTGATGCGCAAAGATTTTGAAGTCGCCGCCAGCTTCGAGTTGCTTCAAGCGCAAGGTTTCTTCCGCCTCGCCATGCGCATAGCGCACCCGATAAACGAGGAGCAAAAAGGTGCCTCCGGCGCGGCCGATCTGGGTTTCCGTGCTGTGCCGGATCAGTTCCGGCTGGCCCGGAGCGCCGAGCTTCTCGCCCGCGCGGGCTAGGCGCGCGCTCCACTGCTCCCGGCCGTTGCGCTCGAAGAAATCAGGCGCGTAAAAGTCCAGCGCCGCCGCGCGGTCCCCGCTGCGGAGCGCTTCGTAAAATGCCAGCGTCGTCCGCTCCGCCTCCCGCAGCGCCGGGGCGGTGTTTTTGCAGCCGCCGAGGAGGGCGAGCGTTCCAACAAGCGCGAGCGAGATCAGGCGGGTGAAAGTCGAAGAAGTCATGAAAGGGACGCCTTGGGCGCGCCTGACCGTCCCCGGCCCGGCCCGGCGCGCAAATCATTTCGCGCCTTCGTGCTTGCTTTCCGGGTGCGTCTGCAGAAACGATGCGCCGCAGGATGAATGCGCCTGGCTCCATCGCAGCGCCGGCCAGCGCGGCGGAAGCGCCGGACGACGCCGCCACGCGGATCGACACGCTGGAGCGGACGCTGAGCGTTTACAAAGGGCTGATCGAAGTCAGTGCGCTGATCGGTGTCATCACCGATTTCGACCAGCTGCTCACCGCGATCCTCGAAGTCGCGCGGCGCGTCATGGCCGCGGAAGGGAGCGCGTTGATCCTGCGGAACGAAGCGACCGATCAGCTCGAGATCGTCGTCGCGCGCACCACGGATCGCGAGCTGCCGGGCGTCGCGAAACAAGTGATCCCATCGGGGCGCGGCATCGCGGGGTGGGTCTTCGAAAACGCGCGCAGCCTCCTGGTGCCCGACGCCTACGCGGACCCGCGCTTCTACCGGGAGATGGATGCACGGACCGGCTACCGCACGCGCTGCCTCATCGCCTCGCCGCTCCTGCGCGACGGCCGCGCGATTGGCGTATTGGAGGTCATCAATTGCCAGCAGCCGAACAAAGAGGTTTTCGACGCCACCGACCTCGAAGCATTCGAGGCATATGCCAACCTCGCCTCCACCGCCATCGCCAAGCTGCGCTATCTCGATGAGGAGCGCCGGCGCGCGCGCTTCGAGCAGGAACTTTCCATCGCCACGGAAATCCAGCAGAACTTTCTGCCGCTCACGCTCCCGCAGCGGGCAGACGTCGTCTTCGCCGCGCGCTACCGGCCGGCCCGGGAAGTCGGCGGCGATTTTTACGACCTCTACGAGACGGCGCCGGACGAGATTTATTTCGTCATCGGCGACGTGGCGGGCAAGGGCGTGCCGGCCGCGCTGTTGATGGCGCAATCGCTCTCGGCGCTCCGGTTGCTGATCGTGCCCGGCGTCGCGCCGAGCGCCGCGATGGCGCGGTGGAACGAGACGCTCAATCGGCAGGCCCTCCGCGGGTTGTTTGTCACCGCCACGCTTGGCCGCATCACGCCCTCGCGGCGCCTGGTGGAGCTCGCCAGCGCCGGGCATTGCCCGCCGCTCCTCGTCCGGCCGAACGCGGGCCGCGGCGATGAAATCGAGGTGGTCGAAATCGCGCTCAGCCGCACCCCGCCGCTCGCCGTGGTGGCGGACGCCGTGGCCACGCCGAACTTTTTGCAACTCGCGCCCGGGGACACGATCGTGTTCTTTACCGACGGCTTGACCGACAGCCGCGCGCCGCGCGGGCGGGGCGATGTTTGCCTCGGTTCGGAGGGAGCACGCGATATGCTATTGAAAAAACCGGTTGGCAGCGCGCCCGAAATTGTGAACACTCTTTCAGAAGGAGAGTCTCTATTCCGCGGTGACGCTGCACCGTTGGATGACATGACACTTTTCGCCTTCAGTTTCCGCTGAATGTTTTCGCGTCCCCCATTTTCCCCGATTCCGCCCCGCTGCACCCCTTATGTGGGGTCGCCCGCCGCCTGCTGGGTCTAGTGCGTCGAAACCTGATGAAGCGCACCGTCAAATTCTGCAGCCACGTTGCCAATTTGTGCCAGGTGCGCAAACAGGTGCGCACGTTTCTGGGCGAAGCGGGTTGCGCGGAGGATGTCACCGATCTCCTGGTGCTCGGCATCGACGAAGCCTGCTCGAACGTCATCCGTCACGCCTACGAATGTCGCGATGATCAGCCGATCCGTCTGGCGCTTGAGCGGGTCGAAGAAAAAGACGGTAGCTGCGGCGTGCGGTTTCGACTGCGCGACTACGGTCCGCCGATCGATCCGGCGAAGCTGAACGGTCGCGCGCTCGACGATGTGCGGCCCGGCGGGCTGGGGCTGCATTTCATCCGGCAAGTTTTTGATCGCGCTTATTATCTGCGCAAACGCGATGGCACAGAGCTTGTGCTGACGAAAATGTTCCGGCTCGCGGCGTAGCCGGCGACGGGTCACGCACCAACGCTGCCGGCCGCCGGGGCGGCGACCGCTCTCGCATCGACGGTGCCCACGTCCACGGCCCGACCCAAGGGTGTCGCGTAGAGCAGCCGGCGCGTCACCTTGCGGCTGACGCCGCGCTCGAACAGTTCCGCGTAGGCGGCGAGCTGCGGACCGTATTTTTCCGCCAGCCGCGCGAGGAGTTCGTCCTCGGTTTCGACGGCCCGCCGACGATCGGTCTTCCAATCGACAATCCAAATGTCACCGGATTCCGTGATCACCACGAGATCGATGATTCCTTCGAGCCATTCGTCTGCGCTGCGTGCGAACGAGAAAGGCGCCTCGGCGAGAAACACGCTCCCGGCTCCGAGCAACTCCGTGTGAAAGCGACTGCCACTGAAGCGGGCAAGCTCGAACTCCGCGCGCGCGGTCACGTCGCCATCCGCGGAAGGCACGGCCGCGAGGCGGGCCGCGAGATAGGCGACGCGCCCGGCAGCGTCCGCGCCGGTCCAGGGATAGGACTCAAGGGTTTCGTGCCACCAGTTTCCGTAATTTTTCCCGCCACCCCCGCCGAGCAGCGCGACCGGCGCGGCGGCGTCCTCAAGGTTGCTGGCATCCGCGGCGAGGATGCGCCGCAAATCCTCGTCCTCGCCGAGGACGGTCCGGGAGACCGCGGGCGGCTGCCCCTCCAGCGCGAGGCTCGAGGGGAGGATGCGTTTCGGGATGCGACGCGAAATTTTCGCGGCACGCTCGATGAGAGATTCGTCGAGGGCGCGGGCTTCCGGCCCGGCGGGAGGCGGTGCCGGACGACCCGCAGCATCGGCGCCCTTCGGTCGCGGCGTCTTGTCGTTGGCAAACAGCGCGTCCCAGCGCTCACTGGCCGTCAGTTCAGGCCAGCGGGCGAAGCCGAGAAAGTTGTGCGGCTTGTCCGCCGCGCCGTAGAGCCGGCTGCCGTCGAGCAGCACGAGCAGGCGCTGCGTGCGGGTGAGCGTGACATACAGCAAGCGCTGAAATTCGTCGTGCCGACGCCGCTCGTCCCGATCCTTCGTTTCATCAGGGATCGTGAGCACGCTGAAATGCACCTCGGCCGCGTTCAGGCCGTCGCGTTTCAGCAGCGGGTAATCCGTGGGCCCGGCGCGCAGCTCCCGGCCGAGGCCGAGCGGGATGACCACGGGCCATTCGAGCCCCTTGGATTTCTGGCAGGTCAGAAACTGAATGGAATCCGGCGCACCCGGCAGCAACGGCGGCGGACCGTCCAGCGACTCCACCAAAGCGCGCACCCAGCTACGCAGCGCCACGCCGTCGCTCTCGCCGGTAAGCGCCTTTAAGCGCAGGTGATTGAGCGCGCCCGCCACCGCGGCGGGTTCCTCGCCGATCGCCTCCAGCCGCGCTCCCATGCAGACGTGCCCGAGCACAAAATCGACAAACCGGCCCAGCGTTGGCTGATCGGCGGGTCCGCCGGGGTCTTCGCCCGGCATCGCGGCGCGGAGCGCGTGCAAAGTTTCCAACGCCGCCCGGATTTCCTCTGGCGCCGTCGCGAGGCCGGCGGGCAGATGCGGCCAGAAGACAAGGCCCCCGTCATCGCGCCGGTGCCAGCGCGCCAGCTCGAGATCGGAGATTGCGAACAGCTCCCGCAGGACCCCGATCAATTCGAAACGATCCCACGGATGGACCAGCACGTGCAGCAATGCCGCCGGCCAGGCGAAAGCGGGCAACTCCCGCTGCGTCCGCTTCTGCGAGAGCAGGCTCACCGGCAAATCCGCCCGCGCGAAAATCGGCGCCGCCATCTCCAGCCATTTGATGCGCGGCGCCAGCACTGCGACCTCGTCCCACCGCTGCACGCCGAGCCCCTCCTTGCCGCGCGCAGCCAGCAGGGCGGCCAGTTCGCGACATTCGCAGGCCAGCAGCGCATCGAGCGTTCTTGCTGCCGTCGTCATCAGAATCCCCGGCGTCCGGCGGCACCCCAAGATCGATCTGCCAGCACGCGCCATCCCCCGGATCGGGTCGGGCGTCGAGCGTGCGGAACTCCAGGTGCTCCTGCGGGAGCCGCCCGCCACCGAACACCCGGTTCACGACATTCACGACCTCCGGCGGACAACGCATGGTGACGGAAAACTCCAGGTGCTGACCTCCTCGGCCTTCGCGAAACGCCTTCACGTATTCGGCGTAAACCGCGGGGTCCGCGCGATCGCCGTAGATGGCCTGCTGCTCGTCACCGACAAACGAAAAACGACCCGGTTCCGGGCCGGGCGCACCGGGCTGCCACGGCCAGGTGCCGACTTCGGCATCCCGGGGACGGGTCAGCTCGCTCAGCACGGCAAACATGTCGGCGTCCGTGTCCTGCGCTTCGTCGAGGATCACCACGTAGCCCTGGGCCCGGAGCCCGCGCAGCACTCCGGGACGGGTCAACAACTGGCGCGCCCAAAAGATCTGGTCGCGATACGTCATCACCCCGCGCTCCAGCCGATACGCAAGCCAGGCTTTGGCAAGGCGCGCGGAAAGCCCGGCGGCGGCGGCATTGAGCCAGCGGACATAAGGCCGCAGCCCATCTTTGAACGCCTCTTTGAAGGCGCCGCTGCCGGTGCCGAAATTCGGCAGCTTGAGAAACGGCCGACCGGTCTCGTCGGCGAGATCCGCGACCCAGCGGCGAAGGCGTTCCTGATGAGCCAGCGTCGAATCCCGCGCCTTGGGATTCTTCCCGCCGCTCGCCGCGAGTGCCTCCGTGAAGTCTGGCAGGATGATTTCGTCGCTGGCATCCGCCGCGGCGGAACCGCGCAGCAGCGGCTCGATCTCGGCGGGATCCAGCTCACGGGCGAGGTCGAGCAGTTGCTCGAATGTCAGGTGACGCTCGGCCCGGGCCAGGGTCTTCTCCGGCAGCGCCAGGGCGGCCAGTTCCTCGCTGTCGCAAAAGCGCGCCCAAAGCGCGTCCTCCTCCCGCCCCTCGGCGAGCAACTTCGCATTCGCCGGCACGCCGATGAACCGACCGAAGTCATTCAGCAGTTTCAGGCAAAACGAGTGGATCGTGCCGAAAAACGCCCGCCGCAAATCGGCCAGAAGCGCCTGCCGCTGTGCCGAGCCGGCGTGGCTGAACTGCGCCATGAGCCGGTCGCGCGTGCGCACGCGGAGTTCCTCGGCGGCAAGGTGGGTGTAGGTCACCACGACGAGCCGCGTGAGCACCTCCGGCTGGCGCTCGCGCTGCAAGGCGAGGCTGGCGATGCGGTCCGTGATCGCCCGCGTCTTGCCGACGCCGGCGCCTGCGGAGACGCAGAAATTTTCTCCGGTTTCGGTGATGAACCGGTCACGCGCCTCCGCATCGGCGAGCGGCGCGGGCAGGGGAGCGGTCATTGCGGTCGCGAGGCATTTGCCGCCGGCGTCGGCGGAAGTAGAATTTTCGAACGGTCGATGTCGGCCCCGCGCGCACGGAAATAGGCGAGCAGTTCCGGGGTGTAAAACGTGCCGTCGTGCTCGGGATTCAAATCGAGATACACGCGCCCGCCCGGCGCCAGCAATTCACTTTCCAGGTGGCGGAGAAAAAATTCCCACTCCGGTGGACCCCAGAGCGCCGAACTTTTGTGGCCGTTGAACGCGATCGAAAACGCGCTGACAAGATCGAATTTTTCCCCGCCATTAAGCGCGCGGAGTTCGGCGACCGGCAGGGCCTGAAATTTCTCGATCCGGGCGATGACCCGCTCCAAGCCGAGCAGCGAGAACATCTCTCCGTAAAGCGGGATGTCGTTCGTATCGAGCCCGACCCCGGAATGGCCGAGAAAGCGGCAGACGTGCAGGAAATAGCCGGCACCGCTGCCGAGGTCGAGCACGCGCAGCCGGCCGTCGCGCCCGGCACTTTTCGGCACTCGATTGAGACGGAGATCCTGCGCGCGCCGGACGTTGAGCCGCAGCCATTTTTCCGCGTCCACGTATTTCGGCCAGCGATGATTTTCACCGGGCACCCGGTGCCGCGCCGCGACCGCTTCGAGCCCGGCTTCGTCGATCGTCGCGAGCACGCGCTGCCAGGAGAGCGGATGCAACAACCGGCCGATGCCCTGCTTAAGGCTGCGCCAGCCGCGGGGGGTCAACGGGCGAAGAAGTTTTTCGGACAGACGCATTGCAGGAGCAGAAAAGGGGAAAAACGGCGGGCGGCAACAACGATCAGACATCGGCTCCGAACGGAGCCGGAAACGCGGGCGGTTCGACCGTATTAAATCGCGAGGGGTCGTCGAGCAAGAGCAGGTTTGGCCGGAGCGCGCGTCAATCGTCCACCCGACCCAGGCGGGCTTTCGCCTTGAGGCTGGCGGCGTCCACCGGCGTGCAGGCGAGCGGCAGATTTTCACCGCTGGGTCCGCGAGCGCGCCGGCCGGGCGGGGGCTTGACCGCCGGCCGCTGGCCGAAGCGCAACTCGTTCTGCAAACGCGCGAGGTCGCGAAGGGCAGACTGCGCCTCGGGTGCGTCGATTACGATGGCCGTCAGCGAGCTCCAGCAGACGCCCTCGGGATGCACGATCGCAGCGCTCGCGGATTCCCGATCAATGCCGTTTTCCAACGCGAGAAACAACTCCGCCGCCTGCACCAGTCCCTTGCCTTCCCCGAGCTGCGCAGGCTTGAGCGGCCTGGGCGACGCCCCGCCGCTTCCGGTCTGGAAATCGACCACGCAACACGTCGCGCCGCGGATCGTTTCCCGGTCGAGCAGGAGGAGGTCCGGTTTGGCGTAAAGGCGAAGCGGACCGGCGGGTGTCCGCGCGATGCCGGAAAACGCGGGGCGGACGCAATACCAGGCGGCTGCCGCGGGCGCTTCTTCGACCCTCCGGGCGAGCGTTTCCAGACAGCCGCGAGCCGCCCAAGCCGTCTTGGCAAAAACGCCGCGCCACCATGGCGGCATGACCGCGAGCCCGTCAGCCGAGCCGCGGATCGCCGTCCCGGCCAGCGACCGGCGCAGCGCCAGCTCGTCGTCGGCGCGCGCGCGCGCCAGGCCGGCACCGAGCGCGGCCTGCAGCGTCTCGAACGAGAGCGGCCGCGGTTTTGCGCCGCCGCCGAGCGCCTCATTGATCCACCGGTGGGTCAGCCGTCCGACCGCGGCATTTTCCGCGCGAGCCAGGGCAGCCGCCCCGTCCCGCCAGGCTTGCACGCCGAAGATCGCTTCGAGCGAGAAGGTCGCTGAGCCGTGCCAGGCCGCGTCCAGCTGACGCGCCGCCCAGGCGGCAGATCGTTCGAGCGCGCCCTCATCGGTCTCCGCCGCCAGGGCGCTGAAATCGAACTGGTATTCATCAAACGGCACCGCCGAATCGCGCCGCCGCCCGAACACGCCACCCAGGTGCTTCGCCTCCCGGCGCGGCAAGGCGGGCGCCGGCCGCTCGATGCGCACCGCCGCACGCCGCCAGCGCTCCAGCCAGTGATCGGCGCGACGTTCCGCCGCCGACGCGGACTCGACCCAGCAGCGCAGGCTCCATTCGTTGGGATGCGCGTCGTGTGTGGCGTCGTCCGGCGCGCGACGCACGGAGGCAAAGGCGACCGGGCCGGTGCAGCTTTCCAGGATTTCGTAAAAGTTCGCCTGCTCCTGGCTCGACCGGTCGGCGGAGGTCAGGAGATGACCCGGGCGCGGGGCATTCGCACCGTCACGTCGGGCGTTGAGCGTCGAGCGGAGGCGGTCGTCGAGACAGGGATTCTCCGTGTGCGGCTGCGGCCAGACGCCTTCGTTGGAATCCATGAACAGCGCGGCCTGCCAGGTCTGGCCGACCGCGCCGGAAAGCGTGGTGACGAAAACGCGAGCGAACGGCCGGTGTTCCGCCGCCGGCCGCGGCAGGGCACCGATGCCGCCGAGCAGGTTGCGGACGTATTCGAAAAACGCGCGCACCGGCACCGGCTCCGCATCCGGGAGGAGCGCGGCGAGGCGGCTCCAGGTCGGCAGCAACTCTGCGGCTTCAAGTTTGAAGGCGCGCAGACAATCCTCCCAACGCGCCCGCGCCTCCGCCCACGGGAGCGATTCAGGCCAGCGATCGAGAAATTTGATCAGTCGCCCGAGCGGCCCGGCCTGGGTGGATCGCGCAAAGCCGCTGCCGTCCGCGAGCAGCCGGGCGCTGCGATGCTGCAACTCGATAAACGCGTCAGCAAGCGCGCGGCGCAGCGCCACGGGCTCCAGCGGCAGCCCGAAATCGTGGGGGTCACGAATCCAGCAGGCGGGACAATCGTTGAGCAGGCCGACAAGCGTCAGCAGCGGCTCGATGCCGGTTTCGTCCAAATGGTAATCGAGGATCGCACGGGCGATCTGGACCGGAAGTGGAGCCTCGGGCCGCTCGCCGAGATTATCCTCGACGGCAAGCCCGGCCCGGCTGGCCGCGCGCAGAAACGCAGCCGACAGCGGCCCGCGCGTCGGAAAAAGGACGCACAACCGCGCGGCGGCGTCATCGGCAGTTTCGAGCAGCCAGCGGGCGATCCATTCCTCGGCGAGCGCAATCTGATCGGTCCAGTCGCTGCCGACCAGCATCGCGGGGCGCGAGTCCGCGGCTTCGGCCTCGTCCGGCGAGCCGAGGTCAACGCTTTCGAGCCGTTCGACGAGCGTCGCGTGCCGCGGCGGGCGTTGTGCGCTCGACGGGCAGACGCGAATTTCTTCTTCGGCGCCGTGACCGGCGGCGATGGCCTCGATCCAATCCTGAGCCACCGCTTCGGCGTGCCCGATGCCGCGCGGAGCCGGGAGCAACACCTCCGCCGAAACCGGCGCGGCCGCACGCAGCGCCGCGACGAACAAATCCCGCCGCGCCCAACAAAGGGCATCCCAGCCGATCGCCAGCACGGAGAGCGGTTTGACGCCGGCTTTCGCCGCCGACCCGGCGGAGGCCGCCGCGCGGGCGCAGAGTTTCCGGTCGATGGCGGGAACCCAGGACCCGGTCGCGCGCAGGGCGGGCAGCCACTCTAGCAGGAGCGGCGGGAGCGCATTGCGCGCGACGATCCCGGATTCGTCAGCAGCGCGGCTTTCATCGAGCCAGCCCGCGGCGTCGAGGTGCTCCAGCGCAGCGCGCCAGCCCGCGGGATGACGACCGATGTTCTCGGCGTCCGCTGCTGCGGCGGTGCCGGGCTGGCCCACGACTGCCTGCGCCCAAAGGCTGAGGAGGAAATCGTGGCTATCCGATCCGAATGCCGGCGGCTCCACGCCGAAGCGGGCACAGAGCAGCCGGCGCAACTGCGAGGCATCGGGCAACCGCACGCCGACAAGCGGCACGCCGGCGCGCAGGCAGCGGGCTTTGATCCATTGCTGCTGGCCGGCATTCGCGGTGAGCAACCAGGCTTCACCGCCGGCAAGGACACGGTCGTTGGCCGACCGACACCATTCCGGCACGGCCGCATTCCAGGCATCCTCGATCGCAGAATAGGTAAAGACACGGAGACTCATGAGAACAACGAATCAGGCGGTGTCCATCTTCCAAGGCGCGCGCGCTGAAAGCACGGAGAAATCGGGCCTGCGAAGATAAAACACAGGAAGAGAAGTGCGTGTTTTTTCGGCAGAAGATTCGCTTCGCTCATCCGGGCTGAGCCTCCGTGTTTCGGCGCGCGCTCGCAATTCCATCGCATGGACAGCGGGCGTGACAAATCAGGGGCACTTCGCGAAATCAGACCCCGAAATGCTCTGTCGAAATGTCGCCGCGACGATCCGCGAAGTTTGCTCGGCGCGTAACGGAACGCTTGGGCAGGCGCGGCGCGATTGACACGACAGAACGCGGGTTCTACTGTGGCGTCCCTTCCGGATTCGGCTGTCGGCGGCACGTCGGAGCCGCGACAGAATTCGCGAGTTCGGGAGGGCGGCAAATCGGTTTATCGGCGGGGTAGCCAAGTGGTAAGGCCGAGGTCTGCAAAACCTCTATTCGCGGGTTCGATTCCCGCCTCCGCCTCGATTTGCTCCACGAAGCGCCGGGACATGTGGATGTGTTGATGGCTGCGAACCAAGGCGGCGTCTTCCGAACCAGTCGCCGCTGGCACACCTGCACCGAGGTGAGTCGCCCGATCGTCGGCGCCCGGCCTAAATCGAGCATAAGGTGATGCCTCCTTCTGGCTGCCGCCCGGTGAGTGTCGGGAAGTCGTTGAAACGCATTGACCTCCCGCGTTCCGCCGCGCTACAACCCTCCTGCGCGCCGGGACCGGATCCTCCAGCGTGCGGCGGCCCGGCCGGCACGGAAAGCGGTTTCGGAGGCTTTCGAAGCAAGGCGACGATCCGCCGGCGCGGACAACAGTGGATCCGGGCATCTGTAACCGAAGAGACTTTCATGAAGCGCTTGTCCGGGCGGTCCTCCGCCTTTCCGTGGGTTTGCTTTTTTGTTGCCCTCACAGTCAGCGGTGGAAGGGCGCAAAGCTTTCGGACCGCTCTCGGCCCCCGTTTTCGGGCGGCTTCGCCGGCTGCTGCGGCGAAGGTCATGACGCGGATCCCGGCCGGCGTCGATCCCGTCCGGCGCTGGAATGAGATCGCCGTCAACGCGAGCGGGCTCGATCACACCCCGGTCGCGGATGGCGAGGGGCGGGTTTACGGCGAACAGCTCGGCCCGGGACGCTCCAGCCGCGCCATGGCGATCGTGCATATCGCGATGTTCGACGCGATCAACGCAATCGTCGGCGGCTACACGAGCTACAGCGGCGTCCAGGCGCCCGCCGGACCGATTGCGCTTTCGGCTGCCGTGAGTCAGGCGGCGCACGACACGCTGGCGGCGCTCTACCCGTCGCAAGCCGCATCATTTGATTCACGGCTCGCGGAAGACCTTGCCGCGACAGGCAACGAAGAGGAACGCGCGAACGGGATTCGGCTCGGCCAGGGGATCGCTGCCACGATGCTGGCGCGCCGGACAAACGACGGCTCCCAGGTTTCTGAAGCCCTGGTGAACGTCGATTATCTGACGAGCGACCTGCCGGGCCGGTGGCGGCAGGATCCGATCAGCCGGATTCCCCTGGTGCTCGGAGCGCACTGGGGCGAGTGCCAGCCGTTCATCGTCGCGGGCGCGAGTCAATTCCGAGTCCCGCCACCGCCGGCATTGAACAGCGCGGAATATGCGGCAGCGTTCAACGAGGTTCGGCGCCTGGGCGGGGACGGTATCACGACGCCGACCGAGCGCACAGCCGAGCAGACCTTTATCGGCTACTTCTGGGCTTACGATGGCACGCCGAGCCTTTGCGCGCCGCCGCGGCTCTACAATCAAATCGTCGTGCAGATCGCCGGACAGACCGGGCTCGGCTCGGTGGAGCTCGCGCGGCTGCTGGCCCTGGCCAACGTGGCGATGGCGGACACGGCGATGTGCGTCTGGGATTCCAAGTTTTTCTACGATTTCTGGCGACCCATCACCGGCATCCCGGAGTCCGATCCGGGCACCGGACCGACGGGCGCGGGCGACGGTAATGACGCCACGATCGGGGACCCAAGTTTCACGCCTCTCGGCGCACCGGCCAGCAATCTGAGCGGACCAAATTTCACGCCGCCGTTTCCGGCGTATCCGTCCGGGCACGCGGGTTTCGGAGGGGCGTTGTTCGAGACGTTGCGCCGGTTCTACGGCACCGATCAAATCCCGTTCACATTTGTTTCCGACGAGTTCAACGGCGAGACGCGCGGGAACGACGGCGTGACGCGTCCGCTGGTGCCGCGGAGCTTCTCGTCCTTTTCCCAAGCCGAAGAGGAAAACGGCCAGAGCCGCATTTACCTCGGCATCCACTGGGCGTTCGATAAAACCGTCGGCATCGCGCAGGGCCGGCAGGTGGCGGAATACGTGTTTGCGCGCGCCTTCACCCCGACGACCCCGGCATTTTTCAACGGCCGGGTGGACCTCACCAGCGACGTGTCCTACCTGGGCTTTGCCGGCGGTAACGCGTTCGGCTACTACAGCGCGGGCTACTTTCCGTATCTTTACCACTTCGATCTCGGCTTCGAATATTTTGTTCCCGCAAACGACTCGGCGCACGGAGCTTTCCTCTTTGATTTCAAGAGTGGCAACACCTGGTTCTACACGAGCCCGGCGATCTTTCCCTACCTCTACGACTTCACTCTTGGCAGCTTTCTCTATTATTTTCCGGATCCGAGCCGGCCCGGGCGGTATCTGAGCGATCCGCGCCTATTCTTCAACTTCGCCACCGGGCAGGTGATCACGAAATAGATGGCGAGGCGCCGCCCCGCGTCGCTGGGGCCACGGGCGGACGGGAGCGCCAGCGGCGGTCCGCGTTTTTGCCCGGTGTGGAATCGACTCCTGATGAGCCAGGCTCGCTGGATGTATTCCGGACCGGAGGCCGAAGGTTCTGGCGCGTGTAAGCGACGGGCGTCGAGCGCGCGGGCGGATCGTCGGATCGGGGAATGCACAGGTTCGCCCTGTTTTTTCGGTGGGAACTGGCGCAGGTTCGGGGAAGCCGGCGTGGAGCCCACGCTGCTCCGTCGATGAAACTCCGCCTTCGCGCGCACGCGCTGCCCCTGGCCCTCCTGATCGCGGGAGCGATTTCCCTTTTCGCACGGGCGCAGCGGCTGGAAGATCGCCCTGTCGTGCCAGCATCACCAGCCGCCCGGGAACCTGCGGATGCGCCGCGGATATCGCGCGAAAAGATCACCGTGCAGGTCCACCTCAGCGCGAGCGGAGGAGACGTCACCGTCGAAGCGCGGGATTCCGGCGACACGGCGACCCGTGATGCACTCGGAGTTTATGCCCGGGTGCTCAGGGAGCGCGCCGCGGGCGGTGATTTTTCGCTGCTCGACCCATTTTTCCCCGCAGGCAACGAAGGGACGTCGAGCCGGCTTCAGGACAAACCGGGCGTTACGCCGATCGTCGAGTCCATCGCCGCGGGGTTCCGATTCTCGCTGGTCGCCGCAGACCAGGACTCCCGCACCCGGATCCACAATTTTCTTCACTCTGCCGGCGGCACGGAAAAAACGGTGGATCCTGCCGACCGAGTCCGAAACCATCCGGGGAACAATCTCGGCTGGGATGCCCGCCGCGATCCGAACCTAGACAAGTGACAGCCCCGGGGATCCTGGGTTCGACTCGGCCCTCGGAGGCGCGAAAAAGCGGGCGGGGGTTTCATGTCCGGAGGGTCAACCGTCCAGACTCGGGTTCCATTTCTCCACGTCGGAGACTCGGGACGTCTTTCCGGCGGAATGGACTGGACTCTGCGTCTCACGGTTTCGTGGCAAGACACGTGCGGTCTCTGTGCACTGCCGTTCTAGAGCCGGCTTTGTGACAGGCGTGCGTTTCGATTCTGCGGCTCACAGAGCCGCCTCTACAATCGACGGCGGACCGATTTCCGCACGCGGCAAGCGGCGGAATGGAAAATGACCGGTCGGGAGCGACGCGAGCCGAATGGGAACAAATGCCCCGATGCGTGGCGGCGCCTTGGCGAGGCACAGAACGGAGAAAAACTGCCCGTCAAAGGCGTCCCTGAAAACGAAAACAGCCCCGGTGGAAGTCACCGGGGCTGCGCTCGGAAAAAGGAATGTTTTACATCCCCGTGTCTCAGGACATCGTGCGGCGTCGGCGGCAGCCCACCACGCCGGCGGTCAGGGCAGCCACCACGGCGAGAGTCAGTGTGCCCGGTTCCGGCACCACGTTGACGGAAAACGACTGGGAAGGGATCGAGAGGGTATCGCCGTCGCTATCGTTCATCACGCCGTTCTTCGGCCCGCCGGCGATCGTCTGGATCACGTAATTCCCCGGGGTCGCCATGGCCGAGATCGAGAACGTGAGTTGCGCGATTGGGTAGAAACCACTCGCCAGCGGTGTCGCACCGACCGGCAGGAGCGCACCCAGGTCATTCGCATTGTCCGGCTGGAGACTCTGCGGGTAGGTGATGCCAGGAGTTTGCGGATCCGTGAACTGGCTGCCGCTGAGATCGCGATTCGTCAGCGCAAAGTAGAACGGCGGATTGCTGTTCTGCGTCTGCAGCCAATAGGAGAGACCAGCAAGATTTTGAATGTTTCCGCCCGAAGTGAAGTTGAGCGATAGCGACAGGGTGAAGCTACTCCCGGGAAGAAGACTCCCCGACGCCAGGCTCAACGTGAAGTTGGCGCTCTGGGCCCGGGCCGGAGTGGGTTGCAGGGCACACAGGCCGCAGGCGGCGGCGACGAGCGTGGTGACGAGGAGTTTTTTCATGGGGTGTGGTGGAAGCGGCGGCGGATGGATGGACGAACGGGAAGGTTCACTGCAACACCAGCGCGTTGCCGGACTTCGAACGGGTGATGAACGCATCGCCGCTGTTGACGAAGCCGTCAGCATTGACGTCCGTGCGGAAGTTGGTCAGGTCCACAACGCGCCCGGAGTTGCTCTTCGTCTGCGCGATGTCGCTGGCATTAACGCTGCGGTCCACGTTCGTGTCGCCGATGAGGAACCCGAAGCTCACGTCGGCCGTGGGGAGGATGCCGCCGTTGATGTCCGTGACGTTTGTCACTCGCACTGTGATGACCTGGGAGTCATTGACTCCGCTCAGCGGGATCGTCATTTCGTTGCCGTTGAACGTCGGGGTGCCGGCGGTGCCCACGCCCGCCGGGACGGAGGCCGTGCCGGAAACCACGGTGTTCGCGAAGGTCAGCACCGCGGTGAAGTTATTACCGCTGCCACCGGTGCGGGACTCCACCCCGAAGGAGCCGGTGAGGGGCATGACGATATCAAACGTGCCGGCCGTGCCGTGCACCTTGCGGGACACCGCCTTCGAGAGGAGCGGCACCGCGGGCTGCAGCGCGGTGTAGTTCTCGTAAAAACCACGGCCGTGGGTGGCGACACGCAGGATGCGGTTCGCGTTCTGGATCTCCATGCCGAAGACCGAGACGGGCGGCAGACCGGTGCCGTAAAGCGTCCAGGAGGTGCCTCCATTCGACGAATAATAGACGCCCTTGTCCATGCCGACGTAGATGTCGGTGGAGGAGCCACCGCTGGCACTCTGCGGATCGATGGCCAGCGCATTCGCCGGGATGTCGGGCAAACCGGCAGAGATCTCGGTGACGGTGACGTTGCCGTTTGCCGTCAGGTTGTCGAGTCCGGTGATCTTGTAGACGTGACTGAGCGGCAACGCGGGCGTGCCGAAGCCGCCGAAGGCCACGTAGGCGATCGTCTTGTTATTCGGATCGACGACGACCCGGCCGACCGCGGTCGCCGGGGTGGTCGTAGAGCCGTTCGTCGCCCCGGCACCGGCGATCTGCACGAGCGTGGGCAGGCCATTGAACGTGGCGAAGACCTTGCCGTTCTCCAGTCCGACGAGCCGGACATTATCGTCCTGCGGCGAGATGCCGATGGCGCTGACCCGGATGCCAGATTGCAAAACCTGGCTCGCGGCCGGAGCGGTGTCCGCCCGGTTCGGTGAACGATACAGCTTATCCGTGCCGAAATACCAGGTGTTCGGGTTGCCGGGGCCGAGAACCATCGGCGCATAGAACAACACCGGGTCAGCCAGCACGATGCCGTTGAACGTGTCGGTCGTGCCATCGCAATACGGCGTCGGATCGACCGCCCCGCCGTAGATGCCGTGGAAGGACCACTGCCCTTCGGTGGCGCAGCTGTTCACCAGGATGCGACCGGTGCCGATGAGGTTGTTCGTCTGGTTAAAGTAAGTGTGATACTGCACGACGTTGGTCGTGTCCGTGGCGTTTTGGTCGATGAGGGTGTAGCCGCCGTCACCGAAATCGACGCGGAAAAAGCTGCCGTCGGGCCGGAGCTGGATGGTGCCGTTATCCTGCGTGCCGCCGAGGGAGAAATTCCGATCGGTCGGGTGCAGCGCGATCCCGGAGAACTGCGTGGCGCTGAAGCTGCCGTTGTTCAACGAGGTCCAGGTCAACCCAGCGTCGATCGATTTCCAGATGCCGCCGTCGTTGCCGTGATAGACCACGGCGGGATTGGACGGCGCGTAGGCGATGGCGTGCACGTCGGCGTGCAGGCCGGAAATACTGGTGCTGAAAGTCGCACCGCCGTCGCGAGTGTATCGATGGATGTTATTGCTCGTGTTGCCGCCGACGGAAACGTTGTTCGCATTCGTCGGGTCGAGGCCGAGCGCGATATCGTAGAATCCTTGTCCGCCGCCGAACCCGTTCACGCCGGACAACGCCGCCCCGAAGGTGGCGCCGCCGTCGGTGGATTTATAGAGGCGGCCTTGCGAGGAGGTCGTCCCTTCGGCGGTGGTCGCATAGACCGTAACCACGCCGCCGACCTTGTTGATCGCGAGTTTGCAGTTGCCGTTCGTCGTGCCCAGCGTGACCGACTTGGAAAGCGTAAACGTCGGCGTGGCTGCCAGGGCATTCGTCGTCCGGTAGATTCCCTGCGGATCCGCGCCAGCGGTCTGGCCGAGGAATGCAACCACGACGTTGTTCGGGTTGCTGGGGTCCATGACCACGGAGGTCGAGATCGTGTTGTTCGAGGTATTCGCGACCTGCAACCGCGTCCAGGTCGGAGTGCCGCCCGTCAAGCCTGCAAGGGCGTTGGTGGAACGGAAGAGACCGCGACGCGGCAGGACCGAGTAGGCGGAACTCACGATTCCGCCGATGCCCGAGGAGGTCGAAACGAAAACATTATTCGCGTTCGTCGGATCCACGGCGATCGCGACAATGGAACGGCCGGAGAAAACGTCGGTGCCCACCGGGACGCCGCCGAGCGGATCCAGTCCGGACGCGGCGTTGTAAGGTCCATTGACGACCGGGCTGTTCGTCCCCGCAGCGGTGATGATGTAGAAGCCGCTGCCGAAGAAACTGTCGCCGGAAAGATTGCCTTCGCCGGTGCCGACGAAAACCGTGTTCGGATCGGTCGGACTGATGGTCACGGAGCCGATCGCGAGCGGCGTGCCTACCGCACCCACAGGGGCATTATCCATCAACGGCTTCCAGCTCCCGCCGCCGTCCAGCGAGCGATACAGACCGCCCTGCGCGGTGCCGACATAGAGGATGTTGGCATCCGTGGGATGCACCGCGATGGAAGTCACGCGCCCGCTCACCGGATCGGACCGGTTAGAGGTCTGCCCGTTCGGAATCGGGAACGGACCCATGGCCGTCCAGGCCCGGTTCAACGGACCGACCGCATCGGGAGCGAAACCCTTCCGCGCGCCGACCGTGATGTCGCCAAACGCCGCCACGCTGCGCGCTTTCGGCGCCAGACGCAGGTCGGCTGCATCGGCCGCCGGTAGATTTTCCACCCACATCTTGGCCGGTGGCCCGTGGAAATCGGGGCTCTCCGGCACGTCTGAACGGCCGCTGGCATTGACGCTCTGAGAAACTGTGAAAGCGAGGCCACTGGCGGCGACGAAAAGCAGGAGGCTGCGAAGCGACCGCGCGCGCAGGAACGAGAATGGGGTGAGAGGAAAGGATTTCATACTGGAATGGGTAGAGAACAAACACCGGGACCGCCGCGCGTCCGGCACGAGCTTCCTTTCTATGAAGGACCGCGCCTCTTAACAAGCGTATTTTGCACTTCAAAATTCTGGCCGAGCAAATTCCGCGATGCGCGGTGGCAAGTATTTGGGCTGGTCGTTGTAGTAACATGAAGGGAATTTCGGTGCGCCCTCCCGTCATCGACGAGTGAAGCGATCCCGGCTGGCGGTCGCTGCAGGGGGCCGCCGCGCGTGGGTCTAGTGGCGGCGCGCTCACGCCCCGGGCCGCGACGTCGGCTGCTTCAATGCAATGCCAGCGCCCCGGAAAGCAATCCGCTCCCGACCCGCTGCGCCCGTGCGGTGACTCCCTGCCGATTCCCGATGCCGGAGGTTGCAGTCACTTTGGAATCCATGGAGGATGGGTTCTTCCCAAGTTGTCATGCGGCGGAAGAACTCTGTTCCCAGTTCCAAGGCGAAGTCCGCCTTGCGCCCGACGTTGAAGCCGGCGGTCGCCGATGCCGGGGGAGGCAAAGCCGAGGCCTCCGGCGTGAAGCGCGCCGTTCGGAAAAAGCCTGCCGTGCCTGCGGCCAATAAAACCGGCCCGGAGGCGGGGCGGAAAGAAAAACGCCCAGCAGCGGCACCAATCGCGCCCGGCCGGGAGAGCGCTTTCCCGCTGAAAGATCGGTTCGCGATCGTCGGCATCGGCGCCTCCGCGGGCGGACTGGAGGCGATCCTGGAGTTGCTCGATCATCTGCCGGAAAACCCGGGCTTCGCGCTGGTGCTCGTGCAGCATCTCGATCCGCGGCACAAGAGCCTGCTGCGCGAATTACTGAGCCGCCGGACCAAGCTCTCAGTCCGGGAGATCACCGACGGCGCCCGCGTCGAGATCGACCACCTTTACATCATCCCGCCGAATCGAAATCTTCGCATCGATCACGGTCGGCTCGTGCTCGGTCCCCGCACGCTGCACCGCGGCCAGCACATGCCGGTCGATGTCTTTTTGCGCAGTCTCGCCGAGGAAGCCCGCAGCCGGGCGGTCGCCGTGATTCTCTCGGGCGCGAACACGGACGGCGCGCTCGGCGTGGAGGCGATCAAAGGCGAGGGGGGCATCGTCTTCGTGCAGGACGAGTCGACCGCGAAATATCATGAGATGCCCAGCGCGGCGATCGCGACCGGGTGCGTCGATTTCGTGCTGCCGCCCGCCGCGGTCGCGCGCGAGCTGGCGCGGCTCGACCGGCACGCATACATCCATGTCGCCGACCGCCTGGAGTCAGCTGCCGAGCACGGCGACGCGCCGGCCGAGAAGCCGGGGAAGGACGCGCCTGCCGATATCGCGGTGCCGGAAGACGATGACGCCGGGGATCCCCGCTGGCGCGGGGCGACGATCCTCACCGAGCAACAGCGCTTCCAGCAGGATCTCCGCCGGCTCCTGCTGCTTCTGCGCAACTCCGTCGGGGTCGATTTCACCAACTACAAACAGGCCACGATCCAGCGCCGCATCATGCGCCGGATGGCCCTGCTGCGGTTCGACAAGCTCAACGATTACGCGCGCTTCCTGCGCAACAACGAAAACGAGTTGCTCGCCCTGTATCAGGATCTGCTCATCAAGGTGACGAGCTTTTTCCGCGATCCGGCCGCCTTCGACTATCTGCGGAAACGGATCTTTCCGCGCCTCTTCAAAGACCGCAGCCCCGATGATCCGGTGCGCGTCTGGGTGCCGGGCTGCGCGACCGGGGAGGAGGCGTATTCTCTGGCGATCACCTTCTTGGAATTCCTCGGCCGGCGGCGCAATGAATACCAGGTCCAGATCTTCGCCACGGACCTCTCGGAGCCGTCGCTGGATCGAGCGCGCGAGGGGGAATACATCGAGAACATCGCGCTCGATGTCCCGAGCGAGCGACTGAAACGATTTTTCACCCGACACGGCCGCAGCTACCGGATCGCCAAGCCGGTGCGCGAGATGATTATCTTCGCGCGGCAGAATCTCGTCAAAGACCCGCCGTTCTCGCGGCTCGATCTGGTTTCCTGCCGCAATGTGCTCATCTACCTGGGCCAGCCGCTGCAGCGCCGCATTTTTCCGGTCTTCCACTATGCGCTGCGGCCCGGTGGATTTCTTACTCCTCGGCAGTTCCGAAAGCGTCGGCGAGTTTCAGAATTTGTTTGCGGACGTGGACAAGAAAACCCGGATCTTCCGGCGTCGAGACACCGTGCAGCCGGGGCGGGTTCCGCCGATCGATCTGATGCCCTTCTCCCGGCTCTTGCCGGGCTCCGCAGTGCCCGAAACCTCCGGCCGGAAACCCGGTGGTCGAAAGGCTGCCAAAGCCGGGCCGAAAACCCGTGAGCGGGCGGAGCGATCCGCCGCCGTGGACGCCGCCGCGCGCCGGGAGGATGCGGAGGCAACGACGATGTCCCCGGTGCCGGGCGCAGACGCGCTGCCGCTCGATCCCCAGCGTGAGGCCGACCGCATCCTGCTCACCCGCTACGTGCCGCCGGGAGTGATGGTGAACAGCGATTTCGACATCGTCCAGTTTCGCGGGAAGAGCACCGCTTACTTCGAGCCGAGCCAGGGCCGGGCGACATTTCAACTCACCCGCATGGTGAAGGAAGGTCTGGCGGTGCCGGTGCGCGCGGCGCTGGCCGCCGTCCGGCGGGAAGGGGTGGCGCTGCGGCGCCGGGTCGTTTTCACCGACCACGGAGCGCCGCGGGAGATCGAGATCGAGATCGTGCCGCTGCAGGGCGAGGCGAAAGGAGCCGCGGGCTACTACCTCATTCTTTTCCATGAACACCCGCTGTCGGATCCCGCCAAATCCGGCTCCGCGGAAGTGCCGACGGCCCCGGACGCGGATGGGCAGATGCAGCCGGCCACCGGGCGGGGGCGGGGCAACCACAGCGCCAAGCCCTACGCCCAGCAAATCGACGCGCTTCAAACCGAGCTGGCCTCCACCCGGCGCTACCTGCAGAGCATCGTCGAGGAGCAGGATGCTTCGAACGAGGAAATCCGCAGCGCGAACGAGGAAATCATGTCCTCGAACGAGGAGCTCCAAAGCACGAACGAAGAGCTCGAAACCGCCAAGGAGGAGCTGCAAAGCTCAAACGAGGAACTCGTCACGGTCAACGAGGAGCTGCAGCATCGGAACACCGAGGTCGCCGCGGTGAACAACGACTTGGTGAACTTGGTTAACACGATCTCGTTTGCGATCGTGATGCTCGCCATGGATGGCACGATCCGCCGCTTCACCGCGGCGGCGGCGCGGCTGTTCAACCTCATCCCCAGCGACGTCGGCCGGCCGTTCAGCGACATCAAGCCAAACCTCGACGTGCCGGACCTTTCCGGCATCATCGAAGAAGTGACCCGGACGGTCACGGTGCGCGAGCTGGAGGTGCAGGATCACGATGGCCGCTGGTATGCGCTCTCGGTCCGGCCTTACAAAACGGCGGACCACAAGATCGAAGGCGCGGTCCTGGCTCTGGTCGATGTGGACGCGCTGAAGCGCTCCGTGCACGAAGAGAAAGTCTCACGTGACTTTTCGGAAGCCGTCGTCGCCACGGTGCGCGAGCCGCTGCTCGTGCTCGATTCCCGGCTGCACGTGGTGAGCGCCAACCGGGCGTTCTACGACACCTTCGGCCTGGCCGCCGCGCAGACCATCAACAAGCCGATCGCCGCGCTCGGCAGCGGGCAATGGAACCTGCCGAAGCTGCGCTCGCTGCTCGACGACGTGCTGAAAAACGGCACGGAGTTCAAGGACTTCGCCGTCGAGCACGAATTCCGCGGGTCCGGATACAAGCGCCTGCTGCTGAATGCGCGGAAAATTTACGGCCAGGACCAGCGCCCGCCGTTGATCCTGCTCGCGCTGGAGGACGTCACGGAACGCCGCCAGGTCGAGCAGGAAATCCTCGCGATCTCTGAGCGCGAGCAGCGCCGCATGGCGCAGGATCTCCACGACGGCCTCGGCCAGAATCTTGCCGGGATCGGCCTGATGCTCAAAGCGCTGACTTCGCGCATCGACCCCGCGCGCCAGCCGGCGATCGCCGCGGATGTCCAGACGATCCTGTCCCAGGTGAACCACGCCACTGGGCTGACGCGCGACCTCGCGCGCGGCATGCATCCGATGGAGCTGAAGGCGACCCATTGGCGCACGGCGATGCATGGCCTCGCGGCGAACGTGGAAAATCTGTTCAAGGTGGTCTGCACGTTTCACTGCGAGGAATCCTGCCAGGTCCCCGCGGCTCCGGTCATCTCGGCGGACGAGGTCGCCACGCACCTTTTCCGGATCGCGCAGGAGGCGATCAATAACGCGCTCAAGCACGGCAAGCCGGCGCGGATCGCCGTCACCTTCCAGCACGATCGGGTGACCGGTCAGACCCGGCTGGCGATCGCGGACGACGGGGCCGGCATCCGGCGGACGGCGCGCGGTGCCGCGGCGGGGGGCATGGGAATGCAGATCATGCGCTACCGTGCGGAAACCATGCACGGCCGGTTGTCGATCGAGCCCGGCCCGGCTAGCGGGACCGTGGTGACGGTCACCCTGGGAGATTCCTAATGGCGCCGTCTGCTCCCGGATCGCACCGAGCGCGATCTTCTGCACGGCGGCGATCCGCTTCGTCTCCGAGCGGCGCTCTCGCGGCGAGCGGAAAACGCGCCTTGAGCCACCCTGCTCCGTGCGCGAACTTGCCCGGCGCCGGTCTTACCCGCTATGGTCGCCGCTGCCTCCCCGGGATGATTCATCCGGCGCGCCGTTCCATTTTGTAATCCACGCCCCACCGTGTCTCCCTCCAACCAGGAAAACAAACGTCGGCTGCTGATCGTTGACGACCATCCGATCATGCGCCAGGGCCTGATGGCATTGCTCAATAGTGAGGCGGATCTGACGGTCTGCGGGCAGGCCTCCACGGCGCCGCAGGGCCTGGCCGCCGCGCGGGAACTGCAGCCTGATCTCGCGATCGTCGATATTTCCCTCAAAGGGGTCAGTGGGATCGATCTGATCAGGGACTTGCGCAATTTCCTGCCGAAGCTGCCCATCCTGGTGCTCTCAATGCACGACGAGGCGCTCTACGCCGAGCGCGCGCTCCGCGCCGGCGCCCGCGGTTATGTCATGAAACAGGAGGCGACCGAGAACATCGCTGCCGCCATCCGGCGCGTGCTCGCGGGACACCTCTACGTCAGCAGCTCGGTGACATCCCAGCTCGTCGGCAGGTTCGTCGGGGGCGGGGAGGCGAAGGAAATCGCCACCTCGGCCGACGCGGTGGCAAACCTGAGCAACCGCGAGCTCCAGGTGCTCCAGCTCATCGGCCGCGGGCGCGGCACCCGGGCGATCGCGGAGGAGATGAAGATCAGCGTCAAAACGGTGGAAACCTACCGGGCGAACCTTAAGGAAAAGCTGAAGCTGCGCGATGCTCCGGAGCTGATGTGCTACGCGGTGAAGTGGGTGAACGAGCAGGACGCGATCTGACCGGCGGGGCGTCCGTCTGTTATTAGCGGTTCGACAGCAGCACGCGCGAGCCGCTCCGCGCCCGGGGCTCGCTCTGCGCCGGGCTGAGGGCGAGCAGCCGCTCCCAGCGCGGCAGTTCGGCGGCCTCGCAGATCAGGAAAATCTGCGCGCCACCCGGCTCGCTCCAGCGGCGCGCCAGGTCGTCCGGTTCCAGAAACAGGTGGGCGCCGATTTTCAACTCGCGCGAGGCAAACTCGTGGATCGGCGAGGAATCGACGAAATGCAGCTGGCGATCGATGTAGAAAAACGCGCTCGGGTTGTCACGCGGATTGCCCTGGCAAACAACGAGTGCGTCCGGCTCAGCCAGGCGGTTGATCGATTGGGCCACGCGCTTGAGCGAGACCTGGTCCTCCATCACCCCCATCCCCCGCGCCGCCAGCACCAGCAGAGTTGCCGACGCCACCGCGACCACCGGCGCCACGGCACCGAGGCGTCCGCGCAGCGCCGCCGTCACCGCCGTGGCGCCGCCGAGAAGCAGGGCCGCCGCGGTGCCCCAGAGCAGTGGGAGCATTTCCCGCCAGGCTTCCAGCGGGATCGCGGTGATCGTGTCCATGATGGAGTCGCGCTCGGCGATGGTGTTTGTCGCGGCGAGCACCTCGGCGCCGGCGGGCGCGCGTTGCACATGCCCGGAGAGCCAGTCACCGGCGACGAAGGCGACGCACCCAAGCAGGATGAGCACCGCCCCGGGGAAGACCTGCGCCCAGCGCGGGAATGCCCGCGTGCCGCCGCCCGCCAAGGGCATAGCCAGCCAGAGCGCGACAACGCCCCAAGCCGTCATCGTGTAATAATCCTGCAACGCCGAGAACACGATGCTCCCGGCCGTCAGCCCCAGCCAGGCGGCGGGGATGGCAGTCGCCACGCGCCGGAGCGGAAAATCGAGATCGCGCGCTTCCGCGAATCCCAGGCCGGGCACGACATCATCGCCTGGGCCCTTCCGTCGGCGCGCCCAGGCAATGACGGCCGCCGGGACGAAGAGCGTCCACGGAAAAAAGTAAATGAGGTGCTGCGCCCAAAAGGCGACAACCGAGACCCGCTCGCTGTCGGCAGGATACCGCCGGTTGATGACGTGACCGACCTGTTCATTCAAGAACTGGTCCCGGAGAAACCCGGGGAAATGACGCTCCATCGCGGCATACCAGGGGACCATGACCACGAGAAAAATCAGCAGCCCCGCCGGTTGGAAGAGCTGTTTCCAAAGCGGCCGGCTCGCCGGGTGCCACCACGCCACGATCGCGGCGACCCCGAGCGGATAACCGGCGCCGTGCAATCCTTTGCCGAACGAACCAAGCGCCATGAATAGCCACGCCAGAGTGAACCATTTCCCGGCGTTCCCGGGCGCCCGGCAGGCGCTGACAAAACACCAGAACGTCAGCGTGAGACACGCCGCGAGCAGCGACTCGGGCATGATCATGTGGCCAAAAATAAAGACGCCCGCCATCGTGCCCAGGATCAGCGCCGCCGTGGTGCCGACCGCGCGGCCGTAGAGCCGTTTCCCCAGAAGGAACAGCGCGAAAAACCAAGTCAGGCACGCGAGGGCGATCGGCAGTCGCGCCGCGAACTCGTTGTGGCCGAAGGCGCGCAGCGACGCCATTTCGAGCCAGTAAAGCAGCGGCGGTTTCTGCAAACGCGGGATGCCGCCATTGGTCGGCACCCACCAGTGCCCGCGCCAGAGCTGGCCCTGGGTGTCGGCGGCGAAGTCGCGGTCGAGCATTTCACGCGCAGCCCCGGCGTAAAGCCCTTCGATCTGGTCGAAAACGGCTGGACCCGATGCCGTGCCGAGGTAAAGCGCCGCGAGCAGCGCCGCTACGAACCCGAACCAGACGGCGCGTTTACGTGGCCGGATTTGCGGCGCAGCGCCGGCGGATTCCGGCGAGGCGGCCCCCATCTCCTGATGCCGCTGAACTGCTTGCGGTGGCTCCGCCAGCGCGGATACGGAAACCATCGCACCCTGAAGAAATTTGGCGTCAGGAGCGGGTAGGGCATTGGACATCGCTCGCAAAATCAAAACTGGTGGATCGGAAAAAACGAGACTTTTTCCAACCGATGCAGGTCACACCGTCCTGCGTCTAACGATCCCGACAGCCTGCGCGGCAGCCACGTCCGCCACGGCTGGCCGTGCGCGACGGGCACGTCTGGACCACGGTCACCCGGCGGTCGCAAGCGGCGCGCTTGCCGGGTCACGAACGATTCTCTGTGGGGGTGGCAGCACGGACGCCACGAAAAACTTGCTTTGCGAGGTTCGTTTGTTGCTGTTCTTTGCTCGTCTCCCCGGCGAATCTCGCTGTATTTCCCCGCCATGATGTCCTCCCCCGCGAACCGGCCGTTCGTCCATTCCTACGGCTTTGTTCTCCTGTTGTTTGTTCTGGCCGCGTGGTTTTATCTGACGACGCCGCTGGTCGCGGTGCTGTTCTCCTACCTCGCACTGACAAAACTAAACGTCGGGAAGTCGAAGTGGCTGGCGGTCCTGCTGTTTGTCGTGCTGATGGCGGGGCTGTTCTATGGATTCGCATTTTTCCTGAAGCGGGCCTTTGTGGTGCTTCCGGAGGTTGTTTCCACCGCCATCCCGAAGATCGTCGGCTTCGCCACGGAACAGGGCATCGAGCTGCCATTCAGCGACGCGGATAGTTTTCGCGCGATGACGTTGGAAAAGGTCTACGAGACGCTCTTCATCCTGAGCAATTTCGCCAAACTCGCGACACGGCAGTTTGTCCTCGTGCTGGTCGGCGCTGTCATCGCGGTCGGCATCTTTTTCTATCCGAGTTTCGACTATGATTGCCGCGAGGGACGGCCACTAAATCTGTATTCCCAATACGGCGATGAAATCAGCGCCCGTTTTCGTTCGCTGTTCAACAGTTTTCGGACGGTGATCGGCGCGCAGGTGCTGATCTCGGCCGTGAACACCGTGGCCACGGCACTTTTCGTTTTTGGCACCTCGCTACGCTATGGCCCGCTGGTCGTGATTCTCACGTTTCTCTGCGGACTGCTCCCAGTGATCGGAAATCTCATCAGCAACACGATCATTGTCGGCATCGCCTTCACCTACTCGCCAAAATACGCCTTGTCGGCGCTCGTTTTTCTCGTGGCGATCCACAAAGCGGAATATTTCCTGAACAGCAAAATCATCGGCTCGCGCATCCGGTATCCGATGTGGCTGACGCTGCTGGCTCTGGTGCTCGGCGAGCGGCTGATGGGGATTGCCGGCATCGTCCTGGCGCCGGTCATCCTGCATTTCATCAAGACCGAGGCCTCGCGGATCCCTGCTCACACGACCGCTGATGAGCCAGTCGCCACTCCGTTAGCGCCGGTCCCAGCGATCGCTTTGGAGCGCGACCGGGCCTGAAGGGCGTTTGGCCCGCGCCCGGCTGCGGGACTCTTGTGACGCGCTGATCCCCGGCTGCAAAACCAAAGGCGTTACAGAGCGGCAAGAAAGTGCTCGGGGGGGGACTCGAACCCCCATGCCTTGCGGCATACGCCCCTCAAACGTACGTGTCTGCCATTTCACCACCCGAGCAGGGATTGGACTGAGAGAAGGGGAGTATTAGCATCGCACGAGTGGTGCGCAACTTTTTTGCGCCTGCGCACCGCTGTGCGGCAGGCGGCGGCAAGAATTCCTGTTGCTTGGCCTCTCGCGTTTCCTAGACTCCGCCCGTGACCGCAGCGAAGAATTGTCCCATCTCGCCAGATCGCGTTGACTCCACGGGAAAACCGTCGGCGGGGCGGCGTTGGATCAAAGCGGACCTGCATCTACACACGGCAGAGGATCCGATGGACGCCATCGACTACACGGCGCTGGAGTTGCTTGAGCGAGCGCGCGAACTCGGGTTTCAAACTCTGGCGGTGACGCTGCACGGCGAGCTTTTCGACGATCCGCAAGCATTCGCCCGCGCCCGCGAGCTGGGGATCTTGCTGATTCCCGGCGTCGAACTACGGCTCGAAGGGGCCGATGTCGTTGTGTTAAATATCTCTCGCGCCGAGGCCGAAGCGACCCGGACTTTCGCCGATCTGCGCCGGCTGCGGGCCGCGCGTGGAGACGAAATGTTCGTCTTTGCACCGCACCCTTTTTACGTGCTCGGTGGATCCATCGGCGGACGGCGGCTGGAGGCGAACATCGACCTTTTCGACGCCATCGAGTATTGCCACTTCCACGTGCGCGGCCTGAACCCGAATATTCCCGCCGTCCGACTCGCGACACGGCACAAGCTCCCATTACTGGCGACTTCGGACGCGCACCGGCGCTGCGCGTTCGGCCCGAGCTTCTCATTTCTTGAAGTGCCAATCGGCGACGAGGCGCGGTCCTATGCTGCGCCGCCCACTGCGGGGGAGATTTTCGCGGCCATCCGTGCCGACCGAATCCGGCGCGTTAGCCCCGCCTACGGGTTGACGCGGTTGCTCCCGCTTTTGCTCTTCCTGTTCCTAGTCCATCCAATCCTCCGACGGATTCCGTGGCTGCGCCGGCCGGAGCATCGCCGCGTTGCCCGTCGGAGGACCGCAACCGCAGCGCGGCCTGACGGCGTGATCGCTACGCCCGAGCAGCCAGGTGGGCGCCGCAGCGCGGTTGCGTAGTGCCTCGCCGATCCAAATTTGCTCTCCCTTTTCACGATGCACTCCTTTTTCCGCTGCGCCGGTTTCCGAACGTTGATCCTCGTCTCGCTCGCGCTCCCCGCGCTGTTCCTTGCCGGCACTGCCTGCCAGTCCACGAGTCCGACCACGGCCGCCAAACCATCCCCTTCACCCGCTGCGGCCGACGAAGCCGCGGCGGCGAAAAAAAAGGCCCCGGTGCCGAACATCCCGGATCAAAGCGGTGACGTGGCGTTCCAATCATTTCTCGGGCGACTGCGCCGCGCCGTGGCGGCGCGCGATCTGCCGGCCGTGGCAGAGATGATGACTCCGGAATTCGGCTACCTTCTGGAACCGACCGCAAACGACCCCGGCAGCGGAAAAGGCGTCTTCGCCTATTGGGACCAGAACAACGTCTGGCCCGAACTCGAGCTCGTCCTGCGCGAGCGTTTCGTCCCGTATGGAAGCTACATGGTCGCGCCACCGGAATTCGCGCTTCAGGAGGGTAACTACCGCGGCTACCGCGCTGGAATGCAACTCGTCAGCGGCGGCTGGAAATTTGCCTATTTCGCGCGGAACTGAATCACGTTTCGCCCACCGCGGGCCGGCATTTTTCCGTCCTGTCGATCATCCCCCCGCCGCTTCTGGGAAGCGGGCCAGCCGGACTGATCGCAGCCAGCATTTTGCAACGCCGAGACCCGCGTGTTAGCATGGTTTTCCCAGTTCCTTATGCCGCCCGCGCTTCCCTCTTTTCTTCTTAGGCACCTTCCGGTCGGCGCGGTTAGCGGCATCTTCGCTGTGCTTCTTTTCGGCACCGGTCTGGTGGGCTGTTCGACGACCAACAGTCGCCTCCCGCTGCCGAAACCGGCGGCTCAAACCGGAAGCACCAGCGCGCCATCGCCGCTGCCCTCCGCTGCGGTCCGTCAGCCCGGTCTGCAGGAGACCGCGTTTTGGGAAACGCTGAATCAGGCCAACGTCATTTACATCAGCGAGGTGCATAACAACGACGCCCATCACGAATACCAGTTTGACGTGATGCGCGGGCTTAAATCTCGTGGTGTGGCGTTCGCCTCCGGGTGGGAAATGTTCGACGTTTCGCAGCAGGATCTGCTCGATCAATGGCAGCGCGGGCAACTGGCCAGTGACGCACTGCTCGATCGTGTTGAATGGCAGAAAAACTGGGGCAACTACTCGCAGCTCTACGAGAAAATGCTGCGCTGGAGTCGCGACGAACGCGTCCGCGTGCTCGCGCTCAATGCACCCCGCGCGCTGACTTCGAAGCTGGCGCGCGGCAACGCGCTGGACGCCGAAGACCGGGTCTGGGTGCCCACGGGTTTTCGACCGATCGCCGGTGGCTTCGAGCATTTCTCCGAGCAGATGTCGCAGAACCCGCACGCTGGCACCGCGGGCGGCGTGAATCTGCAAAACTACTACCGGGCGCAGAGCCTCTGGGACCAGACGATGGCGGGGCGAATCGTGGACTTCGTCAAAGAACATCCGAGCGAGAAACTGGTTGTTCTCGTTGGTCGCGGGCACGTCGAGGGCGGCTACGGCGTGCCGGCCTACGTGCGTCAGAAACTGAGCGTGAAACAACTCGTGCTCTACCCCGGGGAATCCGGCGGTGACGGCGGCGCTTCCTCGCGGCTGGCCCGGCACCGCGGCCCGTCAGGCCAGAGGGCAAATCTCCAGACGCGGGCTCGCTTGCAACGGCTCGGCGATCGCCAGCACATCGGATTTTTGAAGACCAGGTAGCCGGACGCGACCGGTATCAGTCCCATCCGCGGTCCCGAGCCGCGCGCTTCCCGCCATGCGCAAACCCGGAAAAAAACAGCCGCCCGACGATTCCGGAGATGCCGGGGGCGGGGATGAAGGCGGCAAGCGCAAGGAGAAGACGTTTGCCCATTCGCTGCTCGTCGCCCACCCAAGTCTGCGCGATCCCAATTTCCGGCGCGCCGTCCTTTATCTGACCGCGCACACCGCCGACGCTGGCGCCTTCGGGTTGATCCTGAACCGGCCGTTGGGGAGCACGGCCGCCGAGGTGTTGCCCAACCACGAACAACAGGAAATCCTCGGCCGCATCCCGGTCTATCTCGGCGGTCCCGTCGGGCAGGATCAGTTGAGCTTCGCCGAAGTCGGCTGGAAAACGGAAGGGACTCGCGCCGGCAAAGGAACGCTTCATTTCCAGCACAATCTTTCGCTCGAAGAAGTCGGCGCTCGGCTCGACACCGAAAACCCGGCGGGTCCGGTGGTGGAGCGGCTGCGCGCAATCGTCGGATACGCCGGTTGGGCGGCCGGACAGCTGGAGGCAGAGCTCGACCAGAACGCCTGGGTCGTGGTCAAGCCGCAGTCCGCGTTTTTCATCGAGAAACCTTCGCTGGAAGAGAAGCTCTGGTTTCGCATCATGAGCAGCCTGGGGCCGGCTTTCAAACTCCTCGCCGCGGCGCCCGACGATCCTTCATTGAATTGATTGCGGCACCGCCCGTCCGGACCATGCGATTCCGGTGCGACTTCGCGGATGCGCGCGGCCTTGGGCGCGCTACCTTTGGCCCATGATCATCGGAGTCCCCAAAGAAATTAAGCAGCAGGAAAACCGCGTTTCCCTTCTCCCCGCCGGCACCTACCAGCTCACCAAGCGAGGCCACCAGGTGCTGGTCGAACGCGGCGCCGGTGCGGGGTGTGGCTATCTGGATGCCGACTACATCAGCGCGGGGGCGACGATGGTGGAAGACCACGCCGAGGTTTTCGCGAAAGCGGACCTGATCATCAAAGTCAAAGAGCCGCTGCCGGAGGAGTATCCGCTCCTGCGCCGCGGTCAGTTGCTTTTCACGTACCTGCACCTTGCCGCGAGCCGAAGCCTTACCGACGCGCTGGTGCAAAGCGGCGTCACCGGCGTGGCGTATGAGACGATCGAGGTCAACCGCCGGCTGCCGCTGCTGGAGCCGATGAGCGAGATCGCGGGCCGCATGTCGATCATCATGGGCGGCTACTTTCTCGCGAAGCACGAGGGCGGCGCCGGCGTGCTGCTCGGAGGTGTGCCGGGCGTGCTGCCCGGGCGCGTCGTGGTGATCGGCGGCGGCAGCTCCGGCGTGAACGCCGCCCGCATGGCCACCGGCCTCGGCGCGGACGTGACAATCCTGGAGGTCGATCTCGAGCGCATGCGGTTTCTGGACATCACGATGCACAGCGCCCACACGCTGTTTTCGAGCGAGGCGCACCTCATTGAGCTGCTCCCGACCGTGGATCTCCTCATCGGCGCCGTGCTGGTGCCGGGCGCGCGCGCGCCGAAGCTGATCACCCGCGACATGCTGAAGATCATGCGCCCCGGCAGCGTGCTGGTGGACATCGCGATCGATCAGGGCGGCTGCGCCGAAACCTCGCGTCCGACCACCCACGACAACCCGATCTTCGTGGAGGAAGACGTCACCCACTACTGTGTCGCCAACATGCCTGGCGCCTACGCCCGCACGGCCACCCAAGCGTTGACAAACGTGACCTATCGCTACCTTGAACTCATTGCGGACAGCGGCACGCTCGGCGAAGCCATTCAGCGGCTCCCGGCGCTGCTCGGCGGCGTCAATGTCATCGACGGCAAGGTGACGAACAGCGCCGTCGCCGAAGCGCACGGCATGGAGTATCACGACCCAAAGGCATTGGTGGGCTGAGCTGGGTTCCCTCGGGCCGGGCGCGCCGGGTGCGCGCCCCGAGGCCAGCGGAAAAGTTCATTGCGCCACGGCGGCTTCCACCTTACAAACGCCGCTTCGAATTTTGCCGCCCGCCCCATGACCCACACGACCAGCACACCGCCGACTCCCGAGCTGTTTGCGCGCTACGTCCTCCCGACGTATGCGCGGTTTCCGCTTTGTCTGGCGCGTGGGGAGGGGACCCGGGTTTGGGATGAAGCAGGGAAGGAATACCTCGATTTCGGCGCCGGGATCGCCGTCTGCTCGCTCGGTCACGCCCATCCGCGCATCATCCGCACGCTGGCGGAACAGGCGGCGACACTGACGCATACCTCGAACCTTTATTTCACCCGGCCGCAGGGGCTGCTCGCACAGCGCATCACCGAACTCCTCGGTCAGCCCGGGCGCACGTTTTTCTGCAACAGCGGAGCCGAAGCGAACGAAGGGCTCTACAAGCTCGCCCGGAAGTTCGGCCAGACGACCCGGCCGGGCGGCCGGTTTGAAGTCATCACGTTTCACGATTCCTTCCACGGGCGCACGCTCGCCGGCATCGCGGCGACCGGGCAGGAAAAGGTGCGCAAAGGCTTCGACCCAGTCACGCCCGGGTTTGCCAAAGCCACGTTTAACGACCTCGCTTCCGTGGAAGCGGCGCTCACCCCGCAGACCGCCGCGATCCTGCTTGAGCCGATCCAGGGTGAGGTCGGCGTCCTGCCCGCGACCGCGGATTTTTTGCGCGGGCTGAGCGCACTTTGCGACCGGGAGAATCTGTTGCTGATGTTTGACGAAGTGCAGTGTGGCTTTGGCCGCACGGGTGACTGGTGTGCGTGGCACACCCTCGGGGTGCCGGACGTGCAGCCCGATGCCGTCTCGTGGGCCAAGGGCATGGCTGCCGGCTTCCCGATGGGCGCCTTCTGGGTCCGGGAAACGGCGGTGGAATTCGCCGATGGCAACGGACGCGGCGCGCTGCCGGATCTCATGGGCCCGGGGAGCCACGGCACCACCTTCGGCGGCACGCCGCTGGCGTGTGCGGTGGCGCTCGCGACATTTGCCGAAATCGAGGAAAATCGGCTTTGCGTCAACGCGACCGAGCGCGGCGAGGAATTGCTGACTGCGCTGCGGTCCATCGCGTCACCGCTCGTCGCGGCGGTGCGCGGCGTGGGGTTGATGGTGGGCGTCGATCTCGATCCGGCCACAGCCGTGCAGACCACCGCGTTTGCCGGCAATCCGGACCGCGCGCCGAGCCTGCAACTTGTGGACCGGTGTCAGGAGTCCGGGCTCCTGCTCGTCCCCTCCGGCACCCACCGCGTCCGCTGGCTGCCGCCGCTGAATGTTTCCACCGACGAGATTTCCCGGGCGGTCGAGATCTTCAGCGGCGTCTTGCGGGATCTGCGTTGAAATGAAAAACCTGCTCAGCCTCGAATCGCTCACCGGCGACGAAATCCGCGAGATCCTGGCGCTCACCGCCGAGATGAAAGCGACGCGCGGTCGGCACGCCGCGCACCCGTTGCGGCACCAGTGCTGGGGCATGCTGTTTTCGAAGTCGTCCACCCGCACCCGAGTCAGCTTTGAGGTCGCGATCCGGGAGCTTGGGGGCGACGCGCTATTTTTCAATGCGAACGATTTGCAGCTCGGCCGTGGCGAACCGATCGCGGACACCGCGCGGGTCATGGGGCGGATGCTGCACGGCGCGGTCATCCGCACCTACGCGCAGAGCGACGTGACGGAATTTGCCGCCTACAGCGGGCTGCCCACGGTCAACGCGCTCACTGACGATGAGCACCCCTGCCAGGTGCTGGCCGATCTGTTCACCATCGGCGAGCGGCTCGGCGACTGGCGCGGCAAGACGGTCTGCTTTCTCGGCGACGGCGCGTGCAACGTGCCTTTTTCATGGCTGTGGGCCGCAGCGCGGCTCGGCGGCGATTTCGAGCTCGTCATCGCGGCGCCGCCAGAGTTCCAGCCGTCTGCGGAGTTGCTCGACCGGGTGCGCAGCGCCGGGGCCAGGGTCCGCTGCGAGATCGATCCCCGCGCCGGCGCGGCGGGGGCGGACGTTCTTTACACCGACGTCTGGGTCAGCATGGGGAAGGAATCGGAGAGCGCGGAGCGGCTGCAGCATTTGCGACCTTACCAACTGGACGCCGCCTTGCTTGAGCACGCGCGCCCCGGTGCGATCGTGATGCATTGCCTGCCGGCCTACCGGGGCCAGGAGATCACTGCCGAAGTGCTGGAAGCGCAAGCGGAAACGATCTTCGCCCAGGCCGGCAACCGGCTGCCGACGCAGAAGGCGATCCTCAGCCTCGTGGCCGCGGCCCGTCAGAAGTAGAACTGCGGCTGGTCCAGCAGGGCGCTCCCGCCCAATCCCCGCCGCAGGGCACGCGCTGTTTCAGGCCCCGCGACGCGAGCCTTCTGATTAAGCACTTGGCTGGCGGCTGGATCCGCGGGCCGCAGGTTGGGTTCGCGGGTCGATGCCTTCCCCCGGCGGCATCGGTGAGGCGACCTTCCGAGAAGCTTCCCTTTGCATCCGTCTCGTTTCTCTTCGGTCTCAGCAGTGCAGCCCGCCCCGCGCTGACTACGTATTCTCACCCTGATCGGCTTGCCGACGCGGACCCGGCGGCCGGAAATTCTTGGAAAACCGGGTTCCGGATTGCCTCTGTTTTTCACCCAATGCAGGGTCCGAGCGGAGAGGGCGATGCAGCCTCAGAAAGTTCCTTGGAATCTCGTTGCGGCCCGACACGAATCCTCTAAACTCGCGGTTCCTTAGCTCACCCCCTGTTTGGCACCCCTCACCCTGTTCCTTTTCCATGTTGCTCCCTCTTGGCGACTTCCTGCTTCTTAATGGCGTCAAAATCTCGCTCGTCCTCGCGGCGGTCGGGCTTTGCGCCGCCGGTTACCTGATTCGACTGATCCTCGCAGCGCCCGCCGGCGACGGCCGCATGAAACAAGTTGCGGCGGCAATCCAGGAAGGTGCGCGCGCTTATCTGAATCGGCAGATCGTGGCGGTCGGCATCATCGCCGCCGTGATTTTCCTGGTCATGCTTTACCCGAAAGGGCTGGCGACCAGCATCGGGTTTCTCGTCGGCGCGGTCTGCTCGATGGCGGCCGGCTACATCGGCATGCGCATTGCCGTGCTCGCGAACGTGCGCACCGCCCAGGCGGCCAGCGTGGACCGGCATTCGGCGCTGCGTGTGGCGTTCAACGGCGGTGCCGTCACCGGCCTTCTTGTCGTCGGGCTGGCGCTGCTTTCCGTCGGGTTGTTTTACACGCTGGTTCGCAAGATCAGCGGCTCGGACACCGCGGCGATCCATTCCCTGATCGGCCTGGCTCTGGGCTCGAGCTTGATCAGCGTTTTCGCCCGCCTCGGCGGCGGCATTTACACAAAGGCGGCCGACGTCGGCGCGGACTTGGTCGGCAAGATCGAGAGCCATCTCGACGAAGACGACCCGCGCAATCCCGCGACGATCGCTGATAACGTCGGTGACAACGTCGGCGATTGCGCCGGCATGGCCGCGGACGTTTTCGAAACCTACGCTGTCAGCTTGATCGGTGCGGTCCTCATCGGTTTTCTGATCGCCAAAACCACGCTGGTGACCGGCGGCCCGATCGTGAACGCGCATTCGGCGGTCGTTTATCCATTTCTGCTCGGCGGAATCTCGGTGCTGGGCGCCATTCTCGGCATCATCGCGGTGAACGTGCGCCGCGTCGCCCCGGGCCGGGCGCTGCTCGAAGGCGTGGCGGTCAGCGGATTGATCAGTGCCGTGCTGTATGTGCCGCTCACACGCGCCATGTTCCCGAACGGGCTCATCATCAACGGCATCGTGCACAGCGCCTGGGCGATCTACGGCGCTGCCATGGTCGGCCTCGTGATGACTGGGGTGATCGTCGGCATCACGAATTACTACACCTCGACGGAATACGCGCCGGTGCGCAAGATCGCGATGGCGAGCGAGACCGGCCACGCCACGAACATCATCGCCGGCCTGGCGATCGGCCAGCGGGCCACGGCGCTGCCAGTGATCGCGATCTCGGTCGCCATTCTGGTTTCGTATTCCTGCGCCGGCCTCTACGGCATCGCGGTGGCGGTGATGAGCATGCTCTCGATGGCGGGCATCATCATCTCGCTCGATGCCTTCGGACCGATCACGGATAACGCGGGCGGCGTTGCGGTGATGAGCGATCTGCCGAAGAGCGTCCGCGCCGTCACGGACGAACTGGACGCGGTCGGCAACACAATGAAAGCCGTCACAAAAGGCTACGCGATCGCCTCCGCCGGACTCGCGGCGCTCGTGCTTTTCGGCTCCTACGTCGAGGAATTGCGCGCGCTTTATATTTCCCAGGGGCGCACGGACGTTTCGGCACTGCTCGCGTTTTCGCTCAACGATCCGAAGGTCATCATCGGCTTGTTCCTCGGGGGACTGCTGCCGTTTCTCTTCAGCGCGATGAGCATGGACGCCGTCGGAAACGCGGCGGGTGCCGTGGTGCGCGAGGTGCGCCGCCAGCTTGCGGCCAAGCCGGGCATTCTGAAGGGCGAGGACACGCCGGAATACGGCACCTGCGTGGACATCGTGACGAAGGCGGCGCTGCGCGAGATGATCATTCCCGCGTTGCTGCCGGTAGTCGCTGTCGTCCTCGTCGCCGCGATTCCCGGACTCGGTCCGGTGGTGCTGGGCGGAATGCTCGTGGGCACGATTGTCACCGGTCTGTTCCTCGCAATTGCGATGACCAGCAGCGGCGGAGCCTGGGACAACGCGAAGAAATACATCGAGGAAGGCAGCCACGGCGGAAAGGGCTCTTCCGCGCACGCAGCGAGCGTGACGGGCGACACCGTCGGCGACCCATATAAGGACACCGCGGGGCCTGCGATCAATCCGATGATCAAGGTTGTCAACGTCCTGGCGATTCTCGTGATCGCGATCTTCTTTTAACCGGAGAATTTCGACGGTTGCGGCTGGCCGGCCCGAGCGTGCCAGCGGGTTCACATCGGAAATGCCTCCGTCCCGGGTGGGCGGAGTTCAGAGCCAACCGTCCGCCAGCGCGCCGGCTGAAACTTAGGAGCTCGATGCCGGCGCCAATTGCCGACACCCGACGCGCCCGCCTCAGGGCACCAGACGCAGATCCGGTGAAGCCGGGACACCTGTTCGGTTGCCGCCCGCGTCCGATGGGGCGGGCGCGGCATCGTCACCATCGTCCGCCAGCCCGAGGAGTGAAGGCACCGGGTTTGCTTCGCTGGCAGGGAGTTCCTGCACGCCTTTCAGTTTCCGATTGATCGAACGAGTGCGGATGTCCACGCTGTCCATCTTGTTCGCCGCTTCCTGCAGCTTCTTTTTCACCGCGCTCAGCGCTTCGCCGAACTGCCCAAACTCGGTCTTCACCTGGCCGAGCACATTCCAGACTTCGCTCGAGCGTTTCTGAATCGCGAGCGTGCGGAAACCCATCTGCAAGCTGGTCAGCAGTGCCGCGAGCGTGGTCGGCCCCGCGAGGATCACCCGGCAGTCGCGCCGCATTTTTTCGACGACCCCAACGCGCCGCACCGCCTCGGCGTAAAGGCCCTCGGTCGGCAGAAACATGATGCCGAAATCGGTCGTCCGGGGTGGGTTGATGTATTTGGCGCAGATGTCCTTCGCGCAGCCTTTCAACCGATTCTCCAGTCCTTTCAGCGCGGCGTCCATTGCCTCCGGGTTGGCCGCTTCCTGAGCTTCCAGCAAACGCTGAAAATCCTCGACCGGAAACTTCGCATCGATCGGCAGCCAGACCGGCTCGTCGGCGCTCCCGACTTCGCCCCGGCCTGGCAGCTTGATGGCGAATTCGACGAGGTCGTCGCTGCCTTCCCGGGTCTTCACGTTGCGGGCAAACTGATCCGGCGTGAGCAGTTCTTCGAGCAAAGCACCGAGCTGGACCTCGCCCCAACCGCCGCGGGTTTTCACGTTTGTAAGCACGCGCTGCAAGCCGCCGACATCGCTGGCGAGCTGCTGCATGGAACCGAGACCCTGGTGAACCTGTTCGAGGCGGTCACTCACCAGTTTGAACGACTCGCCGAGGCGCCGCTCCAGCGTGCTCTGGAGTTTCTCGTCCACGGTCGCCCGCATGCGCTCGAGTTGTTCGGCGTTGTCGTTGCGCATCTGCCGCATCCCGCCGTCCACGACGCCGCGCAGGCTTTCGAGTTTTTCCGCGTTGGAATCCGTCAGCTTGCCGAGTTGCTGGAGGAGCGAGTCGTTCAGCCGTTGCAAAGCGGCACCGACTTCCTCACGGTGCGATTTCGCGTGGGTCGAGGCCTGGTCGCGAGCCTGGTCGAGACGCTGGCCGTGGTCGGCCTGGAGGCGGGCGAGGATTGCTTCCAGCGATTCACGCAATGCCTGCACCGAAGCGCTCAATTCCTGCCGGGCGACGAGGCCCGAGCCCGCAGCGTCCTCACGATGTCGGCCGAACTCTTCGCGCAGGATGCGCTCGGCGCGCTCGTGGCTGCGGTCGAGCACATCGAGCCGAACCTGGAGCGGGGAAAAATCGATCGCCAACGACTGGGCATTCTGGCCGATTCCGGCGTCTCCGCGGCGCAGCAGCACCAGGAGCAACGCCACCACGGCGAATAACATCATGAGAATTGAAACGAGAAGGATCGTGGTCATCGGGAAGGACTCAAATGAACATCAGTAGTGAAGGGCATGGTGATTCTACCGGACGGTTGCCCCGCGGCACCAGAATGCAATGGACCCGGCTGTGCCTTTTTCGTCGATCTCACCCTGCGGACAAAAAGCCTTGCCGCTGGCGATTCACCTAGGCAGCTTGGCAGCGACGGCTACACTTCCCCCGATGCTGGGCCGCGCCTCCGGTCTCCATGAAGACTCTTTTTTTAACGAATGAATACCCGCCGCACACCTACGGCGGGGCAGGGGTGCACGTGGATTATTTGTCGAGGGAGCTCGCGCGATTGATCGATGTCGAGGTGCGCGCCTTCGGGGACCAGCAGGCCAGCCTTCAGGATGGGCATTTGACGGTCCAGGGTTTTCCCAAAGATACGGTGGGATACGCTTGCCCGAGCCCGCTCCGCTCGGTTTTCGGCGCCGTGAGTCGCGGCGTGGACTGGAACACCGCCGGGATCGATGCCGACCTCGTGCATTGCCACACCTGGTATAGCCATTTTGGCGGCATCCTCGCGAAGTTAAACTACGGGCTCCCGCTCGTCATCACCGTCCATTCGCTCGAGCCGTTGCGGCCGTGGAAGCGCGAACAACTGGGCGGCGGCTACGATTTCTCGGTCTGGGTCGAAAAAACGGCGATGGAAATGGCGGATGCCGTCATCGCGGTCTCCCAGGAAACTCGGCAGGACGTGCTGCGGCTTTTCGATGTCGCACCCGAGCGGCTGCACATTATCTACAACGGGATCGACCCTGCGGAATACGTGCCCGCCGCCCCGACGGAGCCTGCGGTCCGCGCTGTTCTTGAACGCGAAGGCATCGCGCCCGACGAGCCCTATCTGCTCTTCGTCGGCCGGATCGCGCGCCAGAAAGGCATCGTTCACCTCGTTAATGCCATTGAGCACCTGGCCGCCGGCTTTCAGGTCGTGCTTTGCGCGGGCGCACCCGACACGCCGGAGATCGCTCGCGAAATGCAGGAAGCCGTCGAGCACGCCCGCAAAAAGCGGCCCGATATGCGGATCATCTGGATCGAGCGGATGGTGGACAAGCCGACCGTGTTGGCGCTTTACGCTGGCGCCGCGGTTTTCTGCTGCCCCTCGATCTACGAACCTTTCGGAATCATCAACTTGGAGGCAATGGCCTGCGAAACCGCGGTGGTCGCAAGCGCGGTGGGCGGAATCAAAGAGGTCGTGGTGCATGGCGAAACCGGCTTGTTGGTGCCCTTGGAACAAATGGAGACGAGCCCCTTCGAGGCAAAGCATCCCGGTCAGTTTGCCCGCGATCTCGCCGAAGGTGTGAATCGCTTGATGGCGGCCCCCGATCTCCGGCGTCGTTTCGCCAAAGCGGGCCGGCGGCGGGCGTTGGAAAAATTTAGCTGGATGTCGATCGCCGAACAAACCCGCGATCTTTATGCGAGTCTCGTCGGGACACGCTCCAGCGACGCGGCATCACGAAAGTAAAGTCACTCGGCACCGCTGCTCCGCCGGTGCATCAGCGCCATCCGAACTTCCCGCCATGTTTGTTGACCACATCCGCATCTACGCAAAAGCCGGCGATGGCGGGCCCGGCTCAAGCAGCTTCCGCCGGGAAGCCCACGTTCCCCGCGGAGGGCCGGACGGCGGTGACGGCGGGAATGGAGGGGACGTTATCCTCCGCGCCGACGTCCATACCGCGAGTCTTGTCTCGTATTTCTACGACCCAAAGGTGCTGGCCAAAGATGGCGGTCGCGGAAAGGGGAAAAAGATGTCTGGCAAGACCGGGACGACGAGGATCGCTAAGGTGCCTGTCGGGACGATGGTCTACCGCCTTCCGGAAGGAGAAACGATCACCGAAGGGAAATCGGGCGAATCTAGTCCACCTCAGCCCGTCGCCTCGGACTCAGCGCTTCCGGATGAAGCCGCGCCGGGCAGACATAGCCATGGTCTGGAGTGCATCGCAGACCTCACCGAACCCGGCCAGGAGTTCGTGCTTTGCCAGGGGGGTAAAGGGGGCAGGGGAAATGTCCACTTCAAGAGTGCCCGAAATCAGGCACCGACACGGCACGACACCGGACTACCCGGGGCGGAAGGTTTTTTCTTCCTTGAGTTGCGCATGATGGCGGACGTCGGGCTTGTCGGCTTTCCGAATGCTGGGAAGTCCACGCTTCTTGGTAAACTATCCGCCGCACAGCCAAAGGTTGCGGCCTATCCGTTCACCACGCTTCATCCCATGGTAGGCGTCATGGAGTTTTCGGAGTATCGCCGGGCCACGATGGCGGACATTCCGGGACTGATCGAGGGTGCCCATCGCAATGTCGGGTTGGGTCACGAATTTCTTCGGCACATCATGCGGTGCCGTCTGCTGCTGTTCGTGCTCGATATGGCCGGGAGCGAGGGGCGCAATCCCGTGGATGATTTTGCCAGCTTGCGCACTGAGCTGAAGCTTTACGACGCGGGTTTGCCTGAACGGGCCGCGCTCATTGTTGCCAACAAGATGGACTTGCCTGAATCAGCCGAGTATCTGAAACAATTCCAGTCAAGGTTCCCAAAATTCGAGATCGTAGGAATTTCGGCGAAAGACTCCGCCGGTCTGGATCAATTGCGGACTCGACTCAGTGAGATACTTCCAGTCGGCGGCGCGGTCCCACCACCGTGATGCCTGCTGCCGCCGTAATGCGTTTTATACTGGTAACTCCTTACCCGGCTCGGACTGGTTTGATCGCAGAAACTGCGGAGGAAAGCTGCTGCTTGACCTATGTTAGATGAGGAAGTTCCGAAGCCGCAGCGGACTAAACGTATGCGGTTGGACTGCCTGCTCGTCGACCGTGGCTATTTCGACTCCCGCGAGAAGGCGCAAAGAGCTGTCCTCGCAGGCGAAGTGCGGATTAATGGCCGCGTCGCGGACAAGCCGGGGATGAACGCGGCTGGCGACGGCGAAATCGCAGTTCAGCAAAAGTCACGCTACGTCAGTCGAGGCGGCTACAAGTTGGAAGCCGCGCTGGAGCACTTTGCGATTGATCCGTCGGACAGAATTTGCCTGGATGTGGGCGCTTCAACCGGTGGTTTCACCGATTGTCTACTTCAACGCGGCGCCCGGCACGTTTATGCGATTGATGTCGGTCATGGTCAACTCGACTGGAAGATCCGCTCCGATCCCCGGGTCACCGTGCGGGAGAAGATCAATGCCAGGCACTTAACGGCCAGCGACTTTCCGGCAAACATCTCTCTTGCCGTAATCGATGTTTCGTTTATCTCGCTTAGATTGATTTTGCCGCGAGTTTCCGAAGTATTAAAGGCCGGCAATCAAAGTCGGTCGGTGACCCTGGATCCGATGCTTGCGCTCACAATCATCCCGCTGATTAAGCCGCAGTTTGAGCTTGGTCGCGTGGAGGCTGACCTTGGTGCGGGTGTAATCCGTGACCCGGAAGCCAGGGAGCGAGCCGTGGCATCGGTGGAAAGTTTTTCGCGCGATCAGTTATCGGATTGGACTTGGCTTGGAACGATCGCGGCGCCGATAACTGGAATGGAAGGAAACCAGGAGTTTCTTGCATGTCTGCAATTATCCCCGGAACCGTCCCAAAAATAATCGGCTTGGTCGCCCATCCAGGGAAGCCTGGTGCCGCGACACTTGTCGCTGCGCTCCGCCGGGAACTCTATCGTCGATCTGTTGCGGTCAGAATTGAGCAGGCAACAGCGGCACTGATTGCGGAACCTAGTCATTACACGATCTCCGACCTCGCCAGTGAGTGCGACCTGATCATCGTGATGGGAGGTGATGGCACCATACTGAACACCGTCCACGCCTTGGGCGAGAATTTGCGCCCCATCTTCGGCATCAACCTTGGTTTGCTTGGTTTCCTTACGTGCCTGAGTTCGGCCGACTACCGGCAAGCGGCGGACCTCGTGGTTTCTGGGAATTACCATCTCAGCCTGCGCACGCTTTTATCCGTGGAAGTGATTCGCCGAGAAGGGGAGCTTCAAACTGACCTGGGGTATCCGAGCGAACCCCCCATCGGCGGTGATCGGCCGCTCTACCTTGGGCTAAACGACGCGGTCATTAGTCGAGGGGCACTCTCAAGACTTGTGCGCCTCGAAACGCGGATCGACGGGGATCTCATCACGGAATACAACGCTGACGGTCTGATCGTTGCCACTCCTACCGGATCGACCGCGTATTCGCTTTCGGCAGGTGGACCGCTGTTGGCTCCAGATTCCGGCGTATTCGCAGTGACACCGATCTGTCCTCATACGCTGACAAATCGATCCGTCATTGTTGACGACGATGCCTCAATCGAGATACGACTGCAAAAACAGCAGGATCCGTTGTATCTCACCGTCGATGGACAGCGCAGCACAGCGCTGCATCACGAGGATATCGTTCGACTCCGCAAGGCTCAGGAACGGCTCCCTTTGGCGATGCTGAAGGATTTGTCGTTTTTTGAACTGGCGCGCCGAAAACTTCGCTGGAGCGGCACAAGCAGTTTCTGATAACAGGAGAAACAATCGGTCCGTTCGAATCACGATGTGAGCGTCCGAGGAACCAAGCCTTCTACCCCTTTATTTATATTACATTTATTCTATTTATTTTTGATATTAGATGAAATCGTCTTCGTTTTACTCTGGGTGCCCGCGATATTTTTGTGCGGACCGCTTTGAGTCAACTCCTGAACAATCGGCCTCTCGCCCCACGTCCCTGCAAGTGAACCAGTCAGATTTCAGCAGATGACCCCGATGCGACGTTTCCGAACGATATTCCCTCTGATAACGAATGCACCGTATTGGCGATTGATAGGTGCAATTTGTTTCTTCGCTGGCCGATGAAAACTCAGTTACTGTGGCCATGAAAATGAAGCAAATCGCTGTCGCAAATCAGAAAGGCGGAGTCGGGAAAACGACGACTGCAGTAAATCTTGCCGCTTGCCTCGCAGCGGAAAAAGAGCGCGTTTTACTGATCGACTTAGATCCGCAGGCGAATGCGACGAGTGCCCTGGGATTCGAAAACATGGAGGGACACAGCTTGTATCGAGCTCTGGTCGGCGAAGTTCCGGTAGTCGATCGGATCCTTCCGACCCGCTTGGACAATTTGTTTATCATTCCAGGCGACCTTGATCTTGCGGGGGCTGAAGTCGAGATCGCGAGGCTTGATGACCATCTCACCCGGTTGCGCAATGTTTGCAGTGGTTTGAAGGCGGACGCACCGTTTGATTACATCATCATGGATTGTCCGCCGTCGCTCGGGATCCTTATGACAAACGCCCTAGCGGCGGCGGACGAACTTCTCGTTCCGATCCAATGCGAATACTTTGCCTTGGAAGGCGTATCCAAAATTATGGGCTTGGTTGACCAAATGCGGGCATCCGGAACGAACCCGGACTTAAAGGTTACTGGCTTCCTGATGACAATGTATGACCAACGGACAAATCTTTCCCAGCAAGTTGTCGCAGAGGTTCGTAAGCATTTTTCTCCGTTAATATTTCAGACGGTAATTCCGCGATCTGTGCGCTTGGGCGAGGCTCCAAGTTTCGGCAAAACAATCATTGAATATGATGTCAACGGAGCCGCTGCGAATGCCTACCGCAAATTCACCTTCGAATTTTTAAATCGTCAAAGGAATCCTGACACGAGACCTGTAGCCGCAGATTTTAGCTCAGGCGAAGCTGACCTTACTCCCCCGCCCCCAGCTATCATAACGGCGCAATTGCCGCCGATGCTTCGCGCTGCCATCCGAGATCGCCATCAGGGATAGTTGACGCCGAACCGGCATTTCCAATCCGCCGTTGGGACGCCGGGCGGCGGGGATGCTAGCAGTTGCGCTGCAGGCTCGGACAAGGACGCGCATGGAATCTGGGTTCGAGCAACAACCGCTTAGCGCCATTCGTGCGGAGAACCGAAACCGAAGATTATGATTTGTAATCCGCAGTAATCCCGTTTGTCGACGTCGCCAAGCTGACTCTAAAAATTTATCAGCGACCCCGTGTTTCGAAAATCTCATTTCTTTATCTAAACTAATTTAACAGTAGTTAATAACCAAATCACTTTTAATGTCGCGAAAAGGGCGCTTATCTTTATCATTGTAACGACAGTAAATTTCGCTTCTCTGCCTTTCGGTGGACGCGCCGCCACGAATTTTGAGCTCGCCCAAGTTGCGATGACTCGCTCGCTCGGATCGCGCAATTGGCGATGCCGATGCCAGCCTTCCAAAGCAGTTTCTTTCGCTCTGCGAACACCGGATCACCAACGGCAAAAATAGGCAGCCAACGGGCCTTGATGCACGGTGGCGGCGGCGATTGGACCAGTGCTTGTTTTCCCCCGCTGGTTAGCGGAGAGTGCTGGGCTTTTTATGTTTAACTGGGTCCTCAAACAAATCCTCGGATCGAAGAATCAACGGGAGCTCCGACGAATGATGCCGGCTGTCCGGAGCGTCAATGAATTCGACGAAAAGTTCCGGTCGCTCTCTGATGACGAACTGCGTGCTAAAACGGCGGCTTGGAAAGATCTAATCGCCCCGGTCCAAGAATTTTCCGAACGGGAGCGCATGCTCAATGAGATCCTCCCAGAAGCTTTTGCCGTCGTCAAAAACGCCGCCCGACGGCTGTGTGGTAAAACTTGGTTGGTTTGCGATCAACCGGTGACGTGGAACATGGTGCATTTTGATGTGCAGCTGATCGGCGGGATGGTGCTTCATTCCGGGCGGATCGCGGAAATGGCCACTGGCGAGGGCAAGACCCTTGTGGCAACGCTCCCTCTTTATCTTAATGCTCTCGCCGGCCGCGGAGCGCATCTTGTCACCGTAAATGATTACCTGGCTCGTCGTGACGCCGAATGGATGGGCGAACTTTTCCGGTTCTTGGGATTGACCGTCGGCTGCGTTCAACACGACCAGAGCCCAGAAATCCGGCGAGAGCAATATCAGTGCGATATCACCTATGGCGTAAATGCGGAACTCGGTTTCGACTATCTGCGCGACAACGGCATGGCGACAAGTCGGGATCAGCAGGTCCAAAGGGGATATCCCTACGCGATCGTCGACGAAGTTGATTCGATCCTTATCGACGAAGCGCGCACGCCACTCATCATCTCCGGGCCGGCGACGGTTTCCACGCATCAATACGATAAGTTTAAGCCGGGCATCGAGCAGCTTGTGCGCAGGCAGACAATGCTTTGCAATCGGCTGGTGACTGAGGCGAAACAATATCTAGACGACGGTAAGACAGAGGAAGCCGGGTTGTTGCTTTTCAAAGTTAAGCTCGGGCAGCCGCGCAACAAGGCGCTGTTACGCCTGCTCGAAGATCCGATGAATCGGCGCGCCTTGGACAAGGCTGAACTCTCCTTCTATCAGGATTCGCGCAAGGACGAGCTTTACTCGCTCAAAGAGGAACTGTTTTTCACGATCGACGAGCGGGCTCAGGAATCGGATCTTTCCGAACAAGGCCGCGAATTTTTGAACCCTGACGAACCGGAAGCATTTGTGCTTCCGGACCTGATGACCGCTTTCGCTGAGATTGATGTGCGGACAGATCTCGAGGATTCAGAGAAGGAACGAGCGAAAGCGGCGGAACAAGCCGAATGCGACACCAAGGCAGAGCGCATTCATAACATTTCCCAACTGCTTCGAGCCTACTGCCTCTTTGAAAAGGACGTCGAGTATGTCGTCGAAGAGAATAAAGTTGTTATCGTCGATCAATATACCGGTCGGAAAATGCCGGGCCGGCGTTGGAGCGACGGCTTGCATCAAGCGGTTGAAGCCAAAGAGGGCGTCCAAATCGACCGCGAGACTCAGACGCTGGCGACAATCACGATCCAGAATTACTTCCGGCTCTACGCAAAGCTCTCCGGGATGACGGGCACCGCTGAGACGGAGGCCAATGAATTCCACGACATCTACAAGTTGGACGTGATCGTCATTCCAACGAACCGGGCCGTGCGGCGGGATGATTCGAACGATCGGATTTACAAGACGCGAAGAGAAAAATACAACGCGGTGATTGCGGAGATCAAAGATCGCCACTCCCACGGCCAGCCGGTCCTTGTCGGCACGGCGAGCGTGGAATCGAGCGAGCTATTGAGCCGCATGCTGAAGCGGGAAAAGATCCCCCACAGCGTGCTGAACGCGAAGTATCACATGCAAGAAGCTGAAATCGTCATGCGAGCCGGCCAACCGGGGACCGTGACAATTTCAACGAACATGGCGGGTCGCGGAACCGACATCAAACTCGGCGAAGGCGTGGCGGACCGGGGCGGTTTGATGGTTATCGGCACGGAGCGCCACGAATCCCGTCGCATTGATCGCCAGTTGCGTGGTCGTTGCGCCCGCCAGGGCGATCCCGGGGCATCGCGATTTTTCGTTTCGTTCGAAGATGACTTGATGCGGAACTTCGGCGCGAGCGATCGGATGACGCGCATCATGGAGCGTTTCGGCTTGGAAGACGGCCAGGAACTCGAGCACCCATGGTTGGACAAGAGCGTGGAAAATGCGCAAAAGCGCGTGGAACAAAGGAATTACCTCAGCCGCAAACACACACTCGAATACGACGATGTGATGAACAAGCAGCGCGAGGTCGTTTACGGCTATCGGAACGAAATTTTGGATACGGATGCCCCCCGCAAACTGATCGACGAGGTGATTGACGAGGCGATTCCGGCCAAGGTGCTGACCTTCCTGAAAGCGGTCGAAGCGGGCGACGAGCCGAATTATTCCGGGCTTCTAAACTGGGTCAACAGCACGTTCCCAGTGGGGCTCACCGATGAGAAGGCAGCGCTCGCAACGCGCACAGCCGAGGAAAACGGACGCTTTCTCGTGGAGACGATTCGGAATGCCTATCAGCGCAAGAGCGCACATGAAGATGCGGACGCTGTCAAAGGGCTGGAACGCTATATTCTGCTCAACGCCGTGGACCGCCTTTGGCAGGAACACCTTTTCGCGATGGATTCACTGCGGGAAGGAATACAGCTGCAGCGCATTGGGCAAAAGGATCCGCTCGTCGAGTATAAGAACGAAGCATATGCGATGTTTGTAGAGTTGATGTCGAACATCAAGTATGAGGTTTTGCACAATCTATTCCGCAGCACGTCCAATCTCCAGGCGTTCGAACAGTTCCTGTCGAGCCTGCCGCAAATGCTGCTTCACGGCTCGCCCCCCGATGGTGGCCAGTCCGTCGGAGTGGAAGCACCGACAGGAGCAGCAACTACGGGATTCGGTGCTTCCGATTCAGCTCGAGTTGGGGCGGCGTCGTCTGCTCAGTCCGAATCTTTGGATGTTTCGGTGGAATCTGCAGGTGATAGCGATGCTCCTCGACTGGAGATCCCTGCCCGGCGGGAGATTCCCAAAATCGGCCGAAACGAAGCTTGCCCCTGCGGCAGTGGACGCAAATACAAAAACTGCTGCGGCAAGGGCTTACCGCAATAAATCCGTTACAAATTGTGCAAGCTATCGGTCGGGTTGTAGCCCGCTTCGACAGCGGTCGCGGACTGAGCTGTCTCCGCTTTTGACGTTTAGTCGGCACCAAGCGGTCGATTCAGCGGTTCGGGTTTTCTATCTTTCGCAATCCGGTTCAACGCTCCACTGGCATCAAAGGATTCGGGCGTTCGGATTTGTTTCGCGGCGATCTCCTGTTCCCAAATGCGCTAAACAATAACCATTAGCGGACCGGCGGGAAGCCGACGAAGGACACGGCTCTCTTGAAGGCTGCATTCGCCTGCATTTCGCACGATCGAAACCGATGTCAGTTCGCTTTTGAGCACGTCTTGCCTGCGCATTTATTCTGCCGATACGGCCAGCCCAGGATCCTCCGCTCCGCAGCCCGGACTCCCGAAATGAATCGAGTGTATGTTATCCTCGGGCCTACGGCGGCTGGCAAGAGTGAGTTTGCGTTGGAGCTCGCCGAACGCTGCGGTGCGGAGATCATAAACGTTGATGCGTTCCAAATTTACAAAGGATTCGATCTTCTCACCACCAAGCCGAACCCCCGCCAGCTCGTTCGTGCGCCGCATCATCTCATCAGCCTGTTACCTCTGTCAGCACCGAGCGATGTCTTTCAGTATTGCAGACTCGCGCGCGCGGCAGTTGCTGACATTTGGAAGCGGGGGCACCCGGCAATCTTAGTTGGGGGCAGCGGGTTCTATATGCACGCGATTCTGCACGGCATCTCGCCTCTCCCCCCACCCGACCCTGCTGTTCGCGCGGAATTCGAAAATCAGGGTCTTGCCGATTTGGTGGATCAACTCCGGAAAATCGATCCTGAAACGGCTAAGACAATTGATCTGAAAAACAAGCGTCGATTGGTGCGAGCGCTGGAGGTCTGTAAAATTACTGGCAAGAAATATTCTCTACTGGTGGATCGCAGCATCTACTTCAATCCATCAAACACCCAGTCAGATCCCATATTCAAGGAAGCACGCTTGACCGGTATCTATCTCAACTGGTCGCGCGCGGATCTCCACGAGAGGATCCGGCACCGAGCGGAATGCATGTTCGCTGCAGGCGTGTTGGATGAGGTCAGGTCAATCCCGGAAGACGACGTTGGACCGACCGCCAAGCAAATTCTCGGGTTGGCGACTGCACGGAGATGCATCCGGGGTGAGATCGCAGAGCCGGGCTGTCGCGAAATCATCGAAACATCAACTCGCCAGTATGCTAAACGTCAAATTACATGGTTCAAAAAGTTCCGCGATTTTACGCAGGTGACGTTGAGCGAACCGATATCGCTCGCTTCGACTGCTGACAGGTTGCTAAACTCCAGCGAAGCAAAAGCCACGGCGTTGGGAGACGGCGAGCGCCCCCGGGGCTAGACCCATTGGCTCTGACGAGGCATCCGACTTTCAAATTGACTCGATCTGCTCGTCGCCTACAACGCTTTCACCGCCAAGCCGGCGATACGAACCCGGCCAGCGGTCACGATGATTGTTGCTGCGCTGGGAAATGGTCGATCGAACACGACTCCAAAAGATGCTAAGCCATTCGATTTTCTGCCGCACTTTTGAAAGACTAGGTGCTTCCATAAATCCGTGGAAACGCAGCCCCGCATAGGGACTTTCGCGATAGCCAATGACTGCATCCATCGAGTCCGTTCGGGTAAGATCTCGAAGCCATGATTACATGGTGCTGGTGGGATCTTCACTTCTCACAGACCTCAAGGACCATTTGGCGAACTTTCTGCCTTCTGGCGGATCAACAGGAAAAGCCGGTGGTCCCCAAAAATGTGCAATCGTCACGGATGAAATCGTCGCGCCGCTATATGCCGATCGAGTCGCGACGGGCTTGGCGGAAGCAGGGCTTACGACTCACGTTATCGTTCTCCCAGCGGGTGAATCTTCGAAATCGCTCGGCAACGCGAACCGCATCTGTGAGAAGCTCACTCGTCTTGAGTTTCGACGAAATGATATAATTGTCGCCGTCGGGGGCGGAGTTATCGGAGACCTTGCGGGATTCGCTGCAGCTGTGTTCCTTCGCGGGATTCGTTATGTCAATGTGCCGACGACTGTGACAGCGCAATGCGACAGCTCCATTGGAGGTAAAACGGGAGTGAACACGCGCTACGGGAAAAATCTTCTCGGTGCGATTCACCCACCCTCTTTAGTTCTTGCCGACGTGGAAACCCTGCGGACACTGCCGCCCCGCATGTTCAACGAAGGGTGCGCAGAAATTATCAAGCATGGGGCAGCCTTGGATATCGATCTCTTCGAGCAACTTCGTCGGGAAGGCACGCAGATTCGGCCGGATAAGGCAGCTCAAAAGCCATCCGAGGACTATGCTAACCTTACAGCTACGGTTCAAAAAAACATCGAAATCAAAGCGAAGATCGTATCAGATGACGAATTCGAGAGCTTTTCACCGAATGGGCGTCGGACGTTGTTGAACTTTGGGCATACGATTGGGCATGCGATCGAGCGGGAGGCCGGTTACGGCAAGATTTTGCACGGAGAGGCTGTGAGTATCGGGATGGTGGCTGCTGGGCGCCTGTCAGTGCGGAAAGCGGGCCTTTCGACCGGGCAGTTTCGCGACCTTGTGCGACTCTTGCGCCTTTGGAGATTACCGACCCGACTTCCCGAGGGTTTGGAAACCGATCGCATTCTGCGTCGGCTTCGACACGACAAAAAATTCGTCGCCAATGCCATTCGCTTTGTGCTGCTCGAATCGTTAGGAGCAGCGCGGGTGTCGAATCCGGGAGAAATTGATTGGACCGATATCACCAACGCAGTTGAAGGCTTGCAGCCAGTCCGCGGTATTTCCGACGAGCATCCGTTGCAATAAGTCTTGGTCTGAGACGGTTAAATAAATTTTCATGACGGATCTTGAGGGATGTTTGGTGATTAATATGCTGCCCAAAATCGGGCCGATCCGGTTTCGGAAGTTGCTCGATGCCTTTGGACGACCAAACCAAATTCTGACCGCTGGCTTTGATGAACTCATCTCGGTTCCGGGAATCAGCGCAGGTATCGCGAGGATTGTGCGGGCTTGGGAGAACCACGCCGATCTTCCAGCCGAACTGCGGAAAATGAACGAATGTGGCGTTACCGCGATCACTGCGCTCGACGCATCGTATCCGGATCTGCTTCGTGAAATCTACGATCCGCCTATTGTCCTGTATGTATGGGGAAAGCTTGATCCCAGCGACTCCAAATCTTTGGGAATCGTCGGCTCACGCGATTCTAGTTACTATGGTCAGGAGTGTGCTAAAAAGCTATCTTACCAGCTCGCGTATGCTGGTTTATCAATATTCAGCGGATTAGCGCGCGGTATCGATACGGCGGCCCACCAGGGTGCACTCGCTGCCGGTGGCAGAACCGTCGCCGTCCTGGGTTGCGGGTTGAGCACGATCTACCCGGCAGAGAACTATTCGCTGGCAGAACGGATCGCTTCTTCCGGAGCGGTCATTTCAGAATTTCCGATGTCCGTCGCTCCGGACCGGCAAACATTTCCGATGCGGAACCGCATTATCAGCGGCTGCACGCTGGGCTTGCTGGTCGTCGAAGCCGGTGTTTCCAGCGGGGCGATCATCAGTGCGAATCAAGCGCTGGAACAGGGCCGATCTGTCTTCGCCGTCCCGGGACAAATCGACCGCCCGGGGTCGCTTGGGTCAAATCGCCTCATTCAGCAGGGTGCGAAGCTGGTGATCGATAGCGCAGATGTATTGAACGAGCTGAATGCTGGATTCCAAGCAGTCTCCGACGCAGTGCCCGCCGGGCGTAGCCCACTTATCCAACAAATGTCGCCAAATGAGACGATGGTCCTACAAGCTGTTGAGGATTCAGAAACTCCGATCGACCGGATCATCCTGAAATCCGGGTTGCCAACGCCACAGGTCACCTCTATTTTGTGCTCCCTCGAGATCAAAAAGGCGGTCCGGCAGCTTCCGGGGAAACTCTATGTGAGAGCATCCTGACCGAAGGCGCCAGAATGTGGCCGCCGACTTCCCGCCCGCCGGATTGATCACTGGGTTCGAGCAAATGTCTAAAGCCTTAATTATCGCAGAAAAGCCCAGCGTTGCCGCCGATCTTGCACGGGCGCTCGGACGGTTCGAGAAGAAGGATGATTACTTCGAAAATGACAAAATGATTATTTCTTCGGCGATCGGTCATCTCGTCGAACTCTGCGTGCCATCGGAATTGGACAAAAAGCGGGGAAAATGGAGCTTCGCAAATCTTCCGATCATCCCAGAAGAATTCGAGCTCAAGCCGATCGAAAAGACTGAAACTCGTTTCAAACTTTTGAAGCGGCTGCTCAAGAATCCGGATGTCACGGAAATCGTCAATGCCTGCGACGCGGGCCGTGAGGGTGAACTCATCTTTCGGTTCCTGATCAAGTTGTCAGGTGTGCAGAAACCGATTCGCCGGCTCTGGCTTCAATCGATGACGCCGGAGGCAATTCGGAACGCATTTGATCACCTGCGAACCGACGAGGAGATGATCCCCCTCGCGAAAGCCGCATTTTCCCGGGCGGAAAGCGATTGGTTGGTCGGAATTAATGCCACCCGAGCCCTCACGGCATTCAACTCCAAGGGCGGCGGGTTTCAGTTGACCCCGGTCGGCCGAGTCCAGACCCCGACCTTGGCGATTCTGGCCGAGCGCGAGGACAAGATTCGTCGCTTTAAGCCGCGCGATTATTGCGAGGTGCATGCCGACTTCCGCGTGCCCGCCGGCGATTATCATGGGCGGTGGGTTGACCTGTCCTTCCGGCGCGGCGCCGACGAAGATGGGCGGGCGGAACGCATCTGGGAGCGAGAAAAGGCTGATGCGATTTTGAAAAAGTGCGCAGGACTTCCCGGAGTTGTCACATCGGAGGAGAAAAAACCGACCTCACAGCTCCCGCCCTTACTTTTTGACTTAACTAGCTTGCAGCGAGAGGCTAACGGGCGTTTTAGCTTTAGCGCGCGTCGGACGCTTCAATTGGCTCAGCGCCTCTACGAGCATCACAAAGTGCTCACGTATCCACGGACCGACAGCCGGTATTTGCCGGAAGATAATCTCAGCACAGTGAAGACAACGCTGCGCGACCTGCCGGATCCGGCTCTAGCAGAACACGCGGCAAACGCCTTGCGGCAAGGCTGGGTGCGTTTGAATCGGCGCGTTTTTGACAATGCAAAAGTTTCTGACCATAGCGCGATTATTCCCACTGGGATGGCCCCACATGGCCTCGACGCGGATTTGCAGAAAATCTACGATTTGGTGGCGAGGCGTTTTGTGGCGGTATTCTTTCCACCGGCGCAGTTCGAAATTACCACGCGGATAACCGAGATCGCAGGAGAACCGTTCAAAACTGAGGGACGCGTGATCAAGGATCCGGGATGGATGGTCATTTATGGCCGGCAGGCTACGACGGAGGCCGGCACGGAGGAGCAACTGGTCGCCGCGGCGGAGGGTCAGGAGACGACGACGCTGACCCTGGAAATTCGCGAAAACGTCACCAAGCCCCCTCCCCGGTTCAACGAGGCGACCCTGCTCTCGGCCATGGAAGGCGCAGGCAAGCTCCTGGAGGATGAAGAACTCCGCTCGGCGATGAGTGCAAAGGGTTTGGGAACGCCAGCGACACGAGCTGCGATCATCGAAGGCTTGCTGCATGATGCTTACCTTAGTCGGCAGGGACGTGAGCTTTTCCCGACGCCGAAGGGGCTTTCGCTGATCACTCTGCTGCGAGGAATCGGCGTTTCTTCACTTTGTTCGCCTGAGATGACGGGCGAGTGGGAAGCGAAGCTCAAGCAGATGGAGCACGGGAACCTTCAGCGCAAAGACTTCATGAAGGAGATCCGGGAGATGACCCGGGAGATTGTGGAACGCGCGAAGAACTTCGAAGGTGACAGCGTCGCCGGTGATTTCGGAGAGCTGGAAGTGCGGTGTCCGAAGTGCGGCGGTAATTCTTTAAAGGAAGAATACCGGGTTTATCGGTGCCCAACTTGCGATTATGTCGTTTGGAAGACACTGGCGTCCCGCCAATTCGACCCCGAAGAGATCAAAGTATTGCTCACGGAAGGTCGAGTGGGGCCATTGGAAGGTTTTCGCAGCAAGATGGGTCGGCCCTTTACTGCGACACTCAAGCTTGGCGAAGATAAGAAACCGGGGTTTGATTTCGGAAACGGCAACAGTGCAAATGGGCAAAGTGGCGACGGCGCGGTGGATTTCAGCACGCGAACTCCGCTGCACGAGTGCGTCGTTTGCGGGAAAGGAAAAGTTTACGAGCTCGACAACGCATACATCTGCGATCAGAGCGTTGCCGGTGGAAAATGCACCTTCCGGATGGGCAAAAACATCTTGCAGCAGCCGATCGCTCCGGCTCAAGTCGTGAAGCTGATGGATGACGGGAAGACCGAACTACTCACAAAATTCATTTCGAAAAAAGGGAAACCATTCTCAGCCTTTCTTCAGCTTAAAGCAGGAAAAGTGGGATTTGAGTTTCCACCGAAGCAGTCAAAACCCGGCGGACGGAGCAGGAAAATCCCGGCCAAAGCGTCTTCGACTGCGACAGTCCGAGATGAGAACTTGGAGCCCGTGCCGAAATCCTGACTGTGCCGATTAGAAAAAGATCGGCTCGGCTTTGGAGATGTTGTCGACCTCGAAATGAATCGGAACCTGTGCTTCTCGATTCCACCTTTGCATTGCTTGATGCGTAGAGATGGATTGACAGGACGGGTCCGTTTTGCTAGCACAATTTCCAGCTAATTTCGTCGATGCGTTGCCCGAAATGCAAGAGTGTTGAAGATCGGGTAATCGACTCGCGTCCGGTCAACCATTTTTCTGGTATCCGAAGGCGCCGTGTCTGCCTCCAGTGCGAATATCGATTTACGACCTACGAGCAAATCGAGCGCGCCGATCTCTTGGTGATTAAGCGCGACGGGCGACACGAACCGTTTGACCGTCACAAGCTGTATAACGGAATCGCCAAGGCTTGTGAGAAACGTCCGATCAACCTGGAGCAATTGGATCGGACCGTGGATAGCATCACGCAGGAATTGGAGGCGAACTTCGGGCGTGAGGTCTCTACGAAAGAAATTGGCGCCAAGGTAATGGATCGACTCCACGGGATTGACGACGTGGCGTATGTTCGCTATGCCTCGGTGTATCGGCAATTTCAGGATGTCGGTGAATTCCTCGACGAAATCGAGATGTTAGAGCGCCGACCGAAACCGAATGGAGCGCAACCCGAGTTATTCGGCTAGTAGAACTGGAAGGAAGAGAACTGGAAGGAAGATCACTACGAAGAAAGCGACGTGGTAAGGAAATGATAGCCTTCAAAAACAACTTTCCGCTGCTCCGCAAAGCGCGGGGCCAGGCGATGACGTTCCGTCGCACCTGGCTGCGGAACGCCTTGAAGCGTGCGGCAGCGAAGGCGGGCTATACAGAGTGGTGGATAGCGGAGGACTTGGCGCAGAGCGTCTCGTTTTACCTCGAGTATCACTACCTGCAACCTGTGATCGCCGTCCCGTTGCTCGAGAACGCGGTGCGCTCGGCACTCATGGAAATCGGGTATGAAGAGGTCGCGCACCATTTCGGTTCGACCGCGACACTCCGATCTGCCTCACTCCTGAGTTTCCTCCCATCGAGTGCTGCTGTGCAGGGCCAGTCTCAATTCTACATCGGTCTCGCAACGTGGATCCGAGCCGTCTCGAAAAGCGCCGCCACGACCATCGCACTGACCGATCTCGACGCGTGCGTGGCACGTCTGACCAACTTGACCTCCGAAGGTGGGATGATCGCAGCCGTTCGAAATAGTTCAGAACTGCGGAACCAAATCATTGAGTTTGTTCACGCGCAGATTTTCGTTCTTAGCAGCGAGGATTTTCTGAGTGAAATCCGCTGCTCGCTCCGTTAGCGCGAATGTTTCGCATCTTCACATGACCCTCTTTGAGAAGATCATCGCACGGGATATTCCTGCCAGGATTATCTACGAGGACGAATTTGTCGTCGCGTTCGAAGACGTTGCACCAGTTGCACCAACGCACATTCTCTTAGTGCCAAGGAAGCCGATTCCGCGGATCGGCGAAGCAACGGAAACAGATGCCCGCACGTTGGCGCAGTTATTACTCGCCGCAGGGATTATCGCCCGGAAATTCGAAGTCGCTTACAGCGGCTTCCGACTGGTGATCAACCACGGCAAGGACGCCGGTGAGAGTGTCCCTCACCTGCACATGCATCTTCTGGCCGGCCGCAATTTGGCGTGGCCGCCAGGGTAGAGGCGGGAGCGCTTCCTCGCACTGTCTGTCTCCTGCGGGAGCCCTACCACAAGCATCCAACCGTCTCGGTGCAGATGTTACTTCAAAAGCAGGACCGCGCGGCTGCGCTTGATCTCGCGCGTGATCCGGCGATGTAAATGGGCGGGCATCCCCGTCACCCGACGCGGAAGGATCTTCCCGCTTTCGGTCAAAAATTTCCTCAACAGGTCCGGATTTTTATAATCCAGCGCTTCGAGTGCGATATCAATGCGCCGACGCGGCATGATCCGATTCGCGCGGCGAAAATTCATCCTACGTTGGGCGGTCTTCGGTTGCATAAAATTAGAGAAACGATTGAAAAAATCTACATCGCGCTGAACGAACTACTTTGTCTCGCGATGTAAAGTATGCCGCTTGAGGAACGGATTGTATTTCTTCTTCTCCAAGCGCCCCGGCGTATTTGGACTCTTCTTGTTGCGGGTGCTCATATAGCGCGAGGTCGGCTTTCCTTCCGCCTTCGCTTCAGTGCACTCTAAAGTAATTATATCGCGTGGCATACTAGTCCTTCGAGTCGGGTGTAAATTCCTCTTCCTCTTTATCAGGCTCGTCTTCGTCTGTCAAACCGAACAGGGAGGTCACCGACTGGCGAACTCGCTGCGCTTTGTTCTGCCGCTCGATTTGAGATTGGCACTCGACCGTGAACCGTGTGAACGGAATCGCTTCAAGACGCTCATGATTGATCGCCTTTCCAGACATTTCACAAACCCCATAGGAACCGAGTTCGATTCGCTTCAGCGCCTCATCGATCTCGTAAAGCGCGTCCTGTTCCTGCGACAGCAGACTCAACGCAAAATCTCGGTCGTAGGAATCGCTGCCGGCGTCTGCTTGGTGCATTCCGAAGGCCGACGCTTCATTGTTTTCGGCGCGCGCGCGGAGAGTGTCCTGCGCGACTCCGTTCATGGAATCGAGCATCGCATCGCGGAGAACCAGCAGCCGTTTTTTCTGTTTGCGAAGAAATGGAGTCAGCTTGGAGTCGGCATGATCGTCCGACTTTTTAGTGGAGCCGAGGATGTAGCTCGAAATCGACGGGGTCGCATGCGTCGCCTCGCCGTTCGCCTTCGAGGCAGCTTTCGAATCCGGCGTATTTTGGTCGGCGGCCACCGGCGCGGCACCGTCCTCTGTTTTGCTGGATCCTGATCCGGCAGGCCGCTTTGCAGCTGCTGCGGATTTCGCCTTGGTCTTACCGCCTTTTTGGACCTCGTGGGGCTTGGAATTAGGCATAAAATTGAGACAAAAGCTGGGGAGGAAATTCGTGGCCGCCGGGCGTGGCGGATCGGGCTGGACTCTTTACCGGTATTCCCGAAGTGGCGCAAGGTGAAATCGGAATCTTTTTCAGGCCGCGGTCACGTAAACTGGCCAATCTACATGGCGACCGTTCTCCGAAAATCGACCGTCGATGCGGCTCGGTTCGGAGAAAATAGGTCAAGCCTTACGGGGTAGCCGGCAACGCTGTTCAGCACCTCGCGATTGATGCATTGACGGCCGCCTCAACTCATTTCGCTTTTGCGACCGACGCCCGCTCGGATTTACAGCCGACAGTGAGATTCGAACTCACGACCGATCGATTACAAATCGATTGCTCTACCCCTGAGCTATGCCGGCGTTAGTGAGGCGTTGACGAGACGTTCGCGCCGAGCCGTTTTAGGATCGCAGATCCGACTCCGCACCGCCGTAGACGCCCGCCGATCCGGGGATCCGCCGCCAGCCGGATTCAGAACATCTTGATAAACGCCTTTTGCCGCAACCCTTCGATCCACTGCTGCTGCAGGCGCTGCCGCTCATCCGCCGTAAGCTTCTTCTCCAATTCGCCTTTCACATCCTGCAGCGGCTTAGTGAATGCATTCTTCCGATCTTCGACCATAAGAATGTAATAAGTGCCACCCTGCTCGACTACCGGGCTGATCTCTTTCGTTTTGAGCCGGAAAGCCACTTTCGTCAGGCTTTCGTTGAGAATCTTCTTATCAATCCAGCCCCAATCTCCCTGCGCTTCGCGGCTCCCGTCTTCGGAATACATCTGCGCCAACTGGCCGAAGTTTGCTCCCGCCACGAGCTTGCTGCGGATCTCCTCGGCCAGAAGCTTCTGTGCGTTTTGTTCCGTCGGCTCACTGGTGTTCCCCTTTGAGATTGCAATCATGCGCAGTTTTACCTGCTCGGGCGATGTAAGTTCCGGCTTCGCTTTTTCGTAGGCTGACCCGATCTTCCCCGGGGAGATAATAAAGTCTCCCTTCACATTGCTGTAACGCATCGCCTGCACGATGAACTTATCCCGTTCGATATCGCGGAACTTGGACAGAGTGTAGCCTTGTGCCTGTAATGTGCGGATGAACGCCTGCCTGTCGCCGCCGAACTCTTCGCGGACGATAGTCTGGATCCGATCATCAATGATATGCCCCGGAATCTGAAAATCCTTTTTCCGGAATTCCTGCAGGATGAGCTGCCGATCGATCAAATCTTTTAATGCTCCAAGACGAGCTTCTTTGATTTTGTCCACAAGTTCCTGGCCGTTGAAGGCATTGCGGAGTGCTCGCTCACGCGCCGCCACGACCTCCCGCACCTGCGAAAATGTAATGACGTCGCCGTTCACGACCGCAGCAACCCCGTCCACAACATCCGCTTGCGACTGCTGCGACCGGGCGACTGAGTGCATCGCTGCAGCCATCGAGATGATGGCTCCGATCATGATTAGGAATCGAAAACACTTCATCTGAAATTTCGACAGCGCGAAGGGAATCTCTCGGGCGGGGGTTTTCATGTCTCGACGTTGCCTCGATTGATCTAAAAACAGACCGTTATAACGGCCATATAAGCTCAACCAGGAAGGCTCCGGACGACGGAAAAAATCTCGCGCAGCCTAGATTCCGGATTCTTCGAAGTCAAGCGCGGGAACCGCCCGTCCAAAAGGATGTAATCACCCCGGCGGGTTAGCATCAGCTTCCCTTCCTGCGTTTCAACTGCCGCAAGGCGCTTAGCCGCCGCGCCGATTTTTAGTTCGGCGAGCGTCAGCAGGTGCTCTGCGGCTTGCGGCACTTGGCCAAAACGATCTCGCCAAGCAGCCTTGAGATCTTTAACCTGCTCATAGCGAGTGACTTCTGCCAGATGTCGATACGCCTGCATCCGTAACCGGGCGTCCTCGATGAAGTTGGCTGGCAGGTAGGCCGGAAGGACGCCACCGAGGCCAGGATCCGCGGTGGCGGGTTGGGATTCAGCCGTAATCGCAGCCGTCCGCGCATGAAATTCGGCTTCGTTGCTTGCAATGAAGTCGAGTCGCAACGCCACCTCCAGCCGCAGCTGCACTCTTTCTCCCTTCAGGTGGGAAACCGCTTGGCGGAGTAACTGGCAATAGAGCTCAAACCCGATCGCGGTAATGTGCCCGCTCTGCGCCTCGCCCAGAATGTTTCCGGCGCCCCGAATCTCAAGATCACGCAGCGCGATTTTAAAGCCGGCACCGAGGGCGGAATACTGTCGGATCGCGCTGAGCCGCTTCCGCGACTCCGGTGCCATCATCAGCTCCCTCGGCAGCATGAGGAACGCATAGGCTTTGTGCGTCCCCCGCCCGACGCGCCCCCGCAATTGATAAAGGTCCGCCAAGCCAAAACGGTCAGCCCGATCAATGATGATCGTGTTCGCATTAGGAATATCGAGGCCGCTCTCGATAATCGTTGTCGCGATCAATACATCGGTTTCCGCAGCGACAAACCGATGCATTACCTCCTCCAACTGTCCTTCGTCCATTTGCCCGTGGCCAAGATCCACGCGGGCACCGGGACACAGGTGGTGGATCCGGTCCCGAACCTTCTCGATCGAGCCGACACGGTTGTGCAGGAAATACACCTGCCCTTGGCGTTCGAGTTCCCGGCGGATCGCATCGCGAATGATCCTCTCGTCGTATGGGCAGACGACCGTTTCCACTGGAAAACGGTTGGCCGGTGGAGTGTTTAGTGTCGAGAGATCGCGTGTCCCGACGAGGGAAAGGTAAAGCGTCCTGGGAATTGGTGTCGCCGACAGTGTCAGGATATCGATTAGCGGATAAAGGTTTTTGATCCGCTCCTTGTGGCGAACTCCGAAGCGTTGCTCTTCGTCGATGATGAGCAGCCCCAAGTCTTTGAAGACCACGTCTTGCGAGATGAGACGATGGGTGCCTATCACCAAATCGACGCTGCCGTCGCGGAGTCCCTCTAGCGTCCGGTTTTGCTCCGCAGCTGTCCGAAAACGGCTGAGCAGGCCGAGGGACACGGGAAAGCGGTCCATTCGCCGGGCAAAATTCTCAAAATGCTGTTGAGCGAGCACCGTGGTGGGAACCAGCATGGCGGCCTGCTTCCCTCCCATCACGGCCTTGAACGCCGCTCGGATGGCGATCTCGGTCTTTCCGAAGCCGACATCACCGCAAATTAAGCGGTCCATCGGCCGCGGCGATTCCATGTCGGCCTTCACCTCGCGGATCGCTTGCAGTTGGTCCGGGGTTTCCGTGTAGGGAAACGCGCTCTCGAAATCGATCTGCCACTGGGCATCCGGAGCAAACGCGTGCCCGATTTGCGTTTCGCGCTGAGCCTGCATCTTTAACAGCTTGGCCGCAAAGTCATATACGGATTTTTCCGCTGACTTTTTCGCCGTGCTCCAACGGGTGTCGCTAAGCTTGCTCAGCCCCGTGCCTTTTTTCCCGAGCGCAACGTAACGGGAAACCAGGAAGCTTTGTGATAGGGGAACGAAAAGCCGCGCAGATTCTGCAAATTCGAGGATCAAAGTGTCCTCTCGCTCCAGATTCGGGGTATCCCGGCCATCACCATACTCGACGGTCGCAGATTTCTGAATTCCGCGGAAGCGCGCCAGACCGTGATTAATATGGACAACGAGCTCACCCTCAACAAGTTCGCTAAAGTCTATCTGTGTTCGATTAATAACGGATCCGCCGGGGCTGCGATCCAATGCCGACGGAGCGGCCCGAGCCGACAATGCCTGCCCAAAAACCTCATGACTAGTGATGACGGCAAGCTTTGCTGCGCGGTATTCGAAACCTGCGGCAAGGGTGCCCGCGAAAAATTTGGTTTCCAAGCGTGCCGCATCGGCATCAGCCATCACGGACCGGATGCGCGCCACCTCGGGCTCATGGGAGAAACAGACCGAGACGTGGTAATCCCCAGCGTTCCATTCCTTGATTTTCTGCTTAACGCGCGACGGGATGAGATCGCGCTCGCGTTCGTCGCGCCCGCCGGGAACCTTCTCCCGCAGGTCAAGCGGGAAAATCTCCAAGTCGTCGAGATCAAGCAATTCGATCCGCTTGGCTTTTGGCAACTTGTCGCGTTCGGCGTCCGGATCATCGGCATAGACGAGCGCGTCTTCCGGGCGGACGTAATCTTTGAGCAATGCGCCGGTGTCTGCGGGGAGCCCCAGCAAAACCGTGATTTCATCCACTGGACGAAGCGACGTCTGTTCATTGACGTCAAAGTCCCGGATCGAATCGATTTCATCCCCGAAAAACTCCAAGCGCGTGGGCACACTGCTCTGCCACGAAAAAATGTCTAGAATTCCCCCGCGTAGAGCGAGTTGACCACGCTCGGCTACCTGCGAGGTCGTGGAATAGCCGCGAGTGACAAGACGTTGAATCAAGTCGTCTCGATCGACGTGATCCCCACGTCTCAGCCGCAAAATCTCGCGGCCCAACGCGCTAGGAGCCGCGACATTCTGGCGCCACGAACCATGATGAATGACAACAGGTTGCAATGACCCGCCAGTGTTGAGTGCCTCCGTCGCTCGCAGTCGTTCCGCCTGGAACTCGGGATCTGGCACCGCTCCGTGGGCGACGGAGATCTCCACATCCGGCAGGCGAAGCGCCGCTGGGCACCAATTGGACAACTCCTGGTGAAATGCTTCCTGCTCACGTGGCTGCTTGCACACCACCCAAAGGCGCGATTCGGGCGCCGACGATTCCAAAGCTCGAGCGAGCAGCGCGGCACAAAAAACTTGGGCCGGGTGTGATGCTCCGATCAGGTGAAGCGCGCTTGTCGCCTTCGCCACCGCGAATTTCTGCAGCCGCGCGGCGAGTGGGCCCCGGGCAAGCGCCTGGTCCAGGAAGTAATCCAGTGGCCCAGTGCCCGCGACGGGAGGGGGTCGGGGCGACGGTGGGCCCGCTGCCCGTTTCACGCTTGTGCGGGCCATTATTGCATCTTCACCTGCTTGGTGATGCCGAAACGCTCGATTCGCTTTCGAAGCGTCGCTCGTGTGATTCCGAGAAGCCGTGCAGCCCGCAACTGGTTGCCCCCCGTCATCCGCATTGCTGCGATGATAAATTCTCGTTCCAGCCAGGGCAGCAGCGGGAACTCCGTGCTTTGCGCCGCTTCGGCAAGCAGGAAGTTGAGGGCTTCGTCCCGCTTGGAGGGCCGAGTGCCGCCGTCGCTTTGTTCCCGCGGCCCTGCCCCCATTGAAGACCTGATGCTCTCGGCGTTTTCGACACTTTCCGTTGGAAGTTGACCTCCGCGCTCCTCTTTTCGCCCTTCCTCGCCTTGCTCCAGCGGGATGTCACGTGGGAGCAGCACATCGGTCGTCGCCATGATCGCGGCGCGCTGCAGCACATTCTCGAGTTCCCGCACGTTTCCCGGCCAGTGATAATTCTCAAGTAGCTGGAGACTCTCGTCCGAAAGGCGCAAACGCGGCAAGTGATGATGGCTAGAGATTTTCCCGAGGAAATATTCGCAGAGCAGAGGAATATCCTCAGACCGCTCACGGAGTGGCGGAAGATGAATCCTTACTACGTTCAACCGGTAAAATAGGTCGCCACGGAAACGCTTGTCTTCCACCTCCTGCTCGAGGTTCTTGTTAGTCGCCGCTACGATCCGGACGTCGGTCGAAAGCGTCTCATTCCCACCGACTCTTGAGAACGTATTTTCCTGCAAAACCCGGAGTAGCTTGCTCTGAAGCGGCAAGGGAATGTCTCCAATTTCATCGAGGAAAAGTGTGCCGCCGCGACTCTGCTCAAAGCGCCCGACCCGCTGCGTAACCGCACCTGTAAATGAGCCCCGCTCGTGACCAAACAATTCGCTTTCCAGCAAGGCATCGGGGATGGCGGCGCAGTTGATCGCGACAAACGGATGGCTCGACCTGCGGCTGTAGTTATGAATTGCCCTGGCCACGAGCTCCTTTCCACTACCGCTCTCCCCGGTTACCATGACCGAGGCGTCGCTGTGGCTGACCCGCCCAATCATCTTGAAAACCTGCTGCATAACATCCGAACTTCCGACCAGGCTGTCTTGATGCTGCTCCACCGTGAGCTGCGGCTTCGCCGCCGTGGCGGCCCGGAGCTGGACTTTCGCTTGCAGTGCTTCCTCCACCACCTTCTTCAGGTTGAAGGGAAGCTGCTCCTTTCGCAAAAAATCGAAAGCTCCGAGCTTGACGGATTCAATCACTGCCTGGGTCGTGCCAAAGGCACCAACCATGAGAAATAAAACCTGCTGATCTTTTGCCCGGATTTTTACGAGAAGCTCCGTGCCGCTGTAGGGCTGGAGCAGCATTTCTGCGATGACTAGATCCGCCTTCTCCGAAAAACAAAGGCGGTAGGCATCATCAGACCGTGCAGTCGCCAGCACGCGAGTCGTCGGCGACTCCAACTGGTGGGCAGCCCACTCGAGGTAATCGGGATCCGGATCAGCGATGATAATTGTCTGCATTACATGACTGCCTAGCGTCACACCGAGCCGTATCGGCGCTGCCGGTTGCTATAATCCTCGATGGCTTCGCGCAGATGCTCTTTGCGGAAATCGGGCCAGAGGGTTTTTGTGAAGAAGATTTCCGTGTAACTGATTTGCCAGAGCAAGAAATTCGACAACCGCATTTCTCCGGAAGTTCGGATCAACAGATCCGGATCCGGATAGTATCGGGTGTAGAGATGTTTGCTGAATATTTCGGCATCGATCATGGCGCGATCAAGGTGGCCGAGTTCGACTTCCCGAAGGAGGCTCTTCACGCCGTCGATAACTTCCTGCCGCCCGCTGTAACTCAGCGCGAGGATCAAGGTCAACCCGGTATTCTTTGACGTCACCTCGATGGATCTATGCAACTCTGCTTGACATGAATCCGGCAGGTCGGTCAGGCGCCCGATTGCTTGAAGGCGAACATTCTTTTCGATCAGTTCGGGAGTGTATTCCTTTAGGAAGTTTCGCAACAAGCGCATGAGGGCCGATACTTCGCCTTTGGGGCGCTTCCAGTTCTCCTGCGAGAAGGCATAGAGTGTCAGAAACTTGACACCGGCCTCGCCGCAACCTTCGACACTCTGACGGACGGCTTGAGCGCCCTCCTCGTGGCCGAAGATCCGGGCCAGTCCCCGTTGCTTCGCCCAACGGCCGTTTCCGTCCAGAATGATCGCGATGTGCTGGGGAACACGCGGCGAAGCCGATAGTGCATTCATTTGCAACAAAGCGTCAAAGATAACGAGCTACCGGGCAGCGGCCGTCTGCGCTCGGAAGCGCTGAGAACAACCACCGACATCCCAGCTCGAAATAGAAGTCTTAAAGGAACATCGTTTGAGCTCGCTGCGGGCCGACGCTCACGATTTTCAGTGTGGCACCGGTCAACTCGCAGATCTTATCCAGGTAGCGTTTTGCATTGTCCGGCAGGTCCGCGTAGCGCGTGATATTCTCCGTTGGCGTCTGCCAGCCGGGCATACTGATATAAACAGGCGCGCAGCGAGCGAGCGACTGGCTCTGACTCGGGGGCACATCTAGCCGGCGGTTGTCCAGCTTGTATGCCACGCAGATTCGGATGGTCTTTAGGCCATCGAGTCCATCCAGGTTTGTCACCGCGAGACTGTCAATGCCGTTGACCATCCGCGCAAACCGCGTCGCCACCGCATCAAACCAACCGCACCGGCGAGCCCGGCCGGTAACCGCGCCGAATTCGCGGCCCATGCCGTGAAGCATGTTCGAGATTTCCTCCTCCTCAGTTGGGAACGGCCCTTCGCCCACGCGGGTGGTATAAGCCTTCATGACGCCAATGACCTCATCGATCGAATGCGGCGGGACACCAGATCCCGTGCAGGCACCACCCGCCGTCGTATTGGACGAGGTGACATAAGGGTAGGTGCCGTGATCCAAGTCCAAAAAAGTCCCCTGCGCGCCTTCGAAGAGAATCTCCCTTTTTGCACTGATGGCTTTGTGTAAATACAAAACCGTGTTTATCACAAATGGCCTCAGTGTCTGCGCCGCCTGCTCAAAGGCAGCTTCAACTTTCTTGAAGGGAACAGGCCGGCCGCCCAGGGCTTTCAGGATTTGGTTGTTTTCGCTGACGCGGTGCCCCAGCTTCTTCGAAAATGTCTCGGCGTCGGCCAAATCGCCCATCCGCAGACCGGTGCGCGCGGCTTTGTCGCCGTAAGCGGGGCCAATGCCCCGCTTGGTCGTGCCTATCTTCCGATCACCTTTCAGGCGCTCACGCTGTTCATCTATCAGGCGATGATGTGGGAGCACCAGATGCGCGCAGTCGCTGATTTTGAGATTCGCTGGTTCGATCGAAACTTTCTGTGCTCGCAATTCCTCAATCTCTTCGACCAGCGAAACTGGATCGATCACGACGCCATTGCCGATCACGCAGGTTTTACGACGGCGAAGAATGCCGGACGGAATCAAGCGCAGGACATATTTCTCATTTCCATGCACAATAGTGTGCCCAGCATTGTTGCCCCCCTGACTCCGCACCACGATCTGCGCAGACTCAGTGAGCACATCAATGATCTTTCCCTTCCCCTCATCACCCCATTGGGCACCAACCAAAACCGTGTTAGACATAGCAGGAAAATTAAGCAGCCAGCAGCCTGCCGCTTTAGGAGCGGAAAGCAAGGAGAAGAACATCCACGCCACAATGAATCCGGACCATCGATTCATCAATTCAGCTAAAAAATCAGTGCGTGCTCGGTGTCATCTCTTAACCGAAACTAAGTGATTAATGTTAATTTTCTAACAGTAGATAAACACTGCATAAAACAATGCCAAAGTTTACTTACAGTGCAAGAACAGCGGACGGCGAAGTTGTTGAGGGCTCGGCAGATGCCGCGGATCGCGCCGGCATTCTATTTTTGCTGGAGAAACAACGGTTTTTTCCGATCCGGATTGATCCGGCGAAAACATCGGCGGTGGGAATCAAACCACGTTCTCCCGGCGCACGCCCTGCCCCGAAGCCCGAACGTGGCGAGGCGGCCAATGCAACCCCAGCGCTGAAGTCCGCGCGGCCGGAAACCCGGCGGGGTAGGTTGCGTTTAACGCACTCGCAGCGCCTGATGTTCACGGAGCAACTTGCCTACCTTCTCTCCGTTGGCATGACACTGGATGAGTCTCTGGGCGTGCTGGCCCGCCGGCTCAAGCAGCCGGCGCTGCAGAATCTGACGCGGGAATTGCATCAGGCGTTAATCGACGGCCGCAGCTTCTCGCAGGCATTGCACGAGCATCCCCAAGTTTTTTCGCCACTCTATGCAAATCTCGTCCAGGCGGGCGAGGCGAGCGGGTCGCTACCCGCCGTCCTCACCCGGCTCGTGGAGCACTTGAGTGAGATGAAGGCGCTTCGCGATCGCGTTCAGCAAGCATTGATTTATCCAGCGATCCTGAGTTTTGCCGGCGTCGCTCTCGTCCTGGTCTTTGTCACGGTCATGGTCCCGCAGATCACGGCTTTGCTCGGTCGCACCGCCCCGGGCAGTGTGTTGCCGCTCCCGACCCGGCTGCTCTTGTCCGCGCACACAGCCGTTGTTCACTACTGGTGGGCCGGCGCGTTGGGCATTGCTCTACTCTGGAGTGCATTTAAAGCGCTTACGACACAGCCTGCCGGGCGGCTTTGGTGGGATCGTGTCAAGCTGTCACTGCCCGGCTTCGGCCAAGTGGTCTCCTATCGATTCTACGCCCAATTCGCGCGCACCATGGCCACGCTGCTCGTAAACGGGGTGCCTCTGTTGCGAGCGATGGAACTCTTGGAAAACATCGCCGGGAATCGCTACGTGCAGACGAAAATGGCGGCGGCCCGAGCGGCGCTCGTCGAGGGTGCGACACTTTCCAGCGGGTTGGGCCGCCAGGGACTGTTTCCCGAGTTGTATCTGGACATGGTCGCCGTCGGCGAGCAGTCGGGGCGTTTTGGAGAGACGATGGGCATGGTGGCGTCTGTCTATGAGCGTGAGCTGGATCGACGCGTCAAAATTGCGTCCTCGCTCATTCCACCGGTCATCATCGTGATTATCGCGATTCTCGTCGGCGCGGTGGTGTTTGGAATCCTCAGCGCGTTGTTCAGCTTGACCTCGAACATGCGGGCCGGTGGCGGGTGAACCGAGCAAGGCGGCCGCGAAGATCAGACTTCGCTATCACGACATCCCTTGCAGCAGCAGAGTAGAAGATAACGAAGAGTGACACTTCGCGTTTTGAAGCGAGCTGTTACCGCCCGTGGCCTGTGCCATAGCCGTTGCTAATCTGCGCCGCTTTCCTTTAGGTTCCAAACCGAGAGATTGCGGCGTCCGCAATCGGGAAAGTCGTTTCCGATCGGTTCGATCTCCGCTAAGAAAGTTCCTTTGTGAATCCGCTCAACAAACCTTCCAGGCAGGTGTGGGCTTGCTTGCGTCACGGTGTTCGCGGGCGATGGGCCGGCTGGGAGTTACTCGTCTTAATTTTCGTTGGCACCGGTTTCGGGACGTCGCCGGGGCTTCGATCCGCCCAGGCACAGGTTCCTCTGTCTGAAATCGGGCGATCCGCATGGATCGATCTGCGACCGAGAGTTCCCGGAACCCCACCACAGTCGGTTCCGAGCTGGGTGGAGGCTCTGGAAGCAACAACGACGGGCGTCGAGCCACCGCCCGCACGATCTCGCTCCGCGCAGGAGAACAGCGGCGGTGGCGCCGCGTCACCGTCGTCCGACCTGCCACAAGCTTCGCTAGCCGGTGTCGGAGGAAGTCGTTCCCTTCCCTCCAAGCCGCAAAATCCTGCGCCGGCGCCTGCAGAATCGTTCACCGTTTTCCGCATCCGCGTCCACCGCCCGGAGCTGACTCCCGGAGACCTTCAATTCCGCATCCTATTCGATGACGACGCGTCTGGCGCACGCCCGAGTATTTCCGCTTGGGACGAGCTCGGGAATGCGCGCTGGCGCAGCGACGGACCGCTGGGTGACGGACTCGGCCTGGCGAGCTCCCAAACCATCACGGTGCCGATGACCGGAGTGAACTACCTCGAAATCACGGTCCCCGGCGATGGACGTGGCGTTCGCGGAGCCTTCCTTGCATGGCTGGAAACCCGCTCGGTGCAGCAGCCAGTCGATTTTCCGATCGCGGGGAGGTCGGGCGCTTGGGAATCCTTCCGGATCGCTGCGCCGGTCGATGCGGAACGCCAGGACGAGCATCGATTCGGTGTCGTCACCGCCGTCGTCCAGAAGGATCCGATCAAGCTGGGAGGACGTGCCCCCGCGCAGTCCGGTGGAGGCCGGCTCGCGCGCTCCGTTGAGATCGAGTTCGAGCTGGAGCGGGCACCGCTTGTCGCCATGCTGAATTTTGAAGTGCTCAATGCCACCGGGGGCGCCGCACCGAAGCTCGCGCTGAATGGCCGGGACTTGGGGCGCGCGGAATTTCTCCTGCCGCATCTTGCCGACCCTGGCTTCCGTGGCCAGGCCCGCGAAGGCGCACCCGAGCTGGCCTGGCAATACACGGGCTGGGTGCGGGCTCAGAAGCTCGTGCCCGCATCCTGTTTGCAAGCCGGAGTGAACAAGCTGCTCGTCAGTTTGTCCGAGGAAAATGATCCCGCCGCCGTGCGGGCTGTCGAAATCCAGCTTAAATATCAGTGGGAAAAGTTTGATTACACGCTTTCCCCACGTTCCCCATGAAACCGAATTTCCCTTTGTGCCCCCCCGTCGCGGCTCCCGTCGCGTTGAAACGACGAATCCTTCCCGGTCTCCGGCAGCGTGCCGAGCAGGCGTTTACGCTGCTCGAGATCATGCTGGTGGTCATCATCATTGCGCTTCTGCTCGGCGCCGCCGTGAAATACATGGGCGGCAGCGTCGGCGTCGCAAAGCAGGTCGTCGTGGATGGCGATTTACAGAACATCGGGTCGCAACTCCGCCTTTATGAAGCTTTGACGGGTTCCTTGCCGACGACGGACCAGGGGTTGATGGCCTTGGTCAATCAGCCGCAGACTGACCCCAAACCGGCGCGCTGGCAGCGGCTGCTCGACCAGGTGCCGAAAGATCCCTGGCAGCAGGAATACATTTACGTTTTTCCGGGCAAGCGGAACCCGCAATCTTACGATCTGTATTCGAAAGGCCCGGATCACATCGCCGATACCGCGGATGATCTCGGGAATTGGAAACAGTAAAGCGGTCACGGAAAACCCGTTTTAGGGGTTCGGCGTCGCGTGGCGAAGCGACGGGACGGCCGCAGTTCGCGGACCCGAGACGGCGCGCAATGGCCGAGTTTTCCGGCGCGATGCGCGCGGCTGAATTGCCGAAGCGACGCGCAGAAAACGCGCCCCGCTTCCTCTCGCTTACAACTGGTCGTCGGCAGAGTCTGCGTCTGACATCCCCGGCAGATCGCGGGTTGTCGGTGCGCCGACCGGCGGTTGAAACACACGGTTCGGCGGCACCGGCGGCGGCGGCGCTGCGGGGATCGGGCCGGTGCGCGTGCCGCCGCGCTGAGGGATCTCGGCCGGCTGCGGCGGGACAAAGGCGCTGGGCGGCGGTGGCGGTGGGGGCGTGAATCCCTGCGGCGCCCCCGGCATCGCGGGTCGGTTCGAAGGCTGCGGGATATTTACACCCGGCGTGCCGAGCGCTCCCGATGGCCGGGCGGCACCCGGCGCAAAACCGGCCAATGGGGACGCCGAGGACGCCCCGGAATTCGGCGTCGAAAGCGCACTCGGATCAAACGTGAAAACGGCAAACACTCCGCCGCGATTCAACGTGATGCGGGTTTGCTCCGGCTTGTCGCTCCACTGCACCCCGGCGATCGAGATGTTTTCCGGATTGTCCTGCCCGGTCGCGACGATGAGTCGGTCCGTAGATTTTCCGTCGCCCGGCTTGCGTTTCGTCAAAGTGAGCCGGTATTGGCCGCCCCCCAGCTCGGCCACACTGCTCAGCGTCCAAGCTTCCGCCCAGGTTGGTTGCGGCGGCGGTGGCGGCGGTGGTGTCGTCGCCGGCGCGGCGGACGGCGGCGCGAAAGGCGACACGGCCGCCAGCTTCGCATAACGCTCGGCGGCGACCGGCTTCGGAAGCGCGGCATCCATCGAGGGACTCCCGATTTTGGCCGGTGCCTGGCCGCCGGCCGGCGCTGCGCCCGCCAGCAGCAGACTGGCGATCAAAAAAGGCTTTTTGCGAGGAGTTTTCATCCAGCCGGAAGGAAATCGCATCATACCTTAGCTTCCCGCCGGCGCATACCACTTGGCGATCCGAAGCTCCGCCCGCATGCGCTGAGGATCCGCGGGGTCGCTGCGCAGCGTGGCGACATCCAGGACAAGAAACGCCGCAGGATCGGCTTGGAGCGCCGCAAGAAATTCCACCATCGATTTCCAGTCGCTCCTCGCCAGCACGCTCACGGAGACCGGTTGGCGAAAGGTCGCGCCGGCTGCGGCGGTGAGCGTCTCCGGCGGATTTACCTGGGGGTTTTCCAGGAGCACTCCGCTCTGCCGCGCGAGCTGGGCGACGCGTTCCAGCAATTCGCCGCCCGCGCGCTGCAGGCTCATCTGACCCAGCTTCGGCTGACTCGCCCGGAGCCACGCCTCCCGGCTCGCCCAGAGCGGCTCCTCGCCGAGATCGATCTGCGCGACGCGCCAGGCGAGCTTTCGGCTGGCAAGCGCTGCGCTGCCGTCGCGATGGGCACCGATGAAGTAGCTGAAGAAAAACAGGTTTGCGAACACCGCGAGCGCGGTCCCGGTGGTCAGCACCAGCACGCGTTCGCGCGGCGTCAGTCGTTGCAGGTAGGCGAGCACGGCGAAATAAAGGAGGGAGGGTGCGGCGCGGGCTAAGGCAGTGTTGCCGAAATGCGGAACCGGGCACGACCGTTCGGAAGATTCGCCGGCGGCTCGGACGCGAAACGAAACCCGCGCAGTTCCGGGCGCGCCTGCAACTTTTCGTTCAACTCGACGGCCGTGGCGTAATTCGGCGCCTCGCCTTCGATCGTCAGCGTCGCCGGATTGCGCAGCCGGCTGAGATCGAGCAGCGTCAGGCGCACATCGCCCGGCGGCAGGCTTTGGCGGATTTGCTCGAGCATTTCCACCACGCTTTGGCGCTGGTCCACCGCAGGCGCCAGCGCGTTCCAGCGAGCGCGCGCCGCGCGGATGCGCTCGACCCGGGGGACGCTCGCTGCCACATCGCGATCGATTTGTCGGCCGCGCCAGCGCAGCCAGGCGAGATCCGCGAGCGCGAGCACGATGAGCCCGACGTAAATGCCGGCCGCCCATTTCAGCCGCTGGCGCAGACGCGCGGCGCGGAGCTGGCGCTGGCGGGCCCGCGCCCAGCCCGGAGGCGACAGATCGCCGATCGCCGCGGGTGGCAGAATCGTGACGGCGGGCGGCAGCGCGGGTAGCAACGCCACCGGCAGCCGCACGGATTGCTCGACCGCGCGCTGCCAGCCGGCGAGGCGCGAGTCCAGCCAGACCCGTTGAAAGCCTGTTGGCACGCCCTCGAGTTCCGCGCCGAGCAGCAGCGATGGCAGCTCGCGCTCGAGCGCGGCCACGGCCGCCAGGTTACCGACGGCGCCGGGCTCCGCTTCGTCCGCGCGATCCGGGTCATCGCCCACCGGCAGCAAACTTTGGGCAAAAACCAGCCGTCCGCGCTCCAGGATGCCGACGATCGTGCGGCCGGCCTCACGCGTGAGCAGCAACGCGCAGCCCTCGGTGCCCGGTTCATAAGACGATTGGCGCGCCTCCGGCACGGTCCCGGCGATAAGGGCGATGTGCAGTGACACCCTTTCCGGCCAGCGGCCGATCGCGGCCAGCGGCTCGCCGAAGGGCTCCATGCGTTCATGCGGCACGGCCTGCACCGAGAAAATTGCCAGCGCCGATGCCGCCACCGCCGGCTGCTCCTCCGGCTCGCCTGGAGCGGCGCCGTTCGCCGGCAGTCGCGGCACGATTTCTCCCCGTAGGCCCAGCGCATCCCCAGCGTAAGGCAGGACTTTTTCCAACTGGATCCGAGCCATGGCATCCAGCTCCACCGCCGGCGCCTCCGGCAGCTCAAGCCGCTGGATGAGACCGTGCTCAAGCGGGAGCGCCAAGGCAAAGCGTTCGTCCGCCCGGAGCGAGCGCACGGCCGCTTCGAGAGTGGGAAAAACCGTGGCGTCCTCCGCGGCTGGCGACGGCACAAGCGACGACGCCGGCGGCCGGAACACCTGCCATTCGCCGGCACGCAGTCCTGGTGCGACCACGGTTTCCGCGACGATCGGGCCAGCCTTGGCGCCGCGGATATTCACCCGGGCTCCGCGGACCGCCGCCCCGGCGGCCGACGACTTCATGGCAGCAAGGAGGCCACGAGCGGGACGAGGGCGGGATTCGAGGACGATATCGTTCACCAGGCAATGGGGAGAGCCTCTAAGAATCGACGGTTGCGAGCGCGGCGGCAAGCGCCGGTTTGCACTCGCCGCAGCGGCCGGCTGCGCGGGCGCTCCGCGCTTCTGTCGGGAGTTCCGGGGAACCGCCGCCGGCTGACCTTCTGCACTTTGCCCCAAGACATTGCAATGAGCTGCGTCACGCGCGCCGTGGGGTTCCGTTCTTCAATATTCCCGCCAGCGCAAGATCTGCGGCTGCAGACCTTCCTTCACCGCGACGACTTCGATGCGCCGCCGGATTTCACCCGCCTGGCCGATGCTGGTGATCCGCGTCGTCGGGTCGCGCAAGATCACGAGATCGCCGAGCGATTGGAATTGCTCGGTCGTCAGGCCGAGCATCTGCCGCGCGGTGTCCAGCGAGTCGATTGCCCGGTCGTCCTCGGTGCCGTCGATGCCGTCCTGGCCCCGGCGGGTCTGCACAAATGCCCGCGCCCGTGCCAGACCCAGAAACGGGAGCGCGGCGATGGTCGGTTCGTCCGCCCACTGCAGATCGATGGGGCCGCGACTGAGCAAGGTAAACGCCTCCTGCCAGTCGGGCTGCGCGATCAGCGGCGCCGCCCCGCGCATGCGCCTCAGCTCGGCGAGATCCTGCAGCGGACGGTTCGGCACCGGGGCGTCGTCCACGTCGGTTTCGGCGCCGTTGAGGCGCGCCAGGTTGTCGAGGTCTGTCCAATCAAGAAGGCCATCGATAAAGGCTTCCCGCTCGGAGAACGTGAGGCCGCGGGTTTCCAGGAAACGGCGGAGCACGTCGAGCTTGCGCGGATCTTCGCCGACCATCAGCCAGTTCAGGTTCAGCTTGCCGCCTTCGCCGCGCAGCTCCGTGCCCCAGCGATGATTGGCGTCCGGCTGACCGCGGAGCGCCCTCGGCTGGTTGTTCGTGATATTGGGATGCAGCGCCACCTGGAGACCGCTGTAGGCCAGCGCGCGGGCCTCGCTGTTGCGGGCGTCGCGGATGTCCAGATAGATGTGCTGATCCACCTGCCGAACCAGCGCGAAGACGACGAGCACGAGCAGAAAGACCGCCCAGAGCACGAGCAGAAGCGCGATCCCGCGTTCGTCACGGCGCCGGAAAATGGGTTGAGCGCCCATCGCAGAGATCACCGCGGCACGCCGCCCGGCGGCTGGAGCCCCGGCGGCAGCGTCGGCGCCGTGAGCCCGGGCGGCAGCGTCGGGATCGGCCCGCTCGGCGGCGCCGGCGGCGGGTTCGTCGGCACCACGGTGCCCGACTGGCGTGGATCAACCGGCGGCACCGGCAGCCGGACGATGGAGCGGCCACGCACCGGCACATTCAGCGTCATCTCAAAATCGCCGTGGCCATCTTCAAACGAGAGGCGCACCCGCACCAGCTCGGGTAGTGCGTTCGGATCGTTCCAGCGCGGCAGCCAGCCGTTGAGCCGGGCGGAGTAATACGTGATTTTCAGGTCGCTGATGCCGTCGAGCAGCGGCACCCAGGCAAACTCGTCCTTGAACCCGCCGCGCCGATCCTCGCGCAAGGCGCGGGTGACCCCGAGCTGAGTCGCGGAAGCCGGGGAGCCGAGCTGCAAAGTGACAAAACTGGTCGCCGGGCCGGCCCGCGAAAGCAGGCCGTTGCCCGCCGTGGCGATGAGCCGCATCTGGTCGCCGTTTCCTTCCTTCGTGCGTGCTTTTTCCAGGCCGTTGAGCGCGTCGGATTCCTGGGTCGGCAGCGCGTCGAGCTGCGTCTGGAGGAAGCGTTGCAAACCCGAGCACGCCTGCTGTCGCGCCGCCTCGCTCGAGCCGACGCGCGCAACGAGGAGCGTCGTCGCGGTGAAACGGTAGATCGACGTGCCGATAAGCGCCAGGATCGCAACGGCGAGCATCGTCTCCAGCAAGGTGAAGCCGCGGCAGGCGGGTGCGCTTTTTTCGGGTTTCGCGTGCATCGGATCAAAAGCCCTGGCGCAGCAGGTAGAATTGCACCGCCCGGGCTTGCGGCTTGCCGCCGGCGTTCCATTCGGCGCGCAGCGTGATCTCAAACAAGCCGACGAGCGAAGCGTCCTTCTCGTTCTTCAAATTCGCCGGGCGCCGGCTCTCCACGAGCGTGTAGCCGGAGAACGGCGCGTCCATCGGATTCGACGCGGACACGTCGGGCAGCGCCAGGCTCGCCTGGATTTCCGCCATCCGGCCGTCGAGCAATTGCCGCGCGCGGGCGTCCTGGGTGCGGATGGCCTCGGCATCGAGACAATTACTCACGCACCGGCCCAGGCCGATCACGGCCAGCGAAAAGATTGCGACCGCCAGCATGATCTCCAGCAGCAGGATTCCGGCGGAGCCGAAACGTCCGCGCGCCCGGCGCCCGATTGCGACCGGCTGAGATCCGCGGAATGCGGCCCTCTTATGGGTCGCCAGCGTGCCGTGCGAGATCGTTCTCATAGGGTCAGCGTGCGGAGAATTCGGCCAGAGTAGGGCGTGCGGTGAGCGGATGATACGCCGCGGTCCAGCGCCCGGCCGGCCCCTCGTAGCGGACGACGGCGGGCTCGCAGTTCCCCGTCGGCCAGAACGCCCATTCCGGGCGCGGATTCACCCGCAACGCGGCGGGAAGCTCTAGCGTGTAGGCGCCGGCGACCGGTTTGGTTTCCCCGTTGGCGTCCGGCCCAAGCTCCACCGGCAGCGCCGCACGCTCTTTCGCCGGAAGCTCTTCCGGACAAAGCCGGACACGGCCCTGCTTGTCCCAGACGAGCAGATACGTTTTTTGCTCGCTCACGCTGCGACGCTGGGCCGCGGCGACCAGGCTGTCGAGCGCATCGAGCGAAGTCCGCAAGCGCCGCTCCGCGAACAATCCGCCCAGGCTCGGCACCGACATCGCGACAAGCAGCGCAACGATGAAAACCACGAGACAGATCTCGAGCAGGGTGAAGCCCGCCTCGCGCCGGCGGGTCACCGGTCGCGGAGCCGCGACTCGCCGAAAAAACGCGGATCGGTCCACGGCGAAACCATAAAAGCAGCGGACCTCCGCCGCAACCGCCGGCCGCTGCCGCCCTCTCCGCCGCGCGTTCCGCCTTTGACCACAGCCGGGAAAGCTGCTTAAAAGGCGGCGTGCTGTTCACGCGTCTTCTCCCCCGCACCGCGGTGAAAATCCTTGCCGCGGCCGCCGTGGTGCTTTCGCCGACCATCCCGCTCGCCACGGTTTCCGCGCAAGTGCCGCAGGGAGTGCCCCCGCTGCCGCCCGGCGGTTTGCCGCCCCCGCCCCCGCTGCCGCCATCGATTCCGCCGAGCCTGAACAACACCGCGCCGCAGGTGCGCTCGGGCCGCGGGCCGGACGTCAAGCTCCAGGCGGCCAACGCCGACATCGCGGACATTCTCGGCATTTACGAGCAGTTCACCGGCAAGCGCGTGATCGCCGACCCCGCGCTCCAGGGCAAGCTGACCATTTACATCAACCAGCCGCTGCCGCGCGAGGACGCCATCAAGCTCATCGAGGCGCAGCTCATGTTGTCCGGTTTTTCCATCGTCCAAGGCGACGGCAACGTGGTGAAAGTCGTGCTGCCGCAAAAGAACGCCCGCGTGCTCGGCCCGCCGATCTTCTCCGACGCCTCCCAGTTGCCCGAAGGTGAGCAAGTCGTCTCATTTCTTTTCCGTCCCCGCTACCTGGACGCCGCCAAGCTGCAGCAGGCGCTCTCGCTCTACATCCCGATCCAAAATCAATACACCTCCTTCGTCACGTTTCCGGATTCCAACGCCCTGCTGGCCACTGAAAACAGCCACACGATCCGGCGGTTGATCGGACTGGTCGAACAGCTTGACGTGCCGCCCGCGCTCGTCGTGGACAAGTTCATCAAGCTCCAGCGCGCCGATGCCGCGAAGGCGGTGGAATTCATCAACGCGGTGCTGGAGCGCGACAAAAGCGGGCAAGCCGCCGCGGCTGCCGGCGGCGCGGGTGGCAGCGTGACGCAGCGCCGGCCGATCCGGCGATTCAACGAAGACGGCCAGCCGGTCCCGGTGGAAGCGCCGCCCCAGCTCGCCGCGCTGCCCGGCGGCTTTTCCGCCGCCGCGGCCGGGGCCATCGCGGCGCTGAGCGAAGGCGCGGTGGTGCAGGGCAAGGTGACGCTGACCGCCGACGTGCGCACGAACCGGGTCCATGTCGTGGCCCGCCCGGCGGACCTCGATTTCATCGAGAAACTGATCAATCAATACGACGCGAACACCCAGTTCGGCCAGTCCATCCGCCGGCCGCTGCGCTACCTGACGGCGACCGATGTTCTACCGATCCTGGCCCAGACGCTGCGCGAGCCCGGCCAGCCGAACGACCGCTCCGGCGGCGGCGATGGCGGCGACACCGGCGCCGGCGACACGGGCGGCACCGGCGGCACCGGCGGCGGCGCGCGCTCGAACACCGGCGGCAGCAGCCTGCTCGGTGGCAGCAGCGGCGGACTCTTTGGCAGCGGCAGCAGCAACTCATCCGGTTTCGGCGGCAGCAGCAGCGGCGGGCTCGGCGGCAGCACGGGCGGCGTCATCGGCGGACCGTCGCTGAAGACCCGCGAAGTGAGCGACCGGGCGCGCGCGGTGGTCGTCGGCACGACGCGGCTCATTGCCGACCCGCGCGCGAATGTCATCATCGTCTCCGGCAGCGCCGAGGCTCAGGACAAGGTGTTTCGCGTGCTCGATCAGCTCGACGTGCCGGCGCCGCAGGTGATGATCGAGGTGCTCATCGGCGAGCTTTCACTCGGCAACCAGAAACAGTTCGGCCTCGACTACCTGCTCCGCAGCGGCCGGCGCGGGAGCGACGTGCTTTCGACGAACGCGACCCGGCTGCCGCCGCCGGTCGATGTCACCTCCAGCGGCACGACCACGACTGGCGGCACGACGACCGGCACGTCCGTGGCCGGGAGCACGCTCTCCAGCCTCGCGCAGCTTGGCTTGCAGGGCCTCGCGGCAAGCAGCGGATTCGGTGGCCTGGCCGGTGTTGTCACCGCGGGCAACCGGCTCGCGCTGACGATCCGCGCGCTCGAAGAAACGAATCGGTTCAAGACCATCTCGCGCCCCGTAATTTTCACGTCGAACAACAAGGAGGCGACGATCCTCAGCGGTCAGGAAATCGCCATTCCGACGCAGACCCTGCAGAACGCCGGCACCATCAGCGGCAGCGCGGCGATCGCGTCGAGCATTCAATACAAGGAAGTCGCGCTCCAGCTCGACGTCGTCCCGCTCATCAACAGCGACAACGCGGTGACGCTCGACATCGTCCAGCAGGTGAAATCGCCGGTCGCCGGGTCTTCCACGAACGTCGGCGGCACCGCGGTCCCGACGATCGCGACGCGCGTTTTGAAATCGACGGTGACGGTGCCGAACCAGTCGACCGTCGTCCTCGGCGGTTTGATCCAGCAGAGCCAGGAGTCGAACCAGAGCAAGGTGCCGTTTCTGAACCGGATTCCGGTGCTCGGGCCGATCCTTTTCACCAGCCGCTCCAAGAATAATACGCGCGGCGAACTCATCATCATGATGAAGCCCACGGTGACGAACACCGCGGCGCAGCTCGACCGCAGCCGGGTCCGCGAGGAGAACAAACTCTACTTGGAACCAGGACTCTCTGAGCAGCTCGACCCGATCATTCCGAAGGCAACGGCGGTCGAGACAAAGACGACCACGACGGTCACGACGGCTAAGCGCCGCCCCGCCCCGCCGCTCCCGGTGGAATCGAAGTAATGCGACGCTGCCGTGACGGCGGCTGGCAGTGGCCCGCGGAATAGCCGCGTCGTTTCGGATCGGCGCGTGTTATATTTTCCAGCCCATCATGACCTCCCGCCACCAGCAGCTTCTCGATGTCCTTCTCGCCGGCGGTTGCGCGACGCCGGAGGCCGCCGCCCGGCTGGCGGACAGCGCCAAGGGTCCGGGCAGTTCCTGGACGGACGCGGTGCTCGACAGCGGCGAAGTGGACGAAGCCCGGTTCCTCGAACAGCTCGCGACCCTGTTCCGGCTGCCGTTTGAGCCGCGCATCGACAGCACGCGGATCGACCGGTCCGCGTTGCAGCTTTTCCCCAGCCGGTTTGTCACGCAGCACGGGATCGTGCCGATCGGCGCCGATGCGAAAGGCGCGCTGCGGCTCGCGCTTTACGATCCCCTGAACCGCATCGGCCAACAGGAAGCCGCGCGTCTTGCGGGCGGGCGGGCGGTGCAGTTCGTCGTCGTGCCGCGCGCCCCGCTGCTCCGCACCGTGAAGGCGCTCTACGGCGTCGGCGCGGAAACCTTTGACGAGATCCTGAAGACGCGCGGCGACTCGCTCGACGACCTGCTCACGGACAAGGAACTCGTCTCCGACCTCAACGCGAACGACCCCGAGGCGAGCGTGGTGAAGTTCGTCAACCAGATCATCCGCGAAGCGATCGGCGAGCGCGCGACGGACATCCACGTCGAGCCGCTGGAAAACGATCTGCGCATCCGCTACCGCATCGACGGCGTGCTCCATGAAGTCGCCGTGCCGGCCCAGTTGCGGGTCTTGCAGAACGCGATCATCAGCCGCTTGAAGGTCATGGCGCGGATGGACATCGCCGAGAAGCGGCTGCCGCAGGATGGCCGCATCAACCTGGCCGCCGGCGGCAACGCCATCGACGTGCGCGTTTCGACGATCCCGACCGTCAACGGCGAGAGCATCAGCCTGCGCCTGCTCAGCCGCAGCGAGAGCCAGACCTTCGGCTTCGAGCGGCTCGACATGGACGAGCGCCAGACTGCGACGATCAAGCGGCTGCTCGCCAAGCCGAACGGCATCGTCCTCGTCACCGGCCCGACGGGCTCCGGCAAGTCCACGTCGCTTTACAGTTTTCTCACCAGCATCAACTCGGTGCAGCGCCGCATCGTCACGATCGAGGAGCCGGTCGAATACCGGTTGCCGGGTGTCTCGCAGATCGACGTGAAGCCGGAAATCGGGCTGACCTTTGCCACGGGGCTGCGCCACATCCTGCGCCAGGATCCGAACATTGTGATGGTCGGCGAAATCCGCGATCACGAAACCGCGGATATCGCCATCCGCGCCGCGATGACGGGACACCTTGTGTTTTCCACGCTGCACACGAACGACGCCGTCGGCGGCATCACGCGTCTGCTCGACATGGACGTCGAGCCGTTTCTGCTGACGAGCACGGTCCAGGCGTTTCTTGCGCAGCGCCTCGTGCGCACCGTCTGCCCGCACTGCGCCGCGCCGGCTTCCTACGATGCGACGTATCTCGCCGAGAGCGGGTTTCCGCTGGCCGAACTAGCCGGCGAGACGCCGCCGCGGATCGTGCGCGGGACCGGCTGCGACAGTTGCCGGCAGACCGGCTACCAGGGGCGCACCGCGATCTACGAAATCTGCGTGATGAGCGAGCGGCTGAAGCGGCTCATTCTTCAGAAAACCGGGGGCAGCGATCTGAAAGCGGCGGCGGTCGCCGACGGGATGCAGACCCTGCGACAGGACGGCTGGCGCCGCGTGCTGGCCGGGCAGACGACCGTGGAGGAGGTCGTGCGCGTCACGCAGGAAGACATCGCGCTGGCCGAAACCGACTGACCCCGACCCGCGGTTATAGATCGAGAAAATTCTGCAGGAGCCGCTTGCCCTCGACGGTGAGAATGCTCTCCGGATGGAACTGCACGCCGTGGATCGGATACTCGCGGTGGCGCAGGCCCATGATCTCGCCCTCGGCGGTTTCTGCGTTGATCACCAGGCAGTCCGGCACGCTGTCGCGCCGCACGATCAGGGAATGGTATCGCGTCGCTTCGAACGGATTCGGCAACCCGGCGAACACGCCGGTGCCGTCGTGCTGAATCGGCGAAGTCTTGCCGTGCATGAGCCGCTCCGCGCGCACCACCTCGCCGCCGAAAACTTCGCCGAGGCATTGATGCCCGAGGCAGACACCGAGGATCGGGGTGCCGCGTGGGCCAAGCTCCCGGATGATGTCGCGACTGATGCCGGCGTCCGCCGGGGTGCCGGGGCCCGGTGAAATGCAAATTTGCGCGGGTGCAAGCGCGGCGAGTTCTTCGACGTCGAGTTCGTCGTTGCGGCGGACGACGGGATCCGCGCCCAGCTCGCCGAAATATTGGACGAGGTTGTAGGTGAACGAATCGTAGTTATCGAGGACGAACAACATGGCAGAAGACGGGCGCAGGAGACGCGGACAGTTCAGACGATTTTCGTCACCCGGTTCGCCTCGTCCACGAGAACGACGCGCGGCTCCCAGCGATCCAGCCCGGGCGTCTCGGCATCGGCGTGGACAAACGCCATGATGATCGCGAGGTCGCCTTTTTTGAACTGGTGCGCGCCGGCGCCGTTGATCTGGCAGATGCCGCTCCCGGCGGTCCCAGCGAGCGCGTAGGTTTCCAGGCGGTTGCCGTTTGTCACGTTGGCCACGAGCACTTTTTCGTGCGGAAGGATGCCCGCGGCTCGCAGGAGATCGGTGTCAACGGTGATGGACCCGTTGTAGTCGAGGTCTGCGCCGGTGATCGTGACGCGGTGGATTTTTCCGCTGAGGAGCGTGCGTTGGAAGGCCATGGAGAAAGAGCGCGCGAGGCGGGATTTCGGGGTGCGATCAAAGTTCCATCTGGCGGGCGAATTCGACGGCCCGCAGGACGCCGCGGGCTTTGTTGACGGTTTCCTCGTATTCGCCAGCCGGCGTCGAGTCCGCCACCACGCCGCCGCCGGCCTGAACATAGGCGCGGCCATCTTTCAAGACAACCGTGCGCAAGGCGATGCAGCTGTCCAGGTTGCCATCGAAACCGAAGTAGCCGACGGCCCCGGCGTAGGCGCCGCGCTTGTTCTTTTCCACGCTGTTGATGATTTGCATCGCGCGCACTTTCGGGGAGCCGGATACCGTCCCGGCCGGGAACGTCGCGCGCATGACGTCGTAGGCCGTCAGCTCCGGCCGCAGGCGCCCTTCGACGTGACTGACGATGTGCTGCACGTGTGAATATTTTTCGATCACCATGAGGTCACGCACCCGCACGCTCCCCCACTCCGCCACGCGACCGAGATCGTTGCGGCCGAGGTCCACGAGCATGAGATGCTCGGCGCGTTCCTTCGGGTCGGCCAGCAGCGCGGCGGCGAGCGCGTTGTCCTCGGCTTCGTCCGCGCCGCGCCGGTAAGTGCCGGCGATCGGCCGCAGCTCGATCGTGCCGTGCCGGGCGCGCACGTGGACTTCCGGCGAGCTGCCGACCAGGGCAAAGCGCGCGCCGAACTTCAGCACAAACATATACGGCGACGGATTCACGAACCGGAGCGCGCGATACAGCGAGAGCGCGTCGCCGCGATACGCGGTCTCGAAGCGTTGCGACGGGACGAATTGGAAAATGTCGCCGGCATGGATGTGCGCCTGGCCCGTCGCCACGGCGGCTTCATATTCTTCCCGCGTCGTGTTGCTGGAAACCTGGTCGGCGGCTTCGGGATGCAGCGGCAGCTCCGGCAGCACGGCCACCGGACGCAGGGTGCCGGGGGCGATCAAGCGGCGCGCCAGGCGGGCGAGTTTTCCGCGGGCTTCCTCGTAGGCCGCGTCGGCGTCCGTGCCCTCCTGCAGGAGGACGTTTGCCACCAGCCGCAGGCGCCGATGCCGGTGATCGAAAATCAACAGCGTGTCCGTGATGAGAAACAGGGTTTCCGGCAGCCCCAGCGTATCCGCGGGCGGCGGCGGCACCGTGGGCTCGAAGAATCGCACCGCGTCGTAGCCGAGGTAGCCGACCGCGCCGCCGAGAAACGGGGTGCTGTCTCCGTCCGCCGGCGGCGCCGGCCGGTAGCGCGCCATGAACTCTTGAAGTTCGCGCAGCGGATCGGTGTCGGTCTGAAACGTCCGCGGCGCCCGGCCGGCTTCGGTGATCGTGATTTCGCGTTCCCGACTTTCAAACATCGCAGCCGGCCGGCTGCCGAGAAAGGAATAGCGGCCGAGTCCGTCGCTTTTTTCCGCGGATTCCAGCAGGAACGCGCAGCCGCCCTCGTCCTCCTCGGCGTCGAGCAGCTTTTGAAATGCCGCGACGGGCGTCTCGCAATCCGCCATGAGATCCACGCTGACGGCGATGAGGTTGTAAACGCCGGCGCGCGCCAGCGCGAGAAACGGCTCTCGCGCTGGCTGCACCGGGAGATCCGCGCGAGAAAAGGTCTTCACCGGTCGGCGAGGTGGGACGGCGCGTCGGGCGCTGCCTCCGCTGGATTCCCCGCGTAAACCGCCGCGGGATCGAAGACCGGCTTTTCCGCGATGGACGCAGGAGCGCCGGACCGGGTGAGCGGCTGGAAAAAGCAGCTCGCGTAGCCGGTGTGGCAGGCCGCGCCGCCGCGCTGGCGGACTTGGAAAAGCAGTGCGTCGGCGTCGCAATCTCGAAAAAATGCGACCACTTCCTGCGTGTTGCCACTCGTCTCGCCCTTCAGCCAGAGCTTGCGGCGCGAGCGGCTCCAATAGTGCATCAATCCAGTTTCGAGCGTCTTTTCCAGTGCCGTCGCATTCATCCAGGCCAGCATCAGCACGCGCCCCGGCTCCGCGCCTCCATCCGCCTCCTGCACGATGGCCGGGACGAGACCGTTGGCGTCGAATTTCAAAGTATCGAGTAAAAGCTGGGGCGTGGGCATGAAACGGGCGGAAAGAGCCGGTCGGCGCTCAATTACGGTGGAAGCACGCGGCGATGCAAATCTTTCAGGTGGCGAAGTGCGGGCATGCTTCTAGCTCAACGGATGATCGCGTCATGGAGACCAAGCTCACCAGTGAGGAATATGCGCAGATTCTGCAGACCATCGAGATGTTCGAAGTCATCTCGCAGGCCGAGCCGGGTGATTGCCAAAGCTATGACATCCTCAAGGAAGCCTATCTGAAGATCGGCCAGACCGAGGCCGCTCTCCAGGTTTCGCGGAAGCTCGCGGAAGCGTATCTGCACATGGGCCTGTATTCGTCGGCCCTTCTGGAATGCGAAGGCATCCTCCAGCAGCAGCCCGATTCGCCGGACATCACGGCGCTCATGGGGGAGATCGAAAGCCGCACGCACAACCGCCCGGCGGCCACGTCTTCAGCGAAAAACGGCGTCAACGGCCGGCAGAATACTCCGAACGGGATCACGCTCGCCGATGATGAGGACAACACTGCCAATCTCATCGCGCTGGGCAACCAGCGGCGCTCCGACCGACTCGACCCGGACGCCGCGCTTGCGGCGGACGACGGCAACGAGCCGTTCGCGCGCTTCCTCGTCCATCACGGCATCGTGCCCGAGGAAGCCGCCGTCGCGGCACTCAACCGGGTGCGTCACGCGAATGCGAATCTTTCCCGCCTCGGCGGCCAGACGATGGCGGTCTCGCTGGTGGACGAGCTCGCTCGCACCACGAACCGCGACGCGGACCAAATCCTTTCCAGCCTGATCGACGCGACAAAGTTCGGCTTCATCCCGCTGGAGTATTACGACATCGATCGCTCGGTCGTCCGCACGCTGCCGGAAAACCTGACCCTGGGACGGCTCATCGTGCCGTTCGACATCGTCAGCCGCACGATGATGGTCGCGCTCTGCAATCCGTTTGACGGCATCGCCAAGGAGATCGCCCAGAGCCGCCTCGATTATCACATCCAGTGGTATCTCGCGCGGCCCGAGTCCATCGCCCGCGTGCTGCGCGACGTTTACCGGCTCGACGCCCGCGACGCCTAGAAAATTTTCCGTCTGCTCCGTCCCGTCCGCCACCCACTCCTTCCCGCTGCCACTCCTCCCACCCGCCCGATGAGCGCCAAATCCTTCGGAGAACGCATTGCCGACATTCTGATCGAGGACGGACTTCTCCTGCCCTCGCAACTTGAAGAAGCGCAGGAATTGCAAAAAAAGCAGGGCGGCCGCCTGCTGAAGCTGCTGACCGACAAGCAGTTCGTCACCGAGCAGGACATGGCGATCTCGATGGGCCGCTGCCTGGACAAGCCGCCGGTGAATCTCTCCCGCGTCCGCGTCCCGGAAGCCGTGATGAATCTGGTGCCGAAGGACATGGCCAAGGGCTACAAGCTCGTGCCGGTCGCGCTCGTGGCGAACAAGCTGTTCGTCGCGATGGCCGACCCGATGAACATCCTCGCGCTGGACGATCTGCGCGCCCGCACGAAGCTCGACATCCTGCCGATGATCGCCACGGAGCGGTCGATCAACGAAGCGCTCAGCGGCGTGCACAGCGCCGCCGGCGCGATCGACGAGGTGATGCGCAAGGCCGCCGCCGAGATGCAGGCTGAGGAGGAGTTGGATGTCGAGGCGATCGGCAGCAAACGCCGCGAAGAAATCGACCTCGACAAGCTCGCCCAAGACAGTGAGGACGGGCCGGTCATCAAGATCGTCAACTTGATCCTCGTCCAGGCGCTGAAGGACAAGGCGAGCGACATTCACATCGAGCCGGCCGAGCGCAACATTCGCCTGCGTTACCGTGTGGACGGCAATTTGATGGAGGCCGCCGGCCCGCCGAAGAACCTGCAAAATGCCATCGCCTCCCGCATCAAGATTCTGGCGGGCCTGAACATCGCCGAGCGCCGCGTCCCGCAGGACGGCCGCTTCCGCATCAAGGTGCAGGGCAAGGAAGTCGATCTGCGCATCTCGTTTCTTCCCACCGTTTACGGTGAGAAGATCGTCATCCGTATCCTCGACAAGGGCTCGCTGCAGACCTCGATCGAGAATCTCGGCCTCGACGAGCCGACCTTGGTCAATTTCCGCAAGGCCATCGACGCGCCGCACGGCATGATCCTGGTCACCGGCCCCACCGGGTCCGGCAAGACGACGACGCTCTATTCCGTGCTCAGCGAGCTGAACAAGCCGGAATACAACATCGTCACCGTCGAAGACCCGGTCGAGTATCAGCTCAGCGGCATCAACCAGGTTGCCGTGAAGGCCGACGTGGGCCTCGATTTCTCCAGCGCGCTGCGGTCCATCCTGCGTCAGGATCCCGACATCGTGATGATCGGGGAAATTCGCGACAACGAAACCGCGGACATCGCGGTAAAAGCCGCGCTCACCGGTCACCAAGTGCTTTCCACGCTGCACACCAACGATGCCGCCGGCGCGATCACGCGACTGGACGACATGGGCATCGAGCCGTTCCTCATCGCCAGCTCCGTGTTGCTCACCTGCGCCCAGCGTCTCGTGCGGCGCGTCTGCCCGAACTGCAAGGAAGAGTTCACTCCGGAGCAGGATATTTTCACGAAGCTCGGCCTCGAATCGAGCGGGAACGACATCCTCTTCCAAGGCGGTGGTTGCGACCGGTGCAAAAAGCGCGGCTACCTCGGCCGCGCTGCCATCCTGGAAGTCCTGCCGGTCAGCGAAGCGATCCGCCGGCTCATCATCAAGCGCGCCAGCGCCGCGGTGATCAAAAATCAGGCGCTCAGCGAGGGAATGAAAAGCTTGCGCCTCGCTGGCATTGACAAGGCATACGAAGGAATTACTACCTTGGAGGAAGTCTGGCGATTGACGGCGGAGGACGTTTGAAAACCGGGGTATCCGCCGCCCGTCACCTCTTCCCTCCGTCCGGCGCCCGCCACCACGTCTCGCTTCATTTTTTTCTGTTGTCCTCATGGCCTTCTCCTTCTCGAACTGGTTCAAGACGAAACCCGGCGACGAGCCAGAGCCCGCCGCCGCGTCCACGGCAACCGCACTGCCCGCCGGACTCGATCCTGCGGCTTCCGGGGAGGAAACGCACGTGCCCCCGTCCGCGCCCGCTCCCGTGCAGTCCCGGCCGATCCCGGCGCTGAAAAGCGTCGTCCCAAACTCTGTCCGTCCGGTCGGCCCGCAGGAGGCGCCGGCGAGTCAGAGCCTGCCGCTATCCATGCCGAGCGTGTCGAGCCTTTCCCGGCCCACCCCCCCGGTGGCGGCCCCGTCGTCCGCGCAGGCCGGCTTTCCGCAGGCGCGCACGATTTCGTTTCCGGGTGGCAGTCAGGCGGGCGGGTTTCCGCAATCGTTCACGTCGTCCTCCAGTGGGATGGTGCCAGTGACTAAACTGACGACGCCGCCCCGTGCGGCGGCTCCCGAGACGGAGCCGAAGCCCGCACCCCAGGCACCGGACGTGACGATCAACCTCGAGCTCGGCGATTTCGTGGACAAGGTGCCGGCGAACCTGCTCAAAAGCGGGCCGGTGGATCGGAAACGGATGGTGCCGTTCAAAGCGAGCGATCTTTACTCCGACCTTGCCCGCGGCCGGGCCGCCGTATCGACCTCGGCGATCTACGCGCTTTGCCCGGATCTTTTCGTCGAGCCGATCAGCGATGCCGATGACGTCGAAGTGCCGCTGCCGCTGCAAAAGCTCGTTGAGCAGCTCTCCGCCAGCCTGAAACCGCGGGCGGATCAAGTCGCGGAGGAAAACGTGGGTGAAATCGAGACGCCGTTTCTCCAGGTCGCCCTCGAAGACAACGCCCGCTTTCCCAAGGCCGCACCCGCCGCCGCGCCCGCGCCCGCGCCCGCGCCCAAACCGGCTCCCGCGCCTGCCCGCGGCTCCGGCACCGAAGCCGGCGGCAGCCGCTGCCCCCGCTCCGATCCCGCCGGCACCGCGCCTCATTCCTGTCCCGGCCGCCGCGCCCGGCCCCGCGCCTGCTGCTACAGCGGCGAAGTCGCTCCGGCCCGCACCGGTGCCCGCGCCCGAAGTTGTCCCGGCGGCGCCAACCCCGGCCCCGGCGATTGCTGCCGTCACGGTTCCGCCCGCCGCACCAGTGACTCCCGTCACCGACCTCGGCGGATTGTCGCCGACAAACGCGATCCGTGCGCTCCAGGTTTCCTCGGTTCGCCCGGCTCCCGCGGCACCGGCTGCGCCCACGCCGCAGCCACCTGCGCCTGCGGCACTCGTGCCACCGCCTCCGGCGGGCGCGCTGCCATTCCCCGCGGCTGGCGGCGCCGGCCCGATCGGCGTGGCGAAACGTCCGCCTTCGACGGTGCGTGCATCGGTCGCCGGTGGCAAAATCCGCCTGAGCGGCCCGACCGTCCCGGCGCGGAGCATCAATCTCGTGCCGCCCGGCGCCGCCGCCGGCAGCAACCCGGCCCCGCTGACTCCGGTTTCCGCATCCGGGGCGCCGCCGGTCGTGAAGGCGCCGGCCTCGGACAATGCCGAGGTTGAGAGCAGCCTGGCGACGCAGCCCGATTTGCAAGCGTTGATGAAACGCACGGCGCGGATCGCGATCCCGCCGATCAGCGTCCGCCCCACGGGCAGCGGCGCGCCGAAGTCGTCGGCCTCAATGCGTCTCCCGGTTTCCGGCTCACAGCCGGCCGGCAGCCCGCTTCGGCCCGCGTCGGCGCCGGCGCCGGCGATGCCCGCATTTCAGTCGAGCCCCGGTGGCGGCGCGGTCAGCCCGGCCTCGGCGCGGCCGGCTTCTGCGGTGCCGCCAGCGCCCGTGAGTTTCAAGCCGGGTTTGCCAAGTCAGCTCCCGTCGTTGAATCCGGGAGTGACGGCGCGTTTGTCCGTCCCGCCGCCGCCAATGCTGTTTGCGCCGCCGACCCCGGCGCCCGCCCGCCCGGCCATGCCGGCGCAGGTCGAGCCGCCTGCCCCGGTGGTCCCGATCAGCGAGCCCATTTCGGCCCCGGCCGCGGAAGAGCCGACGTCGATCGAGTTACCCACGGCCCGGGTGGCGATCGAGCCGCCCGCCCCGCTAATTCCGGCCGCGCCAGTGGCGGTGGAAGAAGTGCCGGCGGCAGTTGAAGAGGCACCTGCGCCGGCTCCCGTCGCGCCCGCTGCGCCGAAGCGCGAGGGAATGATCGATCTTGACCTGGCGCCGATCGTGCGCGCCCTGCCCTCAACGTTTCTCGCCAGCCCCGGCATCGCCAGCGCGATTCCTGACGACGTCCGTGTCGCGCTGCCTCTCGCCCAGATCACCCCGCAGCTTGCCCACGGCCGGGTGAGCATCCCGCGGTCCGTGTTCGAAGCCGGCCTGCCGGAAGCCCACCGCGGCATTTTCGCCGCGGGCGACGAGCCGGCGGAAATCCCGATTCCGTTGCAGGAGATTTTCCAGAATCTGCCGACCGGGGTTCTGACGCATCGTGAAGACCAGGTGGTCGAAGAACTCGGGCCGGTGATCCCGACGCCGTTCAGCCAAAAAGCGGAGGAGGATGCAATGGCCATCCGCGCCGCGGCGAACCCGCCGGCACCGGCCGAAGCGCAGGACGCGCCCGCCGCGGAATCTGCCGCGACCGCAGTCGAAGCACCGGAACTCGCGGCACCCGCCGAGGATATTGTGGAATTGGATTTCGGCCACGAAGCCGCCTCCCAGAGCGAGGCGCCGGCCGCATCTGAAGAAGGCAGCGCCAGCGCAACGCTGGTGCCCGCCACGACGCACGACAGCGGCAACGAGCCGCCCGCGTTCGTCATGCCTTCGCTGACGATCCTCCCTGTTGCGACGTTGGAGCCAGCGCCGACGACTCCCGCCGAGCCGGCAGAGTCGATGCCCGTCGAGGCGACCGCCCAGCCGGAAGCCGTTGCGCAGACGCCCGCTGCCGAGGAGGATCGCCCGGCCGCGACGCCGGCACCGGAACCCGTTGAAGCCAGCGATACGCACGGCAGCCAGGCGACCGCGATGCTCCCGTCCGCCTTCGCACCGGTCGAGCCGTCACCCGCACCAGCGAAAGCGCCGGAGCCCGAGGCCCCGGCCGCGGAAAACGAGCCGGCCCCGGCTCCCGCTGCCTTTGACGCGACGCGCCAGGAGCGTTTGGACGCGGCGCAGGACGCGCTGCGCGAAGTCTTCATGATCGACGAAGAGTTTGACGCGAAAAAGGTCGTCAAGCTTGCGAGTCAACTGCCGGGAATCAAAGCCTGCACGATCATGTTCACCGACGGTCTGAAACTGGCCGGAAATTTTTCCGCCGACCAGGAGAGCGAAGGCTTCTGCGCGATGGCGCCCGCTTTCTTCCTGAAAGCGCGGACGTTCACAAAAGAGCTTCAGTTGGGCGAATTGAACGACCTGACCATCCACACGGAACGCGGCCTGCTGATGAGTTTCTTCATGCACGACGACATCTGCGTGAGCGTGTCGCACTCTGGCCGCGGCTTTCTGCCCGGCGTTCGCGAGAAGCTCCAGGCGGTCACCCGGCAGGTCGCGGCGTTGTATTCCACCAAGGACTGATCGCGCGGACCGAGCCGCGTGTTCGTCCTCCACCCCGTTTCACCATTCTGCCCTAGAACCGACCCACCGCAGCCATGTCGATCATTAATTACGCCAGCAAAGAAATTCAGTTTAAGATCGTTTATTACGGTCCCGCGCTTTGCGGCAAGACGACGAATCTGGCTTACATCCATTCGCGCATTAACCCCGACAACCGCGGCGATCTGGTCTCACTGGCGACGGCGGCGGACCGCACGCTTTTCTTCGATTTTCTCCCGCTGAACGCGGTGGTGATCAAAGGATTCCGCACGAAGTTCCAGCTTTACACCGTCCCAGGCCAGGTGATCTACAACGCCACCCGCCAGCTCGTGCTCCGCAGCGTGGACGGCCTGGTCTTCGTCGCCGATTCCCAGTGGGACAAGATGGCGGAAAACATCGAGAGCTTTGAAAATCTCGAAGAGAATCTGCGCAAGCAAAACATCTCCTTCGACGACATCCCCTACGTGCTTCAATACAACAAGCGCGACCTGCCAAACACGGCGCCCGTCAACTACATGGAGTTCCTGCTCAACAACCGCAAAAAGCGGGTGCAGAGCTTTGAAGTGGTGTCGAGCACCGGCCAAAATGTCTTCGCCGCGTTGAATGCGGTCAGCCAGCTCCTGCTGCACAAGTTCAGCAAGGAAAGCGACGGGGCCCGCCCGGCCGCGCCGTCTGCCGCTGCCGCTGCCGCCGGAAAGCCTGGCGTCTCCGCCGGCATGGCTTTGAACCGATAATCCACGCGCGCTCCCGGCCCACCTCTATTTCCCGCAGTTTATCTTTACTCAAACACTATGGATTCAATTCCCGTTCTGACCATCGAAGATGTCGCCCACATCGACGGCGTGCTTCAAGATTACCTCCAGAAATCGGAGAGCGATCTTGCGGTCATCATCGACAAAGGCGGCAACGTCATCTCGCAGTTCGGTGACCTTGAAGTCATGGATGTGACCATCATCGCCGCGCTGGCGGCCGGCAGCTTCGCCGCCACCAAGGAACTCGCGCGGCGCATCGGCGAGGTGGAGTTCAACGCTCTCTACCACCAAGGCAACGGCAGCCACATCTTCATGAATTCCGTGGATGAGGACACGATCATGATCACCGTTTTCGGAGCCCAGACGACGGTCGGGCTCGTCCGGTTCTACTCGACCGGCGCCTGCCACGCCATGGCGCGCGTGCTCAAAAATCTGCGCGAAAAGGGCAACACCGGCGGCCACGGTTTTCAGTTCGACGCCGCGGACGTGGACAGCACGCAGATCTTCGGAAAGGCTTGAGCGTTTTCGCTCCGCGGAGGCCGCCCCGGCCCCGCTGAATTTCAGGGCGCGCCCCTCGCACGGGGCGCGCCTTTTTTCGTGGCGGTGCGTGGCCGCGCGGGCGTTTTCGCTCGACACGCCGGGCGGGCGGCGAGATGTTCGCGGCTTGGCCCAGGATCGCGGCGCCAGCGGGCGTCCTGATCGAGCGCCCGCGCCATGATTGAGTTCATCCAAAAGGGCGGTCCGTTGATGTGGCTGCTGCTGGCCGCCAGCATCATCGCGGTCGCGGTTTCCGCCGAGCGCTGGCTCTATCTCCGGCGCGTCACGATCGTCACCGGTGATTTCCTGCGCGGCTTGGCAAATCTGATCCGCCGCGGCGCCTGGACGGAAGCGCAGATCGAATGCAAGGGCACACCGGTGCCGGTCGCCCGCGTGGTCCACGCTGCGATCCTGCGACACGAACTGCCGCGCGCGGATCTGAAAGAGATCGTGCAGGAAGCCGGCCAGCTCGAAGTGCCGAATCTGGAGCGGGGGCTGCTCGTCCTTAGCACGGTGGCGCAGATGGCTCCGCTCGTTGGCCTGCTTGGAACCGTGATCGGGATGATCCAGGCGTTTCTTACGGTGTCCGCGCAGAGCGGCTACGTGACCGCGACCGCGCTTTCCGGCGGCGTTTACACCAGCCTGCTCACCACGGCGGCGGGGCTCGCGGTCGCCATCCCGGCGCAGCTCGCGCACAATTACCTTTCGTCCCGCGTGAACGCGCTGATGCACGACCTCGAACGGGCGGGCATCGAGGTGGTCAACCTGATCATCGACAGCCGGCCAGCGACGACTGCCCCGGCGGAGGGTATCATCCCGTTCGCGCGGAAGGAAGAAACCCGGCGGCAAAAATAAGCCGCGCTCTCGCTTCCGGCATTTGTCGCGCCCCCGGAATTTGCCGCGCGTTTTGGTTTTCGCCGTTCCTGTTTTTTCCCGCATGAAACTTGTGCGCACCCATCCCGCCTCGCCCCCGGGCTTTCTCAGCCTGGCGCCGCTGGTGAACATTGTGCTCCTGCTGCTGCTCTTCTTTCTTCTTGGCTCGGCCTTCGTGCTGCAGCCCGGCGTGGCGGTTTCGTTACCGACGTCGCGTTTTCAACTGGCGCCGCTCGTCGATGCCCAGATCGTCAGCGTGCTCCCGGGCAAGCCGACCCGCGTGGTGTATGGCGACCAGTTTGTCACCGTGGAGGAACTCGGCACGCGGCTCGCGACGTTTCGCGGGGCAAACCGCTCTCTGATCGTGCGCGGCGATCGGAACACGCCCTACGAAGCGGTCGTCGCGATTTGCGGACAGGCCTTGGAGCGGGGCTTCAACGTCGTCCTTGCGACCGCCCCCGATCCGTCGGGAGCCACGGCCGGCGGCGGCGCGACGGAGCCGTGAGCCGGCGGGCATCTTGATCATGACCATGGCCGGCGTGGAATCGGATCGCCCCAGCGGCGAGGAACCGTTGATCTTTGCCTGGGAGCCGGCGCGCACCCGGCTCCGGCTGGCGCGCCGGCCGCTGATTCTCCTGCTGCTTTCCATCGGGGGACACGTCGGGAGCTTTTACGGCTTGCAGGTGCTCTACACGGTTCCCGCGACTCTGCCGCCGGTTCCCGCGCAGATCACCGTGCTGCCGCCCGGGTCCGCCGCGACTGCGGCCGTCGCGCGCTGGCTGGACGTGGCGGACCCGGCGCTGGCAATCACGGCACCACCGGCAGCCGCCGGACGAACCGCGGCAGCGGCGGGGATGCCGCCCCTGCGTTACCGCCCGTCGTTTGCCGAGGCCGCGGGCGAATCGGCCGGAACCCTACCGCCGGCGGGACTCACGGAGCTTGATGCCATGGCAGCGCAGCCTCGGCCGGAGCCGGGAGCGGACGCTTTGTTCTCAGCCCCATCGGCGGTAGCGGCCGGGCCGCCGCGCGACGTGGTTACGCCCGGTCCCGAAGTCGCTCCGGTGCTCCCAGCCCGGTCTGCCGTGCGGCTTTCGGAGACGCTGCAGCGCCGGCTTGCGGATCCTGGCGCGCTGCCGCGTTTCGAATGGCAACCGCCGGCGCGGGCGGTCGGCGGCAACCCGCGGGCGCCAGGAGTGCTCCTGCAGCCGGCGGTTTTCCTGGTCGGATTGCCGGCTGGCGGCGGGAGCCCGCTGGTCTTCCGGCAAAGCTCGTCCGGACAAACGAGCGCCGATGAGTCCGCGTTGACATTTCTCGCGCGGCTCCAGTTTGCACCGACGGCCGGGGATGAAGTTCTTTGGGGCGAAGCGACCGTGGTCTGGGGTCGCGATGCCTACCGGTAGGCACGAGGAATCACAGAGGAGCCCCGTCGATGTTTCACGTGCCGTTTCAGACGATGATCTGCGTGTATGTCGCCGTCTTCGCCTTCATCGTGGCCGCGGTCTGGCTTCTCGATGACCGGCGGCGCCGGCGGCAGGAACGGCGGGGGCGCCAATTTCATTTGCGCTGTCGGCGATGTGCGCTTGAATGGGAGGATCGGAGCGCCGAGCCGTTGCCGAAATGCCCGCGTTGTGGCAGTTTCAACGAACGCGACCGGCTGGAAGCGTTGTAGTCTCCTGAACACGGCCGCCGGCGGGCCGATCGTCACTCCAAACCGTTCGTCCCCTCTCCTTTTTAACTGTTACGACTATGGGCATGTGGATCGGCCGCAACCGCAAAGCGCGCGTCACCTACGGATTTGATGAGATCGCGCTCGTCCCTGGCAGTGTGACCATCAATCCGAACGAAGTGGACACTTCGTTTTTGATCCCGCGCAAAGACGCGGAGCCGCTGAAGCTGTCGATCCCGATTCTGGCCAGTGCGATGGACGGCGTGGTGGATGTAAAATTCGCCATCGAAATGGGCCGCCTCGGCGGGCTTGCGGTGCTGAATCTGGAAGGGGTGCAAACGCGCTACAAGCATCCTGAAGACGCGCTCGACCAGGTGCTGGCTTCGGATAAGAGCGAGGTGACCGGGTTGCTGCAAAAGCTCTATCTGGAGCCGGTGCGCGAAGACCTCATCGCGACGCGGGTGCAGCAAATCAAAGAGGCCGGAATGCTCGCCGCGGTTTCGTCCATCCCGCAGAAAGCGGCGCGTTACGGGAAGATCGCCCAAGAAGCGGGCGCGGATGTTTTTGTTGTTCAAAGCACGGTCTCGACGGTTCGCCACATCTCGACGGAGTATGAGTCGCTCGATCTCGCGCGGTTTTGTCGGGAGATGAAGATCCCGGTCATCGTCGGGAACACGGTTGGCTACGATGTGACGCTGGAAGTCATGCAATGCGGCGTCTCGGGCGTGCTCGTCGGCGTCGGTCCAGGCGCGGCCTGCACCTCGCGGGGCGTGCTCGGGCTCGGCGTGCCGCAAGTCACCGCGACCGTCGATTGCGCCGCGGCGCGAGATTATTTCATTAAAAGCGGTGGTCGCTACGTGCCGATCATCACCGACGGCGGCATGCGCACCGGCGGCGACGTGTGCAAGGCGCTGGCCTGTGGCTCGGACGCCGTGATGATCGGCAGCCCGTTTGCCCGCGCGAATGAGGCGCCCGGCCGCGGTCACCATTGGGGGATGGCCACGCCGCACGCGAACCTTCCTCGCGGCACTCGCATCACTGTTGGCACGACCGGTCCGCTGAAACAGATCCTCTTCGGGCCCGCCAGCGTGGACGACGGCAGCGAAAACCTAGTCGGCGCGATCACGACCTGCATGGGCAACGTCGGCGCCGCCACGATCCGCGAGTTCCAGGAAACCGAGATCATCATCGCTCCGTCGATCAAGACGGAAGGCAAGCTTTTCCAGACGGTCCAGAGCGTTGGCATGGGCGCTCGCTGAAGCCGCTGCCCGCGCCTTGGATTTCCTTCCGGTCGCCCCTCCCCGGCGCTGCCTGAGCCTATTTTTTCCTTCCGCCCGGCAGTCTCCAAGCCCCCGTTTTGTCGCGAGCCGGTCACGGTTTTGCGGAAGTCGAATTTCCTGTAAACTCCCTCGTGCCGCACCGGGAAACCGGGGGCGGGGCGCCGAATTTTTTACTTATGACCGACCGCAGAGTAGTCATCACCGGCATGGGCGTCGTGACGCCTGTGGGCAACAGCATCGACACCTTCTGGCGCAACCTCGTGCATGGGGTCAGTGGCGTCCGGCGCATCGAGTCGTTCGATGTTTCCCAATACGACTGCAAGATCGGTGGCGAAGTGCGGGACTTCGATCCGGCGCCGTTTTTCAATAACAGCAAAGACCTGCGCCGCACGGATCGTTACACCCAACTGATGATGGCTGCCGCCAAGATGGCGGTGACGGACTCCGGGGTGGATCCCGCGAAGGAGGATCGCACCCGTTTCGGCGTGATGCTTGGCAGCGGCATCGGCGGTCTGCGCACGCTCGAAATCCAACATTCCATCCTCGAAAACAAAGGACCGCGGCGGGTAAGCCCGTTCATGATCCCGATGATGATCTGCAACATGGCCAGCGGCCTGGTGAGCATGGAGTATGGCTTTCAAGGCCCGAATCTCTGCATGGTCAGCGCCTGCGCCACGAGCGCGAATTCGATCGGAGAGGCGTGGCGCACGATCAAATTCGGCGATGCCGACGCTTTTCTCGCCGGCGGCAGCGAGGCCAGTCTTGTCGGCCTGGGCATCAGTGGCTTCGACGCGATGAAAGCGTTGTCCAATCGCAACGACGACCCTGAGCGCGCGAGCCGGCCGTTTGACCGGGACCGCGACGGCTTTGTGCTGTCGGAAGGAGCCGGCGTCATCGTGCTCGAAGAGCTTGAGCATGCGAAGGCGCGCGGGGCGCGAATTTACTGCGAACTCGCCGGCTACGGCCTCACGGCCGATGCGTATCACATGACGAGCCCGCCGCCAGACGGCAATGGGGCGGCGCGCGCGATGCAGATGGCGCTGAAGCACGCCCGGTTGAATCCGTCGGACATTGACTACGTCAACGCCCATGCGACGAGCACCGGCATCGGCGACGTTTGTGAAACAAAGGCTATCAAACACGTTTTCGGCGAACATGCCATGCGTCGTGACGGGCACGGCCTCCTAGTCAGCAGCACGAAGTCGATGACCGGCCATACGCTTGGCGCCGCCGGCGCCGTGGAGATGGCGGCATGCGTGCTGGCCATCCGCGACGGCATCATCCCGCCGACGATCAATCTCGACAACCCGGACCCGCAGTGTGACCTCGACTACGTGCCGCACAAAGCCCGGGAACGCCGCATCCGCACCGCGGTGAACAATTCCTTCGGATTTGGCGGGCACAACGCCACGCTGATCGCGACCGCATTCGAGGGATAAAAATTTTCCGGTTCGCGGGATCCGGCGGACGCAAGGCAGCCGCGGCCGCTCAACCCCAGAGGTTCCGGTCCAGGGAGCGATACTGGATCGCCTCGGTCAGATGATGGATCTCGACCGCTTCCGAGGCTTCGAGGTCCGCAATCGTGCGGGCGACTTTCAAGATCCGGTCGTAGGCACGGGCGCTGAGATGCAATTCGCTCATCGCCATCCGCAGCAGCTCGATGCCGGCGTCGTTGGGCTTGCATAACGCCCGGATCTGGCGCGGACTCAGCCGGGCGTTGCAGCGCGCCGTGTTTGCTCCACCACCCGTTTTCGCGAGCCGCTCGCGCTGCCGCGAACGGGCCGTCTCAATCCGCTCGCGCAGCGCGGCCGACGGCTCGGCGGACCGTTCGTCTGTCAATTCCTTAAAATCCGTCGCGGGCACCTCGACGTGGAGATCAATGCGGTCGAGCAGCGGCCCCGAGATGCGCTGGCGATAGCGCTGCACCTGCAAGGGGCCGCAGCGGCACCGCCGTTTCGTGTCGCCGAAATAGCCGCAGGGGCACGGGTTCATCGCGGCCACGAGCATGAACTCGGAGGGAAACGTCATCGACCCGCTCGCGCGGGAGATCGTGACTTTACCGTCCTCCAGGGGCTGGCGCATGACTTCGAGCGTCGAGCGTTTGAACTCGGGTAATTCGTCGAGAAAAAGCACCCCGTGATGTGCGATGCTGACTTCGCCGGGCGTCGGATTTGTCGAGCCACCGAGCAGGCCGGCATCGGAAATCGTGTGGTGCGGCGCGCGAAACGGCCGGATGCCCACAAACGATTTCTTCTCCGACCCGAGCAGGCCGGCGATCGAATGAATCTTCGTCGCCTCGATCGCTTCTTCGAGACTCAGGGGCGGCATGATACCGGGAATCCGCTTGGCCAGCATGGACTTGCCGGAACCCGGCGGACCGATCATCAGCAAATTATGCCCGCCGGCGACAGCGACCTCGATCGCTCGCTTGGCGTGTTGCTGGCCTTTGACCTCGGAAAAATCGGCCTCTTCCTGCCGGGCGCTCTGGAGCAACGTATCGGGGTCGAAGCGCGTGGGCAGAGGGAACGGCTGATCGCCGCGTATTGCTTCGAATGTTTCGCGCAGGCTGCTGACACCGTAAACCGTGAGTCCCTCGACGACGGCGGCCTCGGCTGCGTTCAGCAAGGGAACAAACAGCGCCTGCTTGCCCCGACGCCGCGCTTCCAGGGCGATGGGCAGGACGCCTTTCACCGGCCGGACGGCGCCGGTCAGGGCGAGTTCACCAACAAAGGCAAACGGCTCCAGACGCTCGGCTGGAAGCTCCTCGCTCGCGGCGACCATTCCGAGAGCGATTGGCAGATCAAAGCTCGGCCCTTCCTTTTTCACATCCGCCGGGGCCAGATTGATGGTCGTCTTCCCGCGTGGCCAGAAATAGCCACTGTTTGAGATTGCGGTCGTCACGCGATCCCGGCTTTCTTTTACCGCGGTGTCCGGCAGGCCGACGATCACGATTGCCGTGTTGTCACCTCGGCCCGCATTCACCTCAATCTCAACTTCGAAGGCATCGACCCCATAAACCGCAGCGGAATAAACCCGGGCCAGCATCCCGCCCAGCGTGGGCGCAGAATGGCTGAATTGGCAAGTGCGAAAGCCGCCCACCCGACCGGCAATGCGCTGAAAACAATCGTTTCAGAGGCCATCCACCAGTAACAGCCGGAGCGATTTAGCACTCCTGTCACCCTGCATCGACCGCCGGCAAAAAAACTTCGCCGGACGAAGAAAATACTTGAACAGCACGCGGGGGATGTTGTCTCTACATGGCGAATTGCCCTTTGTCAAACGGCCCGGTGGCCGATTTCGCATAAAAAGCGAACCAAGATGCGCTGACGCGCGTATGTAAGATAGGCGGCAGACAGCGCAGGCGGCAAAAGTTGCAGCCGGCATTTCGGGAAAATTCACCAAAACCTACTATGGGCATTGAAGACAGCGATACGGGGATAAAAATTTATTTGCGAGAGATCGGCCAGATTCCGCTGCTCACCCCGCAGCAGGAAATCGAGCTGGCGGCTCGGATCAAAAAGGGCGACCGCGAGGCGCGCAGCCTGATGATTCGCTCCAATCTGCGACTGGTCGTCAAGATCGCGCATGATTACGCGAATCTTGGGCTCCCGTTGCTCGATTTGATTAGCGAGGGCAACATCGGCCTGATGAAGGCTGTCGAGCGTTTCGATCCCGCCAAGGGCGGCAAACTCTCGACCTACGCGGCTTGGTGGATCAAGCAGTCCATCAAGCGCGCGCTCGCCAATCAGAGCAAGACGATCCGCCTTCCGGTTCACCTCGTGGACAAGATCAGCAAGATGCGCCGCGTCAGCCTCCAGATGAGCGAGGAACTCGGCCGCGAGCCGACCGATGACGAGTTGGCCGAAGAGATCGGGATTGCCAGCGGCAAGGTTTCCCAGTTGAAGACCGTCAGTATCCGGCCCGCGAGCCTGGACGCTCCGATCAGCGATGAGGATTCCACGGAATTCGGCGAGATTGTCGGCGATGAAGACGCGCTGACGCCGTTCGAGTTGCTGCGGGATCGCAACCTGCGCGATGAGGTCGATGGCCTGCTGGACGTGCTCGATGAACGTGAGCGGAAGATCATCTTCTCCCGCTTCGGGCTGGACGGTGGCAAGCCGAAGACGCTCGAAGAGGTCGGCAAGAAGTTCGGCGTCACGCGTGAGCGGATCCGTCAGTTGCAGAACATCGCGTTGAGCAAGCTGCGCCGCGCGCTGCAAAAGAAGGAAAAGCCGCAGGACGTGATGGCGGAAGTGTAAAATCCTTCCTACCCTCGGCGCCGCACAACGCCCCGTCCCTCCCCGGTTTCCGGGCGTCTGGGACGGGGCGTTTGCATTTGCCGGAGAGTTCGCTCGCCCATGCCCGCGACGGGTGGCGTTTCGCGGGGGCGTCAGCGCACGAGCACGGCAAATGGCAGGGTGCCGAACAACTTTGCCACCTCCAGCTTGCCTTCGCCGCCAGGGAGCATCACTTCCGCCCCGGTGAAAAGATCGTGGAGCGGCCCCGGGCTTGCCGACGAGTCGCTTGGCAGCGAAACGGCGGTGTCGCGCCAGACCTCGCCGACCGGCGGGACGCCGACCCGAGAGGCGAGCCGCGGCACGACGACGATCAATTCTTCTCCGGCGTAACGCCGACGGAACGCCACGACGCAATCGGCGAATTCGCCCGTCGCAGGCAATGCCTGGTAATTGCCGAGCCTGAACACCGCGGACGCCACATCCCGGCGATGACGCAGGAGGCGCTGGGTGATGAACATCTTGATCCGCCCGTCCTTCCAGTTCGCGAGCATCTCGGCGGCGTCCGGTTTTTTCCCGATGGCGGAAAGCATGGAAGCGTGGGCACCGTAATCGACCGGGCGACGGTTGTCGGGATCGACGAGCGAGAAATCCCAGACTTCGTTGCCTTGGTAAATGTCCGGCACGCCGGGCACCGTCAGCTTGAGGATGGTTTGGGAGAGCGAGTTGACCACGCCCAGTTCCGAAACGCGCTCGGCGAACGGCTCAAAGGCGCGCAGAAACGCATTCTTCGGCCCGCGTGTCAGCAGCTTTGCGACGAAATCGCTCACCGCCTGATCCCACTCTGGATTCGGCTGAACCCAGGAGCTGTTCGACTTGGCCTCCTTTACGGCTTTCGCCATGTATTCCTGGATTCGTTTGACGTAAACGCCGTAGGCCTCGTCGTCGAGGTTCGCGGCGTCGAGCGGCCACGAGCCGACGAGAATCTGGTAGAGGAGGTATTCTTCGTTGAGATCCGGCGCAAAATCGGTGTCCACCTGCGTCCGGTGCGGCGCGTTCAGCTTTGACCAACGCCCGATCAACTGGCGCCATGCCGCCGGCATCTCACTCAAGGCCGCGATGCGTGCGCGGACATCCTCGCTGCGCTTGGTGTCGTGCGTTGAAGAAGCGAGCATGGCGTGCGGCCAATGCGCGGCCCGATGCTGGGTGATCGTGTGAAACTGGTCGGGCGTCGCCCCGAAATGATCCGGCTCCCCGCCGACTTCGTTCAGGGCCACGAGCCGGTTGTAAATGTAGAACGCCGTGTCCTCGAGCCCCTTGGCCATGATGGGACCGGTGCACTGCTGAAACTTCACTACGAACTTCTCGTGCGAAGTGATGTCCGCCTCGGCGGTTTCCGCGGGGAATTTCAGCAACAGGATGTCGTGCAGGAAATCGAAGATCGAGAATTCCGTCGCCGCGTTGCGCCGCTTGGCGCGCGCCACCGCGCGATCAATCGTCAGCGAATCCTCCTCGCTCGCCGGCTGCCCAGGCGTCACATAGGTGCGATACACCGGGAAACAGGCGATGACCTCGCGCACCGCGGTGGTCAAGGCGTTGAGCGTGTAGTCGCGGACGAGGCGGTTCTGTTCCGAAAGCCGATTCAGCATCGCGCCGAGCGTGTTCACGTCGTTCGCGAGCGAGAGGCGCATGATCTGCCGCTTCTTTTCGTAAACGAGGAACGGATAGTTGACGTTCCGGTCGATGAATTCCTTGTAGATCTTGGAAAACGCCCGCTCGGCCTCAGGATCCACCAGCAGCGACGTCACCTGAATGGTGAAGTCGTAGCCCGTGGTGCCGTGCACCGGCCAGTCCGCCCGCAAAGGCTCGTCGCCGACGAGGATTTTTTCGGCGAGCAAGTAAATCCCGCGACCGTCCTCGGGCAGTTCGCGCTTCGTCAGGCGCGCACACGATTCCTGCAGGGCGCGGAAGTAGCCGCGCGGATCCGCGAGCCCGTCCGGATGATCGATGCGCAGCCCGGTGACGATGCCACGCTTCACCAACTCGAACAGCAACTGATGCGTCGTATCGAAGACTTCCGGCTCCTCCATGCGGATCGCCGCCAGTGTGTTGATGTCGAAAAACCGGCGGTAATTGATCTCCTCCGCCGCCACCCGCCAGTAGCTCAGCCGGTAGGCCTGCTGCTCAATCAAGCGGTGCAGCAGGTCAAACGACCGCGGGTCGCCCGGCGTCCCGTTGATGCGCTCCACGGCCTGCGCCATCGCGTTGCGCACGCTCTCGGACTCCTCGGTCAGTCGCTCCAGCCGGCGCTTGACGATCTCTTTCTCGCGCGCCCGCTCGGCGATTTTTTTTGCGTCCGTCTCGCTGCGCGGCGGCATGTAATCGAGCGCGGTGATGATGCTTTGCAGCTCGGACACTTGCGTCACAAGCGTCTTGATGCTCACGCCGAAAGCCGTCGATTCACCCCCTGCCGGGTAGCCGAGGACGTCGAGCACGACCTGCAGAATCTGGCCGTAGGATCGCGGGTTGATCGGAAACGTGTGGTCGAAGTAATGCAGGTAAAACGCGCCGCTTTCGAAGACGACCTTCAGCTCCCCCCGCTCGAGGACGCGGCCGTATTGATCGCCGAGCACCGGCAGCAACACCCGGTTTTCCAGCTCCGTCTTCAACGGATGAAAATCGATGTCGAAACAGCGGGCGTAAATCGAGCTGGGGCCGTTTTCGAGCACGTCCATCCACCATTGGTTTGTCGGCTCGCCGATGCCCATGTGATTCGGCACGAAATCGGCGATCAGGCCGAAGCCGTGGCGCTTCAGTTCGGCGGCGAAAGCGTCGAAGTCCTCCGGTGAGCCGATCTCTGGGTTCAGCTCGTTGTGATCGACCACGTCGTAGCCATGCGTGCTGCCCGGCACGGCGCGGAAAAACGGCGACGCGTAAACGTCGCTGATGCCGAGCGCGTGCAGATAGGAAACAATTTCCTGCGCCTGGCGGAACGTGAAATCCTTGTTGAGCTGCAGCCGATAGGTAGCTGAGGGAATGCGGGGGCGGGCAAGCATAAAAAGTGACGACGGCCGACCCGCAACCTAGGCAGGTTCCGCCACGGCTTTCAAGAGCACCGTCCCCGGGTCTGGAAAGCGCAGTTGCCCGGAGCCCGGCTCCCAGAGCTCCCGCCCCTCCCCGCCGAACTCGCGGGCGTCCGAAGAAAGCACCGTCTGCCAGCGTTGCCCGGCTGGGAGCGCGGCGAGCGATTCAGTGCTCAGATCGGCATCACAGCCGCCTTGCAGATCGGTGACGAGCAGGCACGCGCCCGCCGTTTCGTTGCCGTTCCCGGGAGCTTCGTAGCGCAACGCCACGGCACCGCCGAGCAGCACGCCGGTTTGCCAATTCTCGCGACTCTCGCGGCCGCGGAGCGCGGGTTCGCTGCGACGCAATGCGAGCGCGGCGCGGTAAAGCGCGAGCGTCGCCGCGTGACCCGGTTGCTCGCGCTCATCCCAGCGGAGCTTCGAGGCGAGAAACGTCTTCTCGCTCTGCGGATCGGGAATCCGGCTGATGCTCGCTTCGTCGTTGAACGCTTTGAACCCCTTGAACTCCTTGCGCCGTCCTTCCGTCACCAGCCGGCCGAGTTCCGCGTTGTGATCCGTGAAATAAAGGAACGGCGTGCTGGCGCCCCATTCCTGCCCCATGAACAGCAGTGGCGTGTAAGGGCAGAGCAGCAGGAGCACCGAGGCCGCCCGATAGCCCGCCGGCGAGCAACTCGCCGTGAGCCGCTCGCCGAACGCCTGGTTGCCGACCTGGTCGTGATTCGAAATGCACAGGCAAAAAGCGCTCGGCGGCAGCTGCCGGCATTCCGTGCCGCGCGGCTTTTTGTGGTTGAATGATTCCTTCCCGCGGTAATGCCAGCCGTTCGCCAGCGTGTCGCTCAGCTCTCCGGGCGAACCCATGAAATCGCGGAGATAGCTTTCCCGCTGCCGGGTCAGCGCCACGCGGACGGAATGGTGAAAGTCGTCGGCCCAAAGCCCGTCGAGCCCGACGCCGTCGGCGCTCTCTGGCGTGGCGAGGCGGGCTTCGTTGCGCTCGTCCTCGGCGAAGACAAAGCCGCCGCGCGCATGGATCGCCGCCGCGATCTCTTTCAAGATGTGGCGCGGGCTGTCGTCGAGGATCGCATGCACGGCGTCGAGCCGGAATCCGTCGATGCGGAACTCGTCCATCCAATACGCCGCGTTACCGAGGAAGAAGTCCCGGACCGCGGCCGCGTCGGAACCGTCGAAATTAAAGCCGTCGCCCCACGGCGTTTTGTGCCGCGCGTTGAAATACGCCTGGGTGTAGGCGCCGAGATAATTTCCGTCCGGCCCGAAGTGGTTGTAAACCGCGTCGAGGATCACCGCGAGGCCGCGCGCGTGGGCGGCATCGACGAGCGCTCGCAGATCGTCCGGCGTGCCGTAGCAGCGCGCCGGAGCGTAGAGCATCACGCCGTCGTATCCCCAATTCCAGCGGCCCGGAAAATCGGCGAGCGGCATCAGCTCGATCGCGGTCGCTCCGAGGTCAGCGATTTCGTCCAGACGCTCGATCGCGCCCAGAAAAGTGCCGGCCGGCGTGAACGTGCCGACGTGCAGCTCGTAAATGACAAGATCCGCGAGCGGCAGATGCGGCACCGTGCGCTCATTCTGCCAGGCGTATTCGGCGCCGCTGCGGGTGACTTCCGACGGTCCGTGCACCCCTTCAGGCTGAAAGCGGGAGCCGGGGTCCGGAAAAGTGCGCGCCTCGTCGCCGTCGAGCCGAAACTTGTAGCGGTCGCCCACCGCCCCCGCGGCATCGGAGCCCTCGAAGACGCCCTCCGCATTGCGGCGCAAGCGCACTTGCCGCGAGGCCGCCGCGCCGCCGGCGGACGCCGTGATGATTACCTCCACCTCCTGGCAATCCGGCGCCCAGACCCGGTAATTCACTCCGCTGCCGCCGGCGCGTGGACGGGCGCCGAAAAATTGAGTTTCTTTTGGTGTGCTCATCACGTTTTTGAATCTTTCACTTCGCGCGCCTGCGCGCTTGCGACCGTAACAGAAACGTCCCGGCGAGCCATTCTCGCCGGACGCGCCGGCCCGGCCCGGAATCAGAGCGCGCCGGTTGCCACGAGTTTCTGGAAACCAAGATCCTCGCGCAAGGGATCCCATTCCGGCCGCAGCCGCAAATCGTTGAGAGAAAATCCGCCCCAGTCGTGGACTGGCACGGTCAGCAATCGCGCCAAGATCGGCACCGCGTGACCGGCATCGCCGAGCCGCGCGTAAATTTTTGCCAGTCGCAACGCGACCGTAGTTCCGTAGAGCGCGTCCCTGGACTCCGGGCAAAGCTCCACGGCCCGCAGCCCTTCGGCCACGGCGGCTTCCCGCCAGCCGAGCGCGGCGTAAAGAAGTCCTAGGTCCGCCCGGCGCAGGGCATCGAGCGGCCATTGCAGCGCGGCGGTTTCGTAGTGCGTGCGGGCGGCTTCGAAGTGGACGCGGGCGACCTCTGGCGAATCACCCCGGGCCAGCGCGAGGAAACCGCGCAAATACTCGCAATGCACCGGCGTGCTGATCCCGATCGGGAAAGTCTCCCGCGCGGAGGCACTGAGCACCCTCGCTGCCCCGGGGAAATCCCGCGTCACGAGGGCGGTATCGAAGCGTTGATACGATACGATCCCTTCGGGATCCTGCACCGGGGGAAGGCGCGCAAGCACGAGTTGCACCGGCTCCAGCGAGCCGATGCGATGGAACTCCAGATACGCCCGCCAGAGCCGGTCGCTCAACGAATCCGGCGCGAGGCGGAGCACGCGATCGAGGACAGCCGCCGCCTCGGCCCACTCCCGCCGGTCGTAGTGGAGACGGGCCAGGGATTGCGCCAGCGGCAGGTCGCGCGGGCTGAGCACGAGCGCGCGCTCGAAGCCGGCTTGCGCTTCGTCCCAGCGGCCCTGCCGGCGCCGGATGTTGGCGATCGCTCGCGGCGCCTCCGCGTCGCTCGGTGCCGCCCGGGCGGCCAGCTCGAACTCCACCAGCGCCCGCTCGTATTCGCTGTCTCCCCAGTAGAAACAAAATCCGAGCGCGAGATGGGCTTCGGCGAGGTCCGGCGCCAATTGCAGCGCACGCTCGGCGGCAGCCCGCGCATGCGCCTTGCGGGCAGCGGTCGGTTCGTAGTTGAAGGCGATCTGGCTGCGCACCTGCGAGAGGCGGGCGTGGGCAAGTCCGAACCGCGGGTCGCTGGCGACGGCCTCCTCGTAGAGCCGCTCGGCGTTTTGGTAGTTCTCCAGGAAAATGTCCGGCCGCGTCTGGAACTCGCGGGCCTTGAGAAAGAGGACGTAGGCGTCCGAGCTGGCGGTCGGCGGCCGCTCCAGGCCCGCCTTTTCCTGGGGGCTCAAGGTGGCGCGCAGGGTCGTGGCGATCTCGCGCGCCAGCTCGCTCTGCAGGCTGAGCACGTCGGTCAGGTCGCGGTCAAAGGTTTCCGCCCAGAGCTGCCGGTCGGCCCGCGCATCGACGAGTTGCACGCTGACGCGCACCCGCCGGCCCGCCCGCCGCACGCTGCCCTCCAGGATGTGGGCCACGCCCAGCGCCCGGCCGATCTCGCGCAGCCCGGGCCGCGGAGCGAAGGAGGCGCCGCCGCTGCCGTCTGGCGGGTGCTGCTGCTGGCCGCGGCGGTAGGCCAGCACGCTGGTGCGGCTGATGACGCGCAGCTCGCTGATCCTGGCCAGGCTGGTGAGCAGATCGTCCTGGATGCCGTCGGCAAAAAAGGCGTTCTCCTTGTCGTCGCTCAGGTTCTCGAAGGGCAGCACCGCCAGCGATTTGTCGGAAATCGCGGCATCACCGGGCGGCATGTCCGATTCCCGGGAATGCGAGAAACCCGCACGTCGCTCGATGTGCCGCGAAAGCTGATCCATCCGGCTGCCGCCAGAAGGACGCCCAGAATCGCCACCACCGCGACGGCCACCCGGCGGGACTGGGATGCCGGCAGCGGGTCCGAAAGCCCTCCGGGCGACCTGCCGGTGGCGCGCGAGATCTGGCGCATCGGCGCCGGATTACCACTTCCCGCCAGACTCGCGCGACAGCGACGCAGGGTTTCGGCCAGCACGTGGGGCGATTGCGGGCGATCGTGCGGGATCCGGGGCAAGCATGCTCTCCAGGAGCACGATCACGACCGGCGGCACCCCGGCACCGGTCAGCTGCTCGACCGGCAGTTTCCCCTGCTGCTGCTGCCGATAGATCTCGTCGAGCGTCCGGCCGGGAAACGGCAGGCTGCCGGCGAGCAGGAACCAAAGCGTGACACCCAGGCTGAAAATATCCGATCGGCTGTCGAGCGGTTCCGCGGCGCCGGAAAACTGCTCGGGGCTGGCGTAGTGCGGGGTGCCGAGAAAGTTCCCGATGCCCGTCAAATCGCCGCCATCCGTCACCGCCTTGGCCAGCCCGAAGTCGATGACCTTGACCAGGATCTCGTCGCCATCGTGGCTGCCGCCCGGCGCAGCGAACGCGCCACCGGGACACGCGGCGGCGCCCAGCGCGCCACCTTTGACCAGCATCAGATTTGCCGGCTTGAGGTCGCGGTGGACGAGGCCCTGCTGGCTGGCGGCGATGAGCGCGCGGGTCACCTGGGCGATGATCTCCAGGGCCAGGCCCACCGGCAGCGGCCCGCGCCGGGCCACCCGCTCGGAGAGCGTCTCGCCCTCGATGAACTCCATCGCGTAAAAGCACTGCCCGTCGGCCCGCTCGCCCAGGTGAAAGACGCTGGCCACGTTGGGATGGCGCAACTGCGCCGCCGCCCGGGCCTCGCGCAGAAAGCGCTCGCGCGCCGTCGGGTGCTTTGCCAGCAGCGCGGCGCTGATCGACCTTCAGGGCCACAAAACAGTGCAGCCGGCTGTCGCGCGCCTTATACGTCACGCCCATCGCGCCGGCGCCGAGCGTCCACGGCTCGCCGCTCTCCTCGCGGGACAAAATCTCGTAGTGCTCGAACTGCCGCGACTCCGCGCTCTCGTTGACCGCGGCGGCCGGCGGGGGCGGCGCCGGGACGAAAGCCCCGGCGGCAGCGGCTGCATCAATGCGGTCGGGCGGCTCCATGACGACCTGACCCGGGAGCCTAGAGGTTCCGAGTCCGGCCGGCGACTCTTTAACACGCGGTGACCCGATTTCGCCGCGCTATTTTTTGGACGACTTGGAGGCCGGCTTCGCCGCTTTAGATTCGTCGCCTTCGCAGAGACGCAGCAAACAGAGCGAGTGGTCCGCCATTTCGAGCACCTCGCCCGCGGTGTGGATCGTATTCGGCTCGACGAAGCCGCTTTCCTCCGCGGTGTTGATGACGAGCCCCCAGCGCACGCCGGCCTCGCCGGGCAGCTTGAAGCCCTGGGTATCGTGGTGGGCGTTGCAAAGCAGAAGAAAGCTGTCGTCAATGATCGGCTCGCCGTGCGCATCCCGCACGTCGATGGCTTTGCCGCTGAGCAGCATGCCGATGCAGCGGACAAAGTGGGAATCCCACTCGTCATCGTTCATCTCGGAGCCGCCCGGGTTGAACCACATAATGTCTTTCACGTCGTGCCCGCGAATCTTCCGGCCCTGGAAAAATTTCGGCCGGCGGAAGACGGGATGCGCGTGGCGCATGCCGATGAGCTTGCGCGTGTATTCCTCGAGGATCTGGGCGGATTTGTCGCGCTCCCAGTCGATCCAGCTCAGCTCGTTGTCCTGGCAGTAGGCGTTGTTGTTGCCCTGCTGGCTGCGGCCGTATTCGTCGCCGCCACAGATCATCGGGACGCCCTGGCTGAGCAGGAGTGTCGCCAGGAAATTCCGCCGCTGGCGGGAACGGAGCGCGTTCACCTGCGGATCGTCGGTCGGCCCTTCGGCGCCGCAGTTCCAGGAGCTGTTGTTGTTGTCGCCGTCGTTGTTATTCTCGCCGTTGGCCTCGTTGTGCTTGTCGTTGTAGGAAACGAGGTCGTTCAGCGTGAAGCCGTCGTGCGACGTGATAAAATTGATGCTCGCATAAGGCCGCTTGCCGCTGGTGCGATACAGGTCCGAACTGCCGCTGAGCCGGAACGCCAGCTCGCCGACCTGCGAATCGTCGCCCTTCCAATATTTGCGGACGACATCGCGGTAGCGGCCATTCCACTCGGCCCAGAGCACCGGAAAATTTCCGACCAGGTAGCCGCCCTCGCCGATGTCCCACGGCTCGGCGATGAGCTTGACCTGACTCAGGATCGGGTCTTGGTGAATGATGGCCAGGAACGCGGAGTATTTCGAAATGCCCTCCTCACCCCGGATCAGCGTCGCGGCGAGATCGAAGCGAAAACCGTCCACGTGCATTTCGGTGACCCAATAACGCAGGGAATCGATCACCATGCGCAGCACCTGGGGATGGAGCGTGTTGAGCGAATTGCCGCAACCCGTGTAGTCCATGTAATACCGCCAGTTGTCCGGCACCAGGCGGTAGTAGCTGGCGTTGTCGATGCCTTTAAAGCAGAGCGTCGGGCCGTATTGGTTGCCCTCGGCAGTGTGGTTGTAAACGACGTCGAGAATCACCTCGATGCCGGCGGCATGGAGGTTTTTCACCATCGTCTTGAATTCCCTCACCAGGTCGCTGCCGGGCGGACAGCTGCCATACTCGGAGTAGGGCGCGAAATAACCGATGGAGTTGTAGCCCCAGTAATTCCGCATTCCTTTGTCCTGCAAAATCTGGTCCTGCACCAGGTGATGCACCGGGAGCAGCTCGACCGCCGTGATGCCGAGACGCTTGAGGTAATCGATCGCCGGCTGGCTCCCGAGACCCGCGTAGGTGCCGCGCTCGCGCTCTGGCACGTCGGGACAAAGCTTCGTAAACCCGCGCACGTGCGCCTCGTAGATGATGCTGGTGTGCAGCGGCGTGGCCGGCGGCGCGTCATTGCCCCAGTCGAATGACGAATCGATGACGATCGACTTCGGCATACCATAGGCGCTGTCGCGATAATCCCGCTTCAGGTCGCGTTCCTCCTCCTCGGCCTCAAGCTCGTAGCCATACATTTCCGGACCCCAGACGATCTCTCCGCTGATCGCCTTCGCGTAAGGATCGAGCAGCAGCTTGGCGGCATTGAAACGGTGCCCTTTTTCCGGTTCATACGGACCGTAAACCCGGTAGCCGTAGTGCTGCCCCGGGCGCACTTCCGGCAGGAAGACGTGCCACACCTGGTCGGTGTGCTCCGTCATGCGGATGCGCACGCTTTCGTTCTCGGCGTCCGCATCGTCGAAGAGGCAGACATCCACACCGGTCGCGTTTTCGCTGAAAACGGCAAAATTCACGCCGTTGCCGCGCCAGGTTGCGCCGAGCGGGTAGGGAGTTCCTGGCCAGACTTTGATAGGCATAAAGAGGAGAGATAAAAAGGCCGGCGACCGCTTGAATCGGATTCTACTGGCGACGCCAGCGAAAATACGCCGCGGAACCGGTGCTTGGCCCTACCGATTTTGTGCCGGAACCGCGCCGGTGGGCACCTAGGCGCTCTTGCCTCCGAGCACCTGCAGGGCGCGCTGCACGTCGCTGGCCCGGAGCACGAGCAGGCCGCCCTGCGACGCGGAGCCGGTGGCCAGGTAGGCGTATTCGATATTGATCCCGGCCGCGGAAAGATTGCGGGCGATGTCCGCGAGCCGCCCGGGCTGGTTGGAGATTTCCATGGTCAGCACGTCATTATCCACGACGAGCGTGCCGTGCTCCTCGAAGATCTGCAACGCGCGCCGGGTGTCGCTGACCACCATTCGCACCACGGAATGATCGACCGTGTCCGAAACGGTCAGCGCATGAATGTTGATGTTTGCCCGGGCCAGCTCGTCGCAGACGGCCGCCAGCGTGCCGGGTTTGTTTTCGAGAAACAGGGCAAGTTGAGTCGCGATTTCCATGGTGCCCGGAGTCTCGGCGCGAGCGACCGCCTTGTCGATGGAAAAGCCCTGGCGCGGAACCCCGGAAATTCCGCGCCAGGGGCGACACTCTACGCCCGCACCGGCACCTTGCCGCTGACCGCGCGATCCGTTGCCTCCTGCTTTTCCGCGATCGGGTCGCTGGCCTTCGGCGGCGGCGCGACGCGCTTCGGCGAAACCTTCCACACCGTGGCGGCAAAGCGCGGCCAGTCGCCGAGGATTTCCCGCGCCCGCTCGCTGTCCGTATTCTCGAGGTGTTTGTAAACGAGGCTGCGCAGGAGGTTCACCTCCTCGTCGTCGGCGAGCCGGTCGAGCTGGATCAATTCCGGATTGATGCGGGTCGGGAACTTCTCGTCCAGGTCGAACACGAACGCCGTGCCGCCGGTCATGCCGGCGCCGAAGTTCTTGCCGGTCCGGCCGAGCACGACGACCGTGCCGCCCGTCATGTATTCGCACCCGTGATCGCCCATGCCTTCGACGACTGCGGTGGCGCCGGAGTTGCGCACGGCAAAGCGCTCGCCCACCCGTCCGCGAGCGTAGAATTCGCCGCCGGTGGCGCCGTAGAGGCAGGTGTTGCCGACGATCGAGTTTTCGTGCGCGACAAAACCGTGCTCGTCGCGCGGTCGCACGACGATCTCGCCGCCGCTCATCGCCTTGCCGACGTAGTCGTTCGCCTCACCGGTGAGCACGACGCGGATGCCGGGCGCAAGAAACGCGCCGAGGCTCTGGCCGGCGGTGCCGCGCAGCTGCAGCTCGAGCAGGTCGTTCTTTCGGCAACCCGTTTTCGCCGTGCTGATAACCGATTTCGCCGCTGACCTTCGTGCCGACGGAGCGGTTCACGTTGCGCACCCGGTAGCGAAGCGTGAGCGGGTTGCCGCGGTTGATCGCGTCGTTCGCGTCCTGCAGAATCACGTCGTCCAGCGGGCGGTCGTGCGGCGCCGTCGTTGCGGTCGCGCGTGGCGTACCGCGGGGCGGTCGGATCGTCGCGGGTGACATCGGCCAGCAGGCGGCGCAGGTCGAGGGAGTTGGCCTTCGGATGACCGGGCACCGTGCGCTGGCGCAGGAACTCCAGGCGGCCGATGAGCTCGTTCATCGTGCGGACGCCGAGGCGCGCCATGATTTCGCGCACTTCCTCGGCGACGGCGTTGAAGAAGTTGACGACGTATTCTGGCTTGCCCTTGAATTTCGCGCGCAGATTTTCGTCCTGCGTGGCGACGCCGACCGGGCAGGTGTTCGAGTGGCACTGGCGCACGTAAACGCAGCCGATGGCGATGAGCGCGGTGGTGCCGAAGTTGAATTCCTCCGCGCCGAGCATGCGCGGCGTGGACGATGTCGCGGCCGGTGCGCATGCCGCCGTCGGTGCGCAGCGTCACGCGATTCGCGCAGGCCGTTGAGCATGAGGACCTGCTGCGCCTCGGCGACGCCGAGTTCCCACGGCGCTGCCGGCGTTCTTGATCGAGGACAGCGGCGAGGCGCCGGTGCCGCCTTCGTGGCCGGAGACGAGGACGATGTCGGCGTGCGCCTTGGCCACGCCGGCGGCGACGGTGCCGACGCCGGCTTCGGCGACGAGCTTCACGCAGACCCGGGCGCGCGGGTTCACCTCCTTCAGGTCGTGGATGAGCTGCGCCAGATCCTCGATGCGAGTAGATGTCGTGGTGCGGCGGCGGGCGAGATGAGCATCACGCCGGGCATCGCTGTGGCGGAGCCGGGCGATGATGCGCGCTCACCTTGTGGCCGGGAAGCTGGCCGCCTTCGCCGGGCTTCGCGCCCTGGGCCATCTTGATCTCGATCTCCTTCGCGCTCGCCAGATACGCGGCGGTGACGCCGAAGCGGCCGCTGGCGATCTGCTTGATCGCGCTGTTCGCGAGGTCGCCGTTCGGGCGCATGTGAAAGCGCTCGGGATCTTCGCCGCCTTCGCCGGAGTTCGATTTGCCGCCGATGCGGTTCATCGCGATGGCGAGCGCCTCGTGCGCCTCGGGCGAAAGCGCGCCGAGGCTACATGCCGGCCGTGGTGAAACGGCGCGCGGATGTCTTCGATCGGCTCCACTTCGTCGAGCGGGATCGGCGCGTGCGCCGGCACGAACTCCAGCAGATCGTTGAAGGCTGATCGGCTGCGCGGTCAGCACGCTTTCGACGTACTTCTTGTAGTCCTCCGGCGGTTCCGGTCTTCACGAAGGTGTGGAAGTTCTGGATGACCGGCGGCGTGACCGCATGCGCCTCGCGCCACCGCGGCCGGAAGCGGTAAATAGCCGGGGTCGCCGAGCGTCCGGCTCGGTCTCCGGGAACGGTCGCGTAGCCGTTCGCATGGCGGCGCAGCGCCTCATCGGCGATCTCGAGAAAGCCGATGCCGCCGATCTGCGACGGCGTGCCGGCGAAGCATTTCTCGATCACCGCCGCGCCGATGCCGACCGCTTCGAAAATCTGCGCGCCGCGATAGCTCGCCGAGCACGGAGATGCCCATCTTGACATGATCTTGAGCAACCCGCCCTCCAGCGCGGTGCGATAATTTTTCAGCGCGTCGGCGTCCGAGCGGCATTCCGTGCTTGTCGGCCGGCGCAACTTTCTCCAGCGATTTCGCGCGCGGTTTCGATAGCGCGAGATACGGACAGATCGCGCTCGCGCCGTAGCCGATGAGGCAGGCGATCTGATGCATGTCGCGCGCTTCGCCGGTTTCGCAGATGAGCGAGACCTTCATCCGCTTGCCGACGCGGATGAGGTGATGATGCACCGCGCCGGTCGCGAGCAGCATCGGCACCGGCGACGTTGGCGTGATCGACGCCGCGGTCGCTGAGGATGACGAGGCGCGCCCCGCGATCCACCGCCGCTTCCGCCTCGGCGCAAATCGCGCTCGAGCGCCGGCTCCAGCCCGGCTTCGCCCTCGGCCACGGGCCACGTGACGGTCACCGTCGCAGGCCGGATGATTCGACCGCCGAGTGTGCGCGCAGCGCGTCGAGTTCGTGCTCGAACAGCACCGGCGATTCCGCGTGCGACGAGCCGCGCGTGCTCCGGCGTTTCGGCGAGCAGATTGCGCCGCCAGCCGATGATCGTTGCGAGCGACATCACCAGCTTCTCGCGGATCGGATCGATCGGCGGATTCGTGACCTGCGCGAAGAGCTGCTTGAAGTAGGTGTAAAGCAGCCGCGGCTGCAGCGAGAGCACCGCCAGCGGCGTGTCGTCGCCCATGGAGCCGATCGCTTCCGCGCCGCCGAGCAGCATCGGCTTGAAGACCATGTCCAGCTCTTCGCTGCGTGTAGCCGAAGGCGATCTGCCGCTGGGTCAAGCGCCAGGATGTCCAGCTCGCCCGGCGGCGCCGGTTCCTCGCCGGTTTCCGTGCCGGCGCGAGGTCGCTCGAGGCGGACAAGATTCTCGCGCAGCCACTCGCCGTAGGGCTGCTGCGCGGCGAGCGCTGGCCTTGATCTCCGCGTCGCGCAGCAGCTGACCCGCGACGGTATCCACCGCGATCATCTCGCCCGGCGCGAGGCGGCCTTTTTCGACGACGTCCTCGTCGTCGAATTCCGACCGTGCCGACTTCGGAGCCGAGCGTGAAGATGCCGTCCGTCCGTGAGCTTGTAGCGCGCCGGGCGCAGGCCGTTGCGATCCAGGCAGGCGCCGACCGTGAGGCCGTCGGTGAAGACCAGCGCCGCCGGGCCGTCCCACGGCTCGTTGAAGCAGCGGTGATACTCGTAGAAAGCCTGCAGCTCCGGCGGCTGCTCGTCGTGTCCCTCCGCCACGCCGGCGGCACCAGCATGGTCATCGCGTGCAGCAGGCTGCGGCCGCTCATCACCAGCGCTTCGAGCGCGTTGTCCAGGCTCGCGGAATCCGATGCCGCCGGGCTGGATGATCGGCTTGAGCAGATCGATGTCCTCGCCCCAGAAATCGGCCTGCAAGCTCGGCCTCGCGGGCGCGCATCCAGTTCGCGTTGCCGCGGCGCGTGTTGATCTCGCCGTTGTGCGCGAGCATGCGGAACGGCTGGCCGAGCGGCCACGTCGGGAAGGTGTTCGTGCGAGTAGCGCTGGTGGTAAACGCAGAGCGCGCGTCTCGTAGTCCGGGTTCGAGAGATCCTTGTAGAATTTCTCCAGCGACGGCGAGACGAGCAGTCCCTTGTAAACGATCACGCGACTGGAAAACGACGGGATGTAGAAGTGCCGGATCTTGTCATCCGCGGCGCGCTTCTCGATCTCGTTGCGCGCCAGGAAGAGCCGGCGCTCGTATTCGTCGTCGCTCAACCCCTCCGGCCGGCCGATGAGCACCTGCTCGATGCGCGGCATCGTGGTCTGCGCCTTCTCGCCGAGCACGTGGATATTGATCGGCACCTCCCGCCAGCCGAAGAGGAACAACCCGCGCGCCGCGAGCACTTCCTCGGTGATCGCTTTCGCCCGGGCCTGGGCGTAGGCGTTGTCGTGCGGCAGGAAAAACATGCCGACGCCGAGATCGTTGTCCTTGTAAAGCGTGTGCCCGCGACGGCTGACTTCGCCGCGCAAAGAGCTTGTAGGGGATCTGCGTCAGCAACGCCCGCGCCGTCGCCGGTCTTCGCAGTCGGCATCGACCGCGCCGCGGTGCGCCGAGATTGCAGAGACTCGTGAGACCGAGGCGGACGATCCGGTTCGAGCGTTCGCCGCCGACGTGGGCGATGAAACCGACGCCGCAGGCATCGTGTTCAAAATCGGGTTGGTAGAGCGACGGGACGCGGTCGGCGGCGTCTTGCATGGCAGCGTTCATCATTGTTTTGGAAATAAAGGCCCGCGACAACTCCAGCCTCACGCTTGGAAAACCCTCGGATTTCCGTCCGACCGGCCGTCAAGCGAGAAACGGCGGCGACATGTTACGTCCAGAGAATCAGACGACAAGCGGAAATCCTGTCGGAACAGTCGGTTTCAAGGCTTTCGCCCCTCCCGCTTGATACCGGACGGGCATGCGCGCGTGGCCGGGACGCGGATCACCGACGCCGATGGGTCGGCCCGCCCGCAGTCAGATGCTCGGGTAGCTCCCGAGAATTTTCAGAAAGCTGCAGCGCTTTTGCAGCGTCTCCAGCGCGAGCACCATCGGGGCATCCTGCGCGTGCCCCTGAGCGTCCACGAAGAACACGTATTCCCACGGCTTCCGCTTGCTTGGGCGGCTTTCGATTTTGCTCAGCGAAACCTTCGCCTCGCGGAACGGCTCCAGCGCGGTCAGCAACGCGCCGGCTTCATCGGACACCCCGAACATCAACGAAGTCTTGTCCTGACCCGTCGGAGGGCAATCCCGCGGACCGATCACGAGAAACCGCGTGGCGTTGTTCGGCTGGTCCTGAACGGAGCGCTCCAGCACGGTCAGCCCGTGCAGTTCCGCAACCATCTGACCGCCGAGCGCCGCGGCGTCCGGCGCCTGGCTGGCGAGTTCGCCAGCGCGCGAGGTGCTCGACACTTCGATCAAATCGGCGTTGGGAAAATTTGCGCGCAACCAGTTGCGGCATTGCCCGAAGACCTGCGGGTGCGAATAGAGCCGCCGGATCGCCGCGCGGTCGCCGGGCGCGAGCAGATGATTTTCGATTTTAAGGACGATCTGCGCGCAGATCCGCAGATCGCTTTCGATGAATACATCGAGCGTGTGGTTCACCGCGCCCTCGGTGGAATTTTCGATCGGCACGACGCCGTAGTCCGCACGACCGCGCGCGACGGCGTCGAACACATCTGCGATGCTCGACTGCGGCGCATACTTCACGCTGGCGCCGAATTTCGAACGCGCCGCCTGGTGCGTCCAGGTCGCCGCGGGCCCGAGGTAGGCGATGGAAAGATCTTTCTCCAGCGCCAGCGAGGCGCTCATGATTTCCCGGTAGATCGCGCGCAAGCCCGCCGCCGGCAGCCGGCCGCTCTGCGCCTCGTTTTTCGCGGTCAGCGCGCGCAGCACGGTTTCCTCCCGCTCGGGCGCGTAGATTTCCAGACCTTGCGAGCGTTTGAATTCACCGACCGCCTGGACGAGCTCGGCGCGCTCATTCAGCAGCGCGATCAGCTGATCGTCGAGCGCGTCAATTTTGCGGCGCAGTTCGTGTAGGTCCATGGCGAGGCGGCGGAAGCGGGATGACTGGGGCGATGAGAACGAAAATCTCGGGCGCTGTAAATAAATGTCGGGGCGCGCGTTCAGCTCACCCGGCGGAGACTGGCGCGCCTTTTTCCACCGGCGGTGCCGCGGGCTTTTCCGCTTTCTCCGCCGCGGATTTTGCGGCGCGCGCGTCAGCGCCCGGCTCGGGCGGCTGCGGGAGCGCGACACGCCGCAGCTCGGCGCCGTTTGGCAATTCGTCGAGACTTTTCAGCCCGAAATGCTCGAGAAAAAATTCTGTGGTCGCATACAGCAGCGGCCGCCCGGGCAACTCCGTCGCGCGCCCGGCGATCCGGACCATCCCGCGGTCCAGCAGGGTCTGCAGCACGCCGCCGACATCCACGCCGCGCACCGCCTCGATGTCGGCCCGGGCGATCGGCTGGCGGTAGGCTACGAGTGCCAGCGTCTCCAGTCCTGGCGCACTGAGGCGCGCGGGCCGGCTCTCGGGGAAAAGCTGCCGCACCCAAGGGGCAAACGCCGGCGCCGTGGTGATCTGCCAGCCCGCCGCGGTTTCCGTCAGCGCGAATGCCCGCCCCGCCGCGCGGTAGCTCTCGGCCAGCTCGCCCAGCGCCAGCAAAAGCTCCGGCTCCCGGCTGGCCGCCAGCGGCGCGGCGTGCGGCTGCTCAGTGTATTCCGCAGCCGATTGCAAAGCGGCGCGCATCTCCGCGACCGTCAACGGTTTCGGCGAAGCGAAGAGCAATGCTTCGAGCACTTGCAGCAATGTCATGAAAATCGGCGGGGTCGCAAGATGGCCGAGAACCCCGGCGGCTGGCAAGCGTTCGCTCACCGGCGCCCGACTGCCGGATTGGCGGCGCGGGCGCGTGGCGGCAGGCTATTCCTTGCGAAAGATCCGGATTTCCTGGAAGCCCGCGGGCTGGGCGACGCGCAGCCGCTTGAGCCGCACGAGTTCGAGCAGCGCGAGAAACGTCACGACCAGTTCGGTGCGGGTGGCCGCGGCGCCAAATAACTCGTCGAAGCTCAACGACGCTTCCGGGCCCGCGCGCCAGACCAGTTCCTCGGTGAGCCGGAGCAACTCCTGGATCTTGTCGCCGACCGTGAACCGCTCCGCGACGATTTCGCGCGTGGTGTCGGTCGCGCTCTCGCGCAGCCGGTCGAGCAGACGGCCGAACGCGCTCAGCAGGTCGAGCGTGCTCAGCTCGCCGAGCAAAAGCTCGCCGCCGCCGTCGCCGCTGGCGGCCGCGTTTTTCACGTCAGCCTCCGCGGCTTCCGAAGGTCGGGCGAAGAGATCAAACCGCGCTCCCTCGCGCTCGCCGAGGGTGAAGCTGGCCTGCTTGAATTTTTTGTATTCGAGCAAATGCCGGATGAGTTCCCAATGCGGGTCATCGAGCATCGTGTCGTCCGCCGCTTCCTCGGCGGGCAGTTCGTCCGGAGGCAGGACGCGGCGGCTTTTCAAATAAAGCAGTTGCGCGACGACGGCGATGAAATCGCCCGCGGTATCCAGATCGCGCAGCGCCTCGGCGTGCATGTCCAGATAGCCGAGATAGTGCGCGGTGAGCCGTTCCAGCGAGAGGTCGAAAAGCTCAATCTCGTTCTTGCGCACCAGATAAAGCAGCAGATCCAGCGGACCGGAAAAAACGTCGAGCTGGACCTGGTAATCAGCGGGCATCGGTGACGGGTTGGCGCGGGCGCGGGGCCAGCGGAGGATTCCCCTCGCAGGCCGGAGCGAGCAGCGTTTATTAAGGCGACGTTCCCGCCAGGAAAGCAAGCGATCCTGCGCCTGGCGGACGATTCCGTTTCTCTCCGAACTATGAGCGCTGCCACTTCGCATTCTCCGCCCGCCAACCGGTTGGCCCAGGAAAAATCTCCTTACCTTCTGCAGCACGCGCACAACCCCGTGGACTGGCAGCCGTGGGGCGAAGCGGCGTTTGCCCGGGCGCGCGCCGAGGACAAGCCGGTGTTTCTCTCCATCGGCTACTCCACCTGCCACTGGTGCCACGTGATGGCGCACGAGTCGTTCGAGAACCCGGAGATCGCCAAGCTGATGAATGCGGAGTTCATCAACATCAAAGTGGACCGCGAGGAACGGCCCGACGTGGACCGGCTCTACATGACCTTTGTCCAGGCGACGACCGGCAGTGGCGGCTGGCCGATGAGCGTCTGGCTGCAACCGGACGGCAAGCCTTTCCTCGGCGGCACTTATTTTCCGCCGGAGGATCGCTACGGCCGGCGCGGCTTTCCCGCCATTCTTCGCGCCGTCGCGGACGCCTGGAAAAATGATCGCGCCAAGATCGCCGCGCAAAGTGACCGCGTGCTCGACGCCCTGCGGGACATGGCGGCCGGGCGGGATGCGCAGACCCCGGGGGATGCCGCCGCCGCGCCGTCCGCGACCGAGGCGCTGACCACCGGGTTTCAGCAGTTCGCCAGTCACTTTGACCCGGAATGGGGCGGCTTCGGCGACGCGCCGAAATTTCCCCGGCCCGCGGTTTTCGCCCTGCTGGCCCGCGCGCAGGCGCCCGGCCGGTTGAAGGACGAAGCGGCGGGCGCGCGGGCGCGGGAGATGTTGCTCACGACGCTCGACAAGATGGCGGCCGGCGGGATGCACGATCACCTTGGCGGCGGATTTCACCGTTATTCCGTGGACCGCTACTGGCACGTGCCGCACTTCGAAAAAATGCTCTACGACCAGGCCCAGCTCGTCGTTTCATATCTCGAAGCGTTTGGGATCAGCGGCCGGGCGGAATACGCAGCTGTTGCCCGAGACATCCTCGCCTACGTCGCCCGCGACCTCACCTCGCCCGAGGGCGGATTCTACTGCGCGGAAGATGCGGACAGCCTGCTCGCGCACGGAAAACCGGAACACGCCGAGGGCGCATTCTACGTCTGGACCGAGGCGGAGATCAAAGCCGCCCTCAGCGCGGAAGAGGCGCCGCTCTTTTGCTATCAATACGGCGTCGAGCCGGGCGGCAACGCGCCGGACGGCAGCGACCCGCAGCGGGAATTTACGGGCAAGAACATTCTGATCCAGCGCCACACGCCGGACGAGACCGCAAAACACTTCGGCCAGCCCCGGCACCGCGTGGAACATCATCTCACGCAGGCGCGGGAAAAGCTCTTTCTCCTTCGCAAGACCCGCCCGCGTCCGCATCTCGACGACAAGATCCTGACCGCCTGGAACGGCCTCATGATCTCTGCCTTCGCCCGCGCTTATCGCGTTCTTGAAGACACGAAGTATCTCAACGCTGCCCGCGCCGCGGCGGATTTCCTGAAGGCAAACCTTTATCGCGAGAGCGACGGGATTTTGCTGCGGAGCTTCCGCGAAGGCGCTTCGAACATCGAAGGATTCGCCGACGACTACGCTTATCTCATCTCCGGTCTGCTCGACCTTTACGAAGCCGACTTCCGCACCGCCGATCTCGCCTGGGCGGAGCGGCTGCAAGCAACCCAGGACCGCCTTTTCTTCGACGAAGGGAACGGCGGTTACTACAACAACAGCACCCGCGATCCCAGCGTGCTGCTGCGCTTGAAGGAGGACCACGACGGCGCCGAGCCAGCCGCGAGCTCGGTCTCCGCGCTCAACCTCGGGCGGCTCGCATTCCTTGCGGGGAATGAAGAGGCGCGGCTGGATCGCGCCAGGCGCACCGCCAGCGCGTTTGCACAGACCCTGGAACGGGTGCCGCAGGCGCTGCCCGCGATGGTTTGCGCGCTCGACTTTCTGCAGCGCGAACCCCGCCAGATCGTGGTCGCCGGCCAGCGCGATGCCGCGGACACCCGGGAGATGCTCCGCGCGGCAAACCGCGGCTTCACACCCGCGCAGGTGCTCCTCTTAGTGGACGGCGGGGAGGATCAACGCTGGCTCGTCGCGCGCCTGCCGTTTCTCGACGGGATCGGCCCGGTCGAGGGCAAGGCCGCGGCGTATCGGTGCGAAAACCGGACCTGTCAGTTGCCGACGACCGACCCGGCTGCGTTGCGTCGGCAATGGCCCGCCCTGACCCGACGCCAGACGGCGGCGTCCGCGCCGGAACGGCAGGTCGAGAAATGTGAAGAGCACGAGCGCGAGCAACTCGAGCGAGAGCACATACCAGGGCCACGGCCCGAGATGGTCGAGCAGCGAAGACTGGCGCGGTTTCGCGGCGAGATAACCGTAGTTTGTTCCGGCCAGCCAGTTCAGTCCGCCCGCGCTGAGAAGGTAAAGCTGGCTCCAGCGCCAGGCTCGCCAGACCGCGCCCGGCGCCGGCCGGCGTCCGAAACGCAGAGTCAGAAACAGGACGGCGGAGATGATGCCGCAGTGGGACAGGAAGAACGAAATGAAGAACAGGTTCGCCGGGTCCTCCGCGGTGTCGGGAGTGAGCACGGCTTGCAACGTCCCGCCGAGCCCCCAGAAATAGGCCAGTTCGTAGGCGAGCTGCCCGCCCGGCGGATGCGGACGGAGCAGAGCGAAACAAACGATGAAAACGCCCCAGTCGCAGAGGTGCATTGGCAGCGCCTCCGTCCAGTGCGGAATCTTCCCGACCCAGAGCGCCCAGCCGAGCACGGCAAGCCGGTCGAGCAGCAGCGCCGCGGCGAAAACCACGCAAATCCTGCGAGTCAGCCCCGGCCGATTGCGGGACCACCGGTGCAACGCGATCGGCAGCAGCACGGTGCCGAGCAGAATCGCGAGGTGAAGCCCGCCAAACAGTTGAAACTTGCGCGCCTCGGCAACTCCAGCCGCCGCGGCCAGCCACGCCGGAAAGGACATCCCGAAAGTTGAGCAGAGCCGGCCCCCGGCGGAAATTGAAAAAGCGCGCCGCGAGTCCGCGTCAGGCGCCGCCCGCGGTGGGGAAGCGGGACTTCAGCTCATCAAGCGCCCGGGTGGCGTCCTCCGGGCGGTTGAGTTTGCGAAACGTCTCGACGGCTTTGCGGAGCGCACGCGGCGCCACGTCGGCGTCATCGGTGAGGATGGCAATGCTCATGTAAGCCTTCGCCGCGGCATCAAAATTTCCGCGGGCCGCGTCGATGTCCCCGGCCAGCAGCCGAGCCCGCAAGTTGCCGAGTCCCTCGGGCTGCAATCGCGCGGCTTCTTCGGCGCTTTTCACCGCGCCGTCGAAGCGTCCCGCCGCCAGCTCCGCCTCGCCCCGCTCGATCAATCCCAGCGCCCGGGCGGGCGGGTTTTCACCGGCGAGTTCCAGATATTTGTCGATGTCCTCCAACGCGGCCTCCGGCTTTTTCAGCTGCACCCGGCAGCGCGCCAGCTTCAGCCAGGTTTCTGGGGTGTCGTTGGTCGGTGAGTTCGCGGCAATTAAGAGGTTTGCCTCCGCGGCCGCGTATTCCTTGTCGCGCAGTTGCGCCTCGCCGAGCCAGCGCAGCACTTGGGCGGGAATGTCCGGCTGATATTTGCTCTTCCGGTAGGCTTCCACCTCGGTGGCCAGTTTTACCTTGTCCTGCAACTGGTAGTGGCAAAGCGCGACCCGCAACGACGCGCGGGCTCCGTAATCCTTCGGGTCAGACTTGCGCGCCGCTTCAAACTCCGCGAGCGCCGGCTTGAAATCTTTCGCGTCGTAAGCCGCGGTGCCGATGTAAAAATGCGCCAGCCCGGCGGCCTCGCTTTTCGGGTAGCTTTTCAGGAGAAGACGGAAGGTATCCGTCATGCCGCGCGGATCTTCCTGCTGACCCTGGATCAGCGCCTTTTGTTCGAGCGCGATCTCCCGTTCCTTCGCCTGGGGATGATTCGTGATGATCTCTGAAAAATCGGCGAGCGCCGCGGGATAATTTTTCAACTGCTGATACGACACGGCGCGCTGCGCCAGCGCCTTCGGTGCGAGGGGGTGATCGGCGTTGCCGCGTAAAAACTTCGTGAACGCCTCCACCGCTTTTTCCGGCTGCTTGCTCTGCTCCAGGCAGTAGCCGAGCCGGTATTGCGCTTCCGCCCGGTATTTCGCCGGGAGGTTGCGCGCGGTTTCCAGCGCCGCATACGCCGTGGCGGCAGCCGCGTAATTTTCGCGTTTGAAGAGCGTATCTGCCTTCATCAGCTTGACCTGGTCTCCCTTCGCCGGGTCGGGATTGCCGGCGAGAAAGCTGTCCGCCTCCTGCACGAAGACCGGGCTGCCGGAGGAATACAGGCTGACCACCCGCTGGTAGCGCGCCTCGATTGCTTCCTTCGAGTTCGGGAACTGCGCCATCAGCGCATCGTAAACATTCTGTGCCTCCGCATGCCGGCTAAGCTGGCGCTGGGCGTTGCCGGCCAGCAGCATGGCCTCCGGTTTACGGTCTTCCGGCAGCCCCGAGAGGGCGCCCGCGTAGACTTTCACGAGTTCCTGATAGCGATTCGTATCGTAATAGAGATGGAGCAATTCCACCTGCGCGGTCCCTCGGAGCGGACCGGCTTCCGGCAGCGCAATGCCCCGGGTCAGCAGTTGCACCGCCTTTTCGTTCAGCGCGGTTGCCGCGGCCGATTTCGCCTCGTTCTGCGCGGCGATCTCGCGTGCGAGCAGGCCGGCCTTGATCGTCGCCTCAGCGCGCAACGCCGGGCGCGCGGTCTCCCTGGCGAGTTCCTCGTATTGCTTCAACGCCTCGGCCAGCTGCTTCTCGACCAAGTATTCCCGCGCCAGCGAAGTGCGGGCGGTGTCCCGATACGGGTTCGTGCCGGGGACCGCGAGGACGTTGGTGTAAAGCTCCTTCGTCTCGGTGCCGCGGCCGAGTTTTTCGAGGCAGAGCGCCTGGTAATAAAGCGCCGACAGGAGCACGTCGTTGTTTTTTGCCAGCGCGGCGCTGCGGGAATACAGCGGGGCGGCCGCTTTGTAGTTCTTCGATTCGTAATAAATCGTCGCGAGCTGATAGTTCGCCGGACCGATGAAATCGCCATCCCGGAACTGCGTGAGCAGCACCTCGTAGGCGCTTTGAGCGGCTTTGACGTTCTTCAGGTTGCGGTAGCTTTCCGCCATGAACCAAAGCGCGCTCTGGCGGTCGGTCGCCGGCGCAGTCGGGTATTGACCCAAGTAGCGCTCATACTCTCCGGCAGCCTGGGCATACTGTTTTTTAAGATAAAAATTGTTGGCGGCGTCGAGCTGAAGGAGGTCCGGCGTCACGATCGGCCCGCCACTCTGTCCCGGTGCAAGCCGGATCTCGCCGCCCTCGGAACCGACGGCTCCCGGAGTCGCAGGTGAGGCGGGGCCGGGACGCCGGGGAGTCTGCTGCGCCAGCTCGACGGCGACAGGTGAAGTGGAAGGCGCGGGCGACGGCGCGGCGGAAATCGGTGGCGCGGGGTCGGGACGACCCGCCGTGGCCGGGGTGGGGCCGGGAAAATTCAGCGGGGCCGGGCGCGGAGTGGGCACGGTCGGCTCCGTCGTGGTCGCCGGGTTCACGGGCAACGCTCGCACCGCGGCGGGCTCCGGAGTTCCCGCCGGCTCGACCGGGCTGCTGCCGTCCGCTTCCACCGGGAGCGCACGCCGCACCTCCGGATCGGCGCTTGAAGGGCGTGGATCGTAGGGCGATTGCGCGAAAGCGCTGCCCGCCAAAAGCAGAAAACTGCCCGCAGCCAAGACAGAGAAACCGCCGCGCAAACCGACAAAAGATAAGAGCCAGACACGCATCGCCGCGCGGAAAACCGGGGTCGTCACAGGATCAGGGGACGGACGCGGCTCCCGTGGTGCCTTCGGCGCCCGGCTGCGCCGGTTTGGCGGTCGCAAAGGCCACGTTCCAGACGTTTGCCGCCCGGCAAGCGTCGAGCACATCGACGATGACGCGGTAGCTGGCCTGCTCGTCGCCGCGCAGGATCACCGCTTGATCGGGATAAAGCTGCGAGAGCTGGGTCAGCTTGGCTTGGAGTTGCTCCAGCGAGAGCGTTTGCCGATTCAGGATCACGCTGCCATCCGAGCGCACGTTGAGAATGCACTCGCTGATCGATCGCCGCGTTTCCTTGCCCTCCTTCGCCGTCGGCACCTTGACCTCCAAGGCGGTTTCGTTGCGGGAGAAATTGTAGGTCACGATGAAAAAGATCAACAGGCAGCAGAACACGTCGATCATCGGCGTGACCTGGAATCCGAGGATGACCTGCGGGGTAACGCGCTTTTGCAGTTGCATGACTGGAACGACGGAGACTGAGCACCGCGCTTAAAATTCGTCCTCCAACGCCACCGGTTGGCGCTCGCGACGCCGAGTCGCGGCGGTGGCGGCACCGCTGCTGTAGTAGAGGGCGAACAGCGCCATCACCTGCGTCGCCGCCGCCTCCAGGTCGGCTGTGAGCCGGCTGACGCGCCCGCGAAAATAGGCGAAAAAGACGAACGCCATGATGCCGACCACCAGCCCGCTCGCCGTGCATACGAGCGCTTCCGAGACGCCGCTGGCGAGTTGCATCGGCTTGGAAGTCGCGATGTCGGTGGCGAGCGAGCTGAAGGACTTGATCATGCCGCTCACCGTGCCGAGCAGCCCGACCATCGGCGCGATCGTGCCGACATCCGCGAGGTAGGAAATGCGGCTGTTGAGCATCGTCGCCTGGCGCACGGCTTCGGTTTCGGCGACTTCCCGGATCGTTTCCAGATTCGCGGTCGGGTTCTTCGTCGCGAAATCAAGGGTCCGCTGGGTGACGTGCGCAACGGCTTCGCTATGCCGATTGCTGACAGCGAGGAGCCCGAGATAGTCGCGCTTGCGCAGGAGTGCCTCGGCGGTGTCGAGAAACCGGCGCGTGACCACGTTGCCCCGTCGCAGCGTGAGGAAGTAAATCATCACGAGCAGCGTCGCGACGAAGAGCAGCGCCGCGAGCGGGATCATGAATATCCCGCCGGAAACCAGGACATTCCACAACGTCGTGACGCCGTCCGGTCCGGGCGCCAGCGGGTTCATCGCCGCGGGTTCGGGCGTGGGGGCGGCGGCGAGCAAAGGCGTCAGGATCGCTCCGGGCACGGCAGAAAAATTCATCAGAAAAGCGGCTTCAGGCGGCAGGTAGCGGGCACCTTAACGGCTCGGCACCACGGTTGCAAACGCCCGGGCCCGGGTGGGATGGTGTCGCGGATCCCGGCGAGAACGCACTGCCGGGCCGCCGGGACCGGCACCTCCGTTTCAGCTCTCGGCCCGCAGGATTTCGAGAGGCGGCTGGTCGCACACCCCACGGCTCGCCAGCAATCCGATGAGGAGCGTCAATCCGCTGGCGGCGAGCAGGCTCACGATCAAAGAAGCGACTGGCAGCGACCAGGGAACCTTGAAGACAAAGGTCGCCATCGCCCAGCTTCCGCCCGCGGCCAGCAGGATGCCGGTCAGCGCGGCGAGTGCGCCGAGCGCGAGGTATTCCACGCAGAGCACAGTGAAGACCTGCCGGCGCGAGGCGCCAAGCGTGCGAAGAAGCACGCTCTCCTGGATCCGCTCGTAGCGCCCGGTGAGAATGGCCGCCGCGAGCACGAGCAAGCCGGTGCCCACGGTGAAAACCGAGAGCAGACGCACCGCCGTCGTCGCTTTGTCCACGATCCCCTGGACTGTTTGCACGATCAGGCTCAGATCGATGGCGGCGACGTTGGGAAACTCGCGCACCATCTCCGACTGGATGGCGCCGGACTGCGCGGCGTCCGCAGCGCGGGTCACCAGGACATGAAACGCGGGCGCTTCTTCCAGAGTGCCGCCGACAGGAAAGACGACGAAAAAGTTCGGCTGAAAGCGCTCCCATTCCACCTTGCGGACGCTGCCCACGGTCGCCGCGATCGGCACGCCCTGGACGTCGAAAGTGAGGTCGTCTCCCGGCTGAAGCTGAAGCTCGCGCGCCGCTTCCGCTTCGATGGAAACCGGCACCCGGGCGTCACCGGTGCTGGCCATCGTGGAGGAGGCGGCGTTGGTTTCGGGCGGCGCATACCGGCTCTGCCAGCGACCCGCAGTGATCTCCTCGCCGTCGGTCAGCCGATCGCGGTAGGTGGAACGATACTCGTGGCGCAGCCGCCATTCCGGGATCGCCCCCTTCCCTTTCGTGCCGTTCGCCAGGATTTCCTCCACCGGCCGGCCTTTCAACGACGCCAGCCGCATCGTCACGACCGGGACGAAATCCATGATCGGCAGGCCGCGCGCCCGGATCCGGTCTCCCACCGCGGCCCGCTGATCGCTCTGGATATCGAAAAAGACGAGGTTCGGCTGCTGGCCGCTGGTGCCGCGCGCGGCGAATTGCTGCAAGAGCGCGTCCTTCGTCAGGTCAAGCCCGAGCAGCAAAAACGTGCTCAACCCGAGCGTGAAGGTCAGCAGAAGCGTGCGGTTGTTCGGCCGGTAGAGGTTTGCCACGCCCTGCCGCCACGCATACGGCCACCGGCGCGGGAAAAAGCGCCGCGCTCCCCAGATCAGGCCGCGCGCCACCGCGCCGAGCAGCGCAAACGCCACGAGCAAACCGCCGGAAAAATAGAACCCGAAACGCCAGTCGCGACTCTGGATTGCCGGAAAGGCGGCGAGCGCGAACCCAAGAACGCCGAGCGCCAGCCAAAACCACGGATCCCGGCGTTGCGCGCCGGAAACCTCCGCGCCGGCCACGTCGAACGCCGCCCGCAGCGCCAGGAGCGGCGGCACCCGTCGCACCGGCAGGAGCGGCAGCAACGCGAAGAGCAGACAGGCGATCAATCCCACCGCGACTCCCTGGCAGAGCACAAACCAATTCAGATGAAATTCCACGGTCACCGGCAGCACCCCCGCGAGCAGGCGCGGGGTGAGCGCACCGATGCCTACACCGATGGCAGCTCCGGCTAGCGCCCCGACGGCGCCCATCGCCAGCGCCTGGATCAGGTAAATCGAAAGCGCCTGGCGCGAGCTGGCGCCCAGGCAGCGCAGCGTCGCCACGGTGCGGAGCTTTCCTTTGAGATGCGCATGGATCGCGCTGGCCACCCCGATTCCACCGAGCAGCAGCGCCACGAAGCCAACGAGATTCAGGAAACGGGAAAGATTCTCGAAGCACCCGGCCCAGCGAGCGTTTTCGACGCGCCACGTCCTCGGCCTCGAGGCGAAGTTGCGCGAGTTGCGGCTTCAGTTCGCGCAGGAGTTCCGGCGGCTTCACGCTTTCTGGCAACCGGAAGTAGGTTTTCCATCGCACCAGACTCCCGCGTTCCAGCAGGCTGGCGGGAAGCTCGCCCCGCGGAATCAGCACGCGCGGCGCGACACCGGAGAACGCTCCGGTTTCGCCCGGCAGTTTCCGAAGTCCGCCGAGCACTGGAAAGGCGCGACCGCCAATCTCGATGCGGTCCCCCGGCGCGAGGCCGAATTGCACGCGCAGGCTTTCCTCGACGAGCGCGCCCTGCCCCGCCCGGAACGCCGCGGCGGCTTCGGGCGGATCGGTTTCGATCTGGCCGTAAAACGGGTAGCCGCCTTCCACCGCGCGCACTTGGATGAGCCGGGTCGCGTCCGATTTCGGGAAGCGGGCCATGGAGCTGAGCGCGGTTTCTCGAGCCACTTCGCCGCCAAGCGATCGTTCGAGCGCCAGCCGCTCCGGCGTCGGCGGCTGCCGGCTTTCGAGCACCAGATCCGCCCCGACGAGGCTGCGGGCCTGCTGGTCGATCGCGCGGTCGAGATTGCTCCGCAGGGTGCCGATCGCCACCAGCGCGGCTACGCCGAGCGTGAGCGCACTGGAAAAAAGCAGCAACCGGCCGCGACCCCGCCGGCTGTCGCGCCACGCCATGATCCAGACCCAGGAGCCGCCTAACATGGTCGGGATGAGAGCCGTTTTCCGGAGCAGGAAACGGCGCGGAAAATCAGGAAGGAATCGCTTCATCGGAGCGCGGGCGGACTTCATTCCACCATCGCGCCGTCGCGCAACCGGATGACGCGATCGGTTCGCGCCGCCAGTTCGGCGTCGTGCGTGATGAGCACCAGGGCGGCGCCGGACTGGGCGTTGAGTTCGAACAGCAATTCCACGACCCGCGCGCTCGTCACGCTGTCGAGGTTCCCGGTCGGCTCGTCGGCGAACAGGAGGCTCGGGCGATTGATGAACGCCCGCGCCAGGGCGACGCGCTGCTGTTCACCGCCGGAAAGCTGCGCCGGAAAGTGGTCGGTGCGCTCCGCCAGACCGACGGCGGCCAGCAATTCTCCGGCTTCCGCCGTCAGGTCGCGCGGCCGGCGGCTGCCGTTGCTCTCGGCCGAGTCGCTTGGAGCCGCCGCGCAACTCGGCCGGGACCATCACGTTTTCCAAGGCGGTGAGCGTCGGGATGAGCTGAAAGTTTTGGAACACGAACCCGGTGTGCTGATTGCGCACGGCAGCCCGAGCGTCCTCGTCGAGCGACTCAAGCGCCACGCCGGCCAGGCGAGACAGAGCCGGAGGTCGGCCGGTCCAGCCCGGCGCAAAGTCCGAGCAACGTAGTCTTTCCGCTGCCGGACGGCCCGACGATCGCGCAGGTCGCGCCCGGCGAGATGGAGAAACTGACGTCGCGCAGCACCGTCAGATTCCGCTCGCCGCTGCGATAGGTTTTCGTCAGGTCCCGCGGGCTTCCAGCACGGAAGCCGGCGAGATCGTCGGGACAGGATCGGTCATGCGGTTTGCGGGCAGGCTCGCCGGGAGCTGGCCGGGGAATGCGGACGATACGCTTCGAATCGGCGCGCGGCCGCAATGTAGCGCAGTTGCCGGGATCGCAAACCGGCGCTCGGAGATTCGAAAATGAAGGCTGCAAGCGGCCGCTTTACCGAGCCCGAAAGTTTACGCGGACCCGATCTTGGACGAGGTTGCAGCGTGCTTTTCGCTCCGCAAAATCTCATCCGCTTCGACCCATTGACCCGCCGCGCCGCGCTGCGCCGCGTATCGTCGTCGCTGCTCTTGCTTCTTTCCGGCGTGGCAGCCGCGGCGGGAAATCTGCAGGCCGCCTCAGCTGGCTCCGAACCGGCTCCGGGCGCCAGGGAACGCGGACGAGCGGACGCTGCGCACACCGTCCTTTTCCTCGGCGATAGCCTTACGGCCGGCTATGGACTCTCGGACCCGGCAAACCAGTCGTATCCGGGATTGCTGCAGGAACGTCTCCGCGCGCGGGGAGATCGGGCGACGACGTTGATCAATGCCGGCCAGAGCGGCGACACGACGGCTGGGGGCTTGCGGCGGGTCGATTGGCTCCTGCGTCGGCCCATCGACGTGCTCGTGCTGGCACTGGGCGCAAACGACGGGTTGCGCGGCCTTTCGGTCGATGAAACCCAGCGAAATCTTCAGGCGATCATCGAGAAAGTGCGGGGGAAAAATCCAGGGGTCAGGGTGCTCGTCGCAGGAATGAAGCTGCCGCCGAACTACGGCGCGGCTTACACGCAGCGCTTCGAGGCGATTTTTCCAGCGGTGGCCAAGGCGAACGGCGCCACCCTGATCCCGTTTCTCCTGAAGGACGTCGGCGGACTGCCGGAACTGAATCAACGCGACGGCGTGCATCCCACCGCGGAAGGTCAGCGCGTGATGGCGGAGACGGTGTGGGCCTACCTCGATCCGTTGTTGCAGCAAACCTCGTGAGCAATCGAGCGTTTCGATTCAACGCATCGCCGAAGTAGGATAATCCGCCGCCAGCGCGGCAAAGCCTGCCCTGGCAGCCGCGGCGTTTCGCAGCGCGGCTCGATGAACGCACGATCGCGGTCGCCGGAGAGAACGGCGGCGGATACGGGTGCTTACCTTGCTTCGTCCCGTGCTGATGACCGGACGAATGCGTTGGCCACAAGGTGAAAGGACCGTCAACGATCGAACGGCTCGCACTGTTTCAGCCGGGCGAAATCCGATCCGGGTGCGATGATGGCGCCGCAAGCCGGAAAAACGAAAAGCCGGGCGGTTTCCCGCCCGGCTTTTGTTTGAGACAAGAGGGTCTAAGAGGTCTTAGAACTTCTTGGAGATCGCGCCGTAGATGAACCGGTTGCGGATCGAATACAGCGAGGTGTCGTAGTTGTCGTTGAACGCACCCGCCGCGAACGGAGGAGGCGTGTCGAACACGTCGTTGCAGCCGACCGTCAGCGTGGTGCCGCCGAGGATCTTCTGGAACAGGCTCGCACCGCGGACCGGCGCATTGTTCACGACCGCTTTGCCCTTGTAGTCCTTCGAGGTGGTCGTCGAGGTCAGCGCCTCGGGAGCCCGGAAGGTGTAGCTCAGCTGCAGGTCAAGCGAGGTGTATTCACGCACCTTGCGGTTGACGCTGTAGGTCGGGTTGTTCGGATCGAGCGGGCTGCCGTTCGCGCCGACGACCAACGAGCTGCCATTGAGCGAACCGCCGTCGTCGAGGAAGTCGCCGATGTAGTTCACCGTAGCCACGAAGTCCAGCAGGCCAGGCCCGATGTTCTTCTGATACTCGAACTGGAACTGCGCCTTGTTGTAAGGAATGCTGCCCGGCGTCAAAGGAGCCGACGAGAAGGTTCCCGTGAAGTCCGTGAAGCCCTGGCCCGGCGCGACCTGCGCGTTGAAGCGGAACACGTGGTTGTAGCCGATGTTGAAGTTGAACTTGCCGAGGTCCCGCTTGAACAGGTCCATGGTGTCCAACTCATAGAACACGGTCACGTCGATGCCTTCCACGCTGCGCTTGGCGGCGTTGGCAGGCGTTTCGTCGATCGAGAGCACCTCACCGGTGTTCGGATCACGCACGACACGATTGGCGAACAGCGCAGCCGGATCGTTGAACGGCGTGCCGCCGTTCGGAGTGCCGCGGCCCGTGAAGTAGGCCTGGTTCGACGTGTTGAAGTTCTGATTCACCGCGAACTGGGCGACGTTGCCGCCGCTGATGATCACGTTCTTCTGATTCAACTGGTAGTAGTCGATCGTGGCGGTGAGCCCCTTGACCCAACGCGGCGTGACAACCAAGCCCACGCTGTAGGAGTCCGTGATTTCAGGAGCCAGCGTCGCATTGCCGCCCGTGATACCGCCGAGATTCGGCTGATACACGGCGCCCTGCGGGGAGCCCGAGAACGGATCGGTGATCTGCGGGAAGTCGCTTCCCGGAACCGCCGGAGCGAAGAACTCGGCCAAGCTCGGAGCGCGGAAGGCCGTGCTGTAGGAACCACGGAACTTCAGGTCCTGGACCGGCTGATACTCGACGGCATACTTCGGGTTCGTGGTCTCGAAGGTCGGCCGCACACCGCGGGGCGTGCCGTTCGCGATGGAGATCGGATCGACGCCGTTCAGGAAGAACTTCTGATAGCGGCCCGCCAAGGTGAACGCCAGGTTGTAGATACCGGGCACTTTCATCGTCGGGACCACGATCGGGAAGCGCATCTCACCGAAGACGGAACGCACGTCCTGCGTCGCATAGTAGCTGGCGCCGGCATTGAAGCCCAGCACGTCGCCGCTCTGCTCGATTCGCGCGTTGTTCTGCGAGAAGTTCTCGCGCCGATACTCCGCACCCAATGCCAGGCTCACGCCGCCTTGGGGCGCGTCCGGGAAGAAGGTGTTGCTCAGGCGGGACTCGATCAGGTTCAAGTTATTGAAGAAGATCGCGTCGGCGATATACGAGGAACGACGCAGAGCCGCGGCGTTGTCGTAGGAGCTGCCATTCAGCGTGCCCGCGTTGGCCGCGGAGCCACCGATGAACGGATTGAAGTTGCCGGCGGCAGTCTCGGCCACGATCAAGCTGCGACGGGCGTCGCCGCTGTCCGTGCGGATCTGCTTGTCTTCCTGATGCAGGAACGTGATGTCGTAGTTGACCGTGCGCAGGATTTCACCTTTGACGCCGAGCGCCCCGTAGTAGAAGCGGGTGTCATAGAGGCTCTGGCGCGGCCCGAGCTCAAACGTGCGGTAACGCACGGTGTTGAGGCCCGCGCCAACCGGGTTGTAGGGGCTGGCGCGAATGATCGCACGCTCAGTCGCCACGTTGCCCAACGTGAACGGCGCGGACGCCAGCGCGTTGTATTGGCGGTTGTTCGAGATCAAGCCGAACGCATAGAGATCAACGGCTTTTTCGATGACCTGGTAGTCGGTCGCGCCGTAGTAAGCGAAACGTTCCTGCGCCGGAATGGCCGGGGTCTGGGAACGGAAGTTGAAGCCGTCACCCACCGCCGCGCTGAACGGGCGGTAATTCGCGATGCTGGTCGGCACGGTGCGCGAGTTTGCCAGTCCGTCCGGCACATTGTCCGCCAGGACGAGCTGAGTGGCAGTGCCGAATCCACCGGCAGCCGCCGCGGCCGCCGTCACCGAGATACGACCGGGATAGGTCGGGCTGTTGCCGTTCGGTCCGCCGAGCTGCAGAGCGCCCGGGCCGCCGCTGACGTTCGCACGCGAGGACAGGAAGCGATCCTTCGATTCGATCGAATTCGAATGATAGTAATTCGCGTTCAACACGACGTTAAAGCGCTTGTCCTTCGTCGAGAAACCGGTGATCACGGAACCACGGAAGGTCGACGCGTCATTGTTCGTCGTGTTGCCGTAGTAAACGTCCACCTGGGCACCTTCAAACTGGGTCTTGAAGATGTAATTGACGACACCGGCGACGGCATCCGAACCGTAGGTCGCGGAGGCGCCGTCCTTCAGGACCTCGATGTGATCGATGGCACCGAAGGGAATGGAGTTCGCGTCCGTGAAACCGCTCAGCAAGCTCGGATTACCGGCGCGGTGGCCGTTGAGCAGGATGAGGACGTTTTGCTGACCGAGCGCGCGCAGATTGACGCCGGCCTGGCCGTTACCGCCGTTCGAATCGGCTTCCGTGCTCGCATTGCCGAAAAAGCTCGGCAGGCGGCGCAGACCTTCAGCGGCGCTGTTGGAACCCTGCTTGCGCAGGTCTTCCGAAGTGAAAACGGCGACGGGAAGAGCACCTTCGCCCTCCGCGGTCGGGATGAAAGAGCCCGTTACAATAACGCGCTCCGGGGAAGGCTGGCTGGCCTGCCCCTGGGATTCGTTTTGAATTACCCGCTGATTCGGAGCCGCGAAGCGGGAAGCGCCGCCGGCCGACGCCTCTGCGCCGGTGCCGGGCGACACTTGCCCGATGGCCCCTGTAGCGAGCAGGGAGGCGCTCAGTCCGACGGCCAGAATAAATCGGCCGCGCGGTGGCGCACTGTGGTTGAGCAGTCGAGTCATAGTGACTTGGTTTTTTTCCAATGGTTACAGGTTAGGTGATTGTTTCACACAACCCAGAAACGGTTCGCTTTTTCCGCCACCGTTTTGGGTCGAAAAAGGCTTGCCATCCTGAAGAAGTGCGAGACTGAAACCGCGCTGCCGCGGAATCAATCCGGCCTTGTTAAGGATTAAGCCCCCGGTTAGCAAACTTTTTTTTGAACAAAGGCCCTTTTTTTCAGTCTGAGGGCGTTTCCGTGAAGTTTTCGAAACCCGGGATTGCGGTTTGGGCCGAGTCTCAATAGGGTCGCCGGCATTTCTTTCTTAGAGATGCATTCCCAACGGCGGATTTCCAAGCAGGCCGCTTCGGCGTCCATGAATCGACGGACAACGAACCCGAGTGGCGCACCGGCTACCGGAGCCGACCACCTCGTGCGATCCGATGTTGGCGTTGCACCGGGCGGAGCCGTGGCTGCGGCGGCGACTCCGGCGGCCCCTTCTCCCTGGATTCTTGGCGCGTGGAGGGATCTCGTCCTTTTCATCGGCACGCCGCTCCTGATTTTTCCGTTGTTCGCCGTGGCGCAGCTCCGCTGGAGCGCCCAGGACATCTATCTGTTCGTCGGTGCCTTCGGCGCGATGGGCCATCATCTCCCGGGAATGATGCGCGCTTACGGCGACCGGGGCCTTTTCGAACGTTTCAAGGCGCGATTCATCTTCGCGCCGATCGCGCTGGTGGCGGTCTGCGTCGCCTGCACGGTCTGGGATCTGAAGGGCATCGAGATCATTGTCTTCCTCTGGGGCGTCTGGCACGGGATGATGCAGACCTACGGGTTCTGCCGCATTTATGACGCCAAAGCAGGAGGCATCGCGAAACTCAATGCGCGGCTCGATTTCGCGGTGTGCCTGAGTTGGTTTGGCGCGGCTGTCCTGCTCTCTCCGCGCCGCTCGCGGTCGCTGCTCGACCTTTATTATTCCGGCGGCGGCCCGGTGATCTCGGCCGCAGCGGTCGATGTCGCCCGCACGCTGGCGATCTGGATCACCGCCGGCATCACGATTTTATTTGTTCTCCACCTCGCCTGGTCGTGGGCCCAGGGGCGGCGGCCGAGCCTCCGCAAGGTCGTGTTGCTCGTCACCAGCATCGGCTTCTGGTGGTATTGCAACCTGGGCGTGCGCGAAATCCTCGTCGGCATCGCGCTTTTCGAGGTGTTTCACGACGTGCAATACCTCTCGATCGTCTGGATTTACAACCGCAGTCGCGTGGAAAAGGATAATACCGCGCGCGGCTTCCTGCGATTTTTGTTCCGGCGGGGCGGCTCGTTCATGGGCCTCTATGTCGGGCTGGTTCTCGCCTACGGCGCTGTTGGCCTGATGACAGCCGGAGTGCAGTTGGACGGTGTGAAGCGCGTCCTCATGGGCATCGTCACGGCCTCAGCGCTGCTGCACTTTTATTACGACGGTTTTATCTGGAAGGTGCGCGACCGTTCAAATCGGCAGCACCTTGGCCTGGCCGAAGCCGGCGCAGCTGACGCGGCCGCACGGCGATTTGTTTTCGCACCTTGGTGCTGGCACGGATTGAAGTGGACCGCTTTTGCAGCGCCAATATTTTTCCTGGGCTGGATCCAACTGCACGGGACGAAGATGCCGGAACTCGAGCGCACCCAAGCCGTGGCTACCGCGGTCCCGAGCGACGCGACCGCCCGGAAAAACCTGGGCACCGCCGCGCTTCGCGAAGGCCGCTTCGATCAGGCGGAGAGCGAATACGCCGAGGCGGCGCGGTTGCGACCGGATGATCCCGAGGTGCATTACTTCTGGGGCATCGCGAGGTCTGACCAGGGCGACTGGGATGGCGCGATCGCGCACTATCGGGATGCCCTGCGTTTGAAAGCCGATTTCCCGCAGGCGGAATGCAATTTCGCGAATGCGCTCTTTCGGCTGAGTCGTTTTGAGGAAGCCAAGATTCATTACCAGCGCAGCTTGGACCAGATGAAAAACCAGCCGCTGGTCCACAAAAATCTCGGCGATCTGCTCTGGAACCAAGGCGATCTCGATGCCGCCATTGATCGCTACATCGAAGCGCTTCGACTCGCGCCGGACTTCAGCGATGCCCGCACAAATCTGCGCCTCGCCCGAGAGGCGCGCGGACTGCCGCCGGAATCGACGGAACTGGATCGCTAAAAACGCGGCGCGATCCCAAACAAAGAAAAAACGGGGTGAGCTGGGACCGAACTTCGGCCCCTGCCCTCCCCGTTTTTTGCTGCAGGTCTGCTGACGCCCGGTCTACTTCTCCAAGGCCGCTTGCGCCGCGGCCAGGCGGGCGATCGGCACCCGGAACGGGCTGCAGCTCACATACGCCAGCCCGAGGCGATGGCAGAATTTCACGCTCTGCGGCTCGCCGCCGTGTTCGCCGCAGATGCCGAGCTTGATGTCCGGCCGGGTCTGGCGGCCTTTCTCGACCGCGAGCCGCATCAGTTCACCGACGCCGGTCTGGTCGATCGCTGCGAACGGGTTGGTCGGCAGGATTTCCGATTCCGCGTAATGCGGCAGGAACGAGCCGCTGTCGTCGCGGCTCATGCCGAGCGTGGTCTGGGTGAGGTCGTTCGTGCCGAAGGAGAAAAACTCCGCCGACTTCGCGATCTCGTCCGCCACCACGCAGGCGCGCGGGATTTCGATCATGGTGCCGACCAGGTAATCGAACTTGCGGATGCCTTTTTCCTTCGCCACTTCCGCGGCGACGCGATGGACAACCTCCAATTGCAGCTGGAGTTCCCGCGGGAAGCCGACGAGCGGAATCATGATCTCCGGCTTGACCTTGATCTTCTCCTTCATCACTTCCGCCGCCGCTTCGAAGACGGCGCGCGCCTGCATCTCGCTGATCTCCGGGAAGGAGATGCCGAGTCGGCAACCGCGGTGACCGAGCATCGGGTTGAACTCGTGCAGCTCGTGAACGCGGGAAGCGATCACCTCCGGCTTCACCTTCAGCTTCTTCGCGAGATCTTCCTGCGCCGTTTTTTCGTGCGGGAGGAATTCATGCAACGGCGGATCGAGGAAGCGGATCGTTGCCGGCAGGCCCTTCAACTCGCGGAAAATGCCCGCGAAATCGTCGCGCTGGTAAGGGAGCAGCTTCGCGAGCGCCGTCTTGCGGGAATCGGTGTCCGTCGCCAGGATCATCTCGCGCATGGCGTCGATGCGGTCGCCCTCGAAGAACATGTGTTCCGTGCGGGTCAATCCGATGCCCTGCGCGCCGAACGCGACGGCGTTGGCAACCTGCTCGGGCGTGTCCGCGTTCGTGCGGATGTCGAGCGTGCGGAAGCTGTCCGCGTATTTCATCAGCGCGTCGAACTGCTGGAACGTCGCGCTCTTCTTCGGGTCGAGCGTCCGTTCCACCAGCACCTGCACCACTTCGGACGGCGCCGTCTTCACCTCACCGGCGAAGACTTCACCGCTGGTGCCGTCGATGGAGATGTAATCGCCTTTCTTCAGCGTGACACCGTCCGCGGTGACCGTCTTGCGGGCGTAATCCACCTGCAGCCCGCTGGCGCCGCAGACGCAGACCTTGCCCATCTGGCGGGCGACGAGCGCGGCGTGCGAACTGACGCCGCCACGGGCGGTGAGAATGCCCTCGGCCGCGATCATGCCGCGCAGATCTTCCGGCGACGTTTCGACGCGCACGAGAACCACTTTTTCGCCGCGGTTAACCATGTCCACGGCTTCTTCCGCGTTGAAGACCACCTTGCCGCTGGCCGCGCCGGGGCCGGCCGGCAGTCCGCTCGCGATCTTCTTCGCGCCCTTCGCGCTCGCCCGGTCAAAGATCGGCGCGAGGATCTGGCTGAGCGAGTCGGCAGGAATGCGCCTCACCGCGTCTTCGCGGCTGATGAGCCGTTCCTTCACCATCTCGACCGCGATCCGGACCGCGGCGGTGCCGGTGCGCTTGCCGTTGCGGGTTTGGAGAATGTAGAGCCGGTTGTCCTCGATCGTGAACTCGAGATCCTGCATGTCGTGGAAATGCTTTTCCAGGGTGTCGCGCACCTTGAGAAGCTGCTTGTAGGCGGCCGGCATTTCCTTGCCCAGCTGCACCACCGGTTTCGGCGTCCGCACGCCGGCGACGACGTCCTCGCCCTGGGCGTTGATGAGGTATTCGCCGTAAAACACGCGCTCGCCGGTGGCCGGGTCGCGGGTAAATGCCACGCCGGTGCCGCTGGAGTTGCCCATGTTGCCGAAGACCATGGTCTGCACGTTCACCGCGGTGCCCCATTCGTGGGGAATGTGGTATTTGCGGCGATACACGATGGCGCGATCGTTATTCCAGCTGCCGAAGACCGCGCCGACGGAGCCTTTCAACTGCGCGCGGGCGTCCTGCGGGAAGGACTCGCCGGTGCGTTCCTTGATGAGGTCTTTGAAGCGCTCCACAAGCGTCTTGAGGTGGGCGACGGTAAGTTCGGTGTCGTTCTCGACGCCGACTTCGTGCTTCAAGTCCTCGATCACGGTTTCAAACGGCTCGTGGTCTTCGCCCGGACGCTTTTGCACGCCCATCACCACGTCGCCATACATCTGGAGAAAGCGGCGGTAGCTGTCGTAGGCAAAACGGGCGTTGCCGGTTTTCTCAGCCACGATTTCGACGGTTTCGTCGTTCATGCCGAGATTGAGGATGGTGTCCATCATGCCCGGCATCGAGTCGCGCGCACCAGAGCGCACGCTGAGGAGCAGTGGGTTGTCGGTGCCGCCGAGCTTCTTGCCGACGGACTTCTCGATCTTCGCCAGGGCGCGCTCGATCTGGCCGTCGAGTTCGGGCGGGTAGGTCCGCTTGTTGTCGTAGAAATAGGTGCAGACTTCCGTGGTGATCGTGAACCCGGGAGGCACCGGCAGGCCGATGCGCGTCATCTCCGCGAGATTCGCGCCTTTGCCACCGAGGAGCGGCTTCATCGAGCCGTTTCCATCGGCCGCGCCGTCACCGAAGTAATAAACATACTTCACCGCTTTTTTGGCCGTCGCTGGCGCCGCGGCGCCGTTGCGCTTGCCGTCCCTGCCAGCAGTCGCCTGCGGGCGGGCGGGTTTCGCGCTGCCCTTGCCGGCGGCCGACTTCGTTTTCGCAGCACTGGTCGAAGATGAACGAGCAGTGCCAGCCGCGGGCTTGTTTCCGCGTTGCGGGGCCTTCGCCGAAGTCGCAGACGCATTCGATTTGGGGGCAGGCTTTTTGCCTTTGGGAGCGGATTTTGCCATAAAGAAAAACGGGAAAAAGGGAGCGAGGAGAGAGCGCCGACAGTATCTGGCGCGAGGTGCGATATACGGCCCGCCGCGAAGTGTGTCAACGCCGGAGGAAAACGGCGCTCCCGATGAGGCGATTACAACGCATTTCGGAGCCGATTTTCGGAGTGAATGTGGTAGATTGTGAGCTTTGAATCCCTGCCCGATGAAGCCCATCGACCAAGACCCCGCGGATCCGAATTTTGAAACCTCCCTGCGCCCGCCGGCGTTCAGCGAATTCGCCGGTCAGGACAAGGTCCGCGAGCGGCTCGAACTTCTCGTCGCGGCGGCCAAAGGGCGCAACGACGTGCTCGAGCACATCCTGCTCAGCGGCCCGCCGGGCCTGGGCAAAACGACGCTCGCCTACATCGTCGCCCAGTCCATGGGCGTGAACATCAAAAGCACCAGCGGCCCGGTGATCGAAAAAGCGGGCGACCTCGCCGGACTGCTCACCACGCTGGAGCGCGGCGACGTGCTTTTCATCGACGAAATCCACCGGCTCCAAGCGACGATCGAGGAATATCTCTATCCCGCGATGGAGGACTTCAAGCTCGACATCATCATCGACCAGGGGCCGAACGCCCGCAGCGTCCGGCTGCCGCTGCCGAAGTTCACGCTCATCGGCGCGACGACGCGCAGCGGCATGATCACCGCCCCGCTGCGCTCACGCTTCGGGATGGATTGCCGGCTGGACTATTACGCCGCCGAGGATCTTCAACACATCGTCGAACGCTCGGCCGGACTGCTCGGCGTGGAGATCGAGCCGGGCGGCGCGCTGGAAATCGCCCGGCGCGCCCGCGGCACCCCGCGCATCGCCAACAACCTGCTCCGCTGGGTGCGCGACTTCGCCCAGGTGCGCGCCGATGGCCGCATCACCCGCGAAGTCGCCGACGCCGCCCTGGCGATGCGCGACATCGACGCCGATGGCTTCGACGAAATGGACAAGCGCATCATCGAAGCGCTGATTTATAAATTCAACGGCGGCCCGGTCGGGCTCTCCTCGCTCGGCGTCGCCATCGGCGAAGAAGCCGGCACGCTGGAGGAAGTGCACGAGCCGTATCTCATCATGCAGGGTTACTTGAAACGCACGCCGCAAGGGCGCGTCGCGATGCCGAAAGCCTACGACAAACTCGGGTTGCAGGCGCCGGGAAGCTCGCTGAGTCGCCAAGCCGATCTTTTCGGGAATGCGTAGCGGTGCGTCCGGACGATCGATCCGCGCGGAACCATCACGCAAACTGAGCGTGGGCTCGCAGCCGGGCGAAATCCTCCGCGCTGATCCGGTCGCGGGAAAAGCCGGCGGCGCGCAGCGGCGCGGCATTGGCAGAAGCTGCGACCGTGCGCTCCAGCCAGCGGCGATCAAGCGGCCGATCGAGCAGGTCCATGGCGTTTGCCGCCACCGTGGTTTCGTCCTTTTCACCCGTGGCGGCACCGATCCCGACGAAAAACCCGGCGAGCAACAGCGTGACCCGCACCGCCGTGGACCGGGAATACGTTGACACCAGACAGAGGCGCGCTGCATCCAGGCGGCGGCACAGACATTCGAGGACCCCAAGCGTCCACATTTGAGGGTTCACGGCGGGTGAATACGGATCGTAAAAGATGGCGTGCGGCGCCGGGGGGCCGTTCCCCGCAAATCCGTCGGCCAGCAGTTCCGGAAAATCGCCTCGGACCAGCGACCAGGTGCATTCCGGCTCCCCGGGCACTCGCACCGAACCCGCCGCCAGCAGATCGCCGAGCAGCGTCTCGGCGCCGGCCGGGTAACCGAGCGCGGCGGCGTGGTCGCAGGCAAATCGCAGGGCCGCCGTCGAGCGGTCAAAACTCACGAGCCGCACGCAGCCGGCCGGCAATCGCGGCTCGGCGGCACGCCAGGCGCCAAGCGCCACGAGCGCATTGGCCCCAGCCCCGAGACCGACGTCCCAGATCACGAACTCGCCACCTTCCCCGAGCACTTTGCGCATTCGTGCGATCAGACGCGGCCCCGCGACGTGAATGGCTTCCGCCTCCGCAGTCGGCCCGACGCCGGGATGAAACGTCTGGCCGTTTGCGACCGAGCGCACCGAGCGCACTCCGGTCGGGAGTGTCACCAGCTCAAACAACTCCTCCGCCCCGGACACCGCAGTTTCACCCGCCGCGGGATGCCGCGGACGCCCGCCACCTGCGCCGTTCAAACCGTCCGCGAACCGTTCGCGCCCTTCCAGACCGCGGCGTCAATGGCCGCAATGACGTGCCCGATCCAGCCGCCGAAACCGAGCGTCAGCACCCAGAGCACGCCTGACAGGATCAGGTAAAAAATTGCCGCCAGCACGCGGCCTTGCACCAACTGGCCCAAGCCGGGAATAAAGAAGCTCGCCAGCCCGGCAATCACGTTGCCCGTCGATCCTTTTGCCATAACAGAGCCCAATTCGGCGCTGCCCCGCGGCGCGGTCGCCACCGCGCCGGCGGACGCCTCCGTTCCTGAGAACGAGTCTCCTGTTGTTGCGTCCCGGCCTTCGACTTACGTTTCCCCTCCGTTGACTTCCCACCGATGAAATCCCGCTCTACGCGCCCCGTTCCGCCGACTGCGACCGCTGACGATTGCGTGGTCGAAAATGTCGCCCGCGTGCTCGCCGAGGAGCCCCGCCTCGAAGCCGTCGAGTTCGAGGCAAAAACGCGCAAGCTTGCGATCGCCACGCTCGGAGACGACCCGAGCCAGCGGCTGGCGCAGCGGGTTTCCGACGCGATCAACGGACCCGCCACCTCGCGCTGCGGGGTGCGCGCGGCCAATGGCACCTGCGAACAGTGCGGCGAATCTTTCGGACTCCGGGCGCGCGAGGATCGCGGCCGCGTCGTGGTCAAACACGTCTCGGGCAGGACGCTCATCGAGAAACAGACCTGCCCGACCGCCCTCACCTTCTGGCGCTGGCAGAACGTGCGCTGGCCGAAATTCGTCCCCCGCGAGGTGACGCTCCCAACTGCGCACGCGCACGCGGAAGGCGGTCATCATCACGACGACGACGAATGGAAAACCCTGCTCAAGCTGGCCGCCGGCTGCCTCGTCGCCGGCCTCGCCGCCGCGGGCGCGGAACAGTTCGGCGCGCCGGGCGTGGTGATTCTTATCCTCTGGCTGGCGAGCTATGTCTGCGGCGCCTGGGAAGCCGCGGAGGAAACGTGGGCGAACCTGCGGTCCGGCAAGCTCGACGTGCATTTTCTCATGCTTGCCGTCGCCATCGGCGCCGCCTCGATCGGTGCCTGGCACGAAGGCGCGCTGCTGCTCTTTTTGTTCAGCGCCAGCGGCGCGATGGAACACTACGCCATGGGCCGCACGCAGCGGGAGATCGGCGCGCTCCTGCGCGGCGCCCCGAAGACGGCGACCGTCCTCGACCCCGCGACCGGCGCCGAGCGCGAGGTGCCGGTAGAGGAACTGGCGCCCGGCGCCTTGGTGCGCGTCACCGCGGGCGAGCAGGTGCCCGTCGATCTGCGGGTGACGCGAGGCGAAAGCGCGTGCGACGAGTCCACTCTCACCGGCGAAGCGCGCCCGGTGCCGAAATCCCTCGGCGACGAAGTGTATGCCGGCACCTTGAACCTCCAGGGTCTGCTGGACGGCCGCGTGCTGCGGGCCGCCAGCGAGAGTGCGTTGCAAAAGGTCATCCGCCTGATCGAGGAAGCGCAAAACCTGCGCGCGCCGAGCCAGCGGTTCACCGACCGGTTCGGCACGGGCTACACCTACGGCGTGCTCGCCCTTTGCACGTTGATGTTTTTCGTCTGGTGGCTCGCTTTCGGCCTGCCGGCGTTCGTGGCGGCGGAGCCATCCGGGACGAAGAGCGCGTTTTACCGCGCGATGACGCTCTTGGTCGTCGCATCGCCTTGCGCGCTTGTGTTGAGCATTCCCTCCGCAATTCTTTCCGCCATCGCGTTTGGCGCCCGGCGGGGCGTCTTGTTCCGCGGCGGCGCGGCGCTAGAAGCGCTCGCGGGCATCGACGTCGTCGCCCTCGACAAAACCGGGACGCTGACCGCCGGGGAACTGCAACTGGCGCGCGTCGAAGCGATCCAGGGCGACGAAGCGCATCTGCTGGAGGTCGCGTTTAATCTTGCCCGCTTTTCAGATCATCCGCTTTCCCGCGCGATCAAAACGATCGGCCAGAGCCGGAAACTGCCGACCCGGGAGCCGGAACGTTTCGAGTCAGTCGCAGGGTCCGGATTGCGCGCAGAGTTCGGCGGTCGGGAATACGCGCTGGGCCGGCGCAATTTCGTTTCGACCTACGCCCCGGCAGCCGACCGGGAAAAGTTTGCGGACGCCGTGAGATCCACGGATGCCGACAGCGCCGAGGTCTGGGTCGCGGGCCCCAGCGTCGCCGGTCGCCTGCTTTTCCGCGACGAAGTGCGCCCGACCGCCAGCGCGCTGCTCGACCGCTTGCGCTCGAAAGGCGTCGCCGTCGTCATGCTCACCGGCGACCGCCGTCCCACGGCCGAGCGGCTCGCCGGCCAGCTCGGCATCAAGCAGGTCTGCGCTGAACTGTTGCCGGCGGACAAGCTGACCGCGGTGCAGGAACTCAAAGCGAACGGCACCCGCCGCGTGGCGATGATCGGCGACGGCGTCAACGATGCCCCCTCGCTCGCCGCCGCGGATGTCGGCGTCGCCATGGGCGCGCGCGGCTCCGACGCGGCGCTGGAGCAGGCGGCCGTCATCCTGATGAACGACCGGCTCGAAAATTTCGGCCTCGCGTTTGACCTGAGCCGCCGAACCCGGATCATCATCCGGCAAAATCTCGCGATCTCGCTCGGCGTCGTCGTGCTGATGGTGGGGGCGAGCCTGCTGGGCGCTGTTCCCCTCGCGCTCGGCGTCGCCGCGCACGAAGGGAGCACCGTCGTCGTCGTGCTCAACAGCCTGCGCCTGCTTTTCGGGCGCCGCGCCGACGCCACCGCGACGGCACCGACGCCAACGCCGGCCGCAGCGGACGCGCCGGTGCCGGCCGTCGCATGAGCGTTCAGCGCTCGGCGATCGGGACGACCTTCAAACCCACTGGCGTGCCGGTGTATTCGCTCAACGGGCGGTAGAGCCGGTTGTCCTCGAGTTGCTCGAGGATGTGCGCCGTCCAACCCGCGGTGCGGGCGATGGCGAAGACCGGGGTGAACAGATCGGTCGGCAGCCCGAGCGAGTAGTAAACCGTCGCCGAGTAGAAATCGACGTTCGCGTTCAGCCCCTTCTTTTCCTTCATCAGCGTGGCGATCCGCTCGCTCATCTGCAGCCATTTCGGCTCGCCGAGCTGGGAGGTCAGCTTCGCCGCGACTTCGTGCAGCAGCGGGGCGCGCGGATCGAGGGTTTTGTAAACCCGGTGGCCGATGCCCATGATCTTCTTTTTCTGCGCGAGCTGCTCGTCAATGAACGCGTCCACCTTGTCCACGCTGCCGATCTTTTGCAGCATGTGGATCACGCCTTCGTTGGCGCCGCCGTGGAGCGGCCCCTTCAGCGCGGCGATGGCGGCGGTGACGGCGCTGTAAACGTCCGTCAGCGTCGCGATGACGACACGGGCGGTGAACGTCGAAGCGTTCATGCTGTGATCGGCATGGAGCACGTAGGCCATGTCGAGCACCGCCGTCGCTTCGGCGGAGGGTTCCTCGCCGTTCACCAGATACAGAAAGTGGGCGGCTTCGCTCAAATCCTGCCGGACCTTCGGCAGATCCTTGTCCTGCCGGGCGCGATGAAAGTAGGCGGCGATCACGGCGATCTTCGCGGTGAGCGACAGACAGCGCTGATAGTTCGCCTCGCGCGCATCGCCCTTTTCCGGGTCGTAACAGCCCGATCATCGACACAGCGGTGCGGATGACGTCCATCGGGTTCGCGTTTTTCGGCGCGGCTTTCAAAAAATCGACCACCTGTTGCGGCAGCTCGCGCTGGGCGCGCAACGCTTTTGTCAGGTCGTCCAACTCGCTCTGCTTCGGGAGGCGGTTGTTCCAAAGCAGGTAGATCACCTCTTCGAACGAAACCTTCCCGGCGAGTTCGTTGATGTCGTAGCCGGCGTAAATGAGCTGACCTTTATCGCCGAGCACTTCGGAGAGCCGGGTGGAGTTTGCGACGATGCCTTCGAGACCTTTGGAGACCATCATAAGAATTAGAAAATTTTGGATTTTTGGTTGGAGACTTCGGACGACTATTTCTTCTTCATCGCTGCGATCAAGCGTTCCGCCATGTCGGAGGGCGTTTCCGCCACGGCGATGCCGGCTTCGCGCAACGCAGCGATCTTGCCCTGCGGCGGTGCCTTTGCCGCCGCCGACGATCGCGCCGGCGTGGCCCATGCGGCGTCCGGGAGGCGCGGTGGCGCCGGCGATGAAGCCGGCGATCGGCTTCTTGCAGTTCTCCTTCGCCCACGCGGCGGCTTCTTCCTCGGCGTTGCCGCCGATTTCGCCGATCATGATGATCGCCTCGGTTTCGGGGTCGTCGTTGAACATCTTGCATGCACGTCGAGGTGGGTGGTGCCGTTGACCGGGTCGCCGCCGATGCCGACGCAGGTGCTCTGGCCGTAGCCGCGCGTGGTGAGCTGCCAGACCGCTTCGTAGGTGAGCGTGCCGGAGCGGGAGACGACGCCGACGTTGCCCTTCTTGTGAATGTAACCGGGCGCGATGCCGATGCGGCAGCCGCCGTGGGATTTCTCGCCGGTGCCGGGCGTGACGAGGCCGGGGCAGTTCGGGCCGATGAGGCGCGTCTTGCTGCCTGCCATCGCGGCTTTCACCCGCATCATGTCGTTGACCGGGATGCCTTCGGTGATGGCGACGACGAGGTCGAGCCCGGCGTCCACGCCTTCGAGGATGGCATCGGCGGCGAAGGGCGGCGGGACGAAGATGACGCTGACACGGTGGCGCCGGTTTGCTTCGCGGCTTCGGCCACGGTGTCGAAGATCGGCACCTTGTGCGCGCCGTGCTCGAAGTTCTGGCCGCCTTTGCCGGGCGTGACGCCGGCGACGAGCTTGCGTGCCGTAGTCGAGCGAGAGCTTGGCGTGGCGCGCGCCGAAGTCGCCGGTGATGCCTTGGACGAGGATGCGGGTGTCGGGAGTGACGAGAATGGCCATGGTGAGGGAAAAGTTGCGCTACGGGAATGGTGGCTTTGGGAAGCGTCAGGCGGCTTTCTTCGCCACCGCCGCCACGATTTTGTGGGCGGCATCGGTCGAGGTCGTCGGCGGCGATGAGCTCGAGGCCGCTTTCGGCCAGCGTCTTCTTGCCGGCGGCGACGTTGTTGCCTTCGAGGCGGACGACGAGCGGGATCTTCAAGCCCGATCTCCTGCGCGGCGGCGACGATGCCGGTGGCGATGACGTTGCAGTCCATGATGCCGCCGAAGATGTTGACGAGGATGCCCTTCACGTTCGGGTCGCCGAGGATGATCTTGAACGCCGCGGTGACCTGCTCCTTGGCTGGCGCCGCCGCCGACGTCGAGGAAGTTCGCCGGGCTTGCCGCCGTAATGCTGGATGATGTCCATCGTGGCCATGGCGAGGCCGGCGCCGTTGACGAGGCAGGCGATGTTTCCGTCGAGGCCGATGTAGTTCAGGCTCGAACTCGCTGGCGGCGACTTCGCGCGGGTCTTCCTCGGTCTTGTCGCGCATCGCGACGATGTCCGGGCTGCCGGTAGAGCGCGTTGTCGTCGAAGTTGAACTTCGCATCGAGCGCCAGCACGCGGCCGTCCGGCGTGACGACGAGCGGGTTGACCTCGACCATGCGAGCAGTCGCGCGCCGATGAAGAGTTTGCAGAGCGCGAGCGAAGAGCTTCGCCGCCTGGTTCGGAGCTGCCCGCCGCGAAGCCGAGCGCGGCCGCGATCTTGCGCGCCTGGTACGCCTGCAAGCCGAGCAGCGGATGGACGGGCTCGCGCGTGATCTTCTCCGGCGTGTTCTCGGCGACTTCCTCGATGTTCATGCCGCCCTCGGTGCTGGCGATGACCATCGGCGCGCCGGTCGCGCGGTCCATGCAGGATGGCGAAGTAATAGTTCCTTCGCGATGTCCACGCGCTTCGCGATGAGCACCTTGCTGACCAGCTTGCCCTCCGGCCCGGTCTGATGCGTGACGAGCGTCTGCCCGAGCATTTTCCCCGCGATCTCGCGCGCTTCGTCGGCGGATTTCACGAGATGCACGCCGCCCTTGAAACCGTTTTTGAAAGTCCCTTTGCCGCGTCCGCCCGCGTGGATCTGCGCTTTGACGACGATGTCCTGCTCGCCGAGTTCGCGCGCGATCTGCCCCGGCTTCCTCCGCCGGTGCGGGCGACGCTTCCCGGTCGGGTGGCGACGCCGAATTTTTCGAACAGTTCGCGGGCCTGATATTCGTGGATGTTCATGGGGGACGGACAAACGGGCGAAGACGATTTTCCCGGGGTGGCACGCTCGCCGAATCAGCGCGAGACGGGGGCACAGCCTAGGAGCCAGCGCGAAGAGGCGTCAAGCGGAAGTTCCCCGGTGAAAAAGAATCGTTTGTCCAAGCCGGAACGAGCGCGCCTGCGCGGCAATTAGCTGCATTCGGCGGTGCGCAGGAAATCCGTCAGGTCCGCGGGCAGCGGTGCCACGACGTCGCGCACGCGGCCGCCTGGCTCGGGAAACGCGAGCCGACTGGCGTGCAGCGCGTGGCGGTCGAGAAGCAAAGTGCGGGCGAGCGCGGGTGTCCAGCCGGTCTCGATAAACTGGAGATAGAGCGCTTCGTCGGGACCGTAAATTTTGTCGCCTATCACTGGATGACCGAGCGCGGCGGCGTGGACGCGAATTTGATGTAGCCGCCCGGTTTGCGGAAAAGCGCGGACCAGCGCAAAGCGGCCGCCGCCCCGGGCCGCGCGGTAGCGGTGCAGGACGGAAAATCGCGTGCAGGCCGCTGCCCCGCGCGGGTGGATCAGTCTGCTTCAGCCAGATCCGGGAATCGCCGACGCTGCCGGCCCGCAAAAGCGCGGCGTCGATCTCGCGAGCGTCCCATTCCGGCCACCCGGTCACCAAGGCGAGATATTCCTTTTCGATGCCGGTGTCCCGCTGCCAGGCGAGCCCGAAATGACGGGCCGCCGCCGCAGTTTTTGCCACGAGCAGCGCGCCGCTGGTTTCCCGGTCCAGCCGGTGGACAAGCGCGACTTGACCGCCCGAAGCCAGCTCGAGCGCGAGCAATTCGCGGAGCAAATCCAGCAGAGTGCGCGGACCGCCCGGCCGGGTCGGGTGAACGAGCAGATGCGCCGGCTTCGCCACGACCAGCCAGTCGGCACCTTCCGCAAGGATCGGGATCGGGTTGATTTCCAAAGGCGGGCGCCGGGCTCGGAAATTGCGGCGCCCGGCGGTCAAATCCGCCCAAGCCTCCCGACTCGGTGCGGTGTATCATGCCCGCGAGCCGCCCCCTCTGTCCAATGCCCTCGATCCGCAAAACCCGTCAGCAGGCCGCCCCGAAATTCCTGTTTGGCGGCAAGAAGAAATCCGGTGCGGCGAAGGCGCCGAAGAAATCAAAGCCGGCAAAGAAGACCCCGAAGATCCCACCGGCAGAAATCGTTAAGCCGGACGACCCGACCCAGGTGCTACTGCGGGCCGCCAGCTTTGCCTCTCGGAAACACCGCGGGCAAACGCGCGCTGACAACGCGACACCCTATTTTTCCCACATCGCGCGGGTGACGCTCATCCTGTCACACGTCTTCGGCGTGCGCGATCCCGAGACGCTGACGGCAGCGTTTTTGCATGACACCCTGGAGGACACGGACACCGACTACGACGAGCTGGCGGAGCTGTTCGGCGAGAAGGTCGCCGACTACGTCGTGGCACTCACGAAGAACGTGATGTTGCCAAAGAAGAAACGGGAATCCGAATACGAAAAGCGCCTGATCGCGGCGCCGGAAAACGTCAAGATCGCGAAAATGGCCGACATTTACGACAACGTCAGCGACCGGGTGAATTCACCGAAGATCGTGAAGACCACCCAGACCGCGGAACGCCTGCTCGCCGCATTCGCCCACCGGCTGGACACTGCGGTCGGCCGGCACGCGCACCAGGTCACCTCGGACCTGCTCGCCGAGATCGAGGCAAAGGCCCGCGGCTGACCGGCTACAGCACCATCAATACAATGATGAGCTGGCCCCGGCCGACCAGCGGCCCACGGATAAAAAGCGGGTGGCCGGGCTGCAACTTGACGCCCGCTTCCACGAGCAGTTTTTGCTGCTGGAACAACTGTAAATCGAGCGCATAACCGCCGTCGGGAAGTGGATTTTTCGTGTCCACCCGCATCGAAAAAACGCGCCCTGGCACCAGCCAGTCCTCCGTGCCGGTTGGCACCGTTTTTCGATTCTGGCCGATGAGCCGGAAATGGTTGTAACCGAAAACCGTGAGGCGCCGCTCCTGGCCGCGCAATTCCGCCGGGAGTTCGCCGGGGGACGGTTCGTTCGTGGCCATCACGAGGCCGCCCCAGAGCGTGTCGGCCGCGTGCCGTTCGTGCTGCTGCGCGGTGACGATTTCTGCCAGTGCCTTGTCCGCCTCGCCACCGGCCAGCGCGGGCAGAAGCGGCGAGGCTCCGGTGCAAAGCGCTGCCGCCAGGATCAAGGCGGGAACCATGGAGCGCGTCATCATCGGCGGAGCAAGAGAAGGAGGAGACAGGAAAGAACGCCGCGCCTGCGTCACGGCTGACCCGCCGCAGGCGTGGACGGAGCGGCCGTGGTGGCGGCGGGCGGCGGACCTTCGAACTCAGACGCCGATAGATAATCGAGACCGTCCAGCCAGAGCACGTCCGCATTTTGATCGCCGAAGTGCATCGGCGTGACTGATGTCGCCGTGCCCTCCGGCACCCGGGCGTCTGTGATCTCGGAATATCCCGGCCCGCGCTGCGCCGGCTCCAGGATCGCGACTTCCGTGCGGCTTTCCGCGGTGCCAGCTGGAGCCGCCGGCGTGGCGCTGGTCGCAGCGGCAACTGCCGTCTCGGATGGGCTCGCCGCCGCCGGAACGATCGGCGCCGTGGCATTCACCGCCGGCAGCTTCGAGGAGTCGGGGCTCGCTGGCGTTTCCACCGTCGCCACCGGGCCGCCGGCGCTCGACCCCGCTCCCGATGGCTCAGGGATCAGAGCGTAGATGCCGAGCCCGGCCACCAGCAGGAAAGCCGCGCCGGCCGCGAGCAATCGCGCCGGTGCCAGCGTCCCGCCGCCGGTCGTGGCCGAGTCCGACCGGTCCCGGCCGCGCAGCCACCACCACGATCGCGGCCGAGCGGCGGCGGCCAGCTCGTCGCGTCGCGTTTCCGCTTGGAGCCGCTCGCGGAGCTGATGGTTGAAAAAATCGGCATTGTTCCCGAGCGCCGGCACGGCCGCGGGCAGATGCTCGCGCAGCAAGTGGCGCAACTGCCCGGCCGCGCGCTTCTCGCGCCGGAGGGAATCCGCATCGGGGCGCACGGCGAGGTCGCGCTCGAACGCGGCCAATTCATCCCCGGCGAGGACGCCATCGATCCAGGCGGTGAACTGCTCTTCAAAGGGTTTCGTCATAGACATCTTTCAAAAAGGTTTGCAGCTTGCGGCGGGCGTAAAACAGGCGGCTCATCACGGTGCCGATGGAACATCCGAGCGCTTCGGCGATCTCGTGATACTGCATGTCTTCGAGCTCTTTCATGATGATCACCGCCCGGTGCTCCGGGGAGAGCCGGCCGATGGCGGCATCGATCCGGGCGCGGATCTCGCCGCGCTCCATTTTCTTGATCGGCGCGGCCTCGGCTTTCGGCACGAGCGTGTTCGTCGGCTCGATGTCCGCCAGCCCGATGGTGTCGTCGAATTCCTGGCCGCTGCTGATCTGTTTCTTCCGCAGCCAGTCGATCGCGACGTTCGTGACGATCCGGTAAAGCCAGGTGTAAAAGCTCGATTGGCCGCGAAATTTCTCGATGGAACGCCAGGCCTTGATAAACCCGTCCTGCGCCAGGTCCCAGGCATCCTGTTCGTTGCGGACGAGTTGATAGACCATGCTGTAAACGCGGTTGCGGTAGCGGGTGACGAGTTCATCGAAAGCCTGGGGATCGCCCCCCTGGCAGCGGCGCACCAGCTCGAGATCAGCCTCGCCCGGGCTGGGTTCCGGGTCACCGACGGCGACGGCAGCGGTGTTCGTCACGTCAGGGGAGGCGCCGCTCGGCACCGGGGCGGGCTGGTCCCTTACTGGCAAGGACTTTGACGCGGGTTTCGCCGGTTGCATTCGAGGAATAATCAGGAAATCGGCGCGCCCCCGCCGCCGGACGCACCCAACCGCGCCGGCCGGGGCAGCAATCCCGGGGCGCACGGGGCCATCAACGCCCGGAACCTCACTGGCCGTAGCGGCGGCGCCACTCCCCCCGACACTCGCCCATCAACTGCACGATGCCATCGCGGATTTGGAAGATGCGCACCTTCAGGCCGTGCAGCGCCTCCTCGTCAAGCAAGCGTTCGCGCTCGCATTCCAGCGCGGCTTCAAACGCCTCGGTGATCGCCTTCAGCGCGCGCTTGAGGTAGGCGATCGTCATGCCGAGTTCGTCGATGTCGTCGTCGCCGAGCGCCGCGGCGAGCTTCACGCTGGCCAGGGTCGCATTCGTGCTCAGGCGCACCGCCGCCGGAGCCTGCGCGATGGCGGCGTCGCGCTCGGCGAAGAGGTGCTCGACAAAGCTGCCGAGCGCGTGGGCGAGCTGGTAGATCGGGTGGTGCTCGTGGTCGTCATCCGGCGCACTGCCGGCGCTGCTGCTGGCGTGGCTGTCGTCATCGGCGTGGTCGTCGAGATCGTCGCCGCCGTTTCCCTCGTGGAGCTGCGCCATCTCGCGGGAAAACAGGGCGTCGAGATCCTCGCTCCAGTCCTTGCCGTTCTCGTCGAGCAAATGGTGCCAGCCCATCTCGCGATTGATGATCGCGTCGCGGTCCGGGTGATCCATGTAATGCTCGAGCAGCTCCATGTATTTCTCGGTCTTCTGATCCTGCTGCTGGAGGAAACGTTCCCAGTCGTATTCGTCCCAGGTGCGTTCTTCTCCGCTGTTGTCGTTGCGGCTCGGCTCAAACGGATTGTCGGCCATGTTGGTGAGACGGTTTTATCCCAAGGTCGGTCCGCCGGCAACCGTTCGCTCGCCGGGCGTCGCGGGAGCCGTGGCGGCGAGTTCCGGCCCGGTGAGCGCCTGCCGCCGGAGCTGGCCGCACGCCGCATCGATGTCGTGCCCTTTTTCCCGACGCAGGGTCGCATCGACTGCCACGCCCGCGGAGGATGCGGAGAAAGGCTTCGCAACGCGCCGGTGCCGGCCGTTCCCACAGGAGGCCGTCCACGCGGTTGTAGGGGATGAGGTTGACCTTTGCGTCGAGTTCGCCAGCGAGCTCGGCCAGCGCGCGGGCCTGCTCGTCGGTGTCGTTGACCTTTTCGATCAGAATGAACTCAAACGTGAGCCGCTGCTTCTTCCGCGCCCGCCAGTAGCGGCAGGCTTCGAGCAGCGTCGCGAGCGGATACTTCCGATTGACCGGCATGATCTCGCCGCGCACCGCATCCGTGGCGCCGTGCAGGGAAATCGCCAGCCGGATTTGCCGCGGCTGATCCGCCAGCTTTGCGATCTGCGGGGCGAGCCCGCTGGTGGAAACCGTGATGTGCCGCGCGCCGATGCCGAGCCCCCAGTCGGAGTCGTTGATGATGGCGATGGCGCGCATCAAATGGTCGAAATTTGCGAGCGGCTCGCCCATGCCCATGAACACCAGGTTATCCACCCGACCGCCACCCAGCTCTTCGGCCCGCAGGATTTGCTCGACGATCTCGCCGGGCGACAGATTCCGCGTCCAGCCATCCAGCCCGCTCGCGCAGAATTTGCAGCCGTAGGCGCAGCCGACCTGGCTGGAAACGCAGAGCGTGCGCCGGTCGCTCCGCTCGCCGTAAAGCGCCGGCGACGCCGGAATGAGCACGCTCTCGATGAGCTGGCCATCCGCCAGGCGGAAGAGAAATTTCTGGGTTGTGTCACGCGAGCCAAGCACGCGCACGGGATCGAGCGCAGGAAAAACGAAGCGTTCCTCCAAATCCCTCCGCAAGCCCGCCGGCAGCGCCGTCATTTCGCCGAAGCCGCGCACCCGCCCGCGATAAATCGCGTGGAGCACCTGGGTCGCCCGATATTCCGGTTGGCCGAGCGAGCGCAGGCTCTCGATGAGCTCAGCGCGGTTGAGCGACGTGATCGCCGCACGGGCATCCGGCGGCGGAGTCGCGGGGACGACCGCGCCGGGCGCAGCGGGCGCCGGAGAGGCCGTCGCGGGAGAGGAACCGGGCATCCGAATACTTACCCCGTCCCCAGCCAGATGCCAGCGGCGCCGTCGCGGGCTCCCGCGTCAATCCAGACGCTGCAAGATCGGCAATCCGTAGGTCCGCTGGATTTTCGCGTTTTCCTCCGGGAGCCGGGCAGCGTCCAAATAAATTTCCCGGGGGAAATCCTCGAACTGGATTTTGTGAAACCCGCCGGGCGCCGGCTCCTCCAAAGCTTTCGCCAGATCGCCGAGATTGCTCAGCGGCCGGCCATTGACCGCGCGGACGATGAGGTAAGTCAGATCTTCGTAGCCGATGTTGCTGGCCGTGGGCAGCACGTTGCTGAGGATCACGACCCGCTTCCGGTCGTCCTTCACCAGCGCGCTCTGGTAGCGATCGAGATAAACGAGCCGCTGGGGCGCCTGCTTCTGCCAGTCACCGCCCCATTCCTTCAAATATTGCCGCGACAGTTCCTGGAAAATCATCCCATCCGCGATGAGATACTTCGGCCCGCGATCGAGGACATAGGGCGGGCTGACGAAATCCTGCGGCGGCTTCCGCGCGAGCACGAGCTCGGCGGTCTGCGGCTGGCCGTCGCGCATGTATTTGATCGGCACGCGGTCGCCCACAAAGCCGCTGGTGAAAAGGTGGACGACATTGATCCGCCCGTAGAGCGGCGCGGCAAAGTTGCCATCCTGATCGATCGCCTGCCCGGCGGCCTCCACGAGCACGTCGCCGGCGCGCACGCCCGCGGCCGCGGCCGGGCCGCCCTTGGCGACGTCAGTGATGTAAACGCCTTCATTGCTGCCAGCCGGGAGCTTTGCGTAGCGGCGCAGCTGCGGATCGCGCATCGGCGCGAACTCGAAGCCGGCTTTCGGGAAACCGCCGTAGCCGCCGGCGGAGGGCGCGTCATTGTCCTTCAGGAAATGCGCGATCACCGGCCCCGGCACCACGTCCAGCGTCTGGCTGCGCGGATCGTAGCGCATCAGAATGCCGGCCAGCCTGCCGCCTTTGTCGATCACCGGCGCTGTGAACGAGCCTTCGCGGAACTGCAGCGGCACGCTCATCCGATAGAGCAGGAAGCGCTGGCCCTCGAGCTGGTAGCGGCCAACCTCGATCGTGGTGATCGGCCCCGGCGTGGACACCAGCGCATCGTTGCTCTCAAGTTGCAGCACGTTCAGCCGGTCGCCGACCACGGATTCCGTGCCGACCTCCAGAGCCTTCAGGCCGGCGAAAAATTTCTCGCCCTCCGCTGGGTCAGCCGAAGCGAGCAGCGCGAGATTTGACTCATAATCCACGCAGAGCACCCGGGCGGAAACCTTCTCGCCGCTCTCCGCCTTTTCGAGTTCGATCGCGTTATGGTTGGCGACGAGTTCCGCGGTCACCAGCACCCGGCCGCCGCTCAGCACGGCGCCGAGACCGTGGCGCTCGAAAGGATTGCGCTTCGACCAGGGCCGGAAGAAATCGTAAGCTTGGTTGGCCGAGTTGACCCGCACGACGCTCACCTCCGCGCGCTTGGCGGGTTGCACGGTCGGCGCGGTCGCCGCGTCAGCCCGCACCGGGGCGGCCGCGGCGAGCGGCAGGGCAATGGTGGCAAGAGCCAGGAGAAGGCGGGTATTCATGGCAAACAAGGATTGAAAAACCTGGGAGTCCGGCCGCACGCGCACGGCCGCACGCCGGTGGGCTGCCGCGGGAAGATCAGCGTTCCGCCGGCACGCCGTTGGCGCTGGCCGTGGCCCCGGCGGGTTCGCCCTTGGCCAGCGGCGGGTCGGTGGCGATCGGCGAGTTGCCGAGATTCTGCTCGAGCGTGACGTTGTAGGCGCGCTTGATGCGCTCCCGCGCGGCCTCCACGGCCTTGCGCTCGAGCACGATCGGGCGGCCTTCGTTGATGAGCTTGATGACGTAGTAATCCCGCGGCTCCGCGAACGCCGCCGCGAGGTCTTCGAGGCGCCGGATCTTTTTGTCGTTGATCAGATCGACGATGCCGTTGCGGAACCCTTCGAGATACGCGTTGACCGGATCTTTCAGCACCGCGGCGAGGACGATGACCTCCGGGTGCTCCACAAAGATTTCGCGGGAGACAAACGAGTCGTAAAAATAACGCACCTGCAGATCGCCGATGCCGAACGCCTCGAGAAAATCGCGAGAGAGCGGCTCGAAGAGCAGCCCGCCGAAGAGGACGAAGCGCGGCCGCACGTCGTGCGTGTTGGCCTGGATGAGGAACGGCCAGCAGGGCTTCAGCGTCACCGCACACGGTCTGCGGTTTTTTGTCGCGCAGGATGTCCATCTTCACGACGTCGCCCTTGAATTTCCGCTCGACGACTTCCTCCATTTCGATGCGCTCGCCGCCGATCTCGACAAAGCCGTCGCTCGCCACCGGCAGACCGTCGATCGTCAGGACGACGTCGCCGACTTTCAGCGCGCCGTCACACGCGCCGCCGGTCACGACGTTGCCCACCATCACGCCCTGATCCGCGTGCTCGGGACCGAGGCCAAGGGCGGTGCGCGCCGCCGGATTGAGCAGCTTCAGCTTCGTGATCGCGAGGTCCACGTATTTGTCGTAGTGGCCGTCCGCGATGTCTTTAAGAAAGTGCTGCACAACCGGCGTGGCGATCATGTAGGCGGTGTTTTGCGCCACGTCGCCGCTGTAGCCCTGAAAGGCCACGCCGACGACCTTGCCATCCTGCATCACCGGTCCGCCGGAATTGCCGGGATTGATCGGCGCCGAAATCTGGATCGCGAGATGCGAGTCCACCGCGGAGTGCGAATACGGCTGAAAATCGACGCGCGACACCACGCCCTGCGTCACGCTCATGCGCTCGCCGCCAATCGGGTAGCCATACGCGGAAACCGTGGACTCAAGCCGCGGCAGGCCGCCAAATTCCATCGGCTTCAACCCTTCAAAAAAACGGGTATCGGCGACGGTCAGCACCGCCAGATCGCAATCGTGCCCGACGTGCTGCACCGTAGCCTGATATTTTTTCGGATCGCCCTCGCGCTCGACCGAGATGAAACGGGAGTTCGAGATGACGTGGGCGTTCGTCATGATCCGGTTGCCCTCGATGATGAAACCGGCGCCGACGCCGCGCTGCACGTTGCCGGGATTCCACGGCACTTTGTAGTCCGGCTCCTGGGCGGTCGTGGTGATGCGCACCAGGCTCTTGCGGATGTCCGCGATCTCCATCCGCGCAGCGGTCGCGGCGGGAGGCAGGGAGGCGGAAACGAGAGGGATCGCCGTCAACGCGGCGGCGAGAAGCAGGCGGAGTCGAAGCATGGCGAGCAGCTCTGGAAGACCGACCCGGGACCATTGCCGATGCCCGTCGCGCTGTCTAATGGAATGTGCCTCCGGCGCCGGCAAAGCGCCGGGCAAGCAGAGCCTGCGCGCGGCAGGAAAAACCCGGTCTCCGCGCTTCGCTCCGGGCGGCAACCCGCGCGGGTCCGGCGTCGAAAACGATTCGTGTCCTACCTCGCATGGATGCCCCCGCCCCCGCGCCAGTCTTCGACCGTTTTGCGGACGCGCTGTGCCGCCAGCGGGAAGCGCTCATCGCAGAATGGATCCAGTCGTCGGAGCCGGCCGATCCCCCGGACTCGTCTGCGGCGGCACCACCCGAAACCGCGGGGTCCGGGAGTCGCCAGACGATGCTTTTTGACACGCTGGTTCTTGCGATTCGCGGCACCGGCACCGGCGCAGCGTCAGGCGGGACCGAGAGCGACGCCGCCCCCGCCCTGCGATTCCGCGACGGACCCGCCGCGACGTTGCGAGAGCTTTTCGCCCTGCGCGGAATCATTCTTCGGGATGGTCTCGACGAGTTCCTGCGATCCGAGCTGGCGGCCCTGCCGCACGCCCGCGCGCTCGAGACGCGGATTTCCCATTTCTTCGAAGGAATCGCGGCTGCCGCGGTCCAGCGTTTTGCAGAAGAAGAGGCGCACACCCAGCGCGGCCTGAGCGACCACCTGGCCGAAACCAGCGCCGCGCTCGCCCGCATGGATGCCTCGCGCCTGCAGATGCTCCGCACGGTGGCGCACGAGATGGGAAACATGCTGCACGCGCTCAGCGGCGCTGTCAGCATTCTGCACGCGGAATACGAAGAACTCGACGCCGCGGAACGGCGGGAAATGCTCGGCATCTGTCAGCGAAACCTCGCCGAGCTCAAAGCGCTGCTCACGCATCTGACCGATTTCTCCGCCTTCCTGCGCGGCCGGGCGCAGCGCGAAGTCACGACGTTCTATCTGCCCACGCTCTTCGCGGAACTCACGCGAAACTTTCGAACGCTGGCCGAAGCACAAGGGGTGCGGTTCGAAGCCGCGATCGACCCCGATTTGGGCGAGGTGCGGAGCGATCGCCTGCGGATCCGGCAGATCGTGACCAACCTGGTTTCCAACGCCATCAAATACCGTCAGCGCAACCCGCCGCCCGGCACGCCGCCCAGCCAGGTGCTGCTCGCATTTCGCGCCCGGCCCGCCGACGCGCCCGACCACTGGCAGATCGCGGTGGAGGACAACGGCGTCGGGATCGCGCCCGACCAGCGCGAGGCGATCTTTGAGCCATTTCACCGCCTGTCACCGAAGTCCGAAGCGCCCGGTGCCGGGCTCGGGCTCGCGATCTCCAAACGTCTCGCGGAACTGCTCGGAGGGCAGCTCACCGTCGAGTCAGAACTCGGCCGCGGTAGTTGCTTCGAAGTCACGCTTCCGCTGCGGTTGCCGCTGACGCAAGCGAGGTAGCGCACCACCGCCGCGGGCCCGCGCGGCTTGTTTACTTCGCCGGCGGCGCATCCGCGGCCCGCCAGGGCTTCGGAAAGAGGCACCAGTGGTTGTTGACGAAGGTCAGCCCGTCGAACGCCATGCCGAGGGATTCGCCCGGCTTGACGAATTTGAATGCGTAGATGGTAAACCCGTCGTTGATCGACATCCCGAGCTGCTGGTAGCCGCCCGGGAGCATCGCCGCCGCCTGCGCCGACCAGACCCGCACTTCGGACGAAGGCACGCTGCGGACGAGCACTTCCGTTTGTCCCGGCTTCGGCGCGATCACCAGCGCGCCGGAGGCCCAGGCGGGCTCATACATGGCGGCGAGCTTTTGCGCGAACGCGGATGCGAAGACGGCTTCGTAGTCCGCCTTCGCAGGCTGGAGCGTCTTTGAAAGCGCCTTCAAATCAGCGCCCGGCTTCAGGAATTCCGAGAGCAGCGCCTTCGCGCCTTCCGGGGAATTCGGATAGCTTTCGGCGGCGCGCAGGCTGGCGCTGCCGTGGATGATAACCAGCAAAAGCAGTCCTGCTCGGAGGGCATGCGGGAAGAGATGACGGAAAAGCGAACTCGCGGACGTGGAGGTCAGTGGCATGGGTGCCATTTACCGAACCAAAGCCGTTCTCCGCCAGCAAAATCGGACCGACGAGGATCTCGAAACCGCTCCGCCGAAAATGAAGAACGGGGGACAAGCCCCCGTTCTTGATACTTCGTCGCCCGGCGAACCGGACGTGACCTGCGCCGCGGCTTATTTCGCGTAGGTCGCGCGGTCGTCAGCCTCCAGCCAGTCGAAGAGCGAAGTCGTAGCCGGATCGAGGCCGAGCTTGCGCACTTCGCCGTCATACCACTCACCCTTTTCCGGGTCGCCGTGCATCGTGACCTTTTCCATCCCGGCCGACCACTGCTGCTTTTCCTCTTCCGTCTTCGGCGTGCCGTGCGAGTCGAGGTGCGCGGCGATCTGCTCATCGGTCGCGCCGGCTTCGAGCGCCTTGCGGACGTCAGCGTATTCCACGGCTTTCCAGTCGAGCAGCATGTGATCGAGCGGACAGTCCGTGTGGTAGCCGCCGATGTTGCCGGCGATGTCGGCGCGGGCTTTGTCCGTCATGCGCGCCAGGATGGCGTAGCCGCCGGTCCGGTGGCGCGGGCTGGCGGGAGCTTCTTTCGTGAGATCTTTTGCGGGGATGTTCATTGTCTCCCTTGATACGGACGAAACCGGCGCGCGGGTGCATCTGCCTGCGCGGGGCTCCCTTGCGCATCGCCTCCCAAATGACAGGCGCCGCGTCTACACGTTGAAGCGAAATTCCACGACGTCGCCGTCTTGCACGACGTATTCCTTGCCTTCGATCCGCAGCTTGCCGGCTTCACGAGCTTTTCCGAACGACCCCAGACGCATGAGGTCTTCGTAAGCGATCGTCTCCGCGGCGATGAAGCCGCGTTCGAAATCGGAATGGATCACGCCGGCCGCCGCGGGCGCCTTGTCCCCGGCGCGAATTGTCCAAGCCCGCGATTCTTTTTCGCCGGTCGTCAGATACGTGCGCAGGCCGAGCAGATGGTAAACGGCGCGGATGAGCGCGCCGACCCCGCTGCCCTGGGAGGCGTTCACACCGATGCCTTCGAGGTATTCAGCAGCTTCTTCGTCCGAGAGGCCAACGAGCTCGCTCTCGATCTGCGCGGAGATGACCACGGCTTCCGTGTCGAGGTGCGCCTTCACGTATTCGCGCACCGCTTTGACGTGATTCGCCGCGGGCGACGAAGAGGAATGCAGGTCTTTTTCCGCGACGTTTGTCGTCAGCGCGGCGAGATCGCTCTCGGCGACGTTGCAGGCGAAGATCGTCGGCTTGCCGGAGAGCAGGAAAAAGCCGCGCATGAGCCGGCGTTCCTCGTCCGAAAGTCCGTCGAGCGTGAGCGCCGGCTTGCCGCTGTCGAGGTGGGGAATGAGCCGCGCGAGGAGCACGTTTTCCGCCTGCGCGGTCTTGTCGCCGCCCTTGGCCAGCTTGGCGTTGCGGTCATGGCGCTTCTGCGCGCTCGCGAGGTCGGCGAGGATGAGCTCGGTATTAATGACTTCGATGTCCCGCACCGGATCGACGGAGCCGCTGACATGGTGAATGTCCGCATCTTCGAAACAGCGCACGACCTGCACGATGGCGTTCACCTCGCGGATGTGGCTCAGGAACTGGTTGCCGAGACCTTCGCCGCCACTGGCGCCTTTGACCAACCCGGCGATGTCCACGAATTCAATCGCCGCGGGGATAATCTTTTGCGAATGGGAAAGTTTTCCCAGCGCCTGCAAGCGTGGATCGGGGACGGTCACGACGCCGACGTTTGGATCGATGGTGCAGAACGGGTAGTTCGCCGCCTGCGCCTTTTGCGTGCGGGTGACGGCGTTGAAAAGAGTGGACTTGCCGACGTTCGGCAGCCCGACGATGCCTGCGCTGAGCATGATGGGAAAAAAGGTGTGAGTGCTGGAGAATGAAGTGGAAAACGCGGCGGGAGCGCACTGTCCGCTTCCCGTGGCCCGCGTCCCTACCCCATACTTCATCCTTCTGCTTTGCACCATGGCCCGCGCGCTTTCCGAACTGGTCCGCCATCTCGACGAATTTCTACGCCTCGACGCGATCGCGGATTATCCGAACGCGCTGAACGGCCTCCAGATCGAAAACGCCGGGAACGTCCTTCGCCTGGCCGCCGCCGTGGATGCCCGCGGTGCCACGATCGCAGCCGCCGCGGCCGCCGGGGCGGGCACGCTGCTGCTTGTGCATCACGGACTCTTCTGGGGCGGCGCGCAGCCGCTCACCGGCCACCGGTATGGAATCGCGCGCACCGCGTTCGCCGCAGACCTCGCGCTCTACAGCGCGCATCTGCCGCTCGACGTGCATCCGGTGGTCGGAAACAATGCCGGACTCTGCGCGGCGCTCGGGTTTCCGTCGGGGGCCGCCGAGCCGTTCTACGATTTCAAGGGCATGCCGCTGGGTTTGCGCGTGCGGCTGCCGGCGCCGCTCTCGCGCGACGAGCTGACCGCGCGGCTGGGGCACGCGGTCGGCGGACCGGTCCGCACGTGTCCCGGCGGGCCGGCAGCGGTGCGGACGCTCGGCATCATCACCGGCGGGGCTGGCAACGACGTGCGCGCCATCGCAGCCGCCGGCGAACTCGACACGTTCATCACCGGCGAAGGGGCGCACTGGACCCACCCGCTCGCCGAAGAACTCGGCGTGAACATTCTCTACGGCGGCCACTACGCCACGGAGACTTTCGGCGTGAAGGCACTCGCCGCCCACCTCTCGGACCGGTTCGGCCTGCCCTGGCAGTTTCTCGATTTCCCGACCGGGCTCTGACTCCGCGCCGGTTAGAACGCCACGCTGAACGAAACGCTCGGTCCGATCGTGTCCAGACCGATATTTTCCACGGCCGGCTCGCTCAGCGTTCCGTTCGAAAAATGCTGATACATGAACGCCGCCCCGATCTTTGCCCGCGGCGTGATCCGGTAGGTGACTCCGGCGGAGGCAACCGCGCTGAGGGTCAGATCTTGGCCCTGGCCAAACGGCGGGCCCTTGCTATCCGTCGCACCGGCGAAGAAACGGCCGTCCGCATACAATTCCCAGCGGCAGCCCGGCTTCGAAAGCGTGTGCCGGATGCCGACGCCACCGCCGAAATAATAACTTTCCCCGCCCCCGGTAAACGCGACTCCAGCGACGCCGGCGAGCGCCTGCGTGCCGATGCGATATTCTCCGAGCTGCCACGGGCCCCACGGGCGCACCCGCAGCGTCAGAAACTGCGGCAGCGTCTGATAATCCGCGCGGTTGTTCACGCCCAGGAGCGCACCGGATTCCAGCGCCAGCTCGAAGCGCGAGTCCGGCTCCGTCGTCGCGACCGGTGCGAGGCGGGTCGCACTCCCGCCCGCGTGCAGACCCGGCGCGCCGGGAACCAGCAGCAGCAGCGGGCACAGCCGCCGAAGAATCGTGAGGTGCCAGCCGGCGCGTGTCGTCATGCTCATGTTTGGGAATGAACACTCCCGCAGCGGCCACGCAACCGCCGGCCGATTTGCCGATGCGCCGCCGCTGGGGCAGAATCCGCGGCCTGCCGGACCCGCCACTTCCCGGTGACCGCTCTCCCGCCCCCAACCTCTCCCGGCCGCACCGGCAACGCTCCCGCGCGCACGCAGCGACTGCCGCGACCGCGACTGGCGAACACGTTTCATTTCAAGCTCGTCAACGCCGCGCTGCGCGCCTGCCTCGATCTGCGGGTGGAAGGCGGCGGGCATCTTCGCGCGCTGCCGCCCGGCAGCGGCTTCGTCCTGGCGGCGAATCATCTCAGCCATTTCGATCCGCCGATTCTCTCCATTGCGGCCGAGCATTGGATCGACTGGCTGGCGATGGTCGAGCTATACCGCGGCCCGGTGGCGAGCGCGTTTTGGAATGCGCTCGGCGCGATTCCGGTCGATCGCGCCCAGCGCATCGATCGTGCGGCGGCGAGCACCGCGTTGCACCGATTGAAAGCCGGGCGCGCGATCGGCATTTTCCCGGAACGGGGCATCCGCACCGGGGCCGAAAGCGTGCTCGCGGCCGCGGACACCGCCGCGGCCGCCGCCCGGCTCGACCACGGCGCCTGCCGGCTCGCGCTCGGCGCCCGGGTTCCCGTCGTGCCGGCGGTCATCGAAGGGTCGGAAAATCTTTACGCTCCCGGCATCTGGTTGCTGCCGCGCCGCGCCGCGACGGTGACGGTGCGCTTCGGCCCGCCGCTCCACCCCGACCCGATCGAGGGTTATGGAAAGCAGGGTGCCGTCCGGTTGCACGGGCGGCTGGCGGCGGCGCTTCTCGCTCTGGGCCGGCGCGGATGATGCGGCCGGCTTCCTCCGCGCTTGTCCGCGGAGGCTCGCGCGGTAATCTTTCCCTTCGATGAACCGGCGTGTCACGCAGCTCCGAACGGCCCTGGGCCTCGGCCGCTGCTGCGTCGGGTTTCTACTGCTTTCGCTGCCGACCGCCCGCGCGCAGGTTTCTCCGCCGGCGCCGTCCGGCGAAGCGCGGGCCGGCATCGCGGGCGCGCGGGCGATCGCCCGTTACAAGCAATCCCTCGCCGCCAATCCGGCCGAAGGGACCGCGCTCGACCGGCTTTGGACGCTCGCGGAGGAAAGCGGCACCACATCGGCTTTGCTGGAGGAGTTCGCCGCGCAGGCCGATGCCGGGCTCGCCGGGGCGTTGGTTTACGGTCACCTGCTGAAAAAAGCCGGCCGCCTCGACGACGCCGCGACCGCCTACCGGCGCGCCGCCGTGCTCGCCCCGACAGATCCTCGCCCCGCGCTGGCGCTGGCCGCACTGGAAAAAGGGCGGGGCCGACACGACGCCACCGCGGCAGCGCTCCAAGCCGCCCTCGCGACGCTGCCGGGCGACGATCCGCGCCGGGTCGAGACGCTCCTCGCGCTCGGCGCCGCGTTTCTCGCCGCCGGAGACGGCAACCGGGCCGCGGAAACCTGGGAGCAGACCGTGCTCGCCGCGCCGCGGAACCTTTCCGTGCGCCGCGAACTGGCGGATGCCTACGAGAAAAACGGACTGCCGGAGCGGGCCCTGCCACACCACGAATACATCGAAAAAAACGCGCCCGACCCGGCCACGCGCGCCGCGGCGGCCCGCGTCCTCGGCCGCCTGCACGAAGCGCGGGGAAATTTCGACGCCGCCCGCGCCGCGCTGGAACGCGCACGCGCGCTCACCGCTCCCGGCAACTGGCTGCGCTCGGAGCTGCAAACCGAACTCGTGCGCCTGCACGAGCGGGCTGGGCGGCTGCCCGAGCTGGAAGGGATCTGGCGCGCGCAAGCCGAGAAATCACCGCGCGATCTCGGCGGCTGGCTGGCGTTGGCGGAGCTTTACGCCGCGACCGGCAACGCCGACCGGGAGCGGGGCGTGCTCGAGCGCATCGTGGCGCTGGGTCCGCGCGATCGCGACGCCGCCCTGCGCCTGGCACGCCTGACCGCCGAGGCCGGGGATCTCGAGCGTGCCGGCACGCTCTTCGACGGCCTGCTGAAAGCCCAACCCGGGAACTTCGACCTTGTGCTCGAACGCGCCGGTCTGGATCTGCGCCAGGGTCGGCTCACGGAAGCGGCGAGCCGCGTCGAGGCGGCAGCGCGCAGCCGGCCCGGCGACGAGTCGATCGCCAGCGCCGCCCTCGCCTTTTTCCAGTCAAACCGATTGCACGCGGCGACCGAGCGCGCGCTCCGGGCTGAGATGATCCGCCGCGCCGCCGCTCCCGAGCCAGTCCTCGCGCTCGCGAATTTTCTTTTCGACGCCAAGCGGGTTCCCGAGGCGCTCGCGCTCCTGGATGAATTTGTCATAACTCCCGCCGGCGCGGACCCGGTGGCAGCCGAAGCCCGCGCGACCCGCGGTCTCCGCGCCGCGGAGTTGTGCCGGACCGAAAACCGGCTCGACGACGCCGTTCGTTTCGCCCGTGCGGCCGTCGCCGCCCAACCTAGCGCCGCCGCTGGCCGGCTCGCGCTCGCCGACCTTCTGCTGCTCGCCGGCGATGCCGAAGGCGCACGTAGCGATTTCGCCACCGTGGCGGATGACCCCGCGGCTCCCGCGGATCAACGGCTCGTTGCCGAACAAAAACTCTTCGCAGCCTGCCGCGCGCTGCCGGCTGGCGACAAAGCCGGCACGGCGGCGACCCCGGGCGGAAGCGCCCTCCCCCGTCGCCCGCCGCCCCCGGCGAAAACCGGCTCCGCGCTGCTTGGCCCCTCCGTGGTCATGCGGGCCGACCGGCGGTTGCTCGTCGGATCGACGGTTTATCCGAACCCGCGCGGCGCGTTTGGCCGGACGGCCGTCGTCGAAGACGAATCGGCCGCCGTGGTGGAACGCGCCGCCGAGCTGGAAGCCGCCGCGGAAGCCAGGCCGACAGCGGAGAATTATTTGCGGCTTGCCCGCTGGCAATCCTGGCGGCGGGCGCAATCCGAGGCGCTGGCCGCGGCGAAAGCGGCGGTGAAAGCAGCGCCGGAATCCGTGGCGGCGCACGAAGCGCTCGTCCGCTTTGCCACCGAGAGCCGCGACCGTCCTGCCGCCAGCGCCGCGCTGACCCGGCTTGCCGCGCTCGACGCCGAGAACGCCGCGCGTTACCGGCGCCAGATCGGTCATCTGCGACTCGAAGCCGGCGACACCGACGGCGCGGTCGAGCTGTTCGCCGAACTCTGCCGCGAGGACCCGGCGTCGCGCGAAAATCTCACCGATCTCGCGCTGGCCCAGCAACGGGCCGGCAATTGGACGGAAGCCGTCGCCGCGTGGGAGCGCGCCTACCGGCTGCCGGCCCGTGGCTCGTCGATCGCGCGGGCGGAACTGCGCGGCTCGCTTGTCGGCGCGCTGGAGCGCACGAACGAATTTCAGCGCGCCCTCGAAGTGCTCGACGCGGCCGTGGAAGAGCAGACCGACCGCGCCGCGCGGCGCAGCGCGTTTCGCGATCTGCTCGCTTTTGCCACGAAGCATGCCCGGCTGGAATCCGTCGAGCGCACACACGCCGCCCGGCTCCAGGCGCGGCCGCAGGATCCCGTGCTCCTCGGAGAAATGGCGGCGCTCCACCGGGCGCGGGGCCGCACGCGCGAAGCTTTTGCTTTGCTGGAACGCGCGCTGCCCGGCGCAGCGGACACCGTCGGTGCGCTGCGCGAGCTGGTGACGGCAGCGGAGGAATTCGGGGACTTCAAAAGCGCGATCCAACACCAGCGCCGGCTGGTGCAGCTCGACCCGGCTGCGGGCAAGGATTCGTCGGGGCTGGAAAAGCTCGCCGCGCTGGAACTGGGTGACCTCGATCTTGACGCCGCCACGCGCACCTGGACGGCGCTTGTGCAGCGTTTCCCTCGCGACCCCGACGCGCTCGCGCGGGCGCAGGAATTTTTCGAAACCGTGGCCGATGATCCGGCGACGGCGCGCGGTTTATTGCGGCAGATCGTCGCCATCGAGCCGAACGACCTGGCGCGCTGGCTGCGGCTCGGCCGGCTGGAGCTGGCGGAGGGTGGCGACCGCGCCGCGGCGCGGCGGGCATTCGAAGAAATCATCGCCCGCACGGAGCCGGACCCGACACGCCGGGACCGCGGCGCGGTGCCGCCAACGGCTGCCGGCGAGACGCCTTTTCTGCCGTCGTTTGCGAAGCCGGCGTCGGCGCGCCAGCCGCAGGTGCGCGGAGCGTCGGAGGAATCAGTGGCCGGCGCCCCGCGCAAGGAGACTTCGAGTGATGAGGGTCAGCTCCGGCTGCTGGCCATCGGGGAGGTTTCCGCCCTGTTGCGCGCGGAACCAGCCTCCGCCGCGCCGACGCTTCGCGCCTGGCTGGAACGCTGGCGCGCCACCGCCGAAGAGGCGCCGGTCGAGGCGTTTTGGGCGTTTTATTACGCTGGCGAAACCGGGCTGGCCCTAGATCTTTTCGAGCGCTCGCTGCTGCCTCGTCAGCCGGATGATGCGCGGTTGCAGAGTGTGTTTCTCGATTGCGTCTTTACCTCGGGCGATCACGCCCGTCTGGCGCGCTGGCTGCGACCCGGTGGCGACGCCGCCGGCGACAGCGAGGTGCGGATGCGGCGGCTCTCACTGGCCTGTCTCGCCCTCGCGCGCTACGTGCCGTTTGTTGACACCGACACGCTGGACCCCGGGCTGCTCGACGCGCTCTTTCCGGAAGCCGGCGGCAGCGGCGAACCGGCGCCGGCGATGCCGCGTGAAAAGCTCTGGCAGGCGGCGACCCAGGTGCTGGCGCCCGCCGGCCGGTTTGCCGACGCGGTGCGGCTCGGCGAGCGCGTCTTCGCGAGCAGCGTCACCGGGCGCGCGGCCTGCGGGCTGCAACTGGCCCGCTGGCACGTCTTGCTGCGCCAGCCGGAGCGAGCCCGCGCGATCCTGGGCGCGGCGTTCCAGTCTCCCGGGAGCCCGGCGACGCTGACGGCTTCCGACAACGAGGACGCCGCCTGGGAGGACGAATGCCTGCGCGCTTATTATCAGTTGCTCCCCGCCGCCGAGCGGGCGCCGTTTCGGGAACAATTCGCCCGCGTCACGCGTGCGGCCTCGGCCCGCGGACAGCATGACCGCTCGCAGTCGCAGCGCCTCGTTTCGCTCCTGTTGCTGGACGGCCTGGCCGGCGACTGGGCGCGCGGGCAGCGGCATCTCGACGCGCTGTTGAAGCTCCAGCCGCTGAGCGATCGGGCCATCGCCGGGTCGGAGGATCCGGCGGCGGCGCGACGGTGGCGTTTCTGGCTGGAGCTGGGGGAACGGCTGCAAAACTGGAGCTTCGATCCGCTCGCCGCGCACCTTTGGAAAAGAACGCTGGCGGAGCCGGCGCTCGTCGGTCTGGGCGTGGACCCGGTGTTGCGCCAGTCCGCGCTACGCGAGGTGCGGGTGCGCCTGGCCGTGCTTCAACTGAGCGCCGCGCAGGGCGACGCGGGGCGCGCGGAACTCGTGCTGCGCGATCTGCTGGGCGGCGAGATTCCGGCGGAGACGCTGACGACGCTGCGCACCCGGCTGGGAGCGGGCCCGGGGAGCGTCCCGGCCAAGGCCGAGCGGCTGGCCTCGCTCGCGACCCTGTCCGTGGCGACGCGCCTGGCCGAGCTGCTCTGCGCGCGCGAGCCGCAAATGGCGGAAAACTGGCGCGCGCTGCTGAATGTTTACACCACCGCCGGCGCCATCGGGCCGCTGGAGCGCACGCTGCGTCACCTCCTGTTTGACCGGCATCCGGCGCCTTCCCCGCGGGTCGCCGTGGTCCGCGACCCCATGGTTCCGCGGGTTCGCGACAGCCTGCTGCCTCGGCGCGAGCTGGCTCTGCGGCTGACGGATCTGCTGGAAAACGCGGGCGACCTGCCGGCGGCGGCCCGCTTGCTTGAGAGCGTCCTTCGCTCCCCGCAGACCCCCGCGGAAATTGCGCCCGGGCCGGTGCGGGAGACCGTGCTGCTGCTGCGTCTCGCGGCGAACTTCGAAAAGCAAGGCAATCTCCCCGCCGCCGCCCGCTGGTGCCGCGAGGTGTTGCGCCTGCAACCGGCCGACGCGCAGGCGGCGCTGATCCTGGCCCGGACCGAGGATGCCTTGGGCGATCCGGAGAGCGCGACGCGGACGCTGGAGCGGGCATTTGCCGCGATGGACACGCGCGCAGCCCCGACGCCGCTCCTGGTCGTCGGCGGCAGCCCGCCGCCCAGCGTTCCGCGCGCATTCGCGGAGCTGGTGGTGACGATCGCAAAGCGCCATCTCGCCGGCGGCAACCGCGCCCGGGCCACGGCGCTGGCGCGCGACCTTCTGCGGACCGGCCAGATCGGCGTCGTGCAGGAAATCGCCACCGCGCTGGCGCAGGAACCCGCCGGGGATCGCGGCGAAGCGCGCGCGCTGTTCGAGGGCGCCTTGCGCGCCAGTCGGGATGCCCAGGGGCGGGTCGCCGCGCAACGCCTCCTGCTCGAGCGCGCCGCACCGTCGCCCCGGAACGAGCCTGCGGCGTTCGCGCGGCATCTCCGGCGGCTGCGCCGGCTCGCGGAAGAATCCCGCACGCCGGAGCCTCCGTGGCAGACGATCCGCTTTGATGCCTACGTCCAGGATGGTCTCATTGCCGAACTCGAGAAAATCCTGCGCGCCGAATGGGCCGACGGCCGCGGCGACCCGGCGAGCGGAGCGAAGCTGGCGCTCCTGCTTTTGCGCGCAGGCACGCCGCGCGCCGCGGAGCTCGCAGTCCTGGTGCGATCGTTCTCTGATCGTCCGACACTGGACGAGGACGCAACCGCGGAGGTCGCCGGCGCATTGGAAAAAGCGGGCCATTCCGCGCTCTCGCTGCCGCTTGCCTCGCGTCTGGCGCGGCGCTTTCCGCAGAACGTCACCTACGCCCTGCAGCAGGCGCGGCAGCTCTGGCGCTCCGGCCAGTCGGCGGAAGCGGACGCCTCCCTGGCGGATCTCGAGGCCGGCGCGGTGTTCAACCCGGGGCACCCGCTCCTGATCGCGTCGCTCTGGCGGGAGGATCTCAACGAACCGGAGCGCGCGCGCGGCGTGCTGGCGCGTGCCGTCCTCGCCGATCCCGGTGCCAGCCGCGCGGGTGCGCCGGTGCGGCGGGCCCTCGCGCGGGCCGAAATCGCGCGGGAAAATTTCGGGGCCGCACACCGGTTGCTGCGTGAGGCCAATGCCGCCTCGGCCGGTTCGTATGCGACTGACGAGCTCGGCTTTTCCCTGGATTACCTCGATGCCCGCGGTCAGCTCGAAGCGGCCGGCGATCCCGGCGTAGCGCTGGGGCTGGGCCTGCCAGTCGGCATCGGGAATCGCTTGGTGGCCGCAGCATTCCAGCGCCTGATGGAAAGCGGGCGCGGTGACGCGGCGCTGCGACTGGTCGCGGCACGACCGGCGCAGCTTGCGGAGCTGCCGGCAGTCGCCGCCCGCCTCCGGGAGCAAGCGGAAAAGCCGGAAACCCCGGACGCAAAGCGACTGGCGTTGATCGATCTCTTCGAGCGGGCGCTCGCTGCCGACAATCCGCAAGGGGCGGCCGGGCGCCTCGCGCACGAACTCGCTCTGCTCCTCGACGCCACGGCGGCGCGGGAGACCGCGCCCTCTGCGGACACCGCGCCGAATCAACAGGACCCCGCGCTTGAGCGGTTGAAACGCGCCTGCCAGCTCGAGCCCGGCGGATCTGCCGCGCGTGCGCCGGGTCGGCGAACGTCTCGCCGCCAACGGGCAAAACGCCGCGGCCGCCGCGCTCGCCCGCGCGCTTCTCGCCACGCCGGATGCCGCGCCCTCCGACCGGGAAATCGCGCAACGGCTGCTCGCCGATTGGGAGGCCGCCGCGGGCCGCGACCGTTGAGCTCCGGTGCGATCGGCAACCGCGGCGCAAACGCGGACTCGACACCCGCCGCCCGGTTTTGCAGGGTGAACCGATGAGGCTGCCGCCCCGCGCAATTTCCCGCTGGCTTGCGCGGACCCTTCTGCCCGGGCTTTGCGGCTTGGGCGTGAGCGGCTTCCTGCTCCCGGTCGTCGCGCCCGCACAGGGGATTTCCTACGCCGGAATCGCCCCGGCAGGAATCCGGCCTGATGCAGCGCATCATGAACCCCGACCGCACGCTGCGCTTCGAGCCCGGGCGCCAGGCGTTCGGCGGCACCGGACGCGCGACGTTTGAGAAGCCCGCCGCCGTGCGGACGTTTTCGTTTTCCCGGCCCGCAGCCGTCGGGACGTTTGCGACCCGCCCGTATTCCGGCGCCGGGAATTTCCGCACTCGCGCGGCCGCCGGCGCCGATCGCCAGGGGCTCAACGCCGTTTCCCGCAGCCGCGCGGACGGGATCACGGGCCGCGGGCCATTCGCCGCCCGTGCTCTGCCGGTGCGGGCGGACCCAGCGGCCACGCGCACCTTCGCCACCCGCGCGGCCACGGCGGGCGGCGCGGCGCCCCGGCGGTTTGCGGTCCCGGGCAAACGTCAGGAGGCGCTCGACGAGCAGAGCCGGGCGCGGCCGATGACGATCGAGGAAGTGCGCGAGCTGTTGAACAAAAACCGCTAAAGTTCTAGGGTGCCGCCCCGCCGCGCTGCCGATCGCGCGCCGGCCAAGCTCCCGCGCCTCCCGATGTCCGCCTCCTCCCCTTCCACCATCCTGCTTTCACCCGATGACGCCCTGGCCCAGCTCAGGGTCGGCACGGCGCAGATCGTCAGCGAAGCCGAGTTGCTCGCAAAGCTCCGGCTCGGGCGGCCGCTACGGGTGAAGCTGGGCGTCGATCCCACATCCTCGGATCTGCATCTCGGCCACACGATCCCACTGCAAAAGCTGCGCCAGTTTCAGGATCTCGGGCACCACGCCGTGCTGATCATCGGCGACTTCACCGCGATGGTCGGCGACCCGAGCGGGCGTTCTGCGACCCGGCCGCAACTTACGCACGAAGCCGTGCTGGCGAACGCGGAAACCTATCGCAAGCAGGCGTTCAAAGTGCTCAATCCCGACCAAACGACGATCCGCTTCAACGGCGAATGGTTTGGCGCGATGACGTTTCACGAAGTCATCCGCCTGAACAGCCGGGTGACGCTCCAGCAAATGCTCCAGCGCGAAGATTTCAAAGCCCGGGTGGAAGCCGGCCAGCCGGTGAGCCTGCACGAGCTGGAATATCCGCTGATGCAGGGCTGGGATAGCGTGATGATCGAGGCGGACGTCGAGCTCGGCGCCACGGATCAGTTGTTCAACATCCTGGTCGGCCGCGATCTGCAGCGGCAGGAAAATCAGCCGCAGCAGGTAGCCATGCTGACGCCGATCCTCGAAGGGCTCGACGGTGTGCAGAAGATGAGCAAGAGCCTGAAAAATTACATCGGCGTCACGGATGCGCCGGCGGACATGTTCGGCAAGGCGATGAGCATTTCCGACGAGCTGATGGCGCGCTGGTATCCGCTGCTGCTGAACGAATCGCTCGCGCCGGACGCTCACCCGATGGAGGCGAAAAAGCAGCTCGCGACCCGGCTGGTCGCGCGGTTCCACGCCGAAGCTGATGCCCAGGCGGCGCTGGCGGATTTCAACACGCGCTTTTCCAAGCGGGATCTGGAGCATGCCGACCTGCCGGAAATCCGGCTGCCGGGAGCGGGGCTGGACGCGGTTGCCGCAGTCATCGCGGCCTACCAGGAAGGCTTCAGCCAGACGAAGTCGCGCGGCGAGGCCCGCCGACTCGTGGAAGGCGGCAGCGTGCAGTGGCGCGGCGAGAAAGTGACCGATCCGAAAGCGGCTCCCGACTTCGCGGCGGGCGGCGTTTTGAAGCTGGATAAGACGCGCGCGGTGCGGATCCTCCCGGGCGCGTGACGCGGGCGCCGCGTCAGACTGGCGTCGTGGAAACGCCCGCCAGTGGCGGGCGGCGGCGCTTGAGCCGGAGCCAGTTGCTCCAGGTCTTCTTGATGTTGTCGCGCGGCGTCAGGTAGCGCTGATTGAGCTTCGCGCCGGCAATGATGCCGCGCAGGATGCCGGCCACACTGAACTCATCGGTTTCGATGATCGTGTAAGCCGTGCCGATGGCGTCCGCGTGATGCGCGTCGCTGGCGGCGGTCATCGGCAGGCCGCGCGTGCCGGCGTAGGCGAAGGCTTTGCGATTGTAGCGCCGCAGCGTCGTGGCGGCGTTGAAGACTTCGAGCGCGTCGATCGGCAGGGTGTCGAGCGTTGCCCGGCGGATGCCGGCGCGGAACAGATCATACGGATGCGGCGGAATGGCGATGCCGCCGGCGGCATGGATTGCTTCGCACACCTTGATCGCCGGCTTGCCTTTCATGTCCGGCAGCCGGGCTCCGAGACAAAGCAGGTGGCCATCCTGCGTCGTCACCTCCACGCCGGGAATGATGAGAAAATTGTCCACAGCCTGGCCGTCGGCGCGCATGAGGCCCTTGGCGAGAAGGTAATCGACGGCCTCGCACGTGTTGTGATCCGTGATCGCGAAGCCGTGCAGGCCTTTGGCGCGCGCGGACTCGATCAACGCTTCCAGACTGCTCACCCCGTCCGCAGAGAAATACGAATGACAATGCAGATCGATATGATAAGTCATCGGCACGACGGCCACCCTAGGTTCGGCGTGCCACCTGAGCAAATGCGAAACGTGCGCGGACGACCAGCCGGCAGCGTGACATTTTTGCCATCCGCACGGCCGCGGCTTAGAGTTTTGCGCCCGCGCAAAATTCCGCCTTTATGACCACGGCAGCTTCCTTCCTTTCATCCGTCCAGCTGCCTGCTGACGACGCGAAGCGCCCGGCGGTGGGCTTCAAGGATTGGGCGTTGATCTGCGAGGCGATGGGCACCGGCCGGCAGAGTTTGATCCTGCGGAAAGGCGGGCTGGCCGAGGGCCGGGGCGGGTTCGGTTTTCATCACGAAACGTTTTTCCTGTTCCCGACCCGCTACCACGAGCAGGCGCTAAAAATCCGGCCCGACGAACTGGCTGCGGTCGACGCGGCTGGCGGGGACGAAGCGGGCGTGGTGCCGATCCGCTACGGCTGCCGGCTGGAACGCAGCTGGCGGGTGGAAGATTGGGAAACGGTGCGCCGCCTGGAGCCATTTCACGTTTACCGCGAAGAGGTCGCGCGGGAGCGATTTGCCTACGCCGACAGGCATCACGCGGAAGGCGCGTTGAGCGTGGCGTTCTGCCGGGTTTATCGACTGGATCCGGCCTGGACCCTGCCGAACAGCCCGGCGTTTGGAGGCTGCAAATCGTGGATCGATCTGCCGCCGACCGCGCCGGCCGGGACGCAGTGGCAACCGGTGCTCGACGAGGAGGCGCATCGCGTCCGCAGGGAGGCGCTGAGCCGCATCCTGGGAGTTTGAGATCGTGGCGTTGGTTTATTCCCCAAGGTCCATGTCGAGCTTCCGAAATACATTCATCCTGTGGCTGGCCGCGGGGGTGACGCTGATTCCCTCCTGGCCGGCGCGCAGTCAGGCGCTGGACGCCGAGGTGCGGCAGCTCGTCCTCAGCGTGGCGCCGGACTGGAATCAGCAGACCGGCCGCCTGCAGCGCTTCGAGCGCGACCCCGGCGTGGCCAACGGCGCCTGGCGGGCGGTGGGCGCCGCGTGGCCGGTGCTCTACGGACGCAACGGTCTGGCCTGGGGCCGCGGGCTGCCCGGCTACGGCGATGCCGAGCCCGGACGGCGCAAACAGGAGCGCGATGGCCGGGCGCCCGCCGGCATCTTTCGCATCGGGACGATCTACACCTATGACGCCGCGCTGCCCGCGGGATCGCGCTACGGAAAATTCCACACCGTGACCCGCGCCGACGCCTGGGGCGACAACCCGGACCAGCCGGAAATTTACAACCGGTTTGTCACGATCCCGGATCCCGCCAAGCCGCCGCCGTGGTTTGAGAAAGCAAAGATGCGGCATGGTGATTTCGCTTATCGCTGGCTGGTGGAAATCCGCCACAACTCCGATCCTGCGCCGGTCCTGGGTGCCGGGAGCGCCATCTTTTTTCATATCCGGCGTGGCGAAACCCGGCCGAGCAGCGGCTGCACCACGATGGCCGAGCCGCAGCTCGTCGAGCTGATTCGCTGGCTGCGAGCCGAGGCCAGTCCGCACTACGCCCTGCTGCCGCGCGACCAATACGCGGCGAAATGGCGGGCCTGGGGCCTGCCGTCGCCGGAGCTCTTCGATGCCGCCGCTTCCGGCCGGGGGCCGATCCGCTAGCTGCGCTGCGGTCAATCGGTGTGGAGGAGCGTTGCAAGTTTGCATCGCCATGATAGTTTCCCCACCATGACTGCGCTCCTCGCACTCGGGATGCCGAACGGCCTTGAATGGGTGGTTATTTTGTTCGTCGTCCTCATCCTCTTCGGCGCCAAACGTCTGCCGGAACTCGCCCGCGGACTCGGCAAGAGCATGACGGAATTCAAAAAAGCCCGGGAAGAATTTGAGACCGAGCTGCACCAGGGTGCCGCTGAGCCGACGGCACCGGTGAAGGTGCGCGAGCCGGAGAACCGGCAGCTTGCCTACAACAACCCGACGAGCGGCAACGTCGAGGATCAGGTGCGCGAGCTTCAAGAGCAGCTCCGCGAGATGCAGCGGAAAAACGAAGCGCTGCAGACCACCGCTACGGTCACCGGTGGCGCCGTCGCGCCGGCCGGCACGATCCCCACGGTCGCCACGCCCGCTTCGCCGTCTGAGCCAGTCGTTGTAACGGAGAGCAAGGAGCCGCCGCAGGTGACGGTAAAGAGTTGAGCTCGCGAGGAAATTCTTCCGGGACTGGGCGTCGCGCACGCCCGCCCGGCGATGCGCGCGGCAGTCGAAAGGCTGCCGCGATTTTTTTGGTCGCGCGCGCCGCCCCTCAGGCGGCCGAGCGGTAGCCCTGCGGATCGATCTGCACCTCGCGATACCCGGCGGCGAGAATCCCGGCTTCGAGGTCTGCTGCCGCCGCGGGCAAACGGGCGGCAAGCTCGTCCGGCGCGATCTGCACGCGCGCGATCGGCGCCGCCGCGGCATCGGCATGATGGCGCACGCGGAAAACCTGGAACCCGAGCGAGCGGACAAACGCCTCGGCGCGCTCGATCATCGCCAGTGCTTCGCCGGTGACCGGGGTGCCGTGGGGAATGCGCGAGCTGAGGCACGGTTGCGCCGGCGCATCGGCCGTCGGCAACCCGAGCGCGCGGGAGAGAGCGCGAATCTCCGCCTTCGTGAGTCCGGCATCTCGCAACGGCGCCAGCACGGCAAACTCCGCCGCCGCCTGCCGGCCGGGGCGCACCTGGCGCATGTCGTCCGCGTTCTCCCCGTAGGCGATCGCGGCGAATCCCCGCTCCTGCGCGAGGGCGTCGAGCCGGGTGAAGAGCGCCGACTTGCAAAAATAGCAACGGTTAAGCGGATTGGTGACGTAGTTCTCGTCCTCCATCTCATCCGTGCGGACGACTTCGACCGGCGCGCCGATAACCTCGTGCGCCAGCGTCAGCGCATCAGCCAACGCCTGGCGTGGCAGGCTCGGGCTGTCGGCAATGACGCCAAGCACCGTGCCACCCGTGGGTCGGAGCGCGCGGTGCGCCGCCGCCAGCAGAAAGGCGCTGTCTACGCCGCCGGAATAGGCGACGAGCAGCGGGGCATGCGAGAGCAGAAGCGCGTCGAGCGCGGCGGATTTTTCAATCATGGTGACCGAAAAACTCTCACCCAAATCGACCGGTCCGCAACGGGAGAAAAAGACACCGCGGTCCGTCCGCACCGGCTCAAAGCTGCAAGCGCCCGAACAACACGCCGAGCGGTAGCTGCAAACCAATGTAAAATTCGCCGAACTCGGCGTATTCCGCGCTCACCGCGTCGAAGCGCATCTCATAGACGATGCCTTTGATATCGAGAGTGCTGCGGGAGAAAAGCGTCACCCCCCACTCGGCGTCGTCCAGACCCGTGGAGCCGCTGATGATCTGCTTGATCTTGCCGGTCCACTGGCGGCCGATGCGGGCGTGGCCGGACATCAGATTTTTCCGTTCCGCGTAGGTCAGCCGATACCAGTTCTGCTGGGCGCCGCGGCGCTTGTTCATCGGGTAAAAACAAACCACGGGCCAGTCCGGCAGCGGCGGGTAGAGCCGCCATTGGCCGTAATGTTTCATCCGTTCCCGGAACTCGGCGAGCGCCGCCTCGTGTTCCGCGGTGCCGGCGTTGAGGCCCCGCTCCTTCTCCAGCGTTTCGGCGGCGTAATCAGATTCCGTCGTGGTGTATTCGCTCAACTCGGTGAGCGAGAGATAGCTGAAGACCGGCGTCAGCACGTCCGGCCCGAGCGCGAGCGAAAGCCGCTTTTCCCAGGCGTTGGCCGTCTGCAGGTCCGGCGTGGTCAGCACAAAGCCGAGATCCGCCTTCGGCGTCGTCATGCTGAGCGTCAAAAGCTGAGTGTCCGGCGTCGCACGGATTTCCTGCACGAGTTCCGCCAGACGCGTCTTGGCGGCGCGCTGCTCGTCGGCGCCGAGGAGTTGCCATTGACCGTGCTCGACGCGGTAAAAAAGATGCAGCATGTGCCAGCCGGCGGCGGGCACCACGGGGTCGAAAGGTTGGTCGTCGTTCATCAGGGCAGAAGGAAGGGCTCGGGTTGAAGGACGAGCGTAATTGAGGCGGGCCGCGAAAGCTAGAGCGGTGTCAGCAGGCTACCAGGACAAAAAAGAAAGCGCGGCAACGGTGGGCAGATGCTGCCCGGTCCGTTGCCGCGCTCAACCGACGTCGCGCCAGTCCGGTGACGGATTAGCGCGTCAGTTTGCTAGACGTCTTTCGCGTCGTAGTGCAGCGGGCGATCCTTGGTTTCCTTGATGAAGATCGTGCCGATGACGAGCGTCATGGCGGCGACGATGATCGGATACCAGAGGCCATAGTAGATGTTTCCATTCGCCGCGACGAGCGCGAAGGAGATCGTCGGCAGGAAGCCGCCGAACCAGCCGTTGCCGATGTGGTAAGGCAGCGACATCGAGGTGTAACGAATGCGGGTCGGGAACATCTCGACGAGCATCGCCGCGATCGGGCCGTAGACCATCGTGACGTAGAGCACGAGCACGGTGAGGAGCACCACGATCATGACATTATTGCGCTTCGCCGGATCCGACTTTGCCGGGTAACCCGCCGCGGCGATGGCCGTGCCGAGTTCTTTCGTGAACGCCGCGTTTTTCGTTTTGAACTCGGCACCGCTCAGCGGCCCGCCTTCAAAGCTCTGCACGGTCTTGTCGCCGATCTTCACCGTGGCAACCGTGCCGGGAGGCGCAGGATCGACATTGTAGGAAACCGAGTTGCGAGCCAGCGCGGCTGCGGCCACGTCCGCCGAGGACGTAAAGTTCGGCTTGTTCGGGTTCGCGAAGAACTCGAACTGGAAGTGCTTGCTGGCCGGGTCGGCCACCAGCGTCACCGGCGATTTCTCTTGCGCCGAGGCGAGTCCGGGATTCGCGTAGTTCGTGATTCCCTTGAAGATCGGGAAGTAGGTCAGCACCGCCAGCAAGCAGCCCGCCATGATGATCGGTTTGCGCCCGATCTTGTCGGAGAGAATGCCGAACACGACGAAGAACGGTGTGCCGATCAGCAGGGAAACCGCGATCAAGATGTTTGCCGTCGGGGCGTCCACTTTCAGCGTCTGGGTCAGGAAGTAGAGCGCATAGAACTGGCCGGTATACCAGACGACCGCCTGGCCAGCCGTCAGGCCGAACAGCGCGAGGATCACGATTTTCAGATTGCTCCACTGGCCGAACGATTCGGCGAGCGGCGCCTTCGAACCCTTGCCCTGTGCTTTCATCTCCGCAAACACCGGCGATTCATTCAGCTTGAGCCGGATGTAAACCGAGATGCCGAGCAGCAGCACCGAAACGAGGAACGGAATCCGCCAGCCCCAGTCGGCAAATTTTTCTTCGCCCATTTGGGTGCGGACGCCGAGGATGACGACCAGCGAGAGGAACAAACCGACCGTGGCGGTCGTCTGAATCCAGCTGGTGTAAGCGCCGCGTTTGCCCATCGGAGCGTGCTCCGCGACGTAAGTCGCCGCGCCGCCGTATTCGCCGCCGAGCGCCAGACCTTGCAGCAGTCGCAGCACGATCAGGATGATCGGGGCCGCCACGCCGATGGAGTTATAACCGGGCAGCAAACCGACGATAAACGTCGAAAGACCCATGAGCACGATCGTGACCATGAAGGTGTATTTGCGGCCGACAAGATCGCCGATCCGCCCGAAGACCAAGGCGCCGAAGGGGCGCACCGCGAAGCCGGCGGCGAAGGCGAGCAGCGCGAAGATGAACTGGGAGGTTTCGTTCAGGCCCGAGAAAAACTGCTTGCCGATAATGGCAGCAAGCGAGCCGTAGAGATAAAAGTCATACCATTCGAAAACGGTGCCGAGCGAAGAGGCGAAGATCACCATCTTGTGCCCGGAACCGAGAGTCGTGGGCGCGCCGCTGGCGGCGGAGGCGGAAGAGGAAGTGCCGTTACTCATAAGGGATGAAGGATGCCGGATTGGCAGGAATGAAACCGATTTGTGTGAAACTCGTTCTTAGGGTGCAGGGGTGAAGGTGATTTATCGTCGCGCGGACGGCGAAGGTTTTGCCGGAAAACGGGTTCCAGCATTTGGGGGTGAGACAAACAGGGGTGGGTTCATGGGGGGCAGATTTAAACAAAAAGGCGTGGGGGGAGGAAGCGAAAAGACGATCCGCGAACAAAAAACACCCGCTGCCTCCCCTCGAAGGCGGGACGTCGCCGGCTCAGCCCTGCGGCAGAGCGCCCGGTTCGCCCACGGTTTTGGCGCGCCCCGGCTCGACCGAACAACCGATGGGCGTGGAGAAACGGTTGAACAACCAGCGCTTCATCTCGGTCCAACCTGCCGCACCGCGCACGCGCCATGGACCGGTCGCGGCTCCCGGTTGCCCGCCCGCCCGCTCCGGGCGAAGTATTAGCTCCATCCTTTTTAATTCCGACTGCCGCTTATCATGAAATCATCCTGGTTCCCTTTCACCACCGCCTGGCTGGTCACCGCCCTGTGTGGCATGGCTTTCACCCTTTCACCCGCGGTCTCCCGGGCGGCCGATGAAGCCAGCTGGCGCACCGATTACGCGCAGGCGCTGGAAACCGCGAAGGCGGAAAAGAAGATGGTGCTCCTCGATTTCACCGGTTCGAACTGGTGCGGCTGGTGCAAGAAGCTCGATCGCGAGGTCTTCTCCACGCCGGAGTTCAAAGAATACGCCCAGAAAAATCTGGTCCTTGTGAAGCTCGATTTCCCGCGCGGGATCGAGCAGCCGGCCGCCGAGAAAGCGCAGAACGAGCGTCTGGCAAAACAGTTTAACATCGAAGGCTTCCCGACGATCATCGTGCTGAATTCCGAAGGCAAGCCGGTCGGCGAGCTCGGCTACATGGAAGGCGGCCCGGGCGTTTTCGTGGGCAAGCTGAAGACGCTGCCGCAAAGCTAGCGCAAACCGTAATCCTGCCATGATCGATGCCGCCGCCACGACGGTTGTGCGCCCGCGCGCGCTCCGTCCGATCCGCCGCCGGCCGCTGGGCCCGGTTGCCCGGTGGATCGTGCCGGCGCTGCTGCTGACGGTCCTGGTGCATGCGGGACTCTACGAACTGTTTCGCGCTTCCCGCGTGCACGCACTGAGTCCTGCGTTTTACGACAAAATTGTTCCGCCGGCTTTCAACATCCGGCAGGTCGAGATCGACCCGAAGCTGCTCGATCCCGGCAATGCCCAGCCGAAGACGCTCGACAAAAATCCGCTCACACCGGATCCGAAACCGACGGACCTCCAAATCCCCGGCGAGCAGCCGACGTTCGACCAGTTGATGGCGCGCGCGAATGAAGTGATCGCGGCGCCGAAGCTGGCGGAGCAGACCATGGCGCTTGACAAACCGCGCGTGGACAGCAACGCCGCGAGCATTTCGAAAGCGTTGCAGGAATCCGTCGGCAGCGACGCGCCGAGCGATCTGAGCAAGCTGCGCGACTCGCTCCTGAACGCGAAGCCAAACGTCACCCGCTCGCACCCGTCGTTTTCGGTGACCGGCGCCGAGGAACAGTCCCGAGCGAACGGCGGTCCGAATCTCGGCACCGCGAATTTTTCGAATCTCGACGGACTACTCAGCCAGAAGGGACCACTCACCGGTCGCGAAGGGCCGATTCTTCTGCCGACCGATCTGCTTTTCGACTACGACAGCGCCGTGCTGCGCCAAGACGCCGCGGCGAGTTTGCTCAAGCTCGGTCAACTTATCCGCCAGAATCCGCAGGCCAGCTTCATCATCGACGGCCACACCGATTCGTTCGGCTCGCCCACCTATAACCAGACGCTGAGCGAACGCCGCGCCGCCAGCGTGAAGGACTGGGTCGCCAGCGCCGCCGGCATCGACCCGGCGCGCATCCAAACCCGCGGCTGGGGCAGCCGCCGGCCGCTGATCCAAAGCGGCAGCGTGGAATCCCAGCAGCTCAACCGGCGCGTCGAGATCGTGATTCGCACAAACCGGAACAGCGGTCGCTAGGCTTCCGGCAGCGGCGGGTTGATCTCGTGGATCCGGATGCACGCGGCGCGCCGGCCGGCTCCGTGCTCGGTCATCGGCGGGAACGCGGCGCGGCACGCCTCGATTGCGTGAGAGCAGCGCGGATGAAACGTGCAGCCTGCCGGCGGGTCCAGCGGTGACGGCGGGTCGCCGGCGAGGATGATGCGCCGCCGCGCCCGCTCGCGCTCTGGATCCGGGATCGGCACGGCGCTGACCAGCGATTTCGTGTAGGGATGCAGCGGCTTCGCGAAGACTTCCGCCGCTGGCCCCAGCTCGACGATCTTCCCGAGATACATCACTGCGATGCGGTCGCTGACGTGTTTCACCACGCTGAGATCGTGTGAGATGAAGATCATCGTCAGCCGCATTTCCCGCGTCAATTGCGCAAGCAGATTGATGATCTGCGCCTGGATGGAAACGTCGAGCGCGCTGACCGGTTCGTCGGCGATGATCAGCTTCGGCTCGACGGCCAGCGCGCGCGCGATGGCGATGCGCTGGCGCTGACCGCCGGAGAACTCGTGCGGATATTTCCGGATGAATCGTGGCGATAGCCCCACGCGATCCATTAATGCCGCCACACGCGCCGGCAGCTCTCGTCGCGCCACCGCGCGGTGAGTCGTGATCGCCTCCGCCAGCGCGTCGAAGACCGTCATGCGCGGATTGAGCGAAGCGTAGGGATCCTGAAAGATCATCTGGAAACCGGCCCGCGCCCGCCGCAACGTCTCCGCCGGCAGCGCAGCCAGGTTTTTCCCGCCGAGAACCACGCTTCCCGCCGTCGGCGGGATCAGCTGCAGGATCGTGCGCCCGAGCGTCGATTTCCCGCAGCCGGATTCGCCGACGAGTCCCAGCACTTCGCCTTCGCCCAGGGTCAGATTGACGCCGTCCACCGCGCGGACCGTGCCGACGCGCCGCTTGAAAATAAAGCCGCGCTCGACCGGAAAATGGGTCTGCAAATTTTCGACATGCAGGAACGCGGGCACCGGGTTCATCGGTCGGGTCATGCTGGCAGGTCGCGCCCGGCGGGAGTTCCCTGCAGCGGCGCTTCGTCTGTCGGGAGGAAGGCCGCATCCACGCGCGCCGGCAGGCCTTCGTCCCGCAACTGCAGCTCGCCCCGCTGCACGCGGGTGCAGGCGCTGCAATGCTGCGGGCCGACGGTTTCCAGGGTGACGGGCTCATGGCAGATCGGCTCGCGCGCAAACTCGCAGCGCGGCACAAACGGACACCCCTCGGCGGGCTTCGACAGGTCCGGCGGCAATCCCGCGATCGTGTAAAGCTCGCGCTCCCTTCGGCTGCAGCGCGGGAATCGATTTTTGCAGCGCGCGGTTATACGGATGCATCGGCCGATGGAAGATCTCCGCCACGCCCGCGGTTTCCACGATCCGGCCGGCATACATGACGAGCACGCGATCGCAAAATCCGCTGACCACGCCGAGGTCGTGCGTGATGAAAATGACCGCGGTGCCGTGCTCGCGCTGGAGCTTCCGGATCAACTCCAGAATCTGCGCCTGAACTGTCACGTCGAGCGCCGTCGTCGGCTCGTCCGCGATGAGAAGCTCCGGATTCGTGATGATCGCCATCGCGATCATCACCCGCTGACGCATGCCGCCGCTAAACTCGTGCGGGTAGGCCCGCAGCCGCCGTTCGCCGTCCGTGATGCCGACTTCCCGCAACGCCGCGAGCGCCCGTTGTCGCGCATCCGTGCGGCCGAGCCGGAAGTGGATTTGCAGCGGCTCGATGAGCTGATCCTCGATCCGCAGATACGGGTTGAGCGAGGTCATCGGGTCCTGAAAAATCATCGCGATTCGTCGGCCGCGGATGGCGTTGAGTTCCTTTCCGCGACAAGCCAGCAGGTCCACGCCGCCAAACAGCGCGCGGCCGCTTTCGATGCGTCCCGGCGGCTGCGGGATCAGGCCGAGCAACGAATAACAGGTCACCGATTTGCCGGACCCGGACTCGCCGACGATGCCGACCGTCTCGCCTTTTTCGACCGAGAAGCTCACGTCGTTGACCGCGCGATACACCCCGTTGCGGGTGTGAAACGCGACGCGCAGATTTTCAACGTCGAGAAGTGGCATGGGCGGAACCGTTTAGTCCTTCGCGGCGCGCGGATCCAGGGCGTCGCGGAGTCCGTCGCCAAGGAAGTTGAAGGAGAAGAGCGTCAACGCCAGCGCGAGGCCGGGAAAGACGAGCAGCCACGGGAATTCCTCCATGCTCTTGGCGCCTTCGCCGATGAGGACGCCCCAGCTCGCGTCCGGCGGCTGCACGCCGAGGCCGAGAAATGAGAGAAACGCCTCCAGCAACATCACGGCGGGAATCGTCAGCGTCGTATAAACGATCACCGGCCCGAGGACGTTCGGGATCATGTGACGCAGAATGATGCGCCGGGGTCGGAGGCCGAGCGCTTCCGCGGCCTCGATGAATTCCTGCTTCCGCAGCGACCGCACCTGACCGCGCACGATGCGCGCCATCGTCAGCCATTCCACCGCGCCGATGGCGGCGAAAAGGAGGACGAGGTTGCTGCCGAAAAAGACGGTCAGCAGGATGACGAAGATCGTGAACGGCAGCGCGTAAAGAATATCGACCGCCCGCATCATGACAGCGTCCGTCTTGCCGCCGAGATAGCCGGCGATCGTGCCGTAAAGCACGCCGATCACCAGCGCGACCGCCGTCGCCACGATGCCGACCGCCAGCGAGATGCGCCCGCCGTGCAGCACGCGCGCGAAGAGATCCCGCCCGAGGGCATCGGTGCCGAACGGATGCGCCGCGCTTGGCGGCGTCGCGTAAGTCGCGAGGTCCTGGAAATTCGGATCCCGGGTGAGCCACGGCGCCGCGGCGCAGAGCAACGCGAGCACCGTGATGATCGCGCCGCCAGCCACGGCGAGACGATTCCGCTGGAGCCGATGCCAGGCGTCCCGCCAAAGCGAAGATCCCTCCTCCACCGGCGCCGGCGGCAAGGGCAGCGCTGCGCCGGAGAGCGCGACAGACTCGGCTTGCGAGGTTTCCAGCATGATCGGGAAAATGCGCGACGGCATCGGTCGGTTCAATCAAACCGCAGCCGCGGATTGAGGAACACCTGGAGCACGTCCACGAGGAGATTGAAGACGACGATCAGCGCCGCGTAGAAAATCACGGTCCCGAGCACCATGGTGTAGTCGCGATTAAAGGCAGCGGTGATGAAATACCGACCCAGCCCGGGAATCTGGAAAATGGTTTCCACGACAAACGATCCGCTGATGATCCCCGCCAGCGCCGGCCCGAGAAAGGAAACCACCGGCAGGAGTCCGCCGCGCAGAGCGTGTTTCAACACCACGCGCCCTTCGCCGGCGCCCTTCGCGCGGGCGGTGCGGATGAAATCCTGCGACAGCGTTTCCAGCATGCCGCCGCGCGTCAGCCGCGCCAGATACGCCGCGTAGTAAAGCCCCAGCGTGAGCGCCGGCAGCACGCGATCCTCCGGCCCATACCAGCCGGAGGGATAAAACCATTTCAACTGCAAGGCGAAGACGAGGATGAGCAGCGGACCGGTCACAAACGTCGGCAGACAGACGCCCGTCATTGCCAGCGACATCGGAACATAATCCGTCGCCGAATTCGGTCGCAACGACGCTACGACGCCCGCGCTCACGCCGAAGACGAGAGCGATGAGCATGCCCCAGCAGCCGAGTTCCAAGGAAACCGGCAGACCCTCAGCGATGAGTTCGTTTACCGTCCGGTTCGCGTATTTGAAGGACGGCCCGAGGTCGCCGTGAAGCAGAAGCTTGTCCCAGTAGTCGAGGTATTGCCGCCAGAGCGGACGATCGAGTCCGTAGTGCGCTTCGAGGTTGCGCCGGATCTCCGGCGTCACGTTGCGCTCTGCGGTGAACGGTCCGCCCGGCGCGAAGCGGATCAGGAAAAACGTGCCGGTGATGATGATGAACATCACCGGGATCGTTTCCAGCAAGCGGCGGGCGATGAAACGGAACATCGGGGCCTCAAAAATTCAGGAAGTGCGCGCCGCAGTTCGCCACCTAGCGACGCACCGTGGGAAGCGGCATTATCTCCAACGCGCTCGAGAGCGAACCGCCGCGCTCGGGCGCGAGGAATCGACGGAGCGTCAATGGCGCTGGCAGGCTGCGTCGCGTTTCGTCGAAGTAGATGTGTTTGAACGGAGGAAGGTCGAGCACGTTGCCGGTCCAGCCTTTTACGCTGGGATGCATGAGGCGGTTGTTGACGTAGAAGTAAATCGGCAGCACCGCGGCTTCGTCGAGCAGAATGGCTTCCGCTTTTTGCATGAGCGCCACGCGCGCCGCCGGGTCCGGCGCGCTAAGCGATTCGTCGAGCAGGCGATCATATTCCGGGCTGGCAAAGCCGGTGTTGTTGTTGCCATTGCCGCTGCGCATGATCGTCAAAAACGTGTCGGGATCGTTGTAATCGCCGATCCAGGCGGAGCGCGAGAGCATGTAGTTCTGCGTGGTCTGCGTATCGAGGAAAACCTTCCACTCCTCGTTGCGCAATTCGACGTTCACCCCGAGCCCGCTTTTCCACATCTGCTGGATGCTTTCGGCCACGGCGCGGTGGCTTTCGTTCGTGTTGAAATGGATGACCAGCGTCGGCAGCCCGCGCCCGTCCGGATGGCCGGCTTCCGCGAGGAGCCGACGCGCAGCGGGGAGATCGTAGGGCATCGTCGTCGCCGGCTGGTAGGCGGCATTCGGCGGCACGAAGCTGTGAGCAGCGCGCTGTCCGCCGCGCGTCACGTTTTTCACGATCGCCTCCCGGTCGATCGCCATCCCGAGCGCCCGGCGCACCCGGCGATCCTTCAGCGCCGGGTGCTCCACGTTCACGCGGAAAAAATAGGAGCCGTAATAAGGCTGCGTCTTTAACAGCTCCGGGAAATCGCGCCGGTAGCCGTCGATCTTCGTCGGCGGGATATTCGTGTCGGTGGCATGGAGGTCACCGGCGCGGAAGGCGCGCTCCTCGACGTCGAGGCTCTCGATGGAAAGAAAGCGGATGGCGTTCAGCCGCACCCGGGCGGCGTCCCAGTAAAACGGGTTCCGCTCCACTTCGATGCCTTGCTGCACTTTCCAGCTTTTCAGGCGGAACGGTCCGTTACTGACGAGGTTGCCCGGCCGGGTCCAGCGCCCGCCTTTTTCGTCCACCGGCCCGACCTGGCGGATCGACGGGAGATGCACCGGCAGCCAAGTGTGATGCTTGAGCATCAGCAGAAAAAACGGCAGCGGCTTTTCGAGCGTGATCTCCAGGGTCGCTGCGTCCGGCGCCCGGATGCCGACGGCGTTAAAATCGGCCGTTTTGCCGCGGTGAAAATCCTCCGCGCCGGCGATGACATAGAGCATGTCCGCATACGGCGCGGCGAGCCGGGGTGTGAGCACGCGGCGATAGCTATCCCGGAAATCCTGCGCCGTGACCGGGTCGCCGTTGCTCCAGCGGGCGTCGGCCCGGAGGTGAAACGTGTAGTCCTTCCCATCGGCCGAGATTTCCCAGCGCTCCGCCGCCGCCGGCACCACGGCGCGGCAGGCCGGGTCGAGCGGGTCGAAGTCGATGAGCCCTTCCCAGAGCGCGTATTGAATCCGGGCTTCCGGGACGCCGTTTGTCGTCTGCGGATCCAGATCGGCCGGGTCGCTTCCGGCGTTAACGAAGAGCACGCCCTCATGCGCACCGTCCGCCGCCCGTCCGCCGCGGCGCGAGCAGCCCGGTGTCGCCGCGACGACGAGGCCGAGCGCGAGAAGCGCCAGAGCGCAGCAGGTCAACCGGCGCAGCCTCATCGCGCTTCGAAGCAGACGCGGCGCCCTACTTCACCGTGGACGAATCGGTGCGCGCCGCGGCAGGCGCGTCCGGTTTGCCTAGGCCGAGCACGTCTTCGAGAAACGGCTGGTTGGATTGTTTGCGACCGAGGAACTTCTCGATCGAGACGCCGGCTTCGCGCGATCCGCCGGTCGCGTAAATCTCGTTGCGCAGCCGCATTCCGACACCCTTGTCCATGAATCCGCCCGGCGATTTCTGAAACACCGTCGCCAGGTCCGCCGCGATCGCCCGCGCCCAGGAATAGCCGTAGTAACCGGCGTCGTAACCGCCCGCCAGATGGCCGAACGAGGCGACATACGCGGTGCTCGGATCGATCGGCAGCAGGACGCGCTCGAGCGCAGCGTTCGCGACCGCTCGGCTGTCATACGGCTGGTCCTTCGAATGCGGCGCGTGCAGCGCCAGATCGAGCGCGGCCAGGGCAAACTGCCGCCGCCAGTAAACGCCCGTCGTCGCCAGCCGCGCGGCTTTCATCTTCTCCAGCGTGTCAGCCGGAAATTTCTTCGCAGGATCGCGGTAGTCCGCGGCGAAGGTGTCGAGCACCGCCTTGTCCCAGGTCCAGTTTTCCAGCATCTGCGAGGGCGCCTCGACAAAGTCCCGCGGCACGCCGGTGCCGGCGAACCGGGCGAACTTCGCCCGTGTGATCTGCGCGTGGAGCGCGTGGCCGAACTCGTGGAAGAGCGTCTCGACCTCGCTGTGCGACAGCAGTGACGGCTTGCCGTCGGCGCCCGGCGGCGGGAAATTGCAGACGAGGCTCACGGTCGGCCGCTGATATTTGCCATCAGGCAGCAGCTTGCCGCCGATGATGTCGAACTGCGCAAAGTGGCTGTATTTGCCGTCGCGCGGGAACATGTCGAGATAGAACAAACCGAGCGGCTCGCCGGTCCCGGCGTCGGTCGTGACAAACAGCTGCAAATCGCCGACCCATTTGTAGGGCGCCTCGACCGGCTCGAACTTCAGGCCGAAGTCTTTTTCGTAAACGCTGAACATCCCCGCGAGCGTCTTCGCGTAGGGGAAATAAACGCGCAGTTTTTCCGTATCGACGGTGTAGCGCGCCTTCTTGATCTGGTTCTCGTAGTAGCGCCAGTCCCAGACGCTCACGACCGCCTGCGGGTTGCCGGTGTCGGCGGCTTTGAGCTTCTGCATCTCCGCGACTTCGGCGGTGAATTTCGGCTGCGTGCCGGCGATGAGCTCGTTGATGAACTTTGTCGCCGTGGCTTCATCCTTCGCCATCTTTGGCTCAATCTGGTAATCGGCCCAGGAAGCGTAGCCGAGGCGCAGCGCGATCGAGTTGCGCAACGCCAGGATCTTGTTCATCAACGGCACGTTGTTGCCGATCGCCCGGCTCTCTCGCGCGACGTAAACCTTGCGGCGGGTTTCCTCGCGCTTCGCGTTTTCGAGGACCATCACGGCCTGATACGTCTCGTTCGTCGCGATCGTGTAGCTGTCCGGCCCGGTTTTGACTTTCGGATCGTTGAGAAAATCCTCAGGCACGCCTTCGAGCTCGGCGCGGGTGAAGACGACCGGCGCCTTGGCGGCGGTGATGTTGCTGCCGAATTCAGTTTCCAGCGCGGAAAGTTCCGTGCGCTCGCGCTCGACTTCCTTGCGGACGTCGGGCGGCAGGTTCAGCCCGGCCCGGCGGTAGTCGCGGAGCGTTTCCTCGTAGAGCTTTTTCTCCTCGCCTTCGAGCCGGGGCGAGGTCTTCTCGTAAGCTTGGACGGCCTTGTAGACGTCATCGCGATATTCGACGGCGACGAGCCAGGCCTGGATCTTTTTCAGCCCTTCCTGCGCGGCGGCGCGCAGCTTCGGGTCCGTGCTGACTTCCTTCAACAGGCTGCAGCGGTTGGCGGTTGTGACGACGCCGTAAACCACGTCATCAAGCGCGCCGATCGTGGTGGCGAAGGCAACGTTGGCGAGATTTTGTTTCCCAATCTTTTCGAGTCCTTTGTCGCCCTCGCTCAGCGTATCGCTCACGCTTTTCTCCATGCCTTCCGCGGTGGTTTCAAAGGTCGGGAGGTCAAGCCGCGACTTGAATTTTTCCGCGGCCAGCCGCTGATAAAACTCCAGCGGCTTCGGCGGCGAGTTGGGCGCGGTTTCGGCCGCGGTTGCCGGTCGGACAAGGAGAAACGAGGCAGCGATGCCGATGGCCAGGGGGAAAAGCGTGCGCATCGAGCACTTAAAGCCTTTCCCGCGAATCGGCGCAAGGCGCGGTATCGAGTCCGTTCCGCGGGGAGCGCGCTGTCGGACGGCCGCGGCGACCGTGCAGGGCATCACGCAAACTTCGCTCGCAGCGTTCGGAGATAATCCTCGCTCCGGGTCGGCTGCCCGGTGGCTTGCGTCATCAGCGCCGGCGGGAGAAATCGCTCGCCGTGATGGTGGACGCGTTGCCGCAGCCAGACGAGAAGCGAGTCGTAGCGCCCGGCGCACAAGTCGGCCTCGAGCCCCGGCTCATCCCGCCGCGCCTGCGCAAAAAGCTGCGCGGCATTGAGATTTCCAAGCGTGTAGGTCGGGAAATATCCGATTAACCCTTCGGACCAGTGGATGTCCTGCAGGCAGCCGTGCGCGTCGTCCGGCACCGCGAGGCCGAAGGATTTGGCGAAGGCTTCGTTCCACGCGGCCGGCACGTCCGCCACCGTGAGTTCGCCGGCGAGCAGCGCCCGCTCAATCTCGAAGCGCAGGATGATATGGAGGTCATACGTCACTTGATCGGCTTCGACGCGGATGAACGTCGGCGACACCCGGTTCACCGCCGCCGTCATCTCTTCCGGCGTGCGCCCGGCCAAGCCGGGGAAATGGGCGATCGCGCGCGGCAGCCAATGTTCCCAGAATTCCGGCGCGCGGCCGACCTGGTTTTCCCACAGCCGGCTCTGCGATTCGTGGATTCCGAGCGAGATCGCCGTGCCCGCTGGCGTTCCATACGCAGCCGGGTCGAGCCCGAGCTCATACATGCCGTGCCCGGCTTCGTGCAGGATGCCGAAGAGCGACACCAGGAAGTTGCTGGTGTCATAGCGGGTCGTCAGCCGGCAGTCGCCCGGCGCCACGCGCGAACAGAACGGGTGCGCCGTCGTGTCGATGCGGCCCGGCTTGAAAATCAAAGCCGATGGCCGCCGCGACCTCGCGATTGAACGCCGCCTGCGCGGCAACCGGATATTCCCCGCGCAAAAGCTCTGCCGGCAGGCGCGCCGAACGTTCTGTGGCTGGCCCGAGGATGTCCACCAGTGCCGGACGCAGCCCGGCGAAAAGCGTCGCGAGATCCGCGGTGCGGGCGCCGGGCTCGAACTCTTCGAGCAGCGCGTCATACGGCGTGTCCTCGTAGCCCCAGCAATCAGCGAGCTGCCGGTCGAGGCTGAAAATGGTCTCTCAAGTGCGGCTCGAAGATCGCGAAATCCGAGCGCGTTCGCGCTTCCAGCCAGGCCTCGCGCGCGTGGGTCTTCGCGCGCTCGTAAATTTCCACCAGAGCCGCCGGCAGCTTCGTCGCGCGGTCGAAATGCCGCCGCCAGCCGGCGACGTTTGTCGCCTCGGGCGTCCCCTCCGCGAAGCCCTGGTCCTCGCAGGCGCGCAGCCAGTCGCCGACCTCCGGGCTAGTGAAAAGCCGGTGCGTGCGGCCGCCGAGAAACGAAAGCTGCTCGGCCCGCCAGTCCAGCGCGCGCGCCGGCATGCCGGTTTCCTGATCCCATTGCAAGAGGCTGGCCGTCGAGCCGAGCAACGCGATCTCGCGCGCGCGAGCGATCAGATTTTTGTAAGGGGCAAATTCGTCGGGCATCGGAAGTCCAGGGTGATTGCGCGCGGCCGGCAGAACGATCTGCGATCGCCGGCGCCGGGTGCGCTTTTTCTAATCGCCTCGACCCGGCGTCACGGCCCTGACTCGCCGCAGAATCTGCTGGCCCGACCGGCAAAACCGGGTGCGCGCGAAACCTTTAATCCTGTCAATTCCCCGAAGATTTGTTAAAACCTCGCTCCTCATGAAAATCGCCCTGGGCTCCGACCACGCCGGCTTTCGCTACAAGGAAGCGGTGAAACAATACCTCCTCGATGCCGGCCACGAGGTCATCGACAAGGGCGCCTTCACCTACGACAAGGACGACGCCTACCCGGAGTTTGTGCGCCCCGCCGCCGAGGCCGTGCCCTCCGGCGAGGCGGATCGCGCCATCGTCTTCGGCGGCAGCGGCAACGGCGAGGCCATCGCCGCCAACAAGGTGCGTGGGGTGCGCTGTGCGCTCTGCTGGAGCGAGGACACTGCCCGCTGGGGCCGCCTGCACAACGACGCGAACTGCCTGAGCATCGGCGAGCGCACCATCCCGCTCGAACTGGCGTTGACGATCGTCAAGCTGTGGGTCGAGACTCCCTTTGAAGGCGGCCGCCACGTCGCGCGCATCGCCGCCCTCGAGCCCTCCGATTCCCCGTCATGAACATCCCCCTCGCCTACGGCCGCGGCCATCTGCCGGTCGAGTTTCCGGACGACCGCACCACGATCATCTCGCCCTCGCACGGCGAAGCGTTGCCGGACGAGAAAGCGGCGTTCACCGAGGCGCTGGACACGCCCATCGGCACCCGTGCGCTGCGCGAGCGGGTCGGGCCGCAGACCACGGTCTGCATCACGTTCACCGACATCACCCGCGCCACGCCGAACGAGCGCATCATTCCCTGGATTTTCGAGTATCTCGAAGCGGCCGGCGTCGTGCGCGAGAACATCCTGCTCGCTTAACCAGCTCGGCACCCATCGGCCGAACACCCGCGAAGAGCTGGAGGAAATGCTCACGCCCGCCGTCGTCCGGGATTACCAGGTCGTGAATCCGGAGCCCGAAAATCCGAAGACGCTTCGCCAAGTCGGTCTCATGCGCGACGGCAAGACGCCGGCGCTCATTAATAAACAGGCGCTCGCCGCCGACCTGCGGATCGTCACCGGGTTCATCGAGCCGCACTTTTTTGCTGGCTTCAGCGGGGGGCCGAAAGGGCTCATTCCCGGCGTCGCCGGACTGCAGAGCGTGCTCGCGAGCCATAACGCCGCGAACATCGGCGACCCACGCGCCACGTTTGGCGTGACCGAGGGCAACCCGCTTTGGGAAGAGTTGCGCGACATCGCCACCAGCGAGGCGATCGGGCCGACGTTTCTGGTCAACGTGACGCTCAACGACGAGCGCGGCATCACCGGGATTTTTGCCGGCGACCTGCGGGAGGCGCACAAGCGCGGCTGCGAGTTCGTCAAAGGCTCGGCAATGCAAAAAGTGGACGAGCCGTTCGACGTCGTCGTCACGACAAACAGCGGCTACCCGCTGGACATGAATCTGTATCAAGGCGTCAAAGGCATGAGCGCCGCCGCGCGGATCGTGCGCGAGGGCGGGCTGATCATCCTGGCGTGCGATTGCGGCGACGGCGTGCCGGATCGCAGCGCCTACGACCGGATCCTGCGCGACGCCGGCAGCCCCGAGGAAATCCTCGCCAGCATCGCCAGTTGGCAACACACCCGCCCGGACCAGTGGCAGGCGCAGATTCAAGCGCTCGTCCAACGCCGCGCCCGGGTGCTGCTTTACAGCTCGCTCCCCGAAGAAACGGTGCGCGCTTCCCACTTGGAATCCTGCCAGGATATCGGCGCGGCGGTGGCCGAAGAACTCGCGCGCCGCGGCCCGGATGCCCGCGTCGCCGTGCTACCGCAGGGACCGCTGACGATCCCGTATCTTGCGTGACGCGACCGTCGCGCAAGTGCGCCGTCGTCAGATCGTCAGTTCACCGCGCATCACCGCGACGGCGCTGCCGCCAACCTTCACGGTTTCGATCGCGTCGCGTGGACCGACAACTTCAACGCTCCCCCAGCCCGGCCGCTGCATCCAGTGACCTTGCTCGGCGATAAATCGCGGTTGGTCGATCAGTCCGTGGTGCCACAGGTAGGCGCCCATGCCGCCGGTCGCGGACCCGGTGAACGGGTCTTCAAACGGTCCCGGCGGCGCGGTGAAATGTCGCGCAAACGTCTGCCCCCGCGACGTCGCCCCGCCGAGGCAAAACTGGTGCGCACTAAAAAACGCGTTGCCTGTGCGCTCGCGGAGCGCGCCGTAAGCGTGAAAATCGATCTGCATCCGGCGCACGGCGTCCAGATCGCGGAGCAAGATCATCAGTTGCGGTGTGCCCGTGCTCACGATCTGCGCCGGCGCGCCGGGATGCACGTCGTCTGCGTTTAACCCGAAGACAGGCAATACATCAGCGGCGTCCAGCACCGCGCCGAAGACCGGCCGCTTTTGCCACATGATCGCTTCAGCGAATCCGCCGCCGTTCGGGGCACGCCGCACGTCCACCCGGATCGGGCCGACCGGCAGCTCCAGCGAAAATGTCGTGATCTCCTCGTCACGCAGCTCCAGCCGCCCGGTGGAAACGAGCGCAAACGCCGTGGCGATCGTCGGGTGCCCGGCGAGCGGGATCTCCTCGCCCGGCGTGAAATACCGCGCCCCGAAATCGGCCACATCCGATCGCCGGACAAACGCGGTCTCGGAAAGGTTCATCTCCCGCGCGATGGCCAGCATCGTGTCGGCGTCGAGTTGCGCCTCGGGATCGAACACCACGGCGCAGGCGTTGCCGGAGAGCGGCCGGTCGGTAAACGCATCAATCTGGAGAAACTGGAAGTTTGGCATGGGTTTCGGAATGGTGGCGCTGGTTGTAGCGGCGGCTCCGCGAGCCTCAGTCATTTCGATTCTGCGGCTCGCAGCGCCGCCTCTACAATGATTGGCTGCGAAATCTTGAGCGGTTCCCGTTTTTGAAAAACGATCGTGCTCCTCAACGAGCCCGTTCCCGCTCGCCATCCGGCGGCCGGATCGTCGCCCGGCGACCGATCGCCACGGTCCCGACTACGGCAAGCGCCGTCAACAATGTTGGCCAGGAGAGCGGCTCGCGCAGCAACGCCGCAGACGCCCCGATCGTCAGAAAAGGCATGACCAGTTGCAACTGGCTGACCCGCGAAACACCCCCGAGCGCCAGCCCGCGATACCAAGCGAAAAATCCGAGAAACTGGCTGACCACCGTCACGTAGCCCAGTCCCAACCACGCCGTCCACGAAACCGGCCCAAACACCGCCCCTAGCGTCCCAGCGCCGATCGGCTCGGAAAGCGTCCCGGCCACCAGCAACGCCGAAACCGGCGCGCACAGCACCAGCGTCCAACAAATCACCTGCCAGCTTCCGAGCGTTCGCGTGAGCAAGGCGCCCTCCGTGTAACCCACTGCGGACGCGAGCACCGCTCCGAACAGCGCGAGATCGGCCGGATGAAAATGTCCGCCGCCCTGCGCCAGCGCGTAGGCGATCACGATGACGCTCCCGCCGCCGCCTGCGATCCAGAACAACGTGGAAGGCCGCTCGCCGGTGCGGAGCGCCCCAACCACTGCAGTTGCCAGTGGCAGCAACCCGAAAATGGCCGCGGCATGCATCGCCGGCACCGAACGCATTGCCCAGGTTGAGAGCAACGGAAAGCCGAAAATCACACCGAGGCCGATGACCAGCAGCGCCGGGACATGCGCCAGCCGCGGCCACGGCTGCCGGGTAAACCAGAGCAGCGCCCCGGCAAGGAAAGCCGCGCCGAGGCCGCGAGCCGCACCGACAAAAAACGGATCAAGCTGCGCAACGGCCGCGCGAGTGGCCGGCGGCGTCAGGCAAAAGCAAAGAATGCCGATCATCCCGAAGATCAGTCCACGCCGCACCGTGGCTTTCGGGCTCGGCGTGCCGTTCCCCGCGGAACGCACCGCGACTCCGCACAGACTGGTCGCGCCCGGTTTACCTTCGCCAACCCTCGAACGGGGCGCGCTGATCGTGGTTGCTGACATGGAGCCAGCATCGACAATCCCGCCAACCAGAACAGATGCAATTGAAACGAATTGAGACCAGCACAGTTCGCTTGACCGGCGAACTGTTTTCCTTGATCCTGTGATCCTGTGGCCGCCGTCAAACTTTCTCAGAAACCCCGCGTCCCCACCGCCGTTCCCGGATCGCTCGGCCGCTGCGGCGCCGCTTTACCGGCAGTTGGCCGATCAACTCGCCGCGCAGGTGGAAAGCGGTGCGCTGGGCCCGGGCGAGCGGCTGCCCAGCGTGCGGCAGTTTAGCGCGCAACAGCGCGTTTCGGTTTCGACGGCGCTCCAGGCTTACGGCCGGTTGGAGGATCATGGGTTGATCGAAGCCCGCCCGAAATCGGGTTACTACGTGCGCAGCCGACGGCTCGACCGCCTCCCGGAGCCGCAAGCGTCCGCCCCGGCGGTGCGCGCCGCCCGGCTCGGCCTCGGCGAACAGCGCGCCCGGGTGCTGGAGGCCGGCGTGCGGCCGGACGTCGTGCCGTTCGGCATCGGCAGCCCGAGCATGGCGCTGTTGCCGGTGGAAAAGCTCCACCGCACGCTCGGCGCCGTGGTGCGCCGCGCCGGCCGCAAGGCGCTCGACTACGACCCGCCGCCGGGCTGCCTCGCACTCCGACGCCAACTGGCCCGACGCGCGCCGGACTGGGGCGGGTCGCTCGGACCCGATGACTTCTTCATCACCGGCGGCGCCATGGAAGCGATCTTCCTCGCTCTGCGCGCCGTGACCCGCGCTGGGGACACCGTGGCGCTGGAGTCGCCGACCTATTTCGGCATCCTGCAAGCCGTCGAAAATCTCGGGTTGAAGGCTCTGGAAATCCCGACCCACCCCCGTGACGGCCTCGACCTTGACGCGCTGGCGGCCGCGCTCGCCCGCCAACGGGTAGCCGCGGTGATCGCCGTCCCGAGCTTCAACAATCCGCTCGGGTCTTGCATGCCGGAGCGGAACCGCCAGCGACTCGTCGAGCTGCTCCGCAAACCGGAGATCCCGCTCATCGAGGACGACATTTATGGCGATCTCTCCCACGCGCCTCCGCCACGGCTGCGCGCCGCGAAGGCGTTCGACCGCGACGGACTCGTGCTCCTCTGCGGGTCGGTGAGCAAAACGCTCGCCCCCGGCTGGCGCGTCGGCTGGCTGGCACCCGGCCGGTTCGCCGCGGAGGTGCGGCGATTGATCATCGGCAGCACGCTGGCGACACCGACACCGCTGCCGCTCGCGGTGGCAGAGTTTCTCCAGAACGGTGGCTACGACCACCATCTGCGCGGCCTGCGCGCCACCTACGCGCGTCAACTGGAGCGCACCCGCCAGGCCGTCGCGGAATGCTTCCCGGCGGACATCAAGCTCACCCGGCCCGGTGGCGGCTTTCTGCTCTGGGTCGAGCTGCCGGCCGGCGTGGACGCCAACGAACTCGCGGAGCGCGCGCTGGCAGCCGGAGTTTCCATCGCGGCGGGTCCGTTGTTTTCCGCGCAGGCGCGCCATTTCTCGAATTTCATCCGCCTCTCCTGCGGCCATCCGTGGTCGCCGCAACTCGAGCGCGGCGTCGGACTGCTCGGGCACCTGGTGAAACAAATGCTGCGCTGAAATCCGGTCGGGGAGCACGCCTCGGGGCTTGGCGCGCGGCCGTCGAAACGCTACGCTGGCGGTGTGCTGCTGGAGGAGACAATCGCCGCCCCGGTCGCGCCGTTGGCCGAGCCGGCAGCGGCGCCGGTGCGCAAGATCATCCATCTCGATATGGATTGCTTTTACGCGGCCATCGAGATGCGCGACCGGCCGGAACTCCGCGACGTGCCGCTCGGCGTCGGCGGCTCGCGGTCGCGTCGTGGCGTCCTGACGACCTGCAACTACGAGGCGCGCAAATTCGGCGTTCGCTCGGCGATGCCGACATTCATGGCGTTGGAAAAATGCCCTAGCCTCGTCGTGGTGCCGACGCGGTTTGACGTGTATCGCGCCGAGAGCGCCCGGATCCGCGCGATTTTCCACGAATACACGCCCGCGGTGGAGCCGCTCTCGCTGGACGAAGCCTTTCTTGATGTGACCGCGCTCGGCCGCCCGGCAACGGAGGTCGCGCGTGAACTTCGGGCGCGCATTTTCGCGGCCACCGGCCTCACGGCTTCCGCCGGGATCGCGCCGAACAAGATGCTGGCAAAGATCGCCAGCGACTGGAACAAGCCGGACGGCCAATACACAGTGAAGCCGCACGCCGTGGGCGCGTTTCTACAGGATCTTCCGGTGCGGCGGATTCCCGGCGTCGGGCAGGTTTCCGCGGAACGCCTGCAAGCCATCGGCGTGGAAACCTGCGGTCAGCTCCAGGCGTTTACGCGGCCGACGCTCCAGGAAATTTTCGGCAAGTTCGGCGCCGAGCTTTATGACCGCTGTCGGGGCATTGACGACCGGCCGGTCGAGCCGAACCGGGAGCGCAAAAGCCTGAGCACGGAAAACACCTTCAGCCTGAACCTGACGTCCTTGCGCGAATGCCAGGAGCGGCTTGGCGAGCTGCACGCCGACCTGCTCGTGGACCTGGAGAAGGCGGAGGCGAAAGAGACGGCCGACGGCCGGCCGGCGCGGTCGTTGCACAAGCTTTTCGTCAAACTTCGCTTCGCCGATTTCTCGCGCACCACGGTCGAGCGAGTCGGCACAGAGCCGGATCTCGAAACCTACCGCACCTTGCTTGCGGAGGGTTGGCAGCGGCGGACGGAACGGGAGCGCAGCGTGCGCCTGCTCGGGCTCGGGGTGCGCTACGCACTCGCGCCAGACGCCCCGCCGGTGCCGGCAGACAGCGCGCAGTTGCACCTGGCGTTGTTCTGAACACCGGCGCCGCGGCGCCGACCCGACCGGGAAAATGCACGGTCCGAGTGCTCGCGCATTGCACACCAGCCGGTTTGCGGCGAAAATTCGGCGATGAAGAATCGCGCTGTTTCACGTCTGGTGCTCTCCCCGTTTTCCGAGGAGAAGACCGTCGCTGCCGCCCGGGAGGCACGGTCCGAGCTTGGCGCCGACGTGAGCGTGGCGATCGTCTTCGCGACCAGCGATTACGCCGCGCAGCTGGAAGATTTCCTGGAGCTCGTGCGCGTTTACGGCCGGGCGCCGCTGCTGATCGGCTGCACGGGCGCCGGTCTGATCGGCACCGGCGCCGAGGCCGAGGACAAACCGGGGTTCTCGCTCCTGCTGCTTTCATTGCCAAAGACACGGCTCACGGTATTCGAGTTCTCGCAGGCGCAGGTCGAGGAATCCTCGGGACCCGCGTTCTGGCACAGCGAGAGCGGCGTGGAAGCCGAAGATGCCCACGCCTGGATCGTCCTCGCGAATCCGGTTCGGCTCGCACTCGACCGCTGGCTCGGCGAGTGGAATGTCGCCTATCCCGGCGTGCCGGCCATCGGCGGGCTGGCCAGCGGCAGCAGCGCGACGGGCAGTGCCGAGTCCGGCGCGGACGGGAGCGATTCCGGCGACGACATCGTGCTTTTCCGCGACGGGCGTGCGATCCGCGGCGACGGGCTGGCGCTCGGGCTGCACGGCGGCGTGCGGGTGCAGACCGTTGTCAGCCAGGGTTGCCGGCCGATCGGCGAGCCGCTCACGGTGACCGGCGCGAAAGGCAACCTTCTCATGACGCTCGGCTCGCGCCCGGCCTACGAGGTGTTGAACACGGTCTTCCAAGGTTTGAACGAAAAAGAGAAAGCGCGCGCTCAAGGCAATCTCTTCGCCGGCCTGGCGATGAGTGAATATCTCGACGACTACAAGCGCGGCGACTTTCTCATTCGCAACATCCTCGGCGCGGATCCGAAAACCGGTGCGGTGGCCGTCGGCGGAAATCTGCGGGTTGGGCAGACGCTCCAATACCAACTCCGCGACCGCGACAGCGCCGATGAGGACCTGCGCGAACTGTGCCACCAGGCGCACGAGGAAATTGGCAACCGCGCCTTTGCCAGCCTGCTCTTTGCCTGCAACGGTCGCGGACGCGGTCTTTTTCGCGCGCCGGATCACGACGCCGGAGTGCTCAGCGAAATTTTCGGACCGCTGCCCGGCGCCGGGTTTTTCTGCAACGGCGAGATCGGTCCGGTCGGGGCGAATAATTACGTCCACGGCTACACGGCGTCCGTAGCGCTGTTGTGCGACGAATGAGCGCGGGACGCGTGTCCCGGTTCGCTCGCCGCCTCCAACGCCTGCCTCCCCTCGCCACCCGATGACGCCTGCCACCCTGATCCGCGTCGTGAACGTGACGCGGGAATACGGCAGCCCCATCGCCTCGGGCGGCGACGACGGTGCGGATGCGGAATCCGCCGCCACACCGGGCCAGCCGGTGCGTGCGCTGGACGGACTTTCGCTGGAGATCGCCGAGAAGGAATTCGTCGCCGTCACCGGCCCCAGCGGCTGCGGCAAGAGCACGCTGCTCCATCTCCTCGGCGGACTGGATCGCCCGACGTCCGGCGAGGTGCATGTCGGCGATCTCGCGCTGCATCGCGCGGACGAAACGCAGCTCACCCGCTACCGCCGGCAGGATCTCGGCATTGTCTTCCAGTTCTTCAATCTCCTGCCGACGATGAACGTGCTGGAAAACGTCTGCCTGCCGCTCATGCTGGCCGGCGATTCACCCGGCCGCGCGCGGCCCCGTGCTCTCGAGCTGCTCGAGCTGGTCGGCCTGCAGCATCGCACCGGGCATTTCGTGCATCAGCTCAGCGGCGGCGAGATGCAGCGCACCGCCATCGCCCGCGCGCTCATTCACCGGCCGCGCCTGCTGCTGGCCGATGAACCAACCGGCAATCTCGACAGCGCCGGCGCCGCCCGCGTGGTGGACGTGTTTACCCGCGTGGCTGCCGCAGGCTTGACCACGCTGGTGATCGTGACCCACAGCGAGCAGGTGGCGACGGCTGCCTCGCGCCGGGTGCGGCTGCACGATGGCCGGCTCGCGGCGAGCTAGGGCGCCACACTTTGCCTCCGCCGCGAGGCACCGCTGGGAACGTCGGCGGCTGGCTGCAACGTGTTGCGCCACCCGCCGTTTGCGTTTCCATTGCGCTCACCTATGAAGCCCCCGCTGGACGCCGAGAGTCTCCTGTCCGAAGTCAGCCTCTTCGCGGATTTCAGCTCGGACGAGCTGAAGACGATGCTCGAGCTGACGGACACCGTGCGGCTGGTGGCCGGCTCCTACATCGTCCGGCAGGATGAGCGCGGCGACTGCATGTTTGTGCTGCTCGAAGGCAAGGCGCGCGTGCGGCATCGCCGCAAGGGCCGCGAGTTCGAGCTGGCCACGCTGGAGCCCGGTGACTTCTTCGGTGAGCTCGCGCTGGTGGACGAAGGTCCGCGCATTGCCGACGTGATCGCGGAGACCGATTGCGTCTGCCTGAAGGCGACGCAGGCCGTCTTCCGCGCGCTCGCCGGGGTGCGGCCGGCGGCAGCGTTGAAGTTCTTCGTTTCCGTGGCCCGCGTGGTGGTCGGGCGGATGCGGCGGACAAATTCGCGCTACATCGATTCGCTCGTTCTCGTGGGCCGCAGCCGCATGCTGATGCGCGATTTGATTAATGACTGATCCTTTCGCCCATCTTCCCCCATGGCTTCCGTCCCCGTTCAAAACACCCTCGGCCGCACCGCCAGCCTCGCCGGCGTCGCCCTGCACACCGGCGCTCAGGTCACTCTGACCCTGCGCCCCGCCGCGCCCGGCAGCGGCCTGAAATTCAAGCGCACCGATCTGCCCGATGAGCCGGAAATCGCGGCGAAGATCGAGAACGTCAAAACCGTCGAGCGCGCCACGACGATCGGCGAGGGCCACGTGAAGGTCCACACCGTCGAGCACGTGCTCTCCGCGCTTGTCGGCTTCGGCGTGGACAACGCCGTCATCGAGATGGACGCCAACGAACCGCCGATCGGCGACGGCTCGGCCGGGCCGTATGCGGAACTGGTCGAGCGTTGCGGGGTGGTGCCGCAGCCCGAAGCGCCGGCCTCGATTTTCGAGGTGCGCGAGCCCGTGCACATCGAAACGAAAAACGGCTCCTTTCTCACCATCGTGCCGGACGACCGCTTCCGGATTTCCTGCACGCACGCGGGGCCGGGCGGGCGTTTCACGCAATTTTACTCCGTTGAGGTGAATCCCGAAACGTATGGGCGTGAGATCGCCCGGGCGCGCACGTTTACCTTTTACGAAGACATCCAGCCGCTGATGGAGAAGGGCCTCATTAAAGGCGGCAGCCTGGAGAACGCGGTGGTCATCCGCGGCGACGCGGTGCTGAGCAAGGAGCCGATGCGGTATCCCGAGGAATTCGCGCGGCACAAGATCCTCGACATCATCGGCGACCTCGCGCTGCTCGGCCGACGCATCCGCGGGCACGTCGTCGCGATCCGGCCGGGGCACGGGCCGAATGCCGACCTCACCCGCGCCCTCTCGCGCATCCAGGCGCAGACCGCCGCCCTGGTGCCCGCCGCGCCCGCGCCGGTCGCCCAGACCGCGCTGGACATCAGCGAAGTCATGCGCCTCCTACCACACCGGTATCCGTTCCTGATGGTGGACCGTGTCGTGGCTTTTGAAGGCGATAACAAATGCTCGGCCGTCAAGCAGGTCAGCATCAACGAGCCTTTCTTCGTCGGGCATTTCCCGAACTACCCGGTGATGCCCGGCGTCTTGCAGCTTGAAGCGATGGCCCAGGTCGCCAGCATCGTCATCCTGCGCCAGGAGGGCAACGCCGGACGGATGGGTTACTTCATGAGCGCGGACAGCGTGAAATTCCGCAAGCCGGTGCAGCCGGGTGACACGCTCTTCATTCACGCGGAATTGCAGAAGGCACGGCGCAATGTCGTCAAGGCGATTTGCCACTGCACGGTCAATGGCGCCGTGGTGAGCGAAGGCGAGATCATGTTGAACATGTTCAGCCGCTAAATGGCGGCCGCGCGGATCGAGAACGGGTTTCGCCGCGGACGCGTTTGGTCTGGAAACCGCTCGGGCAATCGCGTTAATCGTCATCGTCGTCATTGCGCCTGCGGGCCGATCGCGCCCTTCACGGCGGCGCGTCGCAGTGCAACGGACCGTTTGCTATGATTCATCCCACCTCTGTTGTTGATCCAGGTGCGGAGCTGGGCTCCGAGGTTACGATCGGTCCGTATTGCGTCATCGGTGCGGGAGTCCGGCTCGGGGACCGTTGCCGGCTGCAGTCCCACGTCACGCTCGCCGGCCCGGCTGTGATCGGCGCCGACAACGTGTTTTATCCGTTCGCCTGCGTTGGGCAGCGCACGCAGGATTTGAAATACACCGTCGAGCCGACGCACCTGGCCATCGGCGACGGCAACACGTTTCGCGAGTTCGTCACCATCCATCGCGCGACCGCGCCCGGTGACACCACCCGGATCGGGCATCGCGGCAATTTTCTCGCCTACGCCCACATCGCCCACGATTGCACGGTCGGCGACGACGTCATTTTTTCGAACAACGGCACGCTCGCCGGTCACGTCGAAGTCGGTGCGCGGGCGATCATCGGCGGGCTGACGGCGGTGCATCAGTTTTGCCGGATCGGCCGGCTCGCGATCACCGGAGGCTGCTCAAAAATTGTGCAGGACGTGCCGCCCTTTATGATTGCCGACGGCAATCCCGCAGAAATCCGCGGCATCAACCAGGTCGGCCTGGAGCGGGCAGGTGTCGGGGACAGCACCGCACGCGCAATCAAAGAGGCCTACCGGATAATCTATCGCTCGAAGCTCAACACTCAGCAGGCGCTGGAAAAGCTCGAAGCAGAATTCGCCGACCAGCCCGAGATCCAAGAGCTCGTGGAATTCATCCGCACTAGCCGCCGCGGGATCATCCGGCGGACGCAATAACCTTCCCAGGCCCTAGCCGCCTCCGGTGTTGAGGCGGTTGATATCGCTCCGGACGCCAGGACCCGTTTGCCGCGTGTTGCGTCGGCCCACGCCAGGGTCACTCGTCGAGGATGTGCCAGTCGTCGAGCAAGCAGAAAGCAACGCCGGCCCGGCGATAAGAAGAATGGCGAGCAGCGCGCGGAAAACGTTTTTCATATTGGAGAAAACGATTCGCGCCCTGGACCGCGGGCGGGCTCAAAAAAACGTCGCGCCGGGCGACACCTACGCCTAAAAACTGCCGCGGCTTCCGCCGAGTCCGTTCGAGCCCATGCTGGAACCGATGCCGGTTCCGAAAGCATTCGATGCGGCGGTTGGCGAAACCGTGGCCGGCGTGTCCGCCGGCGCACCGCCCGGGGTTCGAGTCACCACAGCTCCGCTGGAGTTCGTGCTTGCGCAGGAAGTCAGGAATTGAGGCGCGCCGAACCCGAGGCTCAAGGCAATAATGACGACGCGAAAACGCAAAATGGCAGCCATGGAGATATTGGTTTTGAGTTTACCGTTTTTTCGCCCTTCCCCCGCGCCGGGCATCCGACCCGGAGCGGGGCAGAAGTCCGGCGCGGCGGCAGACGCCTGAAACGAATAGCCAATGCGGATCAGTAACCGCCGCTCTGACGGACAACCGTGGTCGTCGAACCCGCAGAAGTCGGCACGGGATCGATCCGCGTGGTCCGCGTTGTCGTCGTGGAAGTGGTGGTCACTGGTTCATCGGAAGCGCAACCGCCGAGAAAGCCGGTCGCGAGCAACCCGAAAACGAGGCAGACAAGAGTTGTGAGTTTCATGTGCAGGTAGCAGGCAGCTGTTATTTCCGCGTGGTGGTCGTCGTGGTTTCCGTGGTTTCCGTTGTCACCTTCGTGGCCGGCACGGCGGTCGCGGTTTTCTGGACGACGATCTTGTTCACCACCGGTCGGCCGTCTTCCATGATGTAATGCACCGTCGTGGGCGTGCCGGGACGGATCGTCTCGTAGCTCACAGCGTTGCCTTCCGTATCCACGTAGGTCGTGGTCTTGCTGATCGAATAGGTCGAGGGCGCGCCGCTCGAAGTCGAGACGACAACTTGGGAGCCAGGCGTGAATGCGCTGATCGTGCCGGCCGCGGTGGTCGTGGTCGTGGTCGCGGTCGTCGTGGCCGCAGGAGCGGTCGTCGTGACCACGGTGCCTTGCGCGCGAAGTGAGATCGGGGCGAGCACCAGGGCGCCCAAAGCGAGCAAGAGTGCGCCGGAGTTGAGTTTGAGGGTTTTCATAATCGATGGAGAGTTACTGTGATGGTGACGGAGCCGGGTTTTGTGCGCCGGAGCGCCTCCCGCCGTCGTGACCTAGAATTCGCAAATCCCCCCTAGTCCGGCCTTGTTCCGGCCGAAAAACGGCGTGCGCTCAGAAGCCCGCCTGCACCCGGGGAACCAGCCGCACCGCGCGTCAGCGGGCTGCCGGAATCAAAGCGCCCCTCTCCCCTGCTTCGTCGGCGCTTTCCGCCGAACGCGCGGGCTCGCTGGCGCCTTCGACAGCCGGTTTCGCACCGTCGTCAGCGTCAGCCGGCACGGTGGCTTCGCCGGGGTCCAGCCGGATGCGCAGCGACTCTGCCACGGCCTGCACAAGCCGAGCTTGCGAACGGTCAAAGATGAACGTGTGCTTCGGCTGCTTCTCCAACCCGTAGAGCGTCAGATTCTCGCTCAAGAATTTCGGCTCGTGCGACACCTTGCACCCCACGAGATCGAGCGTGCGGGATACCTTGCGCCAGCCGCGCCGGCCGACGAAGAACAGCTGCCGGGGTTCCTCGACGATCGCCACCAGCCAGCCCCAGGCGTTGGCCGGAATGCCCTTTGAGCCGGCGCTCAGGCACGGCACCGCCCAGGCAATGGTGCTTTCCAGCGTGGTTTCCCGCCGGAGCAGGATGTCCGCCTCGGCCGAGAGCGATTTCGGCAGGCTCACCGGCTCGGAAAACGCGGCGGCCGGGAAAGCCAGTTTCTTCCAGAAAAGCCAAAGCCGGACGCGGGAAAAACGGAAGATCCGTGGGGTGATGATCAACAGCGTGCCGATGACCGACGTGAACACCAGGAACGCCAGCAGCGGATGATACCAGTAGGAATACGCGAGCACGCCCAGTCCGCCGAAAACCGCCGCGTCTTCCGTGAGGCTGAGGGCGACATTGGAAAACGGCTCCGGGGATCCGTTCGCCAGCAACCGGGTGCCGGCTTTGGCGCCGTGAGCGGTGAGCGCCACGGTGCCGGCGAGCAGGCCGATGATGACGTCGAAAACGGGATTCGGCTCGCCCAGCGTCTTGATCGCCAGAAACGCGCCGCCGACCGGCCGGATCGCGGTGTGCAGAAGATCCCAGGCCGAATCGATCCAGGGGATTTTGTCCGCGAAGAACTGGAAAAAATAGAGCGCGCCGCTGATGATCAAAACCGCCGGATGGTCGAGAATTTGCAGGTCCTGATAAGCCGGCGAAAGCGTGATCCAGCCCTGGTGCAGCGCGAGGCTGGTCGCGAAGACCGTGAGATACAGGTTGATGCCGGCGAGCGTCGCCAAGCCCAGCGCAAGGCCGAGATGCTGGAGGACGTCCATAGGATTTTCAGCGCAGGTGCAACGACGCCAGACTAAACGGCGGCCCGCGCCGTTTGTCACCTGGATTTGCGGAGGGCATCGCCGGGGCTCACGTCGCCAGCGCCGCAGCGCGCTTCCGTTCCGCAGCGGTGAAGCTCGCCAGCAGCCGGGCGCGGTCGGGCGGAAGATTCCCACCGGTGAGCCGCGCGATCGCCCCGGCCGGCTCGGCGTCGGGGTTAAACACTCCCGTGACTCCCAGCACCCGGCTCAGCTCGCGCTCGAAATGCAGCATCGCCCGGCGCGTCGGCTCGTTGCGGGCGAGAAAATCGAGCGCCCGGCGCAGCAGATCGTAGATTTCCGGCGCGGGATGATCCGGCTCGGTCGTCATCTCGACCAGCTCGACAAAGTATGCCGCCAGGCAGGTGCGCTCATAAGAAAGCCGCAGTCCCTCGCGCGAGTCGGTGACGACGACTTCCCGCAACGCGTGCAACTCGCTTTTCGCGCTCCGCGCCAGGGTGATCTCGGCGTTGAAAAACAAGTCGAGGCGGCCGGCAAACGGGCTCTTCGGGCGGCGGGCGCCCTTCGCGACGGTCTTCAGCTTGCCGTGCGTCTCGGTAAACCAGGTGACGATCAAGCTGGTTTCGGTCAGCTTGAATTTGCGAAGCAGGATGGCGGGTGTGGAGTCCAATTCCGAGGGGTTGAAAACGGTCCGGAATTCTACCACAAAACCCGGTCTCAGGCGCCCGGTTTTTTCGCGAAAAACCAGCGGGCGACCGCGCGTTTCAGCGGATGAAATAACTCAGATTTTCGAGCTCGATCGCGAGGTCCACGTTGTTGACGACCACGTGATCCGGCACCTGGAGAATGATGGGTGCGAAGTTCAAGATCGCCTGGACGCCGGCGCCGACGAGCGTGTTCACGACCTCTTGGGCCGCGGTCCCGGGCACCGCGAGAATCGCCATCTTGATCCCGTGACTCCGGGTGTAGTCGGACATCTCCGCGATCGGCAAAACGTGCTTTCGGCGGTCGCCGGTGCGCCGCACGCCGGCATCGGTGTCAAACGCCGCCACGATCTCGAAGCCTTCCTTGGCAAACCCATCGTAATAGCCGAGCAGCGCCGCCCCCAGATTCCCGGCGCCGACGAGGATGACCGGCTGCAGGCGAGCGGTGCCGAGGACTTCGGTCAACTTGCGGCTAAGTTCCTCGACGCTATAGCCGAGCCCGCGCGTGCCGAACTGACCGAAATAGGCGAGATCTTTCCGCAGTTGCGTCGGCTTCACTCCAGCGGCGCGCGCGAGCGCCGCGGATGAGACGGTTTCCGTGCCGCTGAGTTTGAGCCGCTGCAAGCCGCGCTGATAAAGCGAGAGGCGGTAGACGGTCTTCCGCGGGATGTCCAGCTTGGCAATCAACGCGGGAACCTAAGAGCGCACTCCGGCTGGTGCAAGCCGGGGTTCCGGCGCGATTTGACGGGGCATGTATATTGCCGCCCTCCTGATGAAAACTTCCTACTTTAACCCGCTCGTCGCCGCCGCTGTCGCCGCCTTTTCGCTGCTGACTCCGCTTTCCGGTTGCTCGCGGCAGCCCGCCGCGGTCGCCGGCAGCAGCCTCCCTGAGCCCACGCGCGGCCTGCTGGAACGCTACGAGAAAGTCCGGGCTGCGCTCGCCGCAGACAAGTTCGACGACGCCCGCTTCCAGGCCGGCGAACTCGCGAACGAAACGAAGGCCGCCGCCGCGCGCCCCGATGCCGCTGAGCCGATCAAGACGATGGCAACAGCCTCCGCGACGATGGCCGCACAGACTCGCGCCGACCGGTTGCGGGAAGAATTCAAGCCGGTCAGCGTCGCTGCGATCAAGCTGGCATCCGGTGCGCCCGGATTTTACGTGATCAATTGCCCGATGACAAAGGACGGTGACTGGCTACAGACCGACGCGAAGGTGTCGAACCCGTATTACGGCAAATCGATGCTGGAATGCGGTGTCGTGAAAAAGTAACTCCGCACGGTCCGGGGAGGAGCCTGCGCGTTGGGACTCCCCGCGCCTCAGAGCTGGAAATGGCGACATGGCGCCTGGTGGGGGTGGAGCGATTCTGCGCCTTCGCGGAGTGTGACGTGGCGACTCGTGGCGAAGTCCCAACCGGAAACCTGGCAAACCGGCTGAGCGATGCGTCGCTGCTACGCGAGTTGCGCCAGGGATGCCCGCCCTCTCGTGCATGAAATAACGTCTCCGTTGCGGAGCATCGTGATGCCGCCGAGTCGATTCGAAACGCCTCTTCCGCCCGGAAAACCTCCACCACGCCTGGGTCAGTTTTCCGCGGACTGCCCGTCGCGTTCCGCGCTCCATCCGCCGGACCCACACTTCGCTTCCCTGCTGTGAGACTGTCTATTTTTCTTCGTGCCTAGCAGCAACAACCGCAGGCGTCGAACCCGGCCGGAAGCTGCCCGAAAGCTCCTCTGCGCGACACCAATATCCAGCACGCCTGGCAGAGATCGCCCACGATTGGCGAAATCCACCGCAACACTCTCGCCACGCTTCCGCGACCATGGTTTGCTGACCATATTCAAGTCCCTCCCGTTGTGGATTTTACGTTATATGATGGCGCGCTGGCATCTGCCGTGCTAAAGACCCGATGTCACCCTGGCGGCTGGTCACTGTTTGAATGTTCTTGCCCCCGTCCGGGGAAGCCGCTTCCATAAAATGTTCCGTCCCGCCGGCCACCGTTTATTTTCCAACGTCAGCGTCCCCAGCGCCGTCTCTACCGTGGCTGCCCCTCTCTTCCTTATGCACCAACAATCCACTCCTGTCGGAAAGGTAGAACCTCCGACGACGGAACGCGCGCAGGCCGCTCCCGGGGCTCCCGCACCGGTGCGGAAAAAGCGCACCGGGCGCCGGCGGCTTTGGTGGCTGCTCGCGTTTCTGCTGGTTTGCGGGCTTGGAGCGTTTCAATACGTGCGCAGCCGTCAGGCGAAGCCGATCCAGGTCACGATCGAAAAGGCGAAATTGAAGACGATCATCCAGCTCGTCAGCGCGACCGGCAAAATCCAGCCCGAGGTCGAGGTGAAAATCTCGCCGGAAGTCGCCGGCGAAATCATCGAGCTGCCCGTGAAGGATGGGCAGACGGTGAAGAAGGGCGATCTCCTCATAAGGATCCGCCCCGACAACTATCAGGCGCAGGTCGCGCAGCAGGAAGCCGCCATCAACTCCGCGAAAGCGATGAGCGCCCAGGGTTATGCGCAATTGCTCAAAGCCCAGCAGGACCTGAAGCGTTACACGGACCTGTATCAGCGCAAGGTAATCAACGATAGCGACATGATCACCTACCAGACAAACGCCCAGGTCGCGGAGATGACGTTCAAAGCCAGCCAGTCCGAGATCGCGCGGGCGGAGAGCGCGCTCAGCCAGTCGCGCGACCTGCTGGCCAAGACGACGATCTATTCCCCGATGGACGGCATCATCAGCCTGCTCAGCGTGAAGCTCGGCGAGCGCGTCGTCGCGACCGGCCAGTTCCAGGGCACGGAAGTGATGCGCGTCGCCGACCTCGGCAGCATGGAGGCGCGGGTGAACGTGAACGAGAACGACGTCGTCAACGTCAAGCTCAACGACGAGGCCGGCATCGCGATCGACGCCTATCCCGGCCGGACGTTTCGCGGCAAGGTTTACCAGATCGCCAACACCGCCGTGACCACCGGCGCGAACACGCAGGAAGAGGTCACGAACTTCGAGGTCCGCATCCGCATCCTCGCCGAAGGCGCGCAATTGCGGCCCGGCATGAGCGCGACTGCGGACGTCGAAACCGCGACCGTGGAGGGCGTGGTCGCCGTGCCGATCCAGTCCGTCACCGTTCGCATGCCCGGCGATAAGCTCAGCCCGGAGGAGCGCGAGAAACAGAAGGTCAAGGCCGCCGCAGCGGAAGGATCCACGGACGACAACAGCGTCGAGCTGAACAAGGGCCGGCAGCTTGCCAGCGACAAATCCGCGCGGGCCCGGCAGCGGCGGGTCGTCTTCGTGAAGGACGGCAGCGTCGTGCGCCAGCGCGAGGTCGAAACGGGGATCGCGGACAACACGGACATCGAGATCAAAGCCGGCGTGCGGCCCGGAGACGAAGTCGTCAGCGGCAGCTACCGGGCGATCAGCCGGCTGTTGAAAGATGGCGCCCGCGTCGTGCTCGAGAAGGCCGGCGGCTAGCCCGGCTTTTCCCCCGGGCATCCCTTCCCGCTTCCAGCTGCGAGCGAAATTCGAGACATGGTCACACTTGCGCCTGATCCCACCGCCCGCGTGACCCGCCCGCCCGGTGCGCTCGTCATCGAGATCGAGGGCGTGACCAAAATTTATCAGATGGGTGACGAGACGATCCACGCGTTGCGCGGGGTCACGCTCAGCATCCGGCGCAACGAATACCTGGCCATCATGGGTCCGAGCGGCAGCGGCAAGTCCACGATGATGAACATGCTCGGCTGTCTCGATACGCCGACTTCAGGCCGCTACGAGTTCAACGGCAAAAACGTCGCGGCGATGGAGGACGACGAGCTGGCCGATGATCCGCAACAAGGAGATCGGCTTCGTCTTTCAAACCTTCAACCTGCTCCCGCGCTCGGACGCGCTCGCGAACGTCGAGCTGCCGCTGATTTACGCCGGCATGCCGGCCGAGTCGCGGCGGGAACGGGCGCGTCAGGCATCTGGAAAATGTCGGCCTGTCGCAGCGCATGCACCATCGGCCGAACGAGCTGTCCGGCGGCCAGCGCCAGCGCGTCGCCATCGCGCGCGCCCTGGTGAACGAGCCCTCCATCATCCTCGCCGACGAGCCGACCGGAAACCTCGACTCTCGCACCGGCGAGGAAATCATGGCTTTGTTCGAGGATCTCTACGCGCATGGCCACACGATCATTGTCGTCACCCACGAGCCCGACATCGCCGCGCACGCACGGCGCGTGGTGCGCCTGCGCGACGGGCTCATCGAGAGCGACGGGCCGACGCACGGCGCTGAATTGATCCGGCACAACTAGCGGGCTGCGGTCCCGCCCGGCCGCCTTCAATCCGGCTGCGAATCCGGCCGGTTGCCGACTTCCTCCCACCACACCGCTTGCCGGGCCAGCGGAAAGCTCGCGTGCCCGCAGCCGCCCCACCCTGCGCGCTCCGCCAGCGCGGCAAATTCACGAAATGAAAACGCTCGCCGCACCGAAAGCCGGGCGTCGAACCGGGTCATCGCTTCGCGGTAAAGCAGCGCGGTAAGCAGCCAGACTCCGGCAAACGCCAGCGCCCCGCGCCGGAGATCGGCGACCAGCACCGCCCGGCGCGCCAGTGACCGACCGTGCCGCAAAATCTGCACGGCGTCGGCCTCGCTGAAGTGATGCAACGCGAGCGAGCAGAAAACAAAGTCGAAGCCCCCCGCCCCACCTGTTGCCAGCGCTGAGTCCGGGCCGCCGGCAGGGGCGAAGTTTCGGGCATCTGCCTGGACGACTGTGATCTCCGGGTAGCCGACGCACCAGCGCTTAGCGATCTCGACCGTCCCGGGCTGAAAATCCACGGCGGTGATCTCAAGCGTCACCCGATTTTGGCGCGCCCAATCCACCATCAGGCGCGGCAGGTCAGCGCCGCCAGTGCAAAGATCGAGCAGGCTGTAAGTGCCGCCGGGGCGGAGCCAACGACGCAGAAAATGGCGCACCAGCCCGTGACTGCCGAAATGCCGGTTGATGCTGGCCAGATTGGCGAGATCAACTTCCAGCTCCGCCGAGGCCGGCTGCGGCACGTCCATCAACTCAGGCTCGGCGGGATCAAAGGCGCGTTGAAACATGGAATTCTGAAGAATGAAAGCGCCGCGCGGGCTGCCGTTGGATTCATGGTTTCCGGCGAAGCGCCCCCTCGCGTCAGGCAGGCGGCAGGATCGCCGATGAACCGGCAGCCGTCACTTCGCCAACGGCAGCGCCAGCAGCGCCAGCATCCGGCCGGTGCGCCCTTTTTCCCGGCGGTAAGAGTAATACCGCTCCGGGTCGGCCGCCGTGTTGCTGCCGGAGTCGTGAACTCGCTGGACGCCGGCTGCGCGGCATTGCGCCAGAATCTCCGCGGCAAAATCGATTTCGTAATCCGGCGGCCGAATGCAGGGGCTGAGCTGAGCGATCAGATCGCCGGGTCGGGAACCGAAGGCGTCGTGCAGCGCCGCGATCGCCGCGCCCGCGATGTTGAGCGCCGTTCCCTTTTTGCCGGAATGCGCCAGGCCGACCGCCCGCCGCACCGGGTCCACGAGGTAGATCGCGCAACAATCGGCGACATAGATGCACAGGCACACGTCGGCCCGATCCGTGACAAGCGCATCGGCGCCGGGGAATGGCTGCGAAAGTCGGCTGTGATCCTCCGCGCCTGCGCGAATCACGGCGACGCGATTGCCATGAACCTGCTCAGCCGTGACAAACTCCCGATCCGCCAGCCCGAGCGCAGCCCGCGTCGCGCGATGGACGCCATCGAGCCGCTCCAGCGCGGCGACCCGATCCGTCGCCACGTCGATGCCGGGCACCCGGAGCAGAAATGCGTGCGCGCAATCGGCCGCGGCGAGCGCAGGAAAAAATTCGGCGGGCGCCTCCACCAGGGTTGCGTTCATTCGGATCGCATCGTCACCGCCACCCGCGATTGCCGCCTGGCGCCGGGCAACCCCGGACACGGATCCGCGCCAGTCGGCAACTCGTCATTTTTCCCGGGTCGTGCTGACCTCGGTCGTCGTCGTCGTAAAAGTTTCGCGGAACTGTCCTTCCGCCGGTGGGCGCTGGAAGTTCATCCGGTCATTCGTGCGCAAGGGAAGATCGATCGGATGGGAGATCGCGGGCCGCGGAATTCCGACGCGCTCGACATCCGCTTTCGGCGGGGCGGGCGGCGCGGGCCGGCCCGTGGCGCGGCGCTCCGGCGTTTGCTTTTTCAGCGCCACGGAAGGCGTGTCGCCGGGGCGAACGGTGACCGTGGTGCGCCCGGTGGTCGGCACCGGCGGGAATGCGGCCCGGCGGGTGAGCGGATCGATAAAGCTGTCCTGATACACGGTGCTGGTGCCGGTCGCCTGCTCGTAGGTGGCGATGTTGCTCACGTAGGAGAAGCGCGCCTGCAGTTCAGTGGTCTGCGCCTGGAGCAACTGCACCTGGGCATTGAGCACATCGAGCTGGGTGCCGGCGCCGGCACTGAGCCGCGCCTGGGCCAGCCGGACGGCTTCCTCGGCCTGGGAGACATTCAACACCTGGCTGGCGATGAGCTCCTTGCTCTGGCGGATGTTGAGGATCGAATTTTGCACGTTGATCACGACCTGCCGCACGGCGTCGTCATACGCGATCAACGACTCGTTGCGCGTGGCGCGCTGCTGCTTGTAGGTCCCGTAGGCGGAAAGGCCGTCGAAAATATTCCAAGTCGCCGTCGCGCCGAAGAACCAGCCGTTGATGCCCTTGCCGATATCATCCGTGGAGCGCTGGTTGCGCTGCTCGACGCCTACGTTTGCCTGCACGGTCGGACCGTAGGCGCTTAGCGCGACCTTCATGTTCTCGTTTCCGATAAAGATGTTCAGCCGGCTCTGCTTGAGGAGGGAGCGGTTCGCAATCGCCGCGGCGACCGACTGGTCCACATTGAAATCGCGTGGCTCGTAGGCGAGCCGGCCGATGACGTTGAAGGCGGCGATGCGCCCGTGATCTGGCGGGCTGTCCACGCCGATCAGTCGGGAAAGGCTGAGCTTGGCGAGATTGAAATTGTTGCGCGCGGTGATGAGCTGCGGCCGCTGGTTGGCAAGCTGCACCTCAGCCTGCAGCACGTTGAATCGCGGCACCGTGCCGGCGGCGAACCGGTTCTGTTGATCGCGCAACTGGTTCTCCAGAAGGACGACGTTTTCTTCCTGAATCTTGATGAGCGCTTCGTTCAAAAGCACCTGGTAGAAGCCGGTGCGCACGTTGAGGATCGTCTGGTCCACGATTTCGCGCAGCGCGAAGTATTGAGCGCCTTCATTGAACTGCGCCGCGCGGATCTGGTGGGTGACCCGGCCGCTGGTGAAGATGAACTGGGTCGCCTGAAGCTGGATCTGGTAATTCTGCGTCGGGATCCGGCTGGAACTCCCGCTGCCGCCGAAAAGGTCGTTCAGATTAAACGGCTGCCCGCCCTGGCCGAGGGTGACCGGATTCCCAAGCGAATCAAAGAGCTGCCCCGCCTGGTTGGCCGGCACGCCGGCGGCCGGCGCGAAGACGAAACGACTCAAAGCGCCGCTGCTGCCACTGCTGACCAGGCGCTGCTGCTGGCCGGAATAGGTCGCGCTGGCAACGAGCTGCGGCAGCGCATCTGCACGCGCGGTGATGAAAACTCCCTTGGCGCGCTGGATTTCCTGAAGCTGGCGCAGAATCTCGGGATTGCGCTCGATCGCGAGGGCGACGGCGCGATCCAGCGTGAGATTTTTCAGTTCCACCCGCACCTCCTCAGTGACCGGAGGCGGCTTGACGACCGCCACGGGACCGGCGCGCAGGTTTTGTGAAGCGCCGGCGTTGCACAGCACTCCACCGATGAGCAACGCCACGACGGCATTCTGGAACGCGCCGCGACGGCGGAATGAAAGGGAGCGGGAAAAGGCAAAGGTCATGGTTTCTGACAGATGATGTTGAGCTTGCGGTAGATCGCCAGCCAAGCTTTTTGCTCGTCGGCGCTAAGAAATGTCATCACCGCGCTGAGGTTGTGGATCATGTCGTCTTTGATGCGCGTGACCAGTGCGGTGCCGCGCGCGGTGATGCGCACGAGCACCTTGCGCCGGTCATCGGTGGAGTGCGCGCGCTCGACGTAGTTTAGATTTTCCAATCGGTCCACCAGCCCGGTCGCCGCGGCCGTGGAGTTGCCCATCCGCTGGGCGATCTCGCTCATCGTCAGGATTGGCTCGTCTCGCAGGGCGCCCAAGAGAAAAAACTGGGCGAACGACACGCCGCCGGGCGCCAGCTCGCGCGACAAATTCGCGAGGAACCGGCGTTGGAACACCATGATGATGTCCGCCAGTTCCGCGATGCCCTCCGGCGGCAAATGCGGACTCGCGATGGCAGCCACCGGCATCGAACCGCCATCTGCCGCCTTCATTCCAGCGCCGCGGGCAGCGGCGGGCGGAGCAGGCAGGACGCGGGAAGACACGAGCGGAAAAGGCGGAGGGCGGCGATTAGTTAAGCACGTTAAATATCGTCCGCGCCGAAACAGTCAATTTCTTTCCCGCAGCCGGCGCGACCCTACGGCAGCGGGATCACCATCAACGGGGCGCCGGCAGGCAGCCGGGCGCCAGCCTCGAGCCGGGCGAGCGCGCGGGTGCGGCCAAGCGCCCCGAGGGCGTGCGACTCCTGCCGGCCCGCTGGGACGAAACGCCCGGTGGCATCAAGCCCGCCGCGCAGATAATGCGGCCGATCGCCGGAGTTCGTCAGCTCTTGCGCGGCGACAGCGGGATAAGCGGGCAGGCGCAATTCCTCCGCGCCGGCGCCCATGAGTTTCAGCAATGCCGGCCGCACGAAGATGAGGAACGTGACAAACGCGGACACCGGATTTCCCGGCAGCCCAAACACGTGCGCGCCACCCGGTGCCCGGCCGTAGAGGAACGGCTTGCCCGGCTTGATCGCGACCCGCCACAGCTCCAGCCGCACGCCCGCGGCCGCGAGCCGTCCTTTGACCAGATCGTGATCGCCGACGGAGACGCCACCCGCGATGATCAGCGCCTCGAAATCGCCGCCCAAGCCGCGGGCGAGTTGCGCATCGAGACGCCCGGTGTCGTCTGGCGCATGCTCCAGCCGGGTCACGTGCGACCGGCCGACCGCGGCTTCCGCGAGCGCGGCTAGCATCACTCCGTTGCTCTCGTAAATTTCGCCGGGCCCGAGCGGTCCCGAGCCGGCCGCGCGCAGCTCGTCACCTGTTGTCAGCACCGCGACGCGAGGAGCGCGGCCGACCGCCAGATCCGCGCAGCCTTGCGAGGAAGCAAGCGCCAGCGCCGGCGCGCTCAGGCGTTCGCCGACGGTGAGCAGCCGCTGGCCGCGCGTCACGTCGCCGCCCGCGCGGCGAATGAATTCGCCCGGCTCGACCGACTCGCGCAGGGTGATCGTCCGCGTGCCGTCGTCCTCGTTCTCGCCCGCGCTTGCCCGGCCTGGGCCGATGTCTGCGACGTCCGTATCTTCCTGCATGACCACGGCGCCGGTTCCTGCTGGCACCGGTGCCCCGGTGAAAATGCGCACCGCTTCGCCGCTGTCCGCGGCGAGTTGCCACCCGCGATCAGGTCCCGCCGGTTGCTCACGCGTGACCCGGAACCGCGCTCCCGCCGGCCAGGCCGCGCCATCCGCGCGGGCGGGCAGCGCGTAGCCGTCCATCGCCGAGTTGTCGAAGCCCGGGAGCGGCACGGTTGCCAGGAGTTCCGTCGCGCTGAAGCGGCCGTGAGCCTTGCCCAGCGGCAGAGGTTCCGCCGGCAGCGGGACGATTTCCGCGAGCACGCGGGCCAGCGCGTCGGACTCCGAAAGCAAGGGGGGCATGGCGGCGAACATCCCCGGCTCCGGGCACCCGTGCAATGTTTCGTTGACCACTCTGCGGGCGCCGCTTATTTTCCGCCCGTTCAGAGCGCCGGTTCGCAGGCGCCCGATCAATTCCAGGTGAGGTGGCTGAGAGGTCTAAAGCAAAGCTTTGCTAAAGCTTCGTAGCCCAAAAGGCTACCGAGGGTTCGAATCCCTCCCTCACCGCGGAGTGAAAAAGCCTCGCTCCGTCAGCATTCCTCACGAGCGCGGTCCCGCGCAAAATCCCGCAGCGCCACCATGGCTTCCGGTCGCACGACCAGCGTCGGCCGGACGGCGCGCAACCGCGCCACCGCCCCTTCCGGATCGGCCGCGATGCCCCGGTGCAACAGCCAGGCTCCGATGACCGCGGCGCTCCGCGAGTAGCCGACTTTGCAATGGACATAGACCCGACCGTTTGCCGTGTGCTCATCGAGAAACGCGATGGCCCGCTGCAATTGGTCGGGCGTCGGCGCGGTGAGATCGAGCATGGGCAAACTGCCGTAGGCCAGCGCGAGAAACGGCCCGGATTCCGTGAATTCCGCGGTGAGGTCCAGCACCGCGGTAATGCCCGCGGTCCGGATCGCCTCGGCAGCCTCCGCGCTGGAAAGCTGCCGCCCGATGAGCACCTGCGGCGTCACGGCATCCCAGGGGCGGCACTGCCGGCGGTAATGCCGGAGCGACCATGCCTGCCCGACCAGCGCAGGCGCGAAAAACCACCGCTGAAACGCCGGCAGCCGTCCTTCCCGCTTCCGATAAATGCCGGCGCCAAGACGCAGGTAACCGGCCGCCACGATTCCCAGTGACGCCGCGGGCCAAAGCGCAACAAGGCTCCACGGCCGCACAAGCAGGCTCGCCGCCATGGCGATCACGCTTCCCGCCAGATAATAGATCCCGACCCGCCCGTTGCGCCCGGCCGCGCGCCGTTGGGGCGGACGATGGGCTGCGGAAAGCACGCGTCACGGTTCGACCCAGATTTCCCGCACGGCAACTTCTGCGCTGTGCGGCCTCGGCGCTGTCAGCATATTCTCCCGGCGACCGACCCGCTTCTCCTGATCTCATGGCCATCACGATCTCCGAAATTTTTGTTTACCCGGTGAAGTCGTGCCGCGGCATTTCGCTGCCGGCATCCGCCGTCGGCCTGCGCGGCCTGGCGCACGACCGGACGTTTCTTATCGTGGACGACGCGCACCGTTTTCTCACGCAGCGCGCCCTTCCCCGGATGGCGCTCATCGAAACCGCGATGGAGGACAAAGCGTTGATCTTCCGCGCGCCGGGCGCTCCGGGCGAGCTCCGCGTCGCGCTGCCGGCGGGCGGGTCCGCGGCGTCCGAACCGCCGCCATCGGCACCGGCTGCCTGCGCGGTGACAATCTGGCGGGATACCGTGGCGGCCGACGACGCGGGGCCCGAGGCCGCGGCGTGGCTTTCCGCGGTGCTGGAGCGGCCCTGCCGGCTGGTGCGCGCCGGGCCGGCTTACGCGCGGCCGGTGCCCCGGGAGCGGGTCCCGCTGGAGCATCGGGCCGCCCTGCCCGCGCCCGAAGTTTCGTTTGCCGATGGCTTTCCGGTCCTTGTCGTCTCGGAGGCGTCGCTGCGCGATCTCAACGACCGTCTCGACGAGCCGCTCCCGATGAACCGCTTCCGGCCGAATCTCGTCCTGTCGGGCTGCGCGCCTTACGCCGAAGACACGTGGGCGATCTTCAACGCCGGTGGCATCACGTTTCGCCACGCCGGACCGTGCGTGCGCTGCGCGGTGCCGACCATTAACCAGCACACCGGCAAGCACGAGGGCAAAGAGCCGCTCCGCACCCTGGCGCTCTACCGCTCCGGGCCAGATGGGACCGGCGTGATTTTCGGCCAGAATGCCTTCGCGGAAACCGGCGGCCGGGTGCGGGTCGGCGATCCGGTCAGCGTCGAAGCGACCGTGGGTTGACCGACATCCCGGCGGGCCGGATGAGCACGTGCGGCGGACGCCGGACCCTGCTACGCTCCTTTCCCCGCTCGCGACGCGAAGACGGCGCGCGGCCGGGGAAATTTTCCTCTGATTTTACCCACTTCTATATGGACCGACTAAAAAACGCGCAGGACCAGGACGCCACGATGGCTGTCTTCCTGGACCTTGAAAACATCGCCCTCGGCGCTCGCGACGCCCGCTACCCCGAATTCAACATCCAGAAAGTCCTCGAGCGCCTGCTTCTCAAGGGTCACATCGTGGTGAAAAAGGCGTATTGCGATTTCGATCGCTACAAGGATTTCAAACGCGGCCTGCACGAAGCCGCCTTCGAGCTGATCGAGATTCCCCACGTGCGCCAGTCCGGAAAAAATTCCGCGGATATCCGCATGGTCGTCGATGCCCTCGACCTTTGTTACACGAAGGGCCACGTCGATACGTTTGTGATCATCAGCGGTGACTCGGACTTCTCTCCGCTCGTCAGCAAGCTGCGGGAAAACGCCAAAACCGTGATCGGCGTGGGCGTGAAGAATTCGACCTCCGATCTGTTCATCAACAACTGCGACCAGTTCATCTATTACGACGACCTCGTGCGCGCCGAGCCATCCCGCGCGCGGCGCCGCGTCCGCGCGACGACCCCGCCACCGCCCGCCGCAGGCCAGCCGAGCGCCACGGCCTCCGGTGCCAGCGCGCCGCCGCCGCGCTCCACGGAAAGCAGCGGCCCCTCGCAGGGACCATCCCTCGAACAGGCGCTCGATGAGGTGCTTGAAACGCTCGAAGCCATCACGCAGGAGCGTGAGGAAGACGAGGCCATCTGGGGATCCATGGTCAAACAGGCGCTCAAGCGGCGGAACCCGGGCTTCAACGAGCGCGCACACGGCTTCCGATCGTTCAACGACCTGCTCCTCGAAGCCGAGAAGCGGGGCCTGCTGAAACTGGCGGCCGACGAAAAATCGGGCGGCTACACGATTCACGCGGTCGATTAAGCCTCCGCCGCTGCCGCGTTCGCGCGTGCGAGCCGGGAATCCGGGGATGCCGCTTGTTGTTCCGACGTTTTGCCCGCCGCGCTTTTTGCGCAACGGGCACCTGCAAACCATCCTGCCGCGCCTGCTTCGCCGCCGGCTCGGGCTGCGCTACCGCCGCGAGCGGCTCGAACTCGACGACGGCGATTTTCTCGATCTCGACTGGAGCCGCGCCGCGGGTCGCGACGGCGGCCGGGTGCACGGCGTGGTCATCCTTTCGCACGGGCTCGAAGCCAGCGCTGAGGCAGACTACATCCGCGGCACCGCGGCGGCGGTCAATGCCGCCGGCTGGGACGCGCTGGCGTGGACATTTCGCGGTTGCGGGCAGGATCCGAACCGGCTGCCTCGTTTCTACCACAGCGGCGAGACCGGCGACCTCCGGCGGATTATTCGCCACGTCGAAGAAACCGCAGCGGAACGGCCGGCGCGCATCGCCCTGGTCGGATTCAGTCTGGGCGGTAATTTGACGTTGAAGTATCTTGGCGAAGCGGCGCCGGCAGCCTCCGTCGTGGCGGCGGCGGCGGTTTCCGTCCCGATCGACCTGGCGTCGAGCGCCCGTGCGCTGGATGAACGCCCCGCCAACCGACTTTACCTGCGCCGTTTCCTGCACTCACTCATCCGCAAAGTCGAAAACAAAGGGAGCCGGTTTGCCGAGGCGTTTGATCTCACCGGCGTTCGGGCGATCCGCACGTTTCAGGAGTTCGACGATCGTTTCACCGCGCCGCTGCACGGGTTTCGCGACGCGGCCGACTACTGGGCTCGCTCCAGTGCGCGCCAGTTCCTCGGCGGGATCAGGGTTCCGACGCTGCTGGTGAATGCGCGCGACGATCCGTTTCTCGCGCCGGAGTCGTTCCCGTTTCCCGAAGCCGAGGCGAACCCGCACTTTTTTCTCGACGCGCCGGACCATGGGGGACACGTCGGCTTTCTGGATTTTGCCGCGGGCAGCCCGATCTGGACCGAACGCCGGATCGCGCGCTTCCTCACCGAAATCGGCGGCGTAACGGGTGCGGCGTGACCGAAGCCGGTCCCTGGCGTCACGTCGGTCCCGTGCCGCGCCCAGCCGACGCTCAGACGCGGGGGAGCCGGAACCAGAACGCGGTGCCACCATTCGGGCGCGGCTCGCAGCCGATCTCTCCGCCCCATTGCTCGACCGTGATGCGGCAAAAGAACAGCCCGAGCCCGGCTTTGCCGGCCTTGCGATTGCCGCGGACGAACTTTTGGAAAAGTTGCGGCGCCACGTCGGGCGAAACCCCCGGCCCTTCGTCCTCGACGGAAATTCGGACGAATTCCGGCTCCTCGGTGAACTGGATCGTGATGCTGCTCAGGCGCGGCGAAAAGCGCATCGCGTTCTGCAGCAAATTATAAAAAATGCGCTCCAGCCGGCTTTTCTCCGCGCGCACCCAGAGCTCGCTGACGCCCGGCGGCACCTGAATCCGCCCCAGAAGATCCTGCAATTCAAAGGACGGCCGCAGCGTGGCGAGGATGTCCCGGCCGCAGGCGATCGCCTCGGCGCCGCTCGCCGGTTCAAACGGCGTCTTGTTCTGCGGCCCGACCTCCGCGCGAAAGGTGTCGAGCAGATTGGCGATGAGATTTGCCTGGCGCTCCGCGGCGGCGAGGCCCAGCTCGATCAGCCGGCGGCCGCGTTCGCTGAGGTTTTCTTTCCGCGCGATCTCGAGCGCGCCCATCATGCCGGTTAACGGTCCGGACATGTCGTGGATGATGCAGTGGAGCAGGATCTCTTTTTTGCCGATTTCCGAGACGAGCCGCTCATGCACCAGCGACAGCTCCCGACCTTTCTGAAAGACGCTGTGCAACCGGTCGAAGCCGGTGGTCAGCCGGCGAATCAGAAGATACTTTCCTCCGCCCAACTGGCACGCGGCAGCTTCGAAATTCATGTCCGGACAGCCGGGCGTGGTTTCCGTCCAGAAGCCGGACCGGATCCTGCCGTCGCTATCCCGCGCCCAGAATTCCTCGCCGTCTTCGAGGAAAAACTCGAGAAACGGAAAAACGGCGGCCGGCTGAAAAGTCTGCGTTTCGGCAAAACTTTCCGGCGCGAAGACCCCAAACCATTCGGGGATGCCGCCGACGACCGTGAAGTCCGTGGGATTTTGCCGTGCCAGCAGCAGGATGCCGCAATCTGCCAGAAGTTCCTCAAAGGGCGGGGCGACGCTCATGGGTTGGTCAACATGGAATCTGTCAGGATGGAGAACGCGGTCTCCACGGCGTCGCCCGTCTTGGCGCTGGTGTGTAGGATTCGCCAGCCACGCGCCGATAGATTCTGTAAATCGGAATCGCTGAGCTCCCATTCAGAAGCGAGGTCCGCTTTGTTAATCAAAACCAGAAACGGCACGTCGCCGACTTTTCCCTGGGCGCGCTGCTGGACGGCGAGCGCCCGGTCGAGCGTCGCCCGGCGGGTGCCGTCGACAACCAGCAGGTAACCGGAAGCGCCGCGCAGGTAGGAAATCTCGACCGCCCCGAAGTCATCCTCGCCCGCGAGATCCCAGATCATCAGCGTCACCTCCTGCCCACCAGCGGCGGTGAGCGTTTTCTTATCGATCTTCACTCCGATGGTCGTGTGGTATTTCTCCGAAAAAATACTCTTCACGTAGCGGGCAACGAGGCTCGTCTTGCCCACCGCGTGCCCTCCCAGAAGACAGATTTTCTTTTGGATCATGGCTGACGCGTCCCTCCAGGCGCCGGGGTGATCACTGCGCGAAAGCTGACGCGCCGATTGTCGGCTGAATCCGTAGTCCCGGCGTCGCGCGCGCCCGCCGATTCCACGGTGAACGCGGTGAAGCCCGGCAATTGCGCTTTCAACAGGGAGACCGCGGTTTCCGCCCGGTCTTTTCCAAGCCGCGCGTTGAAAGCCGGCGGGCCTTCCACCGAGGTGTGGCCGGTGACGACGACGGTGACTTCCCGCCCGGCGGCGCTGGCGAGCCGCCGCAACTCGCCGATGCGCTGGGCGATTTCCGCGACCCGGGGATCGTCGCTGGTCTTGGCGGCGGCGCGGGCTTCAAAGCCAAGCTCGATCTTTTCGAGGGCGGACTTCGCCTCGTCGAGGGCGACCACCGTGGCGTCGCGCAGGCCGCTGCCGTCAAACCGGGAGATTCCGGGAAGCGTTTCCGCGATCCGGCGGGCGTCCGCAATCCAGGCGGTCGGCGCATCCCCAGCGGCCACGAGCACCTCGTCATCCCGCAAGATTAGCGTGACGCCGGGCGGCGGCCGGAGTCGGCGCGTAGCCCGCTGGAGGACGATGCCCGGACTCAAGGCGTAGTAGCCTTCCCAGTGCATGACCAGCTGCGCCGGGTCCACGCCGGACTCCGTGAGGGCTCCGGCGGGGTCGGCCGAGAGCGGATCGCGCAGCCCGGTCACGTGAAATTTTCCGTCCCGCCGGCCGGCCCCGGTCACGACGATGCCTTCGCGCGAACGCAGCCGCCCCACGAAATCTTCCCAGCGCGCCGCGTCGGCCTGGCGTCCCGCCTCCGCGGCAGCCTGCGCTTTTTCCTGCTCGGCCGCCGCAGCGGCGCGCGCCTGTTCCCGCTCGGCGGCGGCGGCGACACGCGCGCGCTCCGTCGCCACGGCGCGTTCCTGCGCGCGGTAGTTCGACACGAGATGCCAGGCGACGAACGCCAGCATCGTCACTGCCAGGCCGATCCAGAGAAACGGCCGCGCCCGTTTCCGCTTCCGCTCCGCGGCCTGGAGGCGCAGGCAGCCTTCGAGGCACGGGCGCGTCACGGTAAACGGATGGGAATCTCCGCTAAACGATTCCAACAGGGCGCGCTGATCCGTGTGGATGCGTTCGAGCGCGGACTGCATCACCGCGCGGAAATCCTTCGGCGCCACCCCGCGGATCACCGCGGCGAGCATGACGTGCGGGCTGGAGTCGATCCAGACGTTCAACTCGCCGACCTGCATGGTCTCGAGCGTATCCGCCTTCGTGACGCCGAACGAATCTCGAGCGAAATCCTGGATCGCCGTAAACATCCCGGAAACCAAGTCGGCATTATTGTCGATCCCATCGAGCCGGTGGACGTGCTGGAGCAGCAGCCCGGTTTCCCGATGGATGAGAAACACTTGCTCGACCCGGTAAACGAGAGTGCGGGAGAGCACGACCTCCGCGAAGCTCTTCCCGGTGCGCCGGGCTTCGAGCCGCCATTTGAATGACTGGGGCGAGAGCGTGTGCTCAAGCGTCTGGTTCAACGACTGGAGCAAGGTGGCGAGCGCTTCGGCGATGGCCTTACGGATCGCCGGACCCATGATCGGGAAAATGGCGTTGATCAGGACCGACGGATCCCGGCGCACGGAGTCGTTCACCGCCTTTTCGACAGTCGGCGTGATCGCCGCGGCCAGCGCGCCGTCTTTTCCAGCGGCGCGCTGCATGGCGGCCGGCAGAATCCGGCTCAGCTCCTCCGCCTGGGCATCGGGATCGTCCAGCCGCGCGCGCAAATCGGCGAGCTGCTCCTTTTCAGGCGCAAGCAGGATGTCGCGGAGCTGTTCAAGTTCCGCGCGAGAAGCGTCGTCGCGATTGCTCGCGGTGGATTTGCCGCGACCGGTTTCGCTCATATGCCCGATGGGACCGCCGCCAGGGTGCCGGCGGCGGAGACTCGATCTGGACCCGGGAGCGGGTCGCTAGGAATGCTTCGGCTCATGCTTCAAACGGAGCGCGACTTCCGAAAACAGATCCGCCAGCGCAAACCGGTCCGTCAGCATGGCGCGGATTTCCTGCGCGTCCCGCCCCTGGCTGGCGGCGAGCGTGGCGTGTTTCTGCTCGAATTCTTCCGCGAGACGCCGGGCTTGATCCGTCACGAGCTGGCGCAGTTCCGCCTGCGCCTTCGCGTTCCCTTCGTCCTGCTGGCCAGCACGCCGCTCCCAGCCTTGGGTGCTGGTTTTAATCTCGTCCCGCAGCGTGCCCACCGCGGCGCCCCGCTCGGTTTTCTCGGCATTCAACGCGGTTGTGAAATTGTTCGCTTCACTGCGGAGCAGCGCCTCCAGTGAGGCGAAGCGATTTTGCATGTCGGCCCGGAGGTCCGCGGTTTCCTGCAACAGGCGCTCCTCCAGCCGCGAAAATTTCTTTTCGTAGTCCCGCATCTGGGATCCGAAAATAATGTCGCGGATTTTGTCCACGCTGTCCGGCTGCGGCTCTCCATCAACAGTCCCCGCCCCGGCCGGCCGGAAGTGCGCGGTGCCCGCCCCGTTGGATAATTCGTTCATTTCACTCATGAGATTGCGAGTTCGCTGCGGCTTCCGCCACCGGCTCGGAGAACGCTCCGGGATCCGCGGCCAAAGGCTCTTATCCAGAAACTACGCTCGGGAAGCCGTCCTCGGTTCGAAAAAACGTGTTCCGTTGAACGCTTTTGGACGGGATACAGCGCGGTAAGCGGTTTGCGAGAAAAAATTTATGCAGGTTGACCGGCGCTTTCGGGATGGAGAATCGCCGCGGCGAAAACGCGCGATTTCCGCTCGCCTTCGCCACAGGAAACTCCGAACGGGAATCAGCGGACATTCAGCAACTCGACATCAAAAATCAGCGTCTCGTCCGGCCCGATCGCTCCGCCGGCGCCGCGCCGTCCATAGGCCAGATTCGACGGGATGAAGAAGCGATACTTCGCGCCCTCCTGCATCAACTGCACGCCCTCGGTCCAGCCGGCGATGACCTGATTGAGCGGAAACTCGATCGGCGCGTTGCGTCCGTAGGAGCTGTCGAACTCCGTGCCGTCCAGCAGGGTGCCGCGATAGTGCACGAGCACGGTATCAGTCGCCTTCGGGCTGCGACCGGTGCCGGGCGTCAGCACGGAGTATTGCAAACCGCTGGGCGTGGATTGCACGCCTTCCTTGGCGGCATTTTCACGCAGGAACGCTTCGCCTTTTTCGAGTGAGGATTGAGCCATGCATGAGAATCGGAGCAGGGGGCGTGCGAGCGTTTATCGACTCGTTTTTCCGCCCCGATCAGTTTCCGTAGAGGAAATTCGGCAGCCAGAGCGTCATGCCCGGCCAGACATACATGATCGCCAGACAAAGGAGCACGATCAGCATGTAAGGCATCATGCCGGCGAAGATCTGGTTGAGCGTTACGTGCGGTGGCGAGACGCCCTTGAGATAAAAGGCCGACATCGCCACCGGCGGAGAAAGGAACGCGGCCTGCAGATTCACGGCCACCATGGTGCCGAACAGCAGCGGATCGACGTGGAAATGGTCGAGCAACGGCAAAAAGATCGGAATGAAAATGACGATGATCTCCGTCCACTCCAGCGGCCAGCCGAGGACAAAGATGATCACCTGCGCCAGGAGCATGAACTGGAGCGGCGACAAATTCATGCCCACGACCCAGCGCTCGATGATGCCCTGGCCGCCGTGCAGGGCGAAGACAGCCGAGAACAAGCCGGAGCCGAGAAACAGCCAGCAAACCATGGCGGTCGTTTTCGCGGTGAGAAACGTGGCCTGCTTGAGAATCGCCGACATCGCGCGGCCCCCGAGCAGGTCCGACCCAAGTGCGAAGATCGTGCCGCCAAACGTGGCGCCGAGCGTGATCGCCACAACGAGCGTCTGCTGATCGCCGCGCACTCAGTCCGAGCCCCAGCCCGAGCGCTCCGCCCACCAGCGAACCCCAGAGCGCGGCGCTTTGGTGCTTGGCGAGCGCCACGAGATACAGCGCGCCCAGCGCGCCCACCGCGGCGGACTCTGTGGCGGTCGTGATGCCAAGAAGAATGACGACCAGCACAACAATCGTCAGCACGCCGAGCGGCACCACGGAAACCTGCAGCATCTTGAGAATCTCAAACCCCTCTCCGTCCATCTGCCAGTAGTAATAGCCGAGCAGACCCGCGCTGAGGGCGGCGCACACCCAGAACCAGAGGCGGAAGCTCTCGGGCACCTGGCCGCCAGTGGCCTTGTAGCCGGAATCCGCCAGCCCCAGCTCGACCGGCGCGTCCGTGGGCGTGGAAGTCTCGAGCTCCGTCCTCGTCCCGGCACCGAGTTCCTCCGGTGGAGCGTCGTCGCTGACCGGCGTCGCCGCGCCTGGTTCAGTCGTGGGTCGGAGCGCCGTGCTTACCGCGGCGGCGGGCGGCGTGCCGCTAGCCTCGGCGACGCTGTAGATGGTCACATACCACCAGGCCATCGCGAACATCATCGCGGTGAGCAGCAGCGGGACCGTCGCGGCAAGGAGATTTTTCAGGATGACCAGCATCGTGACCGGCCGGCCGTTTTCGAGCCGCGCGTCCGCGAGCCGGCCCGGGCTGAAGAGCGCGAGGAACAGCCGCCCGAGGACTCCGCGCGAGCTACCGAGCTGCCGCAGCCACGCCGGGACCGGGAGCTGATATTTTTCCTTCGGCAGTTTTGGCGCGATCTTCGGGTTAATCAGCGCCCAGCCGATGATGTAAACGAGGTAGAGCAGCGTGAGGAAGAACCCGGGCAGCATCGCCGCGGCGTAGAGCTTCACCACCGACTGCCCCGCGATCGCCGCGTAAACGATGATCATCACCGACGGCGGGATCAGAATGCCGAGCGTGCCGCCGGCCGTGATGACGCCGGACGCCAGCCGCACGTCGTAGCCTGCCGAGAGCATCGGGCGCATCGCGATCACGCCCATCAGGACGACCACCGCGCCGACGATGCCGGAGGCGATGCCCCAGAAAGCGCAGACGAGCAGCGTCGTCACCGCCAGCGAAGCCGGCAGCCGCCGGAACGCGAGCTGCACGGAAAAGAACATCTTATCCACAAGCGCCGCCCGCTCGATGACGTAGCCCATGAAAACGAACAGCGGGATCGACAGCAGCGTGTCGTTCGTCATCACCCCGTAGGTCCGCTGGACCATGAGGTCGAAGATGTGGTTGTCATACCAATGCGCGCCCGGTTCGTAGAACGCGACGAAGCCGAAGAGCATGCCCATGCCCATCAGCGTAAAGGCCGTGGGAAAGCCCATCATGATCGCGATCACGATGAGCCCGAGCATCGTCAGGCCAAGGACGGGGCTGCTCATGGCTGGACACCTCCTGATCCGCCGGTCGAGCGGTGCCGGGCGGCCTCGTCGATCGAGCGCGCCTGCTCGATGGCCATCTGGCGCGACTCTTCATCGACGTATTTGCTGCCCGCGAGTTGTTCGCCGACGACGTCGATCTCCTCGACATCTTTCAGCCGCGCCGGCCACTCGCCGGTCTTCAGGCAGATGATGCAGCGGGCGATCTCCGCGAGACCCTGGAACATCACCAGCAGGCCCGCGAGCGGGATGACGGTTTTGAAATGGTAAACCGGCGGGCCGCTGGCGGTGACCGTGGAGTGCTCGTTGATCCGCCAGGAATCCTGCGCGTAGCCGTAGCCGGCGTAAAACAGGGCGGCGATGCCCGGGATGAAAAAGAGAAAGTAAAGCGCGAGATCCAGCCCCGCCTGCAGCCGCGGCCGCATCGAACCGTAAAGAAAATCGCCCCGCACATGCCCGTTCTGAGCCAGCGTGTAGGCGCCGCCCATCATGAAGAGCGTGCCGTAAAGCATGTTTGTGAAATCGAAGATCCAGGCTGTGGGCGCGTTGAGGATGTAGCGTTTGAAGACTTCGACGCACACCACGACCATCAAGAGACAGATTAGCCAGGAGAAGAGCTTGCCCGCCCAGGCCGAGACGCGATCGATGAAAAAGAGGTAGGGTTGCATGCGGAAAACGGGAAACAAACCGGAGCAGGTTGCGGCGAATCCCGCTTGCACCCGCTCCGGGGTAAGAAATCCGGAAACGGGAGCGTCAGAACCTGCCGCGACGACGCCTCGAAACGTCGCCGCCGCTCCGGCATCGGTGCCGAAGCGGCGGCGGGCGGTGGGCCGAACGGACTAACCCTTTTTCGGCGCGGGTTTCGGCGCGTCGGCACCCGGGGCCGCCGGCTCCGCTCCCTTTTTGCCGAAGTAATGGTTGAACGCCATGCGTCGGTTCACGTTTGTATCCAGATCCCAGCGCACCACGCGCTCGGCGAAGGCCTTTTGGGATTCGACAATCTCTTTAAACAGCGCGTTCTCCGCGGACTTCTTGTCCACGACAGCGTCGTAAGCTTCGAGCTGCTTCTGCAGGATTGCGTCGGGCGTCTTGTAAAACTTCACGCCCTGCTTGGACTGCATCTCGGCGTAGTCTTTCGAATACCGGTCATACGCCTTCCAGGACATGTCCGCGGAAGAGGCTTCGACGGCATAGGCGATCGTCGCCCGCATGCGCTCGGGCAGCGCGTCGTATTTGTCCTTGTTGAACAGGATTTCGAATTGTTCGGCCGCCTGATGGAAGCTCTGGAGCATGCACACTTTCGAGACGTCGGGGAAGCCGAGCGCCCGATCCGAGGAGGCGTTATTGAACTCCGCGGCGTCGAGCAGGCCGCGGTCCAGGGCCGCCACGATCTCGCCGCCTGGCACCGCATTGACGGCGGCGCCGAGGGCGGTAAAGACGTCGATCGAAAGGCCGACCGTGCGGTATTTCATGCCCTTAAAGTCATCGACCTTCGTGATCGGCTTTTTGAACCAGCCGAGCGGCTGGGCCGGCATCGGGCCGTAGAGAAATGAGACGACGTTGACGTTGATCGACTTGTAGAGCTTGTCGAGCAGCTCCTTGCCGCCGCCGTATTTGTGCCAGGCGAGCAGCATGTTCGCGTCGAGTCCGTAGCCGGGGCCGGAACCCCAGAGCGCCAGCGCGTTCTGCTTGCCGTAATGGTAGGCGACGACGCCGTGGCCACCGTCCAGGGTGCCTTTGGACACCGCGTCGAGCAGGCCAAACGCCGGCACCACGGCGCCGGCCGGCAGCACCTCGATTTTTAGCTCGCCGCCGGTCATCTCGTTGACCTTTTTGGCGAAATCGAGTGCGTATTCGTGGAAGATATCCTTCGTCGGCCAGGTGGACTGGAAACGCAGGTTTACCGGCTCGGCGGCGCGGGCGACGTGCGGAAACGCGATCGTGCCGGCGACCGCGGCGGTGCCGGCCGTAGCCGCTGCGCGGGTAAGAAACGCGCGGCGGGAAACCGGCGCCGGCTGGGCCGGGGTGGAGGGATTCGGAGCGGAGGTATTTTCGGGGGGGATCATACGGGTTCGGGGTGGAGACAAACGCCGGTCTGACAGCCCGGTCGAACTCATCGGCAGGATGCAAGACGTCCTCGGCGCGACGCGTTTGTATGCAATTTCAGGAACCCGGAGCAAGCAAAAACGACGCGCCCACGGCTGGGTAACAACGACTTACGCGCGAGCCACTGGCGCGGTAATACAGATTTGGGCTACCAGCCCTTGCCCGGCGGGAAACCGCCGCGCGCGGATTCAGTGCAGAATGGAAAACCCGGTCGCCCGCGGCTCGCGTGGCTCCGCTTCCGTGACTTCGACGCCGCGGATGTGCGCACCCAGACTGCTCTCCCGGATCGCCTGGAGAAATGCCTCCACCTCGGCTGGCTCGCCGCTGGCAAACAGCTCCACCCGGCCGTCCGCGCAGTTTCGCACCGAACCCGCGACATCGAAGCCGGTCGCGATTTGGCGCACCGTCCACCGAAACCCGACGCCCTGCACCCGGCCGTTGTAAAACACTTGCCGATGGATGGCCGACATGGCGGGAGGGCTGAGTGGAGTCGCGGAGGTTTCGCGGCGGACCGAACGGTGCGCGGCTATTCGGATTTACCCATTTTTTTCGGTTGTTTCAATCCCTGGAGCGCCGAACCTTCTGCCATGTTCTGGCAACTCGCGCGCCGCAGGCTCGATCTTTCGCACCAGGCGATCGTCATGGGCATTCTGAACGTCACGCCCGATTCGTTTTCCGACGGCGGGCAGTTTCGCGGCGACACCGGGGCGGCCGTGGACGCAGCCCTGGCGATGCTGGCGGAGGGCGCGGCGATCCTCGACGTCGGCGGCGAATCCACCCGGCCGGGCGCGGCGCCGGTGCCCCTTGCCGAAGAGTTGCGCCGCGTGCTGCCGGTGGTCGAAGCCATCCTGGCCCGGGCGCCGGACGCCCTGATCTCGGTCGACACCTCGAAGGCCACGGTCGCCGACGCCGCGCTCGCGGCCGGTGCCGCGATCGTCAACGACGTGACCGCCCTCCGCGGCGACCCGGCGATGGCCGGCGTCGTTCGGCGGCACCGCGCCGGTGTCGTCCTCATGCACATGCAGGGCGAGCCGCGCACCATGCAGGATCGTCCGGAGTATCCCGGCGATGACATCGTGACGGCCGTGCAACATTTCTTCCGTGACCGCCTGCGCTTCGCTGCCGACGCCGGGATCGACCCGGCATCCGTCGCGCTGGATCCCGGCATCGGGTTCGGCAAAACGGCGGCGCATAACCTGACGCTTTGCCGCCGGCTCGATGCGCTCACCGCGGAAGCACCCGGCGGCTGCCCGCTCGTCTTCGGCGTGTCGCGCAAGCGGTTCCTGGCCGCGGCTGCCGGGCTGGACCCGGCTGACCCGCCGGCGGGACGGGACGCGGCCACGGTGGCGATGAACGTTTTGGCGCGAGAAAAAGGCGCGCGCGTCTTGCGCGTGCACGCGGTTCGGCCCAATGTGGAAGCGGTGCGCGCCGCCGAGTCGGTGCTGTTTGCGTAGCCGGCGGAAATGGTTCCGGCCGCAGACTGCGACGCGACCCGCGCAGGGGGTCAACTGCGCCGTTGACGGGCGCGGAATCGCGCGATACCCGCCGGCCCATTTTTGACCCAGTTTTTTCAGGAAGCAATTTTCCGTTTTTCCCGTCCAACCCCTCAACGATGGAGCCGCTCATTCGCTTCGCCCACGCACATTGGACCTCGGCGATCGAGATCCTCGTGCTGGGAGCGTGCATCTATTACATCTGGAAATATTTTCACGGCACCCGCGGCGCAAAGGTGCTCAGCGGGCTGATCGTTTTTCTCGTCGGTCTCACGTTTCTTTCGGAAATGCTGAAGCTCGAGGTGATCGGGTGGCTGATCAGCCGGTTCAGCGTTTTCTTCGCCATCGGCCTCGTCGTGATTTTTCAACCCGAGCTGCGCCGCGCGTTGGCGGACCTCGGCACCCGGCCGCTGTTTTTCTTTCCGAACAAGCGCGAATCCGAGCTGGTCGACCAGGTCAGCGATTGCATCTTCGATCTCGCCAGCCGGCAGACCGGGGCGCTGATCGCCATCGAGCGCGACATCGGCATCCGCAACTATGCGGAAACCGGCGTGGACATTGACTGCGCCTTTTCGCCCGAGCTTGTCCGCACGATTTTCTTTCCGAAAACCCCGCTGCACGACGGCGCCATGATCCTGCGCGAGGACGGCCGTATCGTCGCCGCTGGCTGCATCCTGCCGGTCAGCCAGCGGGAATCGCTCGACCGCTCGTTTGGCCTGCGGCATCGCGCCGGGCTGGGCATCTGCGAAGAGACGGATGCCGTGGCGATTGTCGTCAGCGAAGAAACCGGCAGCGTCTCGCTTTGCCACAAGGGGACGATCGAGCGCGGCCTGGCGCCGGGCGAGTTTCGCCGCCGGCTGGCGCGCCTGCTCCAGGCAGGCGAACCGGAAGAGCCGGACCACATCGAACCTCTCGCGGTGGACACCACGACGGGAGACGCCCCACCCGCCGAGGATTTGCGGACGGACCGCAAACTCGACGCCGCCTGAGCCTGCTCGCCGCCGCGATAAACAGCCTCTTTCTTCTTGAAAACGCGCATCGCCCACCGGCTCCACCGCTTCTTCGTGCACAACTGGCGGGCGAAGCTGCTTTCGCTGCTGGCGGCTTGCGCCGTCTGGTATCTGATCAAGCGCGATCTCGGCGAATCGCCCGGCATGCCGAGCTTGCGCCCGGCGTCCCGCGCCGTTCCGCGGTTTCCGTGATTTCGAGGGTCGCGTAACGGCAGCTCGCACGCCTGCCGGTTGCTCCACCCCGGCCCGCCGCCACTTGCCAACGGCCGGCGGCATGCGCAGAATCCCGGCTTTCCGCACTCCATGACGACCAAGCAAACTACCTCAAGCACCGCCACCGTCGGCGCCGACGCAACCCCGGGTGCCACCGCGGCCGGGTCGGTGCCGAAGGCAAAGCGGCTTTTCGGAACGGATGGCGTGCGCGGCCTGGCGAACGTCGAGCCGGTGACCGTCGAGACCGCGCTGAAGCTCGGCCGCGCCGCGGCGCACGTCATCATGCAGCTCGGCCGGCGCGAAGGCCGGGCCAATGACCGGCCGCTCGTGGTGCTCGGCAAGGACACCCGCCAGAGCGGTTACATGCTGGAAAACGCGCTCGCCGCCGGCTTGATGTCGCTTGGTGCCGACGTCTTTCTGCTCGGCCCGCTGCCGACGCCCGGCGTCGCCTACATCACCCGGTCGCTGCGGGCGGACGTCGGCATCGTCCTGACCGCCTCGCACAACCCGTATGAAGACAACGGCATCAAATTTTTCCACTACGACGGCTATAAGCTCGACGACGAGATCGAGCGGCGCATCGAGCACCTGGTCTTCTCCGGAGAGATCGAAAACATCCGCCCGACCGCCGGCAAGATCGGCCGCGCGAAGCGGATCGACGACGCGCTCGGGCGCTACGTGGAGTTTGCCAAAGCGAGCTTCTCGCCCTCGCGCGACCTGACGCTCGACGGCATGCGCATCGCCGTGGACGCCGCGAACGGCGCCGCCTACAAATCGACGCCCTGGATCCTGCGGGAGCTCGGCGCCGACGTGCTCACATTTCACAACGCGCCGGACGGCACGAACATCAACCGGGACTGCGGCAGCACGTATCCCGACGAGATCGCGCTGCTTGTCCGCCAGACCGGCGCCCAGATCGGCATCGCGCACGACGGCGACGCCGATCGTTGCATTCTTTGCGATGAAAACGGGGAGATCGTGGACGGCGACGAGATCATGGCTGTCACGGCGACGCATTTCCTCAAGGAACGCCGGCTTGCGCAGAATACGCTCGTCGCCACGGTGATGAGCAATTTCGGGCTGGACGAAACGCTCGACGCCGCCGGCGGCCGCGTGCTGCGCACCTCCGTGGGCGACCGCTACGTGATCGAGCGGATGGTGAAAGACGATCTCAACGTCGGCGGTGAACAAAGCGGCCACATGATTTTCCGCGACCACACGACGACCGGCGACGGCGTCATCACCGCCCTGCAGGTGCTGCGCATCATGCGGCAAACCGGGAAGTCGCTCGGGGAATTGAAGAAGTGCCTCGTGAAATATCCACAGGCCCAGCGCAACCTGAAGGTCGTGCGGAAGCCGCCCATCGACGAGTTGCAGGAAGTCCAGCGGCTCGTGGCGGAAACCGAAACCGCGCTGGCGGGCAAGGGTCGGGTGCTCTTGCGTTACTCCGGCACCGAACCGAAAGTCCGCCTCCTCATCGAAGGTCGCGACCAGGGCGAGATCGAAGCCCAGGCCTCGCGGATCGCCGATGAGCTGGCCCGGACGATCGGTGCCTGAAACCGGCGGCCGCAGCGGCTTTCAATCACGCATGACAGCTTTTCGCACACTCGGCCTTGCCGCGGATCCTGGATTTTGGGCGCGCCTCGGGCCGTGGTTTGGCGAGCACAGCACGCTGGTGCTTTGGTTTACTGTCGTCTCCGGATTACTCTGCCTCGGCGGCATCTCGCTCCTGCCGCTGCTTGCCGCCCGCCTGCCCCAGGACTACCTCCTGCGTCTGCGCGAGGGCCGCGTGGCAAACGAGTCGCCCCAGCACTGGGCGGTGACGTTTCTGCGCAATCTCGGGGGCGGTTTTCTCGTGCTTGCCGGCGTCATGCTGGTGCCGCTGCCGGGACCCGGGGCGCTCGTCATCATCGTCGGCATCAGCTTGATGGATTTTCCGGCGAAGCGCCGCGTGCTTCTGCACCTGGTGGACCGGCCCTCCGTGATTCGGCCGCTGAACCGCTTTCGACGGTTGTTTGGCCAGCCCGAGCTGGATCGGCCGGAGCCCGAGCCCGCGCACCTCGCGCCGGAATCCGCCCATTAGCGCGGACCCGCCGCCGCCACAGCCGCGCCGGACTTAGCCGCGCTTGCTGAAAATGCGCACTTCGCGGGCGGTCGCGGTAAGTTCCTCAAGTTCTTTCAGCGTCGCCTCCTGGCGTTTGATCATTTCGGTGTTTGCCTGTTGGAGCGCTTGTAATGCGGTCGCCGGATCCGCCGCCGGCAGCGCGAGCTGCGAGCGCAACGGCTGGGCCGAGGAAAGGGAGAACGCCAGAATCAGAGCCGCGGAGGCCGTGGCGAGAGGAAGCGAGAGAGAAAGGACGCGGGTTTCATCGGAAGGAGCAGGGTCGAAATTGGGGATCGAGGTTCGGGGCGCGGCCACGTCAGCGGCGGGGAGCCCCGCCCGAGCGGCCGGAATAAATGCGGGTCAGCCGCAGCTCCTCTTTCAAGAGCCCGATCTGCGTCTCGACTTTGGTTTGGTTGGACACCAGCTGCTCCTGCTGCTTTTTGAGTTGGGCGAGCAGGGTGTCGAGCGTCTCGGCGTTGATGGCCGCGGCCGCCCCGGCGGCCTGGGTCCGTGACGTCACGACGGGCGAGAGCACCCCGCCGAGCGCCACGACGGCGACCGTGGCAGCAATGGCCAGCGCACCGAGGTGGGATTTCCGGCGGAGGGAGAAAAACGTTTCGCGCGAGTTCATTCCCGAAGTTTAATAGCAGAACGCATTCCCGCGACGGGCCGCGGCTTCAGGGAAATCGCGGCACCGCGCGAGCTTTGCTTGCGGCTCAGGCTCGTGACAGGTAAGATCGGCGGCACAGAAGCGAAGAATTATGGCTGGCCAAGGCATGCAACAAACCCAAAACCTGTCCATGCAACAGGTTCTGGCGCCCCAGTTGCAGCAAAGCCTCATCATCCTCCAGGCGCCGATGCTGGAGCTGCGCAACATCGTGCAGCAGGAGATGGAGACGAACCCGGTGCTCGAGGAAGAGCCCGGCGAGACGTCGAACACGGACGAGTCCACCACGACGAGCGAGGAGGATGATTTCCAAGAGGAGTTCGATCAGCTCGCCAAGCTCGACGAGGAATGGCGCGAATACATGGCCCAGAGCAGCACCTACTCGGGCCGCAGCGAGGACGACGAGGAGCGCCGTCAGTTCTTTTTTGATTCGCTCGTCAATCCTGAGACGCTCCAGCAGCATCTCATGTCGCAACTCAACGGCGCCGAGCTATCGATGACGGACGCTAAGCTGGCGGAGTTGATCATCGGCAACATCGACGACAGCGGGTTTCTCCAGACGACGCCCGAGGAGATGAGCGCGAACACCGGCGTCTCCGCCGAGGATCTAACCCGGGTGCTGACCGTCATCCAGACGTTTCATCCGCCCGGCGTCGGCGCGCTGGACTTGAAAGATTCCCTGCTCATCCAGCTTCGCCGCCGCGGCCGGGGTGACAGCCTGGAATACCAGATTATCGACAAGCACATCGACGAACTCGGCAAACGCCGGTTCCCCGAGATCGCCCGCCGGCTCGGCGTCAGCGTTGAGCAGATCCAAGAAGCGCGCGAACTCCATCGCGATGCTCGACCCGAAGCCGGGCCAGATCTTCGCCGCCGATCCGAACAACTACGTGCTCCCGGATGTCAGCGTCGAAAAGATCAACGACGCCTATCAGGTGATGCTCAATGGTGAGCAGATCCCGCATCTCCGGATTTCGAATACTTATAAAGACCTCATGGCCGCTGACAACCGCACTGGCGGCGAGGTGAAGGATTACATCCGGGAGAAAATCCGGAGCGGTAAATTTCTGATCAAGAGCATCCATCAGCGCCAGCAGACGATCTCGAACATTGCGAACGAGATCGTGAAGCGGCAGCTCGAGTTTCTCGACAAAGGCAGCGCGTGCCTGCGCCCGATGACCATGGTGCAGATCGCCGATGCCGTGGGCGTCCACGAGACGACCGTGAGCCGGGCGATCAGCGGCAAATACATCGCGACGCCGCAGGGCGTCTTTGAGATGCGCTATTTCTTCACGCCCGGCTATCAGACCGCCGGTGGCGAGTCGATGAGCAACACCAGCGTGAAGGAAGCAATCCAGGATCTGGTGCGCAGCGAAAGCGCCAGCAATCCTTACAGCGACAAGGAAATCGTCTCGATCCTCAGCGAGCGCGGCATCCCGATTGCCCGGCGCACCGTGGCGAAATATCGCAACGAGCTGAACATCCTGCCGAGCAACATGCGCAAGCGGTATTGACCGAAGGGCGCGAGCTCCGCGCCTCTTTGGCCCGCGATTCCCTCTTCGCGGCGAATGCCCATCGCGCGTCCGCGCTTCGCTCTGGCAGATTCCGCTGGTGCAGGCTAACGTGCCGGCCCGTCAATTATGTCCGATTCCTCCGTGATCACCGAAGACCAGATTCGCGAACAACTGCGCCGCGTGCGCTATCCCGGCTTCAGCCGCGACATCGTCTCGTTCGGCATCGTCAAAAGCGTCGAGATCTCCCCCAACGGCCGCGACCTTGTCGTCCAGTTTCAAATCGCCACGAACCAGCCGCAGGTCGCCCAGCAGCTCCGCGATGAAGCCGGCGCGGCGCTGCGCGCGTTGCCGGGGGTCGGCGATGTCCGACTGGAGTTCGACATCCAGAATCCGGTGACCGCGACGACTGGCGTCGGCCCGCAAAATCTTCCCGGCATCCAGCACATCATCGCCGTCGCCAGCGGCAAAGGCGGCGTCGGCAAATCGACGGTCGCCGCCAATCTCGCCCTCGCGCTGCAGGCCACCGGCGGTCGGGTCGGGCTTTGCGATTGCGATCTCTACGGACCCAGCATCGCCTTGATGTTCGGCGCAGATCGCGAGGGGGCCACGGCCACGGAAGACGAGCACATCGTTCCGGTCGAGGCGCACGACCTCAAGCTCATGTCCATGGGCTTCTTGCTCGGCGAAGATTCGCCGGCGATCCTGCGCGGGCCGATGGTCACGCGGCTCACGCAGCAGTTCCTCAAGCGCGTCCTCTGGGGCGATTTGGAATTTCTCGTCCTCGATCTGCCGCCGGGCACCGGCGACATCCAGCTGACGATCGTGCAGACCGTCGCGCTTGCCGGTGCGGTCATCGTCACGACGCCGCAGGAAGTCGCGCTCATCGACGCCCGCAAGGCCGCCAGCATGTTTGCCAAAACGAACGTGCCGGTCCTCGGGATCGTCGAAAATATGAGCTACTTTCTGTGTCCCAGCGACGGGAAGCGCTACGATATTTTCGGCTCCGGCGGCGGGGCGCGGGAGGCCGCCCGACTCGGCGTGCCGCTGCTTGGCCAGGTGCCGATCGACATCTCCACCCGCGAGGGCGGCGACCGCGGGCGGCCGATCGTCGTCGAAGCGCCGGACGGTGCGGTGGCTGGTGAATTTGCTCGCATTGCGCAGCGTGTGCGCGAGGCGGTCGGTGCTTGAACGCCGGCTTGCTGAACGCCGAAGGCATGGGATATGCAGTAGGAAAGCCCTGTGGCTGAATTTTTCTGCACGTCGGTGGAAGTCGATCGTAGAATGCGATTGAACCGGCGGCGGATTTCCAGTTGTTTGTCTTCAGAATTTCGATTGCTCAACGACCGCCCGTTCGCCCCGCGCGGCATCTTTTCCCCAAGGCGCACGATGAAAAATTCCCCCGATCAACCGCAGACGGATGCTCCCTCCGCGACGACTTCCCGCGACTCCGACTTGATGACGAATTCCGTGCTCTACAAAGAATTTCTCGCTGAGCGCGAGGAGATTCTCCGGCACAAATGGATCGAGAGCGAGAAAGCGGGAGCCGACATCGGCTTCGAAAAGGCGCTCCTCGACTGGATCGTGAAACACCGCTCCTCCTGGCGCGAGAAACGCAAAGACCAGCAGCAGCGTCAGGGCGGCTAGTCGCCGAGTCTGCCCGCCCGCCCGCGGAATGGACGGCGGCGTGAATTTTTCTTGTCAACGACGGTCAGGCTGGCAGCGTGCTCCTGCCCTGCACCTGCGACCCTGCGAGCGCCCCCATGCCTGAAACGACGGACCCGCCCGCCCCGGCTACCGGATCTCTCCCGCCGAATCCGCCTTCCGCGGATGCCGTCCTCATCATGGACGCCGCGGTCATCACCGCCACGGTCCGGCGCATGGCGGAAGCGATCGTGCAGTATCATCCCGACTGGCTGCACCAGCAGCATGACGACGGGGCACCCAACAGCTGGAAACGCCTGGCGCTCGTCGGCATCCAGTCGCGCGGAGTGGAGATTGCCCGCCGCCTGGCGATCGAACTTGCCGCGCTTGTCGGTGCGGATGCCGCGCCGCCAGCGATCGGCTCCGTGGATATTTCCATGCATCGCGACGATCTCCAGCGTCGGCTGCGTCCGCCCGCGGTGCAGATCACCGACCTGCCGCTCGACCTCGACGATCGCGACGTCATCCTCACCGACGACGTTTTTTTCACCGGCCGCACGATCCGCGCGGCGCTCGACGCGCTCCGCGATTTCGGCCGCCCGCGCCGCGTGCAGCTTGCCGTGCTCATCGAGCGCACCGGCCACCGCGAGTTGCCCATCCGGCCCGATTTCACCGGGGAAAGCCTGGACAGCGCGCGGGAGGACCGCATCCGCGTCCGCTTTCAATCCATCGACGCCGAGCCCGATGCCGTGTGGCTGCGGCGTTGAGCCCGCTTTTCCGCTCCTCACCGTATGTCCCCCGCCCCGCCGACCGGTCCGACGTCCTGGCATCGCAAGGATCTGCTCGGCATCCAGGAGTTGAGCGCGGCAGAGATCAGCCTGCTGCTCGACACCGCGCGCCAGTTCAAGCAGATCGGCACGCGCAACGTGAAAAAAGTCCCCGTGTTGCAGGGGCGCACGCTGGTCAATCTCTTCGTTGAACCGAGCACCCGAACCCGGACAAGCTTCGAACTCGCGGCCGCCCGGCTCAGCGCGGACATCGTCAATATCACCGCGAGCGCGAGCAGCCTGACCAAAGGCGAAACGCTCAAGGACACCGCCCTCGTGCTCCAGGCGAATCACGCCGACATCATCGTGCTGCGGCATTCATCGGCCGGCGCGTCGCAATTCCTCGCCGAGCGGCTGGAAGCCAGCGTCATCAATGCCGGCGACGGCGCGCACGAGCACCCGACCCAGGCGCTGCTCGACACCTTCACGATCCGGGAAAAAAAGGGCCGCGTCGCAGGGCTCCACGTCGTGATCGTCGGCGACATCCTTTTCAGCCGCGTCGGCCGCTCGAACATCCACGCGCTCACGAAGCTCGGCGCCCGCGGTCACCCTCGTCGGCCCGAGCACGCTGGTGCCGCGCGCGTTTGAAGCGCTCGGCGTCACGCGTCACGCACGATCTCGATGCCGTGCTGCCCGACGCCGACGTCATCAACCTCCTGCGCATCCAGCACGAGCGGCAGCGGAAGGAATATTTCCCCAGCCTCGGCGAATACACCGCCCTCTTCGGCCTGACCAAAGCCCGCGCCGCGCAGCTGCAAGCCCGACTGCCTCATCATGCATCCCGGCCCGATCAATCGCGGCGTCGAGATCGACAGCGACGTCGCCGACAGCACGGCGCAGCGTGATCCTCGAACAGGTCACCAACGGCCTCGCCGTGCGCATGGCCGTGCTTTACCTCTGCGCCGGCGTCGGACGGTCGGAACCGTCTGCCGGAGGTGCAGCCGATGAAAACGACGTTGATCCAGCGACGGCCGCATCATCGACCCGGCGAACGGCCGCGACGAACTCGGGCGATCTGCTCCTCGTCGATGGCCGCATCGTCGATCCGGCCTCGGCGCAACGCTCCGGATTTCCGCGCGGACGAAACGATCGACGCCCGCGGCCTCGTCGTCGCGCCGGGACTCATCGACATCCACGTCCACCTGCGCGAGCCCGGCCAGTCGGCGAAGGAAACCATCGCCAGCGGCACCCGCGCCGCGGCGGCCGGCGGCTTCACCACCGTCGTCTGCATGCCGAACACCTCGCCCGCCGGTGGACAACCCGAGCGTGGTCGTCGTGGATCCAGGAAAAAGCGCGCGCCGAGGCGTGCGTGAATGTCTTCCCCACCGGCGCGATCACCAAAGGCCTCGCCGGCGAGGAACTCGCGCCGATCGGCTCGCTTGCAAAGGCCGGCGTCGTCGCGCTCACCGACGACGGCCATTGCATCCAGAACCACGAGGTCATGCGCCGCGCGCTGGAATACGCGCGCATGTTCGGCCTCGTCGTCATGGACCATTGCCAGGACTACAATCTCGTCGGCAAAGGCGTGATGCACGAAGGCTACTGGAGCACCGTGCTCGGCCTGCCCGGCTGGCCGGCGGCGGGCGAGGAAATCATCGTCGCAGCGCAACGCCCTGCTCGCCGAGTTGACCGGCACGCCCATCCATTGCCAGCACCTCAGCGCCGCCGGCAGCGTGCGCATTCTGCGCGAAGCGCGGAGCCGCGGCGTGCCGATCACCGGCGAAGTCTGCCCGCACCACATCGCGCTGACCGACGAGTCGATCCGCGGCTTCGACACCAATTTCAAAATGAACCCGCCGCTGCGCTCGCGGGAGCGACGTCGATGCGCTCATCGGCGGCGTCGCCGATGGCACGATCACCGTGCTTGCCAGCGACCACGCGCCGCACTGCGGCTACGAGAAGGAGGTCGAGTTCGACCAGGCGCCGTTCGGCATCCTCGGCCTCGAAACCGAGTTCGGCGCTGTTCCACGATTTGCTCGTCGAAAAACACGACGCGATCTCGCTGCGGCGCTTGATCGAGCTGCTCACCGCCAGCCCGGCGCGCCTGCTCAATCTGGATCGCGGCACGCTGTCCGTCGGCGCGCCGGCGGATGTCACGCTCATCGATCCCGGCCTTGAGTGGACCGTGGACGCCGGCGCCTCGCTGTCACGCTCGCGGAATACGCCGTTTCACGGCTGGCAGCTCAAAGGCCGCGCCGTGCGCACGATCGTCGGCGGCGAAACGGTCTGGACGCTTTGACGTCCACCGCCGCCGCTCAGCGGTGGCTTGTCACGCCGACCCGGCGGCACATGTCGGCCACCGGGCAGGTCGAGCACTTCGGCGCGGTGCCGGTGCAAATGTGTTTGCCGAAGGGAACGAGCAGCGCGTTGATCTCGATCCAGAATTCGCGCGGCAATTTCGCGGCGAGCGCGAGCGTCGTTTTCTCCGGCGTCGGCGCGGCCACGTAGCCCCAGCGGTTCGTGATGCGATGGACGTGGATGTCCACGCTGATGTGCGCCTGGCCGCAGGCGATGCCGAGCACGAGATGGGCGCACTTCGGGCCGACGCCCCGGAAGGAAAGCAGCGTGTCGAGATCGCACGGCAGCTCGCCGGCGAACTCCTCCACGCACCGCCGCGCGATGGCGAGAATCTGCGGCGCCTTCGCTTCGTGAAACGTGGACGGCGCGAGCAACCGGTCGATTTCCGCCACGGAGAGCGCCGCGGTTTCCGCCGGCGTGCGGGCGCGGGCGAAAAATTTCTCCGCGATCGGGATCGTCTCCTCGTCGCGGGTGCGGATCGAAATGATGCAGGCGACGAGTTGCTCGAACGCCGAGCAAAACCCTTTCTCCGCCAGCTCGAACAACGCCGCTTTCCGAAATCCCGCGATGGCCTCGCGGATGCGTGGCAGCATGACTTCGATGCGCTGTTCCCGGGGCGCCGGCAGCCCGTCTGCGCCGGAACCGGCAGGGGGCGCAGGCGACCGGGTGCTCATTGCCGGAAAGCGGGAATTTGCCGGCGCTTACACGCAGGCCCGGAAATCCCGGACCAGCGCATCAACATCCTCCGGCCGGGTCGCCCAGGAACACATGAAGCGATAGCCGCGTTCGCCGATGAACTTGTAGAAATGCCAGCCGCGCTGCTGCATTTCCGCCGCCGTCGCATCGGGAATTTCGATGAACACCGCGCTGGCATCCGGCGGATCGTTGATCACCCGCAGGCTCGGGATGGCGCGCACCGCATCGGCCAGCTGCCGGCTGCGCGCGTTGGCGTGCCCGGCATGCCGCAGCCAGGCGCCGTCCTCGAGCAATCCGGCCCAGGGCGCGGAAAGAAACCGCATTTTGCTCGCAAGCTGGCCTGCCTGCTTGGCGCGGTAGTCGAAGTCGCGCGCCAGCTCGCGATCAAAAAAGACGACGGCTTCGTTGATGAGCCCCCCGCCCTTCGTGCCGCCGAAGCAGAGCACGTCCACCCCGGCCCGCCAGGTCACGTCCGCGGGCGAGCAGCCCAGGGCGGCGACGGCGTTGCCGAAACGTGCGCCGTCCATGTGCAGCCGCAGCTTGTGTCGCCGGCAGGTTTCCGCCAGTGCGCCGACTTCCGCCGGCGCGTAAACGCCGCCAAGTTCCGTGGCCTGCGCGAGCGAGAGCGCCCCCGGCTTGTGCGAATGGAGCGGACGCCGGCCGGTGAGGACGGCTTCCACCATCGGCGGGGTCATTTTCCCGTTCTCACCGCCGTGGACCAGGATCAGGCCCGAGCCGCCGGTGAAGAATGCAGGTGCCCCGCATTCGTCCTGCTCGACGTGCGATTTTGCGTGCGCGACGACCGCGTTAAATGGCGCCGCCAGCGCGGCGAGCGCGAGGGCGTTGGCCGCGGTGCCGTTGAAGACAAAAAAGACCTCGCAATCGGTTTCGAATGTTTCCCGCATCGCCTCGCAGGCGCGCTCCGTCCAAGCGTCGTCGCCGTAGCTCGGGGCCGGTCCCGCGGCGTTGGCGCGCTCGAGGGCGGTCCAGGCTTCCGGGCAGACGCCAGCGGTATTGTCGCTGGCAAAATCGTAGCGGTGCAGAGTCTGCGTGGTCAAAACGAGGCGGGGTTCAAACGATGCCCGGTCCCGCCCGGCAGCGAGAACCGGCCGCGGCCTTCCAGGCGGTCAGTCCGGCGGCAGGCGCGCGGGCGGCTCTACCAGGAATGGGGCGATCCGGCCAGCCAGAGGCAGGTGCCGACGATGAAGCCGTAAACCGCGTGCGCCAGGATCTGCGAAAAGCCGGTCATGAAGCCGCGGCGCTGGTAGCGCTTCATCGGGTGGTGTTCCAAAATGAAAATCGAAACGAGGAACATGACGAGCGCGCCGTGCAGGAGTCCCATAAACAGACCGGTGCCAGAGTTCAGCGGGATGCCCATGTAATCAAAAATCCAGCGGTAAAAATAGGCGCTGAAGAATCCGACGGTGAGATGAATTGCGATCCCGGGCTTGTAGGCGTGCGCCCGGTCGTGGCTGACAAATGCGCCGACCGCCCGCACGACGTCGATGCGGAACAGGTGCAACTTGGCCGGGAGCAGCGTGAGGACCGCCATCGCGATGGCGCCGAGGAGTCCGGCGATGCCGGGGATGAGGTAGATTCTCATGGCAGGAGATGGGAGAGAAAAAGGACGGGCGTAAGTTCAGGAATAACTTCGAATCGTGCGGTTGTCAGCGCGTTTCCGATTCTGATTCGCAGAATCTCACCGGGACCGGATGCCTTCCTCGCGCGCCGAAAGGAAACTTGGCACCGCAACCGGGCGGGACGCTGGCGCCGGCGGCACGGAAAAAACCAGCGCGCTCCGGGGTTGAACCCGCCACCTCGCTCGGGCGCCGCGGCTTGATCTCCAGTCGAAGAGGCGGCCCGGTAAGCCGCGGCATCCAAACCTGTCCAAACGGCTGCGACTCGCAGAGCGGCTTCGCCAGCGGACGGCGAATGGAATCCGGATCGCCAGCCTGCCGGGACGCGACTTCACAATTCACCGAAAATGGGCGATAATCGCCGCTACGAAAACTTGATTGTCGCGGCACCAGCAGTCGGATGCCGCCGCGTTTGTCCTCATGCCGCCGCTTTCCGCGCCACCCTCGCCCCCGTCTCCGGCCGCGCCGCCAGTCGGCGAGCCGCCGCAGCCTGAACGCAAGCCCAGCCACTTCTGGGACTCCCTCCGCCCGACGGCGATCCGCGCGCGCCGCCTCGCCGGCCAGGCTTACCGCCGCGCTCGACGCCTGGGCGGCGCAGGCGAGGTGCCGGAGGGGACAAATCTGTTGCCCCTGCTCATCCGCGTGCTCGCCGGGTTTCAGCCGGCTGGATGCCACGGTGCTCGAAGAGGAGATCGACTCTTCGCTCGGCTTCCTGCGGCACGATTATCCGGAAGCCGTTTATTCGGAGTTGCGCCGGCAGTTCCGCCAGGCGCTCAACGAGCAGCCGGACATGGACGCCATGGCCGCCGGGCTGGCCACGGCGCTGTCGCCGGACCGGAAGATTTTGCTGGCGATTCAGCTCTACGACCTCATCACGCGCGCCGGGCAGAAGCCAGAGCACCTCATCGCGTTTTACGGATTCGTCAACAAGCTCGGCATGGCCGCGCAGGCGATCGACATCGTCCTCCAGCTCAACGCTCCCGACCAAGTCGGCGGAGTCGAGGCCACCGACGCGGTGCAAAAGGGCGGCACGCCGCTGGAGACGCTCACGTTCGGGTCGTTTGCGACGGCGGACGTGCTGTTTCGCGACCTGGCGCCGACCGACCGGCTGGTCGCCTACCGCTATCACGATCTCATTCTCATCAAGAATCTCTGCGACTCCCAGTCGGTCGTGGCGAATGGCCGGCCCGTGGCGCATGGAGCCGTCAGCCGCATTTACCAGGGCCAGCGGCTCGTCGTCGGCGAGCGCGTCCTCGCATTCCAGGAACTGGAGAATTATTTCAACGCGAAGAAGAACGTCGCTGTCCCGCAAGTGTATCTGGAGATCGACGACGAGGACGAGGTCCACTTCGAGCGCGGCCGCACCCGGGACAGCGTGCTGGAAATGCGCTTCGCGCTGAAGGTCCGCGTCACCGCGCTGAAGACGATCATGGCGACGCTTAACGGCGTGCCGCTCATCGCCGGCACCGCCGTGGAAGCCGCGCTGGAGGACAAAATCCTTTTCCACAACGCCGGCGAGCTGCCGCTCATCGACGTCCGCCGGCGCGCCCGCGCAATGGGCAGCCGCTTCCAGCTCATCGCGTCGAAGAGCGATTACCTGGTTTCCAATAACAGCAACCTGCTGGCGGTGGACGACATCCTCCTTTCGCCCGGCGCCTCGGGCGAGGTGCTGTTGCGGATCACCTGCGATTACGAAGCGAAGGTCGGCCAGCTCGAAGTCCTCCAGGCGAGCCGGCCGATCCTGGTCGGGGACATGCCGGTGCGGAATTCCGCCGCACTTCGCGATGGCGACGTCATCCGCATCGACAGCGGGCAGGTGCTGCGGTGCAATTTCTCGGAACGCATCATCGAGGAGGAGCGCAACGTCATCCGCGTGATGGAAGTGCGCGATCTGACGCATGCCTTCGGCGGGATGGTCACCGGTCCCGGCGGGGCCGGAAAGGCGCTGGATGCGCTGAACTTCCACGTCACCCGCGGCGAGATGGTTTGCGTGATGGGCGCCAGCGGGTCGGGGAAAAGCACGCTGCTCAAGACCCTCGCCGGCCAGCAGAAACCGATGCGCGGGCAGGTGTTGCTCAACGGCCGCTCGCTCTACGAAGAGGCCGAGGAACTGCGGCCTTACATTTCCTACATCCCCCAGGACGACGCCTTCGACGAGCATCTCACGATCGAAGAAAATCTCGAACTCGCCGCCGCCCTGCGCTCCCCGCACCTTTCCTACCGCGAGCGGGCGCGGCGCATCGACGGCAAGCTCATCGAGCTGGGCTTGAACGAGCGGCGCGGCTCCATCGTCGGCAACCCGACGAAGAAGACGCTCTCCGGCGGCGAGCGGAAGCGGCTGAATATCGGCCTCGACATGATCTCGCTGGCCGACGTCTTCCTTTTCGACGAGCCGACCAGCGGCTTGTCCTCGAAAGATTCCGAGCACGTCATCGAGATCATCAAGGGCATGAGCCACAACAAGATCGTGCTCGTCACGATCCACCAGCCGAGCTCGAAGCTGTTTCAGATGTTCTCGAAGGTCGTCCTCATGGACAAAGGCGGCCGACTCGTCTTTTTCGGCACGCCGGGCGAGGCGCTCACCTACTTTGCTAACGCCGAGCATCAGGCCGCGCACGGCGTCGGCATCGAGGGCTGCCCGGCCTGCGGCTCGACGCGGCCGGAGTTTATCTTCGACGTTTTGGAGACGCCGCTGCGCGACATGAGCGGCGACATCATCTTCGAGGAAAATACGCGCGGGCAACTCGTCCCGGCGCGCCGCTTTTCGCCCGAGTTCTGGCGCGATAAATACGAGAGCTACCGGCTGATGCAGGACGTGAAAAACGTCAACTTCGGCGCCGCCGCGGCGGCCGCCCGTCCGCGCACCGCGGTCAGCCCGGGCTCTGCGGTGGTCGATGGCAATTCCACGGTCTTCGGCAGCGGGACGGTGTTTTCGAATCTGCCCGGAACCGCCTGGGCGGCGACGCCCGGCACCTCGCTTGCGCCCGCCCCGGCGTCGGCCCGGCGCCGGCGGTTTGAGCCGATCCGCTGGCGCGACGAGGTAACCCAGATCCGGACGCTTTTCCGGCGGGCGTTTCTCTCAAAGCTCCGCAATCGCGCGAATCTGCTGACCACGATCGTCGAGGCGCCGGTGCTCGCGATCCTTGTCGCCCTGGTGCTGCGCTACAACGAGAGCGGGCGCTATGATTTTGCCAGCGCTTACCACGTCCCGACCTACCTCTTTCTCATGCTCGTGGTCGCGATGTTTCTCGGGCTGACGAACAGCGCCGACGACATCGTGCGTGATCGTGTCGTGCTCCAGCGCGAGCGCAATCTGCGCATTCGCCTGCCATATTACATCCTGGCGAAATTCACGACGCTCTGTCTCTTCGCGCTGCTGCAATGCGTGCTCTTCGTGCTCATCGGCAACTGGATTTTGCAAGTGCGCGGCATGTTCTGGATTTATCTCGGCTACGACGCGCTCACCGCGTTCTGCGGCGTCGCGCTCGGTCTGCTGGTTTCCTCGCTGGTGGCGGATGCCAAGACCGCGGTGAACCTGGTGCCGTTGATCCTGATTCCGCAGATCATCATGAGCGGCGCGCTCATCAAATACGAGGAGATGAACCGCTCGCTCGATTTCGTTTACCGGATGAGCAGTTGGTTCGCGCAACACCCGCCGCCCGGCCAGCCGAAGGGCAAGGTGATGCCGCCGAGCAAGCTCGAAGTGCCGCTGCTCTGCCAGTTTTTGCCGACGCGCTGGAGCTACGAAGGGGTCATCGTCGCACAGGCGAAGTTGAATCCGCTCACCGAGCGGCAGGATCGGCTGCAGCTCCGCATCCAGGCGCTGGCGGATCGCGGCGCCCGGCTCTCGCAGGAGGAAGGCGATCAGCTCGATAATTTGAAGGAAATGCTCGCTGCGCTCAGCGGCCTGGAGGCGCCGACGGCCAAGGGCATCGACCGCGACATGCTCGCCATCGACCGGCAGTCCAACGGCCCGTTGATCGAGAATTTCCAGCTGCCGGTGCGGGGCAATGGCGTGAGCGCCGAGCAGCTTTACGTGAACCAAAAGGTCAGTGACCTCGTTTCGAAAGCGGAGATGGAGCAGACCGATTACCGAAGCAACGCGCGCCAGCGCAACATCTTCTTCGGCCTGCGGAAGTATCTTTTCGGCCGGCCGGTCGGCGTGCATTTGTTCAACAGCACCGTGCTCCTGGTCTTCGCGCTCCTGGTGCTCGGCATGTTGCACGGCACGCTGCGGCGGCAACTGCGCCGGTGAGCCGCGGGCGCGCCCCGGGAATCGCCCCGCGGTAGGTCAGGTGCGACCGCCATCGGGATCGAAATTTCGGGAGCCGGACGCCGACACGCGCGCTACCTTGGCCCGGAATTCCCTGCTTTAGCCTCGTGCGTCAACAACCCATGACCCGCTCCGCCACCGTCCAGCGCGAAACCGCCGAAACCCGGATTACCGTCGAGCTGACCCTCGATGGCACCGGCAAGGCGGAGATCGATACCGGTCTGCCGTTCTTCGACCACATGCTCACGCTGCTGGCCCGGCACAGCATGACCAACCTGGCCGTGGCCGCCGCCGGCGATCTCGAAGTGGACAGCCACCACACCGTCGAGGACACCGGCATCGTCCTCGGGCAGGCGCTGCACCGCGCGCTCGGGGATCGCGGGGGCATCGTGCGCTACGGGTCGTTTTTTCTGCCGATGGACGAGACGCTCGTCCGCGTCGCGCTCGATTTTTCCGGCCGGCCGCACTTTGTTTACCGGCTGCCGGCGGAGATCGCCGCCCAGGCGAATACGCTGCACGCCGGGCGGCATTTCGCGTTTCAACTGGTGGAGGAATTTCTGCGCGCGTTCACGACCCACGCCGGCCTGACGCTGCACGTCGAAGTGCTCTACGGCCGCGACCCGCACCATCTGGCGGAAGCGATCTTCAAAGGTCTCGCGCGGGCGCTCGACGCCGCGGTCCGCATCGATCCCCGTGCCGACGGTCAGGTCCCGAGCACGAAGGGCACTCTCGTTTAGGAGCTTCTCCTGTGTTTCACATGGCCCCGCCCCGCCTCGCCCTGCTCGACTACGATGCCGGCAACCTGCGCAGCGTCGCCCGCGCGCTCACGGTCGCCGGTGCGGAAGTCGAGATTCACGCCACGCCGGATCGCCTCGGCGCTGCGGACGCGCTGGTGCTGCCCGGCCAGGGGCACTTCCGGGATTGCGCGGAAAAACTCGCCGCCCGCGGCCTCTGGCAGCCGGTGCTGAACTGGATTCACGCCGGCCACCCGTTTCTCGGCATCTGCGTCGGCTACCAATTGCTCTTCGACTCCAGCGAGGAAGCCCCGGGAATCGCGGGGCTCGGCGTCTTCCCCGGCGAGGTGAAGCGCTTCGCCGCCGGCCCGGACGTTCCCGGCTTGAAGGTGCCGCACATGGGCTGGGACACGCTGCGCCTCACGCAGCCCGGCTCGGCGCTCTGGGAGGATCTGCCGGCGGAGCCAAGCGTTTACTACGCGCACTCCTACTACCCGTCGCCGGCGGACGGCACGCTGGCGGCCGCGGTGACGGACTACGGCGGCATCACGTTTCCGGCCGCGCTGGTCCGCGACAACGTCGTTGCCGTCCAGTTTCATCCGGAGAAAAGCCAGGGCGTCGGGCTGACGATCCTGCGGAATTTCCTTCGGCGTTTGCATGCCGACGGCGAGGCGGATTCGTTCGAGTAACGCGTTCGCCGGGACGTGTCCGGCGGGCGCCGGTCACGGCGCCACCGGCTGGTCGCAACAAAAGAAAAGGGCGAGCCCATGACAGGCTCGCCCACCTTTTCCAAGCTGTAGCGACGCGTTACGGACGCACGGGACTCGGACGCTGCTGGCGGCGCCGTGGCGTCGCATCGCGCTCATCGACGAAACCGTGCTGTCGCGATCATCGTCGCCGCCACCGCCGTTGTTCATGCTCTCTGGCACGACGTTCTCATTCCGTGTTGAAGAACTTGTTTCCGCTCACCTTCGACTTGCGGCACCGCGGCGCGGCAAAGATTCCGATCGGCGCTTCATTGATCACGTTTCCGGAGACGTCGTTGTTGTATCCGCCGCCAATGTAAATGCCGGCTTCAGCGCTGTTGGTGACGCTGTTGTCCTTCACCTTGTTGTCGTTGCCCTCGACGTAAATTCCGTCGTAATCGAACGACTGGAAGACCCGATTTTTGCTGATCTCGCCACGGTTGCTTCCTCAACGCTGCGGCTGGCGGGAATTCAGGCCCGAGGTAGATGTTCACCTGGCTGCTGCCGACGGTGTTGTTTGTCACCTTCACATTGTCCGAATCCACGACCAAGAATGTTCGCGCGCGGCTGTACTCCGAACCTCCGTAGAGGTTGTTCAGCACGAAATTGCCGTCCACCGTGGCCAAGGCACCGAAGCCGACCTGAATGCCGTTCTGTCCGATGTCGCGGCGTCCGGCCGATCCCGGCAACATCATTGCTCTTGATCGAAACTTCTGTGCCGGCTTCGTTCGCGGTGATGCCGTTCTTTTGGTAATCGTGGACCACGTTGTTTCGCACGGTCACTTTTGACTTACCGCCATCGCCGCTCTGTACGAAGATCCCGAGTCCGCTTTGTTCGCCTCCAGCTCCAGTCCGGACGCAGTTTGATGTTGCGCACCGCCAAGCTGTCGATGATACCGGATGCGTTCCGATAGTAAACGCCGACAAGTTTCGTGGCCGCATCCAGCATTGTTCGCAGCCAGTCGAGCCATCAACTGTCAGGTTCAACAGCGTGACGCTGGTCACGCCGTCCACTAGCACGATCGGCGAGATTGGCCGCGCTCACCGGACGAAGACTGGCGTAGTGGCGGCAGAAGCGTTCGGCGCGATGATCGCCTGATTCATATTGCCGACGCCCAACCCCTGGATGAGGAGCCGTCTTCTGACGATGACCTGCTCGCGGTAGATGCCGGGGCAGACGTTGATCGTGTCACCGGGTTTGGCGGCCGCAATCGCCGCAGTTGATGGACTTGTACGCGCCGGGACACTGCTCGCCGTCGTCATCGACGTAGAGTTGTGCCGCGCCGGCGCGCCTGGTGTCAGCGTGACAAGCCCGCTGGCGAGGATTGCCAGCGTCCAGTGGGGGAACAGATATTTATTGTTCATGAGAGCAATCGATTGTTGAGGGAACTGTCTCAATTCCTTTCGCGCTTCGCCGGTCCGCCGGTCGTGAAACCGTCGGTGTCGTCGCAGCGAGAAACATTCAGAGATGGGTTACCGCGTTAGAAGTTGGAGCACCGCTGCATAAGCCACTCGCCTCGGAGGCTTACAGTAGATTTCGGATCGCGGTTCACGCCGTTCAACCCGCGGGAATTCCGGGCGTCACCAGAAGGAACCGGGCGCCAGCCGCGTCTGAAGAAATGCGCGCAACGACCGAAAGCAGTCGGCAGAATCGCGCCGGCCGAATGATGAGGGATGAAACCCACCGTCGCATTCCTCGGACTCGGAAACATGGGCCTGGCCATGGCGGAAAACCTCCTCCAGGCAGGATATCCCGCTGCGGATTTGGAACCGGACGCCCGAGAAAGCCCAGCCGCTGGTCGAAAAGGGCGCCGTTCTCACCGGAAGCCCGGCCGAGGCCGTCGAGCCGGGCGGCATCGCAATCACCATGGTCGCCGACGACGCGGCGCTGGAAGGCCTCACGCTCGGCCCCGACGGGCTGGCAGCGCGGCTCGGCGCCGGCGGTGTGCATCTTTCCATGAGCACCGTCTCCCCGCCCATGACGAAGCGGCTCGCCGAGGAACACGCGCGCCTCGGCGGCGCGCTCGTCGCCTCGCCGGTGTTGGGCAAGCCGGACGCTGCGGCGGCGAAAAAACTGTTCATCGTTTCGGCTGGCGACCCGGCGGCGCAGGAGCGCGTGCGGCCGCTGCAGGAAGCGCTCGGCCAGGGTGTGCATGATTTCGGCGCGGACCCGGCGGCGGCAAGCATCGTGAAGCTCGCGGTGAATTTCCTTTTCGGCGCTGCGATCGAGGCGATGGCCGAGGCGTTCACGATGGCGGAAAAGCAGGGTGTGCCGGCAGGGAAACTCTTTGAGCTGATCTCGACGACGATGTTCGCCTGCCCGCCTTACAAAGGCTATGGCGCGATGATCGCGAGCGGCAACTACCTGCCCGTCGGCGGCCGGCCATCGCTGTTGCGAAAGGATTTCGGGCTGATCCTTGACGCCGCCCGCGCGGCCGCCGCCCCAATGCCGATCGCGGCGCTGGTTTACGATCGGCTCACTGCCACGGTCGCAAAGGGGCGCGACGACATTGACTGGACCGGTTTTTCCCGCGAGGTCACGGAGGCGGCCGGCTTGCACCGCGACGCCTAGCTTCCCCATTTTCGCTTTCATGCTCCTGTTTCCCGCCATTGACCTGATGAACGGCCAGGCTGTCCGGCTCCGTCAGGGCCGCGCCGAAGAAAAGACGGTTTACTCCGACGACCCGGCTTCCGTGGCGCGACGCTGGGAAACCGAGGGCGGCGACTGGGTGCACCTCGTGGATCTCGACGCTGCGTTTTCCGGCAACGCGGGGACGAATCTGGAAACCGTCCGCCGGATTTGCGCGGCGGTGACGGTGCCCTGCGAACTGGGCGGCGGTCTGCGCGACGAAGCCTCGGTGCAGGCGGCGCTGGACGCCGGCGTGGCCCGTGTGGTGATCGGCACGCGGGCGGCCGAGGCGATGGATTTTGTCTCCGAACTGGTGCGAAAGTTCGGCCGGGAACGCGTGGCCGTCGGCATCGATGCGAAGGACGGCTTTGTGGCGGTGAAAGGCTGGACGGAGACGTCGCCCCGCCGCGCGCTCGATCTGGCGCGCGAGGCCGAGGCGGCGGGTGTCGGCGCGATCATCTACACCGACATCGCCACGGACGGCATGATGCAGGGGCCGAACTTCCAGGCGCTCGACGAGCTGCTCGGCGTGCTCGATTGCCCGCTGATCGCCAGCGGCGGCGTGACCACGCCCGACGACGTGCGCTCCCTCGCCGGCCGGCCGAAGCTGCACGGCGCCATCATCGGCCGGGCGCTTTACGAGGGGACCATCCGCCTCGCCGAGTTGCGCTGAGCGGTGCGTGCTTCCCGCTACCGGCCCGGAGCGGGGCCGAGCGCGAACTCCAGCGCGCGCCGCATCGTCTCGACGCTCCCGATCTCGTGGCCCAGGCCGGGTTCCCGAATGATTTTCGTCTGAAAATTCTCGTTCGTCAGCGCAAGGAAGATGTCCGTGGATTCGTCCTGATTGAAGTCCTTCGAGCCGGTGAGCAGCACAAATTTCACCCGCGCCTTCGCCTCGCGGATCAGTTCGGGCGGGACGAGGTTCGGGTTTGCCGGGGTGTTCAGGCCGCGCCCGGGATGTCGGCTCCCGGCGGACACCGGGAAGTCGCGGTAGAACCGGCCGCCGCACCAGGAGATCGCCGCTGTCCAGATTTCCGGGTGCAAAAAGCCGCCGATAGCGGCGACGCGCCCGCCGCCGCTGAACCCGCTGATGACACAGCGCCGCTGGTCGATCGGCTGGCTTTTCGCAAGCGCGAGCACCGCACTCACCATCAAGCCGAGGCGGCGGTCGGTCGGCTGATTATTGCCGGCATCCGCCGCCGTGACGGCGATGAGGTTAAACTGTTCGTAGAGCGGCTCGAAGCGCCGGACGCCGTGCAGATCCGGGAACGGATTGACCCACGCGAAGACGCCCGGCGCCGGCCGGCCCGAACCCGCGGATCGCGGCACGTAAATCTCAAACCGCTCCGCGCGCCCGTCGAACCGGTAAACGTAACCGCTCGGAATCCGCGCCGGTGCCGGCAGCTGACTGAAGCGATGCGTCTGCCAGCCCAGCGCGAGTGGTCCCGCAGCGGCGGGCGGCGACACGGCACCGACCAGGAGGGCGGCACCGCCTAGGGCACCGAGGAGCGTTTTCCGCCAGCTGCGGATGAACGACGCGGCCGCCCGCTTCTTGGTGAAGCTGGCGGCGGATTCCGCGTTCATTCATCGTCCTTTCGTGTGATCTAAATTCCGTAACCTTGCGCGCTGCCGTGGCTGGAGGCGCCGAGACCGTGGTCGCCGCCGCTTTCTTCGACCGGGGCGAAGCCGCGCCGCAGGACGTTCTCCGTCACCACGCGCGGAAAGAGGAAATTCAGCAGGTAATCGCGCCCGCCGGCTTTCGTGCCGCCGCCGCTCATCTTGAACCCGCCGAACGGATGCCGCGCGACGATGGCGCCGGTGATGCCGCGATTGATGTAAAGGTTGCCCACGTTCAGCTCGCGCTTCACCCGCTCGATGTTTGCCGGGCTGCGAGAAAACACGCCGCCGGTCAGCGCGAACTCGGTGTCGTTCGCGATCGCCAGCGCGTGGTCCAGATCCCGCGCCTTCAGCACGGCCAGCACGGGACCGAAAATTTCCTCCCGCGCGATCCGGGCGGTCGGCGGCACGTCGGTGAAAATCGTCGGCTGGACGAAATAGCCTCCGCTCTCCGCCAGCTCCGGCGGGACGCTGCCGCCATAGGCCAGCCGCGCCTCCGATTTGCCGATCTCGATGTAGCGCAGGATGCGCTCGTGCGCCTCGCGGTCGATCACCGGGCCGACGACGGTGCCCGGCTCCTCGGCCGGCCGACGCGCACGGCGCGCGTGGCTTCGACGAGCCGCTCGACGAGCCGGTCGTAGTTGTCCTCCAGCACGATGAGCCGCGACAGCGCGGAACACTTCTGCCCCTGGTAGCCGAACGCGGAGTAGAGCGCGCCGAGCACGGCTTCGTCGAGGTCGGCGTCGGCATCGACGATGAGCGCGTTCTTGCCGCCCATTTCGCAGACGACTTTTTTCAACTGCGCCTGCCCCGGCCGCGTCCGGCCGCCGGCTTCCCAGATTTTCAAGCCGACTTCCTTCGAGCCGGTGAACGCGATGAAATCGACCTGCGGATGCTCAACGAGAAACGCGCCGACATCCTCGCCGTGGCCGCGGACCAGGTTGAGCACGCCGCCCGGGACGCCGGCGCGCCGGGCGAGGTCCATGAACCGCGCGGCGACGACGCCGGACTGCTCGGCGGGCTTCATGATCACCGTGTTCCCGGCGACCAGTGCGGCGGTCGTCATGCCGCAAAGAATTGCGAGCGGGAAGTTCCACGGCGCGATGACCAGGCCGACGCCGCGCGGCAAGTAGTCCTGCTCGCTGACTTCGCCCGGCACCGGGTGGGTGCGTTGCGGCTTGCCGAGCCGGCGCATCTCCACGGCGTAGTAATCGCAAAAGTCGATCGCCTCCGCGATGTCGCCGTCGGCTTCGATCCACGGCTTGCCGGTTTCGTAAACCTCCAGCGCCGCGAGGCGGAAACGCTCTTCGCGCATCAGCGCCGCCATTTTCTCCAGGCACCGGGCGCGGGTTTCCACCGGCGTCATCCGCCACGCCGGCGCGGCGGCCGCGGCGGCATCGACAGCGGCGGCGGCCTGCGCGGTCGTGGCGCGGGCGCAACGGCCGACGAGTTCGGAAGGCTGCGCAGGGTTCACGGAATCGATCCATTCCCCGGTGACGATCTCGCGGCCGCCGATGACCAGCGGCCAGTCGCGGCCGAGTTCCGCCCGTTCGGCGGCGAGGGCGGCGCGCATCTTTTCCCGGTTTTCCTCGAGCGTGAAATCGACGGGCGGATCGTTGTCGAAATCGTCGCCGCCGTGGCTGCCGTTCCGGCCGTTGGCGCCGAGGGTCGCGACGGACGCGGCGCCGTTCCCGCCGAGCACCGCCGGGTGCGGTCCCGTTGCCGTTGCTGGAGCCGTTCAGACCGACCCCGCCGCGGATGAGTTTCAACGGATCGCGCAACAGCTCCGCGCTCGGCAGCCGGGTGGAAAACTTCGCCTTCAGAAAGCCTTCGTTCGACGTGTTCTCCAGCAGGCGCCGGACAAAATACGCCATGCCCGGCAGCATCTCGCCGACCGGGCAGTATTCGCGCACCCGGTGGCCCATTTCGACCAGCGCCTTTTTGATCGGTTCGGCCATCCCGAAGAGCATCTGGATCTCGTAATCGCCGGGCCTCAAGCCGAGCTGTTCCGCGGTGCCGATCGCGTGCGCCATGCTGCGGACGTTGTGCGTGCCGAACGCGGAATAAACGTGCTCGTGGCTCAGCAGCATCCGGCGCGAGATGCGCTCGAAATTCGCGTCCGCCTGCGGCTTCTGCAGATACACCGGCACCGGCCAGCCGCGCTGGCGGGAAATGACCGTTTCGTAGTCCCAATACGCGCCTTTGACGAGCCGCACGGTCAGCCGGCGCTCCTGGCGCTTTGTCCAGGCGAGAAGGTCTTCGAAATCTTCGGCGGAATCGGTGAGATACGCCTGGATGACCAACCCGGCGTCGTGCCAGTCAGCGAACTCCGGCTCTTCGAGGATGCTCTTGAAGAGATCAAGCGTCAGCCGTTTCAGCGCGTAGTTCTCCATGTCCAGATTGATGAACACGCCGAGTTCCTTCGCGCGTCGGAACAACGGCCGCAGCCGGTCCTTCAACCGCGTAATGGCTACATCCGGGTCAGCCGGATGAATCTGCGAATAAAGCGCGCTGATCTTTACCGACACGTTCACCTTCGGGATCGGCTTGCCGCCGCCGCGCGGGGCACCTTCGAGCTGCTCGTTGTGCGGCCACTTCTGCGACTCCGCCGCGAGGCTTTCGATGAGCTCCAGGTAGCGGTGGAAATATTCGTCCGCCTCGCGCTCGCTCACTACGGCCTCGCCGAGAATGTCCACGGTGAAGCCGATCGTGCGGTCGCGCAGTTTGCGCAGCACCGGCACCGCGTCCGCCCCGGTGCGGCCGGTGATGAACTGCCGCGCCATGCTGCCGGCGCCGAAGCGCACCGCGCTCGCCGCCAGACCGGGCGCGAGCTTCGTCAGGTCCAGCCCGAGCCGGAGCGGACGCGGCAGTGCGGCTTCCTGGCCGCCGAAATATTCGCGCATGTGCGCGACGACACTCTTCCCGGTGCCCAGGCTCGGCAGCACGTCAACAAAGCGCAGCGTCTGGACTTTCAACGCTTCGTTGGCCATGGACCACTCCATCACCTTGCCCAGCCAGAAGGAGGGATTGATGGCGTCAGGGATCTTTTTCTGACTGTCGGCGCGGTCGAAAATCGCCTCGCCAATGGCTTCGATTCCGGACTGGGAAACCAGCGCGGCGTCGGGGGAAACGGTCGGCATCGGGCAAGTTAACTCCGCCGCGCCGCGTTGCAATGCCCGGCGCCCGCGAACCCGGGCCCGCTGCCGTTGCCGGTGGACGTCCTGCCCGGCTTGCGGTTGAATGAGCGGGCGACGCCGCGACGCCGGGAGCGCCGGGGCCCGCGCATTTTTTCCTCCCCTCGCCATGACCGTTTCCATCGCCGACATCCAGGCCGCCCGGTTGCGCATCGCCGGGGCGGTATTTTTCTCCCCCTGCCCGGAGTCGATCCCGCTCGGCGAGGTCGCTGGGTGCCGAGTGTTCTGCAAACTGGAAAATCTGCAGCGCACCGGGTCATTCAAAGAGCGCGGCGCCCGCAACGCGCTCGCGCTTCTGGCGCCCGATCAGCGCGAGCGCGGAGTCATCGCGGCTTCGGCCGGGAACCACGCGCTCGGCCTGGCGTATCACGGCAAACTGCTCGCCATCCCGGTGACTGTGGTGATGCCGAAGAGCGCGCCGCTCATTAAGCTCAGCACCTGCCGGCGGCTCGGAGCGAACGTCGTGCTGGCGGGCGATTCGTTTGCCGAAGCCATGGCCCACGCGCACGAACTCGCCGCGCGCGAGGGGTTCACCTACATCCACGGCTACGACGCGCCGGCGATCATCGCGGGCCAGGGCACGCTCGGGCTGGAAGTGCTGGAGCAGGTGCCCGACGTGGACGCCTTCGTGGTGCCGGTCGGCGGCGGGGGGCTGCTCGCCGGCGTGGCTCAGGCCGTGAAAACGCTCCGGCCGGATGTGCAGATCATCGGCGTGGAACCAAGCGGCGCGGCCAAGCTGGCGGCGGCGTGGGAGGCGGATGCGCCGGTGACGATCCAATGCCGGCCGACGCTCGCCGACGGCCTCGCGGTGCCGGACATCGGCGGCAACGCGCTGCCGCTGCTGAAAGCGCACGTGGACAAGGTGGTGACGGTCAGCGAAGACGAGATCGCGCTGGCAATCCTGCGCATTGTGGAGCTGGAAAAAATGATCGTCGAAGGCTCCGGCGCCACCGGACTCGCCGCGTTGCTCGGCGGGCATCTGCCGGAACTGGCGGGCAAGCGCGTGGTGCTGCCGTTTTGCGGCGGCAACATTGATCCCGCGATCCTGAGCCGCGTCATTGAAAAAGGGCTCGTGGCCGACGGCCGGCTTTGCCGCTTCACCGCGACGATCTCGGATCGACCCGGTGGGCTGGCGGGGCTGACGCGCCTGATCGCGGAAGCCGGCGCCAGCGTGCGGGAGATCGAACACGAGCGGGCGTTCGCAGGGCCGGATGTTTTCGCGGTGAGCGTGCTGGTGACGATCGAAACCCGCGACCGCGCCCATCTCGAAGAACTGTTCGCCCTGCTCGATCGCGAGGGCGTGCGGCACACCCGCGCGGGGCAGCAGGTGAATTGAGCGCGCGAGCCACAGACGAATCCAGGAATCCGCTGCGACCTCCGTTCTGCGACGGTGAAAAACCGGCCGGTCCAGGAACCGATCCGCCGCGCGCCATTCCGCCCAAGCGTTCCCCTGCGCTCATGATCATCCCGCCCAGCGCGCCACCGCCGCCCGTCGGCGCCCGTCGGGGCGCGGCAACGGTCGTCACGCGCGGTCCCGTGCTCTGGGCGGCGCTCGCGGCGTTTTTCGCCACGCTCCTTCTGGCGGTGTGGCACAACGATTTTCCCGGCTACTACCATCCCGACGAGCCGACCAAGGTGGCGCAACTGCTCTCGGACGACCGCAACTTCAACCATCCGCCGCTCATGCTCAGCCTCGCTTCGGCGACTCTGCGCCTCAGCGATCTCACGGCCGAGCCGGACCGGATCGTCCAGGTCGGCCGGTGGCTTTCGGCGATCGAAATCGCCGCGGCAAACGGCCTCTTCACTCTGGTTGCCGGCATCTACGGCGGGGCGCTCGCGGCCGCGCTGGCGGCGGCATTACTGACCGTCAATCCGCAGGCGGTCCTGGCCGGGCATTTCTTCAAAGAGGACCCGCTGTTGCTGCTCGGGTTTGCGCTCACGGCCCTGGCCGGCGCCTGGCGCTGGCGGACACCGGGAAGCCGGTTCAGCCTGCCTTTGCTGGGTTGTGCTGCCGGGATCGCGATCTCTTCGAAATATCTCGGAGCGATGGCGCTCGCGCACGCGCTTGCGCTCGAGGCGTGCCTGCCGGCTGCCGCTACCGGAGAGCGCCGGCTTGACCGGGTGCTCCGCCTCGGGCTCGCCGCACAGGGCGCGGTGCTGTTGCTCAACGCAGTCCCGCTGATCGCGCATCTCCCGGAACTCGGCGAGGCGCTGGCGCAGGTGGGACGCGTGGCGCGCGAAGGGAACGACGCGGTCGGTGCGCGCGTTCCGCACCTGCAGTTTGTCGGGATGTTTCTGGCGAACTCCTCGCCGCTGGTGCTTGCCGGGTTTCTCTTGGCAGCCTGGGAACTCCGACGTGCCGGGTGGCAGGGCGCACGTGTTGCTGCCGACCGCTGGCTGCTCGTGCTGGCGCCGCTCGCGCTGATCGCGCTCCACTCCTTTTCCGCGCTCGTGGCAACGCGCTACCTGTTGCCCGTCCAAGCGTTTGTTGCCTGCGCGGGGAGTGTCGGTCTGGCCCAGGGCATCCGTTGGGTTCAGCGCCGCGCCCGCACCGCGGTGCTGCCCGCTATGCTCGCGATGGCAGTGTGGACTGCGTCGGTCGCGTGGCCCCTGCCCGATGTGGCCGCCCTTGAAGAAAACTTCGGTCAGGACGATCGCCGCGCGCTGCGCTCCTGGGTGCGAGCCAGCCTGCCGTCCGGTGCGGTGATCGCGCAGGACGATTTGGCCGCGCTCGCCGGTTTCGTCGGGCAACTTCCCGGCGGTGTGCGCGACGATGTTGCGGTCGGAGACGAGTTATCGGTGTGCGTGCTGTCGCGCAAATCCGTCGCCGATCTCGGTGACGTCCGGGCGTTGCGTGCCGCCGGGATCACGCACGTGCTTGTCTGCCGCTACGGATCGCGTCGTTTTCTGGAAGGAAACAAACGCGCCACGGCGAGCGGCGAAAAGGACTTCGCCCGGCGGCGGGAATTTTATCAAGAACTGATGACAACGACCCGCTGCGTCTGGAAGAGCGCGCTCGTCGAGCCGCATCCGCTCCGCCCAGGGCTGGAGCTTTACGCACTCGATCCCGCGGCGACAACCGTGCGGATCGGTTCGCTGCCGCGTCGATGACCCGCGCTCAGTCGGCGCGGCTGCCGCGGAAGAAATGGACCAGCAGGCTGATCACCGCCAGCACGAGCAGGAAATGAATCAGCGTCCCGGCGATTTTGAAGATCAGGCCGAGCCCCCAGATTGCCAGGAGGATGATGCCGATCACGATGAAAATGTTGCGCATAAAAATTGGATGCCGGTTGCGGATGCATTGCCTCGTCTCGAGGCGAAAAACGCCGGCAGCGCGAAGGGAATTTCCCCTGCCCTGCCGGCGATTGTTCGGTGCCGCGGTTCACTTGAGGAACCGCGCCAGGAATCAGAACAGCCCGCGGATCTTTTTCACCACTGGCTTGACGTGCTTGGACACGTCGATGTCCTTCAGATCTTCCACGGCATCCTCGACGGCTTCCGCCGCGCGGGAATACGCCTTCCGGGCGCTCTTCGACGAATTTTTGTAAGCCTTTTGCGCGGACTTCGAAGAATCCTTGTAAACCTGTTGAACGGTCTTCGAGGTGTCCTGATACCCGCCACGGAGCGCCTTCCAAAGCGGCCAGACGAGCGGCAGCACATAGGGGCGCACGTCCACTGCTTCCGCGGCGCGATCGTAGGCACGTTCGATTTTGCGGCTCGTCTTTTCCTCTTCCTCGTGGTGCTGGTAGAGACGGATCAGCAGAGCGATGACGAAGCCGAGCCCGAACGCCGCCAGGATGACCGGGGTCGGGTTCTCGCGGGCGTATTGGGTGCCGGAACTCAAGGCGCGCGAGGTGCCGGCGCGAGCGTTTTCAAACGTGTCCGACGCCGAGGCGGCCAGGTCGCGGCCTTTTTCCTGCACGTTTTGCACAAAGCCTCCGCCGCTGCCGCCCAGTGACGGATTCGCGTCGCGGGCGTCGCGCACCGCGCTGTGGGTGACGACGATTTCCTGCCGCTGCCGGGCGACGATGGCATCCAGCAGCGCGGGCAGGCCGGCGTTCAACGCTTCCTGATACTGTTTCAACGCGCTGTCCTCACCGCGCTCGCACTCGGAGAGCACGGCGTGCGGATCGCGCGTGGTGAGCGCCGATTTCAGGTTGATCCAGCCGCGGTGCAGCGTTCCGGCGATCGAGCTGGATTCGGTGGAGTAATCCCCAAGCTTGCGAAGCTCGTTTTCGAGTTCACCGACAAAGCGGGCGCGTTGTTCGGAGCAGGAGGAAAGGAAAGATTTCAGCCGCGGATCGTTTTCGATCCCTTCTGCGGCGGTGCGGAAACCCTCCTGGCCATCTTTGCAGGTCTCGATGAGAGACTTCAGGACGGGGGCGATCTCGTTCGGTGTAGTGAGCATACTAACCCAAGATTCGCGGCCCACGGGCAGGGTGCGCTTGTAAGAGGGCGCCGGGCGCCGGAATGCGACGCCACCCGGCAAGCGGCCTACGCGTAGCCCATCTCGCGCAGGAGCACCTGCTGGAGGACGTCGTAAAAATTGATCGCCAGCAGCGCCCGCTCGCGGGCATCGGCCGCCGGCGGCTCGTCGAGCAACTGCCGAAGAATCTGGTGCTGACACATTGCCAGGAGCGCGCGCTCATGGGCGTCGGTCGGCGGCGAAAGCAGAGACTGGCCGGCGACTTCGTGGAAATAAAGGTGCAGCACTGCCCGAGCGCGCCGCTCGGCCGGCAGCGCCGACAAGTCGGGCGATGTCTCCCGCTCCCCGATCTTGTGCCGGGCGGCGAGCACCAGGCGCGCCTGATTCAGCGTGCTCAACCAGGCGTCGAAATGCCGCCGCGGAATCCGCAGCGCGGCGGTGCCGGGCAGGTAATCGGCCGGCCCGCCCTCCAGCCCCAGCGTGGCCAGCGGCGGCAGCGCGCGCAGGTCGGCCGCGACGGTCTCCTGCGCGGTGATGAAAAGGTGGGCCAGCTCCGGCTCCACCAGTTCCCGCCAGTCGTCGCGCAACGCCTCTTCCTCTGCAGCCGAGCTCGGCGCGCTGAAGAGCCGGGCACGCGCCGCCCGGTGCGCCCCGGGGTCCGCGCAGGCCGGAAGCTGCGCAAGGAGCCGGGTGAAGTAAGGCTCCAACTCCGCCAGGAAGATGACGTCTTCGTCTGCGGTGGGTTGCAAAATCATGTCGTAACGCCGGCGGCCGCACTCCTGCGCGAAAATCCCGGGGAGGAAGCGGGCAAGTTCGCGCAGCTAGCCGGTGGATTCAATCGTGGCAAGCAACTGGTAGCCGTGGAGCTGTTGGACGTAGAATTCCGCCCGCTCGCGGCCGCCGCTCCAGACCGCGGAACGCCCGGTGTGGTGCACCTCCAGCATGTGCTTCTGGGCCTTGGCACGCGCGAAGCCGAACACCTTCTGGAAGACCATCGTGACGTATTCCATCTTCGTGATCGGGTCGTTGTGCACGATCACGCTCCACGGGGCGTCGAGCGACTCCTCTTCCTCGGTTTTCTGCGTGACGTCTGGCGTGCTCAGCGGAGGCATGGCGGGTGGAGGGAGGAATCAGGCGCACGCCTCGGTGCCGGGGCTGTCGCTGTCGGCGACGCTCTCCCGCCGTCCCGGGCCGGGCCGGGACTCCCGTGGTCCGAGCGAGCGCTCCAGTTGGAGCTGGACCGGCCCCAGGACGGCGGCGGCGGCCGTGGCGGCGAGTGCAAATTCATCCTCGGAGTGCGTCGAGCAGGCCGCGCGCCACTCGCAAAGCGCGTAGCCGAGCAGCACGGCCCGCGGCGGCAGGTGAAAAAGCGCGCAACGCCCGGCGTGAACGACGGGAAAGAGCGCCTGGCCGGCAGCGGGATCCGCCGCCAGTTTGCGCGGCCAGCCTGCCGCCGCCATCGGCAGCAGCGTGGCGAGCAGTGCGCGGCCGCTCGTCGCGAGACGCGCAGCCACCGGGGGATCGAGGGTCTCGGCGAGCGCCCGGTCGAGGGCCAGCAATTCCCGCGTGCGACCGTGCCCAGCGTGCTCCCGGGCGGCCAGCAACACCGGCACCAGGTGCGGCACGAACCGTTCGCGCAGCCACGTCGCCCAAGCCGCTTGCCCGCGGACCGTGCCGGCCCGTGCTGGGAGAAACGTCAGCGCACCGTGCGCGAGCACCGGCGCACCCGGGTCGCACGCGCGCCAAACCTGGGTCCGTTCACACTCCGGCTCGCAGTCGCCGGCGGCGGCGTCAGACCAGGGAAACAGCGTTGCGATCATAGAGCCGACGGCGTTCATAACATACCGCCCCACCCGCTTCAACCGTGCCCCGCGCTGGCCGCGGGCGTTTGCGCTGCCGAGGCGCCGCGGCTCGGGCAAATCGTCGGAGGCTAAGGGGCCCGTCATCAGGGCGGCAGCGCAGCTTCGGCGCGACCCAGAATTTCCTCCTGAGCCTGCCACATCGCCGCCGCGAGATCGGGCTGGTCATCCTCGTGGCCGTTCAGGTGCAACAAGCCGTGAACGAGGTAGCGGCATAGCTCGCGGGTGAATTCCTCGCCGTGTTCCACCGCCTGCCGGAGCCCGACGCCGCAGCCGATGACGATCTCGCCGTGCGCAAACGTGATGACGTCTGTCGGTCCAGGTTCGCCGAGAAATTTCGTGTGCAGCCGGGCGCTGGTTTGATCGGAAACCAGAACGATCTCGACCCCTTCCAAGTCCGGCAGCGGCGCGGCTCCCGGGCCCGGCCGATCCTGGCAGAGCGGCAGCGCAACGGCGGCGAAGCGCCGGAGTCGGGAAACATCCACAGGGACGCCGCGCTGACGATTCGTCACCGAGATTTCCATGGCGTCGGGAAAGCCCGGCAGCGCGCTGCCACGGGACTCACGAGGCGATGGTCTTGGCGACCACAGCGGGCGGAGAAATCGCGGCCGGGCGCGGTGCTCCCGACTTGCCCGCGCCGTTGCCATGCCCGTTTCCACCCCCGGCGCTTCCACCGGTGGAGGCCGACGCGGCAGCAGGAATCCGGATCGTGCGCTTGCGATCGCGGGGCTGCTCAAACGCGCTCCCGGGGATCGAGGTGCCGCCAACGCTCGTGTCGCCGCCGGTGCCGACGGTCTCGTTTTTCGGATAAGCGATGCGCCGGTGCAGCATGCTGGCCAGCGTGAAGCGGAAGCTCTCCGCGACCTGCTGCAATTCTCGGAAGCTCAGGTCGCAGGCGTCGAGCTGATGATCGGCCACCCGGTTATCGATGATGTCGTTGACAAGCTGCTCGATGCGCTGCGGCGTCGGTTTTTCCAGCGAGCGCGAGGCGCTCTGAACCGCGTCCGCGAGACTGATGATGGCGCACTCCCTGGTCTGCGGCAGCGGGCCGGGATACCGGAAATTTTCCTCGCGCACCTCCGGGATGTCCTCTTCGCGCATCCGGGTGATTTTTCCGCCGAGCCGGGTGTCTTCCTGCTGCTGCAAGGCGCGCTTGTAAAAGTAGTAAATGACCGAGTTGCCGTGGTGCTGCTGGATGACGTCGATGATCTGCTGATTGAGCTTGTGCTTGAGCGCCAGATCCACGCCTTCCTTCACGTGGGCGATGATGATCAATGCGCTCATCGTCGGCGCCAAGTCATCGTGCGGATTCTTGCCGTCGAGCGGCTGGTTTTCCGTGAAATAATCGGGTTTCACCAGCTTGCCGATGTCGTGAAAATACGCGCACGTCTGGCACATCAACGCATTCGCGCCGATCACTTCCGCCGCGGCCTCGGCCAGCCGGGCGACTTCCTGGCTGTGGTGATAGGTGCCGGGCGCTTCGAGCGCGAGACGCTTGAGCACCGGATGGTTCAAATCCGCCATTTCCAGCCAGGAGATTTCCGTCGTCGTGCTGAAAACTCCTTCCAGCACCGGCAGCAGCCCGCTGACGATGACCGCCACGAGCAGTGAGCAGCCCAGCGCGACGGCGCTCTGCTGGCCGACCACGGTCCAATTCGTGTCGCCAAAGGTGAACCAGTTGATCTCGATGATGCCAAAACTCAGGGCCAGCAGCCACGTCGCCGCGCCGACAAACACCCCAGCCCGCAGCAGCTGGCTGCGCCGGCGCACCTGCCGGGTGGCAAAAACGGTGACAAAGCCACTGATGAGGCTCATCGCGAGAAACGTCGCATCCACGCTGCGCCAAAGCGCCGCACCCCAGAGGCTGAGATAAATGGCTGCGTAAATCGCCGGGTTGCGCCCGAGCAGCACCGAGATCACCAGCGGCGCCAGCGCGTAGGGAAAGAGCAGAAAGGCGAACCGATCCGTGATCAACCGGTCCGGCCCGACTTCGGCCAGCACGTAGATCACTTTTACAAACGTGAGGTGAACCAGACAGGCGCCGAAGAGCAGCGAAAGCCGCGAGTTCCGCGAGAAGGTCAGCGGGTGGTTGATCCAGAGCTGCACCAGCGCCGTCAGGAAGACGAGCAGAACGAAAAGATAGCGCTTGGCTTGATCCGGCTGCTGGCCGTGAAAAATCAGCAGCGCGAGGCCGACGGCGAACAGAAAAAAGATCACCGACTTCACCTGCCCGCTCGACTCCAGCGAGCGCCAAAGCTCGCTGTTAGACTGCCGGCGGCGCGATTTCCGGCAGGCGAAGCCCTTCTTCACCAACTCCTTCTTTCGCCACGTCGAAAACATGCTCATGGGGTGGAAATCCACTGGGGTGGAATGTCGCCCGGGCCGCGTCAGCGCGCGAGAGAATTCTTGCCGCCGCGCCGTTCCGGCTCCCGGTCCGCCTCGCGCGGCGAGCCCCCGTCGCCGTAGCGATGCGCGCGGTAGGCGCGGATGATGGACTGCACGAGTTCGTGCCGCACGACGTCGCGTTCTTCGAAATATGTGAACCCGATGCCCTGCACGCCGTTCAGCGCCTGGATAGCCTCGACAAGCCCGCTGCGTTTGTTCGCCGGAAGGTCGATCTGCGTGCGGTCGCCGGTGACCACGCACTTGCTGCCCTGGCCCATGCGGGTCAGGAACATGAACATCTGCTCCGTGGTCGTGTTCTGCGCTTCGTCGAGGACGATGAAGGCGCTGTCCAGCGTGCGCCCGCGCATGTAGGCGAGCGGCGCGATCTCGACCATCCGCTTCTCCATGTAGCGCTGGAGTTCCTCGGGATCGAGCAGGCTATGGAGCGCGTCGTAAAGCGGGCGCAGATAGGGGAAAATCTTCTCCTGCAAGTCGCCCGGCAGAAAGCCGAGCGCCTCGCCGGCTTCCACCGCCGGGCGGGTGAGGATGATGCGGCCGACCTGCTCCTTTTTTAGCGCCTGCAAGGCGGCCGCCATCGCGAGGTAGGTCTTGCCGGTCCCAGCGGGGCCGACGCCGAAGACGATGTCGTGCGAGCCGATACTGCGCAGATATTCCAGTTGCCCGGCGGTCTTCGCGACAACCGGCGGCCGCCGCGCGCTGGTCTGGATTTTGAAGCTCGCCAGCGAGGAAAGTTCCGGGTTTGCCGGGACCGCCGCGGCGCCGCCCTCGGGCGCAACGCCGGTCTCGACCACGGAGCGAAGCGCGTAAAGAAACTCGTGCTTCCGGATCGGGAGCCCCTTCGCGCGGGCTTCCTCCAGTTGCTCGAAGACCCGCCGGGCTTGTTGCACCCCGGCCGTGCTGCCTTCCAGGCGCAACCAACCGTCGCGCGAGGTCGTCTTGACGTTCAGCGTCTCCTCAAGCGTCTTCAGCAGCCCCGGCTCATTGGCATGGAGGCTTTGCAACGCCCGGCCGCTCTCGAACTGCATGGTTTGCACCACGGCAGGCCCGGCGTCGCCGCTGTTGCCGCCGGGCGGGGTTGCCGATGGCGCACCACCGGGTGTCGCGGCCGGATCGGGAGGCATGTTCGTCGGTGCTACCGTAGAATGGCCCTCTTCAGTGCGGCAATTTGAACTGGCGGAAAGCGCGTCGTGGCCCTGACCGGAAACACGCCCGGATCACCCGTTTATTTGTAAGCGTAAACCAATCCCCAAGGCGTCCGTTCCTCGGCGCTCTTCTCGACTTTGACGATCAGGAAATAGGTGCCCGTGCGCTTCGGCCGGACCGAGGCGGCTGCAAACGCGCCGCCGCCTTTCGAGGCTTCCTTTTCCTTCTGCCAGCTTTTGTCTTCCACCAGGTTGCCGTCGCCGTCGTAGATGTGAATGGAGACTTTCGCCCCCTTCACATCGGTGCCCATGCAGAACCAATATTCGTTGCCTTTGAACAACTGATGCGTGATGGCCTTCGCCTCACCGGTCGGCAGGTCGCCGCCCCAGGTGTCTTCGCGCAGGGTATACCCGCCCTTGATGTATTCATCGATGGCCTCTAGCGCAAAAGTCAAAGAATCGTCCACGGTCGCCCGGGCAACTGAGGCCAGCGGACCAAAAAACAGATGGCTCCCAAAGGCCAGGCAGCAGCCGAGGAGCAAGGCGGAACGGCGGGAAAAGCGTTTCACAACGGCGAAATCGTAGGGTCTCAGGCGAAGAAAATTGGCGCGGCGGCGAGATGACGAAGTTTTGAATGATTCATCGGCCGAAATCAAGGCGTGGATGCCTGCGATGGACTGATCGACCGCATGAGATCGCTGGTGATGCCGTTGATGCGCTCGACGGCTTCCTTCTTGATGTCGGCATTCGAGTCCGCGATCAGCGGCCGGATTTCGGACAGGCCCGCCTGGAGCTTGCTGACGAGGACGTCCTTTTTGATGTTTGGCCGCATCTTGCTGAGCTGGCTGTCAAACGCCACGAGCAAGTCGGGCTGATGCAGCAACTCGGCGCGATCGGCATTGTAATCTTTGCGCACGATGTCCGTCAGCGCCTCGGTGCCGCGCAGCCAGCCGCCGATGCTGACGAGTTCGCTCTCCTCGCGGTCCTGGAGCTTTTCCATCGCGCTTTTCACCTCGCCCTGCGTCTTGTCGAGTTCCGAGCGGACCTCGTTCCAATCGCCGCGGTCGGCCGCTTCGATGATGCTCTGCGTGTGGCTGATCACGTTCGCACGCACGCCCATCGCGGTCGCCAGCTCAAGCACGCGGCGGCCGATCTTTTTCACTTTATCCGCGTCCTTCGCCTGCACCGCCAGGAAGCCATCGGCCACCACGGTGCCGAAAAGAAGCGAGAGATGCGGCCGGCCCGAATGGCGGGTCTTCTCGTCCACCCGCACCTGACTGGCCCAAGGCGGCGTGCCCAGCTTGTCGAGCGCGCGGAAAACCTCGCTGGGCACCGGCACGACGACTTCATCCACAGTGGTGCGCAGGCTTTTCACGTCGATCTTTTGTGGCGGGTTGCCGGAAATGTCCTTGTTCTGCGCGTGCCCGGTCGAGACGGCCACTCCGAATGCGATGATCGCGGCGAAAAGTGACGAAAAAACTGGCTTCAGCGGAAAAAGTTTCATGGATTGGAGGAGCATCGCGATGGCTGTAGCACCCGAATTTGCCCTGACGAGAACACAGCGCCTGTCTAACGTCAATCGTGAATGCCCGCCGCTGCGGCCGGATGCGTCGCCACCACTTCCGGCTCCATGAAACCCGAGCGTCTGCGCGAACTCCTGACCCAATTTTCCGACCGGCGCCTGCTGGTGATCGGCGACTTGATGCTCGATGAATTTATCTGGGGCAAAGTCAGCCGGATCTCTCCGGAAGCCCCGGTGCCCGTGGTCGAGGTGAGTCACACGTCTTATTACCCCGGCGGGGCGGCCAACGTGGCGCGCAACCTCCGGGAATTCACGCCGCACGTGGATGTCGCCGGGCTCATCGGCCGCTGCGCGCAGAGCAGTCAGTTGAAAGCGCTGCTCACCGATGGTGGCATCGGGCTTGGGCTCGTCGAAGAGGATGGCGACTGGCAGACAATCGTCAAAACCCGCATCATCGCCCGGCAGCAACACGTTGTGCGGGTTGATCGCGAAGGGCGCGCCTCGCCCGAACGGCTTGCGGCGGCGCATGCGCGCACGCTGGAACATTTAGGCAATGGCGGGTTGGATCGCTTCGATGCCGTCATCCTGGAAGACTACGCGAAGGGATTCTTCGACCAATCGTTTGCCGCCGCGCTCGGCGAGCTTGCCCGGCGAGAGGGCAAGCTGGTCGCCGTCGATCCGAACCCGCGCAATCCGCTGGACTGGCGCGGCATGACCGCCGTGAAACCAAATCGAACCGAAGCCTTCGCCGCCGCCGGCCGACCGCCGAGCGATCCGCACGAGCCGGCTTCCGAGGATCGCGCGCTGCTCGAAGTCGGCCGCCTCCTGCTGGAACACTGGCAGCCGCAATCGCTGCTCATCACGCTCGGAGAACAGGGAATGATGCTTTTCCAGCCGGACCACGCGCCCTATCATCTACCGACCCGGGCGCGGGCGGTTTACGACGTCTCCGGCGCCGGCGACACCGCGATTGCGCTCTTCACCCTGGCGCTGGTTTCCGGGGCGAGCGCGGTCGAAGCCGCGGAGGTTTCCAATCACGCTGCCGGCGTCGTGGTCAGCAAGCTCGGCACCGCGACGCTGACCGCCGACGAACTGCTGGCGAGCTTCGAAGAGGAGCCTTGAGTTAGCCGTCTTGATTTCATTTCCATGGTCCTCGGCATCATTCCCGCTCGCTGGGCGGCCACGCGTTTTCCCGGCAAGCCGCTGGCGCCCATCGCCGGCAAGCCGCTGGTGCAGCGGGTCTGGGAACAGGCGCGCCAGGCGCGGCGGCTCGATGCCTTGCTCATCGCCACTGATGACGACCGCATCGCCGCGGCCGCGCGCGGGTTCGGGGCGGATGTCGTGATGACTTCGCCCGATCACGCCAGCGGCACCGACCGCATCGCCGAGGCGGCGGGAGCCTTCGCCGCCAGCACGCCGGTGTCGCACGTCCTGAACATCCAGGGCGACGAGCCGACGATCGATCCCGCGCTCATCGACCGGCTCGCCGAGACGCTGCTCGACGACCCCGCGCTCGACATGGTCACCGCGGCGAATCCACTGCGCGACGACGCGGAATTGCAGCCATCCGAATTGCGTCAAAGTCGTGCTCGCCCGGAATGGGGACGCTCTCTATTTTTCGCGCGGTCCGATCCCGTTTCCGGCCTCTCCCGCCGCCGCCGGTGCGGCCGCCATGTTTCCCTACCTGCGCCACCAGGGCATCTACGGTTACACGAGCCGGTTTCTCGCCGAGTTCGTGCGCTGGCAGCCGTCGGCGCTGGAAAAGGCCGAGCGCCTCGAGCAATTGCGCGCCCTGGAAAATGGCGCCCGCATCCGCGTCGTCGTCACCGAACGGGAGTCGCTCGGCGTTGATGCGCCGGAGGACGTGGCGCGCGTGGAAAAAGTTCTGCTAGATTACGCGCAACAATCGGCGGCGGGCGTTTCCAGTGCAGCCAGCGCACCTTGACCCGCGGGCCGGCCATCCATTTTTTGCAGCGACGATCGATCCGTTTCCCGTTCCCAAATGAAATACATCTTTATCACCGGCGGCGTGGTCTCCTCCCTCGGCAAGGGACTCGCCGCCGCGGCGCTCGGCACGATCCTGGAACATCGCGGCCTGAAAGTCGTCCTCCAGAAATTCGACCCGTATCTCAACGTCGATCCCGGCACCATGAGCCCGTTTCAGCACGGCGAGGTTTACGTGCTCAACGACGGCGCCGAAACCGACCTCGACCTCGGCCACTACGAGCGGTTCACGAACTGCGTGCTCACCCGGCACAACAACCTCACCAGCGGCCAGGTGTATGAAACCGTCATCGCCCGGGAACGCCGCGGCGATTATCTCGGCAAAACCGTGCAGGTCATCCCGCACGTCACCGACGAGATCAAAGCCCGCATCCGGCTCATCGAGCGCGAGCAGCCGCAGGCGGACATCCTCATCACGGAGATCGGCGGCACCACCGGCGACATCGAGGGCCTGCCGTTTCTCGAAGCGATCCGCCAGTTCACGCTCGAAGTCGGCGCGGAAAATTCCATCGTCGTCCATGTCACCCTGGTGCCGTATATCAAAGCCGCCGGCGAGCTGAAGACGAAGCCGAGCCAGCAAAGCGTGGCGCGCCTGCGCGAAATCGGGCTGCAGCCGCAGGTGCTGATTTGCCGCACCGAGCACGCGCTCGACGACGACATCCGGCAAAAGCTCTCGATGTATTGCAACATCGCGCCGAAGGCCGTCATTGAGATGCGCGACGTGCCGCACACGATTTACGAGGCGCCGATTCTTCTGCACATCGAGCGGCTCGATCAGACGATCTGCGAACTCCTGCGCATCGAAGCGCCGGACCCCGCGATGACCGACTGGCGGCGTTTCGTGAAGCGGATCGTCACGCCGAAGAAAACCGTGCGCGTGGCGATTGTCGGCAAATACATGGAAGTGCAGGACGCCTACAAAAGCGTCTATGAATCGCTGACCCTCGCCGGGGCGAGTCACGACTGCGGCATCGACCTTCAGCGCATCGACGCCGAAACCTTCGAGGCCGATCCGGCGAGCGTGGAAAAAGTGCTGCACAACGTCACCGGCATCGTGGTGCCGGGCGGCTTTGGCGAGCGCGGGGTCGAGGGCAAAATTCTCGCGGCCCGCTTCGCCCGCGAACATCGCGTGCCGTATCTCGGGCTTTGTCTCGGCATGCAGGTCGCCACGATCGAGTTCGCGCGCAACGTCTGCGGCTTGCCGGAAGCGAACTCGACCGAGTTCGACCTGAAAACGCCGGACCCGGTCATCTGTTTGCTGGAGGACCAAAAGGAAATACACCACAAGGGCGCCTCCATGCGCCTCGGCGTCTGGCCGACCCAGATCGTGCCTGGAACCATGGCGGAAAAAGTCTATGGCCAGCTCGAAGTCAACGAGCGCCACCGGCACCGCTACGAGTTCAACAACGACTACAAGGAGCGCATGACCGAGCGCGGCCTCGTGATCTCCGGCACCTCGCCGGACGGCACGTTGGTGGAGTTGATCGAACTGCGCGATCACCCGTGGTTTTTAGCCTGCCAGTATCACCCGGAATTTCAGAGCAAGCCGAATGCGCCGCACCCGCTGTTCCGCGGCTTCATCGGCGCCTGTCTGGCGCATCAGGGATGACGATTCGAAGCCGTCACCAAGTTTTGATCCACTGGTTCTGCTCCGCGGCGTTTTTGATCGGCCCTTTCAGCTTTGTCGCGCGACCGGCGACGGACCAAAGGTCGTAGCCTGGGCTGTAACCCTGCGCTGGCGCGCCGGTGCCTCCTGAGTCCAAGGCAGCCTGATATGCCGTCGAATAGCCGTAGCTGCTTCCCCAAGGATCCTTGATGAACGCAACGCCGGAAGAAATTCCGGCAGACGCGTCCATTGGCGCCAGCATGCCGGGCTTGAATTGGTCGAAATAAATCCTTGCTCCCGCAGCAGGTGCCGGAGGCGGGAAACTCGGATTTTGCGACGGACCGCCATCGGATTCCAGCTGCCCGGTAAGAAACGAGTAAAGCGCTCTGCTTGCCTGAATGTAGGCGGCGTTGTCCGTGGGATCGAACGCGGTTCGCGGGTCTAGCGCGTCGGTCGTCGTAGGAGCGCTGGGATACGCCGCATTGTCGACCCGGTAACGCTCCAGCCCGTTGCGCAGCGCTTCGATTTCAGCTGTCGCGCGGGCGCGTGCGGCGCGGCTTTGGGCGGAGCCAGAAATCGCCAGGACGATGCCGGCGAGGATGAGGATCACCACCATCACCAGCAGCAGCTCGACCAATGTAAAACCGGCGCGAGTGGAAAGTGGACGCATACCGTGTTTTGACGAGTCTTTCCGCCGCGCCTACGCCGTCCCGCCGCCGAGGCTCTGGATGATGGAAATCAGCGGCAGAAACAATGCGATCACGATCGTGCCGACAACCACGGCGAGAAACACGATCATCGCCGGCTCCAGCAATGCCGTCAGCCCGGCGACCGCGTTGTCCACCTCATCGTCATAGACATCCGCGATCTTGAGCAGCATTTCCGGCAGCTGGCCGGTCTCCTCGCCGACGTCAATCATCGAGATCACCATCGGCGGAAAAATCCCGCCGGCGGCTTCGAGCGGCTGCACGATCGACTCGCCCTCTTTCACGCTGTCGTGCACTCGCGCGATCGCGCCGGCGATGACTTCGTTGCCGGCGGTTTCGCGGGTGATGTTTAGCGCCTGCAGGATCGGCACGCCGCTCGTCACCAGCGTGCCGAGCGTGCGCGAGAAACGGGAGATCGAACTCTTGCGGATCAGGTCGCCGAAGAGCGGCAGCCGGATCTTGAAACGGTCCAGCGCCGCCCGCCCCGCCGGCCGGCTCGCGGCGAAAAGATACGTGGCGACCACCGCAACGACCGCCCCAGCCAGCACATACCAGTAGTCCACAGCGAAATGACTCACCGCGAGCACATACACGGTCAGCGCCGGCAGCGGCTTGCCCTGGAGCAGGTCGTTAAAAATCTTCTCGAACTGCGGCACGATGAAGATCGTCAGGAAAGTCACGATCGAAACCGCGATGACGAGCACGACGAGCGGATAAATCATCGCCGCCTTCACCTTGTTGCGCACCCGCTGCGCCTTTTCCTGAAACTCCGCCAGCCGCACGAGCACGACCTCGAGCACGCCGCCCAGCTCGCCGGCTTTCACCATGTTGACGAAGAGCTTGTTAAAAATCTTCGGATGCTGCGCGAGGCTGTCGGAAAACGTGCTGCCGCCCTGCACGCTCTCACCCAGCTTCGCGACCGTGGCTTTCAAGCCGGGATCGCGCTCCTGTTTTTCCAGCACGGTCAGCCCGCGCAGCAGCGGCAGTCCGGCATCGATGAGCGTCGCGAGCTGGCGGGTGAAAATCATCAGCGTGCGCGCCTTGACCCGCCGGCCGGTGCGACCCGCTGTCACGGCGCGCGGTTTCGGCAGGGAAAACGTCGTGGTCGCCGCGGCTTTCTCCGCGCGGACTCGCGGCGCGCCGTTGCGCCTGCCGCCGCCGGCGCGCGCTTCCTCCTCCACGCTGGTCGGGTAGTAGCCCGCCTGCCGGAGCTGGCCGTAGGCTTCGTTCGTGTTCGCCGCCTCGATGGCGCCGGTCAGCTCCTGACCGCGCGCATCCATGGCGACGTAGGTGAATCTTGGCATCGGCGGCGGGCTGGGAAACGGCTGCGAGGCTACGAATTGCCGCCCGGGCTGTCCACGCGAAAACCACCCGCCCGCCGACGACCCGGCGACGACCGACTCAGGTGTATTTTAAGACTTCCTCGATCGTCGTCTCGCCGTCGTAGATGCTGCGCAGGCCGTCTTCGCGCAGCGTTACCATGCCGAGCTCGATAGCCTTTTGCTTGATCACCAGCGCCGGCGAGCGGCTGTTGACCAGCTCGCGGATCGGGTCGCTGATTTCGAGCCATTCGTAGATGCCTTTCCGGCCGCGGTAGCCGGTCTGGTTGCACGCCTCGCAGCCCTTGCCGTAGTGGAATTTCTTCCCGCTGATGTCCCGCCGGCTGAGTCCGATCTGGGCCAGCAACGCATCGCCCGGTTCGTAAGGCACCCGGCACCCCGCGCAGATCCGCCGGATGAGGCGCTGCGCCAGGATCGCCTCCAGGCTCGATGAAATTAGAAACGGCTCTACGCCCATGTCGATGAGGCGCGTGATGGCGCCAGAGGCGTCGTTCGTGTGCAGCGTGGTGAAGACGAGATGGCCGGTGAGCGACGCCTGGATCGCGATCTGCGCGGTCTCCAGGTCGCGGGTTTCGCCGACCATGATCCGATCCGGGTCCTGCCGCAGAAACGCCCGGAGCACGCGGCCGAACGTCAGCCCGATGCCTTCGTTGATCGGCACCTGGATCAACCCTTCGATGTCATACTCGACCGGATCTTCGGCGGTGAGCAGCTTGGTTTCGAGCGTGTTGATCCGGCGCAGCGCCGCGTAGAGCGTCGTCGTCTTGCCGCTGCCGGTCGGGCCGGTGACGATGAAAATGCCGTTGGGCTTCTCGATCGTTTCCTGGACGCGCCGGTAAATGTAGGGCGGCATCCCGAGATTTTCGAGGTCGAGATTCGCGGACGACCGGTCGAGCACGCGCAGCACCACGCTTTCCCCGTATTGGGTCGGCAGCGTGCTCACGCGCAGGTCCACCGCGCGGCCGGCGACGTCGCGCTGGATGCGGCCGTCCTGCGGCAGGCGCTTTTCGGCAATGTTCAGATTCGCCATGACCTTCACCCGGCTGATCACCGGCAGCGCGAGGCGGCGGGGCGGCGGCGCCATTTCGTAAAGCGCGCCGTCCACGCGGTAGCGGATTTTGAATTCGTGCTCGAACGGCTCGAAGTGGATGTCGCTCGCGCGATCCTGGATGGCCTGATACAGGATGAGGTCAACAAACCGGATGATCGGCGCCGCGTTCGCCTCGGCCTCTGCGGCGGCGGGATCGCCCCGGCTGTCGGTGCCGGCGGCGAAGCTGCTCATCTCCCGGAGCACCTCGTCGAGGCTGGAAAGGTCGGCGCCGTAATAGCGGTCGAGCCGATCCTGGATCTGGTGAAATGGCGCCACCGCCGGCACGAGGTCGCGGCCAGTGGCGAAGCGCAGATCGTCGAGCGTCTGCGGGTTCAACGGGTCGAGCAAGGCGACGACGACGCTGGTGCCGGCCTGCGTGATCGGCAGCGCGCCGTGCAGTCGCGCCAGGCCGCCGGGGATCAGCCGCTGGACTTCGACGGGCACTTCGTATTCCTCGGGCAACTGGTAGAACTCCGCGCCGATGTCCTCGGCCAGCGCATGGTAAAATCCCTCTTCGGTCAGGAAATCGAAATCGAGCAGGAGCTGCATCGCGCTTTTGCCGGTGTTGGCGGCTTCGGCGAGCAGATCCTCATCCTGCCCCGGCGGGATGATGCCGCGGGCAACAAAGTGTTCCAGCACCAGTTTGTCGTTCATGCGCTAGGCGGGATTGGATCTGCGCGGCATGCCGCGCCTGTTTTCTGAGGCGACATGCCGTGCCTATCAACGCAAGGGAACCGGCGAAACGCAATAGTGGCGACGGGCCTTTGGGTAGGGCGGGCGTCTCGCCCGCCGCCGTGGGCGTCTCGCCCGCGGCACGAACGCGGGGATCTGCGTCGCGTTCTGGTTCGATGCACGGGGCGAGACGCCCCGCGCGGCGGGCGAGACGCCCGCCCTACCCAAAGGCTCGCTTCAATCCGCATCGCCCATCGTAGCCGTGAGGACTTCCTCGGCGGTTGTCGCACCGGAGAGCACCTTGCGCACGCCATCCTCGCGCAAGGTCCGCATGCCAAGCTCGCGGGCGCGGTGGCGTAATTGCAACGTGGAAAGCTTGTCGTTGATCATGAACCGCACTTCGTCGTCCACCTCGAAGATCTCGAAAATTCCCATCCGCCCGCGATACCCGCGCCCGCGGCAGGCCTCGCAACCGACGGCGTGCATGACGTGCGTGCCGCGCAGCTGACCGGACTCCAGACGCAACGCGCGCTGCTCGCCTTCGTTTAGCTCCGCCGGCGTCTTGCACTGCGCGCAAAGCCGGCGCACGAGCCGCTGCGCCATGATCGCGCGGATGGACGTGGCGACGAGAAACGGCTTCACGCCCATGTCCACCAGATCGCGCCACCGCGCTGGGCGAATCGTTCGTGTGCAGCGTGGAAAAAACGAGGTGGCCGGTGAGCGAGGCGTTGATGGCGATGCTGGCGGTTTCGAGATCGCGGATCTCGCCGATCATGATGATGTTCGGCGCCTGCCGCAGCATGGAGCGCAGCGCCGCCGGAAACGTCATGCCGATCTCCGGGTTCACCTGCACCTGGTTGATGCCGGCCATCTGATACTCGACCGGGTCTTCGACCGTGATGATCTTGCGGTCCGGCTTGTTGATGTGATGCAGGCAGGCGTAAAGCGTCGTCGTCTTGCCGGAACCGGTCGGGCCGGTCACAAGGAGGATGCCGTCGGGCAGCGTGATGAGCCGCTCAAAGGTCGCCTGATCGTCCGTGAGAAACCCGAGTTCGGGCAGGCCGAGGGCGAGGCTCGATTTGTCGAGAATGCGCATCACGACGCTTTCGCCGTGGTTTGTCGGAATCGTGGAAACGCGCAGATCGATGCTCTTCTTTCCCATCAGCACCTGGATGCGGCCGTCCTGCGGGAGGCGCTTCTCGGCGATGCTCATGGTGCCGCTCATGATTTTGAGGCGGCTGATGATCGCGCTCTGCAATTTCTTCGGCGGGTTCTGCATTTCCTGCAGCACGCCGTCGATGCGAAAGCGGACGCGGAATTTCTTTTCCAGCGGCTCGAGGTGGATGTCGCTCGCCCGCGCCTTGTAGGCTTCGAGCAGGAGCAACGACACCAGTCGGATGATCGCGGAATCGCCGGTGTCGTCGGCATCGGCGTCGGCAACGCTCGTGACTTCGAAGCTGCTGAGATCAATGTCTTCGCCGAGCCCGCGCAGGATGTTCTCGCTGGCTTCGTCGGCGCTGCCGTAATACTTGATGAGCGCTTCCGCGATCTGCTCCGGCGTGGCGACAACCAGCTCGATTTCCCGGTGCGGCAGCAGGTGACGCAGGCTGTCGAGCGTGTCGAAGTTCAACGGATCGCCGGTGGCGATGACGAGCGCTTCGTCGTTGATGCCGACCGGCACGACGCGGAAGCGCCGGGCGTGCTCTTTCGAAAGCAGATCGGTGATCTCGGGCTTCACCACGATTCCCCCGAGATCGACAAACTCCATGCTCAACGCCGCCGCCAAGGCGCGCGAGACTTCTTCCTGCGCGACGATGCCGGCACGGACCAGCCCCTCGACCGGGCTCAGGTGCGCGTTGCCGTTCGCGAACTCCCCAGCTTTCGCGCCCGCCGCCTGGGAGGCGGTGATGCAGGAGGCGTCCTGGAGGACTTCCAAAATATAGTTGTCGTGGGAACGCACGGTGGGAAAAAAATGATCGCGTCGTGAAAAAATTGCGAACCTAAGTCCGGGCGAACTGCATCGTCGGCAATGCGGTCAGCATCTGCCGGGGGACGGGCACCGCCGCCACAAGCCAAGGATGCAATCTTAACGGAGCTTACCCCACTCTCAGAGTTCGCCGGATTTTTGTTCGCCGAGCCCGGGACGGCGAGGCTGACATCCGATCGGCGCGAAACCGGGTCGCTGCGTCAAAAATGGGCAAATTTCCAGTCTGTCACCTCGATCCGCCCGCCCTTGATTCCACGGACAAGTTCTGGCGGCATCGGAGGAAGTTTGGTGTTCTTCAAAACCCAGATGGACAGCTCGGCAAGCGGGGGATTGTCCTTCGCAGGCGAGACGAGGCGGATGTTCTGGATTTCACCATTCGGATTCACGGCAAACGCAACGCGGACGGTCCCGGCGGGGATCCTGCGCGTATTCGCGTCCATGCTCGCGAACCAGCTCGCTCCTACCCGGGACCGCAGCACTTGGGTGTAAGCATTCAGGAGAACTTGGAAACTCTTGCCCAAGTAGAACGAAACCGGAATGTTCGCGCTCGCGCGCGGTGGTCCACGCCAGTTCCGGCGGGCGAACTTAAGGATTGCCTGATCCAGGGTCGGATCGCCCGAACTTTCGGCGATCTCGGCCGTTGCGACGGTTCCGTGTGCGTCCGCGACAACCCGCACGACGCAGTCCCCCGCAATGGCTTTCTCGCGGGCCTCGGAGGGATAATCCGGCGGCGGTGTGAACCATCCCGCGCTCCTGTCCGCACCCGGTTTCTCGCGCGCGAAACAGCGCGAATCAGCTGCCAGGCACAGCAGGAAGACGATCGCGAAAATGGCGAAGCGCTTCACAGCTTTCTCCGGGAAGATCGGTTCGCGAGTTCGCTCCCATTAAACCGGCGACCGGTTCGCAGCGATCCGCCCGGGTTCCACGCGTGGGTCTTGCTTCACGCCGCCCCGTTCTTCTTCCCCTTCCCCATCGCCAGTTCGATCATCGAGAGCAGCCGCTCCTTTGTCGCCGGCTTCGGCGGCGTCGGCCGCAGGCTCAACGCGAAGGCCGCGCTCAGGCGTTGATATTCCGAGATCACCGCCTCGCCGCGCTCGCCGAACTCGACGCGCGCTTTCTCGAACTGTGCAATATCGTCCTCGTCCTCGAGCACTCCGAGGACGTGCAGCCGCGCCTGATTTTCGAACTCTTCAAAACTCATCGCGCATTCCCTTCAGGGCTTCGCTGATTTTTTTCAGCCCCAGTTCCAGCCGGGTCTTGATCGTGCCCAGCGGAATTCCGGTCTTTGCCGCGATTTCGCGCTGGCTCATGCCGTGATAAAAAGCCAGGTCGATGGCCTCGCGCTGCGCGGGCGGCAAATTCTTCAGGACGCCCAAGATCAAACGTCGGGTGTCCGACATCTGGATGTCATCCTCCGTCGTGTTGTGCACCCAGGCTTCGGGCTGCTGCTCGGTTTCGTTTTGCAGCCGCTCTTCGGCTCGAGCGTAGGCCTGCTTTTTGCGCAGCCGATCAATGGAACGACGCCGGGTGAGCGTGACGATCCAGCCGAGCGGCTTGCCCTTTTGGACCGAGTAATGGGCGGCCTGCTTCCAGATCTCCATGTAGATCTCCTGGAGCAGGTCATCAGCTTCAGCGTCATTGTGGATGACGCCCATGATGAGCGACTTCAGGATGCCGCTGTAACGATCGTAAAGTGACGCCAGGGCCTCCGGTTCCCGCTCCTGGATGCGGGCCATGAGCTGCTCGTCGGTTTCAGGCGCGGGCTCCGGCGCGGGGGCGACGGGGGCCATCGGGGCTTCCGTGGACATGAGAAGGCAGATACTCATCGGAAAAAACGGATTGGCAAGCCCCGACTCCGAGTCTGCATCGAACTCTTCGGACGCCGTGGATGTATGGCGGAAAACGCCCACCTCCGACCCGGCATCAGCGCACCGCCGGCCGGCGGCATTTTGCTTCCGCGCGCTTTGCCGCTAATCTGCGCCAGATTTCCGTCGAACCCACCCCTGCTGCCATGGCAACCCTCAACAAAAAGTTCCCCCGTCTCCTGCCTTCCGCGATCACTCCCGGCATGCAAGTGGCCGATCTCATCGACGGCACCTTCAAAGCCTACAACGGCGGCCGGCTGGCGGAGGCATGCCGGTTGTTCACGGAAAAAATGCTCGCGAAAAACGGCCTCGTCGGCCTGACGCTCACCGGCGCGCTGACGCCGGCCGGGCTCGGCAAGTCGGCCATCGTGCCGCTGATGAAAGCCGGCTTCGTGGACTGGATCGTTTCGACCGGCGCAAACCTGTATCACGATCTGCACTACGGCCTCGGCATGAAGCTCTTCGCCGGCAGCCCATTCGTGGACGACGTGGTCCTGCGCAACGAAGGCGTCATCCGCATCTACGACGTGCTCTTCGACTACGACGTGCTGCTCGACACCGACGCCTTTGTCCGGCAGGTGATCCAGGGGCCGGAATTTCAGCGCTCCATGGGCACCGACGAGTTTCACCATCTGCTCGGCCGCTTTGTCTTCGAGCGGGAAAAAAAGCTGGGCCTCACGGAAACCAGCGTGCTCAGCGCCGCGTATCAATACGGCGTGCCGATCTTCACCAGCAGCCCGGGCGACAGCTCCATCGGGATGAACGTCGCCGCGATGGCGTTGCGCGACAGCCAGCTCGCCTTTGACGTCAATCGCGACGTCAACCAGACCGCGGCAATCGTGTATGCCGCCAAGGCGGATGGCGGCACGTCGAGCGTCTTCATTCTTGGCGGCGGCAGCCCGAAAAATTTCATCCTTCAGACCGAGCCGCAGATTCAGGAAGTCATGGGCATCGAGGAACGCGGGCACGATTACTTTTTGCAATGCACGGACGCCCGGCCGGACACCGGCGGACTCAGCGGCGCGACTCCGGCGGAAGCCGTGAGCTGGGGGAAGATCGATCCCGGCAACCTGCCGGCCTGCGTGGTCTGCTATCTCGACAGCACGATCTCCCTGCCCTTGATCGCGGCGTATGCGCTGACGAAGGTCAAACCGCGGAAGCGCAAGGCACTCCACGCCCGTCGCGATGAATTGCTCGAACGCATCCGCGCGGAATACCTGAAAAAAGGAACGGTCAAAAAGACCGCACACCGCACCGACACTTCCGACGTCAGGAGTTTCGCTGATGCGGCGACCACCAACTCCGGCGCCGCGTCCAAACCGAAACGCCGCAACCTGGCAAAGCGCAGCTCCTCAGTGGGACTGCGCGATCGCTAGGGAGGCGCCGCCGCTTTCCGACCGAGCTGCATTCATTTCAAAATTTCCGCCCGTGCGCATCCTTCGTTTCACCGACCCCGATTTCACCACTGCGCTCGCGGCGATCGACCGTCGCGCGGAGTCCAGCGAAAAGGTTCAGGCCGTCGTCGCCGAAATCATCGCTGCCGTGCGCTCGCGCGGCGACACGGCGTTGCTGGAATACACGGCCCGTTTCGGCGGCCCGACGTTTTCTTCCGCCGCCGCCGCGCGGGTGCAGCCAGAGGAATTCCACGCCGCCGCGCGCGCCGTGGACAGCCGGACACAGCGAGCGCTCGCCGAGGCGCACGAAAACGTGCGGGCCTTTGCGCTGCGCGGACTGCGCCAGGATTGGCAGATGAAAAACCGGCAGGGCGCGGAGGTTGGCGAGCGCTTCGCCCCGTTCCCGCGCGTCGGACTTTATGTGCCTGGCGGCAGCGCGCCGCTGGTTTCCACCGCGATCATGACTTGCACCCTCGCGGCGGCCGCGGGCGTGCCGGAAATCGTCGTCACTACACCGGCCGACGCCCAAGGCGAAGTCGCCCCCGCGCTGCTCTGCGCTCTTGCGCTCGCGGGCGCCACGGAGGTTTACAAAGTCGGCGGCGCGCAGGCCGTCGCGGCCCTGGCGTTTGGCACCGAAACCATCCGGCCGGTGGCAAAAATTTTCGGCCCCGGCAACGCCTACGTTGTCGAGGCCAAGCGCCAAGTCTTCGGGCCGGTCGCGATCGATCTGCTGCCGGGACCCAGCGAAATTCTGGTGCTCGCCGATGAAACCGCGAACCCGGCCTGGATCGCCGCCGACATCCTCGCGCAGGCCGAGCATGGCGCGGACAGCGTGATTGGCCTCGTCACCGATTCCGAGGCGCTGCTCAACGCGGTGGAAGCCGCCGTGGGATCCCAGCTCAAAACCTTGCAACGCCAGGCCCAGCTCGCTCCGGCTCTGGAAAGTCCCCGGTCGTTTCTGGCGCTCACCCGCGACCTCGACGCGGCGATCGACCTTGCCAACGGTTTCGCGTCCGAGCATCTCGCGATCGTCACTGCCAATCCCGACGCCGTGGCAGCGCGCATCCACACGTCCGGCGCGATCTTTCTCGGTGGCTGGTCACCGGTGGCGGCAGGCGATTTCCTGGCCGGGCCGAGCCACACGCTGCCGACCGGCGGCGCGGGTAAATCGTTTGCCGGGCTCACGGTCGAGCAGTTTCAGCGGCGCACCAGTGTGGTCCGGCTGACCGAGGAATCGCTGCGCCATTCGCTGCCGATTATCCAGGCGTTCAGCGATGTCGAAGGACTCGACGCCCACGGACGTTCGGCCGCGATCCGCTTCGATTCCGGACGGTAAAAAAACGACGGCGGCCGCGGCTATCCGCGCACCTGCCCCTCGCCGCGGATCACGTATTTGTAAGTCGTCAGTTCTTCCAGCGCCATCGGCCCGCGGGCGTGGAGTTTGTCGGTGGAAATGCCGATCTCCGCGCCGAAGCCGAACTCCGCGCCGTCGGTGAACCGCGTGCTGGCGTTCCAGTAAACCGTCGCGGAATCGACCGCATTCAAGAACCGCTCGGCTCGCTGCGGATCGGCTGTCACGATGGCGTCGCTGTGGTGCGAGCCAAAGGTTTCGATGTGGGCGACCGCGTCATCGAGACTCGGCACGATCTTTACCGCGAGCTTCAAATCGAGAAACTCGGTCGTCCAATCCTCCTCGGTTGCCGGGATGACGCCGTCCCGGTTCCCAAGCAGCCGGCAAACTTCCGGGTCACCGCGCAGTTCCACACCGCGGCTCTGCAGTTCTGCCGCAAGTGGCGGCAGGATTTCCGCCGCGGCGGCGCGATGCACGAGCAGAGTCTCGATGGCGTTGCAAACCCCAGGCCGCTGGCACTTCGCGTCCACAGCGATGCGGGTCGCCATCGCAGGATCGGCGACGCGATCGACGTAAAGCGCGCAGATGCCTTGGTAATGTTTGATGACCGGCATCCGGGCATGCTGCACGACGGTTTCGATCAACGCCTTGCCGCCGCGCGGCACAATGAGGTCCACGTAGCGGTCGAGGCCGGCCAGGTGCCGGACAGCGTCGCGATCGGTGCGCGGCACCAAGAGAATCGCGTCGGCCGGCAACCCGGCAGCAACGAGGCCGCGACCGAGTGCCTCGGCGATGGCGAGATTCGAGTGGAGGGCTTCCGAGCCGCCGCGGAGGATCGTTGCGTTGCCAGTTTTGGTGCAGAGCACGGCGGCGTCGCTCGTCACGTTGGGGCGAGATTCGTAAATGATGCCGACGACTCCGATGGGCACCCGTTTCTTGGAAATTTCGATCCCGTTGGGCCGGGTCCAGCGTTTGATTGTTTCCCCGACGGGATCCGGGAGCGCGGCCACCGCCCGCACTCCCTCGGCCATCACGGAAAGGCGTGTCGCGTCGAGCCGGAGACGGTCGATCATTGCCGCGGCAAGCCCGGCGGCGCGTGCGGCGGCAACGTCGCATTCATTTGCCGCTAAAATGGAATTGCTCGACGCTTCCACGGCGTCCGCCATCGCACGCAGCGCGGCATCTTTTTCCGCGGTCGTGGCGGCACTCAGTTTCCGCGACGCTGCCTTGGCGCGCCGGCCGAGCGCTTCGATTTCGTTGGCAAGATCCATGGGAGCAGCATCCTAGCGGGTCGCGGAGTCCACCGCCAGAAACCGTGTGCCAACAAATTCCTTTCCGGCCGCGATCTTTGCCAGCAACCCGGGCGAACGCCCGCTCGCGATGACGGCAGGAATGCCGGCGGTCACCGCGAGTTTCACGGCCTGAAGTTTCGACACCATGCCACCAACGCTGAGTCGCCCGCTGCCACCACCGGCGAGGTGGGCGACCTCGTCAATGTCGGCGACGATCGGGATCGGATCGCCCCGCCCCTCAGGGTCGTGCGTCAGCCCGGGGGCGCTCGTGAGGATAACCAGGAGATCGGCCGCAGCCAGCTGGGCGACCTCCGCCGAGAGCCGATCGTTGTCGCCAAAACGCAGTTCCTCCACGGCGACGCTGTCGTTCTCGTTGATGATCGGGACCACGTTGCGCACCGCGAGCAGCCGGCGCAGCGTGTTCTGGGCGTTCGCGTAGCGGGTGCGGCTGTCGAGGTCGTTATGCGTGAGCAGCAACTGGGCGACCACGAGCCCGCGGCGGGCGAAGTGCGTGGCATACACGTGCATCAGTCGGGACTGGCCCACGGCGGCACATGCCTGGACGGCTGGCACGTCGTCGCGCGGCCGGTCCCGCAACCCGAGCACCGCCATGCCGGCGCCGACCGCGCCGCTCGAAACGATGATGCACTCGCAGTCAGCCCGCACCAGTTCAGCGATCTCCGCCGTCAGACGCCGGAACTGCGCGGTGTCCAGCGCGTTGCCCTGGGTGCGCGTCAGCAAGCCGGTGCCCAGCTTGATGACGATGCGCTGCGGTCGATCGGTGCGCGCGGAGCTTTCCATGGGAAACGACGAGGAGATTGAGGTCAAAAACTTCCGCCAATGGGCGGGCTGGTATGCGACAGCCTCGCAGGCCCTCTTGCAAATCGAAAGCGCCGCATCTACGCTCCGCGCGTTCGGATCGGTATTCCGTCAACGCGCCCGTAGCTCAATTGGATAGAGCGTCGGCCTCCGAAGCCGAAGGTTACAGGTTCGAATCCTGTCGGGCGCAATAGCCGCATAGGTCGCCAATAGCGAATGGCACGGATTGGCCGAGGCTCGAAACGATAGACGGAGCTGCTGGGGTTTGCCCCTCGTGGAGCCGAAATCCTCACACCGCACCGGTGGAATCGACGACGACCTTATGGATCGAGGCGAAGATCCATTCAAGGCATACTCCCTGACAAGTCCTGTCCCGTATGAGTGATCCTTCGAGTTTGGTCGGTATCATCAAGTGATTCGACATCCATAAAGCCGCTAAGCTTTGCGGGGCTCACTCAAGATTATTGAAACGTCATACAGATTATCGCGGCTTCGTCGTGTTCGCCGCGAAAGATAGTTTGCTCGATGAAAACATGGAAACGGTCTGACACCGACCCCATACACCTATAGTTACCGGCTTGGGGATGAACGACTCGGTCGGCCGAACAAAGCAACCCCTTCGGATTCGGGTCCGTTCTGGGGTGCGCGAAACTCACTCGGCAGACAACAAACTATATTTGGCGGGTCCGACTTTTTTGAGTCCTTCGATCTTCTTCCCCGTGCTCCCAAACCACGCGTGGAGATTGACACTTTTCACATTCAGTTTCTCAGACAGTTCTTTGACACTGATTCCGTTTTCCCCTGCGGTCCGCAACTCTGCGATAATGCTTTCTTTCAGTGCGCCGCGTTTTCCAGTGCCACTGTCCATTCCTGACGGATCCCCGGCTCCATTCGGAGCGCCTGACCGGCGATTCGCCCGCCCCGGTTCCCCTCCCCCGGTGACGTCCCCAAGAATGCTGGCGACCTGCCGCTCGATCTCTGCAATCTGTTGCTGCAGTGCTTCTTTCTTATCTAGCAAGCTAATGACTTGTTTAAAATGCGCGGAGGTCAGATTCGAGAGATTCATATATCGGGAGAGATGTTTAAACAGGAGATATAGATAACACTCGCAAATGCAATGAATTTTTGGCGCGGCCCCTATCATGTTTGACAGGCGCCATTACATGCGGCCCTCCCGCGCGCATTGCGCTTCACCACGCTACTCCTCCAATAGATCGCGAATCTTGAAGACGCTGCTATGGAAAGCCTCCCTTTCTATGAAGATCAATTTAATCGGCGAGCATCTGAATGCTTCCAGTGACTACCGGTTCTCCGTGTAGATTTGAGATTTCATGAAACGTCGGTTTGGAACAAATCCGGCCCTTTTGCTGGCCAGCGGCAGCGAATATCTGCGCTATGAGCGCGGCTGCTATCTCGTCACCTGGCAGCGCGGAATCTGGCCGCGGACCCGGCCGGACATTCTCGGGGTGACGACAGGGCGGAAGACGATCGAGATCGAGATCAAGCTGACGCTCCCTGATTTTCGCGCCAATGCCCAGAAGCGTTCGCAGCGCTGGCGCGCCCGCGGGCTCCACTGTCCGCACCAATATTACTTCTTGGTGCCGCCGGCCTTGGTCGAAAAAGTGCATGCGGAACTGCCGACCGGAGCCGGCCTGCTGACTTTGGGACCTGAAGAGCGGATCTCAGGCACCGCGAAGGTTGAGGTCGTCGTGCGCGCTACGGTGCATCGGCGGGCCGCACGACTTACTCTGGCCGAAATTGTGACTCTGGTGCGCCACCAGAGCGGCACGCTCTGCTCCGCTGCGGCGAAACTGTCCCGCGTTTCCGCAGCCCGACAAGCCACCGCTGCGCGCGTTGAGTTGCTCGAATCACAACTGGCGGAGGTTGGTGGAACTCGCGCGCAGAGCGTAAATGGCTGCGGCGAAGATGATGGATCGCGTCGCAGGCGGACAGTTCGACGGTGACGCCCATCCAGCCGTTGTGTGGAGAGTCGAGAAACGCCCGCCAGCGGGTGCCCCGCCCCGTCGCGCTCACCGTCCTGTTTTTACAAGTCCACTGGCGGGCGCTCTGTCGAATCTTAAAACATCTTGAAATCGTCCCGCCGGCCCCGCGTCGCCTCGCGCAAAACCGCGCGCCGGAAATCTTATTCAAACCCATCTGATCCCGCCATGCCGAACAACTCTCCGAAAGCCGCGCCAAGTCCCCAATCGTCGTCCAACGCCGATTTTCCTGGTGCCGGGACCGTGGATGAAATCAAGCAGCGCTTGAACGAAACGCTCTCCCAAATCGAAGGGCAGACCCGCGAAGCCCCCTCGCGGTCCCTGCTCTACGCGGTCGGTGTTGGCTATGTGCTGGCGCGACTGCCGGTCTTCGGCATCGTTTTCAGCTTTGTGCGGCTTGCGCTGATGGCGCTCAAGCCAGCAGTGCTGGTCTATCTGGGCGTGCTTGCCTATCGACGGCTGACGGACGGCGACGAGTCGTAATGCCGCCGCGCGCTGCCGGCCGCAAACCGGCTGTCTGCCGAATCTCTACGAGGCACCCACGCGGGTGCCTCTTTTTGGCCTCGCGACGGCCGGAGATCGCCCCACGCCGGGGATATTCAGACAAAAAAAGAGACCGCGGATGGAAGGCAATCTGCACGGATACAAGGGCTGATGTCATTCCGAACCCTCCGCGCCTGATGCGCCCGCGACCCATCCGCGGTCTAAAAGTGAATTCTTCGTTTTCCGGGGAGCCAGCCTACTTCTTCAGGTGATTGTTCACCAGCTTCGTCATCTCAAACATGCTCACTTGCGTTTTCCCGTCAAAAACGGCCTTCAAATTCGCGTCCGCGTTGATCATGCGCTTCTCCTTCTGATCCTGCAGCTTGTGTTTGCGGATGTATTCCCAGACTTTGCTGGTCAGTTCGGTGCGGGGCAGCGGGGCGGCACCGACGATCGCCGCGAGCTTGTCGTCTGGCGTCACCGGCTTGGACAACGCGGAATTCGCGGACTTTTTCGGTTTATCAGCCGGGGAAGAGGATTTGGGTTTGGAGGTAGCCATAGCGTATGAGGCTCGTTTTAAGGGTGGCCGGATCGCATGGCAATCTTAATTTCGACTCTTTTGCCGGGAGAATATTGCCGAGCGCGCCGAGATCTGCTGGCGATCCGATATTTTAATCGAAACAGAGCCGGCTGCGGCCGAATTTATTTGGTGATCGCACCCAGATTCTCTCGCTAAGGCAAATTTTTCCCTCTGACACGCCGCATGCCCATTCCATCCCCTGGAACTCCCCGGCGGGACCGGAGTGCCGGGCTTGACACCTCGCAAGCCGGGTTGTAATAACTGGCCCCCGGGTTTCGGGGCGCTGCTCACCCTGTTTTCATCTCTGTCATGCCTACTACCGAAGTTATTCTCACTGAAGCCATTCGCGGACTCGGCGCCGAGGCGGACATCGTCAAGGTGAAGCGCGGGTTTGCCCGCAATTTTCTGCTCCCATCCGGGCGTGCCTACGAAGTGACCCCGGTGACGCTCAAGCGCATCACCATGCTTCAGGCGAAGCGCGCCGAGCGCGAGGCCAAGGAACGCAACGAAGCCGAAGATGCCGCCCGCAAGATCAACAAGCTGAAGCTCACGCTCACGCTGGAAACCGGTTCGCAAGGGAAGGCTTTCGGCTCCATTACTGCGCGCGACATCGAAGAGGCGCTGAAAAAGGAACTTCCCGCCCTCACGATCGAGCGGCACGCCATCCAGCTCGAGCGGCCGATCAAAGAGCACGGCGACCACGAGATTCCGGTCCGGCTGCATCCTGAAGTCACCGCGACGCTGCGCCTCCATGTGAAGAGCAATGTCGAGGCGCCGGCCGGCGATGAAAAGGCCGCGACCGACGGCGCATCCGCAGGTGCCGATGCGAAAAAGAGTGACAAAGCTTCGCCCACCGGCAAAAAGAAGACTTAGACCGCGACGAGTTAGTCCATTCAGATGCCTGCCCCGCTTTCAGCGGCCGCTCCCACGAGCGTCTCTGAGAAACTTCCGGGCAAACCCGGAAGCGGGCCAGGAAAGAGAGCCGGGGCAAATGGGGGTTATTCACAGAGTAATTCCCAAGATATCCACAGGGCGCAGCCGCACAGCCTCGAAGCGGAAAAAGGGCTGCTCGGCAGCATGCTGCTCGCGCCCGCCGAGGTCATCGGCGACGCCGTCCAGAAGATCGACGCGGCGCACTTTTACCTCCCGGCCCATCAGGTAATCTACGAATTGCTGGTCGATTTTTGGAATCGGCAGCAACCGGCCGACGTCATCATGCTGACGCAGGCTCTCCGCGACCGCGACCAGCTCGAACTCGTCGGCGGTGCGGCCTTGGTCACGGAGTTGTTCACCTTCGTTCCGACGGCGGCCAACGCGACCTATTATCTGGATATCGTCCGGGAGAAATATCTCCTGCGCCAGATCATTAATACCTGCACGGACTGCGCAGCCCGCTCCTACGAGGCCGGCGGCGACGTGAACGAACTGCTGGACGAAGTCGAGTCCCGGATCATGGCCATCGGCGAGAGCCGCCTGCAGCAGAAGATCCCCACGATGAAGGACCAGGTTATGCAAGCGATCGAAACCATCGAACAGCTCTACGAACGTCGCGGCGCCATCACCGGACTCCCCACCGGCTTCCGGGATTTCGACCGCATGACCAGCGGCCTGCATGAAGCCGAGATGGTTGTCATCGCAGCCCGCCCGAGCATGGGCAAAACCGCGCTGGCGATGAACATTGCCGAGCACGTGGCGCTCGACGGCAAACATCCGGTGGCGATTTTTTCGCTCGAAATGAGCAGCCAGCAGCTCGTCCAGCGCCTCCTTTGCTCCCGTGCCCGCGTGAATTTGCAGAAGGTGCGCGATGGCTTTCTCAGCGAGCGCGATTTCCCGAATCTCACGAATGCCGCCGCGCGGCTGGCCGACAGCCAGATCTACATCGATGACACCGCCGGACTCTCGATCCTCGATCTCCGCGCCAAAGCGCGCCGCTTGAAGCAGATGTATGGGATCAAGCTGATCGTGATCGATTACTTGCAGCTGCTGCGTTCGCCCAGCCGCCGCGCGCAGGACAACCGGCAGCTGGAAATCGCGGAAATCTCCAGTGGTGTCAAAGGCCTGGCCAAAGAGCTCAACCTGCCGATCATCGTGCTCGCCCAGCTCAATCGGCAGCCGGAAGCCCGTAGTGGCAACAAGCCGCGCTTGAGCGACTTGCGCGAGAGCGGCAGCATCGAACAGGATGCGGACGTGGTCGGCCTGCTGGTGCGCCTGGAATATTACGCCGACGACGAGGATTCGAAAAAAGAACTCGAAGGGCAGGCGGAACTCATCATCGCCAAGCAGCGCAACGGCCCGGTCGGCGAGGTCAAGCTGTCCTTCCTAAAGGAATACACCCGGTTCGAAGATCGGGCGGATGATTCCGGCGGCGAAGGTTGATCCCACGCGGCCCCCGCCCGGCTTCGCGGCGAACTTCGCGCGACCCTGCGGCAGTCGCGGCGCGCGAGCCGTTGCGCGCACCCGTGTGCGCGCACTACAGCCATTTCCCCGGCGCGGGTCGATGAACGAGAGACGGGAAAACTCGTTCTTCTCTAACCTTATTTCCTATGGCTGAATCAGACTCCAATCCTCAATCTCAATCCGACGTTCCTATCTCCCAGACCACCGCTGCGGCAGTCGCTGGCGCCGTCGTTGGCACCGTCGTCGGCGGCCCGGTCGGCGGCGTGGTCGGCGGTGCCGTGGGCGCCGCGATGGGCAAGCGCACAGCGCAGGGCAAGTCCGCCGTGCCATCAACCGCCGCGAAAGCCGCGAGCAAATTGGTCAAGACCGTCAAGGCGAACACGCCGTCGCTGAAAACGATCAAAGCGTTTGTCACGCCCGGAGCCTCGAAGTCAAAATCCGGCGGCAACAAGGCAAAGGCGCCGGCAGCCGCAAGCCGCGGATCGACATCGAAGTCGAGCGGCAGCGGCGCGAAGTCGAAAGCGGGCGGCGGCAGCAGCGCCAGTGCGAAGGGGAAGGCTGGCGTCAAGAGCGCCAAGACCTCCGCGCGCGGCAGCAGCAGCACTCTGAAAGCAAAGACCAGCCCGAGCCGCGGCGGCAGCGGCGCTTCGAAGGTGAAAGCTGCGGCGTCGAAAGCGAAGGGCGCGGCGTCGAAAGCGAAGGGTGTGGCGTCGAAAGCAAAAGCCGTGGCGTCGAAAGCGAAGGCTCCCGCGCGCAAGAGCGCGGCGAAGGCGACGGCTGCGTCGCGCGGCACGGTGGCCAAGAGCAAGCCGGCGAAAAAGTCTGCGCCTGCCGCAGCGAAATCGAAATCCAAACCGGCCACCAAAAAGCGCCGCTAAACCGGCGCGTCATATTGCTGACGGCGCTTCTTTCGTGCGGGAGACCCGGGGGTTGCACGAAAGAAGCGCCGCGCTTTTTGTCCGCGGTTGCCGGAACTTCCCGTTTCCCTGCCGCCCGGTATTTCCGCCGCCTCGGCCTGAGTCACCCAGACGCCGCAGTGCGCTCCTGACCCCGGAAGCTCCCGTCGCCACACCGATGATCGAAGCGGTCGATTTAACAAAGCTTTACGAGAAATTCCCTGCGGTGCAGGGACTCTCGTTCACCGTGCGTGCTGGCGAGGTGATGGGCTTGGTGGGAAGCAACGGAGCGGGCAAAACGACGACGCTGCGCTGCTTGGCCGGCATCATTCCGCCGACGCAGGGTCAGATCCGCATTGACGGTCACGATATTGCGACCGAGCCGCTCGCGGCGAAAGGCCGGCTGGCATTTATCGCGGATGAGCCGCGCCTTTTCGATTACCTCACCGTCCGGCAGCACCTGAATTTCGTGGCCCGAATCTACCGGGTGCCCGACTTCCGCGAGCGCGCCGGCCATCTGCTGGAGGAACTCGAGCTCACCGAAAAAAGCAACGCGCTTCCCGGCGAATTATCCCGCGGCATGAAACAAAAGCTCGCCATCGCCTGCGGGTTTCTGCACGAGCCCGCGGCGATCCTCTTCGACGAACCGCTCACCGGCCTGGACCCGGTCGGCATCCGCCGGATGAAGCGTTCCATTCGCCAGCGCGCGGAAGCCGGTGCCGCCATCGTGATTTCCAGTCATCTCCTGAGTTTGCTCGAGGAAATCTGCAGCCACGTGCTCATCGTGCAGGCCGGGCGCAAGGTAGTGCACGGATCGCTGGCCGAGGTGCGCGAGCAATTCGCCTCGATCGGCGACGCCGCGTCGGCCGACCTGGAGGAAGTTTTTTTCCGGGCAACGGATCGCGCTGTGTAGAGTAGCCAGCGGACCGACCCAGCCGGCGTGCGCCGCGCCCGTTCCCCTCGGTTCCGGTTATGGGAGGACCTCACGCTCTCGTCTCGTCCCCACCAGTCCGCTGCCATGTTTTCCGCGCTGCTTTATCTTCAGTCCCGCCAGACGGCGAACCGCCTGGTTTCGCGGTTGCGCCGGTTGCGCCAGCCGAAGTATCTCCTGGGTGCGCTGGTCGGCGGGTTCTACCTGTATTTCAGCTTTTTCCGGAATTTCCTGCTCGACCGTCCCCTTCGCTCCCGGCGAAACGCGGATGCCGCGGCTGCGGTCACCCTGGGCGCAGGCGCGGCGTTGCTCGCGGGCAGCGTCGAGACGCTCGGGGCGATTTTTCTGCTTGGGATTTCGCTCCTCGCCTGGCTCCTGCCGAAGCAGCGCACGGCGCTCGTTTTCTCCGAAGCGGAGATCGCGTTTCTGTTCCCCGCCCCGATTTCGCGCCGCAGCCTGATTCATTTCCGACTGCTGCGCTCGCAGTTGAGCATCCTGTTTTCCATCGTGATTTTAACGCTGCTGACCGGTCGCTTCCGCAATGCCGGCGTCGCGGGCGTCGCCCAGCAGGTGGTCGGCTGGTGGATCCTGCTTTCCACGCTCAGCCTGCACAGCCTCGGGCTCTCGTTCGCGCGGTCGCTGCTGCTCGAGCGCGGGGTGAGCAACTGGCGCCGGCGCGCGGTGACCCTTCTCGCGGTCAGCTTGCTTCTGGGCGGCGCGTGGCTCTGGGCGCACGCGACGCTTCCGACGCTCGATCTCGCCCGGCCCATCCCGGCGGGTGACAACGGGCCGCGTGCCGTGGTGCTCGGTTACCTGCAATCCCTGGAAACCGTGGTGGCCACGCCGCCGTTGCACTGGATCCTTTGGCCATTTCGGCTGCCGTTGCGGCCGTTTCTCGCATCGGACAGCCAGGCGTTTCTGCTGGCGCTGGGGCCGGCGCTCGCGCTGCTCGCCGCTCACTACGCATGGATCCTGCGCGCCGACGTGGCTTTCGAGGAATCGTCGATCGCGGTGTCCCGTCGGCACGCCGAGCGGGTGGCCTCGGTGCGCGCCGGCAAAAGTCCCGGGGCCGGCAGCGCGCGGCGGCGGCGCGACCCCTTTCCCCTTCGGCCCACCGGTCCCCGTTTGATCGGCATCGTCTGGAAAAATCTGCTCGCCGCCGGACCGCTCTTCAACCTGCGGCCGCTCCTAGTGTTGCTGGGCATTTTCACGATCGCGTTTCTTGTCGCGATCCTGTTTTTCTCGGCCCCGGGCGCGGCGCCTTTGTTTCCCGGCTTCCCCGGCCTGCCGATGACTTTTGCGAGTGCGATCGCGCTCGAGTTTTTTTTGATGCTCCTCCTGTTCGGCGCCCAGATGACCCGCAACGACCTGCGGCAGGATCTGGCAAACGTCGAACTTTTGAAAACGTATCCGCTGCCCGGCTGGCAGATCGCGCTCGGCGAATTGCTCGCGCCCACGATCCTGCTGACCGTCCTCCAGTGGGTGCTCCTGCTGGTCGTCTTGACGATTGTCACCTTGGGCGCGCCCGTTCCCAGCCAGGAACTCGGCTTCACCCCGCAGATGTCCTGGGCGCTCGCGGTGGCGCTCGTCGCTCCGCCGTTCAACTTCCTCTCGCTCACCATCCCGAATGCCGCCGTGCTCCTGCTGCCGGCTTGGTTTCAGACCGGCCCGGGCGCGCCGCAGGGTGTGGAGGTCCTCGGCCAGCGGCTCATCTTTTTTCTGGGGCAGGTGTTTGTGCTCGCGGTCACGCTTCTGCCGGCGCTGGGCACCGGGCTGGCGGTTTATTTTGCCGCGCGCTTTCTGGGCGGTTCGTTCACCCTGGCAACGCTCGTCGCGCCGGTGGCAGCCGCGCTGGTGCTCGTCGGCGAAGGCGCGCTGGCGCTCGTGCCGCTGGGCCGCTGGTTCGATTCCTTCGACACGTCGGCGGATCCGGCCGGCACGCGGTAGAACGAGGGCGGCGTCAAGCGCCGGCCGCGCCCAGAACGAGGCGGCGGCTTTCCTCCAGAAGGGCCGTCTTCCGCTGAAGATCGATGTGCGGACCGAGTGGAAGCTGGGCGACGCCAAGCAGCCGGCGCATGATTTCCACGCCCTCGTATCCCCGCATCCGCTCCAGCGAAAAATCCCGCTCTCGGGCCGGCTGATACCGGGCGAGCAAACGGTCGGCGACAGGCTCAGGCTGCTGAGCCAGCCGCAGATGCGCCAGCATCACGCCGACATCGAATTCCGCATCGCCGCGGAAGCTGAATTCGGGATCGATCACTCGCACCGCGCCGTCGCCGGTGCGCAGCCAGCTGCCGGGGAAAAAGTCGCCGTGCAGCAGCGCGCCCGCATCATCCGCGAGGTAACGCTCGCCGAGGGCGTGGACCGCTCGGCTATAGGCCGCGTCCGCCTGGAGCGCGGCCGCGGCGCCGGCCAGCCCCGGCGTGATGCGATCAAGATCGATGCCGTTTTCCGACCGGAGCGGAAGGGAAAAAATATGCTCGTGGTTGAGCGCGCGCATTTCCCGGTTGGCGAGGAGCGCATCGTCACCGGCCGGCGGGACGAGCCGGTGGAGCGCCGAAAGGTAAGCCACCAGCGCGTCCAGGCAGGACAGGTCGAGCGCGCTGCCGCCGGCGTAGATCGGAAAAAAGTCGCTCGCCGCGCCGAGATCCTCCAGCGCGAGCAGCCGGGCGTCAGCATCGAGCCAGAGCACGCGCGGCATCATTCCAGCCACCGCCGGCGTGCCGGCCGTCACCGCGTAGAAACGTGCCTCGACGAGCGCGCGATTACGCGGCGCCGCGAGGCGCGGATATTTTTCCACCCAGTCGCGGGCTTGCTTGAGAATGAACGAACGGCCCGTCGTGGTGCATACCCGCACGACGCAATTCATGTTCCCCTCCCCGGCTTTCGCGACGGCCGCGACGTCTTCCTCCCAGACGAGCCGGCCGGTCCCGGCAAGGTAATTTCCCAGCGCCGGAGCGTCGTCCCCATCGAGAAAAAACGCGCCAGGATGCAACTCGTGAAAGACTTTTTTGTTCATGAAACGCTCGGGACGCGGCGGGCAACGTGTCGCATCCGCTCGATTTGGCAACCGTCCTGCCCGACACGCCCGGGCTGCCTTGGCTCGGCTTCGCAGGGGAATATGACGCTGCTGCGCTGCTCTTCTCGTCACGCGACGGGGCCTCTGAAGCAAGCGCGCCGTCCGGGGCGTCAGTCTTCCGTCGTGGGCAGGCCGGACTGCGGGAGCGCCTGTTGCAGCGAGTCAACCCTTTGCCGTCTCCATCCATACCGCCTGCGGTGCCGACCGAACCGATTAAGGCCGCGAAGGCCCGCCTTCGCAGTCCGATTTTTGTCCATGATGCCGTCTACCACCGTCTCTTCCGCCGCCTCCGCCGCAGTCGGAGCGCGCCCGCGCCGGAAAATCGAGTATCCGCCTCCTCATGGCACCGCGACCGATGGCAACCCGCCGCCGGCGCCGCAGGGCACGCCCGATGGCGACGACAGCTTGTTCGAGCGTTTCGCCTGGATTTACGCATTCTTCCGCGAACACGTTTTCCGAGATGATACCGACGGGATCGCCGCCGCGCTTTGGCCCTCCGGGGATCCGCAACCGGGCAGCCGGCTGCTGGAGCTGGGCTGCGGCCCGGGCTTCTACGCCTGCCGCTTTGCGGAACGCTACCGCAATCTGCGCGTCATCGGCATCGACCGCTCGCTCGAACAGTTGCGCCATGCCGAGCGCACGGCGCGCCGGCGGCATCTGCAAAACTGCGAGTTTCAACTCGCCGACGTTCTCGCACTCGACCGGGAGCTGACGCCGGACACCGTGGACGCATTGCTCTCGGTGCGGCTGTTCACCGTCATCCGCGCCGGGGATCGCGCCGCGGCGCTGGCGAAGATGCATCGCGTCCTGCGCCCGGGCGGCCGCTGTTTCATCGCGGAGCCTACTTCCGGGCTGCGCGCAGCGGTGCCGCTGCGGCTGATGTGGGCGGTGGCGCGGCTCAGCGCGTTTTGCGGCAGCTCTCGCGCGCAGGCATTCCGCGAGCCGGCGGATGCCAGCGTGCTCACGCCGGATGAATTCGGCGCCCTCGTGCTCACCCAACCCTGGCAGGGGCTGTGGCGCTGGCAGGACCGGCATTATCAATACGCGCTTTGCGAAAAAGGTGCCGCCGAGCCAGCGGCCGAAGACTTTGCGATTTGATCGATCGCCCGCGCATTCGACCACCGTCTTGCCGCAAACAGCAGCCATGGCTTCCACGTATCCCATCCTTGATCCACGCCACCCGACGGTTTCCGGCGGATGCGCGCTCGCGATGATGATCAAGGCACCGCGCGCCGGTGCCAGCAAGACGCGGCTCTGCCCGCCACTGCTACCTGAGGAAGCCGCCGCCCTGAGCGGCTGCTTTCTCCGCGACACGACGGCTAACATCGCCGGGGCCGTCGGTGCCGCCGACACACCCGCCGGCGGGGTTGCGGTCTATACGCCCGTCGGCGCAGAGTCCGCATTTCACGGGTTGCTCCCCGCCGGCTTCCGCATGCTCGCGCAACAAGAGAGCGGCTTCGGGGAACGGCTGCACGGCGCGCTGGAAGACCTGCTAGCGTGCGGCTTTTCCTCCGCCTGCCTGATTGATTCCGACAGTCCGACCCTGCCGCGATCCGCGCTGGACGCGGCCGTCGCCGCGCTGGCCCGTCCCGGCGACCGGGCGGTGCTCGGTGCCAGCGAGGATGGCGGCTACTATCTGCTCGGGCTGAAGCGCGCACACCGCCGGCTCTTCGAATCGATCGACTGGAGCACGGAACGGGTGGCGGAACAGACCCTGGAGCGGGCAGCGGAAATCGGACTCGAAGTCGAGCGCCTCCCGACCTGGTATGACGTCGATGACGCGGCCAGCCTGCGTTTGTTGTGCGACGAACTTTTCGCCGGCCACCGCCGGGCCGATGGCGGCTATCCCGCACCGCACACGCGGGAATTTCTGGTCGCACGGCTGCGTGAAAGCACGGAGCGGCAGCGGCTCTGGTCGGGAGGCGCCGGTGCGATCGACGGATAGCGCCTCCGATTCCATCTTCTGCTCGTCATCGCGGCGGCTCCGCGTGCCGCGGTTGAATTGATTCCGCGGGTCGCGGGGCCGCCGCTCCAGTGCCACCCGTCGAGCGGCTTGCAGTGGGACCTGTCCTGGCCGCAGCGAATATTCAGCGATGTCGCCCACCGTCAAAAATGTCGCGGCTCAGGACGGAGCGGCGCCTGCGTTCTCGACACGCCGGGTCAACGTCGCGCTCCTCGGGCTTGGCTCGATCATCCTGCTGCTCCTCGCGATCGGCGCGCACGATCAAAATCGGCATCGGATTATCACCTTCACCGTCAGCGCGCTCGCCCTCGGCGTGCCCTACTTGGGCGCCGCCTGGGTGCTTTGGCGCGCACGTTCGGCGCGCTCGACTTTGTGGCTCGGGCTGGGGTTTGCCGTCGCGTTCCGACTTGTCGCGCTTTTCGGCACCGCGCCATATCTTTCGACCGATGTTTACCGCTACATTTGGGATGGTCGGCTGCAGGCCGCGGGCTTCAACCCGTATCGCTACATCCCCGCCGACCCGGCATTGAGCCACCTCCGGGACGCGGAAATCTATCCGCGGATCAACCGGCGCGACTATGCCCGCACGATTTATCCGCCGGTGGCGCAAGCGTGGTATTTCCTCGTCACAAGGTTCAGCGAATCGGTGAACGGGATGAAGGTGGCAATGGTCTTCTGCGAAGCGGTTGCGGTCGTTGCGCTCGCCCTCCTGCTGCGGAGCCACGGCCTGCCGGTGCAGCGCGTGTTGCTCTATGCCTGGCATCCCCTGCCGGTCTGGGAGTTTGCCGGCAGCGGGCACGTCGATGCGTTCATGATCGCGCTGGTGCTCCTCGCGCTGCTCGCGTTTCGGGCGCGGCGGGAGTCGCTCACCGGGCTGGCGCTTGCTGCGGCGACGCTGACGAAGTTTTTCCCGGTGTTGCTTTTTCCCGTGCTCTGGCGTCGCCGGCAATGGCGGATGCCGGTGGTGTTCGCCGTCACCCTTGTGACCGCGTATCTGCCGTATTACTTCTCGCTCGATCAACCGCCGACCGGTGGCGCGAGCGCCGATTTCCTACCAGGTGAGGCCCGCGGTGGGTCTGTCGCGCGACCGATCGAGTCTCCTCTCGCCTGGAGGGCACGCGTGCTCCTGGGTTTTTTGCCCGGCTACGCGGCGGAGGAAGGATTGAACACCGGCAACCGATTCTACGTCGCGAGCCTGCTGCCATCGCGACCGATTCCCGGGCTCTCACGGCCGAACGGCGGGGACGTTTTCAAACTGCTCGCGCTGGCGTCACTGGCGACCGCCGCGGCTTGGGCGGTTTTCCGCCGTCCCGCTGCGGATGGTCTGAGCTACCTGCGCCGCTCGCTGGCGCTGGTCGCGATTTTCGCTGTGCTCCTTAGCCCGAGCTATGCCTGGTATTTTTGCTGGTTGATCCCGTTCCTGGTTTTCGTTCCGTCGCCGCCCGTGTTCTGGATGACGACGGCCGCGTTTGTTCTTTACGCGAACTGGTTGCACGGAAAACCGCACGACGTATTTCTGCTTAACAGCTTGATCTTTCTGCCGGCGGCGGCGTGGTGTTTTGCCTGGCTTGCCGTGCGCTCCTGGCGTCGCCTGCACCCACCGCCGACGATTTGAGGATCGACGACTGTCCCCGCGATGGTGACCCCGCGGGTCGCCCTCCGCAAATCGCTCGCTCCATGAAAATAATTTCGCTCTTCGCAAACGCGCGCCAGCGGCCGCTCGCCGTCGCCCTTGGATGTGCGCTCTTTTTGCAGTCGGCTTCGGGACAGACCCCGGAACCGGCGGCCCAAGCGTCCCCGCCGCTATGGCGTGTGTATCAGGAATTTTTTCGCGGCGCGAAATACGTGGATCTGACGCACACGATCACGCCGGCAATCCCGGTTTGGAGCGGTTTTGCGCCCTCCCGATTTTCACGCTCGCTCAATCCGAAGACGGGTCAGCCCTACGATTACGCCGCCGACGGCTTCGAAGCCAGCGCCTACGCGCTCGCGACCGATCAACTCGGCACGCAGCTCGATCCGCCGGCGCATTGGGATCCGAATTATCCGGCCATTGATGAACTGCCGCCGACCTTTGCGATCCGGCCGTTAGTGGTCATCTCGATCGTCGAACAGGTGAAAGCGGAGCCGAGCTACGCGCTCGCCGTCGCGGATATTCTTGCCTGGGAAAAGGCGCACGGACGCATTCCGGAAGGGAGCGTCGTCTTCGTGCGGTCGGACTGGGCGAAGCGCTGGCCGGACGCGAAGCTCGCCGCGGAGCACGCCTTCCCCGGCGTCTCGCTCGCCGCGCTGAAGTTCCTGCACCTCGAACGCCGGATTCTGTTTCACGGGCATGAGCCGCTGGACACCGATACGACTCCGAACCTCGAGGGCGAAGCGTGGCTGCTGCACAATGGCTACGCTCAAGCCGAGGGGGTGGCGCATCTCGACCTCGTGCCGGAAGCCGGCGCTCTCGTGCTCATCGGTTTTCCGAAATTCGGCGGCGGCACCGGCGGTCTCGCCCGCTACATCGCCGTCTGTCCGCCGGATTGGCCGCACGGCGTGCTCATTGATCCTGCGAAGGAATCGCCACTGCCGAAGCTCTCGCGGCCGCTGCATTGGGACGAGGCCGCGGGGCGCCGGGTGCGATGAGCGTCGAATTGCAGCGCCCAGCCGACCAGCAGAAACGAATCCAGCGGTGTCATGCAAGAACTCGCTTTTGATGTCGCGCGCCTGCCGGTGCTGTTTGTGAATGTTTATCTCGTCGGGCAACCCGGCGAATCCAAAGAACCCTGGGCGCTGGTGGACGCCGGGCTGCCCGGCTCGGCCGGGACGATTCGAGCCGCCGCGGCGGAACGCTTCGGCACGGATCGCCCGCCAGCGGCGATCTATCTCACGCACGGCCACTTCGACCATCGCGGCGCCGCCGCCGAACTGGCGGAAACCTGGCAGGTGCCGATTTTCGCCGCCACGGAAGAGCTGCCTTTTCTGACCGGCCGCGCCAATTACGCACCCAAGGATCCGACCGCCGGCAGCTCGCTCGGGTTCATGAGCCTGGCGAGCCGCGCCTTTCCGGACAGTGGCGCCGATCTGCGGCCCTTCGTGCAGGCGCTCCCGGTCACCGGCGGCGAACTGCCGGCCATGCCGGGCTGGCGCGCGGTGCCGACGCCCGGCCACACGGCGGGCCACGTTTCTTATTTCCGGGAACGCGACGGCGTCCTGCTCGCCGGGGACGCGTTTGCCACGACGGATCTGCAATCCTGGACTGCCCTGCCTCTCGGCGTGCGCGCGCTGAATCTGCCGCCGCTGCCATTTACCCCGGACTGGGAAAGCGCCGAAACGTCTGTGGACACCCTTGCCGCCTTGCAGCCGCGCGTGCTCGCGGCCGGGCACGGCATCCCGATGACCGGCCCAGGCTCGACGGCGCAGCTGGAAAGCTTCGCCCGCGGCTTTCACGCGCCGGCTCAGGGGCGCTACGCGCGCGTCCCGGCGCGGCCGGTCGATGACGCCGGCACCATTCCCCTTCCCCCGGCGCCGGCTGACCCGCTGCCGCTGCTGGCCGGAGCCGTGGTGCTCGGCGGTCTGGCTGCTTCCTGGCTGGCGCGGCGGGACCGGCGCGGCTAGAGTTTCCGGCCGGCACCGGCAGCGACCCTTCGCTCCGGGCCGGCGAAATCGTATCCCTGCTCATGTCCTCCACACCTGACGCCATTGTGCTCCGCGAAGTCCGTGCTCTTGGGGTCATCGACCCACTGCGCGCCACCGCCGAAACTGTAAAAACGGTGCTCGGCGCCTATTTCACCGGCCGCGCGTTGAACGAGGAAAATTTTCACCGCTACCTGCACCTGCTCAACCCGTCGCTGGAAGTGTTGATGGAAGGATTTCGCGCGTTCTCCACCCAGCAATCCGGGCTTTCGCACAAGGCGCAGGATTCCATCCGGCTCGGCATCGAGACGCTCGGCGCCCGGTTGCGCGAGCCGAACCTCAGCGAGCAGGAAGCCCGCGAGCTGCGCTGGATGATTGTGGAACTCGTGCAGCAGGCGCGGCTGGAATCCGATCAGCAACGGCTCGTCTCGCTCGGTTTCGCGACGCTGGCGACCTCGGCGTTTCTGGCGGCGGTCACCGGCGTGCTGGCGATCATGGATGCCCGGCGTGGCGGCGGCAGCGGTGGCGGTTTCTTTTCCCGTCGACCGCAACTCGGCAGCGGCGGAAACCCGCCCGGCCGGCTGTTGTTGAAATGACCCGGCGATGAATCCCTCGTCCGCGGGAAACACCCGCAACACGGGAGCCAGCCGGCGCGCGCTCGTCACCGGCGGCGCAGGTCTCATCGGCTCGCACGTCACTGATCTGCTGGTGCGCGAAGGCTGGACGGTGCGGGTGCTCGACAACCTCGAGCCGCAGACCCATCGCCACGGAAAACCGGCCTGGGTGAATCCCGCCGCCGAGTTCGTTCGCGGTGACCTGACCGACCGCGCCACGATGCGCGCGGCACTCACCGGTATCGACACCGTCTTTCATCAGGGCGCCTACGGCGGCTACATGCCGGAAATCGCGAAATACGTGCTCGTCAATTCGTTCGGCACCGCCCAGATGCTCGAGATCATCCGCGAGGAAAATCTGCCGATCCGCAAGATCGTCGTCGCCAGCTCGCAGGCCGTCTACTCCGAAGGCGCGGCCACTTGCCCCACGCATGGACTCGTCTTTCCCGCGGTGCGGCCGGTGGAGCAACTCCGCACCGGCGACTGGGCCGTCCATTGCCCGGATTGTGGCCAGGTCACGACGCCCGCGCCGACGCCGGAGCACGCGCCGGTCGGCGGCGAAACGGTTTACGGACTGACGAAGGTGGACCAGGAAAAACTTGTTCTCCTATGGGGCAAGCAGGTCGGCATTCCGACGGTCGCGCTGCGGTATTCCTGCACCTACGGACCGCGCCAATCCATCTTCAATCCTTACACCGGCGTCATCGCGATTTTCTGCACGCGGTTACTTAACGGCCTACCGCCGGTGCTCTACGAAGATGGGGCGCAGACGCGCGACTTTTCCTTCGTCGAAGACATCGCCCGCGCGAATCTGCTCGTGGCAGAAAGCGACGCGCTTGACGGCCTGCCGGTGAACGTCGGCAGCGGCCGGGGAGTGCCGATCCGCGAAGTCGCCGCGCAGATCAGCGAAGCGCTCAACATCCGAATCGCGCCGGAGATCAACGGCGAATTCCGCCCCGGCGAAATGCGCCATCTCACGAGCGGCACCGCGCGCATCCGCGACGGCGTCGGCTACGTGCCACAGACGGATCTGCTCACCGGGGTGCGGCGTTATCTCGACTGGATTCGCCAGCAGGCGGACGTGAAAGACTACTTCACGGAAGCCGCGCAGGCGCTCAAGGCGAAGGGCATTGTCCACAAAGCGGCGCCCGCCCGCAGCTCCTAATGAGGGAAGGTCGCTGCCCGCGGTGCGCGCCCGCCCTTGCCCGATGAAAACGACGGTGGTATCGGACGGGGCGATCCCCGGTGCGAATGCGTCGCGACCGTTCCGCATTTCGTTTGCGCGCCCGCTGAACTTGCGGCGCTGCGCTCCGCTTCCCGGTGCCCCGGTCCATGCCCGATTCCGCCTCTTCCACCGAGCATTTCAGCGATCCGATCCTCGCCCACGCGCGGCTTGATTTTTCGCTGCTGAAAAGCACGGCGACTGTCGCCGGGGCGCTCGAAACCATCCGTCGCGAGGGCGCCGGCGAACGGCTCGTTTATTTCTACGTCGTGGATGAAGCCGACCGATTGGTCGGCGTGCTGCCGACGCGCCGGCTGCTCATCTCGGCGCTGGACACGCCGCTGCACGACATCATGGTCCGGCGCGTCGTGGCCATCCCGTCGAGCGTCACCGTGCTGGAGGCGTGCGAGCTTTTCGTGCTCCACAAATTCCTCGCGTTTCCCGTGGTGGATGCCGGGAAACGGGTCGTCGGCGTCGTGGACGTGAGTCTTTTCACCGAAGAACTCCTGGAGGCCGCGGACGAAGCCGAAGAGGCCGCTCACTCGGCGTCCCGGCTGCATTCGAAACCGCTGCAATTGCCGGGTGACGAAATCTTCGAGGCGCTCGGCTTTCACATTGCCCAGGTGCGGGGCGCGACGCCGTGGCGCGCGTTTCGTTTTCGGTTTCCGTGGCTGCTCGCCACGATCGCGAGCGGCACCGCCTGCGCGCTGCTTTCCGGGCGCCTTCGAGGCGACGCTCGCGCAGAGCATCGTGATCGCTTTTTTTCTGACGATGGTGCTCGGGCTCAACGAAAGCGTGAGCATCCAGTCGATGTCCGTCACTATTCAGGCGCTGCGCAGCGTCCCGCCGACCCGCCGCTGGTTTTTCGACACGTTCCGGCGCGAAGCCGTGACGGCGGCGCTGCTCGGATTCACCTGCGGCGTGGTCGTCTGGGCGATCGTCTGGCTGTGGCGCGGCGATCCGCGCGCCGGCTTCGTCGTCGGCGGGTCCATCGCGCTTTCGCTGGTCACGGCGGCGTTGTTCGGGTTGGTCGTGCCGTCGCTGCTGCACCACTGGAAACTGGATCCGAAGATCGCCGCCGGCCCGATTACGCTGGCCCTGGCGGACATCTTCGCGCTGCTGTTTTACTTCACGGCCGCGCGGCTTTCGCTTTGATCCCGAACGCATGAATCCCGCAGCAGCTCCCGCCCCGACCGCGGCGCGACCGCCGGTGGTCGTGGTGGTCATCCCCGCGCTCAACGAAGAAGCGCCGATCGCCGACGTCGTGCGCGCCTGTCTCGCGGTGTCCGACGCCGCCGCCGGCGGGCAGCCGCTGGTGCGCGAGGTCATCGTCGTGGACAACGGCAGCACGGACCGCACGGCGGCACGCGCGACCGAGGCAGGCGCGCGGGTTATTCCCCAGCCGGTGCGCGGCTATGGCCGGGCTTGCGCGGCCGGGGTCGCGGCGGTGCCGGAGGAGGGTGACATCGTCGTGTTCCTCGACGGCGACGGCAGTGATTGTCCCGAGCTGATGCCGCTTCTCGTCGAGCCGATTCGGCGCGGCACGCACGATTTCGTCATCGGCTCGCGGGTGCGCGGCGAGCGGGAGCCGGGCAGCATGAATTTCCAACAGATCTTCGCCGGTCATGTCGCCGGCGCGCTGCTGCGACTGCTCTACGGGGTGCGCTACACCGACATGTGTCCGTTTCGCGCGATCCACCGCCCGGCGCTCGCGCGGCTCGGCATGCGCGAGGCAACCTACGGCTGGAATCTGGAGATGCAGATGCGCGCAGCCCAGGCCGGTCTGCGGATCAAGGAAATCCCGGTTGCCCACCGCTGCCGGACCGGGGGCGAGTCCAAGGTTTCCGGCACGTTGCGCGGCACGTTCGTCGCCGGCTGGCGAATCCTGCTCACGTTCCTTCGGGTCGCGCGTTCCGGCAAAAAGATCTCCCGCGCGGCATGAAGACGCTGGCGAACCCCGCGCGCACGCGCATCCGGGCAAAGGATTTCCCGGCGGCGACCGTCGCTGCTCCAGCGGCAACGACTCCGCGATTGTGGGAATGGCCGCACCTTCTCAGTCTCGACGCGCCGCTCGTCGCGCTCGGCTGGCAGCTTTGGTGGGCGCGCTGGACGGGCGTGTCGCTGGGCTGGGCGCACCACGCGGTGCTCGGGCTCTCGGTGTGGTTGATCTACCTCGCTGATCGACTCGCCGATTCGCTCGTCCTGTTTCGCGGAAACCGGGAGGCGGCGCACGTCAGCTCCCGGCACCATTTTTCCCGACGGCATCGCTGGGCGTTGGGCGCGCTGGTCGTGACGGTGGTCGCGACGCTTGTCGTCCTGGCCCCGCTGGGACTTCCGGTGCGGGATTTTCGTGCCGGGCTGGGTCTCCTGGCGCTGCAGGCCGGCTATTTTTTTGCGATCCATTTCCGCGGGCACCGGCGCATTCTGGAACGGATGCCCTGGTTGAAAGAAGCCTGGGTGGGCGCGTCGTTTGCCCTTGGCACCGCCTGGTTTCCGGGATGCGCACTGACCCAGGTGCCGACCTTCGCGCTCGGCGCGGTGCTGACCGGATTCGGGCTGGTCTGCTTTCTCAACTGCGCGCTCATTTCGGATTGGGAAAACCCGATCCGGGCGCGGGGCGGTAATCCGCGGGGCGCATTTGGCTGGGCGTGTGCGGGACTCGCCGCGCTGGGCGTGATGGCCAGCCCATTTTTGGGTGCGATCGTCTGGCCGCTGGTGATGGGAGCCGCGGGGCTTTGGTGGCTCGATCAACAGCGCGCCACGCTTCCGCGCGAGGCGCTGCGGGTGCTCGCGGACGTGGTGCTGATGGCGCCGTGGGTTTTCCTATTTCTGGGTTAGGAAATTCGGGTTCAGGCGGAGCGCTGCCACCATTCGGAAACCAGCAGTCCGGCGCGGCTCGTTTCGCAGGCGATCCGCCGGAAGCCTTGCGCCGCCAGAGCGGGACGATGATCCGCCAGGGAGCGCGCCGTCAGTCCGGTGGTCCAGCGGAAAAATAGGTGCAGCCCCCAAAGCCAGGCCGCGGCGTGCCAGGCTTCCCAGCGACTGCCGGCGGGCTGGCGAAACTCGGAAACAACCCAGCAGGCGCCCGGCGCCGCCACGGCCGCGATGGCTCCGATGACGGCTTCCTGCTCGGCTGCGGGAAAGCAATCGAGAAAAAAGTGCGTGGCGATCAAATCAAACGGCTCGGCGTTTCCCGCGGCCTGCGCCGCGTGCCGGACACCCAGCCATGCCGGGGCGTCCGCGTGGACGAATTCAACCGGGACGTTCTCCCCCGCGTCGTCTGCAAGCCGCAACCGACGCTCGGCGAGGCGCAACATCCCGACGCTGTTGTCCACGCTGGTCACCCGAAGCCCGGGTAATGCCACTCGCCGCAGCGCCGCGGCGAACCGGCCGTCGCCGTCGCCAAGCAGCAACGCATTTCGCGCCACGCTGGCGCGGGTAATAAACGCCTCGCGCCGACGCTCCAGCGCGCGGCCGAAGCCCGCGTATTCCAGCCACCGATACCACGGTGCGAGCCGATCGCAGTTCATCGCGGTGCGAGGTGGCGGCACTCTCGGCATTGTAGAGGCGGCTCTGTAAGCCGCAAGCGTTTGAGATTCTGCACCTCACAGAGCCGCCTCTACAACGGGCGGAAAATGCGTTCTGCGCCGCCGCCCGACTCTGCGGATTCCGCGATGGCGATGGCGGCGGCGAATCCCGTCGGAGCCGGCAGATCGCAAATCAGCCACGCTGACCCGGCGGCGGCTCGGTTCAACAGCCGCAAAGTAGCTGCGGGCGTCGCGGCATCGAGCGCGACCTCGACGTGAGTCAGCCCGTCGAAGACGCCGTTGCCCGTCGCTTTGCCGTAAGCCTCCTTGCGCGTCCAGGCGCGGAGAAACGCCACCCTCCGGGCGGCCGTGTCCGGCAGCGCGCGCCAGACCTTCAGCTCGGCCGGCGTGAGAACACGCGCCGCCAGCCCGCCGAGTTCATCGCCCTTCGCAGCGAGCCGTTCCCCGGCTTCGATGTCGATGCCGACAGGTTGTCCGCACGCGAGCGCGAAGAGCGCCTGGCCGCCGGAATGCGACAGATTGAAATACAGCGGCCGGCCGCGCACGCCCGGATTGTCGGCCAGCTCCGGTTTGCCCTGGGGGCCATAGGAGAAAACGAGTTGCTCCGGGGCCCGGCCGCACGCCGCGCCGAGCAGCTGGCGGAGAATGCCGCGGGCCGCGATGAAATGTCGCCGCGGTGCTTCGAAACGAAAGCGCGCCGCCCGCTCGCGCTCGCCGTGCGCGAGCAGATTTTCCAGCGTCGCCAGCGTGGCCGGCGCGATCCCGTCGAGCGCTGCCGCCCAGATTTCCAGGCCAGCCGGCAAATCCGTCGGCAGCGGCAGCGGCTGGGCGATCGTCATCACGCTAAACTCCCTGTCGTCGCGCATCTCCCAGGCACCGGGCAAACGCGCCCGGCAAGGGACGACCGCGCACACCTACCGCGCCGGCTCCTGCCCGAGCATCGGGTCCGCCGGCACGAGGGCCGCGTTGCGGCGGGGCTGGCGGCGCGGCCGGGGCTGCTGCTCGGCGACGGCTTCCAGGCAGGATTGCATCGTTTCCGCGAGGATGTCGATGTGCGCCGTGATGCATTCCAAATGGCTGCCGGCCAGCGGATGCACGGTCACCGCCGGCGTGACCCGTTTCCAGGCCTGCGCCAGATTTGCACTGCCTTCCAGCAGGTCAGACGAAAGCAGCAGCGCCATGGCCCCATCGTAGGACTGGGCGCGGTAGCTGGCGGTCGCCCAGAGAAACGCGGTCGGCACGTCGCGCGCGTCGCCGGTGCCAGCCCCCGTCGCGCCCGTCGGCGTTTCCGCAGCCAGTTCAGCCGTGCGACCGCGCCGCCACTGAAATACTTTGCGCAACCTGCCGCCGGCCCGCGCAGCGCGATTGCCCAGCCGGCGCGCGGCGACCTGAAGCTGCGCCCAGGGCCGGAGCCGGAACCATTGCGCCAGCCGGGCGTGGACCACGATCCAGCGCCCGAAGCGCGCGGCTTTCCGGTCGTCATCCCAGCCGAAAGCCCGTCCCAGGGTCAGCGCCAGCCATTGCAGCCCGCGCAACGTGCGGTCATCGGCGGAGGCGTCGATGACGAGCAGCATTTCCACGCTGTCACCGCTCGCCTCGATCTGGCGGGCGAGTTCGTAGGCGACGAGCCCGCCGATGCAAAATCCGCCAATGACATAAGGACCGTGCGGCCGCACCGCGCGGATCGTGCGCAAGTGTTCCGCCGCCATTTCCTCGATGCTCGGAGCCGCCGGCAGCGCGCGGACATCGTGCGGCGGCAGCGCGTAGAACGGCTGATCGACGCCCAGCGCGCGAGAGAGCTTGCGGCTGTAGAAACCGCCGCCGGAGAGGTCGCCGTGAAGATAGAAGAACGGGGTGCGCGAGCCGCTTTCGTTCACCTTCAGCACCGTCGGCGCTTCTTCGGCCGCCTGCCGGGCGATTTCGTCGGCAAGATGCTCGACCGTCGCGCCGGTGAAAAGCGTCGCCGGCAGGATGACCTTCCCGCACACCTGCTCGATGCGATGGAGCATGCGCATGGCCAGCAGCGAGTTGCCGCCAAGATCGAAAAAGTCGTCCCGGATGCCGATGCCGTGCACATCAAGAAGCTCTTCCCAGAGCGCGATGATCTGGTGCTGGAGCGCCAAATAGGGACGCACCACCTGGCGCGAAGCGTCGGCAAACCGCGCCGGCAGATTCTCTGGCGCGGCCGGCAGCGCGGCGAGATCCAGCCGGCCGTCCGCAGCGCGGATCGGCACGGTTTCCTGGCGCAGAAACGCGGCGGGTAGCAGCTCATCCGGCAGGCCGCTTTCGTGCAGCAGCCGGCGCAGTTGCGCCTCGGCTGCGAGCGGCACCGAGGGATCCTGCAACCAAAGGTAGGCGACGAGGAGCACGGTTTCCGCGGACTCCGGCCCCCGGCAGGGACGCACGATCGCGTGACGGATCCCGGGCAGCGCGCAGAGCGCCGTCTCCGTCCGGCTCAAGTCGAGCCGGAAGCCGCGCGCGTGGCATTGCTCCTCCAGCCGGCCCAGGCGAACAAAGCCGCCGTCGGCCCGGCGCATTCCCAACTCGCCGGTGCGACGGTGGTCAGGAGCGGCCGGCGAGACGATCGCAAATTCTCCGGGCACACCGGCGGGCAGCGGCTGGCAGGTCCGGGGATCGATCACGCGAAGCCGCCGCGCGATGTGGCCGAGTGGATGCCCGTCGAGGCAAATCGTGCCGCCGGCGGCTTCCAGGGTGAGCCGGGCGCACAACGCCGGGCCGGGCGCGGCCACCTCTTCCGACATCCGGCCAAATGTCCCCTCGCCCGCGGCGCTGCCTTCTTCGACGACGACAAGCCGGAGCTGGCGTGGCCACGCGACTACGCCGCGTTTCGACGGCGGCGTTCAGTCGGTGCCAGGTCGCGGCGGGAAGGCAGGCCACGGCCACCTGCTCGCGTTCCAGCCAAGTCAGGAGCGCCGCGGGCGGCTGCGCGAGCAGACCCGGCGCCGGGTAAACGAGCAGCGCACCCGCGAGCAGCGCCGCGCCGACTTCCTCGGCCGCCGCCGCGCTGCCGATCGGCGCGCACGCCATCAGCCGTTCGCCCGGTTGCAGGGCGATCCGTTCTTTCAAAGCCAGACAGGCCGCCGGCTCGAACGCGGCTGGCGCGGGCTCGTCGCCGGTCGCCGCCCGCCAGCGGGCCACGCAGGCCGCTGCTCGCGCCAGATCGGACTCCGGCGAACTCCGGCCGTCCGTGTCTTCCTCCGCGGCGGCGCGCGTGGTTTCCAGGCGAGCGAGTAATTCGGCACAGCTCATCTCCCGCCGGCCTTCGCGCACCGCGACGGAATCCGGCGCTTCGACGACGCGGCTGGCGAGCGCGGTGCGCACGGCCGGGAGCCGCGGCACCAGCGAGGCCGTCGCGGCGGCAGTCAGTGGCTCCAGGCCGATCTGATGCCGCTCGGGCAGCGTCAGCATCGGCAGCGCGGAGAGCGGCGTGCGCGGGTCCGCGGTGGCGAAGCTTTCCAGCAGCGTCTGGTAATGGCCGAGCATCCGCTCGACGGTTTCCGCCTGAAATAGCTCGGCGTTGTATTCCAGAAAAATGCGCGTCCCGTCTGGCTCTTCGACGACAACCGCGGAAAGCTCAAACAGCGCCCCGCCGGTGACCGCCGGCAGCGGCGAAATTTTCAATCCGCCGGGCAGATCGACCGGCACCGTGAAGGCGGGCTGAAACAGGAAACTGACCTGCAGCCGCTCCGGGAGCAGCTCTTCGACCAGTCGCTCAAACGGCAGGTCGCCGTGCGTGAACGCCTCCAGCGCGCATCGCCGCACCCGCGACAGCAGCGTCGCCGCGCTCGGGTCGCCGGAAAGGTCGGTGCGCAGAAACAGCGGATTGACGAAAAGCCCGACGACCTCTTCGAGTTCCGGCCGGTTGCGGTTCGCCAGCGGCGTCGAGAGCACGATGTCCGTCTGCCCGGTGTAGCGGTGCAGCAGCGCCTCGAACGCCGCGAGATGAATCATGAACGGGCTGACCCCTTCGCGGATCGATAGCTCCCGCAGCGAATGCACCAGGGCGCGCGGCAGAAGCCGGGTGCGCATGCCGCCGGCGACGACGTGGTGGCGCGAGGACGACGCCGGCCGCGGCCGGTCGGTCGGGAGATCGAGCACGGGCAGCTTGCCGGCGAGCTGCTTCCGCCAGTAGCGAAACGCTTCCTCGAACGACGCGCCCACCGCTTCGTCTTCCAGCGCGGCGGCCTGCCACTCGGAAAAGTCGGCGAACTGCAACGCGGGCTCCGCGAGCGGCGATGGCTGCCCGAGGCGAAACGCGTCGTAGAGCACGTTCAGCTCGCGTAAGAGGATGCCGTTGCTCCAGCCGTCCGTGATGATGTGGTGGACGGTGAGCAGCAGGAAATGCTGGTCGTCGGCAACCCGCACCAGACGTGCGCGAATCAGCGGCCCACGCGCGACGTCGAAGGCAACGTGCGCTTCCTCTTCGATGAGTCGCGGCGCCACTTGGTCCCGCTCGCCGGGCGGAAAGGAACGGACATCCACGAGCGGCAGGCGCAGGGTGAGCGTCGGCGCCACGACCTGCTGCAAGCCACCGCGCGCGGATTGAAACGTCGTCCGCAAGCTTTCATGGCGGGCGACGACTTCGTTCAACGCGCGCTCCAGCGCGGTGCGGTCGAGCGGCCCCTGTAGCCAGAGCGCCTGCGCCATGTTCAATGCCGGGTTACCGCCGGGCTGGAGTTGATCGAGCAGCCAGAATCGGCGCTGCGCCGGACTGGCGGGGAAAAGAAAAACGGATTCTCCGTCCTCAACATCCGCCGGCTCGCTCGCGGCCGCGCCTGCCGGTGGCGACGGCACCGCAGCCTCCCGCGCCGGCCAGACGTTCTCGCCCGCGGCCGCGCAACGGGCCGCAGAGGCGGCGGGCGCGGAGGAAGGGGGTTGATCGTTGGCGACAAGCGTGGACATCAGGAAAGCGGGGGAACGCGGAGAAGTTTAATCAGAGCGCGGGGCGATTGCGATACTCTCGTTGCAGGTCAGACGCCGGGTCGGCGGGCGCGGCGGGATTCCCGGTCGAGGGGAATGATCGGTGGAAGCGGCCGTTTGCGCACCAAAAATGCGTCGGCCGCCGCGGGTTGAGAATCTCCCGCCGGGACGGTCGCCGGCGCAGGGATCGCGGCGTCACCGCGGCCATTGGGTGCGGCGTGCGCAACCGGCGTCGGTGGCAGGCTGCCGGCGGCGAGCGTGGCGTTGCGTTCATCCCGCGGGAGCGCCTCCACGGGCAGGACTGGCGGGCGGGGTTCTACGGGTTTTTGCGCGGCCGCATCCGTCGCTGGCGCTGGCGCGATCTCCGCCGGCTCACCGGTGTTCCGCGCCAACGCGGCCGGATGCTGTTGCGTCAGCGAAACCGCCATTTGGGCGACCGTCGGCGCCTCGAAGATGAGCACGAGGGAGATCGTTTCTCCGAGCCATTCGCGCACCCGGTTGATCACCCGCAGGCCGAGCAGCGAGTCGCCGCCCAACTCGAAAAAGTTGTCGTGCCGCCCCACCCGCGCCACGCCCAGGACTCCAGCCCAGATCTGGCTCAGGCGCTCCTCGGCCGCGGACCACGGCGCCTCCGCCCCGTTCGCCCGTCTCCTCCTCGGCTCTCGCGTCGCGGAATTCCGGCGCCGGCAGCGCGCGACGATCGATTTTTCCGTTCGCGGAAAGCGGCAGCGCGGAGAGCGCGACAAATGCCGCCGGGATCATGTAATCCGGCAACGCTCGCGCAGATGCGCCCGCAACCGCGCGGCGAGCGGCAGCGCTTCATCCCCTGCTTCTTCGGACGGCGGCTGCGCGGCGGCGGGGGCGGCAACCCAAGGCTGGTTCGTGAACGCTGAAAGCTCCTGGCTGCTCTGACCGAGCCGGCGCTCCACGGCTTCGCGCGGATAAAGCGCCGCAGCCGGTGACACCCCGGCCAGGCGGGTGAAAACCGCGCGCATTTCACCGAGTCTTTCGTCCTCGCCGGTCTGCGCGCTGTCACCAGGATCCGCGAGCGCGGGACCGATCGCGACGTGATAACCCACTTCCTCACCAAGCGCCCAAAGGTCTTCCGGATCGATCTCGTAGCCGAGCACGGAGGTCGTTTCGAGCAGGTCCGCCACCGTGGCCGCCGGGCCGGCTTCCGAGGCGAAATCGAGCGCCCGCAGCGCCGGTTGCAAGCGCGCGTTTGGCAGGCGCAGGAGCCCGAGTGTCTCCGGCTGGGTTTCGCTCAGCAGCACCCGCAGGTTCGCCAGGTCGAGCCGCTCCTTCCGGCAATCAATCCAGTCCGGCACTTCGGATCCGGCGCTGTTCCCCCGCCGCCGTCGGGCCGATCCGCAGCAGCACATCGTAGTGGAACTTCGTGATCTCATTATGAATGCGGCCGTGGCAAAGCTCGATCTCCACCGCCGCAATCCCGCCGGGAGCCGGTTGCTGGCGTCGCAGCAAATGGAAGAATTCCGGATCCACGGAAAGCTCGTCTTCACGCTCCACCCGCCGGCGCACGCGCTCGCGGAGTTCCGTGAGCGGCAGATCCGCCGGCGCGCGTTGCGCCTGCGCCGAAAGGTGACACGCTTCGAGCAGCGCGCGGCTTTGCACGTCCCCGACGTAAACCGTGCCACCGGGCCGGGTCAGCTTGATCGCGCCGGCCAGCACGCGGGCGAGGTAATCGGCGCTCGGGAAATACTGGCAGACGGAGTGGAATACCACGAGGTCATAGCTTCCCGCGTCGCCGAGCCCGCGAAAATCGTCCGCCGCCTGGCAGCGCACTTCGACTTGCGTCAGCCCCGCCGCAGCCGCCCGGCCACGGACATATTCGACCGCTGGCGCTGAGAAATCCGTCGCGACGTAATGCGCGCAGCCTGGAGCCAGCGCGAGTGTGATGATGCCGGTGCCGCAGCCGATCTCAAGCACCCGCTGCGGCCGATCGGCGCGCAGCCGCTGGAGCGCGGACTCGCGGAATTCGCGCTCCTGTTGCTCGCAGTTTTTGACGTGCGCCCAGTCAAGAAACACCGCGGTTGGACACTGCTCCGGGTCGGCGGCGGCAATCGTCTGACTGTGCAATGTGTCCCATTGCTCCTGCCAGTTTGTGCGCTTGGCGTTGTCGTCCGCAACCGCGACCGCGGCGTCGGGTTGTTCCGCCGAAATGCCGTCTGCCGCCGGGACTACGTAGGCCACGAGGCGCGTGACGCCGCCATCAGGCGCGGCGGTGTCGCGATGGGTCACCACCGTGCACTCGCGGACCGCCGGGTGCAGATTCAGCGCTGCCTCGATCTCGCCGGGTTCGATGCGGAACCCGCGGATTTTTACTTGGTGATCCAGCCGGCCGTCGAAAAGGATCGCTCCGTCCGCACGCCAATGGGCCAGATCACCGGTGCGATACAGCCGGGCCTCGGGATCCTCCGGGCGAAACCGGTCTGGGATGAACCGCTCCGCCGTCAGCTCCGGTCGGCGCCAGTAGCCGCGCCCGACGCCGCGCCCCCCGATGTAAAGTTCTCCCGGCACTCCGACCGGCACCGGCTCGCCGCGCGGATCGAGCAAATAAATTTGCGTGTCGGCGATCGGTCGGCCAATCGGCAGCGGCGCGCCGTCGGCGCCTTCGCCCGGGCGGCATTCCCATGCCGTGGCGTAGAGCGCAGCTTCTGTGGGACCGTAGACGTTGATCACGCGGCAGCCCGGCAGTCGCGCGAAAAGTTTCTCCGTGAGTTCGGGCGGCAGCACGTCGCCACCGGAGATCACGCTGCGCAGGGTCGCGCCATGCGTTTCGAGCGTCGGCTCGTCCGCAAACGCCGCGAGCATCGCCGGGACAAATTCGGCGTTGGTGACCCGATGACGGGCGATGAGTTCGAGAAGGTAACGGCTGTCGCGCTGCCCGCCCGGCCGCGCCAGGACGACGGCGGCGCCAGTCATCAGCGGCCAGAAAAATTCGGTGACCGCAAAGTCGAACGAGAACGGCGATTTCAACAGCACGCGGTCCTCGGCGTCGAGCGGGCACGTCGCCTGGTTCCAGCAAAGACGGCTGACCACGGCGCGATGCGGGACCATCGCGCCTTTCGGCCGGCCGGTGGAGCCGCTGGTGTAAGTCAGATACGCGAGGTGCTCGACGTTCACGCCGACTCCGCTGAGCGGCGCCGTGCTTTCCTCCCGCGCGATGCCGGGCCACGCGCGGTCGAGCGGGAGCACGGTCGCTCCAGGCGCCGTGGCGCCGGCGAGCCGCTCGAGCAGTCGCTCCTGGGTCAGGAGAATCGGGACGGCAGCGTCGGCAAGGAGATAGCGCAGCCGTTCCGCAGGATACTCCGCCTCGATCGGGACATAGGCGGCCCCGGCTTTCAAAATGCCGAGCAGGGCGACGGCCATCTCGGGGGCACGCTCCATGCAAATGCCGATCGGCTGATCCGGTCCCGCGCCGAGCGCGACCAGCCGGTGCGCCAGCTGATTCGAGCGTTCGTCGAGCTGCCGGTAGGTCAGCGTTTCCCGCTCGGCGATGATCGCCGGCGCTTCCGGCGTGCGCGCGGCCTGCGCGACAAACAGCTCGTGCAGGCAACGGTCCCGCGGAAACTCGGGCGCGTCTGTCGTGTTCCACTCCACGAGGATCCGCTGGCGCTCGGCCGCGTCGAGCAGCGGCAGCGCCGCGATTTCCTGGTCCGGCTCCGCGGCGACGCTTTCCAGCAGCGTGCGGTAGTGTCCGAGCCAGCGCCGCACCGTCGCGGCCGTGTAGAGATCGGTCGAGAAATCGCACTCGCAATGCAGCGCGCCATTTTTCTCGGCGACATTGAGATACAGTTCGAAGACAGCGCGGTCGCGCGGATTTCGATAAGGCGCCGGCACCCCGGGCGCGACCTCGCCGGTGACCAGCTCGACGCGCAATCCGCCGCCGATGTCCTCTTTTTCAAACTTGCCGCTCTCGTAATTAAAGAACGCGCTGAACACCGCGGTCCGCGAGGGATCCGGTCGCCAGCCGAAATCGCGCAGGAGCCGGCCGAAAAAGTAGCTCTGGTGTTCGGAAGCCTCGAGCACGAGCGACTTGTTCGCGGCGAGTCGATCAGGAAACCGGGTGCCGGATTCGATGCGGGAACGCAACGGCAGCACGTTCGTGGTGTTGGCAAAAAGCGCGCCGTCGAGCGCCTCGCGTTCCTCGCCCTCGAAAGGCACGCCGACAACGACATCATCCTGGCCGCTGAGCCGGTGCAGCCATGCCTGATATCCGCTGAGCAACAGCATGAACAGGGAGCTGCCTCGCGCCGCGGCGACCCGGCGCAGGGTCGTTGTGAGCGCGGCGTCGATCTCGAATGTTTCCCGACCGCCGCGGTGCGTGCGCCGGGCCGGTCGCGGATGATCCGCCGGCAGGTCCAGAGCGGGCGGCGCCCCGCCGGCGAGATCGGAAAATTGCGCGCGCCAGAAACCAGCTGCGGCATCGGCCTCCGCGGGCGGAACTGTGCCGCGGTCCCGCTGTCGGACAAACTCGGCGAGCGTCGCGGCCGGCGTGTCCCGGAAGGCGTCGGGCGAAGTGTAGAGCGCACACAGTTCCTCGAAAAAGACCCAGTAGGAAGGTCCGTTGCCGAGCAGGTGATGAAATGCGAAAACGAGCAGGTGCCGGTCGGCGGCGAGCCGGATGAGTTGCGCGTGGAGCAGCGGCGGCGCGGTGAAATCAAACGGCTTCGCGGCGAATACGCGGAAGGCCTCGTCCAGTGCCGCGGAGAAGGCGTCGCCTTGCACGGCGGAGAGATCGAGCCGCGGAATACTCAAGCTCGGAATCCGGCTGTGCACGACCTGGGTTTCGCCGTCGGGCCGGAACCCGGTGCGAAGGGCGTCGTGCCGCGCGATGAGAGCATTTAATGCCCGGTCGAGCCGCGCAGAATCAAGTGCGCCGCGCAACTCGAGCGTGGTCGCCTCGCTGTAGGCGCGCAACGCCGTTTCGTCCGTCTGGCTGACGATCCAAAGACCGCTCTGGCTCTCGGTCAGCGGAAGCTCGACGGAAACTGGTTCGACGATCGGCGCAACGGGTTCCGCAGCCCGGATTTCCGGCACCGGCATCGGTGCTGGCGGAGGCGCAGACGCCAAGGGCGCCACGCTGCCCGGCGACGCGGCAAATTTGCGGCGCAGCCGATCCAGTTCCGGCAAGGCTTCCAGCACGGCGTCCGGATTGACGCCGAAATCTACAAAGCAGCCGATCTCGTCCACGCCGATGGCCTGAAGTCGCTCGACGACCGCAGCGCAGGATTCCGGGCTGCCGATGAGCGCCTTGCCGGCGACGTAATCATCGAACGATTTGTCCAGCAGATCGCGCACGTCCGCCTCGTCCACCTGGAGCGGCGCACCGCCGCCTTCGCTCTCCAGCCGCTTCTGGCTGTTGTCGAGAAACGACCGGAGATAATCGCAGAGCGGTCCACGAGCCCGCTCGCGGGTCAGCGCGGTGTCGGGTCCGATAAACGTGTGCAGCAGGATCGTGACGTGTCCCTTCGCTGGGTCATGCCCATGCTCGCGGAGCGCGGCCCGGTAGCGCGCGATCTTGACGGCGACCTCGTCGATCGTCTGATTCATGAGGTAGCCGAGCACGCCGACCCCAAGCTCACCAGCGCGCGCGAACGAATCTTCGTGGATGCAAGTCAGCCACACCGGCAGCGTCGGCTGCACGGGCTGCGGAAAAAGGCGCACCGCGGTCTCGCTGCCGGAGACGCCGTTGGGCAGTTGCAGCGTCTCGCCGCACCAGAGCCGCTGGATCGTTTGCAGATCTTCGAGGCAAAGCTCACGGCGCCGGGCAAACCGGTCTGGCGCGAAAACGAAGTCGTTGGGATGCCAGCCGGAAGCGATGGAAATTCCCGCCCGGCCGCCGGAAAGATTGTCCACCAGCGCCCACTCTTCCGCGACGCGCACCGGGTGGTGCAACGGCAGCACGACGCTCCCGCCGCGCAGTTGCAGACGCGTCGTTTCGCGCGCCAGCGCCGCGGCGAGCAGCGACGGGTTCGGCGAGAAGCCGCCGACCGGGTGGAAGTGCCGCTCTGGCAGCCAGACGGCGCGGAAGCCGTGGGCATCCGCAAACTTCGCGCCTTCGAGCACGACCTTGTATTTCGCGTCGTGATACTCCGCCGGGTAATGACCGAAATAGTAAAGGCTGAAATCGAGCGGCTTTGTCGCACGATCGGCGGCAAAATTGCGCTCGTCGCGATCCGCGCTGGCCTCCATGCGGATGCTTTCCGCGAGCGGCGGCGCGACAGGGAGCACCAGCGGCGTGCCGCCGAGAAACCCGCCGTCCTGCATGGCGCGCACGCTTTCGCGGAACGCCTGCGCGATGAAGACGATGTCCGCCTCGGTATGCGCCGTGGAAAGAAAGCAGGGCCGCCCTTCCCAGGCGTGCACGCCTTTTTCCCGCAGATGAAAATAGAGCAGCCCGGTGTGCTTCACCTCGTCGCCGAAGTGCGGATAGAGCACGGAGGCGAAGTTCTCGATGTGCAGGGGCACGCCGGCCGCGGCGAACTCCGCGTTGAGCCCGCGCACCATCGCGCCGGTGCGCTCGGTCAGCCGGGTCTGGAGCGCGTTGCCTTCCCGCTTGAGATAGCTCAACACCGCCCACGCCGCTGCCATCGCCAGCGGGTGCCGGATATACGTGCCAGCAAAAAAGGTGACACCGGTTTCCGGGAACGACTCGTCGCCGAAAGCCCACATGCCGCCGTCGAGCGCGTCCATGTATTCCGCCCGGCCGCCGAGCGCGCCGATCGGCAGTCCGCCGCCGATGATTTTTCCCCAGGTCACCAAGTCGGGCTGCACATCGAAATACGCCGCCGCCCCGCCGAGGTGACAGCGGAATCCGGTGATGACTTCATCAAAGATCAGCGCGCACTCGGCTTCGCGCGTGATCTTCCGCACCTCGCGCAGCCATTCTGCGGGCTGCAGATCCGGCCGCCGGCTTTGCACCGGCTCGATGAGCAGCGCAGCGAGTTCGTGCGCGTGCCGCCGAATTTCCTCCAACCCTTCGGGCGTGCCGTAATCGACCACCAGCACGTCGCGCACGATGTGCTCCGGAATGCCGGGCGCCACCGGGCTGCCGTGCCCCGCGGGTCCACGCCGGACGAGGACTTCGTCGTTGATGCCGTGAAAGCCGCCGCACGTCGCGATGCGGGTGCGGCCGGTCACCGTGCGGGCAAGGCGCACGGCTGCCAGCACGGCTTCGGAGCCGGTGTTGCAGAAAGCGGTGCGCTCGACGCCGGTGAGTTCGCAGATCAGCTCGGCGACCTGCCCCGCCATGGGTGACTGCGGGCCGACCTCGATCCCGCGCGCGAGCTGCCCGGAAATGGCGTCTTTCACGAACCCCGGCAGATGCCCGAGGAGGTTCGTGCCGAAGCCCATCGTGAGGTCCACGTATTCGTTCCCGTCGATGTCCCAAAGCCGCGCGCCCGCCGATTTTTCGACCACGATCGGATAGACCGCTTCCTTCCAGATCGGCCGGAAGCCGGAAACCGTGCGCGGATCGGCGAGGTGCGGCCGATGCGCCTGCGTCTGGGCTTTCGATTTCGGAGTGCGCGCGGTGTAGCGCGCAATCAGGGCGTCGAGATGCTGACGCTGCTGATCGTTTAAGGCACTGCTGCCGGCGGCTGCGGCGCCGCGCACGACGGGCGGACGGTAAGGACCGAACGCTTTGGGTTCGTCGCTGGCCGCGGGCGCGGGCGTTTCCAACATCGGTGTCGGCACCGGTGCCAAGGCGGAAAGTGCGGGCGGCAGCGGCGCCGGTGCCGCGGGCGCCGGCTGACCGCGCAACACTTCGAGTTGCTGCGCCATGAGCCGGAGCTGTTCCTGGATGACGCTTTGCACAAACCCGTTCCCGCTGTCGGCTGCAGCGATCGGGGGTGGCGCGGGGTAATTTCCCGCGGGTGCCGGCATTGCGGATGTCACCGGGGCCGCGGGCGCTTTCGCATTCCCCGAATGGGTCGGGGCGGTTGGGGCCGCTGCTGCTGGTGCCGGAGCCGGAGCGAATTTCTCGGGCGGCAGCTTCGCGTCGAGAAAACCGGCGAGTGCGGTGGGCGAGGCACATTCCTCGAGCAATTGGCGAAACGCCAGCTTGACGCCGAACTCTTTGCGCAGCGCGCCAGCGACTTGGGTGAGAAACAGGGAATCGAAACCGAGTTCCAGAAACGTGGCGCCGCAATCCGCTTCCGCGAGTTCCTGACCCGACAACGACTTCAGCACTGCGCGCACGCGCTCAAGAAGGATGGCCTGGCGGTCGGGTGTCGGCATGATCGGTTTTGGAGCGTCGGTGGAAACGGTGGGCGCCGCGGCGGCGGCCGAAGCGGCTGGGGCGGGCGCGGAATCTGGGGCAGGAACTTCCGCAATTGGATTTCGCAGCGTGGCGTGGGTGCCCGGCGCCACGGAAGCCGCGGGTGCGTCGATCCAGTGGCGCTGCCGCTCGAAAGGATAACCGGGAAGCGACACGCGCCGAAACGTTCGCGCCCGTTCCGCACCGTGCAGCGCGGTCCAGTTTACCGCGGCCCCGCTTTCCCAGAGTTGTCCGACGGCGGCAAGCAGTGCGTCGGCCTCGCCGAGCCGGCTCGGTGGCAGCGACGACACCACGCGCGTCGCTGCGGCCCCGCCGGCCGCGCCGTCGTCCAGCGCAATCCGGGCAAGCTGCCCCAGCGTCTGGCCGGGGCCGACTTCGAGCCAGACGCGCGGCCGCTTCCCGAAGCGGGCTTCGCCATCGGTGCGCAGCGTCCGCAACGCGTCCGCAAACCGGACCGGCTGGCGCAAATGCGCCGCCCAATAAGCCGGATCGCGGGCCGTCTCGTCGTCCAGCCAGCGGCCGGTGACGCTCGACACCAGCGGCAGCGTCGGCGCGCGCAACGCGATCGCCTCGCACCGCTCCCGCAGCGGCGCGACCGCCGGGTCCATCATCGCGCCGTGAAACGCGTGCGAAGTCTGCAGACGCCGCGCGCCGATTTCGTCCGTAGCGAGACGGGCCTCCAGCAGCCGCACCGCGGCGTCCGGGCCAGACACCACGCAAAGATTCGGCGCGTTCACCGCCGCCACGTCGAGACGTGCCACATCGTCGCCGGGGCCGTGGCCGTTTTGCAGATCACGCAACAGCGCCGTCAGATCCGGCTCCGGAAGCCGCACGGCGAGCATCACGCCGGGCGGAAGTTCCCCCACCAGACGACCCCGTGCGGCGACGAGCGCCAGCGCCTCGTCCAACGAAAAAATCCCGGCCAGCGTCGCCGCCACGTATTCGCCGACGCTGTGCCCGAGAAGCGCCGCAGGCTGGATGCCCCAGCTCATCCACAACCGGGCCAGCGCGTAACCGAAAACAAACAGCGCCGGCTGCGCGATCTCCGTCGCCCGCAGACGTTCAGCGGCCGCCGCTTCCTCGCCCGTCGCCGGGTAGATGGCAGTGCGGAGATCAAATCCGCCAAGGTGCGCGCGCAGGGCTTCCGCACACATATCGATCGCCTCGCGAAAAACTGGCTGCGAGCGGTAAAGCCCGGCGCCCATGTTGACCTCCTGCGCGCCTTGTCCGGGAAAAAGAAACACCACGGCCGGTTCTTCCGTCGATGGCGTCATCGCAGCATGTGGTGACGGCGGCTTTTCCAATTCGGCTGCCGCCGCGGTCGCATCGCCCGCCAGCAATGCCCGGCGATGCGGAAAAGCGCGCCGGCCGGTTTGCAGCGTCCAGGCGACATCGGCCAGCGGGACCTCGGGATGCGCGCGGAGATGCGCCGCGAGGTCGCGCGCGGCGGCGTCGAGCGCAGCCGGAGTTTTCGCGGAAAGCACGAGCAGCGATTGGAACGCGGGCGTTCCGTTCGCACGTTCGGCCGCCGGCACGCAGGACTCTGGGGCTTCTTCCAGCACGGCGTGCGCGTTTGTCCCGCCCACCCCGAAGGAGCTGACCCCGGCGCGGCGCGGTGTGCCGTCCGCCGACGCAGGCCAGTCGCGGGTCGCGGCGTTGACGAAGAACGGGCTCTGCGCAAAATCGATCTGCGGGTTCGGCGCGTTGAAATGGAGCGTGGCCGGCAACTGGCGATGGCGCAGCGCCAGCGCGGTTTTGATCAGTGCCGCGACGCCAGCCGCGGCTTCAAGATGGCCGACGTTGGACTTCAACGAGCCGAGCGCGCAGAACCCGTTCGCCGTGGCGCCGCCCGCGCGGAACGCCCGCGTCAACCCCGCCACCTCGATCGGATCTCCGAGCGGCGTGCCGGTGCCGTGAGCTTCGACGTAGGAAATCGTTTCCGGCGCGACCCCGGCGAGGGCTTGGGCGAGTGCGATGCATTCCGCCTGACCTTCCGGACTCGGCGCCGTGAAGCTCGCTTTCTCGGCGCCGTCATTGTTCAGCGCGATGCCTTTGATGACCGCGTAAATTGCGTCGCCATCGGCCAGTGCATCCGCGAGCCGCTTCAACACCACCACCCCGGCGCCGCTGCTGAAAACCGTGCCCTGGGCCGCGGCGTCGAAGGTGCGCGTGCAGCCATCCGGCGACGCCATCCCGCCGGGCTCGTGCGCATAGGCGCGGCGTTGCGGAAAGGTGATGGAAACGCCGCCGGCCAGCGCGACATCCGTCTGAAATGCAAGCAGGCTTTGGCACGCCTGGGCCACGGCGACGAGCGAGGTCGAGCAGGCCGTCTGCACGGTGACGCAAGGTCCGCGCAGGCCGAGCTTGTGCGCGACGCGCGTTGCGAGGAAATCCGCGGCGTTGCCAAGAAAATCGGCGCGCCCGCTTTGCTGATAGCCGCTGACCAGTCCAGCGAGGTAAGCGCGGTCGGCGGCCAGGTTGTAGAGCAGATAAGTGTTGAAACTCGCGCCGGCCCACAAGCCGATGACGCCGGAGCTTTTCGCTGGATCGCCACAACCGGCGTCCTCCAGCGCGTGCCAGCAGAGTTCAAGAAACACGCGGGCCTGTGGATCCATCTGCGCGGCGTCGCGCGGCTGAATATCGAAGAAATCGGCGTCGAACCGGTCGGCATCGTCGAGCACGCCGCGCGCTCGGACAAGGTGCTGCGTTGCAGATTCTGCCGCGGTCGGCCGCAACTCCAGTTCGGCGTCGGAAAAATGGGAAACTGAGTCCACGCCCGCGACAAGGTTTTTCCAAAACGCCGACACATCCGGCGCGCCAGGAAAGCGGCCCGCCATGCCGATGATCGCGATGCCTTCGGGATCACTCATGATGCGGTCAGAACCCGGCGGGAACGGGCGGCAGCAGCGGCGGCGGCGGCAGCGCGTTGGCGTCCGGCCCGGTCCGCAGCGGCAATGGAAAGATTTCCGTCCGGTCGCGGCGCGGCGGTGGCGCGGGCGGCGAGAGCTTCGTCAAGAAAGCGGCCGAGCGCGCGGGCAGTCGGACGACCGAAAAACTCGGCGATGGGAAAATCAAGATGAAGTTCCCGGCGCAACGTCTCGTGCGCTTGGATGGCGAGAAGCGAATCGCCGCCGAGATCGAAAAAGCTGCTCTGCGGATCGAGCGTCTCTCCGCCTTCCCGGCCCAGCAGCCGGCTCCAGACACCGGCGACGACGGCTTCGGCTCCAGCGTTTTGAACCACCGGCGCTGCGTCCCCGACAGCCGCACCGAGGGCGAAGACCGGCAGCGCAGCCACGGCCCGCCGGTCGATCTTTCCACTGCTGGTGAGCGGCAACTGGGGCAGCGCGGCGAAACGCGCCGGCAGCATGTAATCCGGCAGCGTGGCGCGGAGCCATTGGCGGAGAGAATCCTCGGACGGCACAGCGTCGGGCACGCGCGGCACAAATCCGGCGACGAGGCGGCGTGTCCCCTCCCCGGTCACGGCCACAGCGGCGGCACGCACTTCGGGATGACGGGCGAGCACAGTCTCGATCTCGCCGGGTTCGACGCGGAAGCCGCGGATCTTTACCTGGTCATCCGCCCGGCCGAGAAACTGCAGATCGCCGTTCGGCAAACGGCGGGCCAGATCGCCGGTGCGGTAGCGTCGCGCGCCGGTGCGCGGATCGACGGGAAACCGCGCAGCCGTGCGCTCGGGGTCGTGCAGGTAGCCTTGTGCGAGACAGGCGCCGGCGACGAAAATTTCGCCCGGCTCGCCGGCGGGCGCCGGATTTCCGGATTCGTCGAGAAGCAGAATCTCCACGCCGTCGATTGCCTGCCCGATCGTGGGCAACTCCGGCCAGCTCGCGGGCGCGCCCTCCAGCCGGCAGGCGGTGACGACATGCGTTTCCGTCGGGCCGTAGTGATTATGCAGCGCGCAGCTTCCCGGCAGGCGCTCGAAAAAGCGGGTGATCGCCGGCGTGATCCGCAACGCCTCGCCGGCCACGATGATTTCCCGCAGCTGACGCGGGAGCGCGGCTTCCGGAATTTCCGCCGCGGCTTCCGCCAGCGCGCCCAGCATCACCGGCGGCAAAAACAGGCGTGCCACCTTTTCGTCCGTGAGCAGGCGCAGCAGACCGCGAGGATCGCGCCGGGTTGCTTCATCGACCAGCACCAGGGTGCCGCCGGCCGTCAGCGTGGAAAAAATTTCCTGAAACGAAACGTCGAACGACAGCGGCGCGAACTGCGCCACGCGGGTGCCGGGTCCATCGGGCAGCGGCAACGCGCTCGCGTGCCAGCACAGCAGATTGTTCAACGCGGCATGCGGCATGGCCACACCCTTCGGCCGGCCGGTCGAGCCCGAGGTGTAGAGCACATACGCCAGCGCGTCGCCGTCCGCTTCGGGCGGGTCGTCAAAAAAATCCGGTGCCTCCGCAGCCGTGGCTTCGACCGTTTCGCAGGCGACGATTTCCACGGTCACAGCTTCTGGGGTAGCCCCCATTTTTTCCGTCCAGAGCGCGCGATCCGCCACGACGCGCCGCGCGCCGGCATCCTGCAACATGAGCGCCAGGCGATCGGCCGGATACCCGGCATCGAGCGGCAGGTAAGCCCCGCCTGCCCAAAGGATCCCAAGCTGCGCCACGATTGCCGCGATCCCGCGGCCCAGGCAGCAGCCAACCGGTTCATTCCGCCCGACGCCCCGGGCCTGGAGCCTTCCGGCCAGACGAGAAGCCGCCGCCGCGAGCGCGCCGTAGGTAATCTCCTCGCCGCTGGCCGGGCAACGCACCGCGACCGCCTCGGGCCGGGCACGGCAGAGGGCGGCCACCCACGTGTGGACCTGGGAAAAGCGCGCAGAATCTCCGGGCTGACGCGGCGCCGGGCCGGACGATCCGACTGGCCAGGGAAAAAGTGGAGCGGCAGGCATGAAAACGGGGACGAAAGGGAGGCGGATCAGCTTCTGAAGATGAAAGCCACTTCCGTGCCTTCACCTCCTCGCCTGCCGGAGGCGCAGTCACGGGGACGCGGAGCCGCAGGACGCCCTCTCTTGGTTTACGCAAGCCGCCCCTACTCGCGCAAGCGAAAGTCCGGCCGCCGGCTGCTGGATTCCAGAAGCGAAGACCCGCGGGAGCGGAGCCGGCTTTCGGCTTATTTTCAAAAAACGGCATCCCAGCACCCCACCGGGGTCGAATCTCCAGACAGCCTTCGCACCTGCCCTTTTTATGTTCGAACCACCCTGCTCCCGCTCGCACCAATCCGACGCCGGCGCCGATCCGGCCGCGCTGCCGATTTCGTCTGAAGACGCGGCCCTCGCCGCTACGTTTGGCCTGAGCGATTCCGATTATCAAGGCCTGCCGCCGAGCCGGCGGGATTTTCTGCGCCAACTCGCCGCCGCTGGCGCTGCCGCCACGCTGGCTCCCTATTTCCTCTCAAGCACTTCGGCGGTCGCCAAGGATGCCGCACCCGGCGCCATGGAGACGGCGCTCTCGCCGGTCCCGGCGGGCGCGGAAGCCATCGATGTTGCCCTGACGATCAATGGCACGAAGCACGCACTGAAACTCGATCCGCGCGTCAGCCTGCTCGATGCCTTGCGGGAACGCCTGAACCTCACCGGCTCGAAGAAGGGCTGCGACCACGGCCAGTGCGGCGCCTGCACGGTGCTGGTGAACGGCCGACGCATCAATTCCTGCCTCGCGCTGGCGGTCACGCACGAAGGCGACGAGATCACGACGATCGAAGGCCTCGCGCAGGGAGATCAACTGCATCCCGTGCAGGCGGCATTCATCAAGCACGACGGCTTCCAGTGCGGCTACTGCACGCCGGGTCAGATTTGTTCCGCCGTCGCCTGCATCGCCGAAGGGCACACCGGCAGCGACGCCGAAATCCGGGAATGGATGAGCGGCAATCTCTGCCGTTGCGGCGCGTATCCGAACATCGTCGCCGCCATTAATGAAGCCAAAGGCCAGGCCCAGCCGCCGCTCAACCGCCGGCTGTCCTCGGTTTCCTGACGACTGATCGCTCCCCGCACCTCGCTTCCCGCAATCCACCTTCCCTTTCAATGAACCCGTTTACCTACACCCGCGCCACGGACGGCGCCGCGGCGCTCAAGGAACTCAACGCCGCCAACGGCCAGGCCAAATTCCTCGGCGGCGGCACGAACCTGATCGACCTCATGAAAATGGGCGTCGAGCATCCGGCGAAGCTCGTGGACATCAACCGCCTGGAGCCGCTCGCGAAGATTGAGGAGCTGCCCGGCGGCGGCATGCGACTCGGCGCGCTGTCGCGCAACACGGAAGTCGCGGAGCATGCGTTGATCAAAGAGCGTTACCCGGTGTTGAGTGAGGCGATCCTCGCCGGCGCGAGCCCGCAGTTGCGCAACATGGCCACGACCGGTGGCAACCTGCTCCAGCGCACGCGCTGCTATTATTTCTACGATCCCGCGTTCCCGCAGTGCAACAAGCGCCAGCCCGGCAGCGGCTGCGGGGCGATCGAGGGCTTCAACCGCATTCACGCCATCCTCGGCCAGAGCGATGCCTGCATCGCCACGCATCCCAGCGACATGTGCGTCGCGCTCGCGGCGCTGGACGCCGTCGTCCGGGTGCAGGGACCGAAAGGGGAGCGCCAGATTCCGTTTACCGATTTCCATACCCTGCCCGGCAGTCATCCGGAAAACGACACGACCCTGGGCAAGGATGAATTGATCACCGCCGTGGACCTGCCCGCGGCGCCCTGGGCGAAGCAGTCGCATTATCTGAAGGTGCGCGACCGGGCGAGCTACGCCTTTGCGCTGGTCAGCGTCGCCGCGGTCGTGGAAGTCGAGGGCGGCAAGATCAAGCGGGCCCGGGTGGCCCTCGGCGGCGTCGCGCACAAGCCGTGGCGCGCCGGGGAAGCCGAGCAGCGACTCGTCGGCAACAAGCCGGAAGAAGCGACCTTCAAAGCCGCCGCGGAAGCCGCGCTCGCGGGAGCGAAGGGCTACAAATACAACAGTTTCAAAGTTGAGCTGGCGAAGCGCGCAATTGTGCGGGCGCTCTCAACCGTCACGGAAAACCAGCGCGCAGCCTGAACCCAGAAATTCGGAAACAAAACCCTATGATGAATCGCCGCCAAGCTCTGAAAACCTCCGCGCTCGCTACGGCGGGCGCTGTCCTCGCCGGCGGCGCTCTGCGCTCCGCTTTCGCCGCCCCGTCACCGACGCCCGCTCCCGCGGCCGCCGCCAGCAGCGGCGGGCCGTTCACGCTCCCGCCCCTGCCCTACCCGGCGGACGCGCTCGAGCCGCACATCGACGCGATGACGATGACGATCCATCACGACAAGCATCACCAGGCTTACGTGACGAATCTGAACAACGCCCTGAAAGATCAGCCGGCGTTGCAGAAGATGAAGATCGAAGAATTGCTTCAGAAAATTAACACCCTGCCGGAAGCCATCCGCACCACGGTGCGCAACAGCGGCGGCGGTCACGCCAACCACGAGATGTTCTGGAAGACGATGGCCCCGGCCGGCAAAGGCGGCGGCGGCAGCCCCGGCGGCGATCTGGCGAAGGCGATCGACAAGGATTTTGGCGGGCTCGACAAGCTGAAGACCGCGTTCAACGAAGCCGGCACGAAGCAGTTTGGCTCCGGCTGGGTGTTCGTGATCGCCGACCCGAAAGAAGGCAACAAACTGAAGGTCGTCTCCCGGCCGAACCAGGACAGCGTTTACATGGACGGGCTGACGCCAGTCTTCGGCAACGACGTCTGGGAACACGCCTACTACCTGAAATACCAGAACAAGCGCGCCGATTACCTCGCCGCCTGGTGGAACGTGATCGCGTGGGATGCGGTCGCTGAGCGTTACGCCGGTCTCAAATCCGCCAAAGGCTGAGCGCAGGAGACCGTCGCCGCCGTCCACGCATTCCTCATGAGCACCAACGCAACGGATTCCGTGATTGGCAAGCCGCTCGACCGCGTGGACGGGCGGCTGAAGGTGACCGGCGGCGCGCGTTATGCCGCCGAGTTTAACGTGACCGGCACGCTCCACGGCTACACCGTGCTGAGCACGATCTCGAAAGGCAAAGTCACCGCGATCGACACTGCGGCGGCCGAGAAAGCGGCCGGAGTGCGTGCCGTGCTCACGCATCTCAACGCCCCGAAGCTCGCGGAGCCGAAAGCCGACATGATGAATGGCGGCGGCATCCGCAACGAAGAGCGCATCCCGCTGAGCGACGCGACGATCCACTACGGCGGGCAATACGTCGCGCTGGTTATCGCGGACACGTTTGAGCGCGCACGGCACGCCGCCAGCCTCGTGAAGGTGAGCTACGCCACGGAATCGCCCGCGCTGAATCCCGAGGGCGCCAAGGGAACGAAGCGGATGCCCAAGGCGAGCGACATGGGCGACAAGCTGCAGGAGAAGAAGGGCGACGCCGCGGCCGCGCTCGCCGAGCCGGGAGTTGTGAAGATCGAGGCGACCTACGAGACGCCGACGGAGACGCACAACCCGCTGGAGCCGTCGGCCACGGTGGCCGTGTGGGACGCGGCCGACCGGCTGACGTTGTTTGACGCCACGCAATACGTGAAGGGCGCGCAGGACATCGTCGCGAAGGCGTTCAGCCTGCCGCGCGAGAACGTGCGCGTGATCAATCCGTTTGTCGGCGGCGGCTTTGGCTGCAAAGGCGCGGTCTGGCCGCACACCATTCTCGCCGCCATGGGCGCGAAAGCCGTCGATGCGCCGGTGAAGCTGGTCGTCACGCGGCCCGCGATGTTTTCCGGCACCGGCCACCGGACGCCGACGATCCAAACGATCAGCCTCGCCGCGAGTCGCGACGGCAAGCTGCGGGCGATGCGCCACGCCACCGAGACGCTCACTTCGCCGCTGGGCGAGTTCGTGGAAACCTGCGGGGCGCGGTCCACCGGCGTGCTCTACGCCTCCCCGGCGATCGCGCTGCAGGAGGAGCTTTACGAGGTCAACATCGCGCCGCCGACGTTCATGCGCGCGCCCGGCGAATGCCCCGGCACCTTCGCGGTCGAGTGCGCGATGGACGAGCTGGCCTCCGCGTTGAAAATGGATCCGCTGGAGCTGCGGATGATCAACCACTCGGACGTGCATCCAATGAGCGGGAAACCGTGGAGCACGAAGCACCTGAAAGACGCCTACAAGCTCGGCGCCGAAAAATTCGGCTGGTCGCGACGCACCCCGGAGCCGGGCTCCATGAAGGACGGCCGCCTGCTGGTCGGCTGGGGCATGGCGACGGCCACCTACCCGGGCTACAAGATGGTGGCAGCGGCGAAGGCGCGGTTGCAGATGGACGGCTCGGTCGTGGTGAAGTGCGCCACGCACGACATCGGCACCGGGGCTTATACGGCGTTCACGCAGATCAGCGCGGAAGCGTTCGGGGTGCCTTTCGGGAAGGTCAGCTTCGAGCTCGGCGATTCCGACCTGCCGTTCGGTCCGGTGGCCGGAGGATCCAACTCCACCGCCACGGTCGGCTCCGCGATTTACGAAGCCGCCCGTTCCCTGCACGACAACCTCGCGGCGTCTGGCGGTCGCCGACGCGAAGTCGCCGCTGCACGGAGCGAACCGCGCCGACATCGTCCTCGCAGGCACCGGCCGGCTCGGGCTCAAGAACGACACTTCGAAGAGCGACGCGTTTGCCGATATCCTGCAGCGCGCCGGCAAGGATTCCATTGACGGCGAAGCGAAGATCAAAGCCCCGCCGAAGGAGGAGGTGCCGCAGGCGTTCCAGTCGTTCGGCACCCATTTCGTCGAGGTGAAAATCGACCCGCTCCTGCCGCGCGTGCAGGTCACCCGGGTGATCAGCGTGATGGACTGCGGCCGCATCGTGAACGCCAAGACGGCGCGCAGCCAGGTGCTCGGCGGCGTGGTTATGGGCATCGGCATGGCGCTGGAGGAGGAAACAATTTACGACCCGAAGGTCGGGCTGCCGACGAATCGGAATCTCGCGGAATACCACGTGCCCGTGCATGCGGACATCATCAGCATCGAGCCCTATTTTGTGGGCGAGCCGGACTTCGCTTTCAACCCGGTCGGCGCCCGCGGCATCGGCGAAATCGGAAACACCGGCATCGCCGCGGCCGTGGCCAACGCGGTATTTCACGCGACCGGCAAGCGGGTGCGCGAACTGCCGATCACGCCGGACAAGTTGTTGAACCTCGCGTAAGCGCGGGCGCACCGTTCCCGCCCAGCGCCGGGCGGCTTTTTAGAATCGGACCAGCATGCCAGGGCCTCACCGCAGAACCGTGTAGAAATTGATCGCGGCATCCCGTGACACCGGAAAAATTCTCCGCGGCCGCCCCCAGTTTTTCAGTCTCAATCCTTCAATCCAACCTTCATGACATCCCCATCCATCGGCCAGCCGCTCGACCGCATCGACGGCTGGCTCAAAGTCACCGGCGGCGCCCGGTATTCCGCGGAAATCCCGGTGCCGGGCGTGGTCCACGGCGTCCTGATCCGCAGCACGATCGCCCGCGGGCAGGTCGAAGCCATGGACACCGAGGCGGCCTTGAAGCTGCCCGGCGTCATCGCCATCCAGACGCCGTTCAACACGCCGCAGCCGCCGAAGAAACCGGACGCCGTGAACAAACCGCGTCCGACCGGCCGGGTGATCACCACGCTCGGCGACAAAGCCGTGCATTATTACAACCAGCCCATCGGTGTCGCGCTGGCGGACACCTTCGAGCAGGCCGTGCACGCGGCGGAATCCGTGAAGGTGCGCTACCGCGAGGAGGCGCCGCGCATCGACCTCCTCGGCGAGGAAAAAAATGCCTACCGCCCGGACGCGAAGATCTCGCGCGACAAGACGGTGGACTCGAATCTCGGCGACGTGAACGCCGGGCTCGCCGCCGCCGCCGCGCGGGTCGAGGGTGATTATTACAGCCCGGCCGAAACCCACAACCCGATGGAGCCGCACGCCACCGTGGCCTTCTGGGAAGGGCCGGATCGGCTCACGGTTTACGACTCGACCCAGGGCGTTCATACCAGCCCGGGTCCGCCTCGGCGCCATCTTCGGCATCCCGAAGGAAAACGTGCGCGTGATCTGTTATTTCCTCGGCGGCGGCTTCGGCTCGAAGGGGCCGGTCTGGTCGCACACCGCGCTCGCCGCGCTTTGCGCAAAGCAGATCGGCCGCCCGGTGAAAATTGCGCTCAGTCGCAAGGGCATGCACCAGAACACCGGCTTCCGTCCCGAGTTGCATCAGCGCCTCGCGTTCGGGGCGTCCGCCGAGGGCCGGCTCACGGCGCAGCGGCACGATTGCCTGATGAACACTTCGATGTTTGACGAGTTCATCGAGCCCGCCGCGGTCGGCACGCGCATGATGTATGCGTGCCCGAACACCGCGACGAAGCACCGGCTCGTGCAGCTGAACACCGGCACTCCGAGCTTCATGCGGGCACCCGGCGAGGCGAGCGGGATGTTTGCACTCGAAAGCGCGATCGATGAATTGGCGCACCAGTTGAAAATTGATCCCGTCGAGTTTCGCGTGCGCAACCACGCCGACGCCGATCCCTCGGAGGAGGGCGGCAAGCCGTGGTCGAGCAAGTCGGTGCTGGAATGCTACCGCGTCGGGGCGGAAAAATTCGGCTGGAAACAGCGGAACCCGCAGCCCGGCGCCACGCGCACGAAGGACGGCCGGAAGCTCGTCGGCTACGGCATGGCGAGCGCGACCTATCCGGTCCGGCGCAGCCCATCGAACGCCGTCGCGCGGATGCTGCCCGACGGCACCGTGCTCGTGCAGGCCGGCACCCAGGATCTCGGCACCGGCACCTATACGATCATGACCCAGATCGCGGCGGATGCTCTCGGGCTGCCGGTCTGGAAAGTGCGCTTCGAGCTCGGCGACACCGAGTTCCCGGAAACCCCGATTTCCGGCGGCTCGCAGACCGCTGCCAGCACCGGCTCAGCGGTTTTCAACACCTGCGCAAAGCTCAAGCAACAGCTCATGGAAATGTCGATCGCCGACCTGCGCTCGCCGCTCCACGGGCAGGCGCTGGCAAACATCCAGACCGACGGCGACCGGCTGCGCCTGGCCGATGGCCGCGAGCTGCTCGGCGACACGTTCGCCGACGTCGTGCGCCGCACCGGGCAGCCGTTTGTCGAGGCCCGCGCGGACTTCAAGCCGGCGAACGGCGAGAAGTATTCCATGCACTCGTTCGGCGCGCATTTCTGCGAAGTCCACGTGGACCCGGATCTCGGCGAGGTGCGGGTGGCGCGCTGGACCGGCGCATTTGGCGCGGGGACGATCCTCAACGCCAAAACCGCCCGCAGCCAGCTCCTGGGCGGCATCATCTTCGGCATCGGGATGGCGTTGCTGGAGGAAACCGTTTACGATCCGCGGGACGCCCGCATCGTGAATCCGAACCTGGCAGAATACCACGTGCCGGTGAACGCGGACGTGCCCGAAATCGACGTCACGTTTGTGAACGAAACCGATCCGCACATCAATCCGCTCGGCGTGAAAGGCATCGGCGAGATCGGCATCACCGGCGTCTGCGCGGCGCTCGCCAACGCGGTGTTCAACGCCACCGGCCGACGTGTGCGCAGTCTGCCGATCACCCTCGACAAGGCGCTCGGTCTGGCGTGATGAGCAGCGAGTTGCAAACCGTGCTGCGGATCGGGGCGGAACTCCGCGCCGCCGGACAGCCGGCGTTCCTGGCGACGGTCGTCCGCACCCGCGGCTCGACCTACCGCCGGCCCGGCGCCCGTTTGCTGCTCGACGCCCGGGGCTGGCGCGCCGGCACGGTTTCCGGCGGCTGTCTGGAAGCCGATCTGCTGGAATCTGCCTGGACTCGGGTAAACGAAAACGGCGGGCGCCCGCTGCTCATCGAATACGACACCCAGCGGGATGGCGACATCCTGTGGGGCAGCGGCACCGGCTGCGGCGGGGCGGTGGAAGTGCTGCTGGAACGGCTACCGCCTGGCGATGGGGACGCTGGGGCAACGGATCCGCTGCTTTTTCTCGCGGAGAGCCAGCGTCGGCGCGAGGCGGCAGCGGTCGTCACCGTGATCCGGTCATCGACCGCCACGGCGCCGCCGGTCGGCACACATTGGTATTTCGCCGGCCAAGCGGAAAGCTTTTCGAAAATGGGAGAGTGCCCGGCGGAGTTCGCGAGCGCGCTGCACGCTGGCGTCCAAGGTGCGCTGGCGCTGGGTCGGTCACGCTGGGAAACGCTGCCCGGAGCGAGCGGAGAGCCCGGCGCGGACGTCGAGGTTTTCATTGAGATCATCCCGCCCCCGCCGGCGCTCGTCGTGTTCGGCACCGGGCACGACGTCGTGCCGATTGTCCGACTGACAAAGGCGCTCGGCTGGCATGTCACCGTCGCTGGACGGCGCGGGACCTCTGGCGCCGCGCGTGTGCTGGAGTCGCTTGCGGACGCCTTTGTGCCGCACTCCGCCGCGGTGGTCGGCCCAGAAACCCTGGCGTTGGTGATGACGCACAATTACCTCGCCGATTTCGGCCTGCTGGAAACTCTCCTGCCGCAGCAGCCGCGGTATCTCGGCCTGCTCGGGCCGGCGGCGCGACGCGACCGACTCCTGCGCGATCTCGCGGAGGCCGGCAAGCCGGGGTTCGTCCCCGCGCACCGCGCCTGGCTGCACGCGCCGGCGGGTCTCGACATCGGGGCGGAAACCCCGGAGGAGATCGCGCTCGCCATCGTGGCGGAAATGCAGGCCGTGCTCGCCGGCCGCAACGGGGGAACGCTGCGCGAAAGCCGGCGCCCGATTCATCCGGCGGCAGAGCCGGACCAGGGGCAGATCGCCGCCCGCGAGCGGGCCGCGTCTTGAGCGGCGAACCCCCGGGCTTGTGAACACGGCGCCGCGCCCGGCTTTTGGCGGCATCCTCCTCGCGGCGGGCGCCTCCACGCGCCTGGGCCAGCCGAAGCAATTGCTCCCGTTTCGCGGCGGCACGCTGCTGGGACACGCCGCCCGCACCGCTCTGGCGGCCGGCTGCGCCCCGCTGATCGTCGTCCTGGGGTTCGACGCAGAGCGCATGATCCACGTCCTCCCGGATCACCCGGCGATTCGCGTCGTCCGCTGCGCAAACTGGGAAGCCGGCATGGGCGCGACGTTGAAAGCTGGCTGGCACGACCTTTTGCAAAGCGGCGCGGATGTATCGGCCGGGTTGATCTGTCTTTGCGACCAGCCCGGCGCGACGGCGGCGTTGTTCCATGATTTGATCGAGGCGCAAAGGAGCAGCGGCCATCCGGTCGCCGCCAGCGCCTACGGGGAAACGCTCGGGCCGCCGGCTGTTTTCGGTCGCGAGATTTCTGCGGAGATTCTCGCGCTTCCGGATCACACGGGCGCGAAAGCCGTGATCCTGCGGCACACGGCGCTCGGAGCGGTGGCGCGCGTGAGCTTTCCCGCCGGTCTGCTGGACGTGGATACCCCCGCCGATCTCGACCGGCTCGCATCGGCGGATAGCGCGCCCCCGGCGATCTGATGGCGCGAAACTGGCTGAATTCGGGCGTGTTGGCACGCGGAGGCGCTTTTCACCCACCCGCCCCCGCGCCGCTCCCGGTCACGCCGCATGAACCCCGCGCCAGAAGCCCAGCCCACCGCAACAGACACTTTTCAAGGTTTGACCGGCGAACCCGCCGGCGCGCCGGACCGCGCCGAAACGCTTGCGGACCTGCGTGCAAAAACCGCGGCGCTCGAAGCCGAGCTCGCAGAATCTCGGCACCGGGAGCGAGCCTTGCAGGAGGAAACCACGCTTTTCCGCTCGATCATCGAAGGCGCCGCCGACTCCATTTTCGTCAAGGACCGGGCGGGACGTTACACGCTGATCAACGAAGCCGGCGCGGCGGTGTTGGGCCGGTCGGTCGAAGCTGTGCTCGGCTGCTGTGACGACACACTGTTTTCCCCGGATACCGCGCGGCTCCTGCGCGAGGAGGACGAATCCGTGATGGCGGCGCGCAAACTCGTGACGCTCGAATCCATGGGCACCACGGCGCTCGGCCAGAATTTCGAATGTCTGGTGAACAAAAGCCCCCTCTTCGATGCCGCCGGCAACGTCATCGGCGTGATCGGCAATGCGCGCAACATCATGGAGCTGCGGACAAAGGAACGCCAGTCGCGCATCCGCGCACGGCAGCAGCAAGTCGTCGCAGAGCTGGGCCGCCGCGCGCTCGCCGGGCTGGGTTTGGAGACGCTGTTCGCGGAAGCGGTTTCGCAGGTCGCGGAGACTCTCGAAGTCGAGTTCAGCTTGGTGCTGGAACATCTCCCGGAGCGCCGCACGTTTGTCCGCCGCGCTGGGGTTGGCTGCCCGCCCGAGATGGTCGGTGCCGAGACGCCGCACGACCGGGAGGATTTCTGCGCAGGCTTTACCCTGGCCACCCGGGAGCCGGTCAGCGTGCTCGACATCGCGCAGGAAAAGCGCTTCGGCCTCGCGCCCTGGATGCTCAATCTGGGCGCCACGAGCGGGCTCTGCGTCCTCATCGCAGGCGAGAGCGATGTCCCGGCCTTCGGCGTGCTGAACACGTTCTCGGCCCAGCGTCGAGAGTTCACACCGGACGACCTGTTTTTTCTCCAGTCGGTGGCGAACGTGCTGGCTGCCGCCACGGAGCGGCGCCGCACCGAAGAAGCCCTCGGCCAGGCCCGGGGCGCGGCGGAAAAGGCGGATCACGCGAAGAGCGAGTTCCTTTCGCGCATGAGCCACGAGCTGCGCACGCCGCTGAACGCCATCCTCGGCTTTGGCCAACTCCTGGAAATCAGCACCCTGGATGGCCGCCAGCGGGAAAGCACCAGCCACATCCTGAAAGCCGGCCGGCATCTGCTGGGACTCATCGACGAAGTGCTCGACGTGGCCCGGATCGAAAGCGGGCACCTCGACCTCGATCTGGTGCCGGTGGAAACCGAGCTCGTGCTCCGGGATTGCGTCGCCATGCTCCGGCCTGCCGCCACGGCGCGCAGCATCTCCCTGGTCCTCGAAGGTCGTGTCGGCGCCACCAGCCCGGAGTCGCGGACAGAGGTGCGCGCGGACGAGCGACGGCTCCGCCAGATCATTTTGAACCTGCTTTCCAACGCGGTGAAATACAGCCATCCGACGAGCCGGGTGACACTCACCCTCACGCCGACGCCGGCCTCGGGCGGGCGCCGCATCCGGTTGAGCGTGCGTGACACCGGACCCGGCATCTCGCCGGAGGATCTGACGCTCCTGTTCACGCCGTTCGAGCGCCTCGGCGCGCAATACACCGGCACCGAGGGCAGCGGGCTCGGTCTCGTGCTCACGAAGCGATTGACCGAGGCCATGGGCGGAACGATCGGGGTGGAAAGTTCGCCGGGCGAAGGAAGCCACTTCTGGGTCGAGTTCGACGCCGCCGAGCCGCCGGTCGCGCCGGGCCCCTTGAGTGGCACCGCGATGAGCATCCTCGCAGGCTGCAACGGCAGCCTTGCGACCGCGGAAACGACGGAGGGGCTGCCCGCGCCGGACGAGCACGCGGCGGAGGCTGACTCATCCCGGCCGCCTGCGTCCGCCGCCGCGCCGGAACTCACCATTCTGCAAATCGAGGACAATGAATCGAACCGCCGGCTGCTGGAACGCGTCGTCCTTTTTTGCCCCGGCGTGCGCCTGCTTTCCACCGACAATGGCAGCGCGGGTCTGCTGCTCGCGCGGGAGGAGCGCCCGGACCTGATCTTTCTCGATCTGCACCTGCCCGACCTCGCCGGCGACGAAATCCTGCGCCGGGTGAAGGCGGATCCCGATCTGGCAGGAATCGAGGTCGTCATGGTCACCGCCGACGTCGGTCGCGGACGCGCGGAAGCGCTCTTGGCCGCCGGCGCCGCGAGTTATCTGACGAAGCCGCTCAGCGTGCGCGGCCTGCTGGACGTCATCGAAAACGCGACGCTGCGGTCCTCACTGGCGCGGGGCGGATCAAAACATGCGCCGGTGTTGGTCTGACTGTTGCTCTTTAAACTCCCTCGCCGCGACTCCCCACTCCCGCGCAACCCCCACTGCAAACAGCGCCCGAATTTTATGCTTCGAAACACCCTCGCCAAAGCTCGCATCCTGATCGTTGACGACGAGTTCGCCAATGTCTGTCTGCTGGAGCGCAGTCTGGAATTAATCGGTGCCACGAACGTCCGCGGAACCACGGATTCCAGCGCGGCCATCGCCATCTTCCGTGAGTTTCAGCCCGACCTGGTCCTGCTCGACCTGCACATGTCGACGCCGGATGGCTTCGCCCTGCTCGAGCAGCTTCGTGCCGAGGAAACCCCCTGCCCCGCCCCGGCGGCCGGCGCGGATCCCACCGGCGATCCCGTTGAAAGAAAGCTCTCGCGCGTGAGCGTTCCCGTCCTCGTCCTCACGGCCGACATCACGCCGAAGACCAAGCATCGCGCGCTCTCGCTTGGCGCAGCCGACTTTCTCACGAAACCGATCGACCAGCCCGAGGTGCTCCTGCGCATCCGCAACCTCCTGGAGAACCGCTTTCTTCAGCAGCAATTGCTCGCGCAGAACGATCAGCTCGATGCCTTGGTGCGTGAGCGCACCGCCCGGCTGGAGGAGACGCTTTCGCAACTTCGTAACGCCCAGCAGGGCGCGATCCGGCACGAGCGGCTCACCGCCCTGGGCACCATGGCCGCCGGCATCGCGCACGATTTCAACAACGCCCTCACCCTGATCCATGGCTACAGCGAGCTGCTGCTTAACATGGCGGAGGATCCCGCCGCGGGCAGCGGCGCCGACCCCGCGAAGAGCAACGCGCGCGGCGAACGGCTCTCGGCGTATGTGCGCACGATCATGATGGCGGCGCGCGACGCCACCCGCACGGTCAGCCGACTGCGGGCGTTTCACCGGACGGAAGCCCAGGGGGAGGAAACCCGGCTGGCGGTCGATCTCACCCAGCTTGCGCAACAGGCCGTCACGCTGACCGCCCCGCGCTGGCGCGACGAGGTGCAGGCGCGCGGGTTGCGGGTCGTCATGCGGCCGGAGCTGGGCACCGTGCGGCCGGTCCTCGGCGATCCGGCGGAGCTGCGGGAGATGCTGACGAATCTGATTTTCAACGCCGTGGACGCGCTGCCAGATGGCGGCCGCATCGTGATCCGGACCTATACCGAACCCGGCGAGCCCGGCGCCCCGGATCGAGTCTGCCTGGAAGTCACCGACGATGGCATCGGCATGGATGAAACCGTCCGCCGCCGCTGCCTGGAGCCGTTTTTCACGACGAAGGGCGATCACGGCACCGGTCTCGGCTTGTCCGGAGTCTACGGCATCGTGCAACGCCACGGCGGCACGCTGGACATCGATTCCACCCTGGGCTTCGGGACGACCTTTCGCATTGTGCTGCCCTCTGAGGTGCCCGCCGCGCAGGAAATCGACGGCACGGCGAGCCAGGTTTCGCGGACCCTGCGAATTCTCGTGGTCGACGACCAGCGCATCGTCTGCGACGTCATCCGCGAGCAGCTCCAGCAGGACGGCCATTATGTGCAGACCGCCAACGGCGGCGGCGAAGCGCTGAAGAAGTTTTCCCTGGAACCGTTTGACCTGATCATCACCGATCAGGCGATGCCCGGCATGAACGGCGAAGCGCTGGCGGCCGCCACGAAGGAACACGCGCCGACGGTGCCCGTGATCCTGCTGACCGGCTTCGGCGACTTGCTCAAAGCCACCGGCACCACGCGCCTCGGAGACATCGACCTGATCCTGCACAAGCCGGTTACTTTGCACGACCTGCGGCGCGCCATTTCGCAGACCGTCATCGGCGGCGAACGCCACGCCGAAGCGCCCGAGACCGCGAGCGCGGCGGTGGCGGCCTGACGCGCTGCCCGTCGGCGTCGCTATTTTCGCGGTGAAGGACGGCGGTCCGCCGGAAAATCCATGTGGCTGTCCGGGCCGGTGCCGTCCAGCCAGTTTGGCAGCAGCACTGGGCGGCTAACGTAGTCGCTCATCATCATGACGAGCAGGAGCAGCAGCCAGAAAAACCCGGCGGCGGCGAAAAGCCAGAGCAACGCCCCGCGGTGGCGCACTTCCATGAAGATCCAGACGATCAGCGCCGCCTTCACGAGCGCGATCACCATGGCGACAGCGATGTTGAACGCGCCGAGGTCGATGTAGTTCGCGCCGACCGTGACGCCGAGCAGAATGAAAAGCGCCGCCGCGTTTTTGAACAAGCGTGGAGCGCGGCGTTTCCGGCGCGTGCGAATCGGCGGCACTACTGGAGGAGGACATCGGCGGAGGCGGTGAAAACCGGGTTGGGCGTCAACGGGTCGCGATGAGATACAGCAGCGGGAACAGGAAGACCCAGACCATGTCCACGAAGTGCCAGTAAAGACCGGTGATCTCGATCGGGTTGTGATACTCGCGGGAAAACCGGCCGCGCCACGCCAGCACGGCCATGAATCCCAGCAGCCCCACGCCGATGGCGACGTGCAGGCTGTGCAGACCGGTGAGCAGAAAATAGATCAGGAAGAAAAGGTGCGCGTGCCCAGCATCCGCCCCTTCCCAATGGAACGACCGGCCGGGCACATGGTGCTCGACCCAGTCGGTGTAGTATTCGTAGGCGTGGAGCACGAGAAAGCCGGCGCCAAGCGCGGCGGTGAGAACCAGCAACCCCGCGATCTTGCGCCCCGCCTGCCGACGTTCCTCCGCCGAGTCGCCCATGTTCTGACTCGCAAAAACGGCCAGCGCCATCGTCAGACTGCTGGTGAGCAGCACCGCGGTGTCGAGCGTGCCGAAGAGAACGCTCAGATGGCGGCTCGCGTCGGCAAAGGCGTGCGGATAAACGTAGCGATAAGCCGTGTAGGCCGCGAACAAGCCGCCGAAAAACAGGACTTCCGTCGCCAGAAACAGCCACATGCCGAGCCGCGCTGCATCGGTTTGCTGCGCCAAATCATCGAACTGGTGCTGGTGCAAATGCATGGCCGGCCGCGGCTCGGAGTGAGTCGCGGAGCCGGGCGGGACAGCCAGCGCGGAGGAGGATGCGGCGGCGGCGTCAGGCATGTTCGAGGTCCCTTTCCGCGGCGTCCGGGCTCACGTTGGTCGTCAGCGTGTAGTTGTAGGGCGGCGACGTGACGACCGGCGTGGTGTGAAAATTATGCGTCGGCGGCGGCGAAGGGGTCTGCCATTCCAGACCGGTCGCACGCCAGGGATTGTCACCGGAGCGCGCGCCCTTTTTCAGCGACCAGATCAGGTAAAAAAACGGCAGCAGATAGCCGACCGCCAGGATCGAGGCGCCGGCGGTCGAGAGGACGTTGAAAATCTGGAACTCCTCCGGATACGAGTGGTAACGCCGGGGCATCCCGAGATATCCGAGCAGAAACTGCGGGAAAAACGTCAGGTTGAATCCGATAAAAATCACGAGCGCCGAGAGCTGCCCGGCTTTTTCCGGATACAGCCGCCCGGTGATCTTCGGCCACCAGAAATGCAGCCCGCCCATGAAGGCGAGCACCATGCCGCCGACCATGACGTAATGGAAATGCGCGACGACGAAGTAGGTGTCGGTGAGATGCACATCCGTCGCCAGCGTGGCGACGAACAGCCCCGTCAACCCGCCAAGCGTGAACAGCCCGATAAAGCCGAGCGCATACAGCATCGGAGTCGAAAAAGTGATCTCCCCGCGGTAGAGCGTCGCCGTCCAATTAAAGACCTTGATGGCCGACGGCACCGACACCAGAAAGCTGAGCAGCGAAAACACCATGCCGGCATAGGCCGACTGGCTCGTGGTGAACATGTGGTGGCCCCACACCACGAAGCCGAGCACCGCGATCGCCATGCTGGCCAGCGCGACGAAGTGGTAGCCGAAAATCTTCTTCCGCGAAAAGCAGGTGATCGTCTCGCTGACCACCCCCATGCCGGGCAGGATCATGATGTAAACGGCCGGGTGCGAATAAAACCAGAAGAGGTGCTGAAACAGCAGCGGATCGCCGCCGAGCGCCGGGTTGAACACGCCGACGCCAAGGAAACGCTCGGCCGCCATGAGCAGGAGCGTGATCGCCAGCACCGGCGTCGCCAGCACCATGAGCAGCGATGTGGCATACAGGCTCCAGACAAAGAGCGGCAGCCGCAGCCAGGTGAGCCCGGGCGCGCGCATCTTGTGCGTGGTGACAATGAAGTTCAGCCCGGTGAGAATGGACGAAAACCCGGTGATGAAAACGCCGGTCGCCATCGTGAACACGTGCCCGTTTGCGTAGGTCGTGCTCAGCGGCGTGTAGAACGTCCAGCCGGTGTCCACGCCGCCCGCCGTCACCGCGTAAAAGGCAAACGCGCCGCCCAGGATGAACAGATACCAGCTCAGCAGATTCAGCCGCGGAAACGCCACGTCGCGCGCGCCGAGCATCAGCGGCAGGATGAAATTCCCGAGCACCGCCGGAATCGACGGAATCAGGAAGAACCAAACCATCAGCACGCCGTGGATCGTGAAGAGCTTGTTGTAAGTCTCGCTGGTGACGAGGTCGCCTTTCGGCGTCAGCAACTCCATGCGCATCAGCCCGGCGGCGGCAGCGGCGACGAAAAAGAAAAAGAGGATCGTGAAGAGATAAAGCAGCCCGATGCGCTTGTGGTCGATCGTGAGCAGCCAGGAGCGGATCGAGTGATCGGATAGGTAGTCTTCGCGCAGGTCGTTGAACCCGGCGCCGCCGTGTGGCGGCGGGTGCGCGCCGGTCGCCGCCGGCGAGGGCGTATCAAGAGTGGTCGCGGATTGCATCGGTTTATCCTCTGTTGGTCATCATCCCCACGGAAGTCGCTCACGGCTGCTGCGGCACGGTGAACTGCGCGGCGCCGGCCCCCTGGCGGCGGTATTCCGGCGGCTGCTCGCGCCCGAGATATTTCAGATACTGGACGAGTTGGAAAAGTTGCTCCTCGTTGAGCTGTCCTTCAAAGCTCGGCATCAGGTTTTCGTAGCCTTGCACGACCTGCTTGGCCGGCATCACGATCGAGTCGTGCAGGTAGCGTTCGTCCGCGGTGACAAAGCCGCCGCCGGTGATCGGCACCGGCTTGCCGTAGAGCCCGACCAGCGACGGCGCGCGCACCTTGGAATTCTCCGCGTGACAACCGGAGCAGCCGAGCTGGTGATAAAGCTTCTCGCCGGCGGCGATCTGGGTTTCCTGCGGCGAGCCGGAGTTCAGCCAGTCCTGATACTGTGCCGGCTCCATCACGGTGATCGCCCCGATCATATAGGAATGCTGGTTCCCGCAAAATTCGCTGCAAAACAGGTGATACGTGCCGGCCTTCGTCGCCTTGAACCACTGCGCCGTGTAGCGGCCCGGCAGCACGTCCTGCTTGATCCGGAAACGCGGGGATCGAGAAGCAGTGGATCACGTCCTCGCTCGTCATCACAAGCTTCACGGTGCGGCCGACCGGGACGTGCAGCGCGTTAATCTCCCGCTTGCCTTCGGGATGCTGCAATCGCCACATCCATTGCTTGCCGACGACGTTGATTTCCTGGGCATCATCCGGCGGCGTGCGCAGGTGGATAAACAACCCCGCGCCCCAGCCGAAGATGACGAATGTGAGCGCCATCGGCACCGACGACCAGAACAGCTCGATCTTCCAGGTCGAGATGCGCAGCGGCGTGCGGTCCGCCGGATTTCCGCGCCGGTATTTGTAAAGAAAATACCCCATCGGCACGAAGATGACGGTGAGGAAAAACAGCGTCACCAGCACCAGAAACCAGAACAGGAGATCGACCTGCCCGGAGGTGGTCGAAGCTGAGTCCGGAAGAAACTGGAATTTCATGGCTGCGGAATTGCGTCGGAGGAAATTGTCGGCGGCGGTCGGGAAATCGGGGTTCAGCGGGCCACCGGCACCGGCGCGTCAGCGGTCTGCGCTTGCGGCTCGCGCCGGCGGGGCGAGCGGGAGAGCCAGTAAATGCCCGCCCCCATCGCGACGATGGTCCCCACCGCGCCGGCGCGCAGCAGATGCATGATGAGGGCGCCATACTTGCCCTGGATGGGGTTGTAATGAAAGCAGAGGATCAGGAACTGCTCGATCGGCGTGCGGCTCACCTCCCGCGCGCCGGCGGCGGCGAGCGCGGCGTGCAACTCGGCCGGGTCGAAGTTGATGCCGAAGAAGTAGCGCGACACCCGGCCGTCGGGCGTGAGGATCGCGAAGCCGCTGGCGTGCGCGTATTGCTTGGTCGCGGGATCGTAGCGGTAACGAAAGCCGATGCTGTCGGCGAGCTGGCGAATGGACCGGTCGTCGCCGGATTCCGCCGCGGTCAGGAAATGCCAGCCGGCGGCGGCGCCGGGGCGGCTGTAGCGCTTGAGATAAATCCGCCGCTTTGAAGCCGCGAGCGAGACGGGCTCCGCCGGGTCGATGCTGACGTCGATGAGATCGAACTCCCGCCCCGCCGTCCATTTCAAATCGTGCAGCGTGGCGATGAGCCCGTTCAGCACGGCAGAGCAAAGCATCGGGCACTCGTGGTAACCGAGCAGCAGGATCGCCGGGCGCCCGGCGGCGAGCGTCTGGCCGAAGGGAATCAGCCGCCCGTCCTCGTCGCGAAACCGGGCGTCGAGCGGGACCGTGGCCCCGAGCTTTTGATCAAACGCAACCTCGCGCGACATCTCCCCCGCGGCGCCGGGCACCGACTCTGGCAGCGGTCGGTCCGAACCCGGCCGGGCCGCGCGACCGGGTGCCGGCAGCACCAGCAGCGAGAGCGAGATCGCCGCCACGGTGACGCTGGAGGCGGCGCCCAGGCGGGCGCGCGAGATGACGGAGAAATTCATTGTTTTGGCCGGGGCTGATCCTCGACGGGGTGCGGTTCGCGCTGCATTTCCAACATTGTGCGGTTCGCCGGGCCGGTGGGCGGCAGGCCGCGTTCCGCGACCAGGTCCATCGCGCGCCCGATCGGCAGGCGCACGATGCGATTGCGGGCGTCGATCCAGCCGTAGGTGAGCAGCTCGGCGGCGTCGCGCGAACGCATGTCCGCAAGGTCTTCCTCCGGCACGATCTGCAGCAACGGCGCGCCATTTTCGCCGGCTTGCGGCGGGGCCTTGGCAAAGGACGCCGAGCCGGGCTCGGTGCGCAGCCGTTCGCTCACCGAAGTCCGCACCCAGCGGATGTGGACGAAATGCATGAGCGGCCAGACCACCGCGAAGACCACCGCCAGCAGCACCAGCATGCCGACGCCAAACCACGCCACCGGGCGCGGCGCGAAATCGTTCACCTCGTGCCCGGCGGAAATGTCCGCGGGCGTCGCGCTGGAGGCATGCGGGTCGCCGGCGTTCTGGGGCGTTCCGTGGTCGGGCGATGTCATGACGGGGAGCGGTTGACCGACGCCGCGCGGTGGCCGGTCAGCAGTGGGACGGCGTCCGGCGAGGGCGCGGCGTGGGCGGGATGACCGAAGGCTGTCTCGATGCGCGGATCATTCCGCGGGATTTCCAGCCGGCGGGAAAGCTGCGTGGCAAACCACCAAAGCCAGATCCCGCCGACGCCGAGAAACGCCGCCAAATCCGTCCAGCTCAGGTGAAACCCGGCGCGGTGCAGGGACGGCGCCACGCGCCAGAGCGTTTCCAGTGCGTGCACGGAAAAAATCCCGAGCGCGATGCCCGCCAGCACGCGCGGCCGGCGTTTGTTCACCCGGAACAACAGGAGGAAAAACGGGGTGAAAAACTGGCAGACGACCAGCAGCGTCGCCACGACCTTCCAGCCGCCGGCCGTGCGGTGCAGATACCAGACGATCTCGCGCGGCAGGTTGCCGGACCAGATGATGATGAGCTGCGACACCATCAGGTAGGTCCAGAGCAGTGTGAACGCCATCAGCAGATTTCCGAGCGAATGAAAATCGCGCTCCGTGACCCACGATTTCCAGGCGAGCGCCGGGCGGAGGACGACAAGCAGCATGATGGCGACCGCGAGCGCGGAGAGCATCTGGCTGATCAGGAAATGCGGCGGGAACACGGTGGAATACCAGTCGTTTTCCAGCACCATGATCCAGTCCACCGCCGCGATCGTGCCGACAAACGCATGGATCACCACGCCGGGCCCGCTGAGGATCCGCATGCGCCGGGTCGGCGCGGGGTCGGCGGTTCCCTGCTGCTCGCGCGACCAGCGCAGAAGCAGGTGCGCAAGCATCATCCAGACCGCCCAGACGATGACCGCGCGCACCACGAAGCCGGTCGTGTTGAGATACCAGACCTGGCTCTGGAGGATCGGGTTCTGCGCCCGCTCCTCCGGTCGCGCCCAGCCGTAAATCTGCGGCAGCAAGAAGAAGAACGGAATGAACAGAATCGCCTGCAACGGCAGCGTCGCCATCGCGGCTTCCAGGAAGCGGCGGATGATGAATCCCCAGCGTCCGCCGGTCAGCGCATGCAGCATGAACAGCGCGAGGCTGCCAAGCGGGATGCCGGTCCAGAACAGATACCCGTAGAGATAGGAAAATGCCGCCTGCTGCGGCTGGAGGAAAAATCCGACGGCGCACAGCAGCAGCCCCGCGGCGCCGGCGATGAGCGCGAGCCGGCCGATGCGCGGCAGCCGGGCGCGCAGCTCGATGGGTTCGGTGGGCAGAGGCGAGGTCATCGGCGTTTACGGGGCGGCGGACGGCGGTGCGGAGGCATCCAGCCGGGCGCGCTCGTCCGGCGGCACATCCTCGGGCGCGGCGTGGCGGGAAAGCTGGAGGGCGCGGATGTAGGCGACGATGGCCCAGCGGTCGGTCACTTCCGGAATCCGGTAGCCATAGGGATACATCACGCCGTAGCCATTGGTGATGATGTCGAAAAAGTAGCCGGGCGGGGCGTTGCGCAGCCGGTCGGAATGATACGAATTCGGCGGCGGAAATCCGCGCATGACGATCATGCCGTTCCCCTGGCCGGTGGTGCCGTGGCAGACGGAGCAGAAGATGTTGTAACGCTCCTGCCCGCGCGCGAGCAGCTCCCGGGTGACCGGCACCGGGATCGCGGTCGCCAGCATGCCGGCGGCGTCCTTGCCGGCATGGAGCTGGTCGTCCTCGCGCAGATGCCCGCGCGGAACCACGTGCGCCAGCAGCGGCCGCGCCGAGGCGCCGTCTTCGAAAAATTCGCTCGGCGCGTAGGGCTTGTAGCGCGGCTGGTTATACATGTCCTGCCGGCAGCCCGCGGAGGCGCCGAGCAACGCCGCCAGACCGAGCAGAAGACGGAGCGCGCGGAAAATCATGCCGCGACCTCCGTGGTGGCCACCGCGCCCGGCCCGCCGCAGAAACGCGGTGGCGTCCTCCGCGTTCCCAAACTTCGGATCACGCGCTTCGAGACAGAGAAAATAACGGTCGATCGTCGCGCGCTCGAACCCGGGCACCTTGAAAACCGGATGATGCAGGCGCGGCAGCCCGTTGAGCGCCAGCATGCCGAACGCCCCGGCCAGCGCGCCGCAAAGGATGCCCAGCTCGAACGTGATCGGGATGAACATCGGCCACGAATTAAACGGCCGGCCGCCGATGTTGTAGGGATAGTCGTATCCCATCGCATACCACTGCATGAAGAACCCGCCCGCGGCGCCGGAAAAACCGGCCACCAGGACGATGAGCGGCACCCAGGAAAAGCGCTTGCCCACCGCCTCGCCCAGCCCGTCGATCGGGATCGGCGTGTAGGCATCCATCCGCCGCCAGCCGGCGGTCTGCGCGGCGCGGGCCGCGGCCAGCAGCGAGTCGGAATCCGCAAACTCGCCGAGCACGCCATGAAGGCGCGCAGCCCGCCGCGCGGTGGCGTGGCTGGCGGCGGGAACGTGTGGTTCGACAAGCGCGGACATGGTGAATGCGTCGTGACTTTGAAAGACGGTCAGTGAGCCGGCTGCCCGCCTGGCGCCGGCGGGTGCGCGCCGTGATTTTCCTCGTGCGACGAGCTCGCGGACTTCCGTGATCGAAATCATCGGCAGGAACCGGATGAAAAGCAGCATCAGCGTGAGGAACAACCCGATCGTGCCGGCAAAGGTCGCCCAATCCCAGAACGTCGGCGTATACATGCCCCAGCTCGACGGCACGAAGTCGCGGTGCAGGCTGATGACGACGATGACAAAGCGCTCCAGCCACATGCCGATGTTGATGACGAGCGCGACGCACCAGAGCGCGATCGTGTTCAGCCGCACCTTCCGCGACCAGAGCAGTTGCGGGATGAGAATGTTGCAAAGAATCAGCGCCCAGTAGAGCACGCGATACGGCCCGCCGAGGCGGTTCATCAACAGAAAGCGCTCGTATTGATCCCCGCTGAACCACGCCATGAACGCCTCGGTCGCGTAGCCGTAGGCGACGATGAGGCCGGTGGCGAGCATGACGTTCGCCATGTTGTTGAGATGGCGCTCGGTGACGAGATTCTGCAGCCCGTAGATCCGCCGCACCGGGATCATGATGTTCAACACCATCGCGAAGCCCGAGTAGATCGCGCCCGCCACGAAGTAGGGCGGGAAAATCGTGGTGTGCCAGCCCGGCAGGATCGCCACGGCGAAGTCAAACGACACGACGCTGTGCACGGAAAGCACCAGCGGCGTCGCCAGCCCGGCGAGCAGCAGATAAATCGCGCGATAGTTCTGCCAATGCTTCGCCGACCCGCGCCAGCCGAGCGCGAACAGCCCGAAGACGACCTGCTTCCAGCGTTCCTTCGCGGTGTCCCGCAGCGTGGCGAGATCCGGGATCAAGCCGATAAACCAGAAGACGAGCGAGACGATGAAATAGGTCGAAACCGCGAACACGTCCCACACCAGCGGGCTGCGGAACTGCGGCCACAGGCCCATGACGTTCGGATACGGAATCAGAAAATAAAACGCCCACGGCCGGCCCATGTGGATGAGCGGAAACATGCCGGCGCAGGCGACGGCGAAAAGCGTCATCGCCTCGACCATGCGGTTCAGCGAATTGCGCCACTGCTGGGCGACGAGCAGCAGGATGGCCGAGATAAACGTGCCGGCGTGGCCGATGCCGATCCACCAGACAAAGTTGATGATCGCGAAGCCCCAGGCGACCGGCATGTTGATGCCCCAGATGCCGGTGCCCGCGTAGATAAGATACGTGATCGCGTAGAGCATCAGCATCAGCAGCGCGAAGCCGATGCCGAAGCCGACCCACCAGCCGCGCGGATGCTTGCGGGAATCCAGCACGATGCTACCGACCTGCTCGGTCACTCGGGTCAGCGTCTCGCCACGGCCGATCAACCGGTCGGGATAACCGAGCGGTGAAACGGAGACGGGAGTGTCAGCGGCGGCGGGCGGCATAAGGTCGAAGAGCGGCGGGATGCGTAGCGGGCGCGGAGGCGGACTTTTATTGGCTGATTTCCCCCGGTGTCATTCCGAGCGGATCGAAGCGTCCCACAGCGTTTCTCGGCTCCGGCATCGCCGGCAAATGCAGGCGGCGCCGGTGCGGGGGGAGAAGATTCGCGGGTTTCGTTTCGAGGTAGCTCGGAATGACAGGGGGGATGGGGAAGGTGTTTTCTAGGTCGGAATCTGCGGGTTCGGATTGCGGATTTTCGCCAGGTAAGTCGTGCGCGGCCGGGTGTTCAATTCCGCCAGCATGCCGTAGTTCAGCGGGCTCGCCTTGATGCGGGAAACCCGGCTATTCTTGTCGTTGAGATCGCCGAAAAGGATCGCCTCCGTCGGGCAGGCCTGCTGGCAGGCGGTGACGATCTCGCCGTCGCGCGGGCGGCGTTCCTCCAGCTCGGCATTGATCTTCACGCGGCTGATGCGCTGCACGCAGTAGGTGCACTTTTCCATCACGCCGCGGGAGCGCACGGTGACCTCGGGATTGCGCTGGAGCTTCAGCGTGAGCGTGTGTTGATCAGTCCAATCGAAGAAATTGAACCGCCGCACCTTGTAGGGGCAGTTGTTCGAGCAATACCGCGTGCCGACGCAGCGGTTGTAAATCATCGCGTTGAGGCCGTCGGGATCGTGCAGCGTCGCGGCAACCGGGCAGACGACTTCGCACGGCGCGTTCTCGCAATGCATGCAGGGCACCGGCTGATGGGTGATCTCCGGGCGGTCGAGATCCGGGCCGCTGAAATAGCGAATCGACGCGCAGCCAGTGCATCTCGCGCTGGCGGCGCACCTCGCCCTTGCCGACGATGGGGATGTTGTTTTCGCTCTGGCAGGCGACGATGCAGGCGTTGCAGCCGATGCAGGTGCTGAGATCGATCGCCATGCCCCAGGCGAAGACCGGGTAAGTGTGGTCGCTGGGATAAAGCGTCTCGTCCTCCGCGGGCGCCGGCTCGTGCCCGTGGGCCGGCGCGTGGTGGTCGCGCCGAAACGCTTCCAGCGTGCCGCCGCGCACCACGTCGCGCCCTTCCACGGCGTGGTGGCGCTGCGTGGTCGCCAGCTCCCACCGGGCGCCGGGCACTTTTTGAATCTCGACACCTTCCGCGATGAATCCGGCGGCGTCCGACCGGCAGAGCGCGAACGCATTGGCCCCCTGCCCCGTCCCGACGTGGCCGGCCGCAGTGCGCCCGTAGCCGTAATGAAGAGAGACGCTGTTCTCAGCCTGACCCGGCAGAATCCAGACCGGCGCACGCAGCGTGCGACCGCCGGTTTTCAGTTCGATCACATCCTCGTTCGCGAGCCGCAGTCGCTCGGCGAGCTTCGGACTGAGCAACGCCGCGTTGTCCCAGGTCAGGGTCGTAATCGGCTTCGGCGTTTCCTGGAGCCAACCGTTGTTGGCAAACCGGCCATCCCAGACCGTGGAATCCGGCGCGAAGACGATCTCGATCCCGCCGGGAGCCGCGCTCGCGGTGGTCGCTGGCGCCGGCGGAGTGCCGGCGGCGCCCGCGGCGGAGCTTTCACGACGCGGGAGCGCGCTGCCTTTGACCAAGCCGTCGTGCACCGCACGGCGCCACCATTTTTCGAACTCAGCGTCCGTCGCCAAATCGCGCCGTTCCGCCCGCCAGGCCTCGCGCACGATGTCAAAGCTCGTCCGCACCGGCGCGGACAGCAGTGAATCGAGAAATTCCAGCGCGCTCCGGGCATCGCGATAAAGCGGCGCGATGAGCGGCTGCGCGATGGAGAGCGTGCCATCAAACGCCCGCTCGTCGCTCCAGGCTTCGAGGAAATGGGCGGCCGGGAGGTTCCAGTGGGCGTAGCGCGAAGTCTCGTCGTAATGCGTCCCGTGACGCAGGATCCGGCCGGCTTTTTTCAACGCGTCGGCAAACGGCACATCCGCCGGCGCCTGATAAACTGGGTTGCCGCCCAGCACGACGAGCAGCTCGACCGCACCCGCGGCCAGTTCGGCGGTGAGATCGCGCAATGACTGCGTCTGGTTGACCGCCCGGACCTCGGCCGTCGGGGCGTGAAAAACGGTCTGCCCGACATTGCCGAGCGCGACGTTCAGCGCGTGGGCGAGCGCGTGCACCGCGGGCGGCTGCCGCGAGCCGGCGATCACGATCCCGGCGCCGCGCGCGGAAAGCAGGTCGGCCGCGAGCGCGTTGCGCCAGACCGCCACCGCTCCGGCGGCTTCCGGCGCACCCACTCCCGCACCGCCGCTGATCGTGCCCAGCAACTCGCGGGCAAAACCTTCCACCGCGCCCGCCGCCAGCGGCAGCCGGTGGTCCGCCGTCGCCCCGGTGATGGTCGGCGACGGCTCGATGACGTAGAGCCGGTTCATCCGGGCTTCGTCTGGAGCGCCGGCATCCGCGACTCGACGATTTTTCGCAAACTCCCGCGCGTAACGCAGGCTGTCCGGATGATCGAACAGGAAATTGCTGTCGAGCGAGAGGATGACCCGCGCCGCGCTGAAGTCGTGGTGCGTTTCGAAGAATTCATCGCCGCCGAATGCCAGCCGCGCGCCTTCGCGGACAGAATCGCGCGTGATCGGCTCAAACTGGTGCCAGCGGGCGGCGGGGAATTTCTTCAAGAGCGCCCCCAGCCGTGCCCCCAGCGTGGGTGATACCACGGTCTCGGTCAGGATGCGCAAGCCCGCGCCGCCTTTCGCTTCCTGGAGCGCGAGCAGCGGCTGGACCTCGGCAAAGAACAGGTCCCACGTGGAGATTTCGCCGGCTCGCAGAACGTTCCGGCAGCGGTCGGGATCGTAGAGATCGAGGATCGCCGCCTGCATGAAAACATCGGTCGCTCCGAGGCTGGCGGGATGCTCCGGGTTGCCCTCGATCTTCGTCGGGCGGCCCATGTGACTCTCGACGAGCACGCCGCGCGCGAAGCCGTGAAAGTGCGGCATCGCGGTGGCGAACTGGAGCGGAATGCCCGGTGTGATCAACTCCGGCTGGCGGACGTAAGGCAGGATCTTTTCCTGCGGCTGCTTTGTGCAGCCCGCGGTGCCGAAACCGGCCAGCGCCAGAGATGCGCCCATCAACTTCAAGAAACGCCGCCGGCTCAGCGGGTCGGCGTCCGTCCACTCGCTGGCGCGCGCGGGAAACTCGCGGTGCAGAAATTCCTCGAACTCCGGGGTCTGCGCGAGTTCATCGAGGCTGCGCCAAAACGCGGGACCGTCCGCCGCCGCCAGCCGGGCGCGGAGCGGGGCGAAATCGAGCGGTGCACCCGCCTCCTCCCGGCAGCCGCACCCTTCCCCGCAACCGCCTCCGGGCAGCGGCGCCTGCGCTGCATCCGTATTGTTTTGTCCGTCGCGGTTCATGCGGAAAAGGAAGGGAAAAATGGCGCGGGCGTTCAGCGGTGACAGGTGTAGCAATCCGTCAATCGGGCGGTCGATTGCAGGGCGTATTCCCGGACCAACTGGCGCGCCTCGGCCTTGCGGCCAAGCTCGGCCAGCGGCTGCCAGTTGATGTCGAACACCTGGGACTTCGGCGCGATGTGCTCCGCGGGATTCCGGTGACACTGGAGGCACCAGGCCATGTAAAGCGACTGCGTCCTGCCAAGTGAGATTCATCTCCTTGCCGGTTCGGCCGTGGCAGGCCACGCAGCCGATGCCTTTCGCGACGTGGATGGAGTGGTTGAAATACACGAAGTCCGGCAGATCATGGACCCGGTTCCAGACGATTGGCCGGTTTTTTGCCAGGCTTTCCCGGACCGGCGCGAGTAGCGCGGCATCGGTGTAAAGCTGCGAGTGACAGGTCATGCAGGTTTCCGTCGGCGGGATGCCGGCGAAGCGACTTTTTTCGACGCTGGTGTGGCAATACCGGCAGTCGATGCCGAGTTGCCCGGCGTGATGTTTGTGTGAAAACTGGACGGGCTGCTCGATGGGTGCCCAGGCGCGGGTCGCCCATGGCGACCAGATCAACGCGTAGAGCGAAGCGATGATCGACACCGCCAGCACGGGCGCGCCGAAGATGAGCGCGCGCGCCACCGAATTGCTGCTAGGCGGAAAAATTTCCGGCATGACCAGTCGGGAAGGTCAGCAAAAGAATCGTCGGGCGAAGCGCGACAGGAACCGTTCGCCCGGGCGGGTCACCGAGTCTGCCGGCTGCGAGGGGAAGCAGACCGGAGACGGGTCGTTTCTATCAACCGGTCGCCGCGCTGGCTAGGGGAATCGTCCGACGGCGCGCAAAATTTCCAAGCTTGGACGACGCAGCCCGACGCCAACTCCCGTGCCGGCGGCCCGCGCGACGCCCCCGCCCGCCCGCTCGGAAATCGCGTCCGCCGGGAGCCGGGGCCGCGAATTGGCTGGACCGCTCGCAGCGCACTACGGCGCTGCAAGCGCGGCTCCGCAAAAACCACCGTTCGACTTCCAATACCTATGTCCCTCTTCGGAAAAAAATACCGCACCCTGCGCGACCTTTACGTTCACGAACTCAAGGATCTCTACAGCGCGGAAACGCAGATCACGAAGGCGCTGCCCAAGATGAAGGAGTCTGCCAATTCCGCGCAGTTGAAGCAGGCGTTCGAAACGCACCTGCGCGAAACGGAAAACCAGATCCAGCGTTTGGAAACCATCGGCCAGAAACTGGGCGAGTCGCTCACCGGCCACACCTGCGACGCGATGAAAGGCCTCGTCACGGAAGGTAACGACTGGATCAGCGAAGATGCGGAACCCGCGGTGAAAGATGCCGGGCTGATTGCTTCCGCCCAGCGCGTCGAGCATTACGAAATGGCCGGCTACGGCACCGCCCGCACCTACGCGGAACTGCTCGGTGAAACGGAAGCCGCCAGCCTGCTTCAGCAAACGCTCGATGAAGAGGGCGCGACCGACAAGAAGCTGACGGCGCTGTCGCAGACGATCAACGCCGCCGCGAAATAAGCGGCCGGATTTTCACGTTTCCCGCGGGGTCGCGTTGATCTTCGGGAAACGCATTCCGCCAAAGCAAAAGCCCGCCGGGAGACAAGTGCTCCCGGCGGGCTTTTTGCTGAGTGTTCTCCGGTCGTTTTCCTAGAACGAAAACGCCACGTTCACGCCGCCCCAGAACTGCGTCTGTTCGCCGAACGAGCGCGAGCCGGAACTGCTCCGCACGTTGCTGGCAGCGAAGCTATTTGCCACGAGATCGGCGTTCGACAGGTTCGCCCCGAAGTTGCCGAACGGCGTGACGGTGAAGCGCTTGCCGATGCGGATCGGCACCTTCAAGCCGGTTTCAAACGTGTTGAACCCGCCGATGTCATCGTTCCCCGAGAATTTCAGGTAGTTGATGTTGTAGCTGGCGAGCGCGTAGGGCGCGAGCGAGACGGCGAAATTCGCCGACGTGTAGAGCGGGAAGCCGGCGTCGAGGCGGAACTCGACGTAGTTGCCGTTCAGGTTGCCCGCTTCAAACCGCTTGTAGTCCGAAAGGTAGCGGTAGTAGGTGAAGCTCGGCCGGATGTAAGGAATGCGGGTGAACGTCAGGCGGATCGGGATTTCTCCCTGGTAGGAAGTGCCCTTGAAGTCGTGGTTCGGGAAGAAATACGAGTTGTAACCTACGGTGGCATCGAGCCACTGCGGGACAATCGAGAACGTGTAATCAATGTGCACGTCCACCTCGCGGTAGAGCCGCACCCGGTCGTTCAGCAGACCGGTCGAAGTGACGCGACCGCGCTGTAGCGAGAATTGGAAAAACGGCACTGTCGGATCGGTCGCCTGGACGTAGCTGACGCCGGCGCGCAGACCCTTCCAGTTCAGCGAAAAATCGGTAAACCAGATGGACGAGCTTTCCTCGCGCGGACTGATCGGGTTGAAGTTCCGGTCGAGGCCGCTATTCCGGTAGCGCGAGTTGAACGAGATGATGTCGAGACCGTGAAAGATATACCGGCTCTGCCAGCCGCCCGAGAGCGTGAAGGTCAGGTCGGACGCCGGCGGCGGAATGACGACATTCTTGCGGTCCTTCGAAGTGTCCTTCGTCGAATCGTCACGGACGACGCGGCTGCGGCGGGTGCTGCGCCGCTCGGCGACCGTGGTGTCTTCACGCTCGCTGACCCCGCGGCGCTGCCGGCGGTCGCGCGCGGCCTGGCGGCGGCGGGCCCGCGGCTCGCTGGTGTCTTCGCGCGGAGCCACCTCGCGGGGTCCGGGGGCCGGCTCGACCGCCACGGTGCGGATCGTCGGTGCAGCGGGAATGCTGCCGCCGAGCTCGCGCGGCGATACCGCCGGCTGGTAGGCGGCTTCCGAGGCAGAGGCGCTGACTGCGTCGGCGCGTTGCAGCAGGGTTGCGCTCTCGGCGGAAAGCGCCGCGGCGAGGGCAAAGGTGAAAAGCGAGGAACGGCGGTGCAAGCGGGAACGGAGGTGCATAAAAATTCTCGGCGTGAAATGGTTACAATCCGAAGCCAGTCAGCAACGGCAGCGATTTGAACGCCCGTTGTTAGGCGAATTCCTTCTGGCCGGTCAACCCAAAAATTTGACCGCGCGGAAATATTTTCCGCCACCAAAAACGGGCCGGTCAATCCAGGCGCTTGAGCACGCTTTCCCCGCGCCGGTCATTGGCTTCCGGCTTGCGCCCGCGCAGGTTCCGCTCGACCACCGCGCGCGCCGCCGGATCATCCGGCGCCTGCTCCCGGCCACCGCTGACGAGCAGCGCGCCGTTCGCGCCGGGGCGGATCTGGAAGCGTTCATCGTAGGAACGCTCTTTCTCTTCTTCGTAGGTCGAGAACCGGATCCAGCCCGACAGCACTCCGGCGCTGTCCAGGCGGATGTCGGCAACTTTCAGCCCTTTCGCCGCCGACGGCTTTGTCGTGTTGCCCACCGTCTCGACATACGCATCATCCACCCGGCCGCTATCCAGGCCGGGATCGAGCACGAGCGTCCGGGTCACCGCGAGGTTTCCCACGGTGAATTCATACCGGTAACGCCCGGCGTAGGAAGGCGGCAGCGTCAGCTTGGCCTCCGCGCCGGCCTTGATCTCCAGATCGTCCTTCAGCACCCGCGGCAGGATGTGCGGATCGTTGCGTCCCTGGGCGCCGAGCAGCGTCACCCGGTAGAAGCCGGTCGGCAGGTCGAGGAGCGCACCGGAAACCGCGTCCTTCGCTTCTCGCATGCGATCGGTGCCATCGACTTCCACGAAGTTCGCCTCCCCCGGCAACGCCCGCACCATGGTGAAAGCGATCATCGGGTAATCCGCCACGTTGCGCCCGAAGACGAAGCCGACCTTGCCGGTCTGGCGCTCCAGCGTCACCGGCGCATCGACGCCGCGATTCGTGGCTTCTGCCCGGACGGAATACGGCTTGTAACCCGGCGCCTTGATGACGATCTCCGCCGGTGCTCCGCCGGCGCTGCTGATCGGGACGACGACGGTGCCGTTCACGGCGTTCGGCGAAACCCGTTTCCCATCAACCTCGATCGTCGCCCCGGCGGGCCGGATGCCGCCGAAGAATCCGAAAGCGCGCGTCGCCACCTGCGGAGGCGCGCTGGGATCCGGGCTCGGCTTCGCGACAACCGTTGGCGCCGGCGATCCGGCCGGTGACGCCATCGGCGAGGGCCCGGGCGTGGGTGTCACGATCTCGCCCTTCTTCGACGGGTCTGTCGGCGGAATCTCCGCCGGTTGCGGGCGCAGGAAGAAAAAAGCCGCCCCGCCCGCCAGCGCGATCACGACGGCAATCGTGCCGAAAAGCGCGAGCGGATTCCCGCGCCGCTCCTCATATGGCGGCGGCTGAAACGTCCGCTCCGGCGTGGCAGGAACCGCCGGCAGCGCGGGCGAATCCGCTGCGCTCGGCGTGACGACGGGCACAGCCGGCGGCGGCGTTGAAATGACCGGCACCGGCACCGGCGCCGGCGGCGGGGCGACCGGTTTCCGAGCCTCGACGGCCGGTGCCGGCGGCGGCGATGGCTTCGCGACGGGCGCCGGCGGCGGTGGCAGCTTCGGCGCAGGCGGTGGCGCCGGGGCGACGGCGACTTCCGGTTTCGGCGCGACGACGGGTTCGGACGGCGGCGCGGCCGGTGGCGGCGGGATCACCTCCGGTTTCAGCCGCACTTCCACGAGGGTTTCTGGTGCGGCCTCCTCCTCGGCCGCAGGCGGCGCCGGCTCGACGGCACGCGGCAGCGGCGGCGCTTCTTCCACCGGGGCCACCGGCGCGCGCGACGGCGGAGTCGTCGGCGGAAGCTGGACATCCGTGCGCAACGCCACCACCGCTGGCGGCGTGGTCGGCGGCGGCGGTATCGCTGGGGCGGTCGGCCCCGTGGTCACCGGCGGCGACGTTGCCGGACCGCCGGCGGCACCTCCCGACGGCGTCCCGCGCAAAAACGCGGCCGGCAGCGAGGCGCCGACCGAGCCGTCCGCGCAGAGCCGCGCCGCGATTTCCCGCGTGCTTTGCGGCCGCTGCGCCGGATCTTTCGCCAGGCACGCGGCCACGATTTCCTCCCAGACCGCCGGGATCGGCTCGGCGGTGATGTTCAACTCCTCGCGCCGTTCCTTCATGGAGGGCGGCGTCTTTTTCTCGATCTGCCGATCAATGTTCCCGGTGTAAAACGGCGGCTTGCTGGTGAGCAGTTCGTAGATCGTCGCGCCGACGGAATAAATGTCGTCCAGCGACGTCGGCCGCTCGCCGGCCCACTGTTGCGGGCTCATGTAAACGAGCGTGCCCGCGGTGCCCTGCGAGCTGCGCGTCAGCATGCTGACGTTGTCGCTGATGTTTCGCGCGATGCCGAAATCGGTGATCTTGATGTCGTTCTGCGAATTGACCATCAAGTTCGCCGGCTTCAGATCGCGATGGACGATCTTCGCGCGGCGATGGGCGTAGTCGAGTCCCTCGCAAAGCCCGAGCACCCAGTCGGTCAGTTCCGCGGCGTGGAAGATCCGCCCGGGGCGATCGACGCGCAGCGCGGAAAGCGTGTCGCCATCGACGTATTCCATCGAGATGCACGCCGCCGTCTCGTCCTGCACGAGATCGTAGATGCGCACGATGTTGTAGTGCGTGAGATCCAAATTGCGCTTCGTCTCGCGCTTGAGATCATCGAGCAGCGCGCGGTCGTGGACGACGAGGTCGGGCAGAAATTTCAACGCCACCTGGCGGTCCAGCTCATCGTCTTGCGCCAGCCAGACGACGCCCATGCCGCCGCGGCCAAGGATTTTCTGCAACGTGAACCGCCGGAAAAGCTTCTGACGCGGCGCGAATCCGCGGATCGTCTGGCCCAAGTCCAGTTCGTCCAAATCATCCTGCCCGGGATTCGCCACAGGGTGGCAGTTTAATTCCGGATCGCGCGCGGTGGCAACTCTTTCCGGCCTCGCGGAATCCTCGCTTCACGGCTCGATGTGGACCTCGTATTTCGCCGCGCCCAACTCCACGCGATGCGCCGCCGTGAGTGGGACCAGCTCGCCCGGCGCAAGCCGGTGATCGCCCACGCACACCTCGCAGCCGCCTTCAAACGCCTCCAGCCAGAAGCCGCCGCGGTAATAATGAAAGCGCCCCTGCACGCCGGCCAGGACTGGGTCAAAGGAGAGCACGAGCGGATTCCCACTGTCGCTGCCGAACTTCGCGTCCGTGAAAATCCAGACCGCGTGATTGAGCGCGATTTCCGAGTTCATCGGGTGAAACGCCACGCACCCGCGGCGGATCGACTCGCTGTCCGCCGGCCCGGGCCAGGCATCGCCGTTGACCACGCGCAATCCCGCCGCCACGGAGCTGCCGTGGGGCACGACTTCGAGTTGGTAATCGTTGCCGAGCACCAGCTGCCCCCGCCGGTCGAGCGTGGCCTGCTTGTCGCCGACGAGCGCCACGTTTTCGAAGCTCGTGAAATTCGCGCTGCCGGTGTCGCGCAGCCGGATCTCGCCGCCGCTGTCGCATTCCGCCAGCGCATGCACTTTGCTCAGGCGCTTGGTCTTTTCGTCCTGTTCGGAGTCACGCGGCCAGAACCACGTCAGAAAATCGACTTCCTTGCGCGAGCGGCCGAGCCGGAACACTGGGCGCGCGACGAGATGCACGCCGCGGGGCATCCGCACCGGCGCGCCCGCCTCGGCCGGAGGCGCGACCGGCTCGAGCCGGAGCTTGGTGCCGAGTTCAATGCTGGCCAGAAACGCAGGTGGAATGACGTGCGCGAAAGCCGATGGCGCGACGGTGTGCGGCACCGGCGGTGGAATCAGCACCGCCCCTGGCGAGGAAGCTTCTCCCGCGACCGCCCCGGCGCCGGGCGTCGTGGCGGGACGTAGCGGTGGCGGCGTCAGCACCCCCGGAGTGGCACGGGAAAGAGAAGTCGGCCGCGTGCCGGTCTGGGCGAGGCTCCCGCTGCCGTCGCGAAACGCCGTCCAGAATTCCTGGCAGGAACCAAACCGGTTGGTGGCGCCGATGGGCCGCAGCGCGCGCCGGAGCACCGCGTTGGCCTCCTGGTTCAGCGTGCTCAGCGGCGTGTAACCGACTCCCGGCCGCAACGAAGGCGGCCGGCCGGAAAGGAGCTCGTAAAGCAGCCCGCCGAGCGCTTCGACGGAATTGATCGTGGAGATGCCCGCTTTCGGCAGCCCGCCGCCGGTGGTCGCGGCGTCGGGCACAAATGTCCATTCCGCATTCGACGCCGCGGCGAGCGGCAGAAGCGACCCGAGGCTGAACGGGTTGATCTTCAGGATGAACGCCGGCCAGTCGGACACCGGCCGGTCCGCCGTGCTTTCCGGCTGCTCGGGCTGCTGGCCCGTGGCCGTCCAGACGATGAACAATTTGCGCGGCGAAAGCTGCAGCAGCCCCGGCTGATTTTCGGCCGCGTAGTCGATCACCGTCGGCACGCCGTCGAGGAGGCGCACGACGTCGCGCAAATTAAAGACGCCGCGCCGTCGCAGCACGTCGATCAGCGGCCAGCCGTTGAGCCACTCGAGCGCGGCATACGAAGGCGTGCGGGCGAGGTCCGCTTCCAGGCAGCGGCCGACACTCGGATGGACCAGGCCGGCAGCCGTCTCCAGGCGATGCCGGATCCGCTCGCGCAGGCCCGGGTCGGAGGCGAGCACGTCGGGACGCAGCACCTTTAGCGCGACGGTTTCCTGCGACTGGGTGTTGCGCGCCTGAAACAGCCGGCCCCACGGACCTTCGGAAACCAGACGCCCGAGCCGGTAACGCCCCGCCGCCAGCTCGCCGCCGGAACTGAGCGCTTCGTAAGCCGCCAGCTCGAGCGGTCCCGGCGGAGCGATGACAACTTCCGGGCTGGCCGTGGGCGGAGCCGGCGGCGCCTCCTTCCGACCAGTCGCAGCTTCCACCGCCAGCGCGGCACTTCCGGCCGAGGAGGAAACCATCGTCGCCACGGCATCTTCGTCGGCGCCAGCGGCAGCCGTCGATTCGGAGCCCGCCGCTGGGTCGAAACGCCCGCCACGCGCGACCGGGAGCACGGGCGAAAGCGGCAGCCCGCCCAGTTCGCTTCCACCCGCCCCGGCGCTCCGGCGCAGGACCGTCTCGATGGCGTGCTGCAAGTCCAACGGGGTCTGCGGCCGGTCCTCCGGTTGCTTGGCCAGCATCGCCAGAACCAGGGCGGTGACTTCCTCGGGCAACCCTTCGAGCTGTTCGGCCGGCGGCGGCTTGGAAACCTGGTAGTAAAGCACCTGCGCCACCGGCCCGGTGAAGGGTGTCCGGCCGGTGAGCATGAACCAGAGCGTGACGCCGAGTGAGTAGATGTCACTCCGGATATCCAGCTCGACTTCGGAACACTGCTCCGGGCTGGCGAATGCCGGGCTGCCGACAAATCCCGCCATGCTCACGTCGGAGGCGCTTTCGGTGCGCTCCAACCCTTTGGCGAGTCCGAAGTCGATCAGCTTGATCTGCCAGTCCTCGCCGTCGTGACCGGTGATCATCAGATTATCCGGCTTGATGTCCCGGTGGATGAGATGCTGCCGGTGCGCGGCGACGAGCGCCTGCGCGACCTGGTGCACCAGCCGCAACGCCACGAGCGGCTCCAGCTTGCCCTTGCGCTGGATGAATTTGCCGAGCGTCTCGCCCTCGACAAATTCCATCGCGTAAAACAGCGTCCCGCCCTCGTCGCCGAGGTAAAAAATGGAAGCAATGTTCGGATGACGCAGCCGCGCGGCCGCCTGCGCTTCGCGGCGGAAGCGCTTAAGAATCCGCTCGTCCTGGATCAGCGCCGGGTTGACCACCTTCAACGCGGCGTAGCGCTCAAGGTTCGTGTCGAGCGCCTTGTAAGTGACGCCCATCGCGCCCTTGCCGAGCATGTGCAGGCTGCCGTCGTCTTTCCGCAACACCCGGAAGTGCCCGAATTTTTCGCCTTCCAGCACCGAGCGCGGCCGGCGCACCCGGGTTTCCGGATCTTCCGGCACCGTGGCGCTGGCGCTGACCCGGGTCGGAGTCGCACGGGATTTCCGCGCCGACGCACCCGCCGTCGCGGAGGCGCCACTCCCGGTCTGCCGGGCGGTGGGCGGGGGCTCTGTCCCGGCGCCGGTAGAGCCCGCGCCGGCATCCGCCAAGGTCGCCGCCGCGGCGCCGGGATCGAGCACGGCGGTTTCCGTCGCCAGGGCAGGATCCTCTTCCTCCTCTTCCGTCGCCCCGGCTGACGCTGCTTCCGCCTCCCTGAGATCGGCGGCGGCGCTGGAATCTTGCGCTTCCAGCAGCCCGGCCACGTCTTTCACCATCTGGGCAAGCCGCGCAGCGAGATCGGCGGTTTCGTAGGCTTCCTGCCGCGGGGAATTGCCGAGAAAATATTGCAGGTCGGAACTGGGAGAAAATTCCTCGGTTTGCAGACTCAAAATCGGCAGGTAGGAATCGGCCGCCCGCTCGATCTGACGCAGGATCGCGGGCGCGCCGTCAGCTGCCTTGCTGAGGATGAGCAAAAACAACCGCGCGTCGCGAATGGCTTCGTTAATCTGCCCGAACGACGGCCGGCCCGGGACCACGTTGCGCGGCGCCATCCAGCAGACGATGCCGGCGCTTTCCAACGCGGTGCAGGCAGCCTCGGCCGCGCGCCGATCCCGGGCGACCGAAGCGATGAAAACCGAATGCGGCATGGGCGGAATGAAAGACGCGGTCGGCAGACGAACAGTGCGGAAATGAAAGGGAGCAAATGATCGGCGAACCCCGGGCCACACCTCGAAACCCGCCGGCAAGCCGGACCCACCCTCGAACTCATCGCCCCGAGCTTGGTCCATCCCGCCAGCGTTTTTCGCGGCGCGTCAGTGCCGACCTCGCGAAGCGGAACATTTTACCGGGTTATCGACGGACGTGCAAGGATGCCGCCGAGGCGCGGAGGCGCGGTTGGGAACGCGGCCCGTTGCTGAGGCGCCTCTTCTGCGGAGGTCGCTCAGGCGCAGAGCGCGCCCGGCCGCAGGCGAAGCGGCGCAGGGACCCCGGATCTCGCCCGCTTCCGACGCAAAGCGTCGCCGTCGCCCGACATTCCGCTTCCCCGCTACAGCTTGCGCTCACGGATGGACACGATCTCGAAGCCGAGCGGGCCGCCGGGACGCAGGCGCACCTCGTTTGCCGTGCGACCCTGCGCGGATTCGCGGCCGCCGCCGAGGCGATAGGCCAGCTGGAACCGCACGGTGATGATCCCATCACCGGACACCCGGGTCACCTCGGGCTCACCGACAAACTCGAAGTTCCGCACCGGCCAACGACGGTGATACGCCTCGATGTCGCGTCGGAGAAAGATGCGTTTCACCCGGCCGCTGTCGAAATAATCGACGGGGTCGGCGAAGGCCGCCATCTCGGCTTCGGTGTCGTTCGCGGCGCCGAGCGCGATGTAGCGCCGCACGAACGTGGCGGCCGCGCTTTCGACCGACTGTTCACCACCCGGCGGATTCACGCGTCCCGCCACGCCGACGGCAGCGGGCCCCGGAGCCGGGGTCGGCTTCGGCGGGACGGCCCGCCGCGCGACCGCTGGCGACGGCGACGGCGACGGCGACGGCGACGGCGACAGGGAGACTTTCGGCCGGGGCGGGCGGGGAGTCGGGGTCGACTTGGACTTCGGCACCACGGTCGTGGGCGGTCGGTCGGCGCTCGTTGACCCCGACCCTTCCGAGCCGGCGAGCACCTCGCGCCGCAGGATCTCTCGATCCGACTCCTGCGGCGGGCGCGTCGTCGCGCTGCGCGAGCCGGAATCCCCGGTTTTCGCCGCGGTCAGGCCGAGGGCTTGCAGGGTCGCCTCATCCGGCTTGCCGGAAACCGCCAGGCCCTCGCGGATTTGAAAACGGCGGAGCGCATCGACGGTGCTGGGATTGGCTCTGGCCGTTGACCTCCCCATAATAGAATCCGCGGCTGTGCAGCGCCGATTGCAATGACCGGGTCTGCGGATCCGCCCAGGCGGCCGGCGCGGCGAATGCCACACCAAGAAGAATGAGGAACAGGAGATTGACGAAAGCGGGCGGGAGGAAGGTTCGGCCTTGCTTCATGTGGTGGGGAGGAAAACTGCGTTGATAACGTGCAACCGGCGCCGACACGGGCCTCACGCCCACGAGGCCGGTCGGTCGGCCACGCGCCGGGAGCACGGTCTCCGCGGACGGGTTTCCGGAGTCCGCAGGCCGGGGGACGACGCGCAGGCGGCGTTTGACTTTGGGTTGTCTGGAAACCGCTCGCCGAAGTCAAGCCTCCGCGCCTGTGGACGCCCCTCCTTTTGCGCGGTCAAGGCGCCATTCCCCAACAATCAGAAACAGGAAACCGCGCCCCTACGCGGCTGCGCAGGCGATCGCGGTCGAAAGCAGGCGGGTGCGCGCATCGTCGGCCCGGCTGGTCAGGACGATCGGCACGCGCGCTCCGACCACGACTCCGGCAGCGGTGGCGCCGCCGAGATATTGCAGGGCTTTAAAGAGGATGTTGCCCGCCTCGATGCCCGGCACCACGAGGATGTCCGGCTCGCCGCTCACCGCCGAGCGGATGCCTTTGATGCGGGCGGCGTCGGCGGAGATCACGTTGTCGAAGGCGAACGGGCCGTCGAGCAGGCCGCCGGTGATCTGGCCGCGGTCGGCCATCTTGCAGAGCGCGGCGGCGTCAAGCGTGGAGGGGATGTCCGCCGTCACGGTTTCCACGGCGGAAAGGATGCCAACCTTGGGCAGGGCGACCCCGAGACCGCGCGCGAGGTCGATCGCATTTTGCACGATGTCCCGCTTCGTCTTCAGATCGGGCGCGATGTTGATCGCCGCGTCCGTGATCGTGAGCAGCCGCGGCCAGCCGGGGATGTCCATGACAAAGCAGTGCGTGATGCGGCGCGCGGTGCGCAGCCCGGCTTCGCGGGAAACCAGCACGCCCATGAACTCATCCGTGTGCAGGCTGCCTTTGATGATTACACCGGCCTCGCCGGAGCGGGCCAGGGCCGCGGCCTGCGCGCCGGCTTCCCGCGGGCCCGGCGCATCCACGATGTGCGCGTCGTCACCGAGGTCGAGACTCGCGCGCGCGGCGGCTTCGCGAATCGCCGCTTCCGGCCCGACAAAGATGGGTCGAATCAACCCCGCCCCCGCCGCTTCCAGCGCGCCGCCGATCGCCTCCGCGCTGCAAGGAAACACGACCGCCGCGGTCCGGGGTCCAGCCAGGCGGCAACGTTCGAGGATGGGGGCGTAGAGTCCGGGCGAAACAGGCGGGTTCATGCGTGGAAAAAAGGGTGCGGCCGGAAGGTTCCGGCGACCGGGTGGCGGGAATGAGAAGAAGCGTTCCCCGGGGTGACTTCAACGTTTCTTGGCCTTCACGGTCAACGCGGTCCGGCCGGTTTGCGGACGGGTGGATCTCGGACCGCGGCCGCGTTTCCCATCAACCCTCAGCGGAGTCGGGTCCGGCGTGAAGGTCTGCGCCAGCGCGAGCGCGGCGTCGCGCAGCGCGGGGAGATGCCGCTCGCACTCCGCCATCGTCAGCCGGGCCACCGGCGCCTGGAGCGCCACCGCGGCGACCATCGCGCCGCCGGCATCGCGCACCGGCACCGCTAGGCAGACGATGCCGGTAAGAAATTCCTCGTTGTCCGCGGAAACTTCGGCTTCTCGGATCTGGGCAAGCTCCGCCTCGAGGGCGGCGCGATCGGTGATCGTGCGCTCGGTATGCCGGGCAAACGGCCCGGGGCCGAGCAGCCGGTCGCGCCGCGCCGGCGGCAACTGACTGAGGAAGAGCTTCCCGCTCGAGCTGCAATGCACCGGCACGCGCGAGCCGGTCTGCAGATGAAGGCGCAGCGGCCAGGACGTTTCCACCCGATCGAGATAAAACACCTCCGCACCGTCGAGCAGCGTGACGTTGCAAGTCTCGCCGACTGTGGCGACGAGCCGCTGGAGGATGGCGTGGCGCTCGGCGCGCGCGGGCGAGTTCCGCAGCACCGCGAGCGCAAGCGAGGCGAGGCGGTGGCCGCTCGTGTAACGCCGGTCCGCGACCGGGTCGCGCTGGATCATCCCGGAGCGCTCGAGCAGTGCCAGCAGCCGGAAAGCCGTCGGCTTGGAAAGCCGCGTGAATTTCACGAGGTCATCCAGGGAGACCGGACGCGGGGATCCGGCGACCTGTTCGAGCAGGGTCAACGCGCGCAATGCCGCCGAACCGGCGGGTGGCGCTTCCTCCGCGGCTTTCGCGCGGACCTCGGGCGGTTTGACCCGGTTCCGGGAAGTTTTGGCCGCTTTTTTCATTTTTTGGAACGGAACATTTCAATTTTGTATTGCATCGCCGGTGCCGCTTCGCAATAAACGGTGTAGGTTTTCCCCGCCGCCCCCCGGCCGCACCCGTCTGAATGCTGCCGCTGGGCCGTTTTTAACTCCGCTTCCTCTATTAATCATATGATGTCGTCAAAAATTCGCATGTCTCCCAGCGAGGCGTTTGTCGAAACCCTCGTCGCCGAAGGCGTCACCGACGTGTTTGGCATCGTCGGCTCCGCGTTCATGGACGCGCTCGATCTGTTTCCGCCCGCGGGCATCCGCTTTCTTTCCGTCGCCCACGAACAAAACGCGGCGCACATGGCTGATGGCTATTCGCGAGTCACCGGTCGACACGGCGTGTGTGTGGCCCAGAATGGTCCCGGTATCACGAACATGGTCACCGGCATCGCCGCCGCCTATTGGGCGCACTCGCCGGTCGTGATGATCTCGCCGGAAAGCGGCAGCGGCACGATGGGCCACGGCGGTTTCCAGGAAACCGAACAGATGCCGATTTTTTCGAAGATCACGAAATACCAGGTCCACGTGCCCGGCCCGGCGCGCATCGCCGAGTTGACCCACCGCGCCTTCACGCTCGCCATGGCCGAGCGCGGGCCGACGCAGATCAACATCCCGCGCGACTATTTCTACGGTGACATCGAGGCGACGATCCAGCCGCCTCAGACCATCGAGCGCGGACCCGGCGGGCCGGAGTCGCTCGACGCCGCGGCGAAGATGCTCGCGGAAGCGAAATTCCCGGTCATCATCGCCGGCGGCGGCGTGGTCTTCTCCGACGGCGTGGACGCTTGCAAAGCCCTGGCCGAATACCTCACGGCGCCGGTGGCCAGCAGCTATCTGCACAACGATTCCTTCCCGGCCAGCCATCCGCTGGCGGTCGGCTCGCTTGGCTACCAGGGCGCGAAGTCGGCCATGAAGCTGATGTCCAAAGCCGACGTCGTGCTCGCGCTCGGCAGCCGCCTCGGGCCTTTCGGGACCCTGCCCCAGCATGGGCTCGATTACTGGCCGAAGGAGGCGAAGATCGTGCAGGTCGATGCCGATCACCGCATGCTCGGCCTCGTGCGGCCGATCTCCGTCGGCGTGTGCGGCGACGCAAAGCTCGCAGCCGAGGAAATCCTGCGGCGGTTGAAGAAAATCACCGGCGACCGCAAGCGCGACGAAGCGCGCCTCAACGAAATCGCCGCGGAGAAAAAAGCGTGGGCCGAGGAACTCGCAAACTGGCCCTCGCCTGACAAGGACGGGCGCATCGGTCCGCGCCGCGCACTGGCCGCGCTGCAAAAGGCGCTGCCGGCACACGCCATGGTCGCCACGGACATCGGCAACGTCTGCTCCGTCGCCAACAGCTACCTGCCGTTTGAGGAGCCGAAGAGCTTTCTCGCTGCCATGAGCTTCGGCAACTGCGGCTACTCCTACCCGTGCGCCATGGGCGCAAAGGTCGGCCGGCCCGACCGCCCCGCCATTGCCTACGTCGGCGACGGCGCCTGGGGCATGAGCATGGCCGAAACGATGACCTGCGTGCGGGAAAACATCCCGGTCGTCGCGGTGGTCTTCAACAACAACCAGTGGGGCGCGGAAAAGAAGAACCAGGTGGATTACTTCAAAGACCGCTTCGTCGGCAGCAACCTGGTAAATCCGAACTTCGCCGAGGTCGCCAAGGCCATGGGCGCCGAGGGCATCACGGTGAGCGAGGAAGACCAGATCGGCGACGCCCTGCGCCACGCCGTCGATTCCAACAAGCCGACCGTTATCAATCTCCTGCTCACCCGCGAGTTGGGTGACCCCTTCCGTCGCGACGCCTTCAAGCAGCCCAAGCGGGTGCTCGACAAATACAAGGCCTTCAGTGCCGACGTGAGCTGACTGCACCGTGCCGAGTTCCCTTTGTCATCCGGTGTCGCCACCCCGTAGATACTCCGGCTGTTCTCACTCCGGCAGAATCGGCCAGTCCGACGCCGCCGTCGTGATCACACCGGGGATTCTTGATGGCACCGGATGACACTGGGTGACAGGCCGCCCCTTTCCCGCTGCATACCCCTTCCCCCGCAACCTCCCCCTCCCCCCATGAACCTCCGCACCCTCACCACGCTGGCGACCACCCTCGCGGTCGCCAGTTCTTTTGTCCGCCCCGGCCTCGCCGCGGAAGACAAATTCCCCTCCCGGCCCATCGAGATCACCGCCACCTTCGGCCCCGGCGGCGGCACCGATCTGATGGCGCGCAAACTCGGCCAGATCCTCGAGCGCCGCCTCAAGGTGCCGCTCCCGGTGAACAATGTCGCCGGCGCTTCCGGCAACGCCGGGCTCGTCAAAGTCCTCGGCGCACCGCCGGACGGCTATTCGGTCGGCACGCTCATCGCGCTGACGGTTTCCGCTTGGGCCAGCGGCGTCGGCAATCTGAAGCCCGAGGAATTCACGGTGCTCGCCATCGTGCAGGACTCGCCGTCAATGCTCTTCGTGCCGACGGACAGCCCGTTCAAGACGTTCCAGGATCTTCTCGACTTCGCGAAGGCGAACCCGAACAAGCTGAAGGTCGCGACTTCCGGCTACGGCACGCAGGACGACATCACCCTGCGCTACCTCGGCACCCAGGGCTACAAGGTAGTGAATGTGCCCTTCGCCAATCCCTCGGAACGCTACGCCTCGCCGCTCTCGAAGGGCACCGACGCGATCTATGAAGAACCCGGCGACGTCGCGCAATTCGTCGATTCGAAGCAATACCGCACGCTCGTCGTGTTTGACGACAAGCGGCATCCGCAGTTTCCCGACGTGCCGGCTTCGAAGGAGTTCAAATTCGAGATCAGCGACCTGCCGAATTTCCGCAGCCTGAGCGTTTCCGCCAAGACGCCGCCGGACCGGGTGAAGTTGCTGGCTGATGCGGTGAAGGAAGCGATGACCGATCCGGAATGGGTCGAGTTCGCCAAAAAGACGTATACCTACACGGACTGGACGCCGCCGGAGCAGTCGGCCAAAAAGATCGCCGCCTTTTACGCCACCGTGAAGGGTTACCTCCAGCGTTTTAAGGACGACAAGAAATAGGCGCGGCGGCGGGCCGCGGACGCGCGAGTTGGTTACCGCGGTCCGCACCCTCCCTTGGGCACCTGTGGTGACCCGGGTCTGGGCTGAACCGGTGTTTTTGCTCCCCCCATGGACGCTTCCCACACACGGCGATTCCTGATCAACGGCGTGCTCGCACCCGGGATCACGCTGCTGATCTGTGTCTGGCTCTATCGCAACGTCGCCCCCGGCGTTGATCTTGAAGCCATGACGCGCGGTCGTTTTGGCCCAGCTTCCTGGCCGCGCTTCATGCTCCTGGCCACGATGCTTTGTTGCACGCTGCAGTTTCTGCGGCTTCTCGTGCGCTGGCTGCGCGCCCGGCAGCCGGGTCAGCGGCTTTACGCGGCCGGCGTGCCGGTCGGCTCGGCTGAGGAGCGCTACATCGCCGCCGCCGCCCCGCTGGCCATGCCGGCGGAAGAAGAAGATCCGAAGATCGCCCTCGCCGCGATCGGCGTCATCCTCGGCTACGGCGTGGCGTTTGAACTCGTCGGCTTTTTCCTCTCGACCGTGATCTTCTTCGTCGCCTGGCTGCTGCTCGGAGGCTTGGGCAAGCGCCCGCTCGCCCTGGTCCTGGTGACGATTCTCGGCACGCTCTTCAACATCTACCTCTTCGTGAAAGTGGCCGCCATGCCGCTGGAACGCGGCAAAGGGGTTTTCGACGATCTCACCGTGGCGATCTACCGACTGCTCCGGATTTACTGAAATGTCGTCCACACACCTTTTGCTCAACGGGTTCGGCTCTGTGTTTGAGCCGTTCCATTTGTTCCTGCTCGTCGTCGGCGTCTTTATCGGGGTCATCGCCGGCGCGCTGCCGGGCATCTCGTTTGTGAACGCGATGGCGATGAGCCTGCCGTTTGCATATTTCATGACGTCGATTGCCGCGATGATGTTTCTCGCCGGCATCTACATCGGTGGCGCTTTCGGCGGCTCGCTCTGCTCGATCCTGTTGAACATCCCAGGCGATCCCGACGCGCTGCCGGCCTGCTGGGACGGCTACCCGCTTTCGAAGAAAAAAGGGCCGCTGCGGGCGCTGAGCATTTCGATCACGGCCGGCTTTGTCGGCGGCATGATCAGCGCGTTGATCCTCGCGTTCGGCGCGCCGCCGTTTGCGCGGTTCGCGCTGCGGTTCGATCAGCCGGAATTTTTCGCGGCGACGTTTCTCGGCCTCGTCAGCGTCCTGGCGCTCTCGAAGGCGAACCTCGTGGTGTCGTTCATGTCGCTTTTCATCGGACTCGTGCTCGGGTCGGTCGGCTCGGACGCGCTCTACGGCGTGAACCGGCTCACGTTCGAGTTGCGGATGTTTGAGAGCGGCGTCGATTTTGTCGTGGTGATGATCGGCCTTTACGCAATCGGCGAGGTCATCAGCACGATCGCGGCTCGCGGCACCGACTTCATCGTAAAGGAGAAAGCCGCGATGGGCATGCTCGGGTTCCGCGATCTTTGGGCGCTCCGGGCGCCGCTGCTGCGCGGCACGTTTCTCGGTAGCGTCATCGGCATCATCCCGGGCGCCGGCGCCACGGTCGGCGCGCTCGTGGCCTACGGCATCGAGAAGCAGGCGAACCCGCGCGGCGACGAGTTCGGCACCGGCATCGAAGCCGGACTCGCGGCGCCGGAGGCTTCGAAAAGCGCGACGACCGGCACCGCCTTGATCCCGATGCTCACGCTCGGCATTCCTGGCAGCTCGGCCTCCGCGATCATGCTTGCCGCGCTGATGCTCAAGGGTGTGCAGCCCGGCCCGCTGCTGTTCACGAAGGATCCGGCGCTGATCTACGCGATCTTTGCCGCGTTTCTGGTGGGGAACATCATCATGGTCGGCGTCTCCATCCTGGTTTCGAAATTCTTCGGCAAGCTGATGAGCGCGGACCCGGCGATCATCAGCGCATTCATCGTCGTCTTCAGCCTGGTCGGCGCTTACGCCCTGCGCAACAACATGGCCGACGTGTATATTTGCGTCGCCTTCGGGGTCGCCGGCTACGTCTGCAAGCTGCTCGATTTCCCGACGGCGCCGCTGGTGCTCGGCGTGATCCTCGGGCCGCTGGCGGAACGCTATTTCATGACATCCATGGCGAATTACGATGACAACCTGCTCATCTTCATCCAGCGGCCGATCTCGGCGACGCTGATGACCGGCGCGCTCGTTTTCATCGCCTGGGCGTTGTTCCCGGGCCTGACGACCTGGGCTTCCAATACGATCTCCCGCCTCATCCGCAGACGTTCCAAGAAGGCATGAACTCTCCCGCTGAATCCCCGGTTTCCCAACTCGTTGCCCGCGCCCGCGCGGCGCAGCAGAATTACGAAAAAAGCGATCAGGCGCGAGTGGATGAAGTCGTCACCGCCGCCGCCTGGGCAATCCTGGAGCCGAGCCGCTGCCGCGAGCTGGCCGAGCGCGCCGTCGCCGATACCGGCCTGGGCAACGTGCCGGACAAAATCACGAAAAATCGCCGCAAGACGCTCGGCTTGCTGCGCGACTTGCGCGACGCCCGCACGGTCGGCGTGATCGCGGAAGACCTTGAAAAAGGGATCATCGAAATCGCCCGGCCGGTCGGCGTTGTCGCCGCCGTCACGCCTTCCACGAATCCTTCCGCAACGCCTGCGAACAAAATCATCAACGCGCTCAAGTGCCGGAACGCGGTGATCGTCTCGCCGTCGCCGAAAGGCCACGGCACCTGCGCGCGGCTGCTCGAATTCATGCACGAAGAGCTCCGCCGCGTGGACGCGCCGCTCGACCTCGTCCAGATGCTCCCGGCGCCGGTAACCAAGGAGGCCAGCGGCGAGCTGATGCGTGCCGTGGACCTCATCGTCGCCACCGGCTCGATGAACAACGTCCAGGCCGCCTACACCAGCGGGACCCCGGCGTTCGGGGTCGGCGCGGGCAACGTCGTCGCCATCGTGGATGAAACCGCCGACCTCGCGGAGTCGGCGCGCCAAATCATCGCGTCAAAGGCATTCGACAACGCCACGAGCTGCTCGTCGGAAAACAGTCTCATCGCCATCGAAGCCATCTACCCCGCGCTTCTGGAAGAGTTGAAGCGGCAGGGTGCGGTGCTGCTCGACGCCGAGGAAAAAGCGCGGCTCCAGGCCGTGATGTGGCCGAAGTTCGGCAAGCTCGGCGCTGCGACCACGGCGAAGGACGCCCCCACCGTTGCGCGGCTGGCGGGCATTGAGCGGCCGGAGATTGCGGATGCGCGCATCCTGCTGGTCGAGGAAACCGGCTTCGGCCGTGACTTCCCGTTTTCCGGAGAGAAATTGAACCCGGTGCTGACCGTTTACCGCGCGTCCGATTTCGACGCGGCGGTCGAGACTTGCCGCGGCATTTTGAATTTCCAGGGCGCCGGCCATTCCGTCGGCATGCATTCGCAAGACGACGCCCGCATCCTTCGTCTCGGGCTGGAGCTGCCGGTCAGCCGGGTAATCGTGAATCAGGCCCACTGCTTCGCCACCGGCGGCTCGTTTGACAACGGCCTGCCCTTCTCGCTTTCGATGGGCTGCGGCACCTGGGGGCGCAACAATTTCTCCGAGAACATGCACTGGAAGCATTATCTCAACATCACCCGGATCGCCCGCACGATCCCACCGCGCGAAGTCACGGAGGACGATTTCTTCCGCGAATATCGCGCGAAGCACGGTCTCTGAGACGCGCGGCCTTCCCGGCTGCGCACCCCCCGTCCCCGCGCTGGAGTTCTGCCCGGGGCATTCCCGACATTGACCCACAACTGGCCATGCTGCCCCGCACCGTTCGCGCCTACATCGATCACCACGCCGAGACGCAGCCAGAGGGCGTGTATCTCATCGCCCCGGAGACGCGGCGCGAGCTGACCTACGGCGCGCTACGCGACTATGCGCGCGGATTGCATCGCAACCTAGCGGCGATGGGCGTGGGTCGAGGCGACACGGTGTCGCTCATGATGCACAACGGCTACCAGACGGCTGCGTTGTTGCTCGGAGTGATGTATGGCGGCTTTGTCGTCGCGCCGATTAACCTGCTCAGCCAGCCGTCGCAACTGGCCTACGTGCTCGAGCATTCGGACACCCGCGTGGTGTTTGTCGCGCCGGAATACCGCGAGCGCCTGGAAACCGCGCTGGCTGGCCTTGAGCGGCGCATCGCCGTGGTGCCCGTGGACGTGGACTCGCCGGACCTGCCCACCCCGCAGGAAGATGCCAGACACGCGGCGGAACTCCCAGAGATCGGCGAGGATGACGACGCGCTGCTGATGTATACCTCCGGCACCACGGGTGTGCCGAAGGGCGTCGTGCTGACGCACAAAAACGTGGTCGCCGGCGGGCTCTACACGAGCGAGGCGCACGCGCTCACCGCCGACGACCGAGTGCTGTGCGCGTTGCCGCTTTACCACATCAACGGCCAGATCGTCACAACCGTCGCGCCGCTGGTTTCCGGCGGCGGCGTCGTGATGCCGCACCGGTTCAGCGCGTCGAACTATTGGGAAACGGTTTCCGCGCATCGCTGCACTTGGATCAACGTCGTGCCGACGATCATCGCCTACCTGCTCAACGGCAAAGACCCGCGCGCTGCCGGCAGCGGGCTCTCGCTCGATCAAGTCCGGTTCGGCCGGTCGGCTTCCGCGCCGCTGCCGCCGGAGCTGCATCGCGCGTTCGAAGAGAAATTCGGCATCAGCGTCATCGAAACCTTTGGCATGACGGAAACCGCGGCGCCCTGCTTCTCGAACCCGCTCGATCCCGCAAAAAGGAAATACGGCAGCCCCGGGCAGGCGTTCGGCAACGAAGCGAAAGTGATCGACCCGGCGACCGGCGCCGACCTGCCGGCCGGGGTCCCGGGCGAGCTCATGGTGCGCGGGGACAACGTGATGAAGTGCTACCTCAAGGCGCCGGAGATCACGGCGAAAACGCTGGAACCCGACGGCTGGCTGCACACCGGCGATCTCGGCTATCGCGATGAGGACGGCTTCTACTTTGTCACCGGCCGGCTGAAGGAGCTCATCATCAAAGGCGGCGAGAACATCGCGCCGCGCGAGATCGACGAAGCGCTCTTGAAACATCCCGCGGTGCTCGAGGCCGCCGCGGTCGGCGTCCCCGACCCGAACTACGGCCAGGAAATCATGGCCTGCGTCGTGTTGAAGTCCGAAAATTCCTGCACGGTCGAGGAACTCCGCGCGTTCGCCGAGCAGGAACTCGGGCGTTACAAAACGCCGAAGATCCTGCGCATCCTGACCGAGCTGCCGAAAGGACCGTCCGGCAAGGTGCAGCGGCTCAAGCTGGCCGAAGGGTTCTCGCCGGCCTGAGCCGGTGGCGTTCCCGCGTCCGGGTCAGTCCGCGATGCTCTGGCGGGTGCGGTCGCGCATCGTCGAAACGGCGACGATGCTGATGATGCTGACGATCACGACGTAGCCGCACACCAGCCACGGCTGGCCGCCGTTTTTCTCCAGCAGATAGGTCGCGATGAGCGGCGTCAGCCCGCTGGCGAAGATGCCGGAAAATTGATATACGAACGACACCCCGGTATAGCGCACCCGGGTGCTGAACAGCTCGGAGAACAGCGCGGCCTGCGGGCCATAAACCATCGGATACACGATGCCGAACGGCACGATGAGCGCGAGGTAGATGAGAAACCGGCTGCCACCGGAATGGTTCATCATCCAGAAGGCCGGGAACACCAGGATACCGGTGATCAGCGCACCCATCATAAAGGTCCGCGTGCGGCCGATCTTGTCCGAGAGCTGGCCGAAAAACGGAATGGCGAAAACGCTGATCACCGCGCAGATCATCACGCCGACAAGCGCTTCCGTGCGGGGCAGATTCAGGTATTTCGTGAGGTAGGTGATGATGAAAACGCCGTAGAGATTGAAGCCGACGCCTTCGATGTAACGGGCGCCGAGCCCCTGGAAAACTTCCTTGGTGTGGCTGCGGAACATTTCCACAAACGGCACCGCCACGTGGGACTGCGTCGCCAGCACTTTCTTGAACGCCGGCGTCTCGTAGATCTGCGTGCGGATGTAGATGCCGATGAAGACCAGCACCGCGCTGAAGAGAAACGCCGAGCGCCAGCCCCACGCCAGAAACTGATCCTCGGGTAGCAGCGAAATTAAAGCGACGACGCCGGTGCTCAGTGCCAGGCCAGCCGGCACGCCGACCTGCGGCCAGCTGCCGTAAAAGCCGCGCTTTTCATCCGGCGAATGCTCGACGGCCATCAGCACCGCCCCGCCCCACTCACCGCCGATGCCGATGCCCTGCATGATGCGCAGAATCACCAACAGGATCGGCGCCCAGACGCCGATCGTCGCATACGACGGCACGAGCCCGATCGCGAAGGTGGCCACGCCCATGATGATGAGCGTCAGCACCAGAATCGTCTTGCGCCCGAGCCGGTCGCCGTAGTGCCCGAAAATGATGCCGCCCAGCGGGCGCGCGATGAACCCGATGGCAAACGTCGCGTAGGCCAGCAGCGTGCCCACGATCGGGTCCGACTGCGGAAAGAAGAGCTTGTTGAAGACCAGTCCCGCCACGACGCCGTAGAGGAAGAAGTCATACCATTCAATGACGCAGCCGATCGCGCTGGCGAAGGCGACTTTCTGGATGGAACTGGTGCCCTGCTCGCCGGCAGCGGCTGCGGCGGCACCGGAAGCGGTGGGGATGGATTCGCGGGAGTTCATCGGGGAAGAAAAACGGAGAGGATTCGCCGGTTGCCTCGACCTGATTCCTCCCACCCGCACGGACCGCGGATGAGCAGGGGCAACGTTGAGCGCACGCGCATCATTTCGGTTCGGAGGCACGCGGTCAAATACAAAAATGAAACACCACGGTTCATTTTTCCGTTGCTGTCGTCGCAGCGTCGGAACAAACTTTTGCCCATGCCCGCCTCCCCCGTCGGCACGTCTTCTTCCTCCGCTGGCGCCGCCCCGGCGTATGATTTCATCGTAGTCGGCGCCGGCTCGACCGGCTGCGTGCTGGCGAACCGGCTTTCCGCCGACAGCCGCCGCGCGTGCTGCTTCTGGAAGCCGGGCCGCGCGACACGTTCCGCTGGATTCACATCCCGATGGGCTACAGCAAGACGATGTTTCACAAGGAACTCAACTGGGGGTTCTACACCGAGCCGGATCCCGGGATCGCCGGACGGCGGAACTACTGGCCACGCGGCAAGGTGCTCGGCGGCTCCAGCGCGATCAATGGCCTGCTCTGGGTCCGTGGCCAGCGGGAGGATTTCGAAGACTGGGAAGCGCTGGGCAACCCGGGCTGGGGCTGGAAGGACGTGCTGCCGCTCTTCAAACGCTCCGAATCGTATGCCGGCGGGTCGGATGAATTTCACGGCCGCACTGGCGAGCTCGGCGTGGAGGACGGAGAGAAGCACGAGCTGGTGGAGGCTTTCATTGCCGGCGCCCAGCAGGCCGGCATTCCCGCGCGCCGACGGATTACAACGGCGCGTCGCAGGAAGGCGTCGCCTATTTTCAACTGACGAAGAAAAGCGGCCGGCGCTCCAGCACCGCGGTGTCCTTCCTGAAACCGATCGCGGGCCGCGCGAACCTGACGATCGAGACCGGCGCGCAGGCGACCGGCCTGATCCTCGAAGGCACCCGCGCCGTCGGCGTGCGCTTCGTCCAGGACGGCCAGACGCGCGAGGTCCGCGCGAGCCGCGACGTCATCCTTTGCGCAGGTGCGCTGCAGTCTCCGCAATTGCTCCAGCTATCCGGCATCGGTCCGGCGGAGCACCTGCGGGAACACGGCATCCCGGTCGTGCGCGATCTGCCCGGGGTCGGCGAAAACATGCAGGATCACCTCCAGATCCGCCTGCTCTACAAATGCAGCCGGCCGGTCACGAACAACGATCTCCTCAACTCGTTCTGGGGTCGGTCAATGATGCGGCTGAGCTACTACGCTTGGGGCCGGCGCGGCCCGATGGCATCGGGGATCAACCAGGGCGTGCTCTTCACCAACGCCGGCGTGGACGGCAAGCGGCGGCCCGACATCGAGTTTCATTTCGGCACGACGAGTTCCGACATGCCCGGCGCGCCGGTTCACCAGTGGAGCGGCTTCACCACGTCGGTCTGCCAGCTACGGCCGGAGAGCAAAGGCCGGGTGCGTTTGAAATCGGCGGACCCGCTCGCGGCGCCGGCGTTGATTCCGAATTACCTGTCCCATCCGCATGATTGCGCGGTTGCCCTGGCCGGCGTGAAACTCGTCCGCAAGGTCAACGGCGCACCGGCGATGGCCGAATACGTGAAAGAGGAATACATGCCGGGTGCTGGCGTCACTTCCGATGAAGATCTGATGGCCTGGGTCCGGGAGAAAGGCGCCACCACGATTTTTCATCCGGCTGGCACCTGCAAAATGGGCACGGACCCGCAGGCCGTCGTGGATCCGCGCCTCCGGGTGCACGGGGTCGCCGGATTGCGGGTTGCCGATTGCTCGATCATGCCGGTGATCGTTTCTGGCAACACGAACGCGGCCTGCATCATGATCGGCGAAAAAGCCGCCGAACTGATTCTCGCGGACGCCGCCGGCTAGACCTTCATCACCGCCTGCACCAAGTGGGTGAGCGTCTCCTTGGCGTCGCCGTAGAGCATGGCGGTGTTCTCCTTGAAAAACAGCGGATTCTCCAGCCCGGAGAATCCTCTTCCCTTGCCGCGCTTGAGCACGACGGTCGATCTTCGCACGATCCACTTCGAGGATCGGCATGCCGGCGATCGGGCTGGTGGCGATTGTCGCGCGCGTCCGGATTGACAACGTCATTGGCGCCGATGACGATGGCGACATCCACGGAGGGAAATTCCGGGTTGATCTGCTCCAGTTCGTAGAGCTGCGAGTAGGGCACGTTGGCCTCGGCGAGGAGGACGTTCATGTGGCCGGGCATCCGGCCCGCGACCGGGTGGATCGCGTATTTCACGGTCACGTTGCGCTCGTGGAGCGCATCGGCCAGCTCGCGGATGACGTGCTGCGCCTGGGCCGTCGCCATGCCGTAGCCCGGCACGAAGACGACCTGCCGCGCGTAGGCGAGCTGCACGGCGGTGTCGTCAAGGCTGATCTCGCGCATCTCGCCCGCGGCGCCGGCGCCGGCCGTCGCGTCGCTCACGCTGCCGAACGCGCCGAAGAGCACATTCGTCATCGAGCGATTCATCGCCTTGCACATCAGGATGGAAAGGATGAATCCGGAAAAGCCGTCGAGCGTGCCGGCGATGATGAGCACGTTGTTGCCGAGCGCAAAGCCGGTCGCCGCCGAGGCCAGACCGGCATAGGAATTCAGCAGCGACATGACGACCGGCATGTCCGCCGAGCCGATCGGGATCACGAGCAGCACGCCGAAAACCAAAGCCAGCCCGGCCATCAGGTAAAAGAGCGCCGGCGTGTGCGGCGCGAAGAGCAGGTAGCCAAACGCGCCGATCGTAGCGCCGAGCAGCGCCATGTTGAAAATATTCTGCCCGCGATAAACGAGCGGCTGCCCCGGCACGAGTCCCTGCAATTTCGCAAATGCCACGAGGCTGCCGGTCGTGGTGAGCGAGCCGAGCAGCACCTCAAACCCGAGCGCGCCCATGGTGAACCGGTCGAGGTGTCCGCCGTGCCGATGGTATTCCGAAACGCCGACCAGCGCCGCGGCGAACGCGCCGAACGCGTGCGAAAGCGCGGTCCGCTGCGGCATCGCGGTCATCGGCACCCACAGACCCATCGCCAGCCCGAGCAACGACCCGACGGCGAGTCCGACGATGATCCAGTCGTAGCGGACGATCTCGTGGTGCAACAGCGTGCCGATGATCGCCAGCAGCATGCCGATCTCGGCGTAAAACATGCCCCGCCGCGCGCTCTCGGGATGCGCCAGCCCGCGCAGTCCCATGATGAACAGGATGCCGGACAGGAGATACAGCAGTTCGATGACGTAGCGCGGCATCGGAGTCAGGGGGAGAGGAAGTGGGATGGGCTGGAGGCGATCAATCCTGCCCGGGTTTGCGGCCGGGCGCCGGACGGCGTTTGAACATCCGCAGCATCCGGTCGGTGATGACGAATCCGCCGACGACATTCGTGGTCGCGCAGACCACCGCGAGAAATCCGAGGATCGTGCTGACCCGGTTGTAATCCGCACCCGCGGCCACCAGCGATCCGACAAGCGAGATCGCGGAAATCGCGTTGGTCGCCGACATCAAGGGCGTGTGCAGCAGCGGCGGCACGCGCGAGATCACCTGGTAGCCGAGAAACGCTGCCAGGGCGAAAACGTAAAGCGCAGGAATGATGGATTCGATCGTCATGGGGAGGAAGTGGAAGCCGGAGTGGCAAACGTCGGATGCACGACGCGACCGCCGTGGGTCAACAGGCAGCCTTTTAGCAAATCGTTTTCCAGATTGAGATGAAAGCGGCCGGCGGCTTTGTCCCAAAAATGGTCGATAAAGTTTCCGACGTTGCTCGAATACATCTCGCTCGCGGCGCGCGCGACGCGCCCCGGCAGGTTGGCGATGCCGATGAGCTTCACGCCGTTGATCTCCACTTCCTCGTCCGCGCGCGAGCCCTCCACATTGCCACCGCTCTCGACCGCCAGATCCACGACGACGCTGCCCGGCGTCATTCCCCGCACCATGGCCGCAGTGAGGATGCGCGGCGCCGGTCGCCCGAAGACCTGCGCGGTTGTGATGACGATATCCGACGCAGCGCAATGGGCGGCCATCGCGGCGCGCTGGATTTCAAGCTGCTCGGGCGTCAGCTCGCGCGCATAGCCTTGCGCGGTCTGTCCCGTCTCGCCGAGATCGACTTTCACAAAACGGGCGCCGAGCGATTTCACCTGCTCCTCCACGACTGGCCGGGTGTCGAAGGCTTCCACCTGAGCGCCGAGCCGCTTCGCCGTCGCGATGGCCTGCAAGCCCGCTACGCCGACGCCGATGACAAAGACTTTCGCCGGCCGGATCGTGCCGGCGGGAGTTGTCATCATCGGCAGAATTTTTCCCAGCCTTTCCGCCGCGATGATCACGGAAATGTAGCCCGCGAGGTTCGCCTGCGAGCTGAGCGCGTCCATCTTTTGCGCCACCGTGGAGCGCGGGATCATCTCCATGCAAACGGCGCTGACGCCTGCCGCGGCCAGCGCGGCGATCAGTTCGCGGTCATTGAACGGATCCAGGTAGCTGACGTGCACGCAGCCGGGCTTCAGCCCGCGGAGATCTTCCGGCGCCGGCTTGCGCAGGCGGACGATCAGATCGGCGGCGCCGACCGCCGCGGCGCGGTCCGCAGCATCGACGACCGTAGCCCCTGCGGCGCGATAGGCGGCGTCCGGCTGATGGATGGTCGCCCCGAGGCCGGCTTCGACGAAAACTTCGGCGCCGAGCCGGGCCAGCTTGCCGACGGTGGCAGGCACCAGCGCCACGCGGGTTTCGCCGGGATGATGTGCGAGCGGCGCGAAGATACGCATGCGACGCACGCGATCTTTCACAAATGGTTCGCGTTGTAAATCACTGACATGGCGCCCCATCGGAAAACGCCGTCGAAGTGTCTCGTCGCCGGGTCAGTTGAGCGCGAGATGTTCAAACACCGCCAGAACTCCGGCGCCGCCGAACGGCATGAGCAGCGCGCCGACGACCGGCTGATGCGAGAGCGGTGCGAAGGCGCCCTGCTTGTAGTTCTCGATCTCCGCGATCAAAAAGCGGATCTCCTCCGCGGAGTTTTTCGGCATCCCGCGCCGGGATGGCGCCGCGCCGGCGCGCGCGGGCCGGCTGTTCTCGTGAAACACGCGCACGAGCTTTTGCCGCAGACGCTCGAGTGAAACCCTGCGCGCTTTTTCGGCGGCGGCGCGGAGTTGAAACACCGAGTAGATCGCGAGCGCCGCGTTAATGCTCAACACGAGGATCAACGCCGGGGGCCAGTCCCAGCGGTCGAAGAAACTGGAGCGCGACACGATCATCAGCAGCAGGATGACGAACGGGAAATAAATCAGCTCGCCAACGGCCTGCGTGCGTCGGCCGATGATCTGCATGTCCAGCCATTCGTCCTGCAAGTTGGGCGGCAGCTTCCATCGTTTCGTGAATCGCTTGTAGGTCGCCAGTGAGTAGAGCGTCTCTTCCTGCGTCAGCTTGTCGATCAGCCCGCGGCATAACCGGGCGGCATCGACGATGTAAAACAGGAGCGCAATGAGCAGGATGACGGCGATCATCACCGTCACCTGGTCGCAAAGCGCGCTTACCCCGCCGCGAAACGGCCGAAACGGAAACCCCCACGTCGCGGTCAGCAGCAGGGCTGAAAAATAATAGAGCGCGGCGTTTGGCGCGATGCGCCACCAGCGCGCCCAGACCACGCCGCGACGGTTGTATTGACGCCACAAGCTCGCTGCGTTCACCCGCTTGCCCAATCGCGGCAACTCGGTCGCCAGCCACTCGCGCAGACGCACCTTTTTGGCGCGGTCCTCCGTTTTCCATTGCTTCCACCAGGCCCGCAGCGATGGCTCCTCCATGCCGGGAAGCCCGAAATCCTTCACCAGGCCCGCCTTGTTTTCGAGCAACCGATAGCGTGCCCGGACCAGGAACCCGATGCTGAGCAGGATGGTCCCCAGTCGGATGACCTCCGTCGGCCAGATGCTCACGCCGTCGAAGAGCGAAAACGGCTCGCCCTGTGGCCGGCTGTGATCATAAAGAATGAGCCCGGCATAGCCCGCCGTCAGGACAATCGCCGCCCAGGTGAGCGTGCGAAGCACCCACGGGCGCGCTCCGTTCGGCGGCGGCCGCTTTTCCGTCCCATCGCGAAGCACGGGCACGAGAAATGTCACCGCGGCGCGGACCCACGCGCTCTGCTTCCAAGCGACCCAACCGGCGGCGAGCGCACTCAGCAGGAGCAGGAGGGCGTTCCGCGCATCTCGCCAGCCGACTGACTCGAGCCAACGCACCGCCGCGCGCCGCGGGTGGATCTCGCAGGGGTCGCCGTGGAAACTGAGATCGACCTCGCCGCGCTGCCCGACCTCGAAGACGCGCGGGGTCAAGGTGTCCCGATTATTTTGCATCAGGCGGCGCCGCACCGCCTCACGTTTGGCCGCTGCCGGCGCCTGCTCGCCCGCTGGTTGGTCCACCGCGGCGAGGCAGGCCAGGAAAAGCGCGGTCTGGTAGCCGTCGCGAAACGGCGGGATGGAGCTTTGCAGATCACCGCGCAGCCTCAGGCCGAAGCCAGAGGCAACGATGAGGTTGCGCGTCCATTTCAACTCCTTCGGATGCAGCAGGCGGGCATCGAGATCGGTGGTGAAAAAGATGGCGCGCGGGAAACTCGGCCGCAGCGACTGCAGAATGAGCAGCTTGTCATACACATCGCTGCCGAGCACGCCGATGGCGCGCAGCTCGCCGCGGCCCTGACGCCGGCTGTCCGCTTCCACCTCGCGCAAACGCGTAATCAAGCGCGGGATGTAATCGAGCTGCGAGCTGCCATCGGGGCGCTCCAGCAGTTCGAGGTTACGCTTCCCATTCTGCGCCCCGCCGGCGTTCGTCGCGTCCGCCCGCGGCTTCTGATCGGATTCGCCCGGGAGTTTGCCGTCGAGCCCGCGCAGGTAGCTGAAGCGATTGACGCCGGCGGGCCAGCGCGGATCGATGGCAGCGGTCGGCTCCAGGAAGCTGCTGAGGGCGTCCTCCCGAGCGTGCTTCCGTTTGTTCTCGATTTTTGCGGCGAAGACCCGGGGAAGCGCCCGGCCGTAAAGTGTATCCCATTCCGAAATCAGCGCGACGCAGGACGGACGGTCGGGGTCGGTCAGCGGCACCCCGCGGCTTTCGAGTTCCTGGACGAGGGCGCCCGCCAATTCGTCGTCGGTTACTGCCGCGTTCAGAAATTGGATCCCTTTGTTCGCCAGCGCCGCCGCGGTCGCCTGGCGTCCGCCAGCGGCGGCGCCCGGGATCAGGATCGGGTCGGCAGCCGTGGCAAACGGCGAGATGAAGCGGACGCCCGCCAACGCGGTGCGCACTGTCGTCGCGCTGCCGGCCAGACGGCGGTCCGTGCGGTCGCCGGCGGCCAGCATGGCCTCGAGGGTGGCGGATTTGCGCGGGCCCAGGATCGTGATTTCAAAACGCACCCGCGCCGGCTCGCCCAACGACCGTCTGCCGAGGTCCCAAAGGGCGCGGCTTAAAAGATCGAGGAAGTAGCTACCCGGCGGCGCGGGCTGGAGTCGATGCACCTCGGAACGAAAATTTTCGAAGAACTGGGCCAGCCGGGTCAGGGGCAAATCCTCAAACGCTTCGTCTTTCAGCCACAACACCAACAGATCCTCCCGCCGGGTGCGATCGCCAGGCCCGGTCGTGGAACGCTTCAGCCATTCAAACGGCACGAGCAAGCGGGGATGCCTGCCGCCTGCCGCCGGGGCTTCCCCTGGCTTGGGCAAGTCGGAAACCTCGCCATCATCGCCCGGCGAGATCACGTCGCGGCTCCGGAGCCAGGGCATTTCCAGGTAGCCGAGGTGCTCGGGATCCGCCGGCACGAAGCCCTGGGTGGCCAGCGCGGAGAGCACAGCGTGGCGATACCGCAGCCGGGCCTCGGCATCCTCGGCATACGGCGCGGCTTCGACCATCACGCCGAGTAAACCGACCCCTCCCCGGCCCGCGTCCTGACGCCATTTTACCTGTCCCGCCAGATCGGCCATTGCCTGCCGCCGGGGAGCTGTGACCGCCGCCGCCGCGCCCGCGGTTTTTTGCGCGTTGCCGCTACCACCACCGCCACCGCCCGTTGACCGCAGATGTCCCTGCACCGCGGCAAACGGATCCTGCCAGAGCCGCGCTTCCACCATCTGGTCACCGATGAGGATGCTTTCGACCGGCGACTTGGTTTCCGGGCGGGAACTGTTGAGCGGGCCGGGCGGCAGCAGGGAGACGCCGCCCGCCAGGGCTGCCACGAGCAAACCCCACGTCTGCCAGGAAAACCACGACGACTCGGATGAGGAGCGCTCAGCCATGGCAGCGGTTGCAGCCTGCAATTCAACTCACGCGACGGCGACTGGCGGTGACATCAGTTGGCGACCCACGCTGACCCAGACGCCGACCGGTTGGCACACGCCGGGGTTTCCTCCGCGCGCCCAATGTTTCATCCATGCCGGAAATCGTCGCGACCTGCAACAGGATTGATAAACTCCCTTCTGAAAAGGAGATACGGAATCCGTCGCCCCGCGTTTCAAAGATTTATCCAGCGCCCGCCCGCGCGCCGGGCTTCGACCCGCCATCGGCCGTCACGCCAGGCTTACTGCAAGCCGGCTCACAGCCCGGCCATGTGTCACTCGCCCGGCGCCGCGTCAGACGCGGCGGCGCGGAGTTCGGCGTTTGCGGCGGCGAGCCCTTTGGCGTGGGCGTCGAGCAGATGATATTCCTTCAGCAACCCATCCGAATGCGCGAGCAGCGAGGCGTAGGCGTCCCGCAATTCGCGATACGATTTCTCGATGGCCGCGGCATGCGTTTGCGCGCTCGCGGCATGCGCTTGGGACCGCTCGGCATGCGCCTGGGACCGCTCGGCGTGCGCCTGTGCCTGTTGATAGGCGGTCTGGATGGCTTCGGAAAAAAGGTAGATTTCCTGATAGCTGGCTTCGAGTGTTTCCAGAAATTTATGGAACGTCCCGGCCGCGTTGCGCAAGGTTTCCAACTGCTGCCGGCACCCGGGCGAAACCGCCGCGGGCCGGTGCAACACGGCAAGGCCGAACGCCACGGGCAGCAAAAGCATTTCCCAGCCGGAGCCATCCGCGCGGGCGTCCGCAACGAACGCTTCGACCGCCGTCAGCACGCCGTTCCGCTCGCCGCGCGCGGTCGTGGCGATGGCGTAGCGGCCGGGCGCACGTAGGCCGCCATCGACGAGGGCATCGCGGTCGGACACGGTGCCGAGAATTTCGGAATACTCGTGCCGAAACTCCGCTGGGATCGAGTCCGGCGCGTAATACATATCCCGACGACCCCACGGCCAGCCAACATCGTGCACGAAGACGATCGGCCCCGCTACTGCGGGCAACTCCCGGGCGCGCTCGGCGATGGCTGCCAGCTCGTGACGGACGGTGTAAAAATTGTGGTCGCCGTCGAGAAAATAGGCGCCGCACGGTTCCAGCGTCCGGAGGGTTTCCAGCGAATGGCTTTGGATCAGACGGCCCCCGGCCGCGGCCAGTTTCCAGTGAAATGCTTCGTCGTCGATCTTCGCCGGATCGATGCCGAAATACTGGCAGCCGTGCGCCTGGCACCAGTCCAGCAACTGCCCGGCGAACGCGCCGCTTTCCACGCCGACTTCGCACAACGCGCGCGGTGCGAGCGCCGCCAGCACCGGCTCCAGCAGCGGCCAGAATGCGCCGAGCGAGCCGATCGCCCCGGCGCGCGGCGGTGGTGGTGAAGAAGGCAGCGCCGCGGCGGCGATAGGAGCGATGGCGGGATCAATCGGGTCGGCGGCCATTCTGCCGGAGTCTCTGGCGCAACACCGCCGGGCTGTCAATTTTCGCCGGCACCGCGCAGACCCCGCAGGCAGCGACGAAGGCGCGAGCGCGCTTCCGGCGAGCCGAACCAAGCGCGCGGCCCCACCGCTGCCAGCGCCCCGGATTCCCGCGGGAGTCGCACAGAACATTTGCTTGGCAATGTCGTCTGAGCGAGCGCAGCTTGCGGGGCACCCAAGGAAGTGATTCCACGCGCGGACCCCGCATTCGAGCCAATGCCTTCCTATCCCATTCCTGCGAACGAACCCGAGCGCGTCGCCGCGCTGCGTCGCTACGAGTTGCTGGATACTTCCTCGGAGCAAGTTTTCGATGACTTCGCGCAACTGGCTTCGTTTATCTGCGGCACACCGACGGCGTTGATGACGCTCGTTGATGAAGACCGCCAGTGGTTCAAAGCCAAGATCGGGCTGGAACTGACCGAGACGCCGCGCGACCAGTCGTTTTGCACGCACACGATCCTTTCGGAGGATCTTTTGATCGTGGAAGACGCGACGGCGGATGCCCGGTTTGCCGCGAACCCACTGGTGACCTCAAACCCGCACATCCGCTTCTACGCGGGCGCGCCGCTGATCGACAGCGGCGGTTTCGGGCTCGGCTCGCTGTGCGTGATCGATCGCGAGCCGCGCCGGCTTTCTCCGGAGCAACGGCACGCGCTGCAATTGCTCGCGCGGCAGGTGGTCGCGCTCTGCGAGTGCCGCCTCGCTTCCGCGGATCTCGCCTCGGCACTCCGCGAGGTGAGAAAATTGCGCGGCCTGCTGCCGATCTGCTCACACTGCAAGAGCGTCAAAAACGACGAGGGCTACTGGCGCAGCCTCGAGCAATACCTCGCGACTCGGACCGACGCCGACCTGACGCACGGCATCTGCCCGAACTGCCTCGAGGAGCATTACCCAGGAATCTACAAGCGCCTCCGCGCTCAGGGCGAACTTTGAGCCGCCTCGCCCGGCGGACCGGATTTCAGACCCCGGCGTGAATCGCCGGCCGGCGGCACGGGTCCGGTTCCGCCTGCCGCAGGATCTCGCGAGTCACCGGGGCCACGTCACCCTGGCCGCTGAGCACGTAGCGGATGAGATACAGAAAAGGATTGCCCTCGCTCCAGGCGAAGTAAGCATGCGGCACCTTGCCCTTTTCATCGCGCAGCCAGATCAGGAACGCGGCGATCGCATTCGGCACCGCCGCGCTCTCGGCACGCAACACGCGGTGGCGGCCGACCTCGACGCCGACGACGTTCAGATCGGCGGAAAATTCGCTGGGATCCCGCACGTAGATTTCCAGGAAGACGATCGGATCCTGCGGCTCGATCTGGTGGTCCTCACGCTGCTCGCGCTCCTTGTGTTCGTATTCCGCCTCGTCGCAACGGTCCGGTTCATTTGCGACGATCCGCAGATCGCCCTGCGCCGCCATCTCGTCGAGAAACCGCTGCGACGCGCCGTCGAGCGTGATGGTGCCGACGCGGAGTTCCGTGGTCCGCCACACCCGGGAGACCAGGGATACCGCGACGATGGCAACGATGAAAAAGCCGGCGATCTTCAACCCGTCGGGCCGCTCGATGATGTTGACGCACGTGGTGTAAACGAAAATGACCGAGATCGCCGCGAAACCGTAAGTCGCCCAGCGGGCTCCGGACCGCCACGCGGAGATCGTCACCGCAACGGCGGCCGAGGTCATGAGCGTCAGCACGCCGGTGGCGTAGGCGCCGCCCTGGGCAGTCACGTCGGCATTGAAAAGGACCGTCACCGCGCCCGCGATGAGTGTGTAAACGAGCACGAGCGGACGACTCGCCCGCGTCCATTCCGGCGCCATGCCGTAGCGCGGCAGGTAGCGCGGGACGATGTTGAGCAGGCCGGCCATCGCGGAAGCGCCGGCGAACCACAGGATCAGGATCGTGGAGATGTCGTAAACGGTCCCGAACGCGTCGCCGAGAAACCCGTGTGCCAAATAGGCGAGCGCGCGCCCGTTCGCCTTGCCGCCGGGTTGAAATTCCGCGGCCGGGATGAGTAGCGTCGTCACGATGCTGCTGGTCACCAGGAGCACGCTCATGATGAGCGCCGCGGAGGTGAGCAGCTTGCGGGTGTTGCGAATGCGGCCGGCCGGATTTTCCGGCGAGTCGCCGCCCTCCCCTTTCACCAACGGCATGACGACGACGCCGGTCTCAAAGCCGGACAAACCGAGCGCGAGCTTCGGAAAAGCGAGCAACGCGCCGCCGACGAGCAGGAACGGGTTGCTGTAGCTGGCGAAAAGTGCGGTTTTCCAATCGGTCAAAACGTGCGGCTGCTGCGCGATCTGGTAAAAGCCGACCCCGGTCACCACGAGATTCAGCCCGATGTAAATGGCGACGAGGATGACGGCGATGCCGACAGCTTCGTTGAAGCCCTTCAAAAACACGGCGCCGAGCAGCCCGATGAGCAGCAGCGTGACCCCGACCTGGTGACCTTCGAGAAAATGCGGGGCAAACGGATTCTCGATGATGTGAGCCGTCGCGTCCGCAGCCGAGAGCGTGATCGTGATGATGAAGCTCGTCGCCACGAAGCCGATGAGGCAGAGCACAAAGAGCTTCCCCTTCCACCACGCCAGCAGCCGCTCGAGCATGGAGATCGAGCCATCGCCGTGCGGGCTTTCCGCGGCGACGCGGTGATACATGGGCAGCGCGCCAAAGAGCGTCAGCAACACGAGCACGAGCGTGGCCAGGGGCGAGAGCACGCCGACCGTCAGCGCCGCGATGCCGGGCTGATAGCCGAGCGTGGAGAAATAATCGACGCCGGTGAGGCACATCACTTTCCACCAGGAATGCTCCTGATGCCGCGGCGCCACTTGCTTCTTATCGACGTGCGGCCCGACGTTGCCCTTTACCTCCGACTCGGTGCCCTGCAGCAGCCAGCGGGCAAGCGGATGCTGGGGTGGCCGCGCGGCTTTGGGATCAATGACATCGGTTTTTTCCACGACTCCAGCGTATCGGATTTCGCCGCGAAACTGCCTGCTCGCGAACCAGGAATCTTCGGGAGTGCGCGCGGCGGCGACACGGACATCCGCAGGGAGGCGCGTGGACCCCGGAATGCGGACGGATGTCGGCCGATCCCTCCGAAGAGCGGGGAGCGATTCGCATCGTTTCGACACCTCGGTGCCGGGCAGCCATTGCGTTTTCGCGTGCATTACCGAGACACCTCCGGGAGGCGAAATCCCTGCCGGATTGCGGAAAACCCGAACCATTCGACGATTGACCGGAGCATTCCTCCTGAGTCGCCGTTGTTCCACTGGCCCGTTTGGCATTTGAGCTTCCCCGGCGGCCAGCGCACTCTGGGAGCAGATGGACTCGTCAAAGCTGTGGCGATTGCCGTGTTTGCGGCATCTTACCGACCGGCGGTGTCGGGCGCCGGGGCAGCTCATCGCGCTGTGGGTCGTCGCGGTGGCGGCGGCGATCTCGGATCCGCTCGCGGCGCAACCATCACCACCGCGACCGCCGTCAGCGGCAACCGCGTCACCAGCCGACGCCGCCGAGGCGCTTTTATTCCGCCAGGGTCGCGCGCTGTTTGCCGCCGGACGCTTCGAAGCTGCCGCCGCCCGGTTTGAGAGCGCGCTCGCTCAATCGCCCGGCTCGTCGCTTTACTCCCAATGGCTCGGCCGCGCCTACGGATTGCAGGCGCGCAACGCCAGCCTCCTTTCCCGACCCGGCCTCGCGGTAAAATCCCGCACGGCGCTCGAAAAAGCCGTCGCGCTCGATCCCGACAACCTCGGCGCCCGCTCCGATCTCGCGGCTTTCTACCAGGCGGCGGCGGCGTTTCTCGGCGGTGGCAAAACGAAAGCCCAAGCGCAGGTCGCCGAGATCACCCGGCGCGACCCCTATCTGGGCAAAGTGCGTGCCGGCGACCTCCTTTGGGACGAAGACCGCCTCCCGGCCGCCGAAGCTGCGTATCGCGCCGCCGAAGCCCTCGATTCCCGCCGCGCCGAAGCACCCGGCCGTCTCGCCTGGCTGCTCACCCGATCTGGCCGCTACGACGAAGCGTTCTCCCGCTGGGACGCGCTCCTCGCCGCCCGACCCAATGATCCCCGCGCCCTGGCCGGCTTCGGCATGACCGCCGATCTTTCCGGCCAGCGCCTTGCGGAAGGCGAAACCGCGTTGCGCACCTTTCTCCGCCAAGCCGCTTCCGGCTCTGCCACCATCGCGGAAGGCGACGGCCCGACCCCGTCACGCGTCCATTATCGCCTCGGCAACCTCCTCCGGCGCCGCGGCGCGTCGAACGAAGCCAGAGCGGAATACGAGACCGCGCTTCGCCTCGACCCGAAGCTGAACGAGGCGCGAAATGCCCTTCACGCTTTGTCGGAAAGCTAGCGTTGCAGGCTGGCGCCGGCCCCGACCGGCCAGCATTAAAACAGCGCCGCCGTCCGACATCCAGACCCGGAAATCATCCGCTTTGAATAAGGGTCGCCAAGGTGATTTGAGTGAAGCCGATGAGAGCACCACCGGACCCGCGAGCCTCACGCTGGTCGATCCGGACGGCAATCTAGTCCCGATCGATCAGCACGTGTAACCGGAGTGCAAGGCTATTTCCCGGTTGATTCGATGCGCCGACTTCACGGCTGCTCGGTCGATGCGCTCGCCTTTCCTGCGAGTTTGCCGCGGGTCCATCCCGGCGGGCTATCGGCGCGCGCGGTCCCGCGGCGCTATGTGTCACCTTTGTGCGAACTCGTCGAGCGCGGCGCCCAGACGCTCCAGACCGGAGCGGAGGACCGCGGTGTCGCCGCCGATGCCGAGCCGGAAATGACGCGGCATTTCGAAAAACTGGCCCGGGACAACGGATGTTTCGAATTTCTCCCGCAACCTGCTGAAAAACTCGGCCGCGTCCCGCACGCGGCGGAGGCTCGGGAACACGATCGTCCCGGCCGGCGGGCGAAAACAGTCGAGATCATCGCGACGGTCGTCGAGAAAGGCGTCCAGAACGGCGCGGTTGGTATTGAGAAGAGCGCGCGCCCGGTCGCGAAAAACGTCGAGATGATCGAATGCGGTGACCGACAACCGCTCCGCCGGATGCGCCGGTGAGGCCGCGAAAAGATCGTCCAGCCGGCGCACTCGCTCCGCCACCTCGGGCGACGCGAGCACCCAGCCGCAGCGCAACCCGCCCAAGCCGTATGCCTTGGTCAGGCTGCTGGTGACGACGAATGGATTCCACTCCGCCAGCGACGCGCCGAGCGGAAACGCGAACGGCACCGCGTCCGTGTGATCGAAGAGCAGCTCGAGATACACTTCGTCCACCAGCACGTGGGCTCCGACGCGCAGCGCGATTTCTCCGATTGCGCGCAGGGTTTCCGCGGGGACCAGCGCGCCGGTGGGATTGTGCAGATTGGAAAGAACGATCAGCCGGGTTGCCGGCGTCACGGCGGCCTCGATTTCCGCGACATCGATCGCGTAGCCGCGCTCTGCCGAGCGCGAAAACCTGGCAATGCGGGCGCCCAGGTAATGAGCGACATCAATCAGCGGCCCAAACGTGGGTTCCTCAATGAGCACCTCGTCGCCGCGGGTGAGCAGCGTGGCCATGGCCAGATGATTCGCCATCGAGGTTCCCTCCGCCGGCACGACGCACTCCGCCGGCACCCCGGCATGCCGTGCCAGGCGCTCCCGCAGCGGCCCGTAGCCATATCCGCCCGGCCGGTTGATCTCGAGTGCGCCGGCGTCGAGCGGAAATTCCTGTCCTGATACGCCGAGCACTGCACTGGTGGAAAGGTTGAACCGCGCTTGGGAATGCGACTTCACCCAAGCCATGTAGGCGGATTGTTTCGCGTGATCTGGATTCGTCATCATTTCCATCCTGAAGCGAATCCTCGTCCCGCGACACCGGTTTTGCCGTGGTCGGATCCTTTTTTGTTTGATTCTCACCCTGCGCACGACACTGCCGATAAACCCACTCGGCGGCGGCAGCGTGGCAGGCACGATGCACAAACTCATGGCCGTTCCCGAACCCATTTGGCGCATCCCCGCTCGGACAGGTGCCTGCCTCTCCGGCGCCGCCGTTGCTGAGGCTGGCCCGCAGGGATCAACTCCTGCATTTCGAAAGACTGGAGCCTAGGGGAATCGAACCCCTGACCTCCTCAATGCCATTGAGGCGCTCTACCAACTGAGCTAAGACCCCGAAATTATCGGCGCGGCGCGGAAACTAACCGCCTTTCTGCCGTGGCGAAAGGGAATAATGCCGCGCGTTGCGCCTCCGTCAAGAAGATGTCCGACGATGCCCGCCAGCCTGGATCCTTCGGGGAGGCGCGACGCTCGCTGGACTCCTCTCCCGTTTGCATCCGGCATCCGCTTGCCGGATCATTTCGAACATCTAAATATGAAGATCAATTCGTCCCGGTTTAAAACGCTGCTCCGGCGGTTCTCGCCAGCGCGCCGCCGCCTGGCGGCAGCCAGCGCGCTGGCTTGCTGTGCTGTGCTGCTCGCCGGGTTCCCGGCTCCGGCGGACGCCCAGACTTCCACCAAAGATATGACCAAGCTCACTGACGCTGAACTCCGCAAGCAACTCACCCCCGAACAATATCGCGTGACCCGCCAGGAAGGCACCGAGCCGCCCTTCCGCAACGCTTATTGGAACAATCACGAGCCCGGCCTCTACGTGGATATCATCTCCGGCGAGCCGCTGTTTTCATCGAAGGACAAGTTCGAATCCGGCACCGGCTGGCCGAGCTTCACCCGCCCGATCGCGGCTGAGGCGGTGAAGAACAAGCAGGATAAGTCCCTGTTCATGTCCCGCACGGAAGTGCGCGGCGCAAAGAGCGATGCCCACCTCGGGCACGTTTTCGACGACGGCCCGCAGCCGACCGGCCAGCGTTATTGCATGAACTCAGCGGCGCTCCGGTTCATCCCGGTGGCGAAGCTGAAGGAGGAAGGCTACGAGGAGTTCGTGAAGCTTTTCCAATAAGGGAAAGCCATCACCCATCGGCCCGGCGGCTGACGGCGGGCGAGACAACAAAACGTCTCCGCCCGCCGACCGGTCGGCCTGCGGCTAGAACTGGCTGAAGCGCTGGAACTCGGCGAACCGGGATTCCACGTCCTTCGGCTCCACGCTGCGGAGGCGCTCCAGGCTGAAGGCTTCCACGTTGAAGCTCGCCATTACGCTGCCGTAAACGACTCCGCGGCGCAGGGCGTCAAAAGGAATCCCGTCGCCGCCCGCCGCGGACGCGCCGTCCGCGTGCTTCGCGAGGTGGCCGATGAGGCCGCCGGCAAAGCAATCGCCAGCGCCGGTGGGATCGTGCAGATTCGCGAGCGGATACGCCGGGCAGGAGAAAAACTCGCCCGCTTTCGGGTCGCCGAAGAGGAGGCAGCCGTGCTCGCCTTTCTTGATCGCGACGTAGCGCGGGCCGGCGTCACGGATCATCGCGGCGGCTTTGATGAGGTTCGGCTCGTCGGTGAGCAGTTTCGCCTCGGAATCGTTGAGGATCAGCAGGTCGATGCGCTTCAGCAACGCCATGAGTTCGTCCCGCGCGATGGTGATCCAGAGGTCCATGGTGTCCGCCACCACGAAGCGCGGCCGCGCCATCTGGTCGAGCACGTGGCTCTGAAGCGCGGGGGCGATGTTGGCGAGCAGGACGTGCGGGGTTTGCGCGAAGGCTTCCGGCAGGTGCGGGGTGAAATGTTCGAAGACGTTCAGCGCGACCGAGCGGGTTTCGCGCGTGTTCATGTCGGCCATGTATTCGCCGGACCAGCGGAAGCTGGCGCCGGGCACCTGCTGAAGGCCGGCGAGGTCGATCTTGCGCTGGCCGAAGTAGTCAATGTGAGCCTTCGGAAAATCGTCACCGACAATGCCGACGAGCTGCGGCTGCGCAAAAAAGCTGGCGCTCACGGAAGCATAGGAGGCCGAGCCGCCGAGGAGGTCGGCGTGTTCTTCGGCCGGGGTCTTGACGGTGTCGAGCGCGATGGAACCAACGATGAGGACGGGCATGAGACGATGAATATGGAAACGGGATACGAGATTGATGGGCCTTGCGACCGGCGAGCCGGGAGAGAAGCCCAATTCCCCGGCCTCGGCCAGTGAAAAACGCGCGCTGGCCGGCGGCATGACCCGCCCTTGGGCTATCCGCTAGGCTGGCTGGCCGGCGAGTATCTCGCGGGCACGACGCGCCGCGGCGGCGGGATCGGACGCTTGCAGCAACCCGGAGACGATGACGACCCGGCGCGCGCCGGCGGCGAGAATCGTCGGGAGATTTTCGAGTTTGATGCCGCCGATGCAGAAGATCGGCCGGTCGGTCACGTCGCGATGGACGCGGGCGATGTCCTCCAGCCCGATCGGCGGGTAATCCGGCTTCGTCGGCGTGGCAAAGAGCGGGCCAAAGCCGAGATAATCGGCGCCTTCGTCGCGGGCGGCGTGGGCCTGGGCGACGGAATGGGTGGATCGCCCAAGCAGCTTGCCCGCGCCCTGCACCTTGCGGGCGTCGGCGAGCGGACCGTCGTCCTGCCCGATGTGCGCGCCATCTGCGCCCGCGGCTGGCACCAGTTCGGGATGGTCGTTCAGGATCAGGGGGATGCCGGCGCGTTGGGTCAATGGCCGGAGAAGTTCGGCCAGCGCGACGATCTCCGCCGGCGTGGAGCGTTTGGCGCGCAGTTGAAGAATGTCCACGCCCTCGCCGTCGGCAATCAGGTCTTTCGCCATCCGGGCGGCGTCCCGCGCGGCGACGTAGCCGAGGTCGAGGATGCCGTAGAGACGGCAGTCGAGCAGCGCCTTCATGCCGGGTCCGGCGCCGTCCCCTCCGCGGGAGGCACGGCCGCGTTGCGGCAGCAGACCTCCCACTTGTTGGCGTCGTCATCCTCGAAGAACACGGCGTAATACCGCGGGCTGTAATCCTCGCAAAGCTCCGGCCCTTCCACGACCTGCGCGCCGGCGCGGCGGACGATATCGCCGATGCGATCGACCTCTTCCTTGCTGTCCGCCCAGAACGCGATCCGGTTGGCGCCGCCGCGATGACCGGGCAGCTCGTTCAGCCAGATGAACGGCTGCCGCGGATGACCGTCGTCCCGACCCTCCGCAGTGTAAGAACCCCACGCTTCCGCGGCGCCCGGCTCACTCCCGCCGACCTTTGTGAAGCCAACGGCTGGCAGAAACTGGTCGTAAAGCCGGCGGGCTCGCGCGACATCCGAAACTCGCAGATCGACGTGATCAAACAGCCTGACGTTGCTCATGGCATTCCCCTCCGTCGCGCTCAGCGGTCCGACCAGATCGCGAGCACGTTGCCGCTGGGATCGGTGAAGTGAAACCGCCGGCCGCCAGGAAATTCGAACACGTCGCGCACCACGCGCCCGCCGGCCGTCTCCACCCGCTTCTGCGCGGCGGCGAGGTCGAGCGAATAAAAGACCACCAGCGTGCCGCCCGCGCCGGTGACGATCGCCTGGCCGCTGTCTTCGGCGGTGAAGCCGCCCGCCAGCCGGCCGTCGTGAAAGCTGGCGTAGTCCGGCCCGTAATCTTCGAACTTCCAGCCGAAGACGTCGCCGTAAAACACCTTCGCCTCGGCGACGTCGCGCACCGTGAACTCGATGAAATCAATCCGCCGATCGTTTTCCGCCTGGGGCGGCGGCTGCTGCTCGCTCATAGAGAATCTGGGAAGGTTCGGGTGGATGAAAATCGTTCGCCGTCAGCCCATCATGGCCCCGATGAAGCCGGTGTCATATTGGCCGCGCTGAAAATCGGGATTCCGCATCACGCGCTGATGAAAGGGGATCGTCGTTTTGATGCCGGTGATCAGGTATTCGCCCAGCGCCCGGCCCATGCGGGAAATGGCTGCCTGGCGCGAGCTGCCCATCGTGATGAGCTTGCCGATCATGGAGTCGTAATACGGCGGGATGACATAGCCGCTGTAGGCGTGGGAATCGACCCGCACGCCACGGCCGCCCGGGGCGTAGTAAAGCTCGATCCGGCCGGGGCTCGGCTGGAAATTCTTCTCCGGATCCTCGGCGTTGATGCGGCACTCGATGGCGTGCTGGTGCGGCTGGGCTTCGGCGACGTGTTTGCGCATCGGATCGCCCGCGGCCACGAGGATTTGTTCCTTCACCAAGTCGCAGCCGTAAACCTCTTCGGTCACCGTGTGCTCGACCTGGATGCGGGTGTTCATCTCCATGAAATAATAGTTCCCCTTGGCGTCCACGAGAAACTCCAGCGTGCCCGCGCCCTCGTAGGCCACGGCCTGGGCCAGCTTCACCGCGGCGCGGCCCATCTGCTTGCGCAAGTTCTCGGTCAAAAACGGCGACGGGCATTCCTCGATCACCTTCTGATTGCGCCGCTGGATGGAGCAGTCGCGCTCGCCGAGATGGACAACCCGGCCGTGGGTATCCGCGAAGACCTGGAACTCGATGTGCCGCGGATTGATGATCAGCTTTTCGATGTAAACGTCCGCCTTGCCGAACGCCTTCTCCGCCTCCGCCCGCGCGGCGTGAAACCCCTGGACGAGGCTCACATCGTTGTGCGCCTGGCGCATGCCGCGACCACCGCCGCCAGCGCTGGCTTTGATCATCACCGGGTAGCCAATTTTCTTGGCCACCTTCAGCGCCTCGGCTTCGTTCTCGATCACGCCGTCGCTGCCCGGCGTCACCGGCACGCCGGCCTTGCGCGCGGTGTCGCGGGCCTGATTTTTGTCGCCCATCGCCCGGATCGCGGCGGGCGGCGGCCCGATGAACTTGATGCCGCAGCTCGCGCAGACTTCGGCGAAGTGCGCGTTCTCGGCGAGAAACCCGTAGCCGGGATGGATCGCGTCCACGTCGCCGATCTCCGCCGCGGAAATGATGCGGTCGATTTTGAGGTAGCTCTCGGAACTCGCCGCCGGCCCGATGCAGATGGCTTCGTCCGCGAGCTGGACGTGGAGGGAATCCACGTCGGCCTCGGAATAGACCGCCAGCGAGCGCACGCCCAGCTCTTTGCAGGAGCGGATGATGCGCAGGGCGATCTCGCCGCGGTTGGCGATGAGAATCTTGTCGAACATAGAAAGGAATGGGACCAGAAGAGCAGACGGGCGCGCGGCCTCCGACTCCACGGCGAGTCCGCACGCGGGCCAGGCCGCCTTACTTCACTCGGAAAAGCACCTGACCGAACTGCACCGGCTTGCCGTTTTCCGCCACGATCTCGGTGATCACCCCGCGGGTTTCCGCCTTGATCTCGTTCATCACTTTCATCGCTTCGATGATGCAGACCACGGTGTCCTCATCCACTTCCTGCCCGACCTTGATGAAGGGGGGCGAATCCGGCGACGCGGCTTGATAAAAAGTGCCCACCATCGGCGAGTTGATCTCGTGCTGACCCGCCGCCGTGGCGCCGCCAGCGGCCGCGTCCGGCTGGGCCGCGGCACCGCCCGGGGTCGGGAGCGCGCCGCTCTCGGCGCCGCCGGTCTGCAGCTGCGCGGCCGAGAATACGCCCGCCGCCGTGGGCGCGCCGGTGATCTGCATGGGACCGCCGGAAGCGCCGCCGGGAGCGGTGGAGAAAGTGCTGCCGCGCTGCAGCTTGATTTTGAATCCCTCGCGTTCCAACTGGAACAGCGCGAGGTCGTTTTTCTTCATCAAGTCGATGATGATTCTGATTTCTTTGAGTTCCAAATCGTCTCCTCGGGAAAAGGTGAGGCTGGCTCCGGCCGAAGGGCAACGGACGCACGAGCGGCTGGCGAAAAAGGATGCTGGCGTGGTTTGATCGGCAGGTCAAGGCCGGGAGTTCTCCCGCGGAAACAGGTCCGCAACCGCCGGCGGGACGGCGTTGCGATCTTCGCTGGGAACGAGCGGCTCGAAGGGCAGTTCCGGAGCCATCGGCGTGGGTGGTTGCGGCACCATCCGTGTCCCCTCGCAGCGACCGTGGGAAGACCGCCCCATCGGCAAAACGTCTCCAGACTGCCGCATTCGTGGTGCTCGTGCGCCGGCACCGCGATCCGAGCCCCGCGAACGATCACGGGGGCTTGTGAAAACGGGTGCGCCAGGGCTAACGTAGCCGCCCCGCCCCGTGCGCTTCCCGTCGCGTCACGGGCCCGGCGCTCCCCGCGTTTTCATGAAATCCCTCTTCAGCAGCCAGGAAGCCGCCCGCGCCGACGCGCAAACCCTCCGCTCGCTCGGGCGCCGGGTGGACTCGCTTGTCGCCCTCGCGCGCGCGGACATCCCGGTGCCGGAGTGGTTGCTCATCCTGCCCTCCGCGTTTGCCCAGTGCCTGAATCCCTGGCAGCTCCAGGCGCTCGAAGGCCGCCGGTCCAGCGGCGACACCGCCGCGATGCGGGAGCTACTTGCCCGCGCCACGCTGCCCGCCGCGCTGGCGCGCGAGATCGCACAGGCCGCCGGGGCGCTCGGCGTCGCGACCGGCGCCGCCTCTGCCGGGCGCTGGCTTGTGCGCCTGGCCGCGGACGCCGGCACGGACGACCCCGGAGCGTTCGGCTCCGAAGGGGCCGGGATCGTCGTGGCGGCGGCGGAGGATGTGCCGGACCAGACGCTCGCGCTGTGGCGGAGCGCGCTGGCGGAAAACGACGGCAACCCTCCAGCGCCGCCCGCGTCCGCGCATCGCTGGGAGCCGCCGGCGGTGCTCGTGCAGCGACTGGCAGGACCGGTCCGCTGGGGCACGGCCGCAAGCGTTGACCCCGCCACGGGCCGCCGCGGGTTTGCCTGCGTGGAGGAGTTTCCGGCGGAATCGGACGCCGAGTCGCACTCCGCCAACGGCCCGGCGCCTGTGGTCCGCTGTCGGGTGGATCGCGCCGAGCGGGTGACCGAGCGCATCCCGCTCGTCCCGGGCGGCGCAAACGGCGCGCTGCCCGACGCGGACGCCGTCGCCGCGGCCGGCCTGGCCCGCGCGGCATCCGCCCGCTTCGGCGAGCCGCAGCGCATTCTCTGGTCGCTGGCGCCCGACGGCAAAATCGCGGTGCTCGACACCCATCCGCTTCCCGGCCTCGCGCTTCTGCCTGACCCGGATGCCCCGGCCGAAGAATGGCTGCGCGGGCCGGTTTCGGCGATCGGTGCCGGCGCGGCGGGCACGGTTTTGCCGCTGACCTATTCGCTCGCGCGCGGCCATCTCGTGGCGACCGCGCGAGTGCTTGCGAACGCGCTGGGCGTGCCCGGCGAACAACTCGCCGCGTGCGAGCGTGCCGGGGTCCTGCGCCGGTTGGTCGGCCAGGCGCGCGGCCGGTTGTGCGTGCATGCGCCGAGCGTCCGGCGGCTGCTCGATCTTCTGCCAGACGACGGGCTGGCGCGACGCTGTTTCGAAGCCGCCTTCGTGGATCCGGCGCAACGTCCGCGCGCCCTCGGCGGCAGCGCCGACGTGCCGGTTCGGAAAACGATCCTCGCGCTCGTCAGCCGAAGCCGGCGGCTGGCGAAACTGGAGAAACAATTTGCCGCCAGCAGTGAGGCCACCCTCCGGCCGCCGCAGCCGCCGCTGGAAACTCGGCGGCCGGATGAGCTGCTCGCCGCCTGGCACGAGCTGGAGACGTTTGTGCAATGCCACTGGGAGGCGCCGGTGCTAAATGAATATTTGGCTTTGGTCTGCGACGGCGTCCTGCGCGAACTCTCCGCCCGCTGGTGCGGCGACGCCGCGCTGCCGAACGCGCTTCTCGCGGGCCGGAGCAGCGAGCGTGGCGATGGCGTGCGGCCCGCCGAGCCGGCACAGCGCGTCCGCGAAATGGCCGAGCTGCTGCAGAACGACGACGCGATCATCGACAGCTTCACGGATACCGACATCGCCAGCGGCGGCGGACCCGGGCTCGACGCCGCCCTCGCCGCCCGACCGCGGCTGGCCGTGCAGTTCGGCGAGTTTCTGGAATCGTTTGCCCTGCTGACGCCGGGAGAATTTTGCCTGGAAACCGCCGATCTGCGCGCCGATCCGCAGCCGCTCACCCGGGCGGTCGGCCACTACGCCCGCGGCTTCCGCCGGGCGCCCTACGAGCCGCCAACGCGCGGCCCCGAGGAAGCGATCCGGCGCGCCGAGGGCATCGTGCAGAACACGATCGGCGGCCAGCGCTGGCGCCGGCTGACCCATCGCTGGCTTCTCGCACAAACCCGCGCCCGGCTGCTGGCCCGCGAGAGCCACGCCCGCACGGCGGCGCAACTGGTGGACCGTGCCCGGGCGATCTTTCGCACGCTCGGGCAGCGGTTGCGCGAGTTGGGTGCGCTCGAGCGCGGGGACGACATCCAGTTTTTGACGATCGAAGAGATCGCCGGCTTTATCGAAGGCACGGCACCCGGCGCGGACCTGTCTTCGCTCGTCTCCGCCCGGCGGCGCGAGTGCGATGCAAACGAGCGGCTCCCCTCCCCGGCGGGACGGTTCACCACGCGCGGCGTGTTTCATCGGGGCAACACATTCTCTGTCGGCGCGGCGGCCGGCAGCGCCGAAACTCCGCCCGATGCCGCGGCGCCAGCGGAAGCCGGCGGCAGCGAAGGCGGGCAACGCTCCGCATCGCCCTGGCGTGGCGTCCCCGCGTTTCCCGGCGTCACGCGCGGGCGCGCCCGGCGGGTGCAGGACCCGCGCACCGCCGTGTTCCTGCAAGGCGAGATCCTCGTCGCCGAGCGTCCTGAGGTGGCCTGGACGCCGCTGCTCGCCGCCGCCGGCGGTCTGGTGCTGGAAGGGGGAAATCCGCTGGCGCGCGCCGCCGTCGTCGCGCGCGACCTCGGCATCCCGGCGGTCTTTCAGGTAGCCGGAATCTTCGCCGCCGTGCGCGACGGCGAGATCCTGGAACTCAACGGCACCACCGGCACGGTGACCCGCGTCGGGGAACCCTGATCGTCCCTGGCAGGACGCCGCTCGCTACGGTGCGACGAGCGGGCGGATCGCCTGCACGCGATAAAACCGGCGCGGCTCGACGGGTCCGGTGATGACATTACGCGTCGTGGTCTCGCCGGCATCCGGCAGGAAGCTGCCGAGCGGGCTGTCACTCCAGGACCCGGCACCGGCGACGAGCGTGGGGATCGTTTCCACTCGGTAAAACCGCGCGGGCGTCGTGGTGAACTGCAGCGTCGCGGTATCCTGACCGGGCGCGGTCGATCTGCTCACCGCGATGATCCGCAAGCGGTCGTTCGGGTTCAACGGATCCGTGCCTTCGAGATATTCGTCTTTGTCGCTCACCCCGTCGCCGTCCCGGTCGCTGGTGGCGTTCGCCGTTGTCAGGTTGCCGAAGCTCTGAAGCTCGAACGCATCGGCAATGCCGTCGCCATCCGTGTCCACGCCCGGCGCGATCGAGAGCGTTTTCACCGCCTGCGGGGTGCCGGTGCCGAGATTGATCCAGCCGCAGTTCGCGCTCCAAGCGTGGCCGGAAAGCGCGCCGGTCTGGAGATTAATGCGCGCGTCGCCGGTCGCTTCAAAGTTGATCCAGCCGATGTTTGCGCCGTAGGCCAGACCGCGCAGCAGCGCGATGCCGGGAAGCGTGCTGGGGAAAAAGTTCACGCCGAAGTCGGTGCCGGTATTGTTCGCATACCGGATGCCGTTCGCCGGGCTCCCGCTGCCGAGAGAGATCCAACCGACGTTGGCGGCAAACAGATAACCGCTAACGACAAATTCGCCGATGCGCACACCATCCGCCGTCGAGGGCCGCCAGTTTGTCCAGCCGATATTGGCTCCCCAGGCAAACGGGGCGCCGGGATCAATCGTGGAACCCGTCTGTGCCCGGGCGCAGACCGGCAGCACGATGGAAGCGAGAAGGAGGGCAAGCGTGGTTTTCATACGGATCGTTACGATCGAGTTTCCTGCGAAAGAACCCGGCAGCGGCGAGCCGGGGATGGCGTGCTCCGAAGCAGCGGTTCCCTGGCACCTCGCCGCGCGGGTTGTCGCGATCTCCGGCAGCGCTCCGCCGTTTCGCTCAGTCAATATAGTTTGCGCCAGGATTGGTGTTTCCAGTCATGCCGGCTCTCGACACGGCCGGGCCGAAGGAATTGCCGGAGGAAATGCTGAAACTGCCGGCGACATTCCCGCGGGCATTGTTGCCGATGACCAGGTTTCCGGTGTTGGAGTTGATGCTGCCGGTCGAGGTGATTTCCAGTCCGAAGCCGGTGTTGTTCACCAGGTGATTTCCCTCGATGCGATTGCCCGAGCCGATGACCTTGATTCCGCCCGGCGTCACTCCCGCCTCAGTCGAGGTGTTGAACGCGCTGCGGTTGCGCTCGACCCGGCTGTTCTGCGTGACCTGGATGCCGGCCGCGGTCGTCGTGCCCGTCACGTCGCAATCCGTGATGCTGCCGCTGAAAATCGAGATGCCGGGGCCGCCGGTGACGCCGCGCACGGTGCAGCGGGAAACCGCCACGTTGTCCCCAGTCGGAGCGGAGATGCCAATGCCGCCGGCGCCAGACACCGAGCAGCCGCTGACGCTGCTGTTGACGCCGACGAGGATGCCGTCGAGGCCGCTGCCCAGGACCGAGCAGTCGCGCACCAGGGCGTTTTCACCCAGGTCAATGCCGCGCCGTCCGTTGGATGTTACGGAGCATCCGAGCACGGTGACGCTTCCCTGCAGGTTCGACTTGATACCCTCGCGAAACGCTCGCTCCACCCGGCAGCCTTCCACCAGCGAATTGGCGCCGACACCGATCGCGTTGCCGGCGACGTTTCCCGCGTCAATCGTGCAGCGGCGCACGATCGCCCCGCTGCCGGTCTGCACGACGTTGCCACTGAGGCCGAAGAGCGTCGGCGCGCCGGCGGCGTTGATCTGGCAATCGCTCATCTGCCCGCGGTCGCCGAGGCTGAATTCAGCCCGGCCGGTGGTGAATTTCACGCCGCTGGCATGGCCATCATCACCCAGTTTGATCGACGAGTCGCTGGTGCTGGCGACGACGGAATCGCTCAGGCTGGAGCGGTCGCCGAGCGTGACCCCGCCGCCGGTGATCCGGCAGCGACGGACGGCGCATTCCGCGCCGAGGGCAACAAGCTCGACGTTGCTGTTGCCGAGGATCGCAAGATCTTCGCAGACCACCCGATTGCCGCCGCTGATCGCGCGCGTCGCCGTGCTGTTATTGGCCGCGATGATGATCCCGTTGCGGATCACGACCACGTCGTTCGCCGTCGGCAGCGCGATGGCGGAGCGATCGGCACCGGTATTCGTCAAGGCAAAGCCGTTGAGATCGATCGTCACCCGGCCAGCCGTGACGACGCGAATTGTGTCCTTGCCGGCGGTGCCGGCCAGATCGCTGCTCAGATAATAGGAGCCGATCGCTTTGATGACTTTCACCCCGAGCCCGTCGCCGTCGAGGGCGGCAAGATCGGTGCGCGGCTCGACCTGCTGGAGCGTTTTGAACGTCGGGGCCGGCGTGCCGGCCGGCGGCGTCAGCGAGCCTTGGGCCCACGCGCCGGGACCGGGGAAAAGCAGGTGCCCGATGCTGGCGAGCAGGGAACACGTGCAGGCGGAAAACAGCGCGAAACGCGGCGATCTCATCTCGTTTGGGGGAAAGGAGCACGGCGGCCGGAAAGCCCGGCTCCGAGACAACGAATCCAAACAAATCCGCCGTCGGAATGCAATCCGAAGGCGCGATCGCCCGGCGACCTGCGATCCGCGAACCGGCCTGCTTAGCGACCGGCGTCCGCGCCGACGATCGCGCGGGCGGTTTCCGGTGGCTCGCGCCGGCTGCCCGCCGGGCCGCTCGGGACAAACACGCTCGCCATGCCGGCCGCGGTCGCGGCGTCGAGCCCGAGCTGAGTGTCTTCAAAGACCAGGCATTCGCCCGGCGCCACTCCGAGCCGGCGCGCGGCTTCCAGATAAGTGTCTGGCGCCGGCTTGCCCCGCGCGACTTCATCCGCCGTCACCACCGCTTGGAACCAATCGGTGATCCCGAGGGTGTCGAGCGTTTGCAGGACGACTCGCTTGAAGCCGCCGCTGCCCACGGCCATCGGCAGACCGCGCTCGTGGCCGGCACGCGCGATCGCCAGCACCGGCGCAACCGGCTGCGCACCGGGGAGCAGTTTCAGATAGGCTTCCTCCTTGCGAAACGCGATCTCCATCGGCGCCAGCGCGAGCCCGTGCCGGGCATTGAGCAGCTCAACGATCTTGTTCGTCGGCATCCCGCCGAGTGAGAAGTATAAATTTTCCGGCAGGAGATAACTCTGCTCGCCCAGCGTCTCCAGCCAGGCGCGATAGTGCAGCGGCATCGTGTCGGCCAGGGTGCCGTCGCAATCAAAAATGTAAGCGGCGAAGTTTCCCGGCGGCAGCGTCAGTTCCATGGCGAAGTGGCGCAAAAGCTAGCAGATGCCCGGGGATTGACGAACGACCCGATGCCTCGCGGCGGCGCGGTGCAGTTCCGGTTGTCGCGGCGGCTCTGCGAGGCGCAACCGTTTCGACGCTGCGGCTCACAGAGCCGCCTCTACAAGAGCCGGAAAATCGAAACAATATCCCTGGCGACAGGAATGGCGCGTGCGGACTGCTAAAAGACGCGTCGATAAAAGCGGCGCGACCGGCGCGCGGCAATCACCTCGGCTTGCCCGCGGGAGCGCTCGGCTTGGCCGGCGGGCCATCAAAATACGTCTTCACCTCGGCGAACTGCCGCTGCGCGTTGTCAGCGAAATTGACCGTGCCGTTTTCAAACAGCACGACAAAGCAAAACGTGAAGACGACGGTCAGTCCGATCCAGAAAAGTTTGCTGAGGAGGCCCATAATGCGGTGGTCGGATGGCGGTGAACAGGGTGAGACGTTGCCCGATAAAAAGCAGATGCCGGGCCAGCGAGCTTCCGCGAAACCGGCTGGGATGCAAACGCGCCAGCCGAGCCGGCTCAATCCGGCGGCCCGAAAAACGTGTGATACGTCTCGCCGCGCGCCAGCCGCTGCACGTAAAGCGCGACTTCACGCGCGTGGTAATCCCCCCACATGCTCGACTCGCCATACGGGATGCGGCTGCCGGCCGGCACTTTGTCCCAGCCGTTGGGCCGGTGGTAAATCGAGTGGAGGACGAGGCCCTGGTGCCGGTCGTTTTTGAGATTTAGATACGGCTCGTCGAAGAGCGTGTCGAGAATCGTCAGCCCGGCGTGGAAATAGCGCTCGCCGGAAAGCCGGCCGCCCTTCGATTCCAGATAGCGCCCCATGCGCAGGAGCCCTTGGGCCGCGATGGCGGCGGCCGAGCTGTCCACCGGCTCGAAATCGTTGCGATACTGCGCCGGCTTCTGGAGATAATCGTCGCCAAGCCGGTGCAGCAGCGGCGCGCCGGTGTCCCAATACGGGATGCCGTCGAGCGGCGTGTGGTCGATCCAGAAATCGCACGCCGCCGTCGCCGCCTTCAGCATGAACGCCTCCACTTGCGCACGGCCACCGGACCGGGCCAGCTCATCGTCGCCGACCGTGTCGAGAAACTCCAGGATCTCAGGATAGCCGAGAATGATCCAGGCCAGCCCGCGCATCCAGGTGGTGAACGGCGAGAAACCCTGCTGCGAGTTCGGGCAGCGGTAGTCGCCGTTGTTTTTGTTGAAAATGCTCTCGTGCGCGACGCGCCCGCGCACGTCGTAGGCATCGCGGCCTTCACCGTAATACACGTTCCATTTCGCCGTGGCCGCGGCGTGATCGATCAGCCGCCCGAGCAGCGAGATCTGGACATCGCGCTCGCCGCTGAGCGTCTGCCCGAGCCGGTGGGCCAGCGCCAGCGAGCGCAGGGTGCGGATGCTGTCGGCGAAGAGCGAGTGCGGGCCGTTGAAAGAATAGATGAACCCGCCGCCGTCGTTCGTGCTCGTCCAGCGGTTGGCCTGCACGGCGCCGGAGCAACGCAGCGCCAGCTCCAGAAAATCGGCGTTGTCGCCCAGGCCTTCGTCCTCGTCCGGCAGCCGGCCCTCCTGGCCGAGGCGCCAGACGTTGCCGTAGGTGGAGACGATGTTGAAGCCGTGATGATGGACCCCGGTATGGGTGATATGGCCGGACATCCGCTGGTGGATGCGGCCGCAGCCGAGGTGCAGAAAGGACTTCTCGCCCGTCGCGTCGAATTGCAGGAGCGCCGATCCGTAAGCGAAGCCCTGCGTCCAGTCCGCCCAACCCCGCGACGTGTAGCGTCCGTCCACGGTGTAAACCGGCGAGGGCGCGCCCGGCCGGTCCTCGCGGTCGATGGAGAGGATTTTCGGCGCGGAGACTTCCCACAGGCGGACGATCTTCGGGAGGAGGTCGGCGGGCTGGAGCTTGTGATTGATCCGCATATCGGCGAAAACTTTGTGGCTCGGAGGAATCAGCGCAAATTCCTGGACGCCGGGAAACGCTGAAAAGCGGGACTCCGCCGCCGGTCCAGTGTAACGCGTTTCCTCGCTGCCGTTTCAATAACTTCGCCGATTCCGCGGTCCGGTGCCCTGAGCGGGAACTTGCACTTCGAATTTCTGATCCCTTACCCCGCCGTTCATCCTGCCGCCTGCCGCTCCCGCTTCCCATGTCCCACCACCCCGCCGTGCCCCTGCTCGATCTCACGAAACAGCACGCTGCGATTCGCGACGCCGTGCTCCCGCGCGTCACGCAGGTCATCGACGCGCAGCAGTTCATCCTCGGCCCGGTCGTCGCGGAGTTCGAGGCGGCGATGACGGCGTTTCTCGGCGGCGGCGTCCATGCGGTCGGGATGAGTTCCGGCACGGATGCCCAGCTCGCGCTGCTCATGGCGCTCGGCATCGGGCCGGGCGATGCGGTGATCACGACGCCCTACACGTTTTTCGCCACCGCGGGCTGTCTGGCGCGGGTCGGCGCGCGGCCGGTGTTCGTGGACATTGATCCGGCGACGTTCAACCTGTCTCCCGCTGCGCTCGCGGAATATCTGCACGGCCAGGCGCGCCGTGATGCCGCCGACGGCGCGCTGCGGACGCCCACCGGGGAGCGGCTGCGCGCCGTGGTGCCGGTCCACCTCTTCGGGCTCGCCTGCGCAATGGACGAAATTGGCGCGCTGGCGCGCGAGTTCGGCCTGCTCGTGCTGGAGGACGCCTCCCAAGCTATCGGCGCGCAATACCGCTCCGGCGGGGAAGCTCCCGGCGTCCGCGCGGTGGGCACGATCGGCGAAGCCTCGTGGTTCTCTTTTTTCCCGTCGAAGAACCTCGGCGCGTATGGCGACGGCGGGCTCACCGTTTGCCGGGACGACGCGCTCGCCGCGACGCTGCGCGCCACGCGGATGCACGGGATGACGGAGCAATATTTTCACAAGTTCGTCGGCGGGAATTTCCGCCTCGACGCGCTGCAGGCCGCCGTGCTCCACGCGAAGCTGCCGCTGCTGCCGGACTGGTCCGCGAGGCGGCGCGCCAATGCCGCGTGGTATCGGCAGGCGTTCGCCGCGGCCGGCCTGCTGGACGGAAAAATCACGGTGCCGGCCGAGCCATTCGCCGGCGTGCCCGGCGTCCTTGAGCATCACATTTATCATCAATACGTGATCCGCGTGCCGGCAGCCGACCGCGACGCGCTGCGGGCGCATCTCGGCGCGCGAAACGTCGGCAGCGCGATCTATTATCCGCTCCCGCTGCACCTGCAGGAATGCTTCAGCAGCCTCGGCCATCGCGCCGGCGATTTTCCCGTGGCCGAAGCGGCGGCGTGCGAATCGATCGCGCTGCCGATCTTCCCGGAATTAACGGAGGAACAGCTCGCCGCCGTCGTCGCAGCCATCGCCGATTTTTACCGCGCCGAACCCTGAGCCGGCGCCGCTGGTCCGCGCAATTTTCTTTCGCTCCTCGCCGGGACCCGGCATCAATCAAAGCCCCGCCATGCAGCCGCCGAGCAACTACCCGCCCCCGCTGAGCCCAGCGCCGCCGACCTATTCGACCATGCAGGTGCCGCCGCAGCGCTCGAAGGGCTGCGGCTGCTTCGGCACCGGCTGCCTCATTTTTCTCGGCGTGCTGCTGCTGCTCGGCATCATCGTCGGCATCGGCGGCTACTTCGTGGCAAAGCAGTTTCGCGAAAACCTTACGGCCGACCATCCGGTGGACGTGCCGGTCTCGCAGGCGACCGATGCGCAGTATGCCGAAGTTTCCGCGCGGATCCGGCGGTTTCAGAAGGAGTTTGAGGCCGGGCAGCGCGCCGCGCTCGAGCTGACCGCGAACGATCTCAACACCATGGTCGCGAAGGACCCGGACCTGCGCGGCCTCCGCGGCAAGCTGTTCTTCACGATCGAGCGCAATCTGCTCGGCCTGGAAGGCAGCTTTCCGCTCGGCGACATGCCTGTCGTCGGCACCCTGTTTCGCGGCCGTTATTTCAACGGCAAGGCCTCGGGTGAACTCACAATTTATCGCGCGGCGCTGAAGTTCACCGCGCACACCCTGGAGGCCAATGGCAAGCGCGTCGGGCCGGACGCGATGAAAGGGCTCACGGCCCGGTTCAACGAAACGTTTCAGGATGAAATCCGCCGACGCCGCGCGGCCGCGGAGGTGATCGACGGAATCGAGACGCTGGACATTGACGACGGGAAAATCCGCATCGTTTCCCGGTCGCGGGAAGCGCCGAAGAATTGAGCCGTCCTCGCGCTGTGGCCCGCGCGCCGGCCTTTGCGCCCGCCGCCGCCATGCACGATGCTGGGGCTCGATCCACGGCCGCGGCCTGCGATCCCTTTCTCCCGCCCCCCGCATCCATTCATGTTCGAAATCAAAGAAAAGCCGAAGAACGTCACGCGTGCCCTGATTACGGGCGTGCATTGGAAAAAAGACGGCAGCACGGAGGAGGCCGCCAGCAGCCTGCTCGACGAACTCGGCGAACTCTGCGACACCCAGGGCCTGGAAGTGGTCGGCCGGATGCTGGTGAAAGTTCCCAGCCCGCAGGCTCGCTACATCGTCGGCAGCGGTAAGGCGCAGGAAATCGTGGACCAAGCGAAGGCCGCCGAGGCGAACGTGATCGTCTTCGACAACGCGCTCTCGCCCGGCCAGCAGCGGAACTGGGAGGAACTCAGCGGCCTCGCGGTGATCGATCGCGAGGAAGTCATCCTCGACATTTTCGCCCGGCGCGCCCGGACGAAGGAAGCCCGGCTCCAGGTCGCCCTGGCCCGCATGGAATACTCCCTCCCGCGCCTGACCCGCGCCTGGGGTCACCTTAGCCGCCAGCAAGGCGGCGGACTCGGCGGCAAGGGCGAAGGCGAGAGCCAGCTCGAAACTGATCGCCGGCTGGTGCGCAAGCGCATTGACCATATCAAGGCCGAGCTTGCCGAGGTGCGCAGTCAGCGCGCGACCCAGCGAAAGTCCCGCCAGCGTGCCCCGGTGCCGCAGGCCGCGATCGTCGGCTACACGAACGCCGGCAAATCCTCGCTCCTGCGCGCGCTCACCGGCGCGGACGTGCTCATCGAGGACAAGCTCTTCGCCACGCTCGATCCGACGACCCGCCAGATCGATTTGCCGGGCGGTCAGAAATTGCTGCTCACTGACACCGTCGGCTTTGTGCGCAAGCTGCCGCACCGCATCGTCGAAGCCTTCAAAGCGACGCTCGAGGAATCCGTGCTCTCAGACTTCCTTGTCCACGTGCTCGACGCCACCTCGCCGGACGTTTTCACCTATCATCGCACCACGCTCAACGTGCTCGCCGAGCTCGGCGCGGAGGAAAAGCCGACGCTCACGGTGTTCAACAAAATCGATGCGCTCGGCGCCCCGGGCAGCGAGGAGCGCGAGTCCACCCTGAATGGACTCCGTCGGCATTTTCCCGGCGCGCTGTTCATCTCCACGCACACCCGCGAGGGCTTTGACGAACTCCAGCACCGCATGGCCGAGGAGCTGCGCGACCGGGTCGCCCGCGTGGAGCTGTTGCTCCCCCCGGAGCGCGGCGATTTGCTCGCCGACCTCCATCGGCACGGGCACGTCATCGCGACGGAATACGCGGAGGATGGCGCGATCCACGTCCACGCCACGCTCCCGCCGAAATTTCTGCCGCCGTTTGAAGCGTTCCGCACAACCGACGCACCGGCGGCGTCCGCCGAGACTTCGGCGCTGCCGCTGCACGATGCCGTGCCCGCGGCGGAGGAACCCGCGGCGCCGGTGCCGGAGACGGTCGCTCCCGCGGCTGCCGCGGCGGTGAAACGTCCCCGCCGCTAGGCCGGACCGCGCGTGCGGCGCGGGTCATTCGTCGAGCGAGATTGATTCGACGATCGCGACCTGATCGCCCTCGGTCGCCTTGTCCGCCTCCGGGCTGGCGACAAACACGATCGCGTAATAGTCGCCGGCTTCCACGGCAAACAACCCGACCGTCACCACGACGTCGTCGCCCTTCCGATTTTTTCCCCGCCATTCCTCCGAAAACACGGTGAAGCCGTTTTCCGTGTCGAACTCGTTCAGCGGCGTCGAGACGCGCAACGCTTTGAGCTCAATGCCGGCGGCAGCAACAAATTTTTCCGTGAACGTCGGCACGGCCGCGCGGGCTTCCGCTTCGTCTTTCACCGTGGTCACCGGCGTCACGGTGCAGAGCATTTTCAAGCCGCCCTTCGGCTGCGCGGTGAGCCGGTCGCGCGCCGGGTAGGTGGTTTTCCATTCATCCGGAAACGTGATGAAGAACGCCGCGTCTTCCTTCGGAAATTTCAACGGCGCGGCCCGCAGCGGCCCCGCCACCGCCAGCAGGCAGACGAAGCCCATCAACGCACAGACACGCAGGAACTTGTGCATAGCGGGCGAAACATCCGCGCGCGGCTGGCTTTCGCAAGACGAAACGCGCACGGCGTCACCGCACCCCAGCCGGCCAATGCAACAGGCCCATCTCGCGCAGCGCCCGCTCCTGGCGGGCGGCGAGCCGGCGGCTCGGGGCGCGCGGGTTCCAGCGGCGCGGTGCCGGGAGCATCGCCGCGAGCAGCGCGCATTCCTCGCGCGAGAGCTGGGCCGGGGGCTTTCGAAACCAGAACTCGCTCGCCGCGGCAAGACCGTAAATGCCGTCGCCCAGCTCGACGACGTTGGCATGCAGCTCGAAGATGCGCCGTTTCGAGAGCAGCGTCTCCATCCAGAACGTGTAATACGCCTCCAGTGTTTTGCGCACATAGCTGCGCCCCTGCCAGAGAAACAGCGAGCGGGCGCATTGCATCGTGATGGTCGAGGTGCCGCGGGGCGCGCGGCCGGTCTTTTCGGATTTCGCCATCGCGGCCTGAACCTCGATCCAGTCGAACCCCCGATGCCGGAAAAACCGCGCGTCCTCGCTCACCCAGACCGAGCGCAAAAAATCATCCGGCAGCGCCCGCCAGTCGAGCCAGCGATACCGCACAGGCGCCGGGTTGCCGTGCAGCTTTGCCTCCAGGAAACGCAACGCCATCAGCGGTGTGCCGGGCGGATTCACAAACCGGACGCAGCCCACCTGAAAGATGGGCAGCAGCACGAGCGCAAGCACCAGCAGCGCGAGCGCCTTCAGGACTCTCCGCCAGCCGCGCCGCGAACCCGGGCCGCCGCTTTTCGCCGCGGACTTCGGCGCCCGCCGGGCAGCCGCGGATTTTACGCTGTCCGGCTTCGTGCGCGCCGCCGTGAAATGCGCCGTGGTCACCGCATTTTTCGCTGGGATTGAATCCACGTTTTCGGGGTTTCCGCCGCCACCTCCTCGCCGTTCACAAGGGCACGGAACCTGCGGCTCTTTTCAGTCAATGTCAGGCCAAGATTTGTATTTTCGGGTCGTCGTTTGTGACGACGACCGCCGCATGTGCGTTTTGATCTCGGAATATCTCCAGACCCGCGGCCACGCGTGCGACTGGCTGGACGATCCGTTTCAGCTCGTCGGCTTTCTCCGGCTGAATCCCTGCGACGCCGTCATCCTCGATCTCGAGATGCCGGGGGTCGCCGGGCTTGAACTGCTCGTGCAGATCCGCGCAGCGTTTCCGGATCTGCCGGTGTTAATTTTCACCGGCGCCGGTTATGACGACGGCAAGATGCAGGCCGCTTTGTGCCGCGGCGCCCACGCATTTGTCAGCAAGGGGCTCTCGGTCGGCGACATCTACGTCGCGTTGACGCGGGTGATGCTCCGGGCGCGGGCCCGGGCGGCAAATCTCATCGCCGCACAGGCTTCCTGACCCGCCGTCCGCCTGCCCTCATTGGCGGGCACGCAGGAAAGCCACGACTTCGATCTCCGCGGTCTGCGGAAACATGTCCAGCGGGGTGACGGAAATCAGGTCAAACAACGCCCCGTCGCCGCTGCCGACCCGCCAGCGGGAGAGGTCGCGCGCCAAGGTGGGCGGCTGGCAGGAAACGTAGATAAATGTGCCCGGCGGCTGTGCCGCGATGGTGCGTGCAATCTCGTCGGAAAGTCCGTCCGCCGGCGGATCCACGATGAGCGTTGTGGCGGCCCGCGGCGCTTCGCCGAGCGCAGCCGGCAATTCCGAGGTCACGTCGCCGGCAATATAATTCTCGTGCGGACCGGCCCCGGCCTGGGCCGCGGTGACGGCGCGCTGGTCCCATTCGATCCCGGTGACGCGCGCAAAATCTCCAGCCAGCGCTCGCGAGAAAAACCCGGCGCCGCAGTAAGCATCCACCAAGTGCCCGCGGTGCTCCGCGTCCTGCTGCCGTGCCAGCCGGCAGACCAGATCTTGCAGCAGCATCGCGGCGCCGTCGTTCGTTTGTTGAAAAAAACGGCCCGGCGCGTTGCCACCCGCTCCCGCGGCGGCACGCAGGGTGTAGTTGCGCCCATCTTCCAGACGCCCCGCGCGATACCGGTTGCGCAGTTCGCGCAGCGCCGTGTTCACGCCCGCCGTCGCGATCGGGCATTGCTCGATGTCGATCAGCTCGCGCTCGCCGGGTCCGTGAGAAAGAAAGCCGAGCGCGCCATCGCGGGCGTGGACGGTGATGCGGTTGCGGTAGCCGTAGGTTTCCGGCGACGGAAGAGTTTCCTCCACGGCCGGGCCGTCGGCGATCCGGCCGACGCGCCGCAGTGTGTCGGCGACCTGTTTCGCTTGAGGGCGAGTTGCGTCGCGTAGTCCGCGTGCTGGTAGCTGCAGCCGCCGCACCGGCCGAAATACGGGCAGGCCGGCTCCACGCGCTCCGGCGCCGGAGTTGTCACCCCGCGCAGCCAGGCCTCGGCGTAGGCGCGGTGTTCGGCGACGATCTCGACGTTCACCGCTTCGCCGGGCAGCGTAAACGGCACGAAGACCGCCTTGCCTTTCTCACCAAGTCGCCCCACCCCGCGCCCGCCAAACGCGACGTCGCGGATTTCGAGCGGAACGATCTGGGGACGACGGGCGGCAGGCATGGCGGAGACTGATGGCAGGAACGACAGACGATCCCGCAGTCCGTCACCAGGAAATCGCGGGCGGCTGGATGAGCAGCACAAACGTAAGGGCTGCGAAAAAAAGCAGAAGCGCCAAGCCCGGCAAAGACCAGGATCGCGCGGCCCGCGGCATCCTTCCCGCCGGTGCGTTTTGGAAACGGCGAGGCGTTCTTGAAATCGACCGGCCGGGCGCTGCGCTCCGCCGGCTGCGCGGCGATCCCGGCGGCGTCTGGAAGCGGCTGCACCGGAGCGTCGGCCTCAGAAATCTCGGACTCGTAAATCGCATCAATTTTGCCGAAGCGCAGGCGGTCGCCGGGCCGCAGCGTGATCTCGGTGACGTGCCGCCCGTTGACCCGGGTGCCGTTGGTCGAATGCAGGTCTTTCAGCGCGTAGTTTCCCGAGGTCATGCGGGTCAGATGCGCGTGCAGGCTGGAGACGGACGGGTCCTCGATCTGGACGGCGTTTTCCGCGAGTCGCCCGAGCGTGATCTCGGCCTCGGTCAGCTCAAACGTCCGCTCGCCTCCGGCGTCCGGCAGCGTGACGAGAAGTCGGGGCATGGCGGCCACCTCAGCGGGCTTCCTCGATCAACTTCCCGAACTGCCGGAAGAAATGGAGCGCATCGTGCGGCCCCGGCGCCGCCTCGGGATGATACTGCACGCTGAAGACCGGCAGCTCCCGGTGGCGCAAGCCTTCGACCGTGCCGTCATTAAGGTTGATGTGCGTCACCTCGACCTCTGGCGGCAGCGACGCGGCGTCCACGGCGAACCCGTGATTCTGGCTGGTGATGTCCACCTTTCCGCCGATGAGATCTTTCACTGGCTGGTTGCCGCCGCGATGGCCGAACTTCAGCTTGCTCGTCGTGCCGCCGAAAGCGTGCCCGAGCATCTGGTGGCCGAGGCAGATGCCGAAGATCGGCTTCTTCCCGATCAACTCGCGCACGTTCCGGTGGACGTAGTCGAGTGCCGCAGGATCGCCGGGGCCGTTCGAAAGAAACACGCCGTCCACATTGCGCGCCAGGACTTCTTCGGCGGACGTCGCGGCCGGCACCACGGTGCAGGCGAAGCCGTGCTGACGCAGCCGGCGGAGCTGGTTGGTTTTCAAACCGAAATCGTAAACGGCGATGCGATATTTCACCGGCGGCAGCACGACCGGCTCGCCGTCGGGATTCGCGGCGTTGGGGGCGTTCAGATTCGGGATCGTCCAGCGCCGGCTGAGCGTGGAATCCGGATCCCACTCGTAGATTTTCGGCGTGGTGACTTCCCGGACGTAGTCCATGCCGATCACCCCGTCGCCCTCCACGGCGCGGCGCCGGGCTTCGTCCTCGCTCAACGGCTCCGTCGTCAGGCACGCTTTCATCGCGCCGCGCTCCCGCAGGTGACGCGTCAGCGCGCGGGTGTCGATGCCCTGCACGCCGGGGATGCCGTATTCCTTGAGGTATTCGTCGAGCGTGCGCTGCGAGCGCCAGTTGCTCGGGATCGCCGCCAGCTCCTCGATCACGAATCCGCTGACCCACGGCTGGGAACTTTCGTCGTCAAACGAGTTCACCCCGTAGTTGCCGATGAGCGGATACGTCATCGCCACGATTTGCCCGACGTAGGAAGGATCCGTGAGGACTTCCTGATAGCCGGTCATCGAGGTGTTGAAACAAATTTCCCCTACCCGCGTGCTGCCGATGGCGCCGAACGCCTCACCGCTGAACGCCCGACCGTCTTCAAGCACAAGGGAAGCTTTCATGAATGGGCAAAGAAGTAGAAAAGCCGCCCCCGAAAGTAAAGCCGGCAGCGCCGCGCGGCATTTCTCACTTCTTGCGTTCGCCTTCCAATGTTTTCCTGAAAAAAGTTTACCCCGCCGGTGCCGTTTGGCGGTGTTCCCGTTCCCTTTCGGAAACGGCGGGTGACCATCGAACGTGGCGCTGACTTCCAATGAAGGCCTGTCATTGCTCCGTGCGAACCAGCCCCCTAATGTTTGAATATCGGTCCGGGAATATTCCGCCGGAATCCCGAACACCGCAGGGTAAAATTTGCAAAAATTGTGGCCGCGCCGGGCGGCAAAGAACGTTGAAGCCTATTCGCGGCCGCGACGGTTTCGGGCCGCGTTTTTTATTCCCGAAACCGCACCGGGAACGCTGCGGCCAGCCGCTCTTTCAGCCGCCCGTGGGCAGCGCCGACTTCATCGGTCTTCAATGTCCGGTTTTCAGCCCGGTAAGTCAATGAATACGCCAGAGATTTCCGGTCCGCGGGCACCTTTTCTCCGGTCGGATCGGTGAACACGTCGAACAATTCCACCGCCGCCAGCAACGGCTCGTTGGCGTCGCGCAGGGTCGCCTCGATCTGCCCGTGCGGCAGGTCGCGCGCGACGACCAGCGCGAGGTCGCGGGTCACGCTGGGGAAACGCGGCAGGGCGCGGAATTTCTGCGTGCCCGAAGTGTCCGCCAGGGCAAAAAGCGCGCGGAGATCGAGTTCTGCCACGAGCACCGGCGCGCGGCCCGGAAGATCGAGCGCCTTGGCCCGCGAAGGCGGGAGCTGGCCGAGATGACCGACGGCGCTTTCGCCGACGTGCAGGCTGGCGCCGAGCGGCAATGCCAGGCTAGGGGCGATTGGGCGCAGCTCCAGCGACTGGCGGCAGGCGGCTGCGAGAATGGCGCGCAGATCGTGGATGTCGGCCGGGCGTGCATCACCGCGCCAGGTGCGCGGTGCGACAGCCCCGGTGAGCAGCAGCGCGAGCCGGGTGGGCTCGGGCTCGCCGGGGGTCGCGGTCGCGGTGTTGAAGACGCGTCCGATTTCAAACAGCCGCAGATCGGCCGCGCCGAGCCGGGCATTCAACGCGGCCGTCGCCAGCACGCCGGGGAGCAGGCTCGGGCGCAGCGCCACGCCTTCTTCGGTGAGCGGATTTTTGAGTCGCACCGCCTCGCCTTCGGCTGGGAAAACGGCGTCGCGCGCGGCGGCGTCGCTCACGAGCGTCACCGTGCGGGCTTCCTGAAAACCGAGCCCCGCCAGACGCCGGCGCAGCGCGAGCGCGAAGTCGTAAAACTTGTCCGTCGCCGACGCTGCGACAAACGTCCCGGTTGTCCGGCTCGACACGCTGTTCAAGCCGACGACGCGCGCGACTTCTTCAATCAAATCCACTTCGCGCGCCAGATCCTGCCGGTGCGACGGCACGCGCCACGACCGGGCGCCGGCTCCGCTTTCCTCCGTCAGGCCAAAGCCGCGTAGGATTTCCTCCATGCGGTCGTCCGAAACCTCCACGCCGAGCAGCTGGCGGCAGCGTTCCGGACGCAGCGAAACCACGCGGCCTTCGCGCGGGAAAACTTCCGGCCCGCGTTCGCCCTCGGCGACCTGCAGCCCGCCGAGCGTGCCGCCTGCGACCTCGAGAATGAGCTGCGCCGCGCGCAACGACGCTTCCGCGGTCTGGCCGACGTCCACCCCGCGCTCGAAGCGGTAGCTGGAATCGCTCGATAGCCCCAGCTCGCGCGAGGTCCGCCGGATGCGGCGCGGCGAGAAATGCGCGCTCTCCAAAATCACCGTGCGCGTCTCCGCCGTCACCGCGCTTTCTTCCCCACCCATGACGCCTGCCAGCGCCAGGGCGCGCCCGCCTTTCTCCGCGATCACGAGATGATGCGGCGCGAGCCGGTAGGTCCGGCCGTCGAGCGCGAGGAGCGTCTCGTCCGCCCTCGCGAACCGCACAAGGATGCCGGCGCCATCGGTCGCGCCGGCGAATCCGGCCGCACCTGCGCGGCGTCAAACGCGTGCAGCGGCTGACCCATTTCCATCATGACGAAATTCGTCACGTCCACGACGTTGTTGATCGAGCGCACGCCGACGCTTTCCAGCCGGCTCCGCAGCCAGGCCGGGCTCGGGCCGACCTGCACGCCGGTGATCACCCGCGCGGAATAAAATGCACACGCCTCCGCGGCTTCCGGCGCGATCGCCACCGGGATCGCCTCGCCGTCGGCCGGGGCGGTTTCGTCGGCGAGCTTTTTCCAAGCGGCCTCGCCCGGCCAGCGGAAGGCGCAGCCCGCGAGCGCGGCGATCTCGCGCGCCATGCCGACGTGGCTGAGCAAGTCGGCCCGGTTCGGCGTGATCTCGACGTCGAGGATCGTGTCGGCGGGAAACAGTTCGCCGATCGGCGCGCCGACGCGCGCGTCCGCCGGCAGAATCAGCAAACCCGCGGCATCCTCGGCCACGCCGATTTCCTTCGCTGAGCAGAGCATCCCTTCGCTTTCCACGCCGCGCAGCTTGCCGACCTTGATCTTGAAATCGCCCGGCAACACGGCGCCCGGCAGCGCGAGCGGCACCTTGTCGCCAACCCTGTAATTTTTCGCGCCGCAGACGATCTGCCGCGGCGGCTGCGCGCCGGAACCGTCGTCCACGCGACAGACACTGAGCCGGTCGGCGTTCGGGTGTTGCTCGGACGCCAGGATCTGGGCGACGACAACCTTTTCGAGCTGCACGCCACGCTGCTCGATCCCTTCGACCTCCACGCCAGCCATCGTCAGCAACTCCGCCAGGGCGTCGGCGCCGGCCTTGAAATCCACGTATTCGAGCAGCCAGTTCAGAGAAATTTTCATCGGATGAGAACACGCCCACCGTTGTCGCCAGCGGCGCGGGCGGCTGGCCGCAAAAGGGGCGGGCGTTGACTAAACGCCGCCCCCTCGCGGCAGGCAAGGGACAAACTGCGCACGGGCATTTCGCGCCGTTCGAGTCGCTTCCGATCCCCGGGACAGCGAAATTTTGCCGCTACAGTGGTCTGGCCGGGCTGCGGTGCGGCGACATCCTGGGTCGGACAGGTCAGCGTGCTTCTTTGGCGGCAGACGGGCTTCCGGACGCGAAAAACCCATCGCCTCGGCGACCGAATCACGATAGGTGAAGGAGCCTGGCCGTTTGCCAGGAAAAGGAAGCCCACGCCACCCCATGGACCCATCATCCCAGGAGGACCGCATGAACGCAGCGTGCGATGAAAACCCAACGCCGGAACTCTCGGCGGACGAAGCGGCGCTGTTGCAGGAAATGCCGGATCTGGAAAACGTCGGCCAGACCCGGCGCAGCTTTCTCAAGCGCACGCTGGCCGGCGGCCTCGGGTTTTTTGCGCTCGATCTGCTGGCGCATGAAAAGGCCCTGGCGCTGTTGAGCCCGGCGCCGGACGCCGTGTTCGCGGATCGCGCGATCGAAAACCTGGTGAAAGTCGCGCTGCAGGTGAACGGCGCGACAAAGACGCTGGAGCTCGATTCCCGCGTCGTGCTGCTCGACGCCCTGCGCGAACGCCTGGGCCTCACCGGCTCGAAAAAAGGCTGCGACCAGGGTCAGTGCGGCGCCTGCACGGTGCTGGTGAACGGGAAGCGGGTGCTCTCCTGCCTGACGCTCACGGCCAGCTGCGAGGGCAAGGAGGTGACGACGATCGAGGGCCTGGCGAAAGGCGACGGCGCGCTGCACCCGATGCAGGCCGCGTTCATCAAATACGACGGCTTCCAGTGCGGCTACTGCACGCCGGGCCAGATTTGTTCCGCCGTCGGCCTGCTCGCCGAAGCCCGGCGCGGCGACGTGAGCCACGTCGACCGAGGATGTCCGCGCCACGCCGACCGGCTTGGCGGACGATGAAATCCGCGAGCGGATGAGCGGGAACATCTGCCGGTGCGGCGCGTATCCCGGCATCGTCGCCGCCATCAAAGAAGTGCATTCCGGCCAGGCGACCGCGCAGACCTGGCAGTTCGTCGGCGAAGAACGGCTGGCGCAGATCCGAAAGGAGGAAGGCCATGCGACCGTTTAAGTTCACGCGCGCCACCGACCCCGCCGCCGCGGTGCGGACCGTGGCAGGGAATCCGCAGGCCCGGTTCCTGGCCGGCGGGACGAACCTCCTCGACCTGATGAAGGAGGACGTGGAGCGGCCGAACGAACTCGTGGACCTCTCGCCGCTCGGCCTGGCGGAAATCAAGCCCGCCGGCGACGGCGTCTCGATCGGCGCGCTGGCGACAAACACCGACACCGCCAACCATCCGCTCATCCGCGAACGTTACCCGCTGTTGACCCAGGCGATCGTGGCGGGCGCCTCGGGGCAGCTCCGCAACATGGCGACAAACGGCGGCAACCTGTTGCAGCGCACCCGCTGCCAGTATTTCTACGACACCGCGATGCCGTGCAACAAACGCGAGCCCGGCAGCGGCTGCGGCGCGCGCGAAGGGCTCAACCGCAACCACGCGATCCTCGGCTGGAGCGAGCAGTGCGTCGCCACCTATCCCGGCGACATGGCCAATGCGCTCGCCGCGCTCGATGCCGTGGTGCGCATCCGCGACGCCGCGGGCCGGGAGCGCACGGTGCCGGTGACACGACTTTCACCGTCTGCCCGGCGACACGCCGCAGCAGGACACAAACCTGCAACACGGCGAGCTCATCGTGGCCATCGAGCTGCCGGGGTCGCCGTTTGCGCAGCACTCGTATTACCTGAAGGTCCGCGACCGCGCGTCGTATGCGTTCGCGCTGGTCGCCGTCGCCGCGGCGCTGGAGCTGGAGGGCGGCACGATCAAGCAGGGGCGCGTCGTGCTCGGCAGCGTGGCGCACAAGCCGTGGCGCAGCCAGGAAGCCGAAAGGGCGCTCGCCGGCAAACCGGCGTCGGAGGAAACGTTCCGGCAGGCGGCCGACCTCGCGTTGCAAGCGATGCGAAGCCGCTGGCGCACAACGCCTACAAAATCGAGCTGGCGAAGCGCGCCATCGTGCGCGCGCTGTTGCAGGCGAGCAAGCAGGTGTGAACGACGGCCATGGTGCGAAGCCCCAAAGGAGGAATCTGATGTCGCGAATTCTCGGAAAAGAAATGAGCCGCGTGGATGGCGTGGCGAAAGTGACCGGCCAGGCGAAATACGCGGCGGAATTCGCGGTGCCCAACGTGGCCTACGGCTTCATCGTAAACGGAACCGTGGCGAAGGGCGCGATCAAGGCGATCGACACGCGGGAGGCCGAGCGCACCACCGGCGTGATCCGCGTTTTCACGCACCTGAACACGCCGAAGTTCGGCCCGAAGCCGCCCACCGAGCAGGCGCCGCCGAAGGGCGCCCAGCCCGAGCAGGACAAATCGTTCCGCGCGCTGCAATCCGAGCGCATCTTTTTCAACGCGCAGCCGGTCGCCCTCGTCGTCGCCGAAACCTACGAGCAGGCGCGCTTCGCGGCGCGGCTGGTGAAGGTCACCTACGACAAGGAAGACCATGTGACCGACACCGAGACGGTGCGCGACCGCGCCCGCGTGCCGGCCAACGCGACGCCGCCCCAGCCCCGCGGCAATCCGGAGGAGGCGATGCGCAGCGCGCCGGTGAAGATCGAGGCGGAATACCGCATTCCCATCGAGCACCACAACCCGATGGAGCCGCACGCGGCCATCGCGTTTTGGGAAGGCGACAAGCTCACGATTTTCGACAAGACGCAGGGCGTTTATTCCGTGCGCGCCCACCTCGCGAGCAGCTTCGGCGTCCCGGAGGAAAACGTGAGCGTCGTCTCGCCGTTCGTCGGCGGCGCGTTCGGCTCGTCGCTGCGGCCGAATTATTATCCCGCGCTCACCGCGATGGCCGCGCGCGAGCTCAAGCGGCCGGTGAAGGTCGTTTACACGCGCACGCAGATGTTCACCGGGCACGGCTACCGCCCGTACACGATCCAGAAAATCGCGCTCGGCGCCGAGGCTTCCGGCAAGCTCACCTCGATGATCCACGAGGCGGTGCACAACACCTCGGCGACCGAGGAGTTCAACGACAACACCACGAACTTCACGCGCCAGATTTACGCCTGCCCGAATCTTTTCGCGCCGACAAAGATCACAAACACGGATCTCAACACGCCGACCTGGATGCGCGCGCCGGGCGCCGTCAGCGGCATGTTCGCGCTGGAATGCGCGATGGACGAGCTGGCTTACAAGCTCAAGATCGATCCGCTCGAGCTGCGGCTCATCAACTACGCCGACACCGACCCGCAGAGCGGCAAGCCGTGGTCGAGCAAGGCGCTGCGCGAGTGCTACCGGCTCGGCGCCGAGAAGTTCGGCTGGAACGCCCGAAAACCGGAGCCGCGCTCGATGCGCGACGGCCACCTGCTCGTCGGCTGGGGCATGGCCACCGGCGTCTGGGGCGCCTTCCAGCGGGACGCTTCCGCCCGGATCACGTTGCGCGCGGACGGCACCGCGCACGTCAGCAGCGCGACGAGCGACATCGGCCCGGGGACTTACACCGTGATGACGATGATCGCCGCCGAATATCTCGGGCTGAAGCCGGAGCAGGTGCAGTTTGAGCTCGGCGACTCGAAGTTTCCGAAGGCGCCCTCGCAGGGCGGCTCGCAGACGACCTCCAGCGTCGGCTCGGCGGTCTATGGCGCCGCGCTGGCGATCGGCGCAAAGCTGCTGGAGCTCGCGAACAAAGATGGGAACTCGCCGCTGCGTGACGCCGGCGCGGCCGACGTGGAACTGCTCGACGGCCGCTTGCTACTCAAGCGCGACCCGGCCCGATCTGTTGGCGTCGCCGACGTGATGAAGCGCCACGGATTGACGGAGATCACCGAGACGTTTGATTCCAAGCCCTCGCCCGAGCGGCAGAAATACGCGCTGCTCGCGCACGGCGCGCAATTCGTCGAAGTGAAGGTGGACCCGGACCTGGGGACGACCCGCCTCACCCGCGCCATCGAGGTCACCGCCTGCGGCCGGATCATCAATCCCAAAGCCTCGCACAGCCAGGAAATCGGCGGCGTCGTGTGGGGCCTGGGAATGGCGCTGCAGGAAGCGACGGAGATCGACCACCGCTACGGCCGCATCATGAATCCGAACCTCCAGCACTACCACGTCCCGGTGAACGCCGACGTGCACGAGATCGAGACGATGTTTGTCGAGGAAGAGGACAAAATCGTGAACCCGCTCGGCGTCAAAGGCATGGGCGAGCTCGGCATGGTCGGCATCCCCGCGGCCATCGCGAACGCCGTTTTTCACGCGACCGGCAAACGCATCCGGGACCTGCCGATCACGCCGGACAAACTGCTGCTGGCGTGATGTGATGATGGCCCTGGTGGTCGCCCGCAACCGTCGGCGACGACGCCAGGCTCCTCGGCGGAGAGTGCGACCGTCGCACGCCAGCTCGCCGTGCGTCGCGCGACCACCCGCGACCTGCCGCGCATCGGCCGGCTCGGCGCCCTGCTCGTCAAAACGCATCACGACTTCGACGCCCAGCGCTTTCTGGCGCCGAACAAGCGGACGCCGGCGAACTACGCCGCCTTTCTCCGCACGCAATTGGAGGAACCGGACGTCGCCATCTTCGTGGCCACCGGAAGCGCGGACACCGCCGTGATCGGTTACGCCTACGCCGCGCTGGAAGATTACGACTACATGTCGCTGCGCGGACCGGCGGGCGTCGTGCACGATCTCGTCGTGGACCCCGGCCAGCGCGGGCGCGGCGTCGGCCGGCTGCTCCTGGAAGCGGCGCTGGCGTATTTGAAATCGCGTGGCGCGCCGCGCGTCGTCCTGTCCACCGCCGAGCGCAACCTGCCGGCGCAGCGGCTCTTCGCCAGCCTCGGCTTCCGCCCGACGATGATCGAGATGACATGCGAACTCGACGCCTCCGCGGGCGCCGGGGAACCGGGCATTTAGAGGCGCCGGCCCGGCACGCTGCCTTGTCTGCCGCCTTCCGCATTCGCCAGCACGGTGCGGGGCCAGGGCGTTGAACTGCTCCCGCCGCCCGCTTCCCGGAAATGGCGTGTGCCGAGCGTCCCGGGCGGAGACGATCCGACCAAACGGTCAGCTGTCGTCCTCAGCCGGCAAACTGGCGGAGAAACCGCACGTCGTTCTCGATGAGCAGGCGGATGTCGGGCAGTTCGGCCATGAGCATGGCAAGGCGGTCGAGACCGAAGCCAAAGGCGAAGCCGCTGATTTTCTCGGGATCGTAGGCGTTGTCGCCGCGCGACTTGGTTCACGGCTTCAAACACCGCCGGATCGACCATGCCGCAGCCAGCGAGTTCGAGCCATTTGCCACCGAGCGCGGGGCTTTGGAGATCGACTTCGAAGCTCGGCTCGGTGAACGGGAAAAAGTGCGGCCGAAAGCGGACCTTCGTGGCCTGCCCGAAGAGTTCCTTCAGGAAAAATTCCACGGTGCCTTTCAGATCGGCCAGCGAGACATCGGCATCGACGTAGAGCCCCTCGACTTGGTTGAACTGCGCCAGGTGCGTGGCGTCCGTTTCGTCGCGCCGATAGGCGGCGCCGGGCGCGATGATGCGGACCGGCGGCGGCTGCGTTTCCATGGTGCGGATCTGCACCGTGGAGGTGTGTGTGCGCAGCAGGCGGCCGTCGGGAAGATAAAACGTGTCCTGCTCATTGCGCGCTGGATGGTCGGCGGGCGTGTTGAGCGCGTCGAAGCAATGAAACTCGTCGTCAATGTCCGGCCCGTCGGCGAGCGCGAAGCCCATGCGGCGGAAAATCTGCACCGTGCGGTCGAGCAGCTGCGTCATCGGATGCAGGCTGCCCGCGGGCACGAAGGGGGTGCCGGGCAATGAGAGGTCCACATCCGAAAGCGCCGCCGACTCCTGCGCCGAGGTCAACGCCTGGGCGCGGGCTTCCAGCGCGTCGGTGATCGCGCCGCGGGTTTCGTTTAACGCCTTGCCGGCGGCCGGACGCTCTTCTTTCGAGAGCGACTTCATCCCGTCGCCGAGCGCGGCCAGCGTGCCCTGACGGCCGAGGAACTTGATGCGCAGGGCTTCAAGAGCGGCGGAATCGGGCGCGGCAGCGATGTCCGCCAGAGCGGTCGTGCGGAGGGCGTGGAGGTCGTCGATCATGGGTGGGAAATAGCGAAGGAGAATCCGCAGATTACGCAGATTTTCGCAGATTGTTTTTGGGGATTCGGTTCAATGCTGGGTGCTGGGGCGGCGATGCGGACCGACGCGGGACTTCGCCTTCGAGGCTCTGTTCCGCGTGCAGATTTTCCATGACAAACGGGACGCCAGTTCCCGTCCCGAAACCCATCTGCCAAAATCTGCGTAATCTGCGGACCCTTCCCCAAAAACGAAAACGGCGGGCAAGAGCGATCAACACTCCAGCCCGCCGGCAAATTGCAATCGTGAGCGTGACTCAGGCCGCCACAGTTTTCGGCGTGCTGGCTTTCGTCTTCAGCGCCTCGGCCGCGCGGGCGGCGATCGTGGCGAACGTCGCCTCCTCCGTCACCGCGAGATCCGCGAGGACTTTGCGATCGAGTTCGACGCCGCTGGCTTTGAGACCTTCCATGAAACGGCTGTAGGTCAGGCCGTGCATGCGGGCCGCCGCGTTGACGCGGGCAATCCAGAGCATGCGAAAATTGCGCTTCTTGGTTTTGCGGTCGCGATACGCCCAATACTTCCCCTTCATCGTCGCGTCTTTGGCGTAACGAAAGAGTTTGGAACGGCGGCCGCGGTAGCCGCTGGCGGAATCGAGCACGCGTTTGCGGCGTTCACGGCTGGCGGGGGCGTTGGTGGCGCGAGGCATAAATGGGATGAAAATCCGAAAGCCGAAGGTCGAAATTCGAAACGGTCAGAAAGGATTCTCGAAAGTTAAAGTAGGTTTGGAATTCCGGTCGGTGGGTTTCGAATCCCGGATTTCGAGATTCGAAGCTCCCTCGGCATCAGCCGAAGGGGAGGCAGGCTTTGACGCGCGGCATGTCACTTTTATCCACGAGGGCGGATTTCGCCAGCAGGCGTTTGCGCTTGGCGCTTTTGCCCTCGGCGAGGTGTCGGCGGCTGGCTTGGGCGCGCAGGATTTTTCCGGTGCCGGTGATCTTAAATCGCTTGGCGGCGGACTTCTTGGTTTTACGTCGGGCGATGCTTCTCGGCATAGGGGCGTGATAGATAATCGCTTTTGACAAAACCTCAAATCGTTTTTTCGTGCCTGCTATGGCTCCGACCCCTCCCCCCGACACCGCGCCGACAGACTCGCCGAAGCCCGTGAAAATTGCGCTGCTTTTTTCCGGTCAAGGCGCGCAATCCGTCGGCATGGGCCAGTCGCTGGCGGAGGCTTCGCCGGCCGCGGCCGCTCTCTTCACTCGCGCCAACGAGGTGCTGGGCCGGCCGCTGACCCGGCTCATGTTCAATGGACCCATCGAGGAGCTAACGCTTACCGGCAACTGCCAGCCCGCGCTCTATGTGCATGGGCTGGCCGCGCTGGCGGCGTTGCGCGAGCGGCTCGGCGAGTTTCCGATCGCCGGCGTGGCCGGGTTGTCGCTGGGCGAGTTCACCGCGCACGCCGCGGCCGGGACGTTTGATTTCGAGACGGGGCTGAAGCTCGTGGAAAAGCGCGGCAAATTCATGGAAGAAGCCTGCCAGCGCTCGGATGGCGCCATGGCGGCCCTGATCGGCGCCGAGGAAAACGCCGCGCGCGAGCTGGCCGCCACCTGCGACGTGGACGTGGCGAACCTGAACTGCCCGGGCCAGATCGTCCTCTCCGGTGAAGCCGCCAAGATCACCCTCGCCGTCGAGCGGGCGCGGGAGCTCGGCATCCGCCGGGCCGCGTTGCTGAACGTCGCCGGGGCCTACCATTCCCGGCTCATGGACCCTGCCTACCTCCAGCTCGGCGAGGAACTCGTCCACACCGTGCTCCAGGCGCCGGGCGTGCCGGTGATTTCGAATGTCACCGCGCAGCCGGTGCCGACGGACGATTTCGACGAACTGCGCCGCACGCTCACCGAACAGGTTACCAGCACGGTGCGCTGGCAGGGCTCGGTGGAATACCTTCTCGATACTCTGGACTGCACGCTCTTCCTAGAACTCGGCCCCGGCGAAGTCCTCGGTGGCTTGGTGCGCCGGATCCGCAAAGGCGCGGAGGTGCATTCCGTGAGCGACGCGGAATCGCTGGGCCAGGCGGTTGAACGATTAAAAACATTGTTTTGAAAACGATGCGGCGTGTCGCCGGGTAGCGGCGCGGGAATTCAACAATTCCCGTTTCGTCGTCGTCAAAGTCGGGCTTTAATTAACGGCCTTAACTTTTTCCCGACCGTATCCCACATCCATGCGTCGCCCCCTTCTGTTCGCCTTCCACCTTTCGGCGGCGCTCTGTCTCATCGCCGGGCTGACCGCCTGCGGACGCAAATCCGCCAGCCAATCGGCCGCCCCGCCGCCGCGCAACGTGTTGACAGCAAAGGTCACGACGAAGGACGTGCCGCTGTATCTCGATGAAATCGGCACCTGCGTCGCGGAAGAAACCGTGCAGGTCCAGGCCCAGGTGACCGGCCGGATCACCGAGCAACATTTTCAGGATGGCGCGGACGTGAAAAAGGGCGACCTGCTTTTCACCATCGATCCCCGGCCCTACCGGGCGGCGCTCGACCAGGCGGAAGCCCAGCTCGCCCAGGCGAAGGCGCAGCTCGCGCTTGATCAACTCAATCTTAAGCGGCAGCAGGACCTGCGCGCCAAGAATGTGACCGCGCAGCAGGAGTTCGACGTTGCGCAGGCCAATCTTAGCGGGACCCAGGCCCGGGTCCAAAGCGCCGAGGCAGCCGTGGCGACGGCGCGGGTGAATCTCGACTACTGCTCCATCCGCTCCCCCATCGACGGCCGGGCCGGCTTGCGGCAGATCGACGTCGGCAATGTCATGGGCGCAATCGGCGGCAGCGGGATGAACCCGGCCGGGACGGCGACGAGCGGCTCCGTGCTGGTGACCATCCAGCGGCTCCACCCGATCTACACCGATTTCACCGTGGCGGAGACCGATCTGCCGCTCGTGCGCCAGTATCTGAACAACGACAAGCTGCGCGTGTTTACCGATGCGCCGGACGACCAGGCGCCGCCGCGTGAGGGCAAGCTGTATTACATCGACAACTCCGTGCAGTCTGGCGCCGGCACCGTGAAGCTGCGCGCCGAAACCCCGAACGAAGACCGGCTGCTGTGGCCCGGCGGCTTTGTGCGCGTCCGGCTGGTGCTCGACATCCTGAAAGACGCCCGGCTCGTCCCCAGCCAGGCCGTGCAGATCGGCCAGAACGGCCCGTATATTTTCGTGGTCAAGCCGGATTCCACGATCGACCTGCGCCCGGTCAAGCCCGGCCAGCGCCAGGGCGATCTCACGGTTGTGAACGCGGGCGTGGAGCCCGGGGAAGACGTCGTCGTCACCGGCCAGCTCCAGCTTTCGCCGGGCACAAAGGTTGTGGCGAAGGAAATGACGGATCCCCTGGACCCGGCCACTACAACTCCCGGTGCTCCGCCGAAGCGGGCTTTGAATTAATCTCTCCCCTCGCGCGCGGCTCCTTCCATTTTTCCATGCATTCACCCGGATCCAACGGCCGCGGCGACGAGCGCGAGGCTGCCTCGACCAGACCCTCCTCTCCGCCCGAAAACCTCGCTGTCGGTGGCGCCCCGCGCCCCAGCGCCGTCGGTGCGGCGAAGGGGTTGATCGCCGGCAAGCTCGTCCAGCTGACCAGCGCGGGGTTGTCGCGTCCGTTCATCAACCGGCCGGTGATGACGATGCTGCTCACGATCACCGTTATCGTGTTCGGCATTCTTACCTACCGGCAGCTGGCGGTAAACGATTTGCCGGCCGTCGATTACCCGGTCATCCAGGTCAACTGCTCCTACCCGGGCGCCAACCCGACGACGATGGCCAACACCATCGCCACCCCGCTGGAGAAGCAGTTTACCCAGATTCCGGGTCTGGCGCTTTCGACCTCCAGCTCCACGCAGGGGAACACCTCCATCACCCTGCAGTTCGACCTCGCCAAGAGCATCGGCGAGGCCGCGACGGACGTGCAGAGCGCGATTCAGCGCGCGACCGGCCAGTTGCCGGCGGATCTGCCGAGCCCGCCGACGTTCACGAAGACGAACCCAAACGATCAGCCCGTCATCTACATGGCGCTGACGAGCGACACGCTCACGGACGGCGACCTTTATAAATACGCCTCCACGCAGGTCCAGCAGCGCGTGAACATCCTGCCCGGCGTCTCGCAGGTGCAGATCTACGGCGTCAAAGCGGCGATCCGGGTCAAGGCAGACCCCAGCGCGCTGGCGACGCGGAACCTGACGCTGGATGACCTCGCCGCGGCGATCCGCGCGGGGACAAATCTCGCTGGCGCCGGGCAGTTCGACGGGAAGAATCGCTCATTCGTCCTGCGCCCAAACGGCCAGATCGAGGATGCCGAGGGCTATCGCAATCTCATCATCGCCCGCGGCCGAAACAACACGCCGATCTACCTGCGCGATGTCGCCGAGGTCACCGATTCCGTGCAGGACGAGCGGCTTTCCCGCCGGTTCTTCGCCCGCGGCTACAATCCGCCGGCGTCCGTCGTCGTGCTGGCGGTTTCCCGGCAGGCCGGCGCGAACGCGGTCGAGGTGGCGAAGAGCGTGACTGACCTGGTGCCGCAACTGCGCACCGAGCTGCCAGGTTCCATCCGGCTGATCCCCACCTTTGATCGGTCGCGCACAATCGTGCATTCCGTCGAGGACGTGCAGATCACGCTGTTCATCGCCTTCGTGCTGGTGATCGCCGTCATCTTCGTTTTCCTCGGGCGCGCGGCCGACACCCTGATTCCCGTCGTGGCGTTGCCGCTTTCGCTGCTGATGACGTTTGTCGTCATGTGGGCGCTCGGTTACTCCATCAACAACCTCACGCTCATGGCGCTGACGCTCGCCATCGGCTTCCTGGTGGACGACGCGATCGTGTTTCTGGAGAACGTGGTGCGCCGCGCCGAAACCGGGGAAAAGATCCTCCAGGCGACGCTGAACTCTGCCGGCGAAATTTCGTTCACGATCCTCTCGATGACGCTGTCGCTGGCGGCGGTGTTCATCCCGCTGGTGTTCATGCCGCGGGCTGCTCGGGCGCATTTTTCAGGAGTTTGCCATCACGATCATCGTCGCGATTTTCGCCTCCGGCATCGTGTCGCTGACGCTGACGCCGCTGATGTGCGCGCGCATGCTGGCCGAGCGCGGACCCGGGACTGAAAAAGACGAAGACCGAGCGGTTCTCGGCCCGGATCTTCAACCCCATCGTCCGGGTTTATGGCAACTCGCTCGACTGGTTTCTCGCGCACAGCTGGCTTTCCATCCCGATCCTGGTGGTCTGCGTGCTGGGGCTGGTGTTCCTTTTCAAGGCCCTGCCCTTCACCCTGCTGCCGACCGGTGACAGCGGCGTGGTCGGCGGATTCTTCATCGCCCAGGAAGGATCCTCTCCGAACGCCCAGCGCCTGCTGCAGGACAAGCTCGACCCGGTCCTGCAGGCCAACCCGTATGTGGACAAATATTTCACCGTTGCCGGCCGCTCCGGGCAGACGGCGGGCATTTTCACCCGCGTCTTTTTGAAAGACGCCAAGGAGCGGCCCGACATCGAAACCGTGGTCGCCCAGCTCCGCAAAGCGGTCGCGGACATCCCGGGCGTGCGGCCCTCCATGCAGCCGCAGCCGGTGTTGCAGATCAACATCGGCGCAACCGGCTCCTCATTCGGCCGCTACACCTACACGGTCAGCGGCATTAATTCGGACGAAGTTTACGACGCGGCCGACAAGCTCGGCGAGAAGCTGCGGGCCTATGACGGCTTCGCCGCGCCGCCGCGGGCCGACCTTTTCCGGAACACGCCGAATCTCGACATCGACATCGAGCGCGAACGCGCCAGCGTGCTCGGCGTTTCCACGACCCGGCTGCAGAACCTGCTGCGGGCGGCCTATTCGCAGAACTACGTCTATCTCATCAAGCAGCCGGAGGACCAGTATCAGGTCATCCTCGAAGTCGAGGATCGCGAGCGGGCGAATCCCGACGATCTCCGGCAGCTCTACGTGCGGTCGGATGTCGCCGGCTCCGCGCTGGTGCCGGTGCGCACGGTGACGAAAAGCTCGACGAAGCTCGGCCTGCAATCGGTGAACCACACGAACCAGTTCACGAGCGTGACGTTTGGCTTCGACACGAAGCCCGGCGTGGCGCTGGGCGACGCCACGGCGTTCATCGAGCGCGTGGCCGCCGAGACGCTTCCGCCGACGGTGCGCGGAGAGCTGCAGGGCGAGGGCTTCGTGTTGCAACAGCTCTTCCGCGCCCTGCCGTTCCTGGTCATCGCGGCGATCTTCGTGATGTATGTGATCCTCGGGATTCTTTACGAGAGCTACGTGCATCCGCTCACCGTGCTTTCCACGCTGTTTCCGGCCGTGGTGGGCGGGTTGCTGACGCTCTGGATCTTTAACTCAACGCTGTCGCTCTATTCCATCATCGGCCTGTTTCTGCTCATGGGGATCGTGAAGAAAAACGGCATCATGATCGTCGATTTCGCCCTGCAGCGGCTCGACGAAGGCATGGACCGGCGCGCCGCGATCCGCGAGGCCAGCGTGGAGCGGTTCCGGCCGATCATCATGACCACCCTCGCCGCGCTCATGGGCGCGGTGCCGCTGGCGCTGGGCTACGGTGCGGACGGCTCCTCGCGCCAGCCGCTTGGCCTTGTCATCGTCGGCGGGCTGATCGTTTCCCAGCTCATCACGCTCTACATCACACCGGTGATTTATCTCTGGCTCGAAGCGTTTCAGGAATCGGTCCTGGATAAAGTCCCGTTCCTCCGCGGCCGGCACACCGTGTATCACGACGATCCGCCAGCGGAAACCGTCGTCACGCCGGCGCCGGTGCCGGCGGAAGCGCGCTGAAGCGCAGATTAATACCCGGCGGCAGCCGCAGCTAGATCTTCACGCCCGCCAGCCGCACCCGGGGCTCGCCGGGGGCTCCGGCGATCGCGCGGGAACCATCGATTTTCCAGTCCCCCTGCTCGCGCACCAGGCTGTAGCGACGGGCGATGACCTCGCCGCGCCGGAAGACGAAAAACACGTCAACCGTCGCCCGATGCCGGTTGCCGCGCGCCGGCTTCACCAAGCCGAACTCGACGTGATCCCGGCGCACCAGCGGCCACCAGTCGCGTCGCAGCTCGCGCTCGAATTGCACGAGGCTGAACTTTTCCTGCACCTCGCTGGCGGAGGCGTGATACGCCAGGGGATAATCGCCGGAATGGCACGCCGCCAAATGGCGCTCGACGACCGCATACAGCTCGCGAGGCTCCGGCGCGCCCGGCTCCCGCATCGCCCACGTGCACGCTGCGGCGATACTCCCGAGGCATACTCCGATGAAGACCATCCAGGTCCATGGAACTCGCTGCTGTATCATCGTTTATCCTCCGTCGTTCGCTCCGCGCCTGCCCTGTTTTTCGATTACATCGGAATTTGGTAAAGGTCGAATTCGCCGTGCTTCGATTCGTCAGCCGGAAAATCTACGCCGCCGGGGTTTGACTGGACTCGCCGAGCTGCCGCAGCAAAGAAAAAGTGTAGAGCCCGGTCTGGTGGCCGTCGCCCCAGACCGGCTGAAAGGCGTAACCGCCGATCATGCTGTAGGAATTCATCGTGAAGGAGCGCGCCGGATCGTAAACGACCTCGCCCTTGTAGATGTTGCCGAGCGCGTCCGGCTCGCCGCTGCAAGTCGCGCACGGGCAGGCGCGGCGGAGGGTTTCGAGATTGATGAAACTCTCCGCGCTGTCGCTCCAGCGAATGGCCAGTTCCTGGCCAAAAACCTGGATGTCCGTGGGCGCCAATCGCGTCGAGTTTGTCATAGCCGCAACCGCTGAGTAGAGCCGAAGGCCCGGTCCCGCGTCAAGCCCGAGATCGCTTCTGCAGCGGGACGATTTCCGCGGAAAGAGCTCCGGGGCCGCCGCGGGTTTGAAAAATTCCGCTGATCCGGCTTACGGCGCGCCTGGCTGGGTCCGTTAAACGTCCGCCAGCTCCCCTTCCCCGGTTTCCGGGCGCCACGCCTTGCCTGCGCGAGTGCCGAAGATCGCACTGCCGACCCGCACCACCGTCGCGCCTTCCTCGATCGCCACGCCGTAGTCGCCGCTCATCCCCATCGACAGCGTCGGCAGCCCGGCGCCGAATTTCCCCGCCAGGTCATCGCGCAGTTCCCGCAGCTTGACGAAAAACGGCCGCGAATGCTCGGCCTCGGGATGATACGGCGCGATCGCCATCAATCCCGCGATCTGCAGCCGGTCGAGCCCGAGCAGCTCGTCCATCTGCGCCGGCAGCGCACTCCGGTTTGAAGCCGAACTTCGTCCCCTCGCCCGCGACGTTCACCTCCAGCAGCACCTGGCAAAAAATTCCGTCGATCTGCGCCACCCGCTGCATCGCTTTCGCGATCGCCAGGGAATCGACGCCGTGAAACAAATCGAAGAGCGGCAACGCCGCCCGCGCTTTGTTCGACTGCAGGTGCCCGATGAAATGCCAGCGTGCCCGGCTCGGCAGGAGCGGAATCTTCGCCCGGGCTTCCTGCACCCGGCTCTCGCCGAAAATGAGCTGCCCGTCGTCCAACGCCTCGCGCAAGGTTTCCGGCGGATGCGTCTTGGACACCGCGACGAGTTCCACCTCGTCCGCCCGCCGCCCGGCGCGCGCGGCCGCGTCGGCGATCGTCGCGCGCACCGCCTGGAGATTTTCATGGATCGACGCGGGCGGCATACTCGAAATTGGGGCTGGTGAAAGTCTTTGGCGCAGACAAATTACTGCATCGCGGGCTCTCCGGCGATGGCGATGCAAATCGAAACGTTCAAAGTGTTCTGCGACCTCGTGGAAACCGCCAGCTTTTCGCGGGCGGCCTCGCTGAACTCCATCACGCAAAGCGCGGTCAGTCAACAGATCCGCGCCCTGGAAACCCGGTTCAAAGTCAGCCTCATCGAGCGGGGCAAAAAGAATTTTTCCGTCACGCCCGAAGGCCGGGCGTTTCTTCAGGCGAGCCGGGAAATCCTGGCCACCTACGAGCACCTTGGCGCGCGCATCAGCGAGCTGCAAAACCTGGTCGCCGGCGAGCTGCGGATCGCCACGATCTACACGATCGGTCTGCACGAACTGCCGCCCTTTCTGAAGCGGTTCCGCACCCGGTTTCCCGACGTGGAAGTGAAGGTGGAATACCGGCGTTCCGCACAGGTTTACAACGAAGTTTACGAGGGCAACGCCGACCTCGGGCTCGTCGCGTTTCCGGCCAAGCGCAAGGGGTTGATCGTGGAGAATTTCTGGAAGGACAAGCTCGTCGTCATCTGCCATCCCAGCCATGCCTTCGCCCGGCGCAAGCGCATCAAGCTGCGCGATCTGGAAGGCGAGCGGTTTATCTCGTTCGAGCCCGACCTGCCGACGCGCAAGCAGATCGACCGGATGCTGCGCCTCAACGGCGTGGCCATCCAGCAGGTCATGGAACTCGACAACGTCGAGGCGGTGAAGCGCGCCGTGGCGATCGAGAACGGCATCTCCATCGTCCCACAGACCACGGTGGCCGAGGAATGCCGGCACCACACATTGGCGGCGGTCGAAGTCGAGAGCTTCGACATGTGGCGGCCGCTCGGCGCGCTCTACCGCCGGCACCGGTCGATCTCGCCGGCGCAGAAGCAGTTTCTCGTGATGCTCAAAGAAGCGCCCTGGCTGGAAGATCCCGGCTTTCTTTCGCAGACGACCTGATGGCTGTGAAGCGCGCCGCCGGTTTGCATCGGGACCGCTCTTGCTCGCCGCCGCCGGCGCAGGACTCGGCGCCGTCGGGCTGTGCGTCTGGGCCGTGCATCGCGCCGCGCGGGGCCGGGTGTATCATGGAGATCCCGCGCGGGTGCCGCTGGCGGATCGCGACGAGGACCGGGTCGCGCTGGTGCTCGGCACTTCGAAGCGCACCCGCCAGGGCTGGCCAAACGCGCATTTCACCCGCCGAATCGCCGCCGCGGCGGCGCTCTATCACGCCGGGCGCGTGCGTCGGCTCATCGTCTCCGGCGACGCCCACAACTCGCGGGGAAGCAACGAGCCGGCCGACATGCGGGCCGCGCTGCGGGAACTCGGCGTGCCGGATGCCGCGATCACGGAGGATCCCGCCGGCTTTCGCACGCTCGACTCCGTGGTGCGCGCCCGCGAAGTCTTCGGCCTGAGCGCGGCTGACGATCGTCACAGACGGCTTTCACGCCCACCGCGCCGTGTTCCTAGCCCGGTATCGCGCCGGGATCGACGCCCGGGCATTTGCCAGCGAGCCGGTGCGCTGGCTGGCGTCGCGCAAGACGCGGCTGCGGGAATTCGGCGCCGACGCGCGGGCCTGTCTGGACACCTGGATCCTGCGCACGCCGCCGCGGGTGCCCGGAATCCCGGCGAAGCGCCGGCCCTAAACAAAACGAGCGCGGCGGCCTCATTACTGAAGCCGCCGCGCCGCGCTTTGGGTTCCGGATCGGAGATCCGGGAGCGGATCAATACTTCACGCTGCAACCGTAAGACTGCGAGGTCGGCGTGCTGACCGGCTTGCCGGCCATCGCTTCTTCGAGGCCGACTTTCACGTAGTTCGTCGCCTTCGAGATGTCGTCGGCATTCGCGGACTTGATGCTGTCGATGGCGCCGGCGTAAACGAGCTTGCCTTGCGGATCGATGATGAACATGTGCGGCGTCGTCTTCGCGCCGTAGAGCTTGCCCACCTTGCCATCCGGATCGAGCAGGAGCGCGGCGGTTTCCGCATAGTTGCCGGAGCGCGCCTTCTTCGCTTCCTCACCGGAGACGTAGCCTTCCTTGCCCGGCGCCGAGGAGTTCACGGCCAGCCAGACGACGCCCTTTTCCTTGGCCATCTTCTGGACCTTTTGCATGTTGCCGCTGCCGTAGTGCTTCACCACGAACGGGCACAGCGCGTTCGTCCATTCCAACACGACGAACTTGCCTTTGAAATCGGCGAGCGAGTGCGATTTGCCACTGGAATCCGTGAGCGTGAAATCCGGGGCGGCCGAGCCGACATTTGCGGAGGCAGCGTGCGATACCGTCGGCGCCATGGCGGCGACCGCGGCGGCGAGCAGAGCGAGGGAGAGTTTTTTTAGCATAATCGATGTGTGTTCTGGCTTGTTCGTTTTCGAACAGCGTTGAGATGCAATCCGCCCCGGGAATGTTCAATTTCCACTGGCTGCCGCCAGCGGTTTCGCCGTCGTGCCGGCGCGGCGGTCCGCCTCGTCGAGCGCGTCGAGCACGATCCGCTGGGTGAGCAGTTCCGGCAGCACGATCGGGTCGGTCGTTTTCCCCGCCGGATAGACAACATACAGCGGCACGCCCGCCCGGCCGAAGCCCTTCAGCAGGCGCGTGATGTCCTCCGCGCCGTCCGTCCAATCGGCTGTCAGGAAGATCGCGTTTTTCTCGCGCAACGCCCGCTGCACCGGCTCCGTGGCGAGCACGGTTTTTTCGTTCACTTTGCAGTTCACGCACCACGCCGCCGTGAAATCGACGAACACGATGCGGTTCTGCGTCAGCGCCGCCGCGAGTTGGGAGGAAAACGGCGCGCGCGCCCCGCCGTTTTCGGCGATGCCGCCGCCGCGCTCCGAGCGAGCGACTTCGCGCAGCGTCCAGGCGCCGCCGATCACCACCAGCGCGACGATGACAGCCCGCGCGATCCACCGGCCGCGCGGGGCGGCGGAGAACGTGTTAAAGGCCCCCTGCACCCAGCAGGCGACGCCGAGCGCGAGAAGAAACGCGCCGGTCCAGACGACGCCGTCGGCACCGCGCAGGGCGCCGACGATGGAGAGCAGCCAGATCACGGTCGCCAGCAGCAAGAACCCGGTCACCTGCTTCACCCGCTCCATCCAGGCGCCGGGCCGCGGCAGGTAGCGCAGCCACGCCGGAAACCGGGTGAGCAATAAAAACGGCAGCCCCATGCCGAGGGAGATCGCCGCAAACATCGCCAGGATCACCGCGGCATTCTGCGAAAACGCGAATCCCAGCGCAGTGCCGAAAAACGGCGCCGTGCATGCGCTCGCCAGGACGGTCGCGAGCAAGCCCTGGAAAAACGCGCCGCCGTAGCCTTCGCGCGTCGTCGCGCCGGCCGCGGCATCGTTCACCGACCCCGGCAGGACGACTTCAAAAACGCCGAGCAGATTCAGCGCGAACACGAAGACGACCGCGCACATCGCTACGACGAACCACGCGTTCTGGAATTGAAACGAATAGCCGACTTCGCGGCCCGCGGCTTTGAATGCGATGACGAGCAGCGCGAACCCAAGAAACCAGGCGAAGATGCCGGCGACATATGCCAGTCCTAGCCGCCAGATGCGCTCCGGCTTTTCGTTGGCCTGCTGGATGAACCCGAAGATTTTCAACGAGATCACCGGCAGCACGCAGGGCATCACGTTGAGCACCAAGCCGCCGATCAAGCCAAGGAGCAGAAACCGCCAGAGCGATCCCGCGGGCGTCGCGGGGTTTGACGCCGGTGGCACCGTCCCGAGAGTCGCCGCGCGGTTGCCCGTCACTGGGACGCTCGAAGCGGCCGGCGACGGGGCGGCGGCAGCTGAAGATTTCGCCGCCGGGACGAGGTAGCCGGTGCGGACGCCGTCCGCGGACGAGACGACCAGCACGCCGCCGATCTCGTCGGCATTGCCGGGATTCGTCAGCAGCGGCAGCGCGATCTTTCCGGTGACCGTCGCATCGCCTCCGACCACGACATCCGTGGCTTTTGCCGCGCCGACTTCCATCGTGGGCGGCGGCGTCGGATAAAATTCGAACCGCACATTTTTGTCCGCACCTCCGTCCGGTGCCGCCGTTTTGAAGGTGAATTGCAACTCGCTGCCTTTGACCTCGCGCGCGACGGTGATCAGCCCGTCCGGCCGCGGCAGCCGGGCGCGGTAGCTGGCGATGAGGTCGGCATTTGCCGCCGCCGGCTGCGTCGCAGATGGGCTGGAGACCGGCAGGGAAAGTTGCAACGTCGCATTACCGGGAACGCAGATTTCCGCGCAGGTGAGCCAGTCGGTCTTCGCCTTCAGCGTGATTTCCCGGGCAGAAATCTGCGCCGGCGGCGTGATCTCCGTCAGCAGCACGATTTCGTCGCCATACCCGTAGTTCAGGATGTCGCCCGGGCTTTCGATCCGCTCCGGGAGCGGCCAGCGGATGGGGCTGGCTTGGAAGCCGTCGGGCAGTTGCCAGGCGATCGTCGTCGCCAGCCCGGCGTCACCGGGATTCTGCCAATAGGTGTGCCAGCGCGGCGCCATCTTCAGCCGCAGCCCGACGGTGAACGGTTTTCCCGGCACGATCGCGGCGGTGTCCGCGATCAGATCGGCTTTGACGAGTTCGATGCCGTTGTGCATCTGCGCCCTGGCCGCCGGCGCCAGGACGACGAGCAACAGCAGCAGGAGATAACGCGCGCAAAGACCGAGCGGCGCAGGGGTAAGACGGGAAAGGCGGGGATTCATCGGCAGGCGGATTCTTCTTCCCTGCATCTCGGCGGCAACGCGCCACGACGCAAGAATCATCAGACCGCCAAACCGCCGCCGGCGCTCAATCCCGGCCGGAATCGCCCGCCGGTGAAGCGATCCACTGCCGCGGCGGTGTCAGCGCACTGCCGCGGGTTCCGCCAGCGCCCGGGTGCTCAGGGCGCACCAGTCTTCCTTGGCCCCGTCCGGCCCCGGCTCGCGCTGGGTCTGCGCCACGGCGCGCTCGACTTCATCGATCGCGGCGGCGCGAATGGCTTCAAGATCGGCCTCGTCCGCCCAACCGGCGGCGCGGAGCTGCTCGGCGGCGACTTTCAGGCAGTCACGTCCCACCGGTGCGGTGCGCAGGGCCGGGTCCATGTAGGCGGCGTCGTCATGCGCGCCGTGACCAGTGAGCCGCAGCAGGTTCGCGACGATCATCTGCGGACCGTGACCGGCGCGGGCGCTCTCGACCGCGTTGCCGAGCGTTTCCAGGCAGGCTCGCAGATCCGTCCCGTCCACGGCGTGACCATGGAAGCCGTAGCCCGCGGCACGATCGAGCAGGTCGTGGCAGCCATACTGCCGGCTGGTCGGCGTCGAGTAGGCGTATTGATTGTTTGCGACGACGACGACGAGCGGCAGCCGTTCCACCGCCGCCTGGTTCACGGCTTCGTGAAATGCCCCGGTGGACGTGCCGCCATCGCCGATGGAGGCCGCACCGATCGAGTCGCCGAGTTCACCTTTCAGTCGCCGGGCGAAGAGCGCGCCGTTGACCACCGAAACCATGGCGCCGAGGTGGGAAATCATCGCCAAACTGCCCTCGCGCGGCCGGCCGCGGTGGATGTTGCCGTCGCGCCCGCGCATCGGGCCGAGGCGGGAGCCGAGATAGGTGCGCGTGGCGTCGAGCACGCTCTCGCCAAAGGCGAGCCGGCCGGCCATGTCGCGGATCAGCGGGGCAAAGATATCGCCCTTGCGGAGGTGGACGCCGAGCGAGGCGCTGAGCGCCTCCTGGCCCGTGCCGAGATACACGCCGCCGTTGATTTTGCCGGCGCGATACAGGCTGGCGAGCTTCTCGTCCAGGAGCCGCGCCAGCAGCATCCAGCGGTAGGTCTCAAGAGTGCGCTCGCGGGCGGCAGGACTGGCGGAGGAAGCGAGCGCGGCGGAGCTGACGGCGGCGTGGGGGAACGCCTCGACATCTGCGACGGATGGCATCTGCTGACTGTAGGGAGGGAGCCCCGGGTAAGCAAGGAGTAAACCGAACGGCCGGGCGGCAGCGGCGCTGGCACCCCGGCGCGCTATTCCCGCTCCGCGACAGCCGCGGCGGCGGTGGCGCCGTTGCCGTTGCCGTTGCCATTCCCGTTGCCGACGTGGACGTCGCCACCGCCGCCATTCGCCGACGTGCCGCCCTCGCCCATCTCCTGCACCGCGATGGCTTCGCCGGCGGACGAGGAAGTGTCGCCGTCCGCCCGGGTGAGCCGCACGGTCACCAGCTTGGAAATGCCGGCTTCCTCCATGGTGATGCCAAAGAGGGCATCGGCGCGCGAGATTGTGCGCTTGTTGTGCGTGATGACCAGGAACTGGCTCTGCCCGGCAAACCGGTCGAGCACTTTGATGAATCGCCCGATGTTCGACTCGTCGAGCGGCGCGTCCATTTCGTCGAGCACGCAGAACGGGCTCGGCTTCACCATGTAAATGGCGAACAGCAGCGCGACGGCCGTCATCGTTCGCTCGCCGCCGCTCAGCAGCGAGATGGACTGGAGCGGCTTGCCGGGCGGCCGGGCGGTGATGTCGATGCCACACTCCAGCGGGTCGCCCCCTTCCTCGTCCGCGAGCGCGAGGTCGGCGCGGCCGCCGCCAAACATTTCGCGAAACATCTCGCCGAAGTGGCCGCGAATGCGCTCAAAAGTTTCGGTGAAAAGCTGCCGGCTGGTGACGTTGATCTTCGCGATGATGCCGCGCAGCTCGGCCTCGGCTTTGCGCAGGTCGGCGTCCTGGGCTTCGAGAAAACGGTGCCGCTCGTCGAGCGCGTCGTATTCCACGATGGCATCGAGATTCACGGCGCCGATACCGTCGAGCCGCTCGGCGAGGCGGGCGACCAGAGCTGGGATATCGTCGGGCGAGGGATCGTCCGCAGATTCCGCAGATTTTCGCAGAGGGGTTCCGGAGGCGTCGGAACCGGGGTCTGCGTTTTCCGCCGCTCCCTCGCCTTCTGCGGAGATCTGCGAAATCTGCGGACTGCCTTCCCCGGCCCCGCGCCGCCGCGCTTGCAGGACCACGGCGTATTCCTCGGGCTGGGGAGTGAACTCGCGGAGATCGACGTGGTATTTCTGCTCGACCCGTTCGCGGAGATTTTCTTGCCGCATCCGCAGTTCGGCTTCGCGGACTTCCTCGGTGCCGCGCTGGGATTGCAGGACGCTCAACGCGTGCCGCCGGCCGCGGAGCGCGGCATCGAGCGTCTCGGCTTCCGTGGCGGTCCGGGCGCGGCTGGCGGTCAATTCACGCACCGCCGCCTCGGCCTCTTCCAGTTCGGTCTGGGCGGCTTCGATGGCGTCGGTGAGCGACAGGGCGGCGTCGTGGGCGCTGGCGATGCGGCCGCGGCCGTCGTCGAGTTCGGCGCGAGCCTGCGTGATCCAGGCTGTCAATTCGCGGCACCGTGCGGCCAGCGGCAGTTTTTCGCGCGCCAGACCGGCGTGGCGCTGCTGCTCGGCGGCGACGCGCACGCGCAGCTCGTTCAAGCCGACGGAAATCGTTTCCTCTTCACGCCGCAGCGCTTCCACGGATTCCTGGGCTGCGGCGCGGTCGGCGAGCGCACGGGAAAGCGCGGCGTCGCCTTCAGCAATCGCTTTTTCCACGCGGCTCGTGCGATCGCGCAACGCCTGGGCCTTCCGCTCAAAATCGGTTTGCTCACGCCGGAAATCCTCGAGCCGGCCGGCGAGCACGCGTTCCTCCCGCTCCAGCGGGCCGAGCGCCGCGCGCGCGCCGCCCGCGGCCGCCAGCGCATCCTGCACGCTGGCGCGCAGCGATCGCAGCGTTTCCGAACATTGCACGGCGGCCTGCGCGGCGGCATCGCGACGCGCCCCGGCCGCGGCCAGCGCCTCGCGGGCGGCATCGGCTTCCGTCGCCAAATCGCGCATCTGGGCGCGGCGTTGCAGGAGCGACTGACCCGCGCTGTCGCCACTACCCCGGCCGCCGTGCCAGACCCCGTCGTGGGAAAGATATTCGCCGCCAAGCGTGACGGCGGCACAGCCCGGGCGCGAGTCCTGAAGTTGGCGCGCCGCGGCGAGGCTGCCGACGATCCAGGTATCCGCCAGCAGCCGCGCCAGCACGGCCTCGGCGGTTGCCGGCGCGCTCACGACTCCCAGCACCGCGCGCGGCAGGTCGTCGCTGCCCGGACTCGGCGCGGATGCGTCGGAACGGGGACGGATTTCCCCACCTTCCGACGGAGGTGGCACCAGGGCGGCGCGACCCAGCTTTTTTTCCGCGAGACTTTCGAGAATCCGCGCTGCGGCATCGGCGTCGGCCACCAGGATTGCCTGGAGGTTCGCTCCGAGCGCGGCTTCCACGGCGGGAAGAAAACGCGGCTCCACGACTTCGAGCATCGGCCCGAGTGCGCCGAGCACAGCCGCCTTGCCGAGATCCGTGCGACCGGCGCCGCGCAACGCCGCTTTCGCGCCCGCGGCCAGGCCCTCGCCTTCCGCGACGAGGCTCTGCAGGGCATCCAGACGCGACGTTTTTTCCGCGACGCGACGACCGGCGGCGGTGACCTCGCTTTCCGCAGCGGCCAGGGCGCGCATGGCGGCGGTGTCCGCGCTTTCGGCCGCGGGCAGCGCGGCGCGGCGCTCGGCGACGAGCCGTTCCGCGGCGGCGAGTTCCGCCCGCGCCGCGGCGACGCGCTCGGTCGCTTCAGCGAGCCCGGGAGTCAAAGCCACCAACTCGGCTTCCAGCAATTCCCGGCGCGCCGCGGCGGTCGCTTCCTCCGCGGCTGCGCGGCTCAGCTCCGCCCGGGCGCTGCCGAGCCGGCCGTCCGCCTCGCCGGCGCGCCGCGTCGCGGCGGTGACGGCGGCTTCGGCGGCCTGACGGCGTTCGCGCAACCCACGCACCCGCGCGTCTTCGGCGGCTTGTTGCGCCTGGTCGCCGGTGAGTCGGCTCAGGGCGGAGCGCTCCTCCTGGTCGGCGACGCGCAGATGTTCCTGATGCTCGCGCAGGCTCGTCTCGTTCGCGGTGATTTCTGACTCCAGCCGGGCGAGGCGCGCCTCGGTTTCCCGCAGCCGTTCGCGGTTGAATTCCAGCCGGCCCTGGGCGCTTTCCAGCCGGCTGCGGCAATCGCCGGCGCGCGTGCGGGCGGCGTCGAGACCGGCTTCCTTTTCGGCGAGGCTGGCGCGGAGTTCGGTGAGCCGGGCTTCCTCGCCGGCGAGCGCGTGCTCGGCGTCGGCCTGGACGAGCCGGAGCCGCTCGATCTCGGCGCGGGCGTGGCGCAGATCGGCGTCGAGCGCGGTCCACTGGGCGTGACCGAGATGCGTTTCCAGCAACGTCAGATCGCGATGGAGCGCCTGGTAGCGGCGCGCCTTTGCCGCCTGGCGCTGGAGGCTGCCGAGCTGGCGGCGGACCTCGGCGAGCACGTCGCCGAGCCGTTGCAGATTGGCATCGGTGGCTTCGAGCTTGCGGAGCGCTTCGCGGCGTTGGGCTTTGTATTTCGTAATGCCCGCGGCTTCTTCGAAAATCGCGCGCCGATCCTCCGGCCGCGACGAAAGGATCGCGTCGATCTTGCCCTGCTCCATGATGGAGTAGGCGCTCCGGCCGATGCCGGTATCCATGAACAGCTCCTGGATGTCGCGCAGGCGGCAGACCGTTTTGTTTAAGAGATACTCGCTGCCGCCGTCGCGATACACCCGGCGCGTGAGCCGCACTTCGTTCCACGCGACGCCAAGCTCGCGCTCGCAATCGGCAAACGTGAGCGACACCTCGGCCAGCCCGAGCGCGGGCAAGGCTTCCGTGCCGTTGAAGATGACGTCGGCCATCTCGGCGCCGCGCAGCGCCTTGGCCGACTGCTCGCCGAGCACCCAGCGGATGGCGTCGAGCACGTTCGATTTTCCGCACCCGTTCGGACCGACCACCGCGGCAACTCCGCGCGGAAAACGCAGCTCCGTCTTGCGGGCAAAACTTTTGAAGCCGAGCAGTTCGAGCGAGCGGAGATACATCGTCTGGCCCGCTGTTTTACCGCCGCCCGGCGCGCGGGGCAAACGCAGAAGTCGCGGAATCGCAAAGCGACACTCCCTCGCCGCTTTCCCGCGCCTCCGTCGGGTCCGACCGCGCGGGTTCGGCGGGCCGGCCCGCTATTGCATCCCGGCGGTCGCGACCGGGCGATTCACCGGCCGCACGGGCGGCGCGGTTTTCGGGCCGCTCTTGGACCGGGATTTCTCGAGCGCGACCTGGAACTCCTCAAGAAACGCGCGCGGATTTTCCTCCCAGCGCACCAATTTGAAAAGGCGGCTGCCGTTTGCATCCGCGAGCCAGACCGTGGGCAGCCGATCAACGTTGAAAAATGGCATCAGCTCGCGGTTGCGAGCCGCCAGCGAGCCGGCTGCCACGGTGTCCGTCGGCCGCGGGCAGGCGACCCGCACGCCCAGCAATCGGGGCGTGGCCGCGGCGAGGAAATCCGGGTGCCGGCAGATCTCGCGCAGCCGCTGACTGGTCAGGCTGCTGGCGTCCTCATCCGCGGAGGCGAAGACGAGGAGAAGCAATTTCCGCTCGGCTCCGGCGCGGGCGCGGGCGGCGTCAAAGTCGTTCGTGAACGCCAACCCGGCGGCGGGCGCGGCGGCCGGTGCCGGCGCGGTGGGACGGGGCGCGACCGGCGCGGATTCCAGCCGCGAGAGAAACGCCTGGCGGTCGGATTCCTTCTGCTCCCGGAGCCGGGCGGCGCTTTCCCGCGCCTGGGCGGCAGCCTCGGGACTCACCACGAGGGCGCTGACCTCCGGCGTGGCCAGCCAGCGCAACAACGTCGGATCCGCCTCGGCGGCGCGAAGTCGGCCGAGCACGGCGTCATCCGGCGCCTGGAGCAGTCCGCGGGCGCGGATGTCGCCGGCGATTTCCGCCGGGCTGCGGCCCGCGCGCACCCAGAGATCAAGTTCGGCCGCGGCGACCGGCATTTGTTGCGGACCGGCGGCCTGAAGCCGGGCGCCAACCGTGGCACAGCCGAACAGAGCGAGGATCAGGAGCACTGGGAGCCGTGAAAAAAGTGACTCGGACCGGGGGCATTTCATAAATTTGGAGCCGGCAGCGGCGCGGGCGTGCGCTGGCGGGCATTTCTCTCCAAGCAGATGTTGTGCGCACCGGCGGCGTCGGCTTGTCCGAGGCGCGCATCTCCCCTAGGTTGCGGCCAGCGGCATTGCCGTTTTTGTTTTTTCAATACATTCCGCTCTGCATCTATGACCAACGATCCCGCCGTCGCCGACCTTCTGGAGTTTCTCCGTTTTCCGAGTGTTTCCACCGATCCTGCCCGGGCGGCTGACACCCGGGCCTGCGCCGGCTGGGTGGCGGAAAAGCTGCGCGCCATCGGTCTCGAAGCGGAGGTTCACAACACGCCGGGTCACCCGGTCGTGCTCGGCCGAACCGTCCCGCAGCAGGCCGACCGGCCGACGGTGCTCATCTACGGGCACTACGACGTCCAGCCCGCCGACCCGCTGGAACTTTGGGACTCCCCGCCGTTTGAGCCGCGCATCGACAACGGCGTGGTGTTCGCGCGCGGCGCGACGGACAACAAGGGCCAGATCCTCGCCCACATCCGCGGCGTGCAGGCCGCTTTGGAAGGAACGACCGCCGCCGGCCTCAACACCGCGCTGCCGGTGAACGTGATCTTTCTTGTCGAAGGCGAGGAGGAGATCGGCAGCCCAAATCTTGAGGCGTTTCTCGTGGACGCATCGCGACGAGTTGAAATGCGACGTCATCGCGATCTCGGACACCGGCATGGTCGGCACCGGGCGGCCGACCTTCACCTACGGCCTGCGCGGCGTCGCGGCGATGGAAGTGCGCGTCACCGGGCCGGCGATGGATCTGCACAGCGGCATCTTCGGCGGCGCCGTCGCGAATCCCGCCACCGCCCTGGCCCGCCTGCTCGCCACGCTCCATACGCCCGAGGGTAAGATCGCCATCGAGGGCTTCTACGACGCCGTGCGCCCGCTGGCTGATTGGGAGCGCGAAGCCTGGAAAAAGCTGCCGATGTCCGATCACGCGCTGCTGGAGCTGACCGGCGTGCCGGCGACGTTTGGCGAAGACGGCTACACGAGCGTGGAACGGTTTTCCGCCCGGCCGACCGCGGAAATCAACGGCCTCGGCAGCGGCTATCAGGGCGAAGGCAGCAAGACGATCATCCCCGCGAAGGCGATGGCGAAGCTGACTTTCCGCATCGTGCCCGATCAGGAACCGACGGCGGTGCTCGACCTCGCCGAAGCGCATCTGCGGAAGCATTGCCCGCCCGGGGTGAAGCTCGAAGTCGTGCGCGGCCATTCCGGTGCGCCGTATGCCTGCGACCCGCATTCCGCCCACGGCGAAGCGGCGCAGCGCGCGCTGCGGCAGACGTTCCCCGGCGCCGAACCGGCGCTCATCCGCGAGGGCGGCAGCATTCCCATCGTGAACACCTTCCGCCAGGTGCTCGGCGTCGAAACGCTGCTGCTCGGCCTCGCGCTGCCGGATTGCCGGGCGCATTCGCCGAACGAGAATTTCCCGCTCGCAAATTTTTTCGCCGGCATCCGGCTGAACCAGGCGCTCCTGCGGGAACTGGGAACCGCAGCGAAATCGTAAACACCCATTCCCGGCTCGGAGGCTTATGAGCGAAGCAAGCGCACCCGTGGCGCTGTCGGAGATCGGCCAGATCGCGATCGTGGTCGGCGATGTCCAGGCGGCGCTGGAGTTTTACCGCGACACCTTGGGCTTGGAATTTCTTTTCAGTCCCGGACCGGCGATCGCGTTTCTGCGCGCCGGCAGCGTGCGGCTTATGCTCACGACGCCGCAGGGCGCCGGCAACGTGGGGAAGAATTCGATCCTGTATTTCAAGGTCACCGGCATCGAAACCACCCACGCCGCCCTCGCGGCGCGCGGGGCGGCGGTCGAGCGTGGCCCGCAGCTGACCGCAAAGCTGGCGGATCATGAATTGTGGACCGCGTTCCTGCGCGATCCGGACGGGAACCTCGTGGGACTGATGGAAGAAAAGCGCTGAACTGACGGTGCGGCGCGTCTTGTTGTAGAGGCGGCTCTGTGCGCCGCAATCATTTCGATCTTGCGGCGCACAGAGCCGCCTCTACAAAGGCCCGTTTCCGCGCTACGGAAGCCTCCTCCAGAAATCGCTCGACTCCGTCGCACGAATTTCCGAATTTGCGCCGGTGCAACCCTCCACCCTTCGTAAATGGCACCGCTGGATCGGCTTCCCGGCCGGCATCTTTCTCCTTTTTGTATCCATCACCGGCACCTGGCTCGCGGCCACAGAATTTTTCGGCGAGGAGGAAGCGTTGCGTGAGCGCACGCGAGACCTCGTTTCCCCGGTCACCCTGCAAACCCCGGAGGCCGATCTCGCCGCGACACTGACCCGCGCCCGGGCCGCCGTCGCCGCCCAGGCCGGCAGCGCGCCGGTGGACAAGATCGTCTGGCAGTTTAAAGGCGACACGCCGACGGTCGCGTTCTTTCTCGGCAAACCCGCCGGCGGCGAGGACCGCAAGATCACGGTGAATGCCAAAACCGGCGCCGTCGTCTCGACGGAGAGTTACGCGGACAAGGCGTTTATCAACCGGCTGCACAGCGGGGAGTTTTTCGGCGACGGCGGCCTGGTCATGGCCATGGCGTGGGGGCTTGCGCTCGTGGCGATGACGATCTCCGGTCTGTGGATCTACGCCGGCATGCGCCGCCCGAATCTCACCGGTCTGCGGCGGGTCTTTTGGTAATCGCCGCCACCGGCGCCATGCGCCGCGCCAGACGCTCGGCCAGCGCAATCAGCTCGCCTGCTTCCGGCTCCGTAAAATGCAGCCGACAGCTCTGCCGCCACTGCGCGAGCCAAAGGTCGAAATGTTCCGGCCGCAAGTCGAGCGGGGCGTGCGCGTGCAGCAGCTTGCCGCGATACGCGGCGTCCGGCGCGCCGGTCTGGACCGACCAGAATTCCACAAGCCGCCCGTAGTGCGCCGGCCAGTCGGTCACGTGCGCCGCGAAGATCGGGCCGAGCACGGGATGAATGCGCAGCGTCGAGTAGAAATTGCGCACCAGCACCTCGAGCTTCCGGCGCCCGCCGAGGCGCTCGAAGAGCGGTGCAACATCGGCTGCGTGGGAATTCAACGGCGACATGCGGGCGGAAGCGATTGGGCAATCAAGGGGCGGGCGCGGCGCGATTGAAGGAGGACAATTTCCCGCCGGCACGGACCCGTTTCCCGGTGACGGTAACAGAGCACACGATCTTGTCGAAACGCTCCCCTGCCCGGCCCTGCTTGCTTATGATTTCCTCTTCATTCCTGTCGCGCCACGCTCCGCGGATCGTGGCCACCGTGCTCGGCTGCTGCCTGCTCGGCGCCCCGGCGCAGGCGCAATCCGAGCGGCGCAAGAAATCCAGGCTCGAGCCAGCAGCGGAAGAAAGCAGCAGCAGCCAGGGCGGATTCCAAAGTAAGAAATCGCGATCAAAATCCCGGCCGTCTGCGACGCCGACACCCACCCCGAAAGCGGTGGAGGAAAGGCCGGCACCGACCCGCGAGGAGCCGTCGGCAGGCCCGGCCGAATCTCGGAACGCTTCCGCTAAAGGCGCGGCGGCGGTGTCGAGTCTCACGGCGGAGGAGATCGCCGATTTCGACAAGCAGCCCGAGGCCGTGCGCCAGTTGATTCTGGCCGGTTTGGAGCTGACGACCCGCAACCTCGCCTACACCTACGGTTCTGCCGACCCGTCGAAGGGTGGCATGGATTGTTCCGGCACGATCTACTATTTGCTCCGCGCCGCCGGCTTCGAGGACGTGCCGCGGCAGGCGAGCGAACAATATTCCTGGGTGCGCCAGCGCTCCTATTTTTACGCCGTGCTGAGCCACAAGCCCGACGGCTTCGAGTTGAAGGAATTGCGTCCCGGCGATCTGCTTTTCTGGACCGGCACCTACAAGGTGGACCGCGATCCGCCGGTGACGCACGCCATGATCTACCTGGGCCGGCGCAAGCGTGACGGCAAGCCGCTAATGTTGGGCGCGAGCGACGGCCGGTCTTACGACGGGCAGCGGCGGAACGGCGTGAGCGTTTTCGATTTCAAACTGCCCGCCGCGCCGCGGTCCGGTGGCAGCGGGAATCACGCGGACGGCAGCGCGTCGCCAGCTCCGGACAACGCGCCGGATTTTGTCGGCTACGGCCCGATCCCCGGCATGGCCGAGCGCAACGAGATCGCCGCCCGCCGCGCCGCTGCGCAGGGAAGCAATCGCGGCAGCGGCACCACGCGATAGGCGGCACCGCGACGGGCCGTTGTAGAGGCGGCTCTGCGAGCCGTAACCGTTTCGATTCTGCGCCTCGCAGAGGCGCCTCTACAACAGACCCGCGCGACGATCCGGTCCGGCTTTACTGAGCCGCGACCATCTTGCCTTTTGTCGCTGGCGTCACCGCTTTGCCGCCGTGATAGATCGTGTCGATTTTCATCGTGTTACGGATGTCGTCGAGCGGGTTCGCATTGAGCACGATGAAGTCGGCACGTTTGCCAGCCGCCAGCGTGCCGCGCTGATTACCCTGGCCGATCGTCTCCGCCGCGCGGGAGGTGGCGCACATGATCGCGTCCAGCGGCTTGATGCCAGCGCGAACCATGAGTTGCAATTCCAGATGCTCGCCAATGCCCGGGATGCGGGTCGGGAACGCGCCGGTGTCCGTGCCGAACGAAACGAAGACGCCTTTGTCGAACAGTGTTTTCACGTTTTTCTGGCCGGTGGCAGCCGCGGCTTTGTTCTTCGGCGTGTTCGGGTTTGCCGCCATCTTCGTGGCGTATTCCGGGTTCAGCCAGTTGGCGAGGAGCGTCGGGTCCACCGTGCTTTTGAAGAACGGCTCGTCCATGATCGGCGGGTGCTCGGCCCAGAGGAACTGCGTCTCGTCGAGCTGCAGCGTCGGGATGTAGGGCGCCTTCTTTTCCTTCATCAGCGTGATGAATTCTTCGTCCACGGGCTGGTCGCGCACACTGTGTCCGATGACATCGATGCCCGCTTTCAGGAGCGCTTTAGCGTCTTCCAGGTAAAAGACGTGGGCAGCCACGCGCAGGCCGTGCTTGTGCGCTTCGTCGATGGCGGCGTGCGCCTCGGTGATGGCCGCCTGATACACTTCCGCCGGCATTTTCGGCATGCTGCCAAAGTTGTCGTCGAGCCAGATTTTGAGCATGTCGGGCTTGCGGGAAGCCATTTCGCGCACGGCAGCACGCGCCTCTTCGGGCGTGGCCGGCCGGTATACCTGCTCACCCGGCACCGGGAAGGGCGGCACGCCGCGGGGCACCCCAAGGCCGCGGTCGCCAATAAAGATGTCGGCACCCGGCATCTTCCCTTCGCGCTGCTCGTCGCGCCAAGTGTAGAGCACATCCTGATTCGCACCGAGCGACATGAGCGCGGTGACGCCGTAGGCTTCAAATTGCGCCACCTGGCTGGCCACGTTTTCGCGGGTGTAATTTTCCGGAATCGTGGTCTGCGGGCCTTTGATGAGGCCGAGATGGCTGTGGGCGCTGATGATGCCAGGCATCACCGTTTTGCCATTCAGATCCACCGTTTTGGCGTCCTTCGGCAGCTTCGAGTCTTTTGCCGCCGGGCCGGCGCTGACGATCTTGTCGCCATTAACGACGATCACCGCGTTTTCAACCGGCGGCTTGCCGCTGCCGTCGATCAACCGGGCGCCGGTGAAGACCAGCGTGGGTCCGGAGTCGGATTTCGCTCGGACCGCGGTATCCGTTGCGGCCGGGGATTTCGGCGCTTTTGACGCGGCGGGTTTTTGAGCCTGGGCAATCCCAGCGAGCCCGAACATTGCGAGACAGCCCAGCGCAAGGCTGAACCGGGGGGAGACCAATGGAGTCATAATGGGGAAAAACCAGCGGACTGAACACTGCCCGACCGAGCGGGCGAGCGACGGCACCGCAACCGCGGGCGCCGCAATGAGTTTGTCCGTAGCGAACGCTGCGGACGCATTTCATCGGCGCTTGTTCTACACGCTCGCCGCTGGACGAGTCCAGCTTCTTGCCGGATAAATACATGACGGAGATCGGCTCTCCGCCTGACCGCGCCTTCCTTGGGTAAAAACGTCGTCAGCATCGTGGCGACCCCGCCTGGGTTCGACGCCGTCTGACGCGCGGTGCCACCCGGCCAACCGGACCCGCTAGGCGATACGCTCAGGACCTACGCATTCCAACCGATAAGAATCCTGACCTCGCAACGCGTGCCTTCCCATCGGACGATTGCCTGACGCCCGCTCCCCACTCACCACGCCTTTTTCTTATGCCTACCAATGTTCTCGGCACCGATCTCCGTTGTTGCTGCCGCAAACCGCTCACCGGGTTTTACCGCGACGGCTACTGCCGCACCGGACCCGGCGACACCGGGCTCCACACGGTCTGCGCGCAAATGACCGCGGAGTTCCTGGAGTTTTCGCAAGCCGCCGGCAACGACCTCTCCACGCCCCACCCGGAGTGGGGTTTTCCGGGACTGCAGCCCGGCGAAAAATGGTGCCTCTGCGTCACCCGGTGGAAGGAAGCACTCGACGCCAACATCGCCCCGCCGGTCGATCTCGAGGCGACGCATTCCTCGGCGCTGGAGTTCGTGGATCGCGAAGACCTGCAGGCGCACGCGCTGACGGCGGACTGAGCCGCGGCCCGTTCACAGGATCGACCGCAACAGACCGCCCTCCACCCGGACGGCCGCGCCGTTTGTGGCCGCGGCAAGCGGACTCGCGAGGAACGCGACGGTCGCCGCGATTTCGTCCGGTGTCTCAAAGCGCTGCAGCAGCGAGCTGGGGCGCACTTTTTGAAAAAATTCCTGCTCCACCGCTGTGGCGTCGGTGCCACCGCTCTCCGCCATGTCGGCGATGAATTTCTCGACGCCCTCGGATTTTGTCGGCCCGACGAGCACGCTATTCACTGTGACGCCCGGCACCCCGGCGATGCTTTCCGCCAGGCCGCGCGCCAGGGCGACCTGCATGGTCTTCGTTACCCCGTAGTGGATCATCTCGACCGGGATGTTCACGGCCGATTCGCTGGAGATAAAGAGAATGCGCCCGCGCTTCGCCGCCTTCATCCGCGGCAGGTAATGCCGGGCGAGCCGCACGCCGCTCAGAAAGTTGGTCTCGATGATTGCGAGCCAGTCGGCATCCGTAATTTCTTCAAACGGCTTCGGCCCGTAAACGCCGAGGTTGTTGACGAGAATATCGACGGCAGGAAATCGCTGGATGGCCTTCGCCGCCGCGTCGGGCTCGGAAAGGTCGGCGGCGAACGCCTCGGTCCGGGCGTCCGGAATCTCGGCGCGGATCGCCCCCACGGCTTCGCTCACCCGCGCCTCACTGCGGCCATTGATGATGACGCGCGCCCCTTCGGCCGCGAGCGCCTTGGCGATGGCAAAACCAATCCCGGCCGTGGAGCCGGTGACAAGGGCGAGCTGGCCGGTCAGTTGCAGATTCATGGTGCCGGCAACGAAGCCGCCGGGCGCGGCACGCGCAAGCGGCAAACCGCGGTCGGCGCCCCCGCAACCGAGGCGTCCGCAAAACGCGGGCGTGTCGTGCCGGCGGGCCAACATTCTCCTCGCAAGATCGCGGACTCATTGCAAAGTTTCCGGCATGCTCACTCGAATCCCCGCTCATCTCCCGTTGGTCGCCGCGTTTGCGCTTTGCCTTTTCAGCCAGCCGCTGCGCGCCCAGAGCAAACTCGACTTCCAACCGAAGGACACGATTCAGACCATTCTCGAAAAGCAGGCCGGCCAAGTCGTGGAACTGCGCATGACTTCTGGCGAAAAGCTCGGCGGCAAGGTGGAGAAGGTGAACGAAGAACTTGTGCACCTTTCGAACCTGACCGGCGCCGAATTTTACGAGGCCGTCGTGGACCTCACGACGATCAGCGCGGTCATCGTGCGCGCCAAGTCGAAGTGAGCGGACAGTGAGCCTCGCCTCGTGCCAGCACGCGGATTTTCCCCGGGGCGGCGCGTCTCCCCCGCTCCGGTGCCAATTCGGCGGCGAATCACCAGATGGTGGCGCCATCTGCGTTGTTGAGCCGCCAAGGTCAGGCGCATTCGACCCGACCCTGCGCTTCGCAGCGGCGCCTCGACAACATGCCGCCAGATTAAATCCAGTCACCCCCTCGATACGCCCCGCCAGTTGACGACTCCGATCCTTTCGCCTCCGTTGCAATTATGAGCGAAACCACCGGCCGCCACCCCGCCGCACCCGATCTCACCCAGCGTCCGCCCCGCAGTCCGCGGGTGCGACTTGGCGGCTATGTGCTGCTCGCCCGCATTCTCGACAAAGGCCGCGCCGAACTCGCCGGGGTCGCGGGCGAATACAAATACAACAATCCGATGGACCACCACTGGTTTCGTTTCACCGGGATCACGGCCGACGCGTTGAAGCAGGAACTCGCCACCGGCAAAGGCGACGGCGAAATCCTGGAATGGATCGAAGCGAATGCGCCGCAAAAACGTGCGCCGTGGGAAATTCAGCAATGGAGTGCCTGGCTGAACGAACGCGGCCCGGACGGAGACGTGGAGACGCTAGAATTTTTCACGAAAGTCGTCGGCAAGATCAACCCGACCCGTTCGGACGTGAAAACGTGGGCCGATTACCTCGACCTCGACGATCACGTCACCTTCGGCGGCAAGGCGTAAGCCGGCGTCTGGCACCACCGCGGCGGCACGTTAATGCCAGGCGAAGTTGCTGCGCGAAAGCACCCACGGCAGGACGAGCATCCCGATTAACGGAAGCAGGTTCGCCACGAGCGCGACCAAGCTGAAAACAATCGAACGCCCCTTCACGAAAACACCAGCCAGTGCGATCGCCGCACCCAACCCCCCATGAGGCCAGCGCCAGCGGACCGTCGATGGAAAAATCGCGGAAGGGCCGGATCACTTCGCAAACCAGCAGCCCTCCGATGCCGCTGAGCAGCAGCGCGGAAATGCCGGGGCAATTCGCCAGTTTTCTCATTCGAGCGTAGCGGCGCCTCGGTGAGGCACAGCGGGTGTGATCTTGCGCCGCACCGAGGCGCCGCTACCCGGACGCCGCGCCCCTTGATCCGCAACCGGCTAGCTGCGTTTGCGCGAGAGCATGATCTCGTTGCCCTCGGGATCCACGCACATCGCGAGGTGCGGCGGCTCGCCGTTCTCCGGCTGTGGCTCACGCGTGAGTTGTCCGCCCGCGGCCACGATTTCCCGGGCACCGGCGATCACGTCCGGCACCTGAAAGCTCAAGCCCGTCCAGGTCCGTTTCCCCTCCCCGCCGCCGTGAATCCCGATCACGCCGTTGGCGACCGCCACCTCGCTCATCACCTCGTTTTGCTTCAGCACCGTGCCGCCGAAGACCTTTGAGTAAAATGCCACCGCCCGCGGCATGTCTGCCGCCCAGATCAGATACTTCAAGCGTTCCACGTTCATCGTCCGGACAGTCTCGCGCGCCGCGGCGACAAGTGACAGCAGAAACCGGGTGACGATCCCTTCCCATGCGCCAGCCGCACGGAAATACCACGCGCCACCGTCCCGTGGGTCCCGACGCGGCCTTACGCCTTTTGCTCGACCGACACCATCCAGCCGGCGCCGAAACGATCCTCCACCATCCCAAACCTTGGCGACCAGAACGTCTTCGCCAGCGGCATTTCAACCTTCCCGCCCTCCGCGAGCGCCGCGAAGACGCGATCCGCCGCGGCTTCATCCGGCACCGTGATCGAGAGCGTGAAGCCATCGAAGTTCGGCGTGCCGCTGCACCGGCCGTCGGAGGCCATTAACGTCGAGGCGCCGACGCGAAAGCTCGCGTGCATCACCTTCTCCTCGATGCCGGGCATGATCTCGTGTTGCTCCGGGCTGTCCTTGAAGCGCATGAGCATCAACACCTCCGCGCCGAGTGCGGTGCGATAAAAATCGAGCGCCTCTTCGCAGCGGCCGTTGAAGAAGAGGTAGGGTTGGACAACTGCCGTCGAGTGCTGCGTGGACATGGGTGAGCGTTGGGTGAGGATGTGTTTATCCGATGGTGCCTGCGCCAGTCAATCCGGACCAATTGAAACGAGGAATCGTTCTCCTGCGCCCAACCTCGTCCTCAAGCGTTCCTGCTTGTCCAAGCAAGCACGCCGGTAAGCGCAGACCACTGCTCCTGACTCTTCATTCCCGGAGCCGCGAGAACTTCGGAGACGAAAAAAAATCCATCCCAAACAGCCCCGCCCCGACATCGTTTCACGAGCGTGGAGATACCGGGGCGGGCCGATGGTTTGAATGAATTTCAGCGATTGCGCGCCTGAAAATGCTCGCCGCAACAGCATCGCTACCAAGTGCGCGTATCTTCCAGCGCTTCGCCGGTTTCCAGCAGGCTCTTGAGGCTGGAGAGGATGGTCGGCCAGCCATTGGAGACCGCTTCGATGAACTTCGATTGGCCCCGGTCCATTTCGTGAATCACGGTGAGCTTCACCATCTCGCCCTTCTGCTCCAGGCTCGTAGCTCATGCGGGAATCGCCCTCGGCCTTCTTCTCGGGCTGCATCTCGTGGCGCCACCGCAGCACCAGCCGCTTGGGCGGATCGATCTCCAGCACTTCCCCGCCATCCACCAGCGTGCCATCGGGCGCGGTGCTGTTCCATGTGCCGCCCACTTTCCAGTCGGCGTGCAGCGTCGTGGCCCAGAAAAACTCCCGCGGGACTTCGGTCTCGGTGAGTTTTGCCCAGAGTTTCTCCGGCGTGGTGCGGATGTAGGTGACGTAAACGAATGTGCTCTTTTCCATGATGTATCTATTTGGGTTTGTTCGGTTTGTTCGAGACCCTTCTTCAGATCGCTCAGCGCCTGGAGGCGGTCGCGTTCATATTTGGCGATCCAGCGCTCGGAGATCTCGTGCAGCGGCACTGGATTGAGGAAATGCAGCTTCTCGCGTCCGCGCCAGACGGTGGCGACGAGGTTCGCCTCTTCGAGGAGAACCAGATGCTTCGTCACCGCCTGCCGGCTCATCGTCCAGATGCGCGCACAATTCCGACAACGTCTGACCGTTGTGCGTGTGCAACTCATCCAGCAACTTGCCGGCGGCTCGGCATCGGCTAACGCTTTGAAGACTGCATCCAACGCGGCAGAATATATGCAACCATTTGGTTGCATGTAAAGCGAAAGTTTTCTCGTTGAGTCGAGCAGAGAAGCACCCGCGCGTAAATGCGCTTCACTCCCGCGGCGGCCACTGCTTGCCCGCGAGTTCCGGCGGCAGTTGCTTTGGGTCCTCCGGATAGATCAGCGAAAGATCCATCCCTTGCGACTTGGAGCCCTGCAGGAACTCAAGTTCCTCCGGTGCGCCGACGATGAGCCAGAGCACCTCAGCCTCCGTGTCGTTGAAGACCTGCCGCAACAGCTCCGGCCCGACGAGCACGCCACCGTGCTTGGGCACCGTCAGCGTTTCCTCACCGACGCGCATCCTGCCGGTGCCTTCGAGCACGAAGTAAAACTCCTCCTGCCGGATGTGCTTGTGCCAGGTGTTCGCGCTGCCCGGCGGCAAGCGCCAGAGCCGCGCGCCCAAGTTCTCGCTGCCCGTGCGCTCCAGAAAGTCCGCGTTCGGGATCTGCATCAGATTCGATTGCCGCCAATGCAGGTCGGCGGGGTGATGAGGTGGTAGGCTGAAGTGGGTTTCATGCCACCAATCCTCCGTCATCGTCCCGCGACCTCCAACGCTTCGGCTCCACGTCCCCACCGCCCCACGCCTCGTTCCGAAAGCGCTCAGTTAGGGTTTTGAGAACGCGGAAACGCTTCGGGCTTCCATGCTGAACCGGACCGGACAAAATTTACTCGATGAAACGGACGACTCCCAAAAACACGATTTGCCTCTGGTTCGACAAGGATGCTCTCGACGCGGCCCGCTTTTATGCGGCCACGTTTCCCGATAGCGAAGTGACGGCGGTCCACCACGCTCCCACCGACTACCCATCCGGCAAGGCTGGCGATGTCCTCACCGTCGAGTTCACGGTTTGCGGCATCCCCTGCCTCGGCCTCAACGGCGGGCCGCACGCCAAACACAGCATCGCCTTCTCCTTCCAGATCGCCACCGACACCCAGGAGGAAACCGACCGCTACTGGAACGCGATCATCGAAAACGGCGGCGAGGCCAGCGAATGCGGCTGGTGCCAGGACCGCTGGGGCCTCTCGTGGCAAATCACCCCCCGCGTCCTTACCGAAGCCATCGCCGCCGGCGGCGACGAGGCCAAACGCGCCTTCGCCGCCATGATGGAGATGGGGAAGATCGACATCGCCAAGATCGAGGCGGCGCGGCGCGGGTGACAGAACCCGAAGCTCGGTTTTGCCCTTTCGTTCCCAAAACTAGCGCAGCACTTTGGTAACAAGACCAAACATCGGGATTGCCACAACGCAATGACGTTCTTACAGGATAATCGGATGCCAACTTTGGAACTCGCAATAGACAGCCTGCTCTCGATGCCATCGACATCCACACTGCGGTTACAGGCGCTAGCGGACTACGTGATCGATCTCCTTGCAGTAAATGGGCTGCCAAATGCGGCTGGCGGATCGAGAAAGCGCGAGCTGCAAGTTCAAGGGCTTTCGCGCATCAAAGATTGGGACGTGGCTTACGAATACGCCGGCAAGTTCCGCTTGCTAATTTCGCTGAAGTCCATGCTGAAGAACATTCCGGGATCGGTGCCGAATCGCCTCGATGATCTTATGGGTGAGTTAGCGAATGTGCAGCAACTACGGCCTGAGATCGTCATTGGATACGTGGTGTTGTTTGACATGGCGCAGGACCGCCAGCGCGGCGGCATCGGCTTTTGGTCCGATCATTTCGAGAGCGCGTTGAAAAGCTTGGCTATCCGTCGTGCACCGCTCTGGAATCAGGGGTTGATGGAAGGGCTTTGGTTTATTCGCTTCGATAGCCGCCGGGCTACCGGAGCACGGCTTATCGATCCTGCGAAAACCGCAGCAGACCGCGACGCCTTTCTCGGGCCGCTCCTTCGCGAATTGCGGCTGCGCGAACCCGCAGTGCCTTTTACGGAACCGATTCCACCGGCTCAAGGGGTAGGACCAAATCAGCCCTAAGAGACTGTCTAAAAATTCCGTTTCGCCAGTCGTTTGACCATGAGTTTGGAGGCGGCGATGAGGATCATCGCCTCGCTGTTGACCTCGCGCGTTTCGTAGTCCCGGACCAGCCGGCGGTTGTGGGTCAGCCAGGCGAAGGTGCGCTCGATGATCCAGCGCCTGGGCTGCACGGCAAAGCCTTTCGTGTTGTCCTTGCCGCGCACGATCTCCACGCGCACTCCGCGCCAGGGCAAAAGTTCCTTCAACCGATGCAGCGCCTTCATGCCGGTGTAAGCCGCGTCGGCCCATAGATGGCGCAGCCAACCAAAGCGGCAAAAGACCTCGGGCAAGAGCTGCGCGGCGCCAGCGGGATCGCTCACGTTGGCCGGGGTGACCAGCACGCCCAGGATCAGCCCAAGAGTGTCAACCACAAGATGTCGTTTGCGGCCCAGGACCTTCTTTCCCGCATCAAAGCCGCGCCCTCCGGGGTGGTTAGCAGTTCTAACACTCTGCGCATCGAGTATCGCAGCCCGAGGGGCTTTTTTTTACCGCTCTTCTGGCGGAGCGCATCCCGCAGCGCCTCGTGCAGGTCGATCCATACCCCGTCCTCGCGCCAACGCATGAAATAGTGGTAAACGATGCGCCAGGGCGGCATCTCGGAGGGCAGCATGCGCCAGGAGCAGCCGCTGCGCACAACGTAGAAAATGGCGTTGAGAATGGCGCGCTTCTCGTAGCGCGGCGGCCGGCCCAGCCTGGCGGGACCGGGGATGAGCGGTTGCAAAATCTGCCACTCGGCGTCGGTCAGGTCGCTGGGATAAGGTTCACGGTCTCGCGTCGCCATCAAAACGCCTGCCACACGCAGAAACCACCGCAAGAACGACTTTTTAGACAGTCTCTAAGGCGGATCGACTACGACAGTTGCTTGAACCGCACCATTCTCCCGCGGCAGCCATGCCGCTTCGCTGAGACGCTGCACGGCATGGCGGTGATAAGTTGGCACTAACTCGTTCGAAATGGAATTGCGTCCACAAACCAGCGCTGCGAGGGCGGTTGACCCAGTCCCAGAGAATGGGTCGAGGACCGTATCGCCGGCGAAGGAAAACATCCGAATTAATCGCTCTGCCAATGCGACCGGGTAAGGCGCAGGATGCCCGTTGCGAGTGGAATCGCCTTTGATGTCGCCCCAGCTTGATCGCATCCAAGCCTGCATCTCTTCCTTGGTTAGCATTGAGAGAGCGCGTTGGAGCGTGGAGGGTGAACGGTATTCGCCGCCTTTGCGCAAGAAGAGGATGTATTCGACGTCATTCTTGATGATCGCACCGGGTTGATAGGGCTTTCCATAGAAGCCAGCGCCGTTGCCCTGAGCCTCGGTGGCGCCATTCGCAATTTTATTCCAGAGAATGGGTGTCAGACAGTCGAGTTGTAGGTGCCGAGCGCGCACTTGGATATCCGCGTGCAACGGCATGACGTAATGCCGCCCAGCCCGCTTGCGCGAGACACAAACATCACCCACGACGCAGCAGATACGCCCGCCGGGCACGAGCACGCGCGCACACTCCGCCCAAGCGCGATCAAGTTCTGCAAGGAACTGCTCGTAGCCTTCGATGTCTCCTAGCTGCGCCTCGCTATGATCGTATTCCTTGAGTGTCCAGTAGGGCGGAGACGTGACAACTAAGTGGACGCTTTCATCCGCGATCCATGACAGATCACGAGCGTCGCCGATGTGCAGCCGGTGAGTTGTAGCGTCAAAGGGTATCGGCCACGGAAGATTCCGGAGTATCCCATTGGCGCGCAGCATGTGCTCGACGGCCCCACGTGCGTTGTCCGCGTCGGGAAGAGCGCTCAGGACTTCGGCGACAGCTTCACAGGCGCGAGGTGATTCTTGGACTCGCACTGCGGTATCCCCTGAGACCGCAGACGCAGCAGCCGTGCAGCGACGAGATGTTTTCCGCGGACGATAGGAAGCTGGGGGGTGCATACGCTTAGCGCTGTGCGCACCTTAGCTCCACTCACGCCTTCGCGTAAACCTCGGCGCCTTTGTCCACGAACTCCTCCGCTTTTTCCGCCATCCCTGCGGCCAGCGCTTCCTCTTCCTTGATCCCCTGCTCCGCCGCGTATTTGCGCACGTCTTCGGTGATCTTCATCGAGCAGAAGTGCGGGCCGCACATGGAGCAGAAGTGCGCGCTCTTGGCCCCTTCCTGCGGGAGTGTTTCGTCGTGGAACTCGCGCGCGGTCTCGGGGTCGAGGCCCAGGTTGAACTGGTCTTCCCAGCGGAACTCGAAGCGGGCTGGCAGCGCGAAAGTCATCAACGTTTGCTGGCGTTCAGGACGGTGAGGCCGATCACTTCATCGCCCTCATACCGCACGAGAATGTCATTCTCGGTGAGCTCGCTGTCGGTGGCGTGGCTTGGCTTCTTGAAGTTGATGTAGAGCACATCGGCCTCGGCGTCGTAGGAGGACCAAAGATACTTCCCCGGCGAGTTGCGCACCGCGGGGACGATCTTCAGGAACTGTTCGATCTCGACTATGGCCATACTTGGGCTCTCCGGTTCAGGGACGCGAGGCGGCGGGTGAGGAATGCGGTGATGACGAAGCCATCCTCCGCCATTTCACGATAGATGACTACGAGAACCTTTCCATCCGACTGCGGACGCAACGCCAGGAACTCGCCCGCGCCGCCTGCGACAATGCGCTCGGGGTCCGCGATGACTTCGAGCACGTCGAGGCGAAGCCCGGCGAGTTCGCAATGTTCTTCGCTGATGTGAAGCCAGCGTTCATCCGTGAGGCGAATCGGAACTCCGTTTTTGGATCGAACCGTTTCGGTCATCGCGGCCGCCGGTCATGCCTTCGCGTAAACCTCGCTGCCTTTCTCCACGAACTCGGCTGACTTTTCCTCCATGCCTTTCTGCAAGGCTTCCTCCTCGGAGATCGCCTGCTCGGCGGCGTATTTGCGCACGTCTTCGGTGATCTTCATCGAGCAGAAGTGCGGGCCGCACATGGAGCAGAAGTGGGCGCTCTTGGCGCCTTCCTGCGGGAGCGTTTCGTCGTGGAACTCGCGCGCGGTCTCGGGGTCGAGGCCGAGGTTGAACTGGTCTTCCCAGCGGAACTCGAAGCGGGCTTTGCTAAGCGCGTTGTCGCGATACTGCGCGCCGGGGTGGCCCTTGGCGAGGTCGGCGGCGTGGGCGGCGAGCTTGTAGGTGATGACGCCGGCTTTGACGTCCTGCTTGTTCGGCAGGCCGAGGTGTTCCTTCGGCGTGACGTAGCAGAGCATCGCGCAGCCGAACCAGCCGATCATCGCGGCGCCGATGCCGCTGGTGATGTGGTCGTAGCCGGGGGCGATGTCGGTGGTCAGCGGGCCGAGCGTGTAGAAGGGCGCTTCGTGGCACCATTCGATCTGCTTTTCCATGTTCTCCTGGATCATGTGCATCGGCACGTGACCGGGGCCTTCGTTCATGACCTGCACGCCGTGCGCCCAGGCGCGTTCGGTGAGTTCGCCCTGGACTTTGAGTTCGGCGAATTGCGCTTCGTCGTTGGCGTCGGCGATGGAGCCGGGGCGCAGGCCGTCGCCGATGGAGAAGCTCACGTCGTAGGCGGCCATGATCTCGCAGATGTCGTCCCAATGCGTGTAGAGGAAGTTCTCCCGGTGGTGGGCGAGGCACCACTTCGCCATGATGGAGCCGCCGCGGGAGACGATGCCGGTGACGCGGCGCGCGGTCATCGGCACGAAGCGCAGGAGCACGCCGGCGTGGATGGTGAAGTAATCGACGCCCTGCTCGGCTTGTTCGATGAGGGTGTCGCGGAAGATTTCCCAGGTGAGGTCTTCGGCGCGGCCGTTCACCTTTTCGAGCGCCTGGTAGATCGGCACGGTGCCGATGGGAACGGGGCTGTTGCGCAGGATCCATTCGCGGGTGGCGTGGATGTTCTTGCCGGTGGAAAGATCCATCACGGTGTCGGCGCCCCACTTGGTGGCCCAACGCATTTTTTCGACTTCTTCCTCGATGCTCGACGCCACGGCGCTGTTGCCGATGTTGGCGTTGATCTTCACGAGGAAGTTGCGGCCGATGATCATCGGCTCGAGCTCGGGATGGTTGATGTTCGCCGGGATGATGGCGCGGCCGCGGGCGACTTCGTCGCGGACGAATTCGGGCGTGATGACCTTCGGAATCGCGGCGCCAAAACTGTTGCCGGGATGCTGCTGATTCAGCACGCTGCGGTCGCCGTTTTTGTTTTCCACGGCTTCGAACGCGCGGGCGCGGCCGAGATTCTCGCGGATGGCGATGAATTCCATCTCGGGCGTGACGATGCCCTGCCGGGCATACCAAAGCTGGGTCACCGGATGATCCTGATTTGCGCGCAGAGTGCGGCGCTTCAGGCCGGGGAAATGTTCGAGCCGGCCGCGATGATTGCGCTCGGTGTCGCTGGCGTATTCTTCGTGGCCGCGGGTGAGGTAACCGTTGTCCTCCGGTCGGATCTCGCGCCCTTCGTATTGTTCGACGTCCCCGCGGGAGAGGATCCATTTCTCACGCAACGCCGGCAGCCCCTGGCGCACGTCGCAGCGCACCTCCGCGTCACCCCAGGCGCCGCTGGTGTCATACACCCGCACCGGCTCGTTGGCTTCCACGGTGCCGCTGGGCATCTTCGTGGCGGATTGGGAGATCTCGCGGAAAGGCACCCGCACGTTGCGGTGAATCTTTCCGTTCACATAGACACGGCGGCTGTTGGGGAGTTGTTCGCTGCTATGCGGCTCGATGGATTCTTTGGTGGCGATCATGGTAGGCAAAACGGGATGCGGCGACGGCAAGGCGCGCGGGAAATTTATACGCCTTCACGACGCGTCCGTCCAGACGCGCACTTTGCGCGGGGCGACATGGCGGACTGCACCGGGGCGGCTCCGACAGGAGGTTGCCACGGGCGCGGAACTCGCGCTCAGTCCGGAAGCGGATTACAGCGGCGTCCCAAGCTCGGCCTTCGCGGGCGCCACCGCTGCCGGCGAGGGCGACGGCTTGGCAGGCGCTGCAGGCGCTGCAGGTGCTTCCGGCGGTGCCGGTGGCATGGACACACCGGTCGAAGTGCCGGCGGACATCACGTTGCTCGTCGGCAAGACGCCCGGGCCGGTGCGCGCGACGGCGTCGGGATCGACGATCCGGCCGGCTGTGGGCAATTGTTCCATCCGGTAATCGGCGAGCAGGCGCGGCGGCTCCTTTTTCTCGGCCAGTAGCTGATACGCCTTGATGCCGGTGGCGATGGAATCCGCGAGCCGATTGCGCCAGGCGTCATCGTTGATGCGTTGACCTTCGTTTGGATTCGAAAGAAAGCCGCCTTCGATGAGCACCGACGGCAGCTTGCAAAGTTTCAGCACGACGAACCGCGCCCGCTTCACGCCGCGATCCGTGTTCGGGATGTGCCCGAGCAATGAATGATGCACGGCGGTCGCGAGCGCCAGACTGGCGTTGTCGACGGGATTCGCCGGGAGATCTTTCAAAACGTCGAGCATCGGCACCGTGTCACCCGTGGAGGCGGCACCGCGGGGCGTCATCGCGAAGACTTCGAGTCCGTTTGCGTTGCCCGCGTTCGCGCCGTCGGTGTGGTTAAAATGCACGCTGACAAAGATGGCTTCGCTTTCCTGATTGGCCCGTTCGGCCCGCTGCTCAAGCGGGATGAAGGTATCGTCGTCGCGCGTCAGCCGCACCTTGAGGCCGGCGGCCTCGAGCCGCTTCTTGATCTTCAGCGTAACGTCGAGCGTGTAGTCTTTTTCGAAACCCGTCGCGCTCCGGGCGCCACGATCCGCGCCACCGTGGCCGGCATCCAGCACGACCGTGCGAAAAGGCTTCACCTCCGGGATCACCGTCGGCCGGAGGGCAGGGTCGAGCGTCTTGGCGAGGTCGAATCGCGAGATCAACGCTTGGTCACCCTGATGAACCACTGGGAACGAAAGCCAAAGTTTGATCCCATTGACGTAGATCTCCCGACCATCCCCGCCGGTGAGTTCCAGGGTCGCGCGGTTGCCGGCAAGATTGTAGCGATGATCGACCGCCTTCAGATTGCCCTGAAACTGGTAAAACTGCGCGATGTTTTCGAGCGGGATATAGTCCCGGCCGTCATGCTTGACCAGTTGCCATTTGAACGCTGACTGCGCCTGCACCGCCGGCACCGCGCCCAACCACAACAGGCCCAGCCCAGCAGCCATTGCCAGCATCCTTTGAAAAAACGTCGGTTCCATAATTTGCACGGTCGCCTCTGCGCCCGTTCGACCCGTCAGGCGGCGTGACGCTCAAAATTCGGCACGCCCGCCTCGGGAACTGACCCGCCGTTTAACCGCAAAATTGCGGCCTGCAGATCGACACAGAAGATTCGATCCCGCGGAACCGGCTGGCTGCCTCGCAAGGACTCGAACCTTGACAAAGTGATCCAGAATCACTTGTGCTACCATTACACCACGAGGCAATCGGAAGGCGGCGAATATCACGAGAAACCCTCCCCTTGGCAAAGGATTTTTCGCCAAACCCGCCGGCGTCGTCCGTCGCGCCGATCTCGCTCTGCCAAGCCGTTGAAAACGAGCCGCTTGAAGCGAAGGCAAACGATGCGTAATCCTACCCAGCTATGAACAAAGCCGAATTGATCGAGGCGGTCCAAAAGCTTTCCGGACGGGATGCGACTCGTGCGGAATCCACGCTCGCGGTAAGCCGCGTGGTCGAGGCGATCAAAATCGGACTGCGCCGGGACAAAAACGTGGCAATCGTCGATTTCGGCACCTTCAAGGTCGTCGAGCGCAAAGCCCGGGCGGGGGTCAATCCGAAGACCGGCGAACGGATCAAGATCAAGAAATCCCGCGCCGTGAAATTCCTCGCGGGCAAAGATTTGAAAAATAGGATTTAGTCAGCGCCAACGCCCGCTTGGGCATCGACAGAGCGCGAAGTGCGGATCGGTGCGCACCGCCGTCTGCGGCCGGCTCTCGGCGCAGGCCAGAAAAAAATAACAGGAAACGAAAAACCCGTTCCGCGGTGAAGCGAAACGGGTTTTCGACGACCGACCGGCGCGAGACATTCGCGCCAGGGCGTCAGGGAGTGACGTTGGAGATTGGCGGCGGGAACAGCGGCGGCGTGCTCGGCGGCAGGTTCGTCACCGTCGTGGTGCCGGGAGGCGGCCCGAAGACCGTGATTTCCGAGATGTCCAGCGGCTCGCCGGCACCGGCGTTGGCAAGCGCCGGGGTGTCTTTGAAATCCCTCGCGGAGAAGTCTTTGAAGTCAGTGTTATTGCGGCGTGACGGGCGGTTCGAAACCGTATCCTTGCCCGACCCGCTGCCATTGCCACCGCCGGTCGAGGTGTAAACCACGGCGAGATAGCGACCGGTGATGCCCGAGACATTCACATTGGCGCGCTGGAGGCCGGTCTGTTCGCCGGTCTTCACGGAGCCGATCGGCTCGCGGTCGCCGGGGAAGTCATTTCCGATCAGCTTCGGCACGTCCACGGTAGCCCGCGGCTGATTGTTGGCACGGAAGAACCCCTCGGCCGCCGTCGGGTCCGGGATCACGTAGAAATCAAGGCGGCCCGGGCCGGCTTTGTAAGCCATGCTCACACGGCGCAGCGAGCGCGAGGTGCCAAGGTCGATGACGGCTACCGGACGGCGATCCGTCGGCTTGAAGGTGTAACCGGTCTTGAGATTTCCGTCCACCATGGCCTGCGCGGCGTTAATATCCTCGCCGGCACTCACATACACCACGGTTCCCGGGGCGGTGGCACCACCGTAGTCCACAAAGTCATAACCAACGAAACGGCTCCCCGACAGATAGATCGGGCCACTGCCCTGGCGGGTGCCGGCCTTGGCGACGGAGCGATTTCCGTAGAGACCGAAGGACTCGATGTTGCCTGCCTTGGAAAGCTTGAAGTCGAGCTTCACGTAGCGTGCTTCCACGCTGCCCAACTCACAGTTCACGACGTCCTGGGCGTGGAAATCCTGGCTTTTCACGACCGAGCGCCACTGCGGGCTGTTCGCCGGGAGCCGCGAGTTCGACACGGCCACGGTCACCTCGCCGGCGGCCGTGAGGTTAAGGAAGTTGAACACCTGCAGTTGCTCCACTTTTGGCAGGCTGACGATCAAGGAGGTCGTCCCGCTGGGAAGGGCGTAGCCGAGTGGATCGTGCTCGCCGAGCAGCGCCGTCGTCGCCGTTTGCGGAGCGGCCACGGGCTTGCCCTGCGCGTCCACGACCAGTAGACGGGTGCCGAAATCGGCGCGCGCCAAATTCGCGGGATGGTCAGCCGAACGGAAGTCGGCCGCAACGCCTGAATGGACCATTCCACACAGGCTCAGGCAGCCCAAGCCAAGCAGAACTTTCCGGTGAACCGAGAGGTTGATTTGCATAAAAGGATCTCGAAAGACGGCGCGATTTTAGCAGAAATGAGAAAATGGCAAGAAAATTTTTACAAAAAGAGAATCAAAGTGCTCAAATCGTCGGCGCTTGCGAGGGAACGTCGGCTATTTAAGCAAGTTAAATGCCGGGGTGAAAAATGAACATCATCGGCTTGAAGCGCGGCGAAAACGGGCGTTGTCGCGGATCTGCACGGTGGATTTCGCATTTTGAGATTCCCTTGCAACGCATTTTCGCCTTCGATGGCCGCATGGACAAACAAGCGCTTTGGCAACGCTACCAGGATCTGCGGATTTTCGAAAGCTCTACCGGGTTGAGCCTGGATGTCAGTCGGGTCCGGTTCGGCGACGACTTTTTCGATCGCATGACTCCGGCGGCAAGCGCGGCTTTCAAGCAGATGGCGGCGCTGGAGCGTGGGGCCATCGCGAATCCGGATGAACAGCGCATGGTCGGCCATTACTGGCTGCGCGATGCCGCCCTGGCGCCAAGCGCCGACCTGCGTGCGGCGATCGATCGGGATCGCGCCGAGATCCAGGCGTTTGCGAAGCGCGTGCACGGTGGTGAAATCAAGACGCCGGGCGGGGAAAATTTCACGCGCGTCATCTCGATCGGCATCGGCGGCTCAGCGCTCGGGCCGGAACTCGTCGCGGATGCGCTCGGCACCCGGCGCGATCTGATGGCCGTTGATTTCATCGACAACACGGACCCGGACGGTGTCGATCGCCTTTTTAGCCATCGCCAGCCGGAGGAACTGCGCCGCACGCTGGTGCTGGTGATCTCGAAGTCCGGCGGCACCCCGGAGCCGCGCAACGGCATGCTGGAGGTCAAAGCCCGGTTCGAAGCGCTGGGCATCCCCTTCGCCCCGCAGGCGGTCGCGATCACCGGCGAGGGCAGCCAGCTCGACAAGCAAGCGCAGGCGGAGCACTGGTTGCAGCGGTTTCCGATGTATGACTGGGTCGGCGGGCGAACCTCTGTGATGAGTGCGGTCGGCCTGGTGCCGGCGGCGTTGCAGGGCATCGATACCGAGGCGTTTCTTGCCGGCGCCGCAGCGATGGATGCGCACACCCGGATCGTCGATGCGCGGAAGAATGCCGCGATGCTGCTCGCCTTGATGTGGCACCACATCGGCGGCGGCAAGGGCACGAAGGACATGGTCATCCTGCCGTATAAAGACCGGCTGGTGCTCCTCAGCCGCTACCTCCAGCAGCTTGTCATGGAGTCGCTCGGCAAAGAGCGCGACTTGGAGAACAACGTCGTCCACCAGGGCATCGCCGTGTATGGCAACAAAGGCTCCACCGACCAGCACGCCTACGTCCAGCAACTGCGCGACGGCGTCCCGAATTTCTTTGCCACCTTCATCGAAGTCCGCCGTGACCGCGCCCAGGACGATGCCCACCTCGTGCCGGACGCGGTCGAAGTCGAGCCCGGTGTCACCAGCGGCGACTATTTGCAGGGGTTTCTCCGCGGCACCCGCACGGCGCTTTACGACAACGAGCGGGATTCCATCACGCTCTCCATCCCCGACGTCTCACCGCACGCGCTCGGCGCATTGATTGCACTCTACGAACGCGCCGTCGGCTTCTACGGCAGCCTGGTCAACATCAACGCCTACCATCAGCCGGGCGTCGAGGCGGGCAAGAAGGCGGCCGGCCACATTCTGGCACTTCAGGGTCGGGTGCAGGAAGCGCTGCGCACCGCGGGCGGCAAGCCGCAGAGCGTGAAGGAGCTCGCCGCGGGCCTTGGGGCCGACGCAGAGGACGTTTATCATCTGCTCGTCCACCTCTCGGCGAACTCCCCCGCTGTCCAGACCGCCGCGGCCGGCCGGCCGGAGGAAGAAACCTTCTGGCAGACCTAGCCGCCGCGGCCGGGAATCTGCGGCGCGCCGGCGAAATTTTTCAACAAAATCGCCGAAAGAGCTGTCTGCTCCTGTCCCGCGGGGTGTAATCTCACGCGACGGTTTTGTCACCATGAGTTCCACCCCCGCTGCTACTGTTCGCTCTGCCGGGTCCACGGCGTTGCCCTGCGTTCCCTGGGAACGAGTGGACAATTTTCTCGGCCAGTTCACCCACGATCTGCGCAACGGCCTGAACGCCCTGGAGCTGCAGCTCACGCTTGTCGGCGAGTTGAACCAGGACGCCACGCTGGGCGAGGACATTGTCGCCATGCGCGCGACCCTCAGCAGTCTCAGTCGCGAGATGCAAGCCGTGCGGGTCGCCGCCGGTCCGGTCTCGCCGAACCCGATCCCCTACCCGGCTGCCGATCTGCTCGAAGATTTGCGTGAGCGCCAGGAAAAACGGGGCGCCGGCGCGTTCGAATGGCAGCTGGATCCCGATCTTTTTGACCTGACGCTCGAGATTGATCCCGAGCAAGTTCTCACCGCGTTGCTCCAAGTGCTGGCGAATGCCGTGCGTTTTCGCGACGCGGCAGCCGACGCGCTGCCTGCGTTCAAAGCCCGCATCGGCGATGGACCATCCGCAGGTGCCGCGGGGCGCGGGCTCACGATCGAGCTGCACGAAGCCAAAGCCGCGCCGCTGCCGGCCGAGACGCTTGCCGCCTGGGGATCGGAGCCGCTTCACCTGACGAAACGCGGCGGCTACGGGCTCGGATTGTTTCACGCGCGTCGCATCCTCGAAGCGCACGGCGCCACGCTGCGCGCCTCCTGGTCATCGTCAGCCGCAAAGGGCGGCGCGGGCACGCTAATCACGACGATCTGGATGCCGGAGCGCGCGTCTTCCGGCAGCGAGTCGGGTTCCGCAGCATAGCCGGTCACCTTTCCACCCAATGACGACCTCCATTGCCCAGCGCGTCCTTGTCGTGGACGACGAACGGCCGATCCTGCTAACGCTCGAAGCGCTCCTTGGCCGGCACGGCTATCAGGTCGAGACGGCACGCACCGCGGCCGAGGGACTAAAAAACGCCCTTCGCGTCGAAAACCGACCCGACTTGGTGTTGCTCGACATCGGGCTGCCGGACGCCAGCGGGCTGGAGGTGCTGACCAAGATCAAGCAGGAGGCGCCGAAGATCCACGTCATCGTGCTCACCGCGCAGGACTCGCTGTCGAACGCCATCGACTCCATTAAGTTCGGCGCGTTTCATTTTATCTCGAAGCCCTACGCGCCCGAGGAACTGCTCAGCCTCATGCAGCGCGCCTTTGAGCAGCAGGCGCTGGCGCACGAGGCGGCGGCGTTGCGCGAGCAGACAAAGGAGCTCAAGGCCCGGCTGCGCGACGCCGAAGCGCGCGTGGCGGCGACGCACGTTTCCCGCAGCCGGCGGATGGTCGAGATCGAGGACTTCGTGCGCCGCATCGCGCCTTCGGAGGCCAATGTGCTCATCACCGGCGAGAGCGGCACCGGCAAGGAAGTTGTCGCAAATCTCATTCACACGAAAAGCCAGCGCGCCCGCGGCCCGATGGTGAAGCTGAACTGCGCTGCGCTGCCGCAGCAGATGATCGAGGGCGAGCTGTTTGGCTACGTGAAGGGCGCCTTCACCGGCGCGGTGAACGACTTTCCCGGCATGATCGCCTCGGCCCACGGCGGCACCTTGTTTCTCGACGAGATCGCCGAAATGCCGGCCAGCCTGCAGACTCGTTTTCTCCGCGTCCTGCAGGAGCGCGAGTTTCGCCCGCTCGGCAGCACGAAGACCTTGAAAGCCGACTTCCGTCTCGTCGCGGCGACGAATCAGCCGATCGCCCGCGCGGTGCGCGACGGCGTGCTGCGCGCCGATCTTTATTACCGGCTCAATACGTTTCAAATCGAGCTGCCGCCGTTGCGCGACCGCCGGGAGGACATCGCGCCGCTGGTGGATTTCTTCATCCGGCGCTTCGCCCGCGACGCCGGTCGCGCGCAGCCGCCGCGGATCACCGCCGAAGCTCTGGCGCGACTGCGGGATTACCCTTGGCCGGGCAATATCCGCGAGCTGCAGAACGCGGTGCAATACGCCTTCGTCCTCGCCGAGGATAATCTCATCGCCGAAGAGCAGCTCCCGCGCGAAATCCTGCTCCCTTCCGAGGCGCAGGTGCAGCTTCAGGACGCGCTCCGGCCGTGGGGCGGCGGGCCCGCGCCCGTCGGCTACGGAGCGCACGCCGCCGCTCCCGGCGGTAGCGGGAGTGGCGCGGCCCCGGCCGGCGATGGCGCCGCCCACGCGGAGAGCTTGAATCTCGAAGACCGCGAGCGTCAAGCCATCGTCCGGGCGCTGGCGAAGACCAATGGCAACAAGCTGCGCGCCGCCAAGATCCTCGGCATTCACCGGCCAACGCTTTACAACAAGCTCAAGCGGCTCGGCATCGAGGAGCAGGTGAAATACTAGTCGCGGCGCCGTAGCCACGGGCGAACGTTGCCGCCGGCCATGGGCACGCGGCCCGTGGCTCTGAATCTCTGCTGGCTCCTTCCCGATGTTGCACCGTGACAAAATCCTCGCGCACGCCGCGCTCGAGCTGCCGCCGGACAATGCCCACGCGCCGGGCGACCGGCTCCAGATTTACAAGCGGTTCCTCAAAATCGAGGAGCACCGGCTGCGGCTCACGCATCGTGCGGGCGGGGGCGGGCTTCAGGTCTGCCAGCATCGCGCGGAGTTGCTCGACGTGTTTCTGCGGCACCTCTACGCGAGCACCTGGGACCGGCAGCCGCCCGGCGTCGGGAGCAATGGCTGGAGGGACGGCGACGACCCGGCGCCGGTGCCACTCGTGCTGCTGGCCACCGGCGGTTATGGCCGGGGCGAGTTGAACCCGTTTAGCGACGTGGACATCCTGTTTCTGCACGCCGGCGGGGCCGACGAACAGGTGTCGGCGGAGGTCGATGCGTTCGTCAAAAAGATCCTGTATTTGCTGTGGGACGTCGGCTTCAAGGTCGGCCACGCGACCCGATCCATCGAGGGCGCTATCGCTCACGCGAATGCGGACTCGATCTCGAAGACCTCCCTCCTCCAGGCCCGGCTGCTCGCCGGAGACACCGTGCTGGCGGCAGATTTTTACCGGCGCTTTGAGGAGGGCTGCATCCGCGGGCAGAAACAGGCGTTTCTGCAATGGCGCAAGGAAGACCAGCGGGCGCGCTTCGCGAAATTCGGGCAGAGCGTGTTCATGCAGGAGCCGAACGTGAAGTTCAGCGCCGGCGGCCTGCGCGATCTGCATAATCTCGTCTGGAGCGCACGCTTTCTTCAGCTGCCGGCCGCGACGCTGAGCGGGCTGGCCGAGCGAAAGCTTCTCAGCGGGACCGAGCAGCGCCAACTCGAGCGCGCCTACGATTTTCTGCTCCGGGTCCGCACCGAGCTGCACTACCTCGTCGGCCGCCCCGGCGACGTGCTGACGCTGTTTTTCCAGGGCCAGGTAGCGACGCGCTTCGGCTATCCGCAGACCACGGTGTCACGGCGCAGCGAGGCGTTCATGAAGGATTACTACCGGCACGCGCGCAATCTCCATCTCATCACGGAGACCGTCGGCGAGCGGTTGCAGAACGAAGCCGGTCTCGGCGGGTCGGGCCGAGCCGTCAATGGGTCAGCTCTGAAGGATGCCGGCGACAGCGATTCGCGGGTCGAGAATTTCGACGGCTTCTACAGCCGCGACGGCCAGTTGCACGGCGTGTCGCGCGAGATTTTCAACCGTGATCCCACCCGGTTGCTGCGCGTGTTTGCCCATCTTCAGGAGCGCGATCTCAAGCCCAGCCCGGAGTTGACCCAGTCCATCCGGCGCAACGTCCGGCTGGTGGATCGCACCTTCACCTACGCCCGGGTGACGCGGGAAATTTTTATGCGCATTCTGAGTCAGCGCGGCAGGGCGGCGGCGACGCTGCGCCTGATGCATGAGCTCGATGTGCTTGGCCGCTACCTGCCGGAGTTCGGCGGCCTGGATTGCCTGGTGCAGCACGAGTTTGTCCATCGCTACAGCGCCGATGAGCATACCCTCGTCTGCCTGGAGAAACTTGACGCCCTGCTCGTGCCGCCGGACCCGGAAAACGACGGCGCGCCTGCCGGGGAAGCCGTGTCTTCGGCGCGGGGCAATTACGTGAAGGGCTACCGCGAACTCTTTAAGAATTTTAAAGACCCGCTGCTGCTGTATCTCGGCCTGCTCCTGCACGACACCGGCAAGTCCACCGGCGCGCGGCACCACGCCGAGGCGAGCGCGCTTTTTGCGCAGAAGGTTGCCGCCCGGCTGCAGCTTTCCCCGGAGCGCCGGCGCGCGCTGATCCTGCTCGTCGATCATCATCTCACCCTGTCGATGACGGCCCAGACCCGCAACCTTGACGACCACGCGACGGTCGGGGAGTTCGCGGGCATCATCAAAAACAAGGACAATCTCGACGCCTTGATGCTGCTGACCTTTGCCGATGGCCAGGGCACCACGGATCAGGGTTGGAGCGACTGGAAGGAGTCGCTCGTCTGGCAGCTCTACCACGCCACCGTCCGCTACCTGGCCCAGGGCGAGGCCGCGTATCGCCGCGAGCAGCAGGAGCGCGAGGTGCAGCAGCAGGCGGTGATGCAGCTCCTGCCGGAAAGTTTCGCCGACGAGATCGACGCGCACTTTCACCACATGCCGGCGCGGTATTTCGATACGTTCGACGCTGAGCGGATCGCCGAGCACGTCGTCCTCTTCCGCCGGTTCTTCGCCAGCCTCATGCCCAGGGCCGCGGGCACCGGCGGCCAGTGCGCCGATGCTGCCGCGCGCCCCTCCATCCAGCCGGCGATCCAGTGGGTGAACCGCCCGGAGCGCGGCCACACGAAGGTGCTCATCGCCGGCTGGAAACGCCGCGCCCTGCTCACGAAGATCGCCGGCTCCTTTTCGGCCGCCGGCTTGAATATCCTGAGCGCCGACAGCTTTATCCGCAGCGACCTTCTCGCCCTGGAAATCTTCCGCGTATGCGACTTTCGACGGCGCGCGGTGACCGACGCGCGCGACATCGCCTGCGTCGAGCGCCACCTCGCAACCGCGCTCGCGGTGGAGCAATTCGACTTCAGCCCGCTGCTGAAAAATGCCCGCCGGGTGGAGCAGCCAGCGTTCTACGGCGACAGCAGCGTCCGCCGCACGCGCACCATCCGCGAGGTGGTTCCGCTGCCGACCCGCATCCTCACCCGCAACGATCCCTCCAGCCGCTTCACGCTGCTCGAAGTCCAGGCCGCCGACCGGCTCGGCCTGCTCTACGATCTGCTCGGCGCCATCAACAAAGTGGGCGTCCAGGTCATGCTCTCGCGCATCGCCACGGACAAGGGCGCGGCCTTCGACAGCTTTTATCTCGTGGATCGCGACGGCGGCCGCCTGACCGATCAAGCGTTGCTCGGCCGGCTGCGCTCCGGCGTGCGCGAGGCAGCGCTGGGTGACGGTGCGTGAACGCCAGCGCGTGCGTCGATCTTTTTACGTGCCGATCTTTTCCAGAGCGCGCCCGGATGCCGGCGAAGAACTCGCGGCCGGGGTCCGGTCGCTGCGTTGCGGTTCCCTGCCCCGGGCGGCGGGCCTCCGGTGCAGCAGGCGTTGACGCGGCAGCCGCGGGATAAAGCTGGCGGTTCCGGTGGACGGTTTCGTTCACCACGCCCGCGGCGCTGAGACGCCGCAGCAGCTCCGCGGTCGGCCGGTCAATGATCTCGAGCTGCACCGGCGCCGGGCCGGGAAAATACTTCGCCCGCGCCGGCTCCAGAAGCTCGCGCGCCCGCTCGATCGTGCCCGGTTCCACGACGACAAAGACGACGTTGCCCGCGACGGAGCCAGCATCTTTGGGCGTCCGCTCCTCAACGGAAACCAGCGCCCCGCGGAGCGTCGCGGCGGCGTGCGCACAGAAAGCCGCGGGATCGTTTACCGGCACCGGCACCGGAGCCGGCGGCGCGGCGGCGCGACGTCCGTTGGCGGCCGATCCCGGCGACGCCTTCGCGCCGGCACGCGGTGGCAGCAGATCGTCCAGACGATCGAGCAGCTCGTCACGCCCGACGGTGGCGCCTTCGCCGGGAGCCACGGGGAGCTGCGCGCCGCGATCCGCGCGCGGGTCATCGAGCACGCGTTCGCTGAGCGCCTGTTTACCGGCCAGAGTCGCGAGCATGCGCTGCTCGATCGTGCCTTCGCTCACCAGATGCAGCACAGTCACCGGCCGGGTCTGCTCCGGCCGCCAGGCGCGCGCGACCCGCTGCTCGAGCCGGGCGGGATTCCAGGGTTGGTCGCAATGGATCACGACGCTGGCCTGCGGCAGGTTCAGGCCGACGCCGCCGGTGTCCGTGCTCAGAAAAATGCGGCAGAGCGGATCGTTCTTGAAGCGCGCCACCTCGCCCCGGCGCTGGCCGGGCGAGACGCTGCCGGCGTGAAACGCGTGGGCGATTTTCAGCCGCTGGCAAAGCCCGCGCACCAGCTCCAGCATGCGCTCCCATTCGCTGAAAATGAGCACCTTCACCGCCGGGTTCGCCATGCACTCCCGGAGGATGCGGGACAGCTCACCCAGCTTCGGGCAAAGCCGCTCCGCTTCCGCGGCCGTCGTCGGCGGATCGCGGAACCGCGCGGAGCCGCTGCGCCGGTCCAGAATGTAGGGCGTGTCGCAGAGCATCCGCGCCATCGCCAGCTCGCGCAGCAGCCGCTCGCGCTGGACCGGCGTGAGTGCGCGCCGGCGCGAGATTTCGGCGAGCCGGGCGGCCTCGGTTTCGTGCGCGCGGTAGGCGATGCGCTGGGCGTCGCCGAGCGGGATGAGAAACGTGCGGTCCGAGCGGCCCGGCAGCTCGGCGGCGACTTCGGATTTGCGCCGACGCAGGAGAATCGGGCGCAGCCGCTCGCGCAGCCGGTCGAGATTCCGGTAGCCGCGCGGCCGGCCGCGCTCGTCGAAGTCGAGGTATTCGCGATTGAAACGGAAGAGCGGCCCGAAGAGCGAGGGATCGAGAAAGGAGACGAGCGAATAAAGTTCGTCGAGCCGGTTTTCCAGCGGCGTGCCGGTGAGGACAAAGGCATACCGGCTTTGCAGGCGCTTGACCGCGAGCGCGGTTTTCGAGTTCCAGTTTTTGATGCGCTGCGCTTCGTCGAGGATCACGATGTCCGGCCGCAGGCGCTCGTTTACCGCCAGGGCGTCCGGGAGCATCTGCTCGTAGTTAGCGATGAGGAAAAACGGGGCCTCCATCTCCGCCTCGGCCGCGGAGCCGACCTGCGCGTAAGTCGCCATCCGCGCCACCGCGTCGCCGGAGACAACCTGCGCGCGCAGCGTCGTGAACTCCGCGATCGCCTCTTCCCATTCGCCCTTCAGCGAAGCCGGCGTAACGATCAGCGCCCGCCGCGCGCGCCCGAGCCGGTGCAGGAGCGCGCACGCCGCCACGGCCTGGACCGTTTTGCCAAGTCCCATCTCGTCCGCGAGCAGCGCGCGCTCCGCGCAGGCGAGATGCAGCATGCCCTCGCGCTGATACGGATAGAGCGGCCGGCGGGTTTCCTGCGCGGGCCAGCGACCGCTTTGCACGGCTTGCTCGTAGGTGCGGCGCAGGGCGACGGCTTCCGCGTCGCGCCGCCGGCATTCCAGCCACGGGCCGATCTCCTGGGAGATGCGCAGCTCCGGCAATTCCGCCGCCATCTGCGCCCAGACCTCCAGCACCATGCCGGGCAGCGCGTCGGGTTGCAGCCGCCCGCCGGTGGCATCGAACCAGCGGCGCAGCGCCCGGGGCAGCCGCTCCAGCCCGCGCGCGACCCGCAGCGTCTGGCCAGCGTGATCGACGACGAGATCGATCCGCGGCGACCCCTTTTCCGCAGCCGCGGTAAATTCCCCGGCCCTCTCCGCTTCGAGCCGAAGAAGCACCGCCTCGACGTGCTTGCAGGTGCCAAGACCGTTCACCCGGAAATCGACGCAGCCGCACGCGAACTGCCGCCGGGCGACGTCGCGAATCTCGACCTCGTAGGTGACGCCGCTCGGCGAGTGGACGAGGAAGTTCGAGAACACCGGAAACCGGCCGCTGCGATCGCGGTTTTCCACGCGCGGCGCTTCCGTGCGTGCCCGCTGGCGGCGGCGCTCGATTTCCTCGCGGTCGGTCGTGCGCCAGTCGTCTCCGGCGGCGGTGGCGGGCGTTGCGGCGGGGGGACGGATTGCCGGCATGTCTCGCGCAGCATAAAAAGGCGGCGGCGAAAAACGAGCCAGAACCGTGCGAATGTGCGCCGACCCGGCGAAAGGCGGCCTCCTTTCCGCCGTCGGGGCCGTATTCATCTCACCGATTTCTCCGCCGGCATGACCAAACAATTTCCGCGTTTATTTCTCTGGCACGTCGCCCGCCACGCGCGGCGGCACAAAGGGCTCGCCGCGCTCAACGTGCTCAGCGTGGCGCTCGGGGTCGCCGTTTACCTCGCCATCCAGATCGCCAACGGCAGCGCGAACGCCTCCTTCGCCTCCAGCATCGACCTCGTAGCCGGCAAGGCGAATCTCGAGGTCCGGGAGCCCGGCAAGGGCCTGGACGAAACGCTCTTCCCGCGGCTCGCCGCGGCGCCGGGAGTCCGGGCGGCCACGCCGTTGCTCGAGGGGTATCTCACCTTGCCCGATCTCGGGCCAGGCGAGTATCTGCAGGTGCTCGGCGTCGATATTTTCACGAACGCCCCGTTTGCCACGTTTTCCCTGCGCGGAGGCGGCGGCGGGACCGCGGCGGAAGCGGCGCAGATGTTGAAAGCCGAAGCCGAGGCGGCCGCGGCGAACTTCGACATCGACGCCTGGCTCGGCGGCCCGGACGCCCTGGCGATCACGGACGAATTTGCCCGGCAGCACGGGCTGAAAATCGGCGACCGGCTGCGGGTGCAGGTGGACGGTCGCGACCAGTCGCTGACGGTGCGCTCGGTGTTGCGGATCAATGACACCGCGGCGGGCCGGGGCAACTCCCGCATCGCCGCGATGGACATCGGCTGGGCCCAGCAGCTCTTCGGCCGCCAGGGCCGGCTTTCGGCGGTGCAACTGCTTCTCGACCGGCCGGCCGACGCGGAAAAGGTCGCCGCGGAATTGCAGAAACAGCTCCCCGCCGATGTGACCGTGGCCGCGCCGGGCCAGCGCACGAATCAGGTGCAACGCATGCTCGGGTCGTTTCAGCTCAATCTCGGCGCGCTGAGCATGATCTCGCTGCTCGTCGGGATGTTCCTTATTTACAACACGATCGCCGCCAGCGTGGTGCGGCGCCGGGTGGAAACCGGCATTTTGCGCGCGCTCGGGGCGACGCGATGGGAGGTGCAATGCCTGTTTCTCGGCGAGGCGCTTCTGTTCGGCATCATCGGCGTCGTGGCCGGGCTCGCCGGCGGCGTGCTGCTCGCGAAATATCTGCTCGGCCGGGAGATCGCGCGGGTGATTTCGTCGCTCTACACCCTGGTAAATGCGGACCAGCTCCACCTGTCGCCGCTGATCGTCGGCAGCGCGCTGTTTTTCGGACTCGGTTCCGTGCTGCTGGCGGCGTGGCTGCCGGCGCGCGAGGGGGCGATGGTGGACCCGGTCACCGCGCTGTCGCCGGGGCTTGGGCTGACGATGGAGCGCGGGCGGCGCTCGGCGCCGCGCTGGCTGGCCTGGGGCATGGTGGCGCTGGCCCTGGCGGGGGTCTGCTCTGCGCTGGCGTTGCTCACCGGGCCGGCGTGGCTCGGGTTTGGCGCGGCGTTTTTCGTGTTGCTCGGGTTCGCGTTTTTTTCGCCGCTCGTGACCCGGGCGGGGGCGGCGCTGGTGCGGAGGCTCGCGCAAAGACGCGAAGGCGCAAAGGAGGAAGAGGAAAAGGCAAACGGAGAGCTGGCGGAGGTGCGCGGGCATGCGCGGGAATCCGAACGTGGAATGGCGGAGGGGCGGCTGCGGCTGGGGACGCGATTCTTGCTGGGGTTAAGCGCGCTCAATCTGGCACGCAGCGTGCACCGGACCGCGGTGATCATCGCCGCGCTCATGGCGGCGATCGCGATGACCGTGGGCATCTCCGTGATGATCCACGCGTTCCGCCAGACCGTGGAAGTCTGGATCAATCGCGCCATCGTCGCGGATATTTTTATCACGCCTTCCGCAAACGCCACGCTCGGCAACGGCGCGTTTGTGCCGGCCGAAACGCTCGCGGCCATGCGCACGTTGCCTGGCGTCGCGGCGCTCGACACCGTGCGTGAAATCGGCGTGAACATCCGCGGCGACCGCGTCTCGCTCGCCGTCGTGGAGGGCACGAACCGGAACCGGCTTTCGTTTGTCGGCAGCGGCGGCGCCGCGCGGGATCGCGAGCGGCAGGAGGCGTTTTACGATGCGGACAGCGTGCTGGTTTCGGAGCCGTTTGCCCACCGCTACCGGGTCGGTGAAGGCGATTCCTTGGCGATTCCGACTCCGGAAGGCGTGGTGTCGTTCCGGGTGCGCGGAGTTTATTACGATTACTCGCGGGATTCCGGGGTGATCCTCATCAATCGCGCCAATTTCGAGCAGCACTGGAAGGATCCGCGCGTGATGTCGGTCGCCCTGTATTTGAAAGAGGACGCCAGCCTGGACGCGGTGACGGACGCATTGCGCCGGCAGTTCAACACGCGCGGCGAATACCTGATCTATTCGAATCGCTCCTTGCGCGACCGGGTCTTCGAAATCTTCGGCCAGACGTTTCGCATCACCGGAGTCCTGCGTTCCATCGCGGTGGTTGTTGCGGTCATCGGCATCTTTCTCACGCTGACCACGCTGGTCACCGAGCGCGAACGGGAGATCGGCGTGTTGCGCGCGCTCGGCGCCTCGCGGATGCAGATCGGCGGCCTGGTGCTGGGCGAGAGCGCGCTCATCGGGCTGCTGGCCAGCGCGCTCGGCGTCGCCGCCGGGCTGGTGCTTTCGCTGGTGCTGACCTGGGTGATCAACAAGGCGTTTTTCGGCTGGACGATCCAGCTTTCCATTCCGTGGGGACTTGTTGCGGCGACCCCGCTCTGGATCATCCTCGCTGCAGTGCTCGCAGGCCTGTTGCCGGCGCGTCGGGCCGCGCGCGTGCCGATCGCGACGGCCGTGCGCGCGGAGTGACGGCTCCAGCATCGTCGCACCGCGCCGTCGAAACGGAATCGTTCCATCCCTTCCTCATGAAATCTCTTCCCCGTCCTTCGCTTTTCCTGGCAACGCTCGCCGCGCTGGCGCTCTCCGCGGCGTGGCCGGGAGCGGCTCCTTTGACCGTGGCCGCGGAGCCCGGCGCCGCCATCGTCGCGCCAACGGACTGGCGCCTCGCGCAGCCCGGCTGGCAATACCGGTTTCCCGCCGACCACGCGGCGCACCGGGATTTTAAAACGGAGTGGTGGTATTTCACCGGCCAGGTGCGCGATGAAGCCAGCGGCCGCGAGTATGGGTATGAGCTTACGTTTTTCCGCCAGGGCGTGATCCCGCCGGGGCGGCGCGCGGAGCCGCCGGCGCCCGCGGTGCCGACCGGCGACGCGCCAGCGCGCTCGCGCTTCGTGCAGGACGATTTCAAATTCGCCCATCTGGCGGTGACAGACCTCGCCGGGCGGCGCTTCCTTTTCACGCAGAAGGCCACGCGCGGAGCGTTTGGCGAGGCGGGCTTCACCGCGCAGGCGGCGGAAGATCCGCGGCTCGCCTGGATCGAGGGCTGGGAGCTGCGCGCGGAGCCGGACGGCGCCTGGCGGATCGTGGCGCGGGCGACGAATCCGGACATCGCGCTCGATCTTCGGGTCATGCCGACGCGGCCGCCGACGATTCACGGCATCCCGGGCGAAGGCATCAGCCGCAAGGGCGCGGAGGACGGCAACGCGTCGCACTATTATTCCTTCACCCGGATGGCCACGACGGGGACGCTCGCCCTCGGTGGAAAAGCGCCGCTGACGGTGCGCGGCGAAAGCTGGTTTGACCACGAATGGGCCAGCAACGGGCTCGGCCCGGAACAGATCGGCTGGGACTGGTTTTCGCTGCAGTTCGAAGACGGCGCGGAGCTGATGCTCTACGCCATGCGCCGCCGCGACGGGACCATCGACGCGCTGTCGAGCGGCACCTTTGTCACCGCGGATGGCAGCGTGCGGCATCTGCGCCGCGAGGATTTCTCGCTGAAAGCGGCCGGCACGCCTTGGCGCAGCCCGCGGACCGGCGCCGTTTATCCGCTTGGCTGGCAGGTGGAAATCCCTGCGCTGGGGCTGGCATTCACCACGAGCCCGCGCCTGAACGAACAGGAACTGGCGCTGCCGCAACTGGCGTATTGGGAAGGCGCGATCACCGCGGCGGGCACGCGCGAAGGCCGGGAGGTGCGCGGGCGCGGCTACATGGAGCTGACCGGTTACGCCGGCCCGCTTGTCGGGCTGGGCCGGTGACGGAGCGCGCGGCGGCGGCGCACTAGCGATCGTTTTTCAAAACGACCTGCGCCGAATTGCGCCCGCTCGCGCCGAAGACGCCGCCGCCCGGGTGCGTGCTGGCGCCGGTGAGATACAAACCGGGGATGGCGGTTTTGTAGCTCGACAGCTCCGGCAGCGGCCGGAAAAAGAACATCTGGTCGATGCTCATTTCCAAGTGCATGACGTTCGCGCGCAGAAGGCCGAGCTTGCGCTCGATCTCCAGCGGCGTCTGGATGTAGCGATCAATCAAAGCGCCGCGCATGTTCGGCGCGTAGTCGCAGATCACGTCGTAGATTTTGTCCGCCTCGCGCTCCGCGATGGCGTCCCAATGCTCGCCGTTGCGCAATTCGTAGGGATGGTATTGCGCCCAGCCGAAGAGGACGTGCTTGCCGGCCGGCGCGAGCGTGGGGTCGAGCGCGGAAAACGTCATCGCCAGCACGGCGGGATGCCGGGGCGGCTCGCCGCGCTGGTAGTCGAGAAAGGCGTCGCGCAGATACCCGCGCGTGGGGCAGAGCAGTTGCAGCGACGAATGGCAGGGCGAGACGCCGCGCGCGTCCACCGGCTGGCCGGCATACCGCGGCAGCTCGCTCACCGCGTGCCGCACGATCATGCCGAAGCCGTTGCCGACGCGCAGATGCTCGATGCGCCGGCGCAGTTCCGCGGGCACGAGGTCGGGGTCGAGCAATTTCAAAAACGTGGTCTGCACGTGGCACGCGGCGACGACACTGCGCGTCTGAAAGCTCCCGGCTTCCGTGCGGACTTCGAGCCGCGCGCCGTTGCCGCCGGTGGCCGCGGCGATCCGTTGCACCGGGGCGTCCACCTGGATCTCGCCGCCGAGCGATTCGAGGCAGCGCGCGAGCGCCTGGGTCAGCGCGCCGGAGCCACCCTTCGCCCGCCAGGCGCCGGTTTTGTGAATCATCGCCTGCCAGCCGACAAGGTCGCCGGAAGCCAGTTCATCCGGCGGCGGACCGCTCTGCGCCGCCAGCCAGCAAAGCGCGGTGCGCAGGTGTTCGTTGTCGAAAGTTTCTTCGATCAACCGGCCGTAGCTCGTCATGAACTGCCGGGTCGTGTCGAGCGAACTCCAGAGCTTGCGCGACCCGCTCTTGAACAAGTTGCGCTTGAAGATCGTGGAAAAGATCGTGCCGGGCGTCGGCGTCTTCAGAAAGACCTCGAAGATCCCTTCGTTCAATTCGCCGAAACGCCCGATGAACTCGCGGTAAGCCTTCGCATCCCGCGGGCTGACGGCGGCGATGCTCTCGCAGGTTTTCTCCAGGTCGCGGTAAAACGTGATGCCCTGATCCGTCCCGTGGATCGGGAAAAACGCCCACGGATCCATCTCGAAATATTCCAGCCCGTGCGCGGCCAGGCCGAGCTCTTCCATGATCGGCGTCGAGCGGAACATGATGTGCGCCGAGCTGCCGACGTCGAACCGGTAGCCGGGCACGATTTCCTCCGTGCAGACCGCCCCGCCGACGACCGGCCGGCGCTCGAGCACGAGCACCTTTTTTCCTGCTTTCGCCAGGTAACAGGCGCACACCAGCCCGTTGTGCCCTGCGCCGACGATGACGGCGTCGTAAACGCGGCTCATGACGCGGCGTCCGGGGACGCGAGCGGAAGGACGAAATGGTGCGAGGTGATGTCCATGCGTTTGAGCAGATAAAAACGATGCGCACCATACCGCTGGACGCCGGAATCCAGCGTGAGGCAGGCGCAGCCCTCGCGGCGGGCTTCGGCCACGAGCCAGTCAAACAGCGCAGCGCCGAATCCGCGCGAACGATCCGCGGCGCGCGTCACCAAGTCATCCACGTAGAGGTAGCGGCCGGCGTGCAGATTTTCCCCGAGCCGGTAGCCCGCCGCCGCGCGCACCTCGCCGCCAGCCTCGAGGAACACGAGCCGGTAGCCGCCCTCGGCCATCTGCCGCTGCACCTGGGCGACGAATTCCGCTTCCTCGAAATGCGGCCGCAGCTCGCGCATGACCGGATAACAGCGCCGAATCCGCTTCCGCCGTTTGCGCCTCGGCGATGACTGTGGTTTCAAGAGCCGTCATGAGGAAACAATCCGCCCGCCGCGCCGGCGAAGCAGGGGACAGTGCGTCGCCGACCTCCCTCGGGCAAGACTTCTTTGCCCGCGACCCGCTGACCTGCGCGATCGAATTGATCGGCTGCGATCTGGTCTGGGGCGAATGCCGCGGGCGGATCGTGGAAACCGAAGCCTACGCGGCGATCGGCGACGAGGCGTGCCACACGTTTTTGCGGCGCGGCGCGCAACGTTTTGTGGACACCCACCCTGCCGGCACAGCCTACGTTTATCTGAACTACGGCGTGCACTGGCTGCTCAACGTGCTCGTCAAAGGCCACGCCGGGCCGGAAACCGACGGCTTTGTGCTCATCCGCGCGCTGGAGCCGCTGGCCGGTCTGGAAGCGATGCGCGGGCGCCGCGGGCCGCGCATCGACGACCGGCACCTTTGCTCCGGTCCCGGCAAGCTGACGCAAGCGTGCGGCATCCCGCCGACCTGGCACGGGCGCGACCTTTGTGCGGATGCGGCCCACGGCTTTCACCGCCGGTCCGCAGAGCCGGTGCCGGTAGTCGCGGATGTGCGCATCGGGATCAGCCGCGCGGCCGAGCTGCCGTGGCGTTTTCTGTTGGCGGGCAGCCGTTGCGTGAGCCGGCCGGCGCGGGGCGGCGGGACGCCGGTGCCGGAAAAAACCGGGGGCCGCTCCGTTCCACCCACCCGGATCGGATGAGAGGAACAGTCGCGGCCCCTGGTGCCGACAGACGCAAGGCCCGGCGGCGGGTTACAGCGGTTAAAGGTTTACTTCGAAGTGCGGGTGACCGAGGCGGACGTGCTGGTGCTGGAGGTCTGCGCCTTGCCGGAGCAGGCGTTGAGGCTGAGCACGGCCATCGCGGCGATCGCGAACAGAGCAACTGTCTTAAAGAGTTTCGTCATTGTATTTTTCACCCCCTTCCAAGGGTAGAGAACCGAAGCGAGCTTGCTCTTGCCTCATCGGCTCCCGCTTGGCAAATGGTTTTAGCCCTTTTCGCCGCCACGCGCGGAATCGGCGGCCGGCGCCGGGTCGTCGGCGGGTGCTGTGATGCAAACTTCCGCACCGGTCGGCACGAGGTCGAAGAGTTCGACGATGTCGGCGTTGCGCATCCGGATGCAGCCGTGGCTGGCAGGCTGGCCGATGTGCGCCTCGTGGTTGGTGCCGTGGATGTAGATGTAGCGCTCGCGGGTGTTCGCGTTGTGCGGCTCGACTCCCTCCAGCCACAGGATGCGCGACAGGATCAGGTCCTCCTCGCCGCTAGCCAGGGCCTCTTCCGGGCCAAGGGTGGCGTCGGGTTCGCGGGAAAGAAACGCGGTGCCAGGCGGCAGGCCGGCACCGATCTTCTCGCTGATCCGAAAACGCCCCAGCGGGGTGCGAAAACTGCCGGGCTCGGTGCCGAGGCCGAACCGGGAAGTGGACACCGGATAGGACCGCAGGATTTCATCGCCATCGGCAGTGACGATTTCGAGCGTCTGAGCCGCGACGGAGACCTGGAGCCGGACGGGCCGGGGCTCCGGTGAGGGAATGGGCGGGTGGTCGCCTGGCGTGTTTGCGATTTGCATCCGACGGTCGAGAGCATACACTCGCCGACCCCTCGGCCAAGGGGGTTTGTCGTTCCAGCCATGCATCCGAAAACTGTTTCTCCTTCCCATGTTGCCATTGTTGGCGCCAGCGGCGCGGTCGGCCAGGAAATGCTGTCCGTCCTCACGCGCCGCGGCTTTCCCGTGAAATCTCTGCGCCTGCTCGGCTCCGAGCGATCCGCCGGCCAGAAGGTGGAATGGCAGGGCGAGCGGCTGACGATCGAGAAGCTCGGGCCGAAGTCGTTTTCCGGCGTGGACTTCGCGCTGTTCAGCGCCGGCGCCGGGGTGTCGCGCGAGTTTGCGCCGCGCGCCGTCGCGGCCGGCGCGGTCGTGGTGGACAATTCCTCCGCCTTCCGCCTGGACGACGAAGTGCCGCTCGTGGTCCCGGAGATCAACGGCGAGGACGCCCGCAGCCACCGCGGCATCATCGCGAACCCGAACTGCACGACCGCCGTCACGCTCATGGCGCTGGCGCCGCTGCACCGGGCCTTCGGCCTGCGGCGCATCTTCGCCGCCAGCTACCAGGCGGTGAGCGGCAGCGGCGCACGGGCCATCGAGGAATTGCACGCCCAGGTCACCGCGCTCGAGGGCTGCAAACCGGTGCCGATTTCCGTGTATCCGCACCAGATCGCCTTCAACGTCATCCCGCAGGTCGATGTGTTTCTCGACAACGGCTACACGAAGGAAGAGATGAAAATGCAGAACGAAGCGCGCCGCATCCTGCACCTGCCGGAGTTGCGCGCCTCGGTCACCTGCGTGCGCGTGCCGGTGTATCGCGCCCATTCCGTGGCGGTGCAGGCGGAATTCGACCGGCCGGTTTCACTTGCGGAAGCGCGCGCGGCGCTGTCGTCGACACCCGGGCTCCGGTATGTGGACGACCCGGCCCGCTCGGCCTATCCGGTCCCGCTGGCGTGCGCTGGTGAGGACGATTGCCAGGTCGGCCGCCTGCGGCTGGATTGCGCGCTGGACAACGGCCTCGCGCTTTGGGTCGTGGGCGATCAGTTGCTCAAGGGCGCTGCGCTCAACGCGGTGCAGATCGCGGAACTCGTGCGCGCCTGAGGCCGCGACGTTCCCACCGGTCAGGCGAGCCGTGCGGCGCGTTGCGTCGATCCGGGACGAGGCTCCGCCGGCGAAAATCAGGGCGCCGGCATTTTTCGTTTTCCCTTTTCTCCGGGTTTCTGACTTTCTGTTTTCCGTCGCCGCGAGGCCCGGCCTCCGTGCGCTGCCCCGTCCCCTTTTCCTCGATGCCCGTGACGTCTCTCAACGCCTACCTGACTGCCGGCCGCAAGCGCGTCGATCGCGCGCTCGACGCGGCCCTGCCCAAGGAGGATCGCAAGCCGGCGACGATCCACAAGGCGATGCGCTACAGCCTCTTTGCCGGCGGGGCGAAGCGCCTGCGGCCGATCCTTTGCCTCGCGGCTGCCGATGCTTGCGGAGGGGATGCGCGCGAGGCCATGCCGCTCGCCTGCGCCGTGGAATGCGTGCACACGTATTCGCTGATTCACGACGACCTGCCGGCGATGGACAACGACGATTTCCGCCGTGGCCAGCCGACTTGCCACAAGGTCTTCGGCGAAGGCATGGCGGTGCTCGCCGGCGACGCGCTGCTGACCTTCGCCTTCGCGCTCGTCGCTCGCGCCAAGACTTGGCCAGGCTACGACATGCGCCTCCTGGTGGACGAGCTGGCGGTCACCGCCGGCAGCCTCAAACTCATCGCCGGCCAGGTGGCGGACCTCGAGGGCGAGGGAAAGAAGATCGACATCGCCCAGCTGCGTTTCATTCACGAATGCAAGACGGCGGCGCTGCTCACCACCAGCATCCGCTTCGGCGCTATGAGCGCGAGCGCGGACGCCGCCCGGCTCCGGGCGCTCACGACGTTTGGACGCTCGCTGGGCCTCGCCTTCCAGGTGATCGACGACATCCTGGACGTCACGCAGACCAGCGAAAAGCTCGGCAAAAGCGCCGGCAAGGATCTAGCCGCCCAGAAAGCGACCTACCCCGCCCTCCTGGGGCTCGAAGGCGCCCGCGCCGAGGCGCGTCGGCTCACGGCGCGCGCACACGCGGCGCTCCGTCCCTTTGGAGACAACGGCGATCAACTCCGTGCGCTTGCGGACCATCTGCTGGCCCGGGAGTATTGACCCTCCGAGACGCGCCGCGCTAGCCGGTCGTCGGGCGCGTGGCGGCGGCGACTTTCTCGTAAAACCGCAGTGCCTCGATCGGTCGGCCGAGGTCTTTCAACGGGTAAACCCCCCGCTGCAACCCGGCGGAGGAAGGATCCCGGATCAGATAATCGAAGCCGTCCTTTCCCATGATGACGACGAAGTGCGTGATGCCGCTCGGCAGCCGCACGCGCACGATGACCGGGTTGCCGCGCTTCAGGTTCGAATCGATCAGGCGGTAGGAAGGCAGATCTTCGTATGCATGCCGCACCTGGCCGGCGGTAAACGGTTCGACGCCCTCCCATTTCAGCCAGCCCTGCTCCGTGAAACCGTTGTTCTCATCGAGAAACTTATTGAGCCGGCCGGGGTCGGTGTCGTGGCCGTAATAGCGCAGGATCATCGCCGCGGAGCTGACCGCGCAGCCGGCCTGGCCCATGGTTTCTTCCGTGGGCCCGAGGAAATCCTCGCTCCAGCGGGGGTCTCCCTGGGTGAACAGTCCCACCGGCAACTCTAGCCGCGGAGAAAAATACCAGCCGCCGCTCGGCGCCAGAGGTGCGCGGGCCGAGTGATAATACGGTGTCCACCACAGCTTCCAGCCGGCAAACGCGCCGGCGCCCAGCAGGAGCAGGACGATCAGCAGCACCGCCACCCAACGACCGCCGCCGACGCCGACGGGCCGGCGCGGACTCAAGGTGAGGGAAACGCGTTTCTGGGACAGCATGGGATCACAATTTGCAGAGGCAAGGCGACACGATGCACCCGCGAATCCCGCCGGCAAGCCGAAGTTGCAACCCGGTCCCCGCCGAATGAGCGCCCGCGGGACATTTGCCTGGGTGTCCGCGGCGACACCGCGATCGCACCGATCCGTGCGGGTTGCAGCCGCAGACGCTCCTGCGGTAACGTCTGCCGAGGCCGGAGACTTGCTGTTAACGACGGTGAAATACTGACGATGCCCCCTGTGCCTGACACCCTTGAGCGCCCGGTCCCGGTCGTTTCCCAGCCGCCCACGCTTTCTACTGGCGCTGCGGGAGTCCAACCGTCGGCGTCCGGCGACCCGAGCCGCTGGGACTATTTTCTGCTCGCCGGAGCACTCGCGCTCGCTGCTTGGTCGGCGCTCCGGCCACTCGCGATCGAATGGTCGGTCAACGCCCAATACAGCTACGGCTGGACGGTGCCGGCGCTGGCTTTGTTCCTCTTGATCCGGCAATGGCAACAGCGCCCCGTCGTCTCCCGGCCGCTGGCGCGCACCGGTGCCGGGCGGAGTCTCGCGCTGGCCGCCGGGGCCGCCCTGCTCCTGCTGCAACTGCCGCTGCGTTGGGTGCAGGAGGCGAATCCGGACTGGCGCCCGCTGGCCTGGGTGACTACGGGCGTCTTTATTGCACTCGCCCTGCTCGCCGCGTTTCTGATCGGCCGGCGGCGCTGGGTGCGCCATTTCGCCTTTCCCTTCCTGTTTCTCCTCGTCGCGGTGCCGTGGCCGGAGCGATTCGAAATCGCCTGCGTGCAGCAGTTAATGAGCACCGTGGCGGCGTCCGTGATCGAGCTGCTCGACCTTCTGGCCGTGCCCGCGCTTCAGGAGGGAAATCTAATCCGCGTCGCCTCGGGACTCATCGGCGTGGAGGAAGCTTGCAGTGGCATCCGCTCGCTGCAGTCCACGCTCATGATCTCGCTGTTCCTGGGGCAATTTTATTTCCTGTCTCCGCTGCGGCAGGCCGGACTGGTCGTCATCGGGGGGCTGCTGGCCTTTTTGACCAACCTGGGTCGCGCGCTGTTCTTGGTGCTGATCAGCGTGCACCACGGCAAAGAAACGTTCGACCGCTGGCACGATGTTGCGGGCTTGTGCGTGCTGACGGCTTGTCTGCTCGGCCTGTGGGGCGCGGCGTTGCTACTAGCACGCAGCCAGGCGCGCAGCGAGCCGGAGCCTTCCCGCGGCGCAGTCGTCCCACGCTACGCGGGGAACGCAGTCCCGGTGGCTCCGGCGCCGGCCCCGCCAGCGCCTGTGGCAGGCCTGCTGCCGAAGATCCCGCTTTCGCGGGCGTGGCTCGGCCTGCTTTTGCTCTGGCCGCTGGTCGTCGCGGCGCTGGTGGAAGGCTGGTATCGGATGCACGAGCGCGCCGGTGCCGCGAGCGCCCCGGTCACCTGGTCGATGAATTGGCCGAAGTCCGCCGCCGGCTATCGTGAGACCGAGATTCCTGAAACCTCCCGCGCTTTGCTGCGTTATACCGAGGGACATTCCGCGACGTGGCAGGATCGAGCCGGCGAGCAGTGGAACGTTTTTTTCGCGCGCTGGGAAGCAGGTCAGTCGGCGGGGGCAGCGGCAAAGATGCACTCGCCCCGAGTCTGCCTGAGCGCCGCCGGGCTTCCCCTGGTTCGCGATCTTGGCGTGATCGCCGTGGACTGCGACGGCCTAGCGATCCCGCTCCACGGCTACGTCTTCAATGCGTCCGGGCGGGAGCTTTACGTGTTTTATTGCCTCTGGGAGGATCGCCGCGCGCAGCCCGCGGCCTTGCTGGCGACCGGAAGCCCGACCACACCAACGGCGGCGCGCCCGTATTCAGACCGGCTGGCGGATGACGAATTGACCGCTAACGGCCGGATCCGGGCGGCGCTTGCCGGTCGGCGGAACCTCGGTCAGCGCGTCGTCGAGGTCTCAATCCTCGGCACGGCGGATGCAGCGACCGCGCTGTCGCGGCTGAAGTCGAAGCTGCCCGACTTGGTGCGGCGGCCCTAGCGCACCGATTCCGCCCCGGCGGCGGTCGATCCGGTTTTAGGGGAACACGGCCCAGACTTCCACCCGCCGATTGCGGGCGGCGACCTGGGAGTCGAATAGATCCGAGCCGCCCATGCCGACGGAATACATGACGTTCTGGATACCGCTGCGTTCCTTCAGCGCCGACTGCACGGATTCCGCCCGATCGACGGAAGTCTTCAAATTTTGCCTCGGATCGCCCTGACGATCCGCAAAACCGAGCACCACGAGGACAAGCGTCGGATCCTCTGTCAGCTTCTGCAGACTCGGCGTCTGGGTGGCCTTCACGAGGATGTCCGTCTCCTTCGGCCCGAGGGCCGATTTGCCGGCCTCGAACGGGATGATGAGGATCAGGCCCATGCTCTTGGCCTTGTCCACGCTGGTCGTCAGCTTGCTCTTCTGCGCCGGGGTGAGGTTCGGCATGCGCTCGATACGTTCGAGCACGTCCTGGCGCGCCTTGGCGTTGGCATCGTTGCGCAGGTCGAAATTCGGCTTGTCCACAGCGCCTCCCCGCACATCACCGCCCGAGGAAACGGAGCCAACCGGATCGCCCGCCCGGCCACTGGTGCCGCCACTCGAAGTCGAGCCGCCGCCGGTGGTGCCGATGACGGCGCCCCCGCTCCCGGACTTGGGATCGAGAAAACTCTTCTTGAGATAATATCCCCCGCCAATCAGCACGCCGATGACGAGCAGCGGGGGAATAAGCTTCAGGCGGCGACGGCTCAAGGAATCAACAGCGAGAGGTTGACCGCATTCCGGGCATTTGCCGTCGAGCGGCACGAAGATTGGCTCTTTATTGAAAGCCAGCGCGCAGCGCAATGTATTGGTGCACCTGCCATAAGAGACGTTCGCCATGTGTGCATCGGCCTTATCGCCGCGACTCGGATAGCCAAGCGGCGCTTGTTTTCAAGATTCCTTCTGACTTGCGACCGCTACAAGCAGAAAATGCAGGCGACCGGAATCTGCCGCCCGTGAAGCCTGCCCCATTGGCGTGCGCGATGGCGCGCGCCCAGGCCCGATACGAGAAGGCGCCGCCCAGGCTGGGTTCCCCGCTTCGCCGCGTTTCTGCAGGCGCCGGCGGAGCATCGTCACCGGCGAAGCGCCGACACGCCGCCAGTTGCCCGACTCAATGGCGCGCTGCAACTGCGACGGAACCTCGATCCAGACGACGGCAAGAAACGCTGCGAAACGGAGCGGAACCGGACCCGCGCGGGGAGCGTTTCCCGAAGTGATTTATTCGCCGTCGCTACCGATCGCCTGGGTCGGGCAAATTTCCAACGCGCGCTGCGCGGCGGCTTCTTCGTCCGGATTTTCGGGCTGCTTGACGAAATACACTTTTGTCTCATCCGCGTTGTAGCGGAGCAACGGCGCTGAGGTGCTGGGGCCGGCCTCGTCCAGACAAACGTGGCAAGGAGTGCAGGTATCGTCCACATACCATTTGCCGGTGGGATTTTCAGCGAGTCGGATGGATTTGTCTGCCATATACGTGCGAGGTGGTGTGGTTGCTTTGGAACTGTGCTGAGACGGAATACTTTTTGTAACGAAATCGCCGGCGCTTTCGCAAGCAAAGACTTGGTGACGAACGGAAATAGTTCCTGATCGCAAGTCCGCCGCGCTCCGGCCGGGCGCGCGGTCAACGCGGCGTCGGAGACGGCGTGGCCGCCGGCTTTGCTCCGGGTCGAGAGCGCAACATGCGGTCCGCTTCGGTTTCCTGGAGATACGGGTTCACCGGACCCGGATTCGGGGTTGGCCCGGCGGCGGGCGTTGGTTCACCCGGGACCGGCGGGGCTCCGGCCGGGGGCGCATCGGGCAGGCGGACGGGATCGAGCCGGCGATTGAGACGCTGCAACTCGCCGGGAACCAGGAAGGGATTGTCCGAAGGCGCGCCTGGCGTCGTCGGCTCGGTCCCCGGAGCGGAACCCGGAGGCGGCGGCGTCTTCGGGAATGGACCGACCGGGTTCTCAAAAGCCAGCGGCGTCGGGATGGAGCGGCCGGTCCGCGTCACGAGCGTGCGGTTGCCCGCCGCGTCGGTCGAGGTGAACACGTCGTCCACGCGGTAGAGCGAGCCTCTGGCCACGCCGTCCTTCGCGTCGCGACGGGAGGCGCCGTGCCGCAGGAAGGCATCCATCTCGTCCAAGTGGAACGGCCGCGAGCCGCGCCGGCCGAAGACCACAGTCTGCTGGCCGGTTTCATCCACGACGCGGTCGCGATCTAGGCCGCGGCTGACCGCCAGAGCTTCGCCTTCCTTGAAGGGATAGGTGGAAATGAGCACAGGGTTGGGCTTCGGCGAGAAACCGTAGTGTTCGGGCACGTTTTCCGGAGAGATGAGCTGGATCACCCGCAGGCCATTCTTGCCGTCGGCGAGCAGCGCATACATCGAGGCGCTGATGGAGCCGATCTGCACGGCCTTGGCGTCATTGATCGCGCCGCCCGCGTTGAACATCTGCACCAGCCGGGGATGCGTGGGCCGCTCGACGTCGATGATGGCAAGGCCCTCCTCGCCGTTCGGCACGTAGGCGTAGGTGCGCGCCACATACAGACGGCCGGCTTCGTGAAGCGGCACCACGGCGCCCGGCACCGGCACCGGATTATCCGGGTCGGTGATGTCCATCGTCTTCATGCCGTCCTTGTCGGAAACCCAGATGTAATGGAGCTGCGGCTGGGAGACGGCCTGCGGCTCGCGCAGAAAGCTGCCGCCGTAGTGCCCGAGCAGCTTCGGCTTTGTCGGATCTTTAACGCTGACGACCGAGAGACCCTGTGGACTTGTGATGTAGAGCCGATAGCCAGCCGCGATGATGTGCGTCGCACCGGTGAGCAGGCCGGCGGTGCCGTCCTTGTTCGAAATCAACTGCTTGCCGTCGCTGTAGCCCGCAGCGGGAGGATTGAAGGTGACTTCCTTTTTGATGAAGTAGCGGTCGGGCGCACCCTGCACCAGCGAGGCGACGTTGATGACGACCAAACCCTCCACGGTGTCAATGCCATAAACGAAGCCGTAATAGAGCGGGATTGGCTGCTCCTCGTTTTCCGGATAGTGCTTGCGCAACGGATCGAGGCCAAGCGTGCTTGGCAGCGCCAGACCGTTGGCGATGCCCTTGGTCTTGATCGTCAGACTCTCGCCCAGCGGGGAAACGGCGGTCGTGACGATGCGTTCGCTGAAGCCCTTGTTGTCCACGCTGCCCACGTCGTAGAACTGGAAGCCCGCCTTGCCGTTGGCGGTGTAGAGGAACTCGCCGCGGAGCGTGATGTCCCGGGCATCCTTCGCGGTGTGCTCGAAGCCGGTTTCCAGCTTGCCCTTCCGCTTCTCGATGTGCTCGCGATAGAAATCCGGATAGGCTAGGCGGTGAAGATGGCTGCCAATGGCGGCCTGGGGCTCCTCTGCCTCTGTCCAGGTGATGGCCCAGACGCCGTGGCTGCCGGCGGCGACCCAGGCGAACTTGCCGAAGAAATTCACCGTGCCGGTTCCGAAGCCCAGCATGGACGTCATCCAAGCGTTGTTGTCACCCTGCTTGGAAAGATGGCAGTCGGTGCAATTCTTCGTCGTGCCGACGCTGGAGGTGGTGTGTGGGAAATGGGGATTGTAAGCCTGGCCGCTGTAGCCCTCGCCGCTCACGGTCTGCTGCTGCGAATAGATCTGCTCGCGGTTCGCATTTTGTGAACTCACGACTACCGCGCTCGACGACCGGAGGACGGCCATGCGCCGGTTTTTGTAAGTCGCGTCGATGCCGAGTTGGAAGACATCGTCACGCAACACCTGCGGATTGTAGGTGGTGTAGTTGCGGCTGATGGTTCCCTCGAACTTATTCTGCGGAGCCCGCTGATTCGCCTTTTGCGGCAGATGGCAGCCGAAGCAACTCGTCGCCCAGGAGGTGTGACACACCTGGCAGGTGATGGATTCCTCGTTGTGGGCAAAGGTCGCCTTCCGGATTCCGGGATCAGCCGGCAAGTCACCCCAGTCGCGGCCGTTGCGATGCAGCGTCTTGGCGTAGGCCGACTTCGGATTGTAATGCGGCCGCACCGGTCCATTTTTCGGATTGTTGTCGTAGTTCGCCGTGTAGCTCGGGTCCACGGAATCGATCGTCTGCGGGACTTCCCAGCGGACGTTCGGATCCATGTTGGAATATTGGTAGAGCACGCGCCGCGGCAGCCCCTTTTCGTCCACGGTGTCGCGCCATTCGAAGCGCGGACCAAACGGCGTCACGCTGTCGGAAATCTTGATCTTGCCGCCGTTCCCGCTCGTGAGCAGCGTTGGCCGCTTGTCCACGGTGCCGTGGCAATCGATGCATTCGATGCTGGTGGCCGCGCGCGGCTCACCGTAGAGCGTGCCGTCGCCGTGGACATCCTGCAGGAAGTGGCAGTCGCCGCACTGCATGCCGCGCTCGAGATGCACGTCCTTCAGATGCACGGCTTTGGCCCATTTGTTCGGATCATCGGGCCGCACGACTTTGTCGTCGCGATCGAGCATGTTGCCCTTGCGATCCTTTTTGAAGATCGCCCGGAACACCCAGCCGTGGCTGTGGTAGTCGGCGAACTGCGTGTGCTTCAGCTTCGGATTCAGCTCGGCGACTTTTTCCAGGAAGTTCCGGTCGCCCCACAACCCGCGCGCCGCGGCGGCTTCCGGATTGATCCGCACCGCACGGGCCATCTCCTGGTCCGTCGGGTTGTGCTGCTCCTTCGGATACATGAACTCGCCGTCAGTTTCCTGGTCCCACCAGGTGTAACCGAGATAGGGGTTCACGAAGAGGTTGCCTTGGTGCATATGGCAGCTCATGCACTGACTCGAGGGAATCGAGCGGGTGAACTGATGAACGACCGGATGGCCGCGCTCGTTCTTCGGGATCGTCTTGTCAGCGGTGAAGCTCAGCCCTTGGTGGCCGAACTTGCTCCACCAACCGGAGTTCGTCGGCGAGCGGTCGTTGGCATAGACCGTGTGGCACGCCGTGCATCCGCTCTGCCGGAAATCGCCGGGATGATCGTTCGTGCCCATGAACCCGAGCAGTGGGTCGTTCAGGCGCGTTTTCTGCAAGCCGATGAACACCGGATCCACGCGGATGCCGGTGCCGGCGCCGCGCGCGCCGAGCCGCTTCAACGGCTTGCCCGGCGGCTCCTCAGGCTCCGGGTTGCCGAGTTCGAGCTGCGGGAACTGTCCCTTTTCGAAGATTCGGAGGACGTTGCCAGGCTGGGCGAGATTAAAGCGCGGCAAAGGCTGGATGTAAGGGAGAATGCCCCGCTTCAGCGTCATCTCGGCGGTGACGGGATACGGGTTGTTAACGCGCTGCGGCGCGCCGTCCGCGCGGTAAATTTGGCCGAAGACGTAGTTCTTCAGCGGCACGGCCCCGTTGTTGTAAAGCGCCGCACCCCACAGCATGACGCCGGTGGCCATCATGGAATTCGGCACGTGCTCGACGCTCTTGGCGTGGCAAAGTCCGCAAGCCTGGTCGGCCACACGCAAGTCGCCGGGGTTGATAAAACGGATAAACTCCGCGCTCTCATGATTGAGCAGCTGCGGCACGTTCCCGGGGTTCGCGCTGGTCTTCCAGTATTCCGGGTTTCGCGGCAGGACGTGCCCGCGGGCGTCGATGGTCGCTTCGCCACCAGTCGTGGTCGTGGTCGTGGTCGTCGTTGTGGTGGCGACCACATTTTTCCCGGTGACCACGTTTTTGCCGGGTGCCGGCGCCCCGCCGCCGTGGCAATCCGTGCAGCCGAGCACGACGTAGGGCGAGCGGTGCATCGGCTCGACGCCGCGATGACAGGAAAGGCACCCGGTGCTCTTCGCGTCCGCTTCGGCCTGAGTCTGGTCGATCCAGTTCCGGCCTGGCAGCCCGGCACGGGAAAACCGGTTCGGCGTGTTCCGGACGGCGATAACGGGACCGAGACCGCTGCCGGTTTTCTCGGCATCCTCGAGATTCAACGGCGGCGGCGGATTGGCGCCTGGGAGCAAATACGGACTCACGTTGCCCGTTGGCGATGTCACCGGCGGGATCGGGGTGCGGCTCGACGAGCGCCCGTCGATCAATGGCGGCGGCGCCCCGGGAGGTGAAGCACCCGGCTCCGCGGGCAGCGCGCCATCCGGTGTGATGGTGAGCGGCGGCGGGATCGCGGGCACCGGGCGACCGGTGGTTTCCGGGTTTGTGCGAAACGCGGGCGCGGACGGTGTCGCGCCCGGTGCCGGGGCCGCGGCGGAAGGCGCAGCCGATGGCGTCACCGCCGGCGACGCGCCGTCAGGACCGATGACGACCGGTGGCGGGATGACGGGCACCGGCCGCCGCGCCGGTGAGGATTCTGCCCCTGGCTTGCTGGCGTCCTGCGAGCGCAACGCCGCGACAGAGCACCACAGCAGCACTCCGCCGCCGAGCAGCGCAAGGGCGAGCCGCGGGCCGCGGGAACGGGATTTTCTGGCGGGCACGGCCGGTTCCATGGAGAAAATCGAGTCGGAGTGAATTAAAAAATTTTGCGGGAGTTGTTAAGCAAAATCCGCCCGGTCCGCATTCTTCAATACGTCAGCGTGATAGCGACCAAACCGCTGAAGAGCACGGAGTCCACTTTGCCGCGCTCGCCGGTGTTGAAGCCGGGCACCGGCTGGGAGATGCGCCGGAAGATATCGCGGTAACCATGCTGCGGGATGAACGCGCCGAAGCCGGCGTTGATGATGATGTTGTTCGTCAGCAACGGCCGGTAGGTAAGCCCGAAGCTGAAGTCATAGCCTAGATCCCGCGCAACACGGTCGGTGAAAAGCAGCTGCCGGATGGAGTCGGTGTTGACGAACCGGATGTAGTTCGCGTTCGCCTGAAACTTCCAGCGCGCTGTCAGCTCCGCTTCCACGCCCACGTTGAAGAGCAGGGTGCCGGGATTCACGAACTGGGACTGACCCTCCGTTTTGCTGGTGCGCAGGTTGAGCAGCAGACTATTCGGCTGCTTGACGCCAGTGGCCGCGGTGGCGAGACCGAAACCCTGCCGGGTGAAAAAGGAAAACGGACTGCCGGCGAAGGTCGGATTATCGAGAATCGTGTCGAAGCCGGTCGCTTTGTCGTCCCGCGAATTGGCGTCGCCGCTGGCGTAGAGGAACGAGAACTTCGGCCGCCACCAGTCGCGGTCCTGCGTGAGTTCCAGAGCGAAAAACTGCGCGTTGATGTCCGCCGCTTGGCCGGCAATCCCATTCAGATGATCCCGGCCGAAGACCTGATAAAACGCGTGCGAAATGTTCCACTTGCCGATGTGGCCATCACCGGCCCAGCCGAAGTAGAATGCATCAACGTCGTGCCGCGCGATCTGCCCGATCGGCGCCGGCCGCACGATCACGGAATTGCGATCGTAATGCACATCGCCATGATCGAAGTTGGCGTGGAAACTCCACGACATCGTGTAACCAAGTGCTTTCTCGTCGGACTCCGGCAGGAAATACTTCATGAAGTCCTGCCGGTAGAGGTTCAGGATGATCACGTCCTGCAAGCGGCTGTCGATCCGGTTCAGGCCGGAATAGGTATCCTTTTCGCGCTGGCTGAAGTAGGCCAGATTGTATTGCCACTTGTTGTTCGCATAGTTGCCGAACACGCGGGCGCCGAGGTTGGTGTCGTTGAAGACAAACCCGCGGAAATCGGAGTTCAGCAACTGGTTGCCGAAACGGCTCGAAACAAAGTCGTAGTTCTCCGAAAGGTCGCGGATGTGGATCTCCACGAACGCTTCCTCCAGGGAGAAAAATTCCTCCTCGCGTGCCGTGTAACGCGTCCCGGAGAGATCCTTCGGCGCGCGCCTGAGTCCATCGGCGCCGGAGGTGGCGGCGAAGAAGGCGCCGACGTCGGCCGGATTCACGATGACACCGGTGGCGGACGGAATCCGGCTGCTGCCGTTGAACCGGGATCCGCGGGGATCGGGATCCAACACGCCGGTTTCCCGGAACTCGGAGTAGTTTTTATTGAACACCGGCGTCAGGCGGATCGCCCACTCCACCGGCTTGAACACGGTTTCGCCTTTGAACAACTCGACCGTGAAGGAAAGGTCGTTGGCCAGCGTGAACGAATCGCTGCGACCGAAAAATTCGAAGCTCCCCGGCCGGGCCGCACTCGCGCCACTGCCGACCGGAATCCGGCGCACTTCGTAGAACGCGGAATCCGTGATCGTAAGCGCCAGAAAGATATCCTGCCCGATGATCGGGGCGTCGCCCTTCAGGATGCTCGGCTTGTAGGGATCAAACCAGCGCAGCGTGCCGTATTGATACGGGGTTTCCGGCTCGGAGTTGGCGTAGCGATCATACTGGCCAAAGGGGATGCGCCAGCGGTTCGGGACCGGCGTCGTGTTCGGCTGATTGCGCTGGGGTCCGCCGCCGGTCCGGTAGTGCGGATATTCCAGGTTCAGCGTGAGCGCTTCATTCGCCGCCAGGCCGGTGCGCGGCAACTGCAGCAGGCGCGGCAGCGGGTCGGAACCATAGGCTCGGGGCGGCGGCACCCGCGGCTGGGCAAACAGGTTCGACGAACCGGAATCGTCGTAGGCCGAAGGGCTGGAACCGCGGTTGCGCGACCCACCCGGATCCGGGTTAAACCGGCTCGGCGGCAGCACCGGCAGCGGATCGGCTTCCTGGATCACCGGACCGCCGACCGTGGTGACGACGGTGGAGCCGTTGCTCGCCAGTGCGGGAGCGCTCACGGACAGCGCCGCGGCAGCGATAATTCCGGAGAAGAATCCGGCGGCGGCACGGGTCTGACCCAAGCCCGACCCACGGGATTCGAAACTTGCCCAAATTTGGGGCTTTACTCGCGGTTGACAATCGTTCGCAGTCACCGCCGGAAAAGCTAGCGAGTTTGTAAAACGCATAGCAAGGGCTTTTTACAAAAAAATGCGCGACGCACAGAAGAGATTGCATTTTTGCGGCGGGGCGCATAAAACCGCGCACATGAAGCGTCCGTTGCCTCTCTTCATCGCCCTCGCCGCCTTCGCCGGAGCGCTTGTTTCTGCCCCGACGTCCGCGCGGGCTCAACTCACGCTCGGCGATGTCCAGCGGATCATGGCACAAGCCATCAGCCGGGCGGAGCAAACGCGGCCAAACGCGCTGATTGCCGTGACCGATCGCGAGGGTTTCGTGCTCGGCGTCTGGTCGGTCAACGGCAACACCCAGCCGGGCAGCGCGCGGGTCGGTGCGGCGATCAGCGAAGCCGGCACGCCGACTTATCTGAGCACAAACGAAAACGCGTTTTCCACGCGCACCGCGAAGTTTCTGATTCAGCAAAATTTTCCGCCCGGGATCGACAACCGCGCGCCCGGCCCGCTGGTGGGCATCGCGTTTTCGCAACTGCCGTTTTCCGATGCCAACCGCTTCAAGCGCGTCTTCCCGGGACCAAACGGCGAGGTCCCCGCGGTGCCGGGAGGCGGGTTTGTGCCCGGCTCGCTCGGCACCGGCATTTTCAACACCCGCCTCAGCGCCCGGGCAAGCGGCCTTCCGCTTTATAAAAACGGCCAGCTCGTCGGCGGCATCGGCGTTTTCAGCGGAAACGATGACAGCCTCGCGCAAGCGGGGGCCACGGAGTTGAACAACACGGTCACCGGCACCAACGAGGACGAAAACATCGCGCTCACCGGCCAGATCGGTTTCGCGCCGAGCCGCACGGTGCAGGGTTCGAACGTGTTCATCGACGGCATCGGTCTGCCCTACGCGCTCGGCACCGCGAAGCTCGGCCGGGTCCGGCCGATCGGCACCGTCGGCGCTCCGGTGGACGGCTTCGGCCTGAGCGCCGCGCAGCCGGACTTTCCGTATCCGGTCCTCGTCCTCGGCGGCCAGCCGGTGGTGATCCGCTCTCCGCTGATCGATGACCCGCTGCTCGGCACCCCGATCAACGGCCAGCCGCGGCTAAACGCGACCGAAGTCGCCGGCATCGTCGGCCGCGTCGCGGCACGGGCGTTCAAGACGCGCTCCGCCATCAAGCTGCCGATCGGCAAGCGGTCGGAGATCTTTGTTTCCGTGGTCGGCATTCCGAACGCCCCGGGCCAGCCGGCGCCGATCCTCGTCACGGCGCGGACATTTGGCTCGGCGTTGTTCGACGCCAATGATGTCTGCCCGCAGAAGGCGCGCACGGCGCTCTTTTTCTCCAGCGACCAGTTTGCCGCCAGCACGCGCACGGTGGGATTTCTCGCGCAAAATCATTATCCTCCCGGCCTCAACAATCGCGACGCCGGCCCCTACGGCCCGGCGGTGCCGAAGTTTAATCCCGACGGCACCGTGGTCGCGAACACCGTCGGCCTGCAGATTGCGTATTCCGTGAACATCAATCCCGCCGGCAATGGCGGCGACGCGCGTCCGTTTATCCCGGTCGCCGGGCCGCAGGCGCCAGATGTCCCCGTGCCGAACGCGCTCCCGCCGAATCCGAATCTGCCGGACGGCATCAATCTTTTCGGCGGCGGCTTCCCGCTCTATCGAAACGGTGTGCTCATCGGCGGCGTCGGCTCCAGCGGCGACGGCATCGAGGTGGACGATCTTCTCGGCGCGTCCGGTGTCGGGGCGGAGTTCGCGGTTCCGGATGCGATCCGGGCCGACCAGTTCACCTTTGACGGCGCGCGGCTGCCGTATGCGAAATTCCCGCGCAACCCGGATCTTTAAAGGCCAGCCTGCCTGCGCCTGGTGGCGACTGCGGCGCGTATCCCCTTACACTCCCGCCCTGCCCGCGAGCAGCCAGCGTTTCGCCGCTCCGAAACCGCCGCCCGCGGCGGCGACAAACGACGCTCTCCGCTTGCCTTTTCCCGGTGACCTCTGAAGTTAAGACGAACGGTTTCGTGCTCCGAATTCCCCTTCATGCCTGCACCTCTCGCTCCGACGGTCGGTGACCCGACAGATGTTGCCTCCGACTCGACTCCTGCTGCCTCGACGTTGAAACCTGGCCCGGTGCTCCTGGCACCCAAGCCGGCCTGGCAGCGCAATCCGATCTTTCGGTTTTTCTCCTCGGTCAAGTTGGCCGTCGTGCTGTTGGCGATCCTGATCATCGCCTCGGTCGTCGGGACGTTGTATGAGACGACGTTCAATGCCGACGTCGCCCGCGCCTACGTTTATGGCGCGCCCTGGTTCAATGCCTGGCTGGTGCTGCTCGCCGTCAACCTCGCCGCTGCGGCGTTTTCCCGGCTGCCGTGGAAGCGCCGTCACACCGGATTCTTGATCACCCATCTCGGAATCATCACCCTGCTCGCCGGCGCCTTGATCGGACGCATCGTCGGCATTGAAGGGACGATGACGCTCTTCAAGGGACGGCCGCCGGAAAACCAACTCATCGTGCAGGAGCGGCAGCTCCGTCTTCAGGAAGGCGGCGCGGGCGGCTCGCTCGCCTGGCCGGTGCACGTCATCGGCCGGCGGCCGAGCGCGCAAAAGCCGTGGCAGCTTGGCCGCACACCGGCCGGCTGGCAGGTGGAGCTGATTGATTACGCGCCGGCGCTGGCGGCCGATTTCGAGCCGGCTGTGGTGCCGAGCGGCGGCCAGCCGGCGGCGCGCGTGAAGTTGTTTTCCAAGCGCCTGAATCGCACCATGGAGGCCTGGCTGCTCGAGGGGAGTCAGGAGCATGGAAAACTGGATCTCGGCATGGCCGCGGTCCAGATCCGGCGGGGCAAGGCGCCCGACTCCGCGAACGCCGCGGCTGGCAGCACTGGATCCTCGGCGGCGGCACGCGGCACCGAGGTGGACGAATCCATCTTCGCCTTCGCCCAGAAGCCCGGTGAGCAGGTGGCCCAGCCGGCGAACGGCAAGGCGGGCAGCGGCGCGAAGATCCGGCTTCTCGTCGCGCCAGACAGCCGCAAGGTGCAGCTCGACTGGCGCGGGGCGACCTGGGAATTCGACGTCGATGCCGAGCGCGGCAAGGAGCACGATCTCAGCGGGAGCGGCCTGAACGTGCGGATCGAAGATTACTGGCCGGAGTTCAAGATGGAAAACGGCCGCCCGATGACGGCTTCGGACGAGCCGCGCGATCCCGCGGTGCTCGTGCGGGTCCACGGCCGGCTGGCTCCGGACGATGCGGGCACCGACTCCGTGTCGGCCGCGCTCAACCCGCCGGACGACGCCAGCGTGGCCAACCAGGCGACGCTTTATCTCGACGACACCGGTGCCGTGACCTACGTGCTGAAATCGAGCGCCACCGTCCAGCCAGTCACCGGCGCGTTGACGCCGAAACAGGAGATTAATACCGGCTGGGCCGACTGGCAGCTCAGCGTGGACAGCGTCCTGCCGCAGGCGATCGAATACACGGCGTTCCGCCCGGTCGCGAACGTCGTCAAGCCGTCGAGCGGCGGCGGGTTGTCCGTCGGAAATCACACCGAGGGCGTGCGGGTGCGGCTGAGCAAGCCGGGCGGCCCATCCCTCGAGGAATGGGTGCCCGCCGGCTGGCAGGTCACGCTCCCGACCGGCACGCAGCCGGCGCTGCTGACCTATGGGTGGCGGCGGCAGGCGCTGCCAATCGGCCTGCAGCTCACCGAATTCGAAGTCGAGCGCAACGAGGGCAACGATCAGCCCGCCGGTTTCAAAAGCACGCTGCGGGTGATGGACGCCGAGGGGCGCACTGACACTGGCAGCTGCTGGATGAACAATCCCCACAATTTCCCTGGCAATTGGTGGAACACCTTCAGCGGCCTGACCTTTAAAATCTCCCAGGCTTCGTGGAACCCGGACAATCTCAACGAGAGCACGGTGCAGATTTTGCGCGACCCCGGCTGGCTGTTAAAGTGGATCGGGTCGCTGCTCGTGTGCGCCGGGATTTTCACGCTGTTCTACCTGCGTCCCCACCCCGCCTTTCTCGCCACCAAGCCGACCCCGGTCCCCGCCCCCAATCGGGGCAAGCGCAAATGATGAAAACTTCCTTTCTCCGCTCCTGCTTCTTTCTCCTGCTGCTCCTCCTCGTCGGCAGCAATGCCGCGACCGGCCGGGCCGCCACGCCGCTGAAGGACAGCGACTTCAAGCAGTGGGGCTCCCTGGCCATCCAGGACAACGGCCGCCGCAAACCGATCGACACCTTTGCCCGCGAGGCGGTGCTGAAACTGACCGGGCGCGAAACCTACAAGGACACCGCCGGCCGCGCTTGGCTGCCGAGCGAGTTTCTGCTTTCCACGCTGCTCGGCGACGCGCCGGGCGCCGGCAACGAATTCGATTGGACAAAGCAGCCGATGATCCTGGTCGGCTACCGGCCGCTGGTGCAAAAACTCGGGCTCGATCCGGAAAAAAAGCGGTTCAGCTTCGAGGAACTCGCGAAGTCGCAGGAGCTGAACCGGCTCGCCGGCGAGGTGCACCAGCTCAGCATGCAAAAGGTGGACCTTGACCGCATGCAGCAGGAAATCCGCAGCGTCTCCGAGCGGATGACGCTTTTCAACAACCTAAACCGCGGCTCCGCGCTGTTGATCGTCCCGCCCGGCCCGACGGCCACGGTCAAGGACGCCTGGGTGATTCCGCCCGACGCCGCGACCGCTTTCGGCGAAGCGAAGTTCAAGCCGGTGACCGAGCGGCTGCAGAACATGGTGAAGGCGTATCTCGCCGGCGATGCGTTCAACTTCAGCCTGCGCGCCCGCGAGCTGCGCCAGGAAATCCGCGCGCTTGCGCCGACGGTTTATCCCGACGGAAGCCGAGCTCGGGCGGGAGTATTTCTACAATCATCTCAGCGCCTTCCCGCGCGCCGCGATCTTCTACGCGCTGGGCCTCGTGTTCCTCGCGGCGGCGGCGCTGCCCTCGGGCTTCGCCCGCTGGCTGCGGCTCGCCGGCGTGCTGGTGGCGCTTGGCGGACTGATCTTCCACGCCTGGGGCATCATCCTGCGCTGCCTGATCGCCGGGCGGCCGCCGGTGACGAACATGTATGAGTCGATGGTCTGGGTGGCGTTTGTCGCGGCGCTTTTCGGGTTCCTGTTTTTCCTGCGCTATCGCAGCACGAACTATCTGCTGGCCGCGCTGCCGGTGAGTTTTCTCACCGTGATGATCCTGCTCCAGGCGCCCGCCGCGATGCCGCCGAGCATCGACCCGCTGCAGCCAGTGTTGCGGGATAATTTCTGGCTCGCGATCCATGTGCTGACGATCACCGCCAGCTACGGAGCCTTTCTGCTCGCGCTCGGTTTCGCCCATATCGTGCTCTTCCGGTATCTGATCGATCCCGTCTCGGCCCGGAGCGACGCCCCGCTGCATTTCTGGCTTTATCGCATCATCCAGCTCGGGGTGCTGCTCATCGCGGCCGGCACGATCCTCGGCGGCGTCTGGGCGAATTATTCCTGGGGACGGTTTCTGGGGCTGGGATCCGAAGGAAACCTGGGCGCTCATCACCCTGCTTTGCTACATCGTCGCGCTGCACGGCCGCATCGCCGGCTACTGGTCGCACTTCGGTCTGGCGGTCGCGAGCGTGGTCTGTTTCGCCGCAGTGGTGATGGCCTGGTATGGAGTGAATTTCTGGTTCCCGAGCGGCCTGCATTCCTACGGCCGCGGCGTCGGTGGCGAAGGCTGGGCGGCGTTGATCCTTGGCATCGATCTGACCTTTGTCGGCATCGTCCTGTGGCGCAAACGCGCGGCGGAACCGGCGCGGCGCGCTCCCAATGCCGCGATCCGGCGCGAAACGCCGGCGGCGGCTCCGGGCGACGGCACGTTGCCGGCCCCGTCCGCGTAATTTTTTCCGCAAAGGAATCCGAGGGATTTCCCCGCCGGCAGCGCCGGCGGCAGGCCAGGTCGCGGGCCGATGGATGAATCCGGGAGCCGGTCGGCACCGTATCCCTTACACCTGCCGGGAATCTGCGATCCTCCGCCCTTTGTGGCGCGGGCCGAAGATTTCCGGCGGGTTTGAACACAAACACAAAATCATGCTTAAAACCCTACAAACCACCCTTCTCGCCCTGGCTCTCTCGACTGCCGGCGCGTTCGCCGCTGATAACCCGATGGTTGGCGGGGCACCCATGTCCCCCAGCAAGAACATCGTGGAGAACGCTTCGGCTTCGAAGGATCACACCACGCTCGTCACCGCGGTCAAAGCGGCTGGCTTGGTGGAGACGCTTCAGGGCAAAGGTCCTTTCACCGTTTTCGCGCCCACGAACGCCGCGTTCGGCAAGCTGCCCGCTGGCACTGTGGAGACGCTGGTCAAGCCCGAGAACAAAGGCAAGCTGACCAAGATCCTCACCTACCACGTCGTCGCTGGTGACGTGACGGCCGCGAAGCTCGTTGCCGACATCAAGGCTGGCAATGGCACCGCGAAGCTGAAAACCGTCGAAGGCGGCACGCTGACCGCGTCCACCTCCGGTGATTCCGTGGTCCTCAAGGACGCCAAGGGCGGCACCGCGAAGGTGACGATCGCCGACGTCAAGCAGTCGAACGGCGTGATCCACGTCATCGACGGCGTGCTGATGCCGTAAATTTCGGCGTCACGACATCGCGACCTAGTCATTAAAGACGGGCGGCATTCCTTCTGGGGTGCCGCCCGTTGCTTTTTGCGGGTGAGGACCCGGCTTCGCGAATCCGGACGTCCACCGCGCCGTGGGCACCATCGGGGAGAGCCGCACCGCTCGCCGCCTCCGATTCGGGAGCGATGTTCGCATTTTTCTCCAATCGCCTCGGTTGTCTCGGATCGCTGGCAGTCTCCATCGGCGGCTCGCTGCTGCTGTTTTTTCTGCTTCGCAGTTGCGGCGGGGCGACGTATTGAGCCGGGAGGCGACAGCAGTTTAGCGTTGCGTTTTTCCGGGCGCGTCGTTCCTGTTTCCAGGAATGGAGCGCGTGCCGATGATGTCACCGGAGGATTTCGCGGCGATCGTTCGTCTTGAAGCGACCGTCATCCCGTGGCATGTCCCGGTTGATGGGCAGTCTCAAGGGTTACGCCAAATTCATGCGGGCCGTGCGCTCGCGGCAGCCGAGGGTTTCCTCCGCCGAAGCGCACGATCAGGCCCGCCGGGCTCTGGCCACGGTGGGCCAGCAAAAGGGGACTTCCTCTACGCCGGAAACTCAGCCCGCAGCGCCGGCACCGGAGGCGAAGCCAGCGAAGCGGCCGCGCGTCGACACCAAAACGCCCGACTCCTCCGCTGGGCGCGACGGCACGGCCGGCTGATCGATCCCGGCCTCACGCGACGGCTGGATGTGAACATCGGCGGCGTCGAGCACGAGACGTTTCACGAGCCGGCGAGCGGCCGGTGGGTGAAGCTCACCTGGGCGGGCAAAGCCGGGATGGAACTGCACGCGCGCGTCGAGCAATCGGGTGTGCGCGCCACGCTGCACACCGAGGATGCGCTGCCCGCGGCCTACCTGCAGCGCCTGCGCCTAGCGAACCGTTTTCTCGGCGACGACATCTGTCTGCACGGCGTCGTCGCCGCCCCGACCGGTCCGCGCATCGTCATCTCGCAGCGCCACGTCCGCGGGGAACCCGCCACGCCGCAGGAGATTGCGCGCCATTTCGAGACGCATGGGTTTCACCAGATTTCCGAGAAGACATTTTACCATCCCGGCGAAAACCTGCTCGTCTCCGACGCGCACAGCGCCAACGTCTTTCGGACGCCGGAAGGCGTGACAGTTCCCTTTGACGTCGGCTTGCAACAGCCGGACGGCGCGTTGCGCGCCGCGGTGGTGCCGCCCGCGACCCTCGACTTCGAGGCGCCCGCGGACGATGACGAGTCGCTGGAAGTCCAGCCTTCGCTGCGCTTCTGAGTTTACAGAAACAGGTCCGGAAACAAGCGGCCCGCGCCCGCGGGATCGTAAGCGTAGGAAGAAAAATCCTCCACGCCGCGGGTGCGGAGAAAATCCTCGTCCACCAGGCACTGGCCGGTCAGTCCGGCGGCCGGGCTTTGCAGGATTTCGCACACCGCGTCGGCCATGATCTCAGGCTTGCGGCTGCGGGCAAACAGCGTTTTTCCACCGGGGATCGCGAACTCCACGGCGGAGGTGGCGATGAGCGTGCGCGGCCAGAGGCAGTTCACCGCGATCTTGTGCGGAGCGAATTCCGCCGCCATCGCGAGCGAAAGCACCGTCATGCCCATCTTGGAAAGCGTGTAAGGACCGTATTCCCGCATCCAGCGCCCCTGAAGATTCAACGGCGGGCAGAGGCTCACGATGTGCGCGTGGCTCTCCTCGCCTTCGCTCCCGGGCGGCGGCAGATTTTTTCAAATGCGGCAGCGCGGCCTGGGCGCAGAGAAACACCGCGCGCGAATTGACGCTCTGCATCAAGTCGTAGCGCGCCGCCGTGGTCTTCTCGACGTTTGCCAGGTGGATCGCGCCGGCGTTGTTAATCAACGCATCCAGCCCGCCGAAGCGCTCGACCGCCGCCGCGACGGCTGCCGCCACCTGTTCCTCCTCGCGGACATCGACTTCCACGGCGAGCGCTTGACCGCCGGCTGCCTCCACCTCCGCGGCGGTCTCGTGGATCGTGCCAGGGAGTTTCGGGTGCGGCGCAGCGGACTTCGAAGCGATGATGATGTTGGCACCTTCGCGCGCCAACCGCACGGCGATGGCTTTGCCGATGCCGCGGCTCGCGCCGGTGATGAGGACTGTCCGGTCGGAAAGAAGTTTCATAAGTTTCTGAAGGTGGAACGCCTGCCGCCCGGTGCAGGATGCCACGCCGGACGGCGGCTGCGTTACTTTTCGTCGCCGGTGAGCGGGCCCGGCAGCGGCGCGCGGCTGGCGCTGCCGTCGGTCCGGCGGAAGTGAATGAGGATGTCGCACCGCGCGCAGACCTGGCCGTCGCGGTCCACGAGATCAATGGGATAATCGCGCTCGGCGCGACCGGTGCGATCGATCTCCGCGCGCAGGGCATCGACCTCCGCCTGGTCGAGCGCCGCGCGGGCCACGAGGTCGGTGCGGCCCTGGCGCTTGAACTGCACCCGCGCCTCCTTTGTCCAGACTTCGTAGCCGCGCCCGAGATTGGTGACGAGGATCACCGCGTGCAGCGGATCGACCGCCGCGTAGATACTGCCGCCGTAAATCGTGCCGTTGAGGTTGCGGGTCGCCCGGTTCAGCGGCAGGCGGATGCGGACTTCGAGCAGCGTTTCATCAATGTAAGTCACCCGCGCGCCGGAGCGCCGGTAGGCCGGATACCAGTTGAACTTCCAGCGCAGCCACCGCGTTTTCCAGGATTCCGGCATGGCAGGGGGAACGCACGAACAACGTCCGCCGCCCCGGCGCCTGGACTCTCAGGCAGGCGCAAAAACGCAGGCGCCCCCGCCGCAGCCGGATACGGTCTCCGGGCGGCGGGGGCGTAGTTTGCGGATCAATGCAAGAACTTGCCCGCGGGCGGAAAGGGACCGCCCGGCGGGATGGAAATTTTACTTCGAGCGATCTTTCACTTCCTTCGGCGTCGAGGGCGTCTGGGAGGTGCCGCCAAAACGGAACGTGATCGACGCGCTCACGATATCGACGTGCGCATTGTATTCGCCGACCAGGTTGTGGAAGGAGGCGTCGGTGATATCCACCTGGGGCTTGTTCGGCAGAAACAGGTGGGCGTAGCCGAGGTCGAGATCGATGTCGAAGTTGCGCACGTAAAAGACTGGCACGCGCGGCAGCGAGTAACGGAGGCCAGTCGCCACGAAGATGCGGTCGCCATCGGGAATCCGCGGGCTGCGCAGGTTCTTCGACTGAACGGGCGATTCGTCAAACGCCGCACCGACGCGCAGCAGGAGCCGGTCGGTCGGCTGGAAGGTGAGGCCGCCGGCGATCCGCCAGGTGTCCTTGTAGCCGAGGTTCAAACCTGCCCGGCCGAGCGCAGGATCGCTGATTAAACTGGCCTGCGAAATCGGGTTGGAATAATTGATCGGCACGCTTTGCAGCCGGCTCCAGCGCGTGAGCGTCGCGTCGGCGAGAAATGCGAACCGGCGGGCGAATCCTTGATACAGACTGAAGTGGTAGGTTTCCGGCAGCTTGAGCACCGCGGTGGCGCTCTGGTCCACGAACGGCGCTACGTTGGTGAACGGCGCCGGTGTTTTGGAAAACTTCACGTCGCCTTCGAGGGTGTGCGTGATGCCCGAGCGATACGAAACGCCGATGCGGCCATCATCCAGAATGCCGAGGTGCTCGCCTTTGCGCAGGTATTCAAAGATGCCGCCGATGTTCCAGCCGACACTCCAGTCGTTGCCGTAGAGCTCGGTGTTGCCGTCGCGGGTGCCCGGCAGAAATCCGAGCGGCCCGAGCCCGCGGCTGAAGCCGAGCAAACCGTAATCGACCTCCTGCGTCAGGCGGGCCGCGGCGTATTGGATGTCGATGCCGCCGCCGAAGGAGAAGCGGTTGAACAGCGTGAAAGCGATCGACGGCTGGATATCCGAAGTGATGAGCTTCGAGCGGGTCGCCTGGTAGCGGCCGACGAAGTTCGGGTCGTAACTCGTCACCAAGCCGAAGGGCGCCGTGATTGCGAGACCGACGGAGAGGTTGCTGAAAACGTCGTTGTTGAGCGCCGAACCCCGCGCGCGCTGCGACGGCAGCAGAATGGTCAGCGGCAGCGTGTAATAGGAATTCGGCACCTGGGCGCCGCGTCCAGCCCCGCCGCCGTCGCTGCCGCGGATCGGAAACGCGCGGCCGTAGTTGGAACCTTGGTTGTCGAACTCCGCGCGCGGATGGACGTAGTGCAGTGCGGTCTGGGACTGGGCGTCCTTCAACAGCGCCATGCCGGCGGGATTGAAAAACAGCGTTGAAGCGTCGCCCGCCACCGCGGCGCCGCCGGCGTAGGCAACGCCGAGGCCGCTGACGCTTTGTTCATTGATCTGGAAAGAGCCGGCGAAGGCGCTCGCTGCGCCGGCGCACAGGGCTGCCGTCGCCACGACGGTCGTCGCGAAGCGCGGGGATCCAGAAGACTTCGGGAAGGTGCGGGGGAGGCGCATATTCGGTCAGGGTTGGGTTGGGACGCTGCGGGGGTGTTCGGTTATGGCTTAGAGAGTCTGCCGGAAAAGCGAAAGCTTTTTTCGCGGAAGAATGCGGCTTGCGGAGGTCAGCCCAAAAAGAGAGATTTGGTCACCGCGCCTTTTCGCAGCAACTCCCTCCCCCGCAAGCGTCAACCCGGGCGTGATCGCGCCGCTTGCTCTTCCCCTTCGCTTTCTCCTGTTTTCCTCCCCGATGACTGCACCGCCGCTGCTGAAAAATTGGGACCGTCTGGATCGAGCCGCAGTCCGGGCTCACCAGGATCGCGCCCTCCATCGCTATCTGAAAAACTGCGTCCTGCCGTTCTCCAAGCACTATGGCGCCGTCTGCCGGGATCTCGGACTCACGGCCAACGATTTCCGCTCGGTCGATGATCTGCGCAAGCTGCCCTTCATCTCGAAAGCCGACCTGCTGCCGACGCCGGAAAATCCGCAGCGCGCCCGCGATTTCATCCTGATCCCCGACGCCGCGGTCCTGGCGAAGCGGCCCGGCACCGTGCTGCGCGCCCTCACCCGCGGCCGGGCCAGTGCGAAGGACGCGCTGGAACGCGAATGGCGCCCGTCGTTCATGACGAGCACGACCGGGCGCTCCGCGGAGCCGGTGGCCTTTCTCTATACACAGCGGGACATCGACATCATGGGCGCCGCGGCCGGCCGGATCGTCGATTTCTACCCGTTCACGGCGGATGCCCGGTTCATGAACATGTTCCCGTATGCGCCGCACCTCGCTTACTGGATGTTTTACGAGGCGGCGCGGGCGAAAAACATGTTTTGCCTCGGCACCGGCGGCGGCAAGTGCATGGGCACGGACGGCAACCTGCGCCTGCTCAAGCGCCTGAAGCCGGCAGTCGTCGCCGGGATGCCGACCTTCATCTATCACGTCCTCCAGCAGGCCGCCGACGAGGGCGCGCGGCTTGAAGGCATCGAGGTCGTCTTTCTCGGCGGCGAGAAGGTCGCCGAAGGCACCCGGCGCAAGCTCCACGAATACTGCGTCAAGCTCGGGTCGCCGGACGCGATCATCCTCGCCACCTACGGATTTACCGAGGCGAAGATGGCGTGGGCGGAATGCCCGGCGCCGATCAGCGATTCACCGCCCGGTTTTCACCTTTATCCCGATCTCGGGATTTTCGAGATCATCAATCCGGAAACCGGCGAGCCGCAGCCGGAAGGCACCGGCGGCGAGATCGTCTGGACGCCGCTCGCGGCGCGCGGCACCGTCGTGCTGCGCTACCGCACCGGGGATCTCAGCGAGCACGGCATTTCCTACGAGCCGTGCCCCTGCTGCGGCCGGCGTTGCGGACGGCTGATGGGCAAGATCTCGCGCGTCAGCGACAAGCGGTCGCTGCGGTTCCAGAAAATCAAAGGCACCGTTGTCGATTTCAACGAGCTGGAGTTGTTGCTCGACGACGTCCGCGGGCTCGGCTCCTGGCAGGTGGAGCTGCGAAAAAAGAACAACGATCCCAATCAGATGGACGAACTCGTCGTCCACGCCGCCTGCGCCGACGGGATCACGGAAGATCAGGTTTCCAACCGCATCTCGACGCAATTCAAGAGCGTCTTCGAGATCACGCCGAACGCCATCCTTTTCCACACGCCGGAGGAGATCCGCACGCTGCAAAAAGTCGGCATCGCCATGAAAGAGGAAAAGGTCGTGGACCATCGGGATCTCGCCGGCGAAGCGGCCGGCGGCGACGCGACCAATGCGTCACCGGCGAGCACGGCGGACGCCTGATTCCGACCGTGCCGCCGGAAAACCCGGGCGCGGGTTTTCGCGAGGAGAAACCCCAGCCGCGCCGGGCAAACCACCGCATGACAAGGCCGGGGTTTGGAGCGAATTTTACCCCTGTCCGATCACCCATTCCGCCATGAACCAGCCAATCTATATCGTTGACGGCGTGCGCACGCCGTTCGCCAAAATGGGCACCGCCTTCGCGGACACCGATGCCGTCGAGCTCGGCCGTGTCGCCGTGCAGGAACTCCTGGCCCGGACCGGGCTGGATCCGGCGATCGTCGAGGAGGTGATCATCGGCTGCGTCGCCCAGCCGGCGGACGCCGCGAACATCTCGCGCGTCATCGCCCTGCGCGCCGGGATTCCCGACACCGTCACTGCCATCACGGTGCATCGCAATTGCGCCAGCGGCTTCGAGGCGGTCACGCAGGCGGCGGAAAAGATGATGGTCGGCCGCGGCGACGTTTTTGTCGTCGGCGGGACGGAGAACATGTCGCTTGTGCCCCTGCTTTATTCGAACACCGCCGCGAAGAAATTCGGCCTGCTCGCCCGGGCGAAAACCATGGGCCAGAAGCTCGGCGTGATGAGCAGCTTTCGCGCGGAGGATTTCAAGCCGCGCGTCGGTCTGCAGCTCGGCCTCAGCGACCCGGTCAGCGGCCTCAACATGGGCCAGACCGCGGAAAACGTGGCGCGGGATTTCGGCATTACGCGCGCGATGCAGGACGAGTTCGCGCTGGGCTCGCATCTGAAAGCCGTCGCCGCGCGCGACCGGCTCGCGCAGGAAATCACGCCGGTGTATCTGCCGCGTCCCCGCGACGGCAAAGCCTACCTCGACGAAGACAACGGCCCGCGAAAGGGTCAGACGATGGAAGCGCTGGCGAAGCTGAAGCCGGTCTTCGAGCGCGGCACCGGCACCGTCACGGCGGGCAACGCCTCCCAAATCACCGACGGCGCCACCGCGCTGCTCATGATGACCGAGAGCGCGCTGAAAGCCTCCGGCCTCACGCCGCTTGGCCGGCTCACCGCTTACCAATATGCCGGCTGCGATCCTTCCCGCATGGGGCTAGGTCCGGTCTATGCCATTCACAAGGCCGAGCAGAAGGATGGCCTCGGCTTGAAAGACGCCGATCTCATTGAGATCAACGAAGCCTTTGCCGCCCAGGTGCTCGGCTGCCAGCTCGCCGCGAAGGACGCGAAGTATTGCCGCGAAAAACTCGGCCGCGACGGCGCGCTCGGCGAGATCCCGGACGAGATCCTCAACGTCAACGGCGGCGCCATCGCCCTCGGCCATCCGGTCGGCGTCACCGGCGCCCGCCTCGTGCTGACGGCGTTGAAAGAGCTGGAGCGGCGCAAACAAAAGCGCGCGCTCGTCTCGCTCTGCGTCGGCGGCGGCCAGGGCGGCGCGCTTTGGCTCGAGCGGGAGTAACCTCGTCACTTCCCCCAGCCCCGCCGTCCGCCGCCAGTCTCCCCGGTCGTCCGAAACCGCTGGCCCGGACGTATTGATTGCAGTCACCCCCCTCCTCTGTGGATCCGGCTCCTATGCAGAACTTCAACAACATCCAGCGCGACGTCACTGGCGGCATTTGCACGCTGACTTTCGACAAACCGAATTCCGCGGCGAACATCTTCGATCAGGAAACCTTTGACGAACTCAACGCCCACCTCGCCTTTCTGGAAGGCGAAGGCCGGACGCTGCGCGGCGTCGTGTTTCGCAGCGCGAAGCCGAAGATCTTCATCGCCGGCGCGGACCTCATCGGGTTCAGCAAGGAAAGCGAACTGACCCAGGAAAAGCTCAGCCGGTTGATCGATCAGGGTCAGGGCACCTTTGAGCGCATCGCGCGGCTGCCGTTTCCCAGCGTGGCGGCGATCCACGGCGTCTGTCTGGGCGGCGGCTTCGAGCTGGCGCTGGCGTGCGACTGGCGGGTGGCTTCAAACGCGTCTGTCACGAAAGTGGGTCTTCCCGAAGTCCTGCTCGGCATCCTGCCGGCGTGGGGCGGCTCCACGCGCCTGCCGCGGCTCATCGGCCTGCCGGCGGCGCTCGGCGCGATCCTCACCGGCAAGCAATACGCCGCGAAACCGGCGCAAAAACTCGGCCTCGTGGACGACGTCGTGTTTCCCGAGGGGCTGGCCGCTGCCGCCGGCAAGCGGATCGCGGCGGGCCGGCGGCCGGCGCCAAAGTCGTTTCTGGCGAACAAATCGCTCGTCGCCAGTGTCGTCGCGTCCCAGGCGAAAAAGAAGGCGCTCGCCAAAACCCGCGGCAACTACCCGGCGCCGCTGAAGGCGCTGGAAGTCGCCGCCAACGGTCTCGGCGTCCCGCACGACGTTTCGTTGCGCAACGAAAAAGCGGCTTTCATCGAACTCGCGAAATCCGAGGCGAGCCGCAACTTGATGCGCGTCTTTCTCTTGCAGGAGCGGGCGAAGAAATTGCCGCTGCCCGCCGATGTCTCCGCGCCAGATGGGAAGCCGCGCCCGGTGAAAAAAGCGGTCGTCATCGGCGCCGGCGTCATGGGCGCCGGCATCGCGCAATGGCTCGCGGCGCGCGGCATCCCGGTGCGGTTGAAAGACGTCGGCCCGGAGGCGCTGGCGAAAGGCATGCAGTCCATCGCCAAGATTTTCCGGGACGCCACGAAGCGCCGCGTTTTCACACCGACCGAAGCGATGACGGCGCAGGATCGCATCGTGCCGGTGTATCGCGACGACGTGCCGATGCGCGATGCCGATCTCGTCATCGAAGCCGCGGTCGAGAAGCTCGATCTCAAGCGGAAAATCTTCGCCGATCTCGAGAAAAAAGTCGGCCCGGAAACCGTGCTCGCCACGAACACCTCGGCGCTTTCCATCGACCAGGTCGCCGAAGGGCTGGAGCGACCGGAGCGCGTCGTCGGCATCCATTATTTCAATCCCGTCCACCGCATGCAGCTCGTGGAAATCGTGCGCGGCGCCCGGACGAGCGCGGAAACGCTGGCGATCGCGCTGGCGTTCGTCAAAGCGACCGGCAAGCTGCCGGTCATCGCGAAGGACAGCCCGGGGTTCCTCGTGAACCGCGTGCTGCTGCCCTACATGGTCGAGGCGGTGCGGCTCGTGCTCGCCGGCTACGAGGTCGAGACGATCGACCGGATCATGCTCGACTTCGGCATGCCGATGGGTCCGCTGCGCCTGACGGACGAAGTCGGCCTCGACGTGGCCAACCATGTCGCCAAGGATCTCGCGGCGCGCCTGCCTCATTTCGCCGCCGCCACGCCGCAGGACGACGTGCTGGAGCGCATGATGGCCAAGGGCTGGCTCGGCCGGAAATCGGGCATGGGATTCTACGATTTCAGCGGCGGCAAAAAATCGGGCGACGATGCCGGGAGCCCGGTGAACCCCGATGTGCGCTTGATGCTGCTTTCCACGGAACCCGCCCCACCGGCGAAACCGGACGAAGCGCTGCTCCGCGACCGCCTGGTGCTGATCATGGTGAACGAAGCCGCGCGCGTGCTGGAGGAAGGCGTGGTCGGCGCGCCGGAGGACGTCGATTTCGGCATGATCATGGGCACCGGCTGGGCGCCGTTCCGCGGCGGGCCGCTGCGCTACGCGGATCACCGCGGGCTGGCGGAAATCAGTCGCCGGCTCGCCGCGCTCGCCCCGCAGGCCGGCAGCCATTTCCAGCCGTGCGGCCTGATCCGCGAACTCGCCGATCGGAACGGGACGTTCTACGGGCGCAGCCCGGCCTGATCCTGCCCCCTGGCTCCATGCAAACCTCCCCGCCTGCCCCCGCCCTCGCGGCGTCGCGACATGGAGACCTGCCGGCCGGCAACCCGCCGTCGAAGGCGGCGTCCCGCGCCTATCCGCCGATCGTGCAGGATCCGCCGAGCTTCGAGCCGGCGACGATGCAGGCGTTTCTCGACGGCGAGCAGGCCGAGGTGAAAAACCGGATGCGCTCACTCCTCGCGCAGCCGCATTTCCGCTACTACGCGGGCACGGATACGCCCGGGCTGCGGGACAAGGTTTTCGGCTGGACGAAGGAGATCGCGCGCCAGGGCATCGGCGCGTTTTTCATGCCCGCGGAAGCCGGTGGCGAAGCCGACGTCGCGAAGTTCATGGCGGCGTTTGAAATCCTCGGGTTTCACGACACCTCGCTCGTCATCAAGTTCGGCGTCCACTTCGGCCTCTGGGGCGGCAGCGTCATGCGCCTCGGCACCGCGTATCATCACGAGAAATACCTGCCCGCCACCGCGACGCTCGACCTGCCCGGCTGCTTCGCGATGACCGAGATCGGCCACGGCTCGAACGTCAAGGACATCGAAACCACGGCGACCTACGACCCGGCCACGGAGTCGTTTGACCTGCACAGCCCGACGTTCACCTCCGGCAAGAATTACATCGGCAACGCCGCGGTCCACGGGCGGATCGCCACGGTCTTCGCCCAGCTCGAAACCGGCGGCGAGCGCCACGGCGTCCACGCCTTCGTCGTGCCGATCCGCGACGACGCCGGCGAGCTGCTGCCCGGCATCCGCATCGAGGACAACGACGAGAAGCTCGGCCTCAACGGCGTGGACAACGGCCGCATCTGGTTTACCCACGTGCGGGTGCCCCGCGCGGAGTTGCTCGACCGCTTTGCGCAGGTCGCACCGGACGGCACTTACTCGAGCGCGATCAAGAACCCGGCGGCCCGTTTTTTTACCACGCTCGGCACCCTGGTCGGCGGGCGCATCAGCGTCGGCGCGAGCGGCAACAGCGTGGCGAAAAGCGGCCTCACGATCGCCGTCCGCTACGGCGCGCGGCGACGGCAGTTTGGCCCCGGCGAGGGTCAGCCGGAGACGCTGCTCCTCGATTATCCCGCACACCAGCGCCGACTGATGCCGCTGCTCGCAAATGTTTACGCGATCGACTTCGCGTTGCAGCACCTCACGAAGCTTAACCTGGAGCTGGCCGGGCGCGATTATCGGCGGGTGGAAACGATGGCCGCGGGGCTCAAGGCGTTTTCCACCTGGAACATGACGCAAACGCTCCAGACCGGACGCGAAGCCTGCGGCGGCGAGGGCTTTCTCGCGGTGAACCGCTTTGCCGCGCTGAAGGGCGACAGCGACGTGTTCACGACGTTTGAAGGCGACAACACGGTGCTCATGCAACTGGTCGCCAAGAATCTGCTCACCGATTTCAAAGACTCGTTCAAAGGCAAAAATCGCGGCGGGCTGGCGCGCTATTTTCTAGGCGAGAAATGGAAGGGCCTCGTCGTGCGCAATCCCTACCGCACACTCCACACCGGCACGACCCATTTGCGCGATCACCGGCTGCTACGCGCTCTTTTTCGCTACCGCGAGTCGCGCCAGCTTGTGGCCGCCGGCCGCCGGTTGCGACGGCTCATGGCGCGCGGCGCAGATTCCTACACGGCATTCACCTCGCAGCAAAATGCGCTTATCGCGCTCGCATTTGCCCACGTCGAGCGCGTCGTGTTCGAGCAGTTCGTCCTGACCGTCCAGCTCTGCCCCGAGGTGTCGCTGCGGCCCGTGCTGGGAAGGCTGTGCAGCTTGTTCGGCCTCTTCCATCTGGAAAAAGGCCGCGGCTGGTTTCTCGAAAACGGCGTGATCTCCGCGCGGAAATCGCGCGCCGTCACCCGCGAGGTGGACGCCCTCTGCGCCGAGGTGCGCCGCGAAGCCGTCGCGCTGGTGGATGGTTTCGGCATCCCGCCGGAATGCCTCGCCGCACCGATCGCGCTCGACTAGCGGAGCGCCGCGTTCCCTGTCGTCACCGGTAGATGAATTCCCCGGTCGTCAGATCGACAAACACCCGCGGATTCGTCGTGTAATAGCCGGGCCGATTGGAATCCGGGAAATAGTAAAGCCAGTGGTTTCGGCTGAAGTCGAAGAGATACGGGAACAGCGCCGGGCTGGTGTAGAAAAACGTGTTCAACGTGAAGTCGAACAGGTATGCGCCGCGCTCCGCGTTGCCGGCGTCGATGAAATACTCGAAGCCCAGATCGTTGTGATAAAGGTAGGGGAAGAAATTGTAGTTGTAGTAGCCGAAGGGGTTGCCGTTCGGGAACGCCAGGTAGTAGAAACCGCCGCCGACGCTCACCTCGCCATTGAAAAAGGGCGGATGCAGCGACAAGCGGAAGACCGAGCCGGAGCCGTTGCCAGTCGAGGTGTCGCCTGAGGTGGTGCCGTAGAGCGCGCCGTCCGCCCCTTGCACGACCGCGGCCTCGGGAAATGCGCCGTCCGCGCCGCCGCTGAAGCTCGCGAGCGTCGCCAGCGCGCCGTCCGCACTCACGCGAAACACGGTGCCCCGGTTGGCCGCGCCGCCACTCTCCGTGGTGCCGTAGAACACGCCGTCGCTGGCCCGGAGGAGCGCTGCATTCGGCGCCGCGCCATCCGCGCCGCCGGTAAAGCGGTAAAGCGTCGTTAGCGCGCCGCCAGTCGTGATTTTGAAGACCGTCCCGGCATTCGCCGCGGTCCCGCCCCGACGCGTGGTGCCGAAGAGCGCGCCGTCGGGCGCCTGGACAAGCGCCGCGCCGGGAAACGCGCCATCCGCGCCGCCGGTGAAGCGGTAGAGCGTAGTCAACGTGCCGGTGCGCGTGATGCGAAACACGGTGCCGCTGTCCGTCGAGCCGCCGTTGTAGGTGGTGCCGTAGAAATTGCCATCCGCACCGAGCACCAGCGGCGCTTCGGGAAAGCCCCCGTCCTGGGCGCCGCTGAAACTGTAGAGCGTGCTGAGCACGCCGCCCGCGGTGATCCGAAACACGGTGCCGCGATTGCTCGTCCCGCCGCTTTCCGTGGTTCCGTAAAACGCGCCGTCCGTCCCGGCGACGACGGCCGCGTTCGGCACGCCGCCGTCATCGCCGCCGGTGAAGGTGTGGAGCGGCGTGATCTGGCCGGCCGGAGAGAGTTGAAACACGGTGCCGTTGTCGCGCGTGCCGCCACCCGAGCAGGTGCCGTAGAAATTGCCGTCGGTCCCCTGGACGAGCGCGGACTCCGGGAAGGCGCCGTCGGACGCGCCGGTGAAATTGTAGATCGTGGAAAACGCGCCGCCCGGCGTGATGCGAAACACGGTGCCGCGACTTGCGGTGCCGCCGCGTTCCGTGGTGCCGTAGAAATTGCCGTCCCGCGCGAGGATGAGCGGCGCGTTCGAGGCCGCACCGTCGGAGCCGTTGAACGTGTGCAGCGGCGTCACCGCGCCGGACTGCGCGCGCGCGGCAGGCGCAACGCACAACACCATGGCGAGGCAACAACCGGCGAACGCGGAAACGCGGCGGAAAGCGGAGGGGAATGAGAGCGAAGGACTCATGGGAAAACGTGGAGAAACGGGGGATTAACCGAACCAATCAATCAACAGCCCAACGGCAGGCTCGGGAAGCCGGCGACGCCGTGACGAAAAACGAATTCATGCCTCAGCGGAAGACCTGATCGTCCTCGGTCCACATCACGCCATCAGGCCCGGCCGAATGCACTTCCATCTCCGTGCGCGAGATGCCGTGAAAATAGTAGGGATGCCCCCAGCGATCGAGCATCTCGCCCCGGGCATTGGTCGCGGTGTTGGGCTCGAGAAACTGGGCGCGGCGGGAATTATCCCCGAGCAGCGCGCGGGTGATTTCCGCATTGTTTCCCACCGGATTTTCGCCGATCGCCGCCCGGAAATCGCGCACCGTGCCGACGACGGCGACGAGATCGGGATTCGCCGCACCGGCGGTGAGTTGAAACCCATCGGCCGCGGCGTTTGGCGGTTGCGGCTCATTCGCAAACGCGTATTCCAGCTCCGGCGCTCCGGCTAAGGTGCGCGGCCGGCGGACAACCGGCACGCGCGCGGTGGCTTCGCCTGGAACCAGCGCCGACGTCGCTGTCCCGCCTTCCGTCCGCGGCGCACCGGATGGCGTTGCCGCAGTCGTCGCGGATCCTCCGCTCGATGATGTGGCCGATCCCGCGGCGGCGGCGGGTGGCGCGCTGCCCAGTTGCGGCGGCGCGGCGACGCGGCCCACCGGAGCTGCCGGCGCATTCGGCGGCTCCGCGGGCCGCAAAAACAGGAATCCCACAATCAGCAGAATGACAATCGCCACGGAAACGGCGAACCAGGGCTGCGCTTGGCGCGTGATCCTCATGGTCCCTTGGCGGCGGCGGAGCGTTCCCGACGATCCCATCCTCACATGCGGCGCCGGCGCCGGCGGCCCGAGTGGATTCAGAAAACCGAGGTCCGGGCTGGCGAAGCGGCCGATGTTCGGCAGCACCGCGGTCAGCTCGTTCGAGTTTGACACGCCGAACCACTTCGCCAGCGTGGCCGAGTATTCGTCCACCGAAGTCGAGGGCACCCAGCGGCCTTCGCCGACGTCGTCCGGACCGTTGAACGCGATCGTCGGGTATTTGCCGAAAATATTGCCGCCGCGCACCGAGCCGCCGACGACCAGCGCGTGGCTGCCCCAACCGTGATCCGAGCCGGCGCCGTTCGATTGAAACGTGCGGCCGAAATCGGACGCGGTGAACAGCGTCACGCGATCTGCGATGCCCAGCTCGACGGTCGCCTTGTAAAATGCGCTGATGCACTGGCTGAGTTCGGCGAGCAGATTCGTGTGCGACGCCAGCTCGTTCGAATGCGTGTCGTAGCCGCCGACCGAGCAAAAGAATACCTGCCGGCGCATGTTCAACGTCTTTCGTGCCGCGATGACCTTGGCGATCATCTGCAGCTGGCTGCTCAGGCTCGACCCGGTCGGAAATGGCGTGTTGATCGTGATCCCGTTGAGCGCGCCGGAAAGCAGCGTGTTGTTGGCGATGCCGCGCTGCGTGATCTTCGCGAATTCCGCCTCGAAGAGATTTTGGTGCGGCAGGTTCAGCAGGCTTTGAAACGCCTGATACCGGGCCGGGTTATAGCCGCCTGTGGTGTTGCTGATGCCCACGGAGCCGGTCGGCGTCACCTGGTAGGCGAAGACTTTCTGGCCGACCTGAAACTGATTCGTGCCCGCCAGCGAGATGGACATCGAGATCGTGTCGCTTTTGTTGAACGAAGTGACGAGGTCCGCGAGCCGCCCGCCCCAGCCGGTTTTCGCCGGTTGATCGGGCCAGGAGGTCTGCCACTCGATCTGCTGATCCGCGTGCGAGAAAAGCTGCGGGGGCAGCGGCACGGATTTCGCGAGGTATTGCGCCCGGGTCGTGGGAACGGCCAGCGTGCCGACGTTGGCGAGCACGGCCAGCTTGCGGTCGTTGTTAAAGAGCGCCTGCAGCTCGGGCATGCTGGGATGGAACCCGTAGTCCCGGCCGTCGCCGGCGAGCGGATTGATCGGCAGCAGCGAGTTCTTCGACAACGCCAGAGCGCCGCGCGCCGCCGCGTAGGTCGCGTAGGTGGCATCGTCGCGCGGGATCACCATGTTGTTCGCATCGTTGCCGCCGTAAAGAAACAGGCAGACCAGCGCACGGGTCTCACTGGCGTTCGGATCGGGGAACGCATCGAGCGACTGGGCGGCGGCCGCGTTGATGCCGCGCAGATTCCAAACCGTGGAAGCGATGGAAGTCGTGCCGACCGCGGCGCAGGCGGCCTGGCGGATGAAGTGGCGGCGGGAGAAGCTCATAATGGCAGGGACGCGGGACGGGAGGAGGGCGGCGGGATTTTATTTTCCGATCACAAACTCAGGCGACGTGACGAGCAGATAGACCGCGGTCTGGGCGCGCTCGAGCGTGTTTGACGCCGGGATGGCCGAGACCGCGCTGATGACGACGCTGCGCATGGACGACGACATCTGGCCGCAGAGCAAAAGCGCGTTGAGCGAGTCCACCATCGCGGACGGGTTGCTGGCGAGCGAACTCACCGGGGAGAGCCGGAGCACGATCGCATCCGGGTTCGTCTCGGAAGCCTGCTGGAAGACGGCGCTCTGCATTTTGTTTGCCGAGAGGATCGCCAGCGAAGTCGTCGTGATCTCGAATTCCGGCGCGACGAGTCCGGCCTCGGCGATGGGGCCGCCGGGGACGTAATCCGGCGAGTAGAAATTGAAGACCGATGGCGCAAAGAGCGGCGTCTGGCCGAAGTTGGTCGTCTGGTTGCCGACGGCGTATTTGCCGCTCGCCGCCGAGGCGTTGAACGCGCGGTAAAGATTCGCCAGGCGCAGCACCGGCTCGCGCTGGTGGCCGTAGTAGGTGCTCACCGGCAACGCCGTCGCCCGCGCCTCGTAATCCAGGAGGATGGCGCGGATCACGGCTTTCAAGTCGCCGCGCACGCCCTGGCCATTGTCCGCAAACGCCTGGGCGACGCGATAAACGTAGGCCGGGCTCGGGTTGCTCGTCACCAGCCGCTGAATGAGCTGGCGGCTGATGAACGGACCCACGTTCGGATGGTTGTGAATCGAATCGAGCGCGCCAGCAAGATCCTGCGCCTGGCTCCGGCCGGCGGGGAGGACGACATTGTTGAGCAGCGGCTTCGGCGTCAAGGTGTCGTGATGCTCGGGGAACGCCTGCATCGGCAGCCGGTAGTTCGGCAGCGGGTAATCCCAGAGCGGCGTGCGGCCGGGCTGCGCCCAGGTCCAGCCGGTGAACGCGTAAGAAAAGCCCTCCACGGTTTCCTGATCGTAGGAGGAAACCGGCATGCCCTGGCTGTCGAGCCAGAGGGTGCCGTCCGGGTTCAGGCGGTAGAGCCCGATGGAGAAGAGCTGGAGCACTTCGCGGCCGTAGTTCTCGTTGGGCGCGGTGCCGCGGGCCGGGTTCGGCTTGTCGTTGTGAGCCATGTCCAGGAACTGGCCCATCGCCGGGTTCAGTGTCACGTCCTCGAGCAACTGCCGGAAGTTGCCGAAGGCGTCCTTTGCCAGCAGGTCGAGATACGTCGCGAGGCCGGCCGGCTCCTGCGTCAGCCCGGCGGTGTTGGCCGAGACGACAAAGATCTGGCTGAGTGCGTAGGCGACCCGCAGCCGGAGCTGATCAGGCCCGGTGATCGCGTTTTTCCACCAGGCTTCCAGCATCAGGCGGTTCGGCGGGGTCGTGCCGGCCGGCAGCTTCGGGATTTCGGCGTCCACGTAGGCGAGCGCCGCAGAGGCCGGGGTGTTGAACTGCTCCGTCAGATACGCGTCGAGACCGATGGACTGGACGCGCTGCAAGGAGGCCGTGGTCGGGCCAAAGGTCGCCTGCGTGAGAAACCGGGCGGCGTCGGAGGCGGTCGGCAGCCCGCCCGGCAGCGGCGGCGGCGCGGCCGGCGGCGTGAAGACGGCGGTGCCAAGTGCGCGGGCGAACTGGCCGCGCAGTTCGCCATTCGGAAACTTCGTGCTCCCGACGCTCACATAAACGCGCCCGGCTTTGATCGCGCTCACGGTATCCGCGCTGGCCCCGGCGAGCGGCCAGTAATACGCGCCGCCTGCTTGCGGCAGCGTGGCGCTGAGATCGAGCAACACCGGCCCGGTGCTCCCGGGATCCGCGGGACCGCGCACCTGCTTGCCGCTGATGGGCGTCGTGACGTTATCCACGCGCAGCGTGACGACGGCGTATTGCGCGTCCGGGCTCAGGCGCAGCGTCGCCGTGCCGGAGCCTTTCGAGCCGGTGCCGCTGATCGGCGCCAGCGCAGCGAGGTAGAACTCGGAGGTGCCATACTGCGGCGTGCGCGGCGACACCGCTTTGATGGAATCCGCGTGAGCGAGATGCACCGCGGCGCTCGCGGCGAGCAACACCAGCAGGCCAAGCGCGCTGGCAAAGCAACGACGCAACGCGGGGCGGCAGGAACGGCCGAGAGCAAGGGCTTTCATGAATAAGGGGCTGAAAACACCGACCTTTAGAACCCGAGGGTATTTGGAAAGTTGCAAAGCAGGCAGAAATTCTTTTGGGCGCTGCGGGTTTGCGGTTCGCAGCGCCAGTTGGCGTGGCTTCATTCCGAGGCACAATCTTTTTCTGCGAGCGGCACACGGCAGCCGCCGCGATCACTCGCTTCCTCCACCGCGAAAAGCCGCGCGAATTTTGAACAGCGCGGCACCGTCCATTGCCAGAGAACCACACGGCCCCACGCGGCCGCGACGGCGCCGGCCGGAAGGCTGGATCGCCCGCGCCGTTCGAATCCTATTTCGCCTTTTCGCCTCGACGCAAACCTCACAACCCCAAATCCCCATGACACCCGAAGAACGCGACCTGATTGCCGGCCTCGCTGAACGCCTCCGCAACGCGGACACCGACACCAAGGACCGCGAGGCCGACGCCTTTATCCGTGACATCGTCGCCCGGCAGCCGGCGGCGCCTTACCAACTCGTCCAGACCGTGCTCGTGCAGGAACACGCGCTCACCAACGCCCAGACCCGGATCGCCGCGCTGGAGCGCCAGGTTTCCGATCTGCAAGCCCGCAGCCGCGAGAGCGCCGCCGAAGCCCAGGGCGGCAGCGGGAGCGGAGGCGGCGTCGGCAGCTTTCTTTCCGGGCTGCTCGGGAGGCCGTCCGCATCCGGATCCGGGGCGGCGTCGCCCGACCGACCGCGCGCCGGGTCTGTCCCGCCGCCGCTGCCCCGGGTTGTCCCGCTGAGCCAGCAGCAGCAGCCAGGCGCGGCGGCCTACGGCGCGGCACCCGGGCAGCCGCCGCAAGGAGGCGGGTATCCTTCCACGATGAACATGCCGCCCAGCGCCGGCGGCGGATTTCTCCGCGGCGCGCTGGCGACCGCGGCCGGTGTCGCCGGTGGCGCCATGTTGTTCCAAGGACTCCAGGGATTGATGGGCCACAACTCGGGCCTCTTCGGCGGTGCCGGCGGTGGCCAGCACGGGGGCGCGGGCGGTCACCTCGCAGGCGCGGACAGTCACAATGTGACGAACAATTATTACGGCGAACGGCGGCAGCGGCGGCAGCAGCGGCGACACAGGCGGCGCCGAAGCGGAAAGCCACAGCGACATGCTCCGCCAGTCGAGCGAACCGGTGGACGAAAACGCCTCCGGAAGCGAGGAGGCCCGCTACGCCGATTCCGGCGATTTTAGCAACGACACCGGCGTCGACGGCGGGGATCTTTTCGCGGACAGCGGCGACAGCTTCGACGGCGGCGACGGCGGCGGCGATTACGTTTGAGCCGTGTGGGTCACCCGGTTCGATCCCGAGAGAGCGAACGCCGCAAAGAATTTTTGCGCGCGTTCCAGTTTGCCGCCCGGATCGGGAAGCTGACGGCCAAAGTTCGCTGCGGCCAAGTGCCGCAAGCGCGAGCGGGTGAAGGGACTCGAACCCTCGACATTCTCGTTGGCAACGAGATGCTCTACCACTGAGCTACACCCGCGAGGCAAATCCGACCGGTCTGATCCGATCGGGAAGGACTGTTAGCAACGCCGCCCGGTTGTCGCAAGCGATTTTTAGCGAGCCCGCCGGCCGGCCGTTTTGACACCCGCTCGCCCCGGCTTTAGGAACGTCCGCGTGCGGCGCTCCGTCGCAGGCTCATGAACGACCGTCTCTCTCCCATCCTCGCGACGAAACAGCGGGAAATCGCCGCCCTGCGCCCACGCCTCGAGGCGTTGCGCCGCGCCGCGCTGCTGCGCAATGACTTCCGCAGCTTCATCCGGGCGCTGGACCGCCGCGGCATCGAAGGCGACGGCACGCTGCGGCTCATCGCGGAGGTGAAAAAAGCGTCGCCTTCCGCCGGCACGATTGCAGCGGGGAACTTCGAGCCGGCCGCGATCGCAGGACGCTACGAGGCGGCCGGCGCGCACGCGATTTCTGTCCTGACCGATGCGGAATTTTTTCAGGGTCACCTCGACCATCTGCGCGAGGTCCGCGCCGCGGTCGGGCTGCCGGTGTTGCGCAAGGATTTCATCCTCGACGAAGTGCAGATCTACGAAGCCAGCGAAGCCGGCGCGGACGCGATCCTCCTCATCGTCGCCGCCCTGGACGACGAGCAGTTGACCCATCTTCTCGAAGTCGCCCGCACCTGCCAGCTCGACGCCCTCGTGGAAGTCCACACGCTGGCCGAGCTGGATCGCGCGCTCGAAGCGGACGTGGAGATCCTCGGCATCAACAACCGCAACCTCACCACTTTCGAAGTGGACCTTGCCACGACCGAGACGCTCGCCGAACAGGTGCCCGCCGGCACCCTGCTGGTGAGCGAAAGCGGCATCCGCACCGCGGACGACAGCCAGCGCGTGCGGGCGGCTGGCGCGGACGCGATCCTCGTCGGCGAAGCGCTGATCCGCAGCGGCGCGGAAGGCATCCCGCACCTCGCCGCCGAGCTGATGCTCCAGCCGGCGGCTCGTTAGCCCGGCCCGCTCCGCTCCGGCGCCGGCAGGCAACTAGGTCCGGCGGCTTGGAACGGAAGCCGCTTCGACAAGGAATGGCGTTCCGCGTTTCCCCTTGTCATGAGCCTCCGTCCCCAGCGTGAAATCGAATACCGTGCGCTGCGCGCCTTCGACGGGCTTGCCGCCGGGCGCGACGGCAGCGAGCCGGCCGATCCGTTTCTGACCGTCCTGCCAGCCTGGCCGCGACCGTCACGCGTCGCCGCGCGCCAGCTCGCCGCGCATGCGAACGCAGCGCGCGGCCGCGACCTGCTCTGGCTCATCGGCGTTTCCCCGCAGCTCGCTGCCTCCCCGGGCGCTGATCCCGCGCTGGCGGAAAGCTGGATCAGCGGGTTGCGCCCATTTTTCGACGGCTTGATGCCGCGCATCCTGGCCGTGGACGTGCCGCTGCCAGCCGCGGCGACGCTCCCGAACCGGCGCCGGCGCCCGCGCGGCCCCCGCCTGGCCGTGGCGCTGCACATCGAGACCGCCCGCGCGCCGTTCGTCTTCCGTGCGAGCGCGACGCGGATGGAGACGCCGTGGCTGGACCTCCCGGACGCCGCGAGTAACAGCCGCCCCCTGCGCTCGGCCACGCGCGCCGACCTCATCCGGCTGCTGACGCCGCGGCTCGATCTGCCGGCGTTCGAGCTGCTCGAAGCGCAGCTCACCTTTTACAAGAATCCCCACCCTACGGCCTACTCGCGCACCACGTTCCGCTGGTCACTCGATGCCTCGCTCTACGTCGTGCCGAATGCGACCGGCAGCCACGGCCCGGCCCGCGTCGTCCTTCCGCTTCACGGCTGCCGCGGCGCGGTGGAGATCGGGGATGGCTTTCGCAGCGAAGCCGCGGAGTTCAACGTGACACCGGACAAAGCCTCGCCTTCGGTGCGGGTGACCGAGAGCGCCGTGCTGGTGGACGACCTGGGCCGCATGTTTCTTTACCTTTGCGGCGACACCCGGCACCCGGCGCCGCCCTTCCAGGAGCCCGCGACGCTCCTCCTCGATCTCCTGCCCACCGGGGCCGAGCGCGCCGCCACCGTGCTCGCCCGTCTGCGCCCGGAAACTCCGCTCGAGTCGAACCAAGCCGGCGTCTGGAAACTCTGAGCAGCCGCCGCCGGGCGGGATCCGCGCGACCCTGGCGAGCGCCGCCAGTCTGTCGCCGCCTTCGCGGCAAATTCCGCCACGCCGGCCCCCGGTCGCGGCATTTCTTCCGAGGGCGGAGGTTCCGCGCGCTTTCCCTGGCCTGCATCCTGCATTAGGGTCGCCGCCGGAGAAAAATGAAACGTCTGCGCTACGAATTCGTCGAAAGCTGCCGCATCGCTTATGCGCAGATCGCGGCCAATCGCACCCGCTCCGCGCTGACCGCACTTGGGGTCATCATCGGCATCGTCGCGGTCACGCTCATGGGCACCGCGATCGGCGGCATCGAGACCGGTTTCAACAAGTCGATGGCGCTCCTCGGCGACGACATACTTTACGTTTCGAAGGTGCCCTGGACGCGCGACGGCGACAATTGGGAATACCGCAACCGGCGGGACATCAAAGCCAGCTACGCCGATCGCTTGCAGACGATCATCGACGAGAAGCCGCGCTCGCTGCTCGTCAAAGCCGTGCCGTCGGTGAACACCTTCAAAAGCGTGCTGCGCGGCGACTACCAGGTGAGCGGCGTCTTCACGCTCGGCACGACCAGCGAATACCAGGAGATCACGCAGATCGACTTCACCGAAGGCCGCTTTTTCGACCAGATGGAAAGCCGCGGCGGCCGCAATGTCTGCGTGCTCGGCTACGACGTCGCGCAGGCGCTCTTCCCCGCGGGCACGCCGCTGGGCGAGACGGTGCGCATCGGCAACCAGCAGTTCCGGGTGGTCGGCGTTTTTGCCAAGCAGGGCTCGTTTCTCGGCCTGTTTTCCTGGGACAACCAGGTGGCCGTGCCGATCACGGCGTTCAAGCGGTATTTCAAGAACAAGGACACCGACACCGACATCCGGGTGAAAGTGACCGACAAGGAGAAACTAGAGGCCGCGAAGTTCGAACTCATCGGCGATGTCCGCCGGCTGCGCGGGTTGCTCCCGGACCAGAAAGACGACTTTGCGATCAATGCGCAGGAGTCCTTTCGCGGCACGCTCGGCGTGGTGAAAACCGGCATCGCCATCGCGGGATTGTTCATCACCGGGCTGGCGCTTTTCGTCGGCGCCATCGGCATCATGAACATCACGTTTGTCAGCGTGAAAGAGCGCACCAAGGAGATCGGCACCCGCAAGGCGCTCGGCGCGCGGCGGCGCACGATCCTCCTGCAATTTCTCATCGAAGCCGTGGCGATCTGCGTGCTCGGCGGATTCCTCGGCATCGCGCTTTCCTGGGTGCTGTTTCAAGGCATCGGCATCGCGTTTCCGACTTTTCCGATCCAGTTTTCTGCCGGCCTCGTGCTGCTCGGCCTGACGATCTCCGTGCTCACTGGCGTGCTCTCCGGCTTCGCCCCGGCGTGGAGTGCCTCGCGGCTCGATCCGGTGATCGCGCTGCGCTACGAGTAGCGGAGTTTTTTTATCCGCAGATTTCGCAGATTTTCGCAGACGGGTCTCCGATTTCACGCCACGAACCCGTAGCCATAAGTCTGACCAAAATCCTCTGCGGAAATCTGCGAAATCTGCGGCCCCATTTTCCCCATGCCTTTCTTGGAAATCCTGCGCCTCGCGCTCGGCTCGCTGCGCGCGAACAAGCTGCGCTCGTCGCTGACGATGCTCGGCATCACCATCGGTGTTTTCTCGGTCATCAGCGTGATGACTGCCACCGGCGCGCTGCAATCCTCCATCGAAAGCGGCCTCTCCTTTCTCGGGTCGAACATTTTCCAATTCGGCAAATATCCGGTGATCGGCAACGCCAGCCCGAAGGCGCTCCAGAAACTCGCCAACCGCAAAAATGTCTCCTATGAGCAGGCCAGCACCTACATCCGCCTGCTGCATGAGAAAGTGCCGGGCGCGATCGTCAGCCTGAAGGTCTTTGACCGCGGCAAGCAGATTTCCTACGGCCGGCTGAAGACCAACCCCAGCATGACCGTCATCGGGGGCAACGAGAACTTCACGATCTCCAACGGCTACAACATCGCCGAAGGTCGCAACCTCAACCCGTCGGACATCGATTTCGCCCGCAACGTCGTCGTCCTGGGAAACGACGTGGTGAAGAAGATTTTCCCGTCGGAAAACGCGATCGGCAAGGTCGTCAAAATCGCCGGACGCAACTACACGGTCGTCGGCGTGTTGGAACAAAAAGGCGGTGCGTTCGGCGGCAGCCAGGACGACCTCAATCTGGTGCCGATCACCCGTTACTTCGAGGACTTCGGGCGCGTCAAACGGACGGTCAACATCGCCACGCAATCGCCCAGCCAGGCGACGTATCAGATGACCATGGATGCCGGCATCGGCGCCATGCGCGCGGCGCGCGGCCTGCAACCGGGCGCGGAAAATGACTTCGAGATTTATTCCAACGACTCGCTCGTCGGCGCGTTTGCCAGCGTGGCCGATGCCGTGCGCGCCGGGGCGTTCGTCATCTCCAGCGTCGCGCTGCTCGCCGCCGGCGTCGGCATCATGAACATCATGCTGGTCTCCGTCGCCGAGCGGACGAAGGAGATCGGGATTCGCAAATCCATCGGCGCGAAGAAGCGCGACATCCTGCGCCAGTTTCTCGTGGAAAGCGTATTTCTGAGCGAACTCGGCGGAGTCGTCGGCATCCTTCTCGGCGTCGTCGGCGGCAACGCGCTGGCCGCCTGGCTAAAGGCCGACGTGATCTTCCCGCTCGGCTGGGCCGCGGCAGGCTTGATCGTCTGCTCGGCCATCGGCATCGGCTTCGGCTACTACCCGGCTTGGCGAGCGGCGTCGCTCGATCCGATCGAGGCGCTGCGCTACGAATGACGGCAGGCGCGGGGCCATCGCGGCCGGCGCCGGGATCGTTTTCCTGCTGCCTGCGCTTCCCGCGGGCGGCGGCGTGTGCCGGCGGCACGTGCCCTTGCCCGACTCGCGCCCATGGACCGGAAATGGGGCGGTGTTTTTGACACCCGGTTGCCGGCGTGTTCTCCTGCCGGCGCATGCGAATTTTCCCCAATCTGGCCGTCCTTTTCACGCTGCTCTTGAGCATCAATCCGCTCGGAGCCGCGCCCCCCGCGGAGAAGATCGCGCAGCTGCTCGCCGCAGCCCACGAAAAGGGAGAATTCTCCGGCGCGGTTCTGGTCACCCGGGGCGATGAGGTGATCTACGAAGGCGCCGTTGGCGAAGCCGACCGCAGTTGGAAAATCGCGAACGACGCGAAGACGACCCGCTTCCGCATTTGCTCGGTTACGAAGCAATTCACGGCGATGCTCGTGCTGCAGCAGGTCGAGGCGGGCAAGGTGAAGCTCGATGGCACGATCCACGATTATCTCCCCGGATTCCGCGCGGAAACCGGAATGAAAGTCACCGTGCGCGATCTGCTCCTGAGCGCCTCGGGGCTGCCCCAACTTCCGGAGGAATTCTACGTCAGCGAAGATCCGCAGATGACGGACACAGCCTCCGTCCTGCGGAAATATCTGCAAGGCGATCTCGTCGCCACGCCCGGTGAAAAATTCAATTACAACAACGCCGACTTCCTCGTCCTGGGCGCGATTGTCGAAGCGGTGACGGGCCGCACCTACGCAGCAAACTTGCAGGAGAAAATCCTCCAGCCGCTTGGCATGACGCAGAGCGGCCTGTTGCAAAACGAAACCGTCGTTCCGCACCTTGCCCGCGGATACACCTACCAGAATGGGGCCTGGCGCAACGAAGGCTTCGTCCAGATCCAGAACTTCGGCGCGGCTGGCGCAATGTATTCCACCGTCGGCGATCTCTGCCGCTGGGATCAGGCGCTGATGAGTCACCGCCTCCTTTCCCGGAAGCTCACGGAGGAAATGTTTACGCCGTCCGCGAAGCTCGGCTTTGTCGCGCTCGGAAGCTGGACTTACGATGCCAAGCTGGCCGACGGGAAGAGCCATCGTCTGACCGAGCGCCAAGGCGCGATCAACGGCTTTTCCGCCCTCAACCTGATCTCGCCGGAGGATAAACTGACGGTGATTTTTCTGGGCAACAGCGAGACGCAGACGCTCTTTCGGACCTACGCGAAACAAGGCCTTTCGTTCGAGGTCTTAAACGCCGTCTTCGCCAAGGATTAAGACGGCCGACCACCTCGCTCTCCGGGGCCGACGGCGCCTGATTATTGGAGCCAGCATTCGCGGACGATTTCCCCACGCACAGCGTCTCCAGCCGGCGAATGCGGAGATGGCTCCGCTGTTGGATCCCCACGCTGATTTCCGCCGATCGGGGCGCAGTTCAACATCCCGAACTGGGAGGCTGCACCGGATGCGGAACCTGGCAGACGGCCGAAATGTCCGTCGCTTCGGCGGGCTTGCATCGATTAAGTCTCGTTCCCGGTTCGCCGCGAGGCACGCTCATGCCGCCGGCTTCGGTGCGCTCAGACTCCCGCTGTAGATCCCGGAGCGATCGAAGCAGCAGGGGCGCCGTTTGCCAGCGGCGAGCATCGAACAGGCAGCTTCGATCCGGCGCGTGCGCGTTTCCGTTTTCTTCGCCGAGCCGATCCAGTGGATCCAATCCCGACGCGCGGTGGGAGTGATGCCGGACCACGTCATTCGCGTTTTTGCGCTGGCAACCGCGAGGGCTTCGCCAAGTTCTGCCGGCAGGATCGGCTCCGGCTCGTCGGCCGCTGGCGCGATCTCCAGGGCGACGCTTTCACCAGCTTCCACGCCGGCCGCTTCGCTGAGCTTTCGTTCCACTCGGAGCCAGTGACTTTTCTGGCCATCAGGCTCAAGCGTCGTCTGAAACGCTACGCCGTCGAGGGTGCCTTCGACCGCGATCATGCCCCGCGTGGGAAGCTGCGCGCTGGCGCTCCTGGGCAGAATGAGAAAGGTCCACGGCTCGCCCGTCCCGGCCTCGGCCGGCCGGATCAGTTGCGCGTGAAATCGAATGCTGGAGATGGATGGTTTCATCGGTTTGATCGGACGGAATGAGTGCTCGCGCTGCACCGACAGGGAGCAATGACGGGACAGTGCGAGCTGCGATTCCGCTGCCGTCAGTCTTCGGCACGATCGCCGGCAGGACACATTTTTACCAGCTTCGGATCAAAGCGACCGAGGACGTCGACCAAATCGGTCTGCGCGGCCATGACGGCGTGGATATCCTTGTAAACGCCCGGCACCTCGTCGAGTCCGGCGGAGAGCAGCTCAACGCCGCGTTCGGCGAGCAGTTTCTTCGTCCCGCTCCAGGTGAAAGACTGCAGCGCCTTCGTGCGGCTCATCACGCGGCCGGCGCCGTGCGACGCGGAATCCAGCGACTCCGGCTCGCCGCGCCCGCGCACCACGAAGCCGGGCGACGCCATCGAGCCGGGGATGATCCCGAGCACGCCGGCGCCGGCAGGCGTGGCGCCTTTGCGGTGGACGATGACCCTGCGTGCTTCGCCCTCCACGACGTGCGTTTCCTTCCAGGCAAAGTTGTGGTGGTTCTCGATGTCGAGCAGCACCGCGGCGCCGAGCTTTTTCGCGATGTGCCGGTGGATGAGCGCGTGGTTCGCCGCGGCGTAATGACCCATCAGGTTCATCGCCGCCCAGTATTCTTGGCCGTCGGCGTCGTCGAGCGAAAGCCAGGCGAGATGCTTCAGTTCCTTCGGAAGATCCTCGTGCCGGGCCATCGCCCGCTTCGAGTAATGATTGCAGACCTGCGCGCCGGTGCCGCGCGAGCCGGAATGCGTGAGCAGCGCGAGGTATTCGCCCGGCGCCGCGAGGCCGAGCGCCGACGCTTGCGCGGCGTCGGCGGTGAAGGCGCCGAACTCGACAAAGTGGTTGCCGCTGCCGCTGGTGCCGAGTTGTTTCCACGCCTTGTCGCGCAGCTGCCGGGTGATCGGCGAAACGCTCCAGTCTTCGTCCATGACTTCGTGCTGGCGGCGCTGCTTGAACTCGCAGCCCATGCCGAAGCGCGTCTCGCTCCTCGATGATATTCGCGAGCCGGTCGCGCTGACCCGCGAGTGTATTGGCGTTGCGATCGTAAACGGTCAGCTTCATGCGACAGGCAATGTCCACGCCGACCGCGTAGGGGATCACGGCGTTCTCCGTCGCCAGCACGCCGCCGATCGGCAGGCCGTAGCCGACGTGCGCATCCGGCATGAGCGCGCCGGCCACCGCGACCGGGAGCGCGCACGCATTGACCATCTGTTTCACCGCGTCCGGCTCCAGCCCCTCGCCCCACTGGCGCCATGGGGCGAGGTCCGCGCGCGGCGTGAACGCCGGGCGGTAAAGCGCGCGGGCCAGCGGAGCCCGGAGCGCGTCCCCGAAAAATGCCGGCGGATTTGCGACGATGTTGAAAATCTCAGCCTCGATTCGTGCGCCGTCGCCACCCTGCGCGACGAAGTTGCGGACAAACTCGTGCGCCCGAGCGAGCGGCTCGCCGGCGGGGATGCCGAGGCGGAGGAGATCTTTCGTGTTCATGGCATCGGGCGGGAAAAATCTTGGGCGCTGCGGTTTCGTGTTTCTCCCGGTAAGCCGGGAGCCGCGCGCTCCCTCTTTGACGGCGGAATCGGCAAGATTTCCCGCGCCGAGTGCGAATTTGCGGATTTTTTGCGCGCGAATTTGGATTTTCCGCGCAAATTTCCGCGCAGACTCAGCAGCCTGGAGATCCCTCATGAACCTCAAAGACAAAGTCGCCATCGTCACCGGCGGAAACAGCGGCATCGGCGAAGCCATTGTCCTGGAACTGGCCCGGCAAGGGGCCAGGGTCGTCATCGATTACCGGTCGCGCCCCGAAGCGACTGATGCGCTCATAAAGCGGGTGGAATCGCTGGGCAGTCGCGCCGTCGGCGTGCAAGCCGATGTCGGCCGACTGGCCGAGTTGCGCGAGATGGTCGAGGCCGCCGTCAGAGCCTTCGGCCGGGTCGATATCATGGTAAACAACGCCGGCATCGAAACCCGCACCTCGCTTCTCGATACTACCGAGGAACAATACGACAAGGTGCTGACGGTAAATCTCAAAGGCGCCTTTTTCGGCACGCAATTGGCCGCCCAGCAGATGATCAAACAAGGCGATGGCGGGTGCATCATCAACATCTCCTCGGTCCACGAGGACTGGCCGATGCCCGGCAACACGCCCTACTGTCTGTCGAAAGGCGGCATGCGAATGCTGACGCGCACCGCCGCGGTCGAGCTCGCGCCGCACAAGATCCGGGTGGTCGGCGTCGGCCCCGGAGCCATCGCAACGCCGATCAATCAGGGAACGATGGACGACCCGGAATTGCTCAAAAAGTTGAACTCCACCATCCCGCTGGGCCGCCTGGCCAAGCCCGAGGAAATCGCCAGCCTCGTCGCGTTTCTCGCCAGCGACGCCGCCAGCTACGTCACGGCCACTACGGTCTTCGCTGACGGCGGCATCATGCAGGCCAGCTCAGGACTCTGAGCGGCGCGTGGCCGTTTCCGTCGCGGTCCGGGCGCGCGATCGGCGGCGAGGCAGGCGGCCGCGGCGACCTGCCTCGCACCGCCGGTCAAGGTTTCAGGTAATGCTTCAGCTCCGCGGAAGCCTGGCGCATGGCCGCCTCCGTCGCCGGCGCATCCGCCAGCGGGTTCAGAAGGCCGAAATCGTGGATCGTTCCGTTATAGCGCACGGAGGTCGTCGGCACACCGGCATTGGCCAGTTTCTGGGCATAAGCCTCGCCCTCGTCGCGCAGCACATCGAGTTCATCCGTCATCACGAGCGCGGGCGGCAGGCCTTTCAACTGCTCCGTCGAAGCCCGCAGCGGCGAGGCATGGATGCTTTTCCGCTCCGCGGGATCCTTCGTGTAGTTGTCCCAGAACCAGACCATCATGTTTTTGGTCAGGAAATGCTTGGTCGCAAACTCCTGGTAGGAAGCGGTGTCGAAACTCGCATCGGTCACCGGCCAGAAGAGCAGCTGGAACTTGATTGCCGGACCGTTTTTCTCCTTCGCCATCAAAGCCACGACGGTCGACATGTTGCCGCCGACGCTGTTGCCCGCGACCGCGAGACGCTTGCCATCCACGCCGATCTCCTGGCCGTGTTCCGCGACCCACTTGGTCGCAGCATACGCCTGGTTGATCGCCACCGGGAAATGCGCCTCGGGCGACGGCGTGTAGTTCACGAAAACGGCGACCGCCCCCGATCCCACGACGAGGTCGCGCACGAAGCGCTCATGCGTCGGAAAGTCGCCCAACACCCAGCCGCCGCCGTGGAAAAACATGAACACCGGCAGGCCGCTTTTCGCGCCCGCAGGCTTCACAACGGTCAGATTCACCTTCGTGCCATCCATGTCGATGGCCTTCTCCGACTTTTCCACGCCCGAGAGATCGACCTTCACGGAATTCTGCGCGCCGACGAGCACCTGCCGCGCGGCTTCTGGCGTCATCTGCTCGATTGGCTTGCCGCCGCCGGAGTTCAGCTTTTTCAAGAACTCCCGCACCGGCGGATCGATTTTCGGATCGTTTGCGGGATCGACCGCCTCCGCGCGGACCTGGCCAAGCGTGGCGGCGAACAATGCCGCCGCGCAAAATGCATTTTTCCAGCAGGGAGTGAGTGCTTTCATGTTTCTTCTTGTTCGCCGCGATTGCGCGATCCGGTCCTCTTTTGTTCGGTGAAAGCCGTCGCGACAGCCCGGCTCGCGGCGGCCCCGGGGCGCAGGGTAGACCAGTGGGATCTGATCGGAAGTCAGCCAGCCTCGCGCTTTTGCGAGCTTCCTGAGGATGGCAGGCTATCCGCAGTTTGAAAGCTGGGCGTGTGAACCGGCGAATCGGGAGGGTGCCAGCCGATGACGACCGCGAACAACTCCATGCCGGTGCGATCGGCAGACGGAGTGGACGAAATTCAATTCCTGAGCAAATTTCTGACTCCCTCGCGTGGCGCCGACCGTAACGCCTGACTCGAGACGATGTTTTTCCGCATTCCATCACCCGCAAAAATATGACGACCGAAGCCAAGTGCCCTTTCAACCACACCGCCGCCGCCGGCAGTGCCACGACGAACCGCGACTGGTGGCCGAACCGCCTGAAAGTCGAGCTGCTGCACCAGCATTCCGCGAAGTCCGACCCGATGGGCGGCGACTTCAATTACGCGGAAGAATTCAAGACCCTCGATCTCGCCGCGGTGAAGCAGGATCTCGCCGCGCTGATGACCGATTCCAAGGAATGGTGGCCGGCTGACTTCGGCCACTACGGCGGGCTTTTCATCCGCATGGCCTGGCACAGCGCCGGCACCTATCGCACCGGGGACGGGCGCGGCGGCGGCGGCCGGGGGCAGCAGCGGTTTGCCCCGCTCAACAGCTGGCCGGACAACGTGAGCCTCGACAAGGCGCGCCGCCTTCTCTGGCCGATCAAGCAGAAATACGGCCGCAAGATTTCCTGGGCGGATCTCATGATTCTCACCGGCAACGTCGCGCTCGAAACTATGGGCTTCAAAACGTTCGGCTTCGCCGGCGGCCGCGAAGACACCTGGGAGCCGGATCACGACGTTTACTGGGGCTCGGAAACCACCTGGCTCGGCGGCGATATCCGCTACGGCCACGGCTCCGAAGGCGTCGAAAAACCGGGCGGCGTGCTGGTTTCCGATGACGACGCGGACGGCCAGATTCATGACCGCAATCTGGAGAATCCGCTCGCCGCGGTGCAGATGGGTCTGATTTACGTCAACCCCGAAGGTCCGGACGGCAATCCCGACCCCGCGCTTTCCGCGAAGGACATCCGCCAGACCTTTGGCCGCATGGCGATGAACGACGAGGAAACCGTCGCGCTGATCGCCGGCGGTCACACGTTTGGCAAGACGCACGGCGCCGCGCCCTCTTCCCACGTCTCGCCCGAGCCGGAAAGCATGGGGCTCGAGCACCAGGGCTTCGGCTGGAAAAACAGCTTCGGCACCGGCAAAGGCCCGGACACCATCACCAGCGGCCTGGAAGTCACCTGGACGAGCACGCCGACGCAGTGGAGCAACGGTTACTTTGAGAACCTGTTCGGCTACGAATGGGAACTCACGAAGAGCCCCGGCGGCGCGCACCAGTGGCAGCCGAAAGATGGTGCCGGCGAAGGGACGGTGCCGCACGCGTATGACCCGAACAAGCGGATCAAGCCGTGCATGTTGACCAGTGACATCGCCCTGCGCGTCGATCCGGAATACGAAAAGATTTCGCGGCGTTTCCACGAGAATCCGGATCAGTTTGCCGACGCGTTTGCCCGCGCCTGGTTCAAGCTGACCCACCGCGACATGGGTCCGCGCGCCCGCTATCTCGGGCCCGAGGTTCCCGAAGAGGAATTGCTCTGGCAGGATCCGATTCCCGCAGTTGATCATCCGCTAATCGAGGCGCAGGACATCGCCGCGCTGAAGGAGAAAATTCTCGCGTCCGGCCTCTCGATTTCGGAACTGGTTTCCACCGCCTGGGCGTCGGCTTCCACGTTCCGTGGCTCCGACAAGCGCGGCGGCGCGAACGGCGCCCGCATTCGCCTGGAACCGCAGACCAATTGGCCGGTCAATCGGCCGGAGCAACTGGGCAAAGTGCTCAAAACGCTGGAAGGCATCCAGGGCGAGTTCAACGGCGCACAGACCGGCGGCAAGAAGGTGTCGCTCGCGGATTTGATCGTGCTGGCCGGTTGCGCCGGCGTCGAGAAAGCGGCGAAGAACGCCGGGCACTCCGTGACGGTGCCCTTCACTCCGGGACGCATGGACGCCTCGCAGGAGAAGACGGATGTCATCGCCTTCGAGCCGCTCGAACCGCTCGCGGACGGCTTCCGCAATTTCCTCAAAAGCAAATACACCATCGCGTCCGAAACGCTGCTCATCGACAAGGCGCAGTTGCTCACGCTCACCGCGCCGGAAATGACGGTGCTGATCGGCGGCATGCGCGCGTTGAACACGAATGCCGACGGCTCGAAGCACGGGGTCTTCACCGAGAACCCGGAGGCGTTGACCAACGACTTCTTCGTGAACCTGCTCGACATGGCCACGGAGTGGACGCCGGTCTCGAAAGCGGCCGACGTGTTCGAAGGGCGCGACCGTCAGACCGGCGAGCTGAAGTGGACGGGCACCCGCGTTGATCTCATCTTCGGCGCGAACTCCCAGCTGCGACCGCTGGCGGAAGTTTATGGCTCTGCGGATTCGCAGGAAAAGTTTGTCCGCGATTTCGTCGCCGCGTGGGACAAGGTGATGAACCTGGACCGCTACGACGTCACCGTGTAACGGCTGAAAGCACCGACTCTGGCGTTCGACCCGCCGAGTCGGAATTCTGGGTCGTGCGACCGGGCCGGCTGGCAGCCGAAGCCCGACCGGTAGGCTCGCGGCTACGATGGGATACATCGATGGCTCGCGATCTCCTGGCGCCGCGAGCCGGATTGAAACGACTGTCCTCCATCGAAACGATCAGCGCCGCGGCGCGCCGGCCCGCCGGGTGCGCTCCCGGTAGTGTTCCAGCCGCACGGGACCAAGCTCCATCATTCCGTCCATGAATCGGCGCAGCTCGAATTTATCGCCCTCGGCGGCGCGGGCGGTTTCATACAATTTCACGACCTCTTCATAACCAAGGTAGTAAGTGGTGATCTGCGGCGAACTCGTCAGCGTTCGTGTCCACATGTTGCCCGCGATCTGCTCGCCCTGGAGCGCTTCTTCTTTAACGAACCGCACCATTTCTTCGCGAGAGATGTTTTCCGTGTGGACGCGGATGTCCACGATCGTGCGGGCGATGTTTTCCAGTTGTTTTTTGAGGTGCGCCAGCCGCGGCAGCGCCCCGCCCCAGCCCTCATCCAGCAGCAGCCGCTCGCAGAACGTGCCCCAGCCTTCGATGTAAATCGGGATCCGGAAAAACAGCCCGCACCTTGTGCGGATGCCGCGCGGCGAATTTGAGCTGCACGTAATGGCCGGGGATCAATTCGTGCGGCACGATCATCCGGCTGAACGGCCGGTTGAAATCGCGGAAAAAAGCGGCGCGCCCGTCCGCAGTCGCGTCCGGCGGCGGCACCGGCAGAAAGAGGATCGTCTTCGCCTCCGGCGCATACGGCCCGGCCGCATAGACGCCGCCGACGCTCTGGCCGACGAAATACGCCGGCGCCCGATCGACGACGAGGGTAAGCGGATCCGGCAGCGTCATGATCCCCTTCGCGCGGACGAAAGACTCGATCTCGGCCACGTTCGCGCGCCAGCGGGCGGTGTAGTCCGCGACGTCCGTGTCACGGTCGTCCGCGACGCGGTCGAACAACCGCCGCAACAACGCCGCATCATCCGCCGGCGGCGCATCGTTGCCGCCGACCAATTCCCGCCAGGCCGTCCGACCATATTCCGCTGCTTCCCGCTTTTTCGCCGCTAGGTCGGCGGTTGCCCGCTTCAACACCTCCGCCACCGGCTCAGTCACGCCCGTTCCCAGCCGAAACGTCGCCGCATAATCCTCGCCCAGCCGTGGCGAGCCGGTCGCGCGCTGGGCCAGTTGCTCGATCCGGTCCGGCCAGTTCCGCGAGCGCCTGCGCCGCCGTCGCCCCTTCCTCGCTCGCCTCCGCGCCGCCGCTCACCGCCGGCGCGAAGCCCTCGCGGTAGAAGGCCGCCGTCGCGCGCAACTGGCCGGCCGCGAGCCGGCAAAACTCCGGGGCGATCGCCTCGCTCCGCGCGCCCGCCAACGTCTCGCCGCACTGCCGCGCGAACCTCGGCAGCAGGCGCGCCCGCGCCCGCACGCTTTCTTGCCGTTCTGCCAGCGCCAGATCGTCGCGCACCAGGAGAAAGACCGCCGCGTTGGCGATCACTTCCGACCAATACAGCGGATCGCGCTGCGGCCGCCGCCGCACGGTTTGCTCGTGCAATTCACGCTCCACCTGAGCCAGGAGCGCCTCGGCATCAAGTCGGTCGTCGAACGCCAGGGATCGGGCGTGCAGCAGCTGCGTCAGGCGCTCGCGTTCCCGGCGATTGATGGCGATCCAGCGCTCCAGATTTTCCGCGGAAAAATCCTCCAGCCGGCGATCGAACCGGTGGCTCCCCGCTTGCGTTGCGCGCGTCGGGAACATCTCGAGATAAGCATCGAGGTAAACATCCGCCACTCCCCCCGATGCGGGCGTCAGCGGAGCGAGCAACCCCACGATCCCAAGATGAACCAGCGAAGACCGCGCATGTCCGCACCGTGCGGTTCCTGCCGGAAGACGTCACGCTTTTTCCCCGGCGGCCGAGAGAAGCGCGCGCCGCCACGGCGAGGCGCCGCCGTCGGGCCGGGCGTGACGCTTGAAGAGTCCACCGCTCGGCCTCCCGGTCCACTCCGGGACGAAGGCGGCCGTCGCGCGAACGGCGCTCACCGGGGCGGCCATTCCACCCCGGCCATTTCGTCGGGCAGTTGCTTCGGGTCAACCGGGTAGAAGCGCGAGAGGTCCAGCGCGGACTTCGAGCCTTGCAGGAATTCCAGTTCCTCCGGTGCGCCGATGATGAGCCACAGCGCGTCGGCATCCGTGTCGTTGAAGACCTGGCGCAAGGCATCCGGGCCGACCAGCACGCCACCGTGGCGAGGAACGGTAAGGGTTTCTTCACCGACGCGCATCCTGCCTGTGCCTTCGAGCACGAAATAAAACTCTTCTGAGCGGATGTGCTTGTGCAGCGTGTTCGCGCTCCCGGGCGGCAACCGCCAAAGCCGCGCACCGAGATTCTCGCTCCCGGTGCGTTCCAGAAAGTCCGCGTTGGGAATACGCATCAGGTTGGACGGGCGCCAGTGCAGATCTTCCGGTGTGATGAGGTGGAACCCTTCGATGGCTTTCATAAAAAGCGGGGGGCCTCGGCGGCAAACAGGATCCGTCGGAGCTGCCCCGGGTCATCAATTCGCATCGGCGGCGGGATTCGTCCATTCGTTCCGCGACTGCCGTGCCGCGGAGACCGCTGGAGCGATATTTTGAAAGCCGGACTGACCCGCGCGCGAATCTGGAAAATTGGCGGTCTGCGTGATCTTGCCGACGCCCCCGACGCCGGGCGAGGCGTTGAGAAAACCGCCGCCGATGAAGTCGCTGCGGACGTAGTTGCCGGTCAGCGTGGTGTCGGCAAAGCAGCCGCCGTTCGTCGAATAGAAGAGCAGGAAGTTCTCGCTGATGGGCGTGAAAACCGTGTTACCCTCCAGTCGCAACCCGGACCGCGGCGGGGTCACACGGTCGCTGGCGTAGAAGAAAACTTTTTTCACCGGCTGGCCATCGGCGGGTGGGGCGAAGGTGCAGTCGATAAAACGGAGATCGTCGCTGCCCTGGATCGTCACGCACCAGCCGGCGGAAAGCGTGCGGATCTGGAGGCCGCGCAGCGTGAGACCGGACACGCCGACGCAATTCACGGCGCGCTGCGCCTCCACGACGGAGCCGCCGCGAACCTCCGAATCGGCAAACCCGGCGCTGAGGCTGTAACCGGCGTCGAGCGCGCTGGCGCCCGCGTCGTTCCGGCCGTCGATGGCGTTGTCGGCGCAGAGCGCACCGGTGGCGTCCCCGGCCAGCTCGATGCCGCAAAACGTGGTGCCGCGGATCGTGTTCCCGATCACGCGGGCGCGGGAGGCGCCGCCGATCGAGACACCGAAGACCGTGCCGTAAATCGTATTGTCGGAAACTTCGCAGCTATCGATGCGTCCCCACAGCTCGATGCCCATTTCGCCGCAATCGCGGATCGAGTTGCGCGCGACCACGTGGCCGGCGTCCCAGACGGCGCCGTTGGACTTGAGCTTCACGGCGCCGGAGAGCGCCTTGTCCGCCAGCGTGTCGCCCCAGCCGTCGAGAAACCGGTTTTCGAGGACGCGGGTGCGCCCCGGCCGCGTCGCGCCGTGATCTTCGCCGAAGACGCCGATCCACGTGCGTTCGAAGAGGCAGTCGCGAATCGTGGCATCGTCGGCGAGCACCTTCACGCCGATGCCGGCGGTGTTGTGCAGGTGGCAATCCCGCACCGTAACGCCGCGGCCAGTGATCGTGATGCAGACCGCCGAAGTTTCCGTGGTACAATCCGCAACGCCGCCGTCGATCGCGATGCCTTCGATGGAGACGCCGTAGCCGCTCACCGTCAGGATGGGAGCCGGAGCTTCCGATGCCGCGCCGGCGGGCACCAGCGTCGCCCGGTCACCGCGCAACCGGAGACCGTGCTGGGATAGATCCACGGTCCCGCTCACGGCGTGCCGGCCGGGCCGGAGTACAATCGTATCGCCGGCGTGCGCCGCGGCGACGGCCGAGGCGAGCGTGCTGCGATGGCTCTCCTCCCCGCCGGCGTTCGCGGTGGCCGCGAAGACCTCGAATGTCCGGCCCTGGAGAGCGCTCGCGAAAAGAATGAATCCTCCCCCGCCACCGCATCCGAGCAATGCGGCGACCATCCACCGGCAAAGCGCAGGTTGCCGTGACGCGAACGGCAACGGAGCCTTCCGCATCCCAATCATCGCGCGACCGCTGCGCGGCGGGATTCCCCTGTTCACCGGCCACCGCCCGAGATGCCGCCGCCACTCACACCGCTGCCGGCGCTGACGCCGCCGACGCTGCTCCCGCGCCCGGTCGCTCCGCCGGTCGTCGTGGTGGATCCCCGGGTCGCCGCAGCGGTCGGCGCGCCGCCGGAAGGCGTCGGGATGAGCGAACCGCTCGCGGGCTCCACCTGGTGGCACCCGGCGTGGAGAAACATGGCGGCAAGACTTCCTGCGACGTGGACAGGAGCAAATTCGGAACGAGCGGGAACGGCGGGCGTGGTCATGATAGAAATGTTTCGCGCGTCGGGCTGGCGCTGGCGGCGTCTCCGCGAGGCATCGCCGGCAAGATGTTACAGGCAATCGCAGATGCACTGAAAACGCGCCCTCCAGGCATCGCGCCGGTGCGGATTCCGGAGATACCGTCTTCCGGATTCATCCCGCCGCGGTCGGGGAGCCGTTGTAAGAGCTTTCCACCCGCGCGGCCACGTCGCGATAGCCGGAATCGACCTCGTAGATCCCCATCATCGTCGCCAGCGCCTTCGCCGCGTCGCCGCGCCGTTCGTAGGCCAGGGCGAGACTGTAGAGGATTTCCTTCTTCGCGCCGTCCATCACGGTCAACCGCGCGGCGGCCTCCTCGTATTGCTTGATCGCGAGATCGTAGATGCCCTTGGCTTCAAAACAGCGGCCGAGCAGATTCATCGCGCGCACGCCGAGGCTCGGGCTGGTGCGGGCGCGCTGCAGCTCCGGGATGGCTTCGGTGAAATGGCCGGCGGCGACGAGTTGCTCGCCGAGTTCGAACCGGAAGACGAGGTCCGTAGGATTCCGCTCGACGCGGCTGCGCGCCTCCGTCCACCTGCATCTCCGCACGCTGCCGACGCAACTCCCCCAGCCCGGCGCGCAGGGTTTCCTCCTGCGCCGCGGATCTCCGGGTCGCCGCCACCAGCCGCCGCGGCCGCCGCGAGCCCGGCTTCGTGACTGGCGATCTGGTGGTCGAGGTGTTTCACCGCCACGTCGGCGGCTTTGCGCACCAGACCCGGGTCGCTGCTCTCGGTCAGTGCGACGGCGTATTGATACCATTCCAGCGCGGCGGCAAAGTCTTCCTTCTGTTCGTAAAGATCGGCGATCCGGCGGACCACATCGAGATCGCGCTGGTTCTCGTGGTAACGCGCGCCCAGCTCCGCGAGGCCCTGCTCGATCATCTCCGCGCTCCGGGTGAAACGGCTCTGTTGCTCGAGCGAAACCGCTTCCTCCTTGTTCTTGAGCACATCGCGATAGCTGGTGGCGTCATTCCAGCCGCCCTGCGCCATGGAGGCCTGCGCGGAGGCATCCTTTCCACGGCGGATTGCCTCCAGATCGCCGGGGTTCAGCTCGGCCAGATGCTGGTAAATATCGACCGCGCGCTCCGCCAGGCCGTTGAGCGCGTAGGCGCGCGCCAGTTCGTGCAAAATCTTCGGATCCTTCGGGCTGGCGTCGCGCATGGTTTCCAGCGCAAACAACGCGGTCTCCGGCATCCCGGCCGCGAGCGCGGCATCGCGCAGGAGCCCGTTGGCCGCGAGGTTGCGCGGGTCTTTTTCAAGCAATTCCTCGGCGGCATGGAGCGCGGCGCGCGGATCCTTTTTCACCAGCCCCTGCGCTTTCATCACCGACAGCCCGCCGCCGGAAATGCTCTTCAAAAAACCGCCCTTGCCCGCTTTGGTGGCGGCCAGCGCGGCGCGGCGCAGATACTGGCGGCCCAGCAGGAATTCCGGCGTTTCCTGGAGGACGGATTGCAGGAGCGCGACGGCGTAGCCGAAGTTCCGCTGCTCGATGGCGCTGCTCGCTTTCAGCCAGAGCGTGCGCGCATTGGCGGAAAGGTCATTTTCGGTTTTGACGGCCATACGGTGGAGCCGGTATCTGCGGCGACGGCTCAGGTTAGCAAATCCAACCGGCGCCGGCCTACGTAATTCCTTGCGCCGCCCCCTCGACCGGGCGCCGCCGCGAAGCAGTTGCGGCTGCGCGCCTTGCGCGGTTTAGTGGCGGGCGAAATCCAAAAATGCACAACGTCCTCTCTTTTCTCCAACTGAACTTTCTGCCCCGCAGCGTCGATGCCGGCCTGCTCGTGCTGCGCCTTTGGCTGGGCCTTTCCATGCTCTGGCTGCACGGCCGCGACAAGCTGATGAAATTCGGCACGCTGTCCGGGAAATTCCCCGACCCGCTCGGCATCGGCACGCAGACCAGTCTGAGTCTGGCGATCTTCGGCGAGCTGGTGTGCGCGGCGCTTCTGGTGATCGGCTTGTTCACCCGCTTCGCCGCGGTGAGCCTGATCATCACGATGTGCGTCGCGTTTTTCCTGGTGATGAAAGCCAACCTCGCGCCCGGCGGTCCGAACGGCGAGCTGGCGTTCATCTACCTCGCCGGCTACGTGGTCCTGTTGATCACCGGCGCGGGCCGGTTCAGCGTGGATGCGATGTTGAATCGCGGCGCGGCGGACCGGACGAACTACCGCTGAGTCAGACGATGCTCCCGTTCCACCGAGGAATCACTGCGCTTTTGCGTTCGTTATAGCGCATCTGCGAGGCGAAAACGTCGTCAACGCACCGCCCCTTGCAGGTGCGCCGCTCCGGGCAGCGGCGAGCCGGCGTTCGTGTATCTCGCGGTCTTCGTGACCCTGCTCGTCGTCGGCCCCGGCCGCTTCAGTCTTGATGCGATGCTGAACCGGTCGGCCGCGACGCGGACGGATTACCGCTGAGTTGGCCGCGTGCCGCCGAACTAACTCAGTTCGCCGGAAGACAGACGATGGCGCGCAGCCTCAAGCCGCCACCCTTCTTGTGGCTCGCCGAGCGGCGATGAGCGCTGCTAAGCGCCGCCGCTGGCTGTAGCCCAACACGCCGAGGCTGAGCAGGCCCGCTGCCCAAGTGGTCGGCTCCGGGACTGGTGTGATGCCGTATGTCGCGCCGAGCGAATTTGTCAGAGATTGGACGTTCTGGTTGTTATCGCTGTAGATTTGAAACTCCGCTACCTGACCGGCGAAAACGAGCTGTTGCGCGACGTGATCCGCGGTTTGTGCGCCTAGGGCAAATGCGCCGGGCTCATTCCGGGGGGCTGTCGAGGCGCTGGAAGTCTGATTAACTTGTTGGCCATTGATGTAGAGCGTCATCTGGCCGCTGGTATCCCAGGTTCCGATGGCAATATAGGCCTGCGAGTTCAGCGTCAGGGCGCCTGAGGTAATGGTAGTATCTGGATGACCGATCCCGAGCGCCGCTTGGGAGTTGCTGAAAGTAAGCCCCCAGTCGTTGACCGCACCGCCGTGTTCATTGCCGATCAAGCCGGCCTGACTATAGAACTGCGTGCCCTGCCGAGTGCCATTGGCATTTGTGGGCCGGAACACGGCGACTAACGTCAATCCTGTCGCGCCAAGAAGGGTTCCCGAGTTATTCACGGTGAAGTAGCCGGTGGAGCTCGTTCCAGAGCTACCGTTGAAAATCAAAGCCTTATGACCATTGAAGCCAACATCGGTCGTTGTCACTCCACCATACGGCGCAGTCGCGTCATGGTGAAGCGTGCTTGAGTCTGCCCATGTCGTGGACGCCGAAGTGTAGTTGTCGCCCCTCCAGATGCCGAACAGATCGGCGTGAGCGAAATTCAAGCCGAGCGACAAGATGATCGCGATCATCACCGCGGCACGCGCCGGGATGAAAGCAGGGGTGGCGATGAGTAGGCGCAGGGCAACGATCCGGGATGGGTGAAGCGAGGACAGCATGCTTTTACAGAGGTGAGGAACTGGTGTGAAAGAGGTTCACTTTTAGAAAAGGCATTTGTGGCGCGATGTATCCAAAAAGTGCGCGGATGTGGAGAAAATTTTCCCCGGCAGGGTAATGGACTCTCCCGCGCTTCGTATCCCCCTGCGACGAAGCGTCGGCGAACTCTCTACTTCGCTTGACGTGGCGCGGTCGCCGCGCGGCGACCGCGCTGGAGGCCGACGAGGGTGAGCGCACCGGCACCGATCATGACCCAGGTGGACGGCTCCGGCACCGTCGAGCTCGTGATCGAAAAGTCGTCGAACGTGGCCGTGCCTTGGTTGCCGCTGTAGGTGCCCTGATACAAGCCGACCTGCACGGTCTCCGGCAAATCTGCGCGGGTGACCTGACCGATGAGCGCGAAGCTGACGTTGTCGGTCGAAAACAAGGTGCTGAACACGTCGCCACTGCGCGTCAACTGCAGGTAGCCCGTGGTGAAGTTGGTTTCCGGCGAAGCATGCACGTCAGACGACGAAGAGTTCACGTCGTTGCGCTGGCTGGGGCCGGCGCCGAAGCTGCCGATCAGTTGCACGCCGATCCAGTTCTCGCCGTTGGCCGTGCTGGGGTTGCGCGCCATGAGCCCGGCGGTGTTGAAGTTCACGAAAGGGGCGCTCGCGACGAAGACAGTGGCCGAGAAGTCTCCGGTCACGTTGCGATACAGAAGGAACCCGTTGTCGTTGCCCGCCTCCCAGTGGCCGTTGGTCGAACTGATGGTCAACTGGCCGGGATTCGTGGTGTTGGCGTCGGCGGTTTGGAGCGTGGGATTGCTGTTGGGCGATTGGAGGCCGCCGTTAAATTGCTGGCCGCTGAAGAACGGATCGCCGCCGGTCCCCGAGATGTAGTCGTAGGACGTGTCGAAGTGATTGGTGACCGTGGTCTGAGCGAACGCGGATGGTCCGGCTATCCAGGAGGCGGCGAACACAACCGAGCCGGCGAGGGCAATCATGGGCGATGGACGAAGATCGAAAGCGGCTTTCATGGGGCGAATGCGTTGCATCTGCGAGAAGGGTTCATCCTTAGAAAAGGCGTCGGCTGCGGCTAGGGCAGGCGCCGCGCGCGCTGGGCGGCGAGCAGGGTCAGCGCCCCACCGCCGAGCAGCGCCCAGGTGGAGGGCTCGGGGACGGGATTCGGATATTGGAAGTTGGTGATCGTGCCGGGGTTCGTGCCGGCGACGCTGATGCCGCCCGCGTTGGCGCCACCGGGGCCGGTTCCGTCCAGTGTGCCGATAGCGATTCTACCTCCACCGCCCATGGCACCGGTAGCCGCGCCGCCGTTGGCGGAAATTTGGATGCCGCTGCCTTCGAGGGACACCGTCGAGCCGTGTAGCAGGAGGCCCCCGCCGCTGCCGTTCCCGCCGAAGGTCTGCGCGCCGGTCAATCCGTTTATTGCCGGCCGCGCGGCCGCCGTTTATGACGCCGAGGCCGGCGCCGGCCAAAGCCAGACGCGAAGGTCGGCGGACACCGGGGCGACGGGAGAGCGTCACACGGCGAGCGTGAGCTTTCTGGTCAAAATCGAAACTGGCGGGGCTGGCAACGAAATGGGTGGAAGACATGACAACAGGCGCGGATCGGGAGTGGGCGCGTCAAAGTGATGACGCTCTCAAATACAAAAGGCATCTGCGGCGCGACCTATCCGGAAAAATTTCCCCAGGCGGAGAAATTCTCCCGCCGCTGTCCCCGCAGGAGCGAGGCCGCGAACTCCGCTGCAGGGCTGGAACGCCGTGCGGCAGCCGCTCCGTGCCCTGCTCGACGCTCAAGGCCGCGGAGACGTGCCGCGGAAGCGCCGCCGCACAATTGTGCAAAGCGCAGATCGCCGCGCAAGATGTCGAAGGCCGGATAGAGACGCAGCGTGGCGGCCGTCAGCGGCGGGTCGGTGATGGAGCCCCAATAATTCAGGCGCGTCAGACGTTCCAGCAGCGTTAGGGCGCGTTCGTGCTCGCCGACCAAGGCGCAAACCTCGGCGAGCACATCCTCCATGGATGGGCCGATCATGTGATCGCGGGCGGTGGGCACCAGAGCACAGGCGCGTTCGGCGGCGGCCAGGGCGGCATCGTGGTCACCGGCGGCAGCGCAGGCGCGGGCGAGATCGGTTAGGAGAAACGCGTTGTCGGGCTGATCGCGCAGCAAGGTTTCGATCTCCGCACGGGCGGCGAGGAGCGTGGCCAAGCCGGGCTCGCGCTCGCCGGCGAGGAGCTGGGAGCGGCCGAGCAGCACGCTGAGACTGGCGGCGCTGGTGGGCTTCATCGCGTCGCGGCGGGCGAGCGCATTCGTCAGAAACGCGACGGCCTGCTCCGGTCTGCGCTGCATCCAGGCGAGCGTGGTCTTTTGGTAGAGAAGAGTGTATTCCGCCGGACCGGCGTGAATCTGGCCGAAGAGCCGCTCGGCACCGGAGAGATCGCCCTGGGCCATGAGGATTCCGGCCTGGGCGACCAGGGTGCCCGGGTTGTCGGGCAGAATGTTGAGCACCGCGTCGTAGGCGCGCAGCGCCTCCGGGAACCGGCGCACGCAGACCAGAGTGGCGGCGCGTTCGGTCAGCAGTCGTGGGTTGCGCGGATCCAGCCGGGCGGCGTCTTCCAGGAGCCCGAGTGCTTCCTCCCAATGGCCGCGGTCGCGGGCGATCGCGGCGAGGTGATGCAACACGAGCGGCGAGTTCGGCAGCAGCCGGCGGGCACGCTGGTAAAGTCGGAAGGCGGCGTCCGGGTTGTGCAGGCAGATGCGCTCGAAGCTGCCTTCGACGAGAAGCGTTTCCCCGGCTTCAGGAGCGAGCTGCCGGGCGTGGTCAAGCGCGTCGCGGATGGCGTCGCGCAGCGCCGGCGTCGGGTCCAGCCAGCCGGATTCGTAGCCACGCAGGCGGACGGCCGCGAGGCGCGCCCAGGCGCGGGCAAAATGCGGGTCCAGGCGCACGGCTTCGGCAAAATATCCCTCCGCACGCTGCAGGGCGGCGGTATCTTGCGAGGGGCCGAGCGTGACGGCGATGCCGCGCAGGTAGGCGTCGTAGGCGGCGGAAATTTCGGTGGGTGGCGTCTCGGCGGCCGACGCGATTTCCGAGCTTCCGGCGAGCCGGGCGCCGAGTTGATCGGCCACCGAATGGGCGATCTCACTTTCGACGGCGAAAATGTCGTCCCGGCGCCGGGTGTAGGTTTCAGCCCAGACCTCGGCGCCGCTGTGCGCTGCATCCAGGAGCAGCACGCGGATACGCACGAGATCTCCCACGGTCTGCACGCTGCCGCGCAGCAGGTAGGCGACGCCAAGCTGGCGGCCGACGGTCGCAGGATCGGTCATCGCGGGTTCGTTCCGGGCACCGGCGACGACGCGCAGAGAACCGTTTTTGCCGAGGCGCGCGAGGATTTCCTCCGGGAGGCCGGCGGCGAGATAATGGCGATCGCCGCCGGCTGGAGAGCGATCCTCGAAGGGAAGCACAGCGACGCTGGGTCGCTCGTTTTGCACGGCGGTGCTGCTGGTCGCGGACCCGAGGCACCGGCGGCGTCCGCGACGGTGGGGCGGCGGATCGGTAACCCAAAGCCGCAACCGCGACCGCCAGCGCTCCCGCCGCCACGGCGAGTGCCGAGCGCCGCAGCCAGCGGACCGGGCGAGGCTGCATCCGCGTCCGGCAGGCGAGGAGTTCCTCGCGCAACGCCCGCACCGAGGCGGGACGCGCCGCCGGGTCGGGCGCCAGCATTCGTTCCAGCAACGCCACGAGCGGCGCCGGCACGTCGGCATCGCGCAAGTCGAGCGACCGGCAGCGGCCGGTGCAGCTGGTGGTCATGCACCTCCGCAGGCGTGTGACCGCCGTGCGGCGGCTCGCCGGTGAGCAACGTCCAGAGCGTGGCGCCGAGTGCGTAGATGTCCGCGCGGCTGTCCAGCGGACGGCCATCGAACTGCTCCGGGCTCGCAAATCGCAGCGTGCCGAGAAACACGCCGCGTGTTGAGGGCTCGCCGTCCGCGCCAGCTTCGTCGAGTTCACCCGCGTCTGCGGCGCGCACCGCTTTCGCGAGGCCGAAGTCGATGACTTTCACCGCCGCTTCGCCCTCCGCATCGGCGGCGAGCATGACGTTCGCCGGTTTCAAATCCCGATGGATCAGCCCACGCTTTTCCGCGGCTTCGAGCGCGGCAGCAATGCCGAGGGCAATCTCCACCGCTGTCGTTGGCGCCAGCGGCCCGGTGCGCCGCAAACGGGCGTCGAGCGTTTCGCCTTCCACGAGTTCCATCGCGTAAAAGCACGTCGGCACCCGGGCTCCCTCCTCCGCTGGCAAGCCGAGCACCGGCTCCGGGAAGGACTCCGGCCCGGCGGGGGCAGTCAACGTGCCGTAATGAAAAACCGACGCGACATTCGGATGCCGCAGCCGGGCGGCGACGCGCGCCTCGCGCAGAAACCGGGACCGGGCTTCCGGGTGAGCGGAATGGCGGCCATGGATGACCTTTAAGGCCACCGGCAGGCGCAAATTCGTGTCCAGCGCCTTGTAGGTCACGCCCATCGCGCCCCGGCCCAGTTCCCAAAGCTGACCGCTCTCGCGCAGTAGAATTTCGTAATGCTGAAAACTCCGCGTGGAACCATTCTCTCCGCGCGGCGTTTCACCGGCGACGTCCGCCGCCAGTTCACCGACGAGACAATGGAGGCAGCCCACGTCGTTGACGGATTCGTCGAGGACGCGGCCGCACTGGGCGCAGACTCTGGGGATGGAACTGGCAGACAACTGGCCGGACATGAACGAGGCAACAACGACGACAACGACGACAAAAACCGGCGACCACGTTATGCCGCCTGCAGTAGCACGCGGCACAGATAACGCAGCTCGACGTCCACGTCATCCTCCGGGAGCAGCGTGCGCGCCACCTCGGCCCGCAACGCTTCGCGATAACGGGCGCGCAGCCGCGAGAGCGTGTTTCGCAAGGCTTCCACCGACACTTCCAGCCGCGCGGCCACTGCCTCCTGCGAGGGTAGCTCGCCGCCACCGGTCAGGAACGGCCGGAGTTCACGGAAAAGCCGCGCTCGCGCCGGTCCCCGGGCATCAAATTCCCGGTCCAGTTCCTCCAGCGCCCGGCTCACGACTACCAGCGCCCAACGCCGGTCGAACGTCCGCTCTTCATCGGACACCGCATCGGCCACCGCGCCGGCTTCCGCCAGAAATCGCTCGGCATTTTCCAGGGTTCCGGGATCGAGCGGGAGCAACTCCCGGCCGCCGCCGCGCTTGAGCCGGCCGGCGTGGTCCCGGGCGTCGGCGAGATAGTTGCGAAACGAAGCCAGCAGGAACGAACGGAACTTGCCGCGGCGACGATCCACTCGCGCGTAAGCCTCGCTTTCCAGGAGAAACGCGAAGAAGCCCTGCACGAGGTCCTGCGCATCAGCCGGGGAGCGTCCGCGCCGGCGCACGAACGCATACAGCGGCGGCCAGTAGGTGCGGCAGAGCCACGCCAGGGCAGCCTCCCGGCGGCGGCGTTCGCCGGTTGCCCCGTCGTCATTCGCGGCGCAGGCGACCACGACGCTCCAGTGCGTCTCGGGGAAAGGCGTCAGCCCGCCATTGAGTGTTCCCGGTGTCGCCGCCACAGCCCGGCAAATTCGCCGAAATGGCGGCACGAGCCAAGCCGAAAACGCCGCCGCGAAAACCGGTTTTCGCGGGGCGGCCGCCCTCCCGGAAGACATATCCGGCGCGGGCTCGCGATTTTTCAGTTTGGTCGATGGCGCCGAGGCTTTTTCGCCCATGAGATCGGCGCCATTCAAAAACAAAACAGCCGGGCAACTTGCGTCGCCCGGCTGTCTTTTGAGTTTCTGACTTTGATGCGTCAGAGCTGCGCTGAACTTAGTAGTCCATGCCGCCCATGCCGCCCATGCCGCCGCCGCCCGGAGGCATCGACGGACCCTTGTCCTTCTCGGGCAGCTCGGTGATGACCGCTTCGGTCGTCAGGAGCAGGCCGGAGATGGAGGCGGCGTTTTGCAGCGCGCTGCGGGTGACCTTCGTCGGGTCAACCACACCGGCGGCGACGAGGTCAACGTATTCGCCCGTGGCGACGTTGTAACCCACGTTGCCCTTCTTGGTCTTGACCTCTTGCACGATGAGCGCGCCTTCCTGGCCCGCGTTGTCGGCGAGCGTGCGGAGCGGCTGCTCAATGGCGCGGCGGATGATCTGCGCGCCCACGGCTTCGTCGCCTTCGAGCTTCAGACTATCCAGCACTTTTTGCGCACGGATCAGTGCGGTGCCACCGCCGGGGACGATGCCCTCTTCGACGGCTGCGCGGGTCGCATGGAGTGCGTCCTCAACGCGGGCCTTCTTTTCCTTCATCTCGGTCTCGGTCGCAGCGCCGACGTTGATGACGGCCACGCCACCGGCGAGTTTCGCGAGACGCTCCTGGAGCTTTTCGCGATCGTAGTCGGAGGTGGTTTCGTCGATCTGACGACGGATCTGGCTGACGCGGCCCTGGATGTCGGAGCCTTTGCCTTCACCTTCGACAATGGTGGTGTTTTCCTTGTCGATGGTGACGCGCTTGGCTTTGCCGAGGTCTTCGAGGGTGACGTTTTCCAGCTTGATGCCGAGGTCTTCGGTCAAGCAACGGCCACCGGTGAGGATGGCGATGTCTTCCATCATGGCCTTGCGGCGATCACCGAAGCCCGGGGCCTTGACGGCCGCGACCTGGAGCGTGCCACGGAGCTTGTTGACGACCAGGGTCGCCAGCGCTTCGCCTTCGACGTCTTCGGCGATGATGAGCAGCGGACGGCCGCTCTTGGCGACTTTCTCCAGCAGCGGCAGGAGATCACGCAGGCTGCTGATCTTCTTCTCGTGGATGAGCAGGTAGGCGTTCTCGAGGATCGTCTCCATGCTTTCCGCGTTGGTCACGAAGTAGGGCGAGAGGTAGCCCTTGTCGAACTGCATGCCTTCGACCACGTCGAGCGTGGTTTCGATGCTCTTGGCTTCCTCAACGGTGATGGTGCCGTCCTTGCCGACCTTGTCCATCGCGTCAGCGATGATCTCGCCGATGGTGCTGTCCCAGTTGGCGGAAACGGTGGCGACTTGGGCGATTTCCTTGCGATCGGTGACCGCCTTGGAAATGTTCTTCAGTTCACCGACGATCGCTTCGACCGCCTTGTTGATGCCACGCTGCAGGCTGGTCGGGTTCGCCCCGGCCGTCACGTTGCGCAGACCTTCGCGGTAGATGCTCTCGGCGAGCACGGTCGCAGTCGTGGTGCCGTCGCCGGCGATGTCGCTCGTCTTCGAAGCGACTTCCCGCACGAGCTGGGCGCCCATGTTCTCGTAAGGATCTTCCAGCTCGATCTCCTTGGCGACGGTGACGCCGTCCTTGGTGATCGTCGGGGAGCCGAATTTCTTGTCGAGGATGACGTTGCGTCCCGACGGCCCGAGGGTCGCCTTGACGGCACGCGCCAATTTCTCAACGCCGCGCAGCAGTGCGTGCCGTGCGTTTTCGTCGAATTGCAATTGTTTAGCTGCCATAAGTTTGAATGAGTCTAAGTGTTACTTACTGAATTACTGAATGGGTGACGTTGCTTCTCAGGAAGTCAGCGGCACGGGTTAGCCGAGGATGCCGAGGATGTCGTCCTCACGCATGATCAGGTAGTTCTCGCCGTCGATCTTCACTTCGGTGCCGCCGTATTTGGAGATCAGCACCTTGTTGCCGACCTTGACGGTGAAGGCGACTTTCTCGCCCTTGTCGTTCAGCTTGCCGGTGCCCAGAGCGATGACTTCGCCTTCCTGGGGCTTTTCTTTCGCGGTATCGGGAATGATGATGCCGCCCTTTTTGGTTTCCTTCTCATCGAGCGGATGCACGAGCACCCGGTCGCCGAGAGGCTGCATGTTGGTAGCCATATTGGTTTTCTTTTTTTGGTTGGTTTCGGTGGTTTCAGCCCGCCAGTCGCGTCTCATTGACTGACTCAGTCCTTCTTGTCGCAAGCGGCGGGCAAATCTTTCGCTGCGGTGCGCTCACAGGCGCCGCGTGTTCTTTCGTGAAAACGCGGCGCCCGCAAAATGTGGGGTCGGTGACTTACTTGCCCTTTTTGTCCTCGTCAACGACCTCGAACTCCGCGTCAACAACGTCGCCGCCCGCTGGCTTGGCGCCGCTGCCGCCGCTTGTCGCGCTGGCTCCGGGGCCCGCGCCGCCGCCGGCTGCTTCCGCGCCGGGGGCGCCGGCTTGTGCAGCTGCCTGCTTGTAGAGTTCCTCGCTCACCGCCTGGAAGCGGTTTTGGAGTTCCTCGGTAGCGCGCTTGATCGCGTCGGTATCGTTGCCTTCGAGCTGCTTGCGGACGTCGGCGATCGCTTCTTCGATGCCCTGCTTTTTGTCCGCGGGGATCTTGTCGCCAAGCTCCTTCAGCTGCTTCTCGAACTGATACGCCATCGTATCGGCCTGGTTGCGGGTTTCGATCGCTTCCTTAGCCTTGGTGTCGGCTTCGGCGTTGGCCTCGGCTTCCTGGCGCATCTTTTCGACTTCTTCTTTCGTCAGGCCGCTGGAGCCGGTGATGGAGATTTTCTGCTCCTTGCCGCTCCCGAGATCTTTCGCGGAGACGTTGAGAATGCCGTTCGCATCAATGTCGAAGGTGACTTCGATCTGCGGCACACCACGCGGCGCCGGCGGAATGCCGTCGAGGTGGAAGGTGCCGAGGTTCTTGTTGTCACGGGAGAGCGGACGCTCGCCTTGCAGCACCTTGATCTCGACGCCCGGCTGGCTGTCGCTGTAGGTCGAAAAGATCTGCGACTTGCGGGTCGGGATCGTGGTGTTGCGCGGGATCATCGGGGTCGCCACGCCGCCGGCGGTTTCGATCGCCAGCGTCAGCGGGGTGACGTCGAGGAGGAGGACATCTTTCACGTCGCCCTTCAGCACGCCACCCTGGATGGCTGCGCCGACTGCGACGACTTCGTCGGGGTTCACGCCCTTGTGCGGCTCTTTGTTAACGAGCTTGCGGGCGGTTTCGATGACCTTCGGCATGCGCGTCATGCCACCGACGAGCACGAGCTCGTCGATCTTGCCAGCGTCCACGCCGGCGTCGTTCAAGCACTCGCGCACCGGCTTGATCGTGCGCTCGAAAAGATCGTCCGTGAGCTGCTCCAGCTTGGCGCGGGTAAGCGTCTTCTGGATGTGCTTCGGGCCGGTCTGGTCGGCGGTGATGAACGGCAGGTTGATCTCGTAGTTCTGGGAGGAGGAGAGCGCGATCTTCGCCTTTTCGGCTTCTTCCTTGATGCGCTGCACCGCGTCGGCCTGCTTGGTGAGATCGATGCCGGAGTCCGTTTTGAACTCCTTCATAATCCAATCCATGATGCGGTTGTCCCAGTCGTCGCCGCCGAGGTGGGTGTCGCCGTTGGTGGCCTTCACTTCGAAGACGCCTTCGCCGATCTCCAGGACGGAGATGTCGAACGTGCCGCCGCCGAGGTCATACACCGCGATTTCTTCGTCGCTTTTCTTGTCGAGACCGTAAGCCAGCGAGGCGGCCGTGGGCTCGTTGATGATGCGCAGCACTTCGAGACCGGCGATCTTGCCGGCGTCTTTCGTGGCGTTGCGCTGCGAGTCGTTGAAATACGCGGGGACCGTGATGACGGCCTGCGTGATTTTTTCACCCAGCTTCGCCTCAGCGTCGGCCTTCAGCTTGCCGAGGATCATCGCGCTGATCTCCTGCGGAGAAAACGTCTTCGCCTCGTTGTTCACCGTGACTTGGATCCCGACGTCGCCGTTGCTGGCCTTCACCAGCTTGTAGGGAACGCGGTTTTGTTCGTCGCCGGCTTCGTCGAACTTGCGACCCATGAATCGCTTCACGGAGAAAATCGTGTTCTGCGGGTTCGTCACCGCCTGACGCTTGGCGGCTTGACCAACCAGACGCTCGCCGTTTTTCGAAAACGCGACGACGGAGGGCGTGGTGCGCGCGCCTTCAGAATTTTCCAGCACGGTCGGCTCGCCGTTTTCCATCACGGCCATGCAGGAATTCGTGGTTCCTAAATCGATGCCTAAGATTTTTGCCATAATTTAAAAGAAACCTGTCTTTAGCAGAGCGCATTCCGTAGCCATGAAGTTTTGTTAGTCTTTGATAATCAGTGATTAATAAAACCTGCGTTCTTTCCAACGCCAGCAGGATGGCGACACGTTGTCGCACCTCGCGCCCGATGTGCCACACTGGCGCGCCATTCTGTCGCGACGCTGATTTTAATGGCTGAACTTCCGAAGCGAGCGCGGAATTTGCTCTTCCTATTTCACCTTGCCGGCTTACCGTTCCCTCTGTTTCTAGCGAGCGACTGCTTTTCGCCTTCCATGCTTTCGTCCAGCGCCTTCTCTCCCCCGCCTCCGCGCGAGTTGCTTGCCGGGGTGAAGAACAAATCTGCCGCGAACCATGCTCCTTCTGGCGCCGCGGCCGCCCCGTCGATCGTCGTCACGGAGCGCGACATCGTTTTTGAATGCCAGCATTGCTCTGGGGAACTAGTCATTGATCAGGAAGGCGTCGGGCTGACCCTGGCTTGCTCCCACTGTGGGAAAAATGTCACCGTCCCCGCGCAATCGACTTCGTCCCCGCGTGCGAATGGCGCGGCGCCGCGGGCGCCCGGTGCGAATGGCAACGGCGCGACGACCCGCACGGCGCCCGCTTCTGCGCCGGCCGAGCCGGCCGCGGCACCCGAGAAGGTGGGCCTCGCCGGGCAGTCCGCCGAACAAATAGCGGCGCGGACAAGCGAACTCAGGCTCCGGCTCAAGGAAAACCAGTCCCAGACCACGGAGATGCGCGGACATGTCAATCGCGCCACAATCGAACTCCATCGCCTACAGTTGAAGCTGCAAAAACTGGTCGATTGCCAGGCCACGATCGAAGCGGACCTCGCCGAGGCCGAAGCGGTGCTCAACCGCCCGGTCGAATAACGATCGCCCGCGCTGTCCGTATCGGCCGGTGACCGACGGATCGCCGCTCTTCGCGTTGCGGGCAGGAAAGGCCGGTGTATTATCCGGGTCCGTCGCGGCTGACGCCGTGGTTCAGGGATGGGTGACAGAGCGGTCGATTGTGCACGCCTGGAAAGCGTGTGTGCCTTTATCGGCACCGGGGGTTCGAATCCCCCCCCATCCGCACGGAAGCCATGGCGGCATCCCGCCTCGCAGCCGGCACGCGTTCCGCACCAGTGCGACGGTTTCCGGCGTGACTGGGACAATTCCGCTCCCGCGTTTGCTCCGCCCCGACTTCAATTCGCAATCGATGTCCCTCGCCCGCCCTTCCCCTGAAAATGAAACACGGCTGACGAACACGGCCACTGAGCCGGCCGGGTTCTGTCCAATGCTGGACGACCTTTGCGCGCGCTATCCGCAACTGGCAGCTTGCCGCGAGGTCATCAGCCGGGCGGCGAGCGAGCTTTGCCGGTGCGCGCGGGCCGGGAACAAGGTGCTCGTTTGCGGCAATGGCGGCAGCGCGGCCGATGCGGAGCACATCGTCGGCGAGTTGATGAAAGACTTTCTGCTTTCGCGCCGACCGCCGGCTGCCGAGCGGGCGAGGCTTGCGCAGGCGCTTGCGAGCGATCCGCAGGGGGACTGGCTCCTTGATCAACTTCAGTGCGGCGTGCCGGCCGTCGCGCTGTCGGCGCATGGCGCGCTGGTGAGCGCGATCTGCAACGACACCGACGCCCGCATGATCTTCGCGCAGCAGGTTTACGTGCTGGGCCGGCCCGGCGACGTGCTGATCGCACTTGAGCACCTCGGGCAATTCACCCAACGTGGTCGCCGCGCTCCGCATCGCCCGCGCGCAGGGACTCATTACGATTGGCCTCGGTGGCGGCCGCAAGCCGGGCGCGATGGACGCCCACTGCGATGTCCTGATCAAAGTCCCGGCCGAAGGCGTCACCGCGATCCAGGAGCTGCATCTCCCGGTCTATCACGCCCTTTGTCTGATGGTCGAAAAGACCCTCTTCGGGGACGACGCGGGTTGATCACAGCCGCCGGTCCACGACCATGCGGATCTTGCCGGTGCGCGGGTTCGTGATCAATTCATCCGGGCTCACCCATTCCAGGGCCACCGGATGGATCGTGCCCACGCCGACCATGCCCTTGAGCTGCGGTTTTTGCCGGTCGAGCGCCGCCCGCACATCCGGCTCGGCCGCCGTGCGAATTTCGTGGGAGGCACGCGCGGCGAGGCGCAAGGTCAGCTTGTCGCGCCGATCTTCGTTGGTGACGAGCATCTGAAAATCGGCGAGATCAAGGCGTTCGGAGAACGGCTCCAGCAGCGTCCGCATGTCCGACACGTGCAAGTTGGCGTGGGCGATCCGCGCGGCTTCCTCGCTGCGACCGAGCAGGATGAACTTCCGGTTCGGCGTGTCCGCTGGCTCCAGCCACTGAGCCCGGTCCCCCACGGGATAGCGGATGATCGGCATGAGGGTGCGCGCGAGGTTTGTGAAGATCACTTTCCCCGGCACGCCCGGCTCGTCGATCGGCTCCCCGGTGGACTCGTCGTGAATCTCCATGATCCCGGCGGAATCAATAAAGCGATGTTCCCCGGGGCCGCACTCCCGATCGGCCAGGCCGATGATGCCGGAGTCCACGCAGGCATAACCGACCGAGCGGAACTCGACGCCCGGGAAACGTCGCTCGACGTAGGCGCGCTGGCCGGGAAAGAACGGCTCCCCGGCGAACAGCAGGCGCCGAATCTTCACGTCGCCGATCTTCTCCCGCTCGATGTAATCCACCAGCCGCAGCAGGCGCGAGGGCACCCCGGCAAAAGTGTCGATGCCGAAGTCACGCATCAACCCCACGATGAACGCATCGGGCGCATGCGTGGCGAGCGGGAATTGCAGCACTCCCGGACGGTAGGAGAGCAGCAAAAAGGTGGCGCCGATGAAGGAAGAATACAACTCGCCCGCGCCGAACAAGTTGCCCACGCGATCACCGGCTTTCAGCCCGGTGTGCTCGAACGACAGGGCAGAGAGGCGCGTGTTGACCGGCCACTCCGCCAGCGAGTAATACGAAAATTTCGGCCGCCCCGTGCTCCCGCCGCTGCTGAGCACGACCCCATCCATTTGGGTATCGGTGAGCACTTCGCGCCGGTCGCGATCGTGCGCGGTCCAAAACGCGTCCTGCTCCAGCACCGGCAGCTCTTCCAAAGTCGGCTGCGGGCCCAGTCCCTGATACAGATTGCGGTAAAATGGGCAGCGTTCCCGAGCGAGCGCCACCAGGTCGTCAAACGCGACAAACGGGTTCATCGTTGATCCTCCCCCTTCTGGAGAAATAACGCGACTCGACCGTCTTGGGGATGCGTCGCCGCCTCACCCGCTACGACCCGTTTTAGGGCTAGCCGGGGTGAATCACACCTTCCCGGGCAGGCGCACGGTGAAAGTGGACCCTTCGCCCGGGGCCGTCTCGATGCTGATAAATCCGCCGTGGTCTTCCACGATGCGTTTGCAGATCGCAAGGCCCAGGCCGTTGCCGGCGCCGCGGGTGGAAAAATAGGGCTGAAAAATGCCGTCGAGCTGGTCGAGCGGAATGCCGCAGCCATTGTCCACGACATCGAACTCGCAGGCTCCACCGGCGACCGAACGCCCGCGCAGGAGGACCCAACCCTGGCGCGAGCCGCCGCAGGCGCGGATCGCGTTGGTCACGAGATTATGCACCACGCGGGCCATCTGCGTGGGATCCATTTCCACGCCGCTGCCGGGGTCCAGCCCGGTGACATCCAACTCCAGCGCGATCTCCGAGGCAGCCGCGACCGGCCGCAGCGCGTCGGCGTTTTCCTGCAGAAAGGCGTGGAGGGAAACCGGCCCCCGCTCCAATGCGGACTCCTGGCGGGTCTGGCGCCAAAGGTCCGCCAAACGCACGCACTGGCTGATCGCGTTTTTGATTGTCTGGATGTAATGCAGCATCTCGTCCCACTGGCGGTTGGGCGATTGCGGCAGCCGCGAGATCTGCATTTGCAGCATTTCCACGCAACAGGTCAGCACGGTGAGCGGGCTGTTCATATCGTGGATCAACTCGTCGCTGGCCAGACCGAGCGCCGCGAGCGTGCGGCTTTGCTCGATCTCGCCGGAGAGTCGCTTGTTCATCTCCTCGAGTTCCTGCGCCACCATGCTCTGGCGGCGGCGGGCGCGGGTGGAGGAGACGTTGCGCGCCACGGTGAGCAGCAGCGCGTCGGCATCGGGCGGCTTGGCAACGAAGTCGTTCGCAAGATGGCGGAACGCCTCGCAGGCGACATCGAGCGTGGCGTAGCCGGTGAACATGATGACCGACACATCGCGGTCCAGGGTGCGGATGTCATCGAGCCCCTCGATGCCGCTGCGCTCCGGCATGCGGACGTCAAGCACGATGGCGTCGAAGCCGCCGCCCGGCGCCGCTGCCTTCATGCGATCGATCCCTTCGCGCATGCTGGCGGCGGTGTGGACTTCGTAGTCGTATTTCAGGATAAAGCGCACGCTTTCCCGCGGGCCGCGGTCATCGTCGATGATCAGCACGCGCGAAGGCGGCGAAAAGGCGGCTTTGTTTTCGCCGGGCACGCCGACGCCTTCAGACGTGCGCACGCGCACGATCCCACCGTTATGATTAAAAACCGTCATGGCAGAGTTCCAGTGTTGTTAAAGCAATTCGGCTGCCGGTCGCAATGTTTACTCTGTAAATAATAGGTTGTCGTCCGGGAGATTTGTCCAATACTTTGCCCACCAATGGATTTGCGCCGCTCGCCGAGCCGGCGCGTGGTAGTCACCGGACTAGGTGCGCTATCCGCGGCCGGGCTCACCAAGGAAGCTCTTTGGGAAAGTTTATTGGCGGGTCGCAGCGGGATCGGCCCGGTGACCCGCTTCGACGCCTCCGGCATGTCTTCGCGCATCGCCGGCGAGGTGAAGGATTTTTATCCGCTGCAAACGATCGACCCGGCGCTGAAGCCGCGGCGGATGTCGCGCCAGACCCAGCTCGGGGTGGTCGCGGCGATGCAGGCGATCGCGGACGCCCGGCTCGACGCGCGCACGCTCAAGGAGCGCACGGTGGCCACCATCATCGGCGTGGCTTCGAGCTCGTGCGAGGTCGTCACCGAGACAGCACTCCTCGTGGAGAAGCACGGGCCGATGCACGCGAGCCGCATGGCGGTAGGCTCCTCCCCGCCCCAGGCGACTTCGGCGGCGGTCAGCCGATTGTTTGAAGCCAGACAAAACACGGTCGTCGGCGTTTCCTCCGCTTGCGCGGCGGGTCTCGACGCGATCGGCAAGGCATTTTACCAAATCCGCAGCGGCCGCGCGGATTTGGCCATCTGCGGCGGCGCCGACGCCCCGATCTCGCGCATGCCGATGGCGGAGTTTGCCGCGAGCGGGATGCTGTCCACTCACAATCACGAACCGCTCCGGGGCGGGCGGCCGTTTGACCGCGAGCGCAGCGGCGGCGTGATCGCGGAAGGTGCGGCGGTGGCCGTGCTGGAAACACTCGACTCGGCGCGGGCCCGGGGAGTTTCCAGCTACCTGGAAATCTGTGGGTATGATTCCTGCATTGACAGCGGGGATGATTTACCCGGATCCGGACTGGAACCCGCGATGCAGGGGGCTCTCACCGATGGCTCCTGCCTGCCCACCGAGATTGATTACATCTCTGCCTGGGGACCGGGCGACCCGGTCTTTGACCACTGCGAAACCCGGGCGATCAAAAACGTGTTTGGTCCCCGCGCCTACCACATCGCTGTGAGCTCGATCAAAGGCGTCATCGGAAATTCACTTGCTGGTGCCGGTCCGCTCCAGATGACGGCGCTCGCCCTGGCGTTTCGCGACCGGATGGTGCCGCCGACGTGCAACTACGAGCACTCGGATATTTTCTGCGATCTCGACTACGTCCGCGACGTGCCCCGCCGGATGAATCTGCGCCGCGCGATCATCAACGCGCACGGCGTCGGCGGCGGCAACAGCACGCTCCTGGTCGCGGGCCCGCCGCCGACGCTCTGGTAATGGAGCCCTCGCGGGGGTGAAAAGCGCGCTGCTGCGATGCATTACCATTCCTCCTCCTTCCTGATCGCACTGGGTTGCGATCTCCTGCTCGGAGTGGCGGTCTTCCTGGCGAATCCGCGCCGGCCGGCCAACGCGAGCTTTCTCATCCAGTGCATCATCATCGGTTCATGGCTGCTGACGCGCGACCTGGCGTTTTCCTCCACCACGGCGCCTGAGGCGATCTTCTGGGGCCGGGTTTGTTCCGCCTTTGCGCTGCTCATCGTGCCGGCGTTTGAGTTGCTGCGCACCGCGGTGGCCTACGACGAGAAAGGCTGGGGCGAGATCATCCGGAGGTTTCGTTTCTGGATCATCAGCGCCGGGATCATGGCGGTGCTGGCCCTGACGCCTTTCTACATCCGGGACGTGTTTTTCCCGGTCATCCGAACTCCGACCGCGGACATTCGCTTCCCCGCGCCGCTTTACCACCGGGTCGGCGGACTGACGATCCTGATCTTTTTCATCATTTCGCTCATCCTGTTGGTCCGGCGAATGTGGAGCGATTATTTCGGTCGCGGGGCGGCGGGCCTGCGGCGGGTGGAGTTGCAGTTCATCCAGCTCGGGTATCTCACGCTGGTCCTGGGCAGCTTCATCATCTCGCTGATGCCGTGGCTGCTCCAGAATCCGCGGCTCATCCTCCTGCTGCCGAGCTACACGCCATTCTGCGCGCTCGCCTATAGCCTGATCATCGCCTACGGCATCACGTCCCACCGCATTCTCGACGTGCGGGCGTTCCTGCGCCGGGCGCTTTCCTACCTGGTCCTCTTCAGCTATGCCGGGACGATTTTCACCGTGGTCTGGTTTGCGTCGTTCTGGCTGTTTGAGCGGATGGGTGTGGACGCCGAATTCTGGCCGGGGCTGACCGGGGCGTTCGCCGTGGTTCTGCTCGCCACGCCGGGGCACGGCATGCTCCAACGCGTCGCCGCGCGCATCATCCCGCCGCGTCTGAATTTTGAGAATGCGGTCGTGCGGGTAGACGAAATCATCCAGTCGGTTTCTTCGCTGCCGCTGTTGCTCCAGCAATTTTCCCGCACCGTGGCGGAGGTCGCCGATACCGATTACGTGGCCGTGGTGTCGCGCGAGGGCCAAGGCTTCGTGCAGAGCTACCCGAAGAGCACCCCGCCGCTGACGTTTTCCCCGGACGACTCGATCGTGCAGCACCTCATCAAAAAAGGGGTCGGCGAGCTGGCGTGCGAAGACCTGGAACGGCATCTGACCGATCCCTACCGCCGCGGTCTGCGCGAGCGCATGCGGGCGCTCGGCATCGAAGTCGTCGTCTCCATCCGCCGGCGCGGCGAACTGACCGGCCTTCTTCTCCTCGGCCCCCGGCGCGGCGGCCGGATTTACGGCGGGCCCGGGCTCACCGCGCTGCGGGTGATGGCGGATCAACTCGCCGTGGCGATCGATAATTGCCGGCTCTACACCGAGGCCCGGCGCACCGCCGCCTACATCCAGACGCTCGTCGAGGACCTGCCCGTCGGCGTGATCGCCGTGGATTCCGAGCAGCGCGTCACCGTGTTCAACCGCGAAGCCGAGCGCATCCTGCGACTGCCGCGTCTGGACGCCGGGCACGTCGGCGACCTGCCGGGGCCGGTTTCCCGTTTTCTGGCGGCGACCATCGCCGACCACACGCCGTCCCGCGACAAGGACGTCATCCTGCACGAGGAAACCAACCGGGAAACCCGGCTCGTCGTGAACTGCCTGCCGTTTGCCGCCGAGGAAGCCGACGCCCTGGCCGGCATCGAGGGCCAGGCGCCCGGCGCGATCCTCGTGTTGAACGATCGCACCGCCCTGCGCCGGCTCGAGCAGCAGATCCGCCAGAACGAGCGCCTCGCCAGCATCGGCACCCTGGCGGCCGGCACGGCACACGAGATCAAGAACCCGCTCGTCAGCCTGCGCGTCTTCACCCAGCTCCTGCCCAAGCGCTACGACGATCCGGAGTTCCGCGCCAGCTTTCACGAGCTCGTCGGCGGCGAGATCAATCGCATCGAGCACATCGTCACCCAGCTCCTCAACTACGCCCGGCCGACGCGACCCGCGCTCGCCGGGCTGCACTTGCACGAAACCATCGAGAGCGTGCTGCGTTTCATCGAGCCGCAGGCCAGCAAGAGCAAGGTCAAGCTTCGGTCCGACCTGGACGCGGAGGAAGATTACATCCTCGGCGACAGCAACATGCTGCGGCAGGTGTTCCTCAATCTCCTGCTGAACGCCATCCAGGCGCTGACGGATCGCGGGGGCACCGTGACCGTCCGCACCCGCATCGAGCATGGATTCCCCGGAGACGATGGCGACGGGGCCGAGCCGGTCATCACCGCCGAGATCCTGGACGATGGCCCAGGCATTCCCGCCGAGATGCTTCCGCACGTTTTCGACCCGTTCTTCACCACGAAGGATAACGGCACAGGATTGGGTCTGTCCGTGACGCATACCATTGTGCGAGAGCATGGTGGAACGATCGAGGCGAGCAGCGATCCGGGGCGCGGCAGCTGTTTTCGCCTGCGCTTGCAAATTGCGCATCAAAACGCTCCCCAAGCCGCGCTTGAATTGGTAGGTTAAGGGAACGCTCACCGCTGTGCCTGTCCGCCCCAGAAGCAGCGCCGGAAAACGCCCCTGCCCGTGCCCGATTCCACGCTGTCTGACCAATCCATCGCAGCCCTCCCGCTCTGTCTGATCTACTCCGACGACGGCGCGCTTTGCCGGCAGCTCACCGGGCTGCTGCGGGATCGCGCCTACCTGCTCGTGGCCGCCGCGCCCCTGAAGCTGCGCTCGCTTCTGGCCGGTGACGATCCGGTGCTCCTGTTTCTCGACCTGCGCCAGCCCGGCGCCCGCGATCTAATCGGCGAATTTGCCGGCCCGGCCCGCTCGCGCATCGTCACCGTGGCACTCGGCACGCCCGGCTCGACTCCCTTCCTCGCCGCGGAGGATGCCCACCTTTACCGGGTGGAAGACATCGGCTCCATCCTGGACCTGCGCACCCTGAGAACGGTCGCCGAATCGGCGCTCGACCGAGTCAATTTCATGCAGGAAAACCAGATGCTGCGGCATGAGCTGGCACGGGCGAACACCCAGGCCAATCTGCCGCTCGTCGATTCCTCCGCGGGCCGGACGCCGCTCGGCTTTCAGCAGCTGATCAAGCCGGCCCGTCACCACGAAGGGCTGGAGCCGCTTTTCGAGAAGATCATCGACGGCGTGGCCAGCTCCGTCATGGTCACCCGCGTCGGCCTGTTCTACAGCCAGCGCGAGAATCAGCCCTTCAAGCTCACCGCGGGCCGCTTTTGTCTCAACTACGGCCTCGAGTTCTCGGCGGACGATCCCCTCGCCCGCTGGCTGGAGCGCAATGCCCAGCCCGTCTCGCGACGTTCCATCGAGCAGCTTTCCGATCCCGGCGCCCGCCTGCTGCTGCGTCGCGCGCTCGATCTGCTCGGCGCCGAGAGCCTCATCCCACTGAATCTGCGCGGGCGGCTGGTGGGCTGGATTTTTACCGGCAGCCCGTTTGACGGCTCCTCGGGCCGCGGCATTGATTTTCATTCGCTCTCAGTGCTCTGCGAGCACGTCACCACGGCGCTGGAAAACACCACGCTGTATCAGGAAGTCGAGCTGCAGAAAACGCTCACCGAGACTCTGCTCCAGATGTTGCCCGCAGCCATCGTCGCCGTCGAGCCGGACGGCGTGGTCCGCTGGGCCAACGAGCGGGCGGAAAAGCTCTTTCCCGTGCTCGCCAACCGCCGCCGCGGTCTGCCTCCGCCGATCATCGAGGATCTCAACAGCCGCATCGCCGGCCTCGTGCACGCCGCGCTCGCCGGCGATCCGCTCGGCGCGCCGCTCGTCTGGGAGGCGCCGAACACCGCGCGCACCTACTCGGCGAATGTCCACATCATGCACCTGGCCGGCCGCTCGCTCGGCGTCTTCGCGCTCATCGAAGACATCACCGACCAGCTCATGACCCGCGCGCAGACCGAGGTGACCGAGCGCCAGACGCTTTGCGCCGATCTTTCCGCCGGGCTGGCGCACGAAATCCGCAACCCGCTCGTGGCGCTGAAGACCTTTGCCCAGCTGCTGCCCCAGCGGCACAGCGACCCGGAATTCCGCGAGGAATTCAGCGAGTTGATCGACCGCGAAATCGGCCGGCTGGAATCGTTGCTCGACCTGATCGAGCGCTTCGCCAACCCGCCGGAGGGCGCGGTGCGGCCCACGCGGGAAAGCCTGCGCATCATCGACGTGCTCAAGGCCGCGCAGGACATCGTTCTCAAGGAGATGCCGACCGCGGACGCGCGGATCAAATTCAACCCGCGCTCCGGCGCCGCCAGCATGAACGCGCTGCCGCCGATCATCGGCGATCCCGGCTCGCTCACGCAATGTTTCCGGCACCTGCTCGTCAATGGCGTCGAGGCCGCGCTGCGCAAAAGCGTGACCCCGGTGATCACGGTGGACGTGGTCCACTTCGAAACCGATGGCGCCGGCGCCGGCGGCGGGCTGCGTCTGGCGATCGTGGACAACGGGCCCGGCATCGACCCGGAGTTGCAGCCGCGCGTTTTCTCGCCGTTCTGCACCACGAAGACGCAGGGCCTCGGCCTCGGCCTGCCGCTCGCGCAGCGGACCATCCTCGCTCACGGCGGCCGGATCGAACTGGATCCCGGCACCCGCGGCACCTGCGTGAACATCGTCCTGCCGCTGCGCCCGCGGGAAGGCGCGGCCTGGAGCCGCTCCTTTGTCGAGCCGGGCCGGGCGGCGCCAGGCAGCCGCACTCCGGATCCGCACCGCTTCGGCGCCGCGGGCATCGGCCGGTCATCCGCGGGCGGCGGCGAAAGCGCTTTTTCCACTGGCGGCAGCCGTGGCGCGCGGGAAGAACACGATTTCGGCGTGCGCGCGCCGCAAAGCCGCCGCCGCGCCGAGCACGACGCCCCGTTGTCGCACGAGGATCTGGATTGATCCCACGCCGTCAGCCCAGCAACTCGGCGCGGACGGAGAACTCGCGCGTCAGCTCGCCGCCGGCCGGAATTTCCTGAATGCCGAGTTTCTCCTCGAAGGGCCGTTGCTCGTCATGATCCGGCAGACCCCAGCATGGCTCGATGCAAACAAAGTTGTTTCCGTCGCTCCAGAGCGTGAGATACGGCGCCTGCGCGCAATCCACCGCGACCCGCCGGCCGCCGGCCCGGTCGTTCAGCACGAAGACGCGCTCCTCCGGCGGGATTGCCGCGAGGTTGAGCAGGAACGAGCCCGGCAGGTCGCGTTTGGCAAACGGCATCAGGCCGCCGGGATGCTCGATCGTGACCGTTTCACCGCTCAGAAAATTCCCGGGCGCGAGCTGCCGCTCGTAGCGGCCGGCCGGGAGCAGCACCTCGCAATCCTCCAGCGACCCGACCGCGAACCCGGGATGGAGGCCGAAGGAAACGTGCGTGCTGAAACGCGTCTCGCGGTTCGTAAAATGGAAGCGCACCCGCAGCGCCCCGCCTTCGCCCGGCTCCAGGAGATAGGTCAGGCGCAACTGGACGCGGAACGGGTATTCGTGCGGCTCATACATGCCGGGCTCCAGCGTGTAGGTGAGCGCGGCGCCGCCGTCCGGAAACGTCTCGAACTTCGGCTCGGGAAACGTCTTGTGCCGCAGAAACGAATGCGTGCCGCCCTGGATTTCGCGGCCGCGATACCGGCTTTGCTCGCCCTTGAGGCGATGAATGAAGAAACCCATCACGGTGGCATGGTTGCCCCACCCTTTTTCGGGTTTGGCGATCAGCCCGTCGCGCCAGAGAAATCCGCGCCACTCCCCGGCGGCATCGCGGCGCGCCAGGCTCACCGGCTCCGCGCCGAGGCGCGAAACCGTCAGCCGCGTGCCGGCGGTTTCCTGCGTCAGCACGTCGAGCGTGCGATCAGCTTCCTGGCGGGTCGAAAAGGTGGGGCGGCTCATGGGGTTGGGAGTCAGCGATACTGCCGAAGGCACCCCGGAGGCAAGCCGCGACCGCGGCCGGCGCCCCGCGCTCAGGGCACCGCGGCGCGATCGGCCGGGCCGTGCTGGCGCACCCAGGCGTCGAGCGGCGGCAGCTCCCGCGCCTTCAGCCCGGCGCGAAACCGGATCGCCTCGATCGTCTTTGCCACGGCCTTCGATCCCGCGGACTCCGGGCGCGCGGCGAGGATCTTCTCCAGGTCGTCGGCCAGCGCGACTTCGGAGAGCGGCTCGACAAAGCGGCCGAAGAACCGGTTGATCTCGAAGCTCGGCAGCCGCGCGAGCATGCGGTCGAGATTTTCCTTCACGAATTCCCAGGCGATGCCGGGATGCTCGCCCTTGAACGCCGACGGCAGAAGATGCCGCGCCATGACGGTGGCGGACATTTCCTCCGGGTCCAGCGCGAGCGCCAGCGCCCGCCGGGCCAGCGCGGCATCGGACGCCCCGGCCAGCGCGCGGTAGGCGAGTTGTTTTTCCTCCGAACGCACGGTGCCGCGCGCAAAGGCGAGGAGTTGATCAAAGCGCGCCGCGTCCGCGTGCCGCCCGACCAGCGTGAAAACCGCCGGCCGCAGATTGGCGGGCAGCGACGCCGGGTCTTTCAAAAACCGGTCAAAACGCTGAAACGCCTCCGCCACCACGGCGGAATCATCGAAGCGGCCGAGCGCGGTGATGAGCGCATCGCGCAGCACCGGCACGGTCGCACCTTCATCGGGACGCGCGTCCCAGCCGAGGCGGTCGAGTTGCGGGCGGAGCAGGGTGCGGGCGTATTGGCGAAACGCCGCGCGTCCGGGCCGCTCAGTCTCCAGCGCATCCACGGCTTCCAGACGCCGCACGATTTCCTCCCAGACCGCGGTGTTCGTCTCGTCGCGCAGGGCGTTGACCAATTCAAAATAGCGGGTGATCGGCTGCCGGCCGGCCTCGGCCAGCGCCCAGGCGTCGCCGAGCAAACTCAGGCGGTCGCCGGCGGTGAAGCGCCCGAGTCCCGCCAGGATTTCGCGGAACCATTCCGGCGGATACTGGACGCGGTAATAGCCGATGTTTCCCGCGTTCAAAGTGCCCAGGCTCGCCGGCCAGCGCTCCGGGCTCGGCGTCGGCGGCGGGAAAGTCAGCGGCTGGCCGGCAACCAGCAGTTGGGAAAACGGTTTGCCCGGCGCGCCGGAGGGCTCAAACTCCCCGCGGCTCAGCGGGATCTCCCAGCGGAGCGGCGCGAAGTCACCGTCGCCGACGGTGAAGCGCTGCTGCGTCACCTCGATCGCGGCGGGACCGCCAGTCCGCGCAGGCTCGGCTTTCATTTCCGCGATGACGAGCGGCAACCCGGGCTGGGTCGTCCATCCCTGCGCCATGGCGGCGACATCTTTTCCGCTCGCCTGCCCCAGCGCGGCCCACAGGTCGGCGGTCGTGGTGTTGGAATATTTGTGCTCCGCCATGTAACGGCGGATGCCGTCGCGAAAGGGCGCCTCGCCGAGCCAGCTTTCGGTCATCCGGATGATCGCCTGGCCTTTCTGATACGTGATCGCGTCAAACGCTTCGATGGCGTCGCGCTCCGTCTTCACCGGCTGCTGGACCGGGTGCGTCGTCCGGCGCGCGTCCTCGGTCATCGCGTGATCCTTGGCTTCGTGAGAGCGCAGCTGGATTTGCCAGTCGGGATTGAGCTGGTCGGTCGCCTTCGTCCCCATCCAGCTCGCAAACCCTTCGTTGAGCCAGAGGTTGTCCCACCAGGCCATCGTCACCAGGTCGCCGAACCACTGGTGCGCCATCTCGTGCGCGATGACGGCGAAGACCCGCTCGCGGGTCGCGGCCGCGCTGGTGGCGGGATCGAAGAGCAGCGCGGTTTCGTTGTAGGTGATGCAGCCCCAGTTTTCCATCGCGCCGCCGAAGCCGCCGGGCACCGCGATCTGGTCGAGCTTCGGCAGCGGGTATTTGATGCCGAAATAATCGTTGTAATACGTGAGCAGGCGCCGCGTCGACTCGAGCGCGTAGCGGGCGGACTCCCGCTTGCCTTCCGTGGTGAGGATGCGCAGTTGCACGCCCTCGGCCTCGCCGGTCACTTCTTCAAATTCGCCGGCAAGAAACGCGATGAGGTAGCTCGGCATCGGCGGGCTCGGCGCAAAGCGATGCTCGCGCACGATCGGCCCGTCCCCGACCGGGGGCGGCACCTCGGTCACGGTGCCCGGCATGTTCGAAACCGCGTCGAGCGCCTTCGGCAGCGTGGCGGTCAGTTGAAACGTCGCTCGGAAAACCGGCTCGTCCCAGCAGGGAAACATCCGCCGCGCGTCGGCCGGTTCCATTTGCGTGGCCAGCATCGTTTTCTTCCCGCCCGCCGGCGTGCCGTAGCGTTCGAAATACAGGCCCTGCGCCTGGTTGCCGAGCCGGTAGCGGAAGGTCAGCGCCAGCTCGTATTTTCCCGGCGGCAACTCGACCGGCAGCGCGAAGGCGAGCGTCTCTTCCTTCGCGTCGAGTTCCGGTTTTAATTCCACCGGTTTTCCGCGTCCCGGCACCCCGGCGAGCGAGGCGAGCGGGACTTCCATGTTGACGGCGTTCAGCACGAGCCGGCGCGTCGGCTGCAACACTTCGAGCTGGATGGTCTCGCTCCCTTCGCAGGTGAGCTTTTGCAGGTCCGGCGCGATGCGGATCGCATAGGCGCGCGGCACCACGTCCTTCGGCAGCTTGCCTGGCGTGGTGAGGTAGGAAAATCGCTCCTCGGCGCGGGCGGCGGCGGGGAATGTCTGGGTGATGAGCGGCAGCAACACGCCGGCGGCGGCGATGGTCAGGATGAGGGCGAGCGGGCGGCGGAAAGCGGGAAAGATCATGCGCAGGAAACCGCGCCACCATTGCCTAGTGCCGCCCGCGACGCAAAACGCCCGTGGCCCAATCGGCCGCGCTCCCGTGCGCGCCGGGATGAATGTGCGCGATCCGGTTTGCCGGGTGCGCGATTCCTGCCTACGCTTTCCGCGCTCCTCCATGAACGCCCTGCGCCCCGCCTTCCGCATTCTCGCCGCGCCGTTGTTCGTCTCCGCCGCGCTGGCGCTTGCGATCGCGGACGCCCGGGCGTGTCGTTACTGCGAGCTGGCGGCCGATCCTGAAGCCTACCGCTTCATGACCGAACGCCGCCCGGCCGGTTCGTTCCCGCCGGACTCCGCCCTGGGTGGATATGACGGCGGCGCCGCCGGCTCGACGGCCGTGACGCCACCCGCGCCGCCCGCCGCCGCAAACCTCGTGACAAGCGCGGACGATTTGCAAAAGCTCACGGCGCATCAGACCGCGGCCCCGATCGCTCCCGCCCCGCCCGCGGCAAGTCCCGCGGGACCACGGCGAGTCCCGCCGCCGACGCCGCCGACACCCGCGGTTTCCGCGCCTCCCGCGGTCGCTGCCGGGATGACGAATGGCGGCACGTTTTCCTCGGTGCGCCTGGCCGATCTCGGGTTGGCGGGCATCGTCGGCGCTCTGCTGTTTTTTGTCTGGCGCACCCGGCGCCGCGCGCAACCGGCGACGGTCGCGTGATCCCGGCCTCATCCCTCCCCGCGTTGCTCCGACGAATCGTCGCGCCTCATCGTCCTGAACCCGCGCGGGCGCGACGCCGTGCAGGAATTTCCCGACGGCGCCGGCGATCCGCTGCTGCCCGCCGTGCGGGCGGCGCATCCGCCGGTGAACTTTCACGCCTACGCGGCCTGCGTGCGCGGGAGTTTCGCGATCGATCCCGGGGCGGTGCTGCGCGGCACCGATCCCGCCCGGCCGGTGTTGCTGCTCCTGCGCCGCGATCTTGCCGGTGCGCTGACGGTCCTGCGCCGGCTGGTCGCCGCCGGCCGCGCGGTGGCGGTTTCGTTCAAGGAAACCGGCAGCGCGCAGGTCGCGGCGCAGCTCGCGCGATCCGGCGCGCCGGCGCTGCTCCGCCAGATCGTGGCCGAGGCGCCGGGCTGCCTGGCGCCGACGCCCTGGCTGGCCGATTTCTTCCGGCTCGCCGGCGCCCGCGGGCGCGTGGAATTCATTCCGACGCCCTACCCCGTGGATGATCCGCGCTGGGACTTCTCCGCGGCGGTCGATTCCTCCACCGCTGGGCCGACGCGCGGCATCTTTGTCGGCACCCGCGAGTTTGACACTCCCTCCCGCCAGCACCTCGCCGCGCTCCTCGCAGCCGTGCAGCTCAGCGAACGCTGCGGGGTGCCGGTCACCGTTTTCAACACGGACGGCCGCGGCGGCGCCCGCCATCTGCGCGCGCTCGGTTTTCTTCCGGATGACGAGGACGCGCCGCCGCGGCTCGCGTTTCACAACAGCCGGCTGCCCTACGTGGAATATCTACGCTTGGTCGCGCGCCATCAGCTCGTCTTCCAGCTCGATCGCAGCGCCGTGCCCGGGCAGGTCGCCGGCGACGCGCTGCTCGCCCGGGTGCCATGCGTCGGTGGCGATGGCGCCGTGGAAACACTTGCCGCCCCGGCGCTCGCTGGTGCCGACAAATCGCCCGCGCAACTCGTCGAGTGCGCCGCCGCGATCCTGGGCGATCCGGACACCCGGGAGCGCGCCGTGCAAGATGCCCAGGCGCGTGCGCGGGAGCGGCTCTCGTTTGGCGCGATCGCACCGCGGCTCGCGGAGTTTTTCGCCCGGCTCAAGGCCGATTGAACCACGGAGCATCCACCGCTAGGGTGCGCGCGATGTCCCATCAATCCGAAACGTTCCAACTCTACGTCAAACCCGGCTGCCCGTGGTGCCACGATGCCGTGGACTACCTGCGCGAGCACGGCTACGCCTTTGAAGAAATCGACGTGCGCCGCGATCCCGATGCCTTCGCGGAAATGCGCAAACTTTCGGGCCAGTCGCTCGCTCCTACCCTGGTCGTCGGCGACCTGGTGCTGCCCGATTTCGACACCGACGAGCTCGAGGATTTTCTGAAAGAGCACGACCTCCGTCCCGCCGAGCGCCGGTGACGCGCCGCGACGGCGGGCGGGGACCGTGCTCCCGGGAAATTCCTCCCGCCGCCGTGGTCACCGCCGCCGGCGACCGGCGGAGAAGCTGTAGCCCTTGCCGGCGCGGCCGCCGCTGACCCGGAAGCGGTCCAGCCCTTCGCCTTCTTTCAACTCGAAGAGGGCGGTGTAAGTGTATTTGAAATTCTCGATTTTCTTACGCTCGATCGGCCGGCCGATGAAGCGCTCGATGGCCTGCACGTGCGTCACTTCATCCGCGGTGCAGAGCGTCAGGGCGTCGCCCTCCTTCAAGGCGCGGCCGGTGCGCCCGATGCGGTGCACGTAGTCCTCGGGATGCTGCGGCACGTCGAAATTGATGACGTGCGTCACGCCGGCGATGTCGAGTCCGCGCGCGGCGATGTCGGTCGCGACGAGGACTTCGTATTTGCCCTCGCGGAAACCGGTGAGCGCTTCTTCGCGCTCGCTCTGGTTCCGGTCGGAGTGCATGGCGATCACCTTGTGCCCCTCGCGCTCCAGGCTGCCGGCCACCAAGTCGGCGCCGCTTTTCATCCGGCAAAAGACGATCACGCTCTCGTAGTTCGTGCGTTCAAGAAGCTCGTGCAGCAGCGCGTATTTCTGATCGTTGGCGACCGGGTAGAGCGCGTGCGTCACGGTTTCCGCCGGCGCCCGGCGGATGCCGATTTCGACGATCTCGGGATCCCGCATCGCCCAGTTCACCAGCGTCTGGATTTCCGGCGGGATCGTGGCGGAAAAGAGGAGCGTCTGCCGGCGCTCGCGCGGCGGACATTGCTCCAGGATGCGCCGCACGTCGGGCAGGAATCCCATGTCGAGCAGACGATCCGCTTCATCGAGCACCACGGTTTCCAAATGCTTTAACGTCAAATCACCGCGCTCCAGGAAGTCGAGCATCCGGCCCGGGGTGCCGACCCACACGTCCATCCCTTTTTGCAGCAATTCCTGCTGCTTGCCGTAGCCGACCCCGCCATACATCACGCCGACGCGCAGCGGGCTGAAGCGGGTGAACATTCGAAACGCTTCCTCCACCTGCAGCGCCAGCTCGCGGGTCGGCTCGATGATCAGCGCGCGCGGCCCGGGGAAATTGCTTTTCACCTGCGGCGAGCGGCTGCCGCCCTTTCGCCCCGCCCACCGCGACCCCGGCCGCGTCGGTCGCGACCCCGGCCCTGGTCCTCGCCACGCGCGTCGCCGCCTTCGGTTTTCGCCTCGCCACCCGCGGGCGCGGCGGCCGGCTCGGGCATCGCGGGCGGCACGTCCAGCCGGGAGATGATCGGCAGGGCGAAGGCGGCCGTTTTGCCGGTGCCGGTCTGGGCGGAGCCGATGAGATCCCGGCCCTGCAGCAGGATGGGGATGGCGCGCTCCTGGATCGGCGTCGGCTCGCGGTAGCCGGCGGCTTGCACGGCGAGTTTGGCGTCGTCGGAGAGCGAAAAATCTTCGAATAACATGGGCGCGCAATGAACGACCAAATGCCCTTTCGGGCAACTGGTTAATCCCGGTGCGTGCGGCGGCGGAATTTCCGTTTGCGAAAAAATCGAATCCCGACGATTAAATTTCCGCGTCGATCTCCGGCTGCACCGCGGGTGCAAACGCGATCGTGGAAACTAGGAAGAGTGGCTGAGCCCGGTTGAAGGCACTCGACTCGAAATCGAGCGAGCGGTTAAACGCTCCGTGGGTTCGAATCCCACCTCTTCCGCTGTCTGGCCCCAAGCAGCGTTTCACGGGTTCCGGGCGCGGTTTCTCTGCGTTCGACTCCATCCTGGGCCACGCGGATGCGTCGTCGAGGAACGCCGTTGCCGCGCGGGAAACTGAAGGTTCGCAGAACGGGCGCCCACGAACTAGGGTGAACTGTTGTATGTCAGAGTCGTCCATTAGTGCCAACGCCGAGGCCGAAGCCAACGCGAGCGGGTTGCCGCCGATCTCGCCGGACACGATCGAGCAGGATCAGCCCGAGCACCTGGACAACATCGTGCCGACGCGCGGCTACCAGATGCTGCCGATCGTCGCGCTCGGCGGGTCGGCCGGCACCATCCCGGCGTTGCAGCGGTTCTTCACGGCGATGCCGGCGGAGAGCGGCATGGCGTTTGTCGTCATTCTCCACCTGTCCCCGGAGCATCGCGAGCAACATGGACGAGATCATCGGCGCGCTCGACGTCGATGCAGCGTGGTGCAGGCGCAGGACGGCGCAGAAGGTGGAGGCCAACACGGTTTACGTCATCCCGCCCGGGCAAATTTCTCTCGTCCACGGACGGCAGCCTGCGGCTCACGCCGCTGGAGCCGGAGCGCGGGCCGGCGCGTCGCGGTCGATCTCTTTTTCCGCACGCTGGCCGACACGCACGGGCCGCAGCGCCACGGCCGATCATCCTCTCCGGCGCGGATGGCGACGGCGCGCTCGGCATCAAGCGCATCAAGGAACGCGGCGGGCTGACGGTCGCGCAGGACCCGGATGAAGCCGAGCACCCGAGCATGCCGCGCTCGGCCATCGACACCGGCATGGTGGATTGGGTGCTGCCGGTCGAGGAGATGCCCGCGCGGCTCGTGGAATATCGCGCGAACGCGCGCGCGGCTCCGGCTGCCCTCCGAAGAGGGGCCGCAGCCGGCGAAAGTCCCACCGACCGCATCGGACGCAGGACGAAAACGCGCTGCGCGAAGTGCTCGCCCATCTGCGCACCCGCACCGGGCGGGACTTCTCCTACTACAAGCGGGCGACGATCGTGCGGCGCATCTCGCGGCGGATGCAGGTGAACGGCGTGGAGACGCTGCCGAAGAATACCTCACCTTCCTGCGGACGCACCCGGGCGAGGCCGGCGCGCTCCAGCAGGATCTGCTGATCTCGGTGACGAATTTTTTCCGCGACCGGGACGCGTTCGACGCGCTGGAGGCGGAGATTCCCGCGATCTTCGCGCGGCAAAGGCACCGCGCGACGTCGTGCGCGTCTGGACGGCGGGCTGCGCCACCGGCGAGGAAGCCTATTCCATCGCCATGCTGCTGCTGGAGCAGGCCGGGCGGATGGAGGCGCCGCCGGCGATCCAGGTGTTTGCCACCGATCTGGACGAAGGCGTCATCGCCGCGGCGCGCGACGGCCTGTATCCCTTCGCGATCCAGGCCGATGTTTCCGAGGAACGGCTGCGGCGCTTCTTCGTGCAGGAGCACCGCGGCTACCGGGCGCGGCGCGAGTTGCGCGAATGCGTGCTCTTCGCCGTGCACGACCTGCTGCAGGACGCGCCGTTTTCCCGGCTCGATCTTTTCACCTGCCGGAACCTGCTCATCTACCTGACGGTCGAGGCGCAGAAGCGCGTGTTCGACATCGCGCACTTCGCCCTGCGGCCCGAGGGCCGGCTGTTCATCGGCACCTCGGAATCCGTGGACGAGGAGAGCCCGCTGTGGACGCCGCTCGACAAGAAGCACCGGCTTTACCAGCAGCAGCCGGTGTCCCGCGCCGGCCTCGTGGTGCCGATCGGCCCGAGCGACGCTGACCCGCGCGCTCGAGGCGCAGGAGCGGGCCCGGGGCGGCCCTTACATCCACGGCCCGGCCTTTGCCACGACCGTGGCCGCCGCGCTGCGGCACGACGCGGAGACGCACGACGGCCGGCACCTTTCCTGGGAAGAGCTGCACTTCAAGCTGATCGAGCGTTTCGCGCCGCCGTCGCTCATCGTCACCCGGGATTACGACATCGTGCACATGTCGGAAAACGCGGGGCGCTTTCTGCATTTCTCCGGCGGCGAGCCGAGCGTGAACCTGCTGAAGGTCGTGCACCCGATGCTGCGGGTCGAGCTGCGCGCGGCGCTTTTCCGCGCGGCGCAGTCGAACGCGCCGGTGGAAGCCTTCCGCGTCCCGGTCGAGCTGGAGGGCGAGACGCTCAGCGTGGACATCCGCGTGGCGCCGGCGCAGGAGATCGCGCCGGATTACCTGCTGGTGGTCTTCGACGGCGCGAGCCGGCGGCGAACGCCGAGCAGGTGCAGGCGCGCCAGGAGGCCGAGCCGGCGGTGCGTCACCTGGAGCGCGAGATCGAGCAGATGAAGTCCCGGCTGCGCGACACGATCGAGCAATACGAGGCCGGGGCCGAGGAGCTGAAAGCCAGCAACGAAGAGCTGCAGGCGATGAACGAGGAGCTGCGCTCCTCCGCCGAGGAGCTGGAAACCAGCCGCGAGGAGCTCCAGAGCGTGAACGAGGAGCTGACCACGGTGAATCAGGAGCTCAAGAGCAAGGTGGACGAGCTCGGCCGCTCGAACTCCGACCTCGCCAACCTGATGGCCGCGACCGGCGTGGCGACGATCTTCCTCGACCGCGCCTTGTCCATCACCCGCTACACGCCGAGCGCGGTCGCGCTTGTTCCGCCTGATCCCGAGCGACCTCGGCCGGCCGCTGACGGACCTCAATCACCGGCTGAATTATCCGGAGCTCACGGCCGACGCCGAGCGCGTGCTGGAAACGCTGATCCCGGCGAAGCGCGAGGTGACGCGACGGCGAGCGCTGGTTCCTGGCGCAACTGCTCCCCTACCGCACGAGCGACGACCGCATCGCGGGCGTGGTGCTGAGTTTTGTCGATATCACCGAGACCCGCCTGGCCGAGCGGGGCCGGCTGGAAATCGCCGAGCAACTCGAAAAGCAGGCGCGCATCTTCGAGACGGCGCTCTCCTCGATCGCGGATTTTGCCTACACCTTCGATCGCGAAGGCCGCTTCATCTTCGCCAACCGCCCGCTCTGCGAGTTCCTGGGCGTCTCGCCCGACGAGATCCGCGGGCGCAACGTCAAAGATCTCGGCTATCCGGCCGACTTGGCCGCGAGGCTCGCCGCGCAGATCGAGCAGGTGTTCACCACGCGTGAGATCGTGATCGACGAGATGGCCTTCACCGTTCCCGCCGGCGAGGAAGGCCACTACGAATACATCCTGCAACCGGTCATCGGCGCCGACAACACCGTGGAGGTCGTCGCCGGCTCGACCCGCGTCATTACCGACCGCAAGCGCGATGGAAAGCGCGCTGCGGGTGAGCGAGGAGCGGCTGCGGCTGATCGTCGAAAACGCCCGGGAATACGCGATCTTTTCCCTCGACCTGGACCGGCGCATCACGAGTTGGAATTCCGGCGCCGCGGAGATCCTCGGCTATTCGCGGGAGGAAGCGATCGGCCGGAGCGGCGACATCATTTTCACCGCCGAAGACCGGGAGGCCGACGTGCCGCTGCGGGAAGCCGGCAAGGCGCTCGCGGAAGGCCGGGCGGCCGACGAACGCTGGCACGTGCGCAAGGATGGCAGCCGCTTCTGGGGCAGCGGCGTCATGATGGCGATGCACGACGCGAAGGGCGACGCGATCGGCCTGGTGAAAATTTTCCGCGATCAGACCGAGGAACGCACCGCCCAGGAGGCGCTGGAAACCGCCCTGAAGCAGGCCGACCAAGCCCGGGCCGAAGCCGAAGCCGCCGGGCGGGCGAAGGACCAATTCCTCGCCGTGCTCTCCCACGAGTTGCGCACGCCGCTGACCCCGGTGCTCATGGCGGCCGGCGTGCTCAGCCGCCAGCGGGACCTGCCGCCGACGGTGATCGAAGCCCTGGAGATGATCTGTCGCAACGTCCAGCTCGAAGCCCATTTCATTGACGACCTGCTCGACCTGACCCGGACCTCCCGCGGCCAGCTGGACGTGATCCGCGCCCCGCTGGATCTGCACGACGTGATCCGCCGGGCCGTGGCGGTCTGCGAGTCGGACGTGCAGGGCAAAGGCCAGACGCTGGCGATCCACCTCGACGCTCCCGAGCCCGCCATGCACGGGGACTTCGCCCGGCTGCAGCAGGTCTTCTGGAACCTGCTCAAAAACGGCTCGAAATTCACCGCAGAGGGCGGCGAGATCCGGGTGCGCTCGCGCCAGGGCGACCCGGGCTGGATCGTCGTGGACGTCTCGGACAACGGCCTCGGCATCGAGGCCGACGCGCTGGCCCGCATTTTCAACCCCTTCGAGCAGGCCAACGTCGCCATCACCCGCGAGTTTGGCGGCCTCGGCCTGGGCCTGGCGATCTCCAAGGCGATCGTCGAAGCCCACGGCGGAAGCCTGGCCGCCGCCAGCCCGGGACGCGCCCGCGGATCGACCTTCACGGTGCGGCTGCCGACCGGGGCGCCCCCGGCGTGATCCGGCCGGGTCACCCGACCGCGTTGCCGGGGCCGGTTCCCGAACTGCGGCGGCAAAAAGTTGCTTTTTATAGCAAACCCGCGCCCGTCGGGTCCGATTACGGCCTGTGGCAACGGAACGAAACCTTTCACCGGAGGGCGGGCTGCATTCGTTGCGCATCTTCATCGTCGAGAACCATCCGGACACGTTGAAATATCTGCGGATGTATCTCGAAACTCTCGGGCACGCGGTCGCATCCGCCCGGACGATGACGGAAGCATTGCAGGCTCTGCCGGAGGCGAATGCCGACGTGCTGATCTCCGACATCGGCCTGCCCGACGGCAACGGCTGGGACCTGCTGCGCGACGCGCATTTGCCGCGACCGCTCTACGCCATCGCGATGAGCGGCCTTGGGATGAACGCCGATCGCGTCCGCAGCCAGGCGGCCGGCTACCGGCATCATCTGCTGAAGCCGTTTTCCCCGGATGCGCTCGACGGCCTGCTCGACGAGGCGGCGCGGGAGCTATCCACCAGTTGTTGAGGTGCCGAAAAATCGCATCATGCCGCAAAGCCGCGAGACAACCGACGAGATCGCCCGCCTGCGCGCCGAGCTGGAGGACGCCCGGGCTGCGCTGGCCAACGCCGAACTGGTGGCGACCGCGCTCGAGCAACACCGCGTCGCCCAGGTGTTGCACGACACCGTCTGCCAGACGATGAGCGGCGTGCTGCTCATGGCGCGGGTGGCTTCGCGCCGGTTGCAGCAGAATTACCCGGAAGGCGCCGCGGACGTCATCGAGATGGGCGAGCTCATCTCCCAGGCCGTGCGCGAATTGCAGTCCCTCATGGGGGATCTGCGCGCAGCCGCCGACCGGCCGCCCGGCCCGCCGCCGAAACGCCGGCCCCGCCTCTAGCTGGAGCTGCCACAGCTGGCGGAGCTGCGAATCGGTGACTTGATAACCGGACGGGCTGGCACAGAATCCGGGGTGGACGGCTCGGCAACGAACGCGGCATCAAAGGGAATCCCGGTGACTGCCGCGCCCGAGTCCGCCGCGGACCGCCGCCGCCTCCGCCGCTGGCGTCAACTGGCGCTCGGCGTCCTGTTGACCGGGCCGTTTCTCGGCGTGCTCGACATGTTCATCGTCAACGTCTCGTTGCCGACGATCCGGGAAACGCTCGGCGCCAGCTTCGCGCAGTTGGAGTGGACCGTCACCGGCTACGGACTGGCCTACGCGATCCTGCTGATTATCGGCGGACGCCTCGGCGACCTTTTCGGGCGGCGGCGGGTTTTCTGCGCGGGTCTCGCCGGGTTCACGCTCAGCTCGGCGCTCTGCGGCTCGGCCGGGACGCCGCTGGCGCTCATCGCCTGGCGGGTTGTGCAGGGAGCGGCGGCGGCGATCATGTTTCCGCAGGCGCTTTCGTTCATCCAGGCGCGGTTCCCGGCGGACGAGCGGCGGTCGGCATTCAGCGTGTATGGGGCCAATCTGGGGATGGCGAGCGTGTGCGGCCAGATCTTCGGCGGGCTGCTGCTCGGCTGGAATCTTTTCGGGCTCAGTTGGCGGCCGGTGTTTCTGGTCAACGTGCCGGTCGGTCTGATCGCGCTGGCGATCGCCTGGACGGTGCTGCGCGAGCCGGCCGGCGTGGCGCCGCACGCCCCGGCGCCGACGCTGACCGATCCGCTCGATCGCAAGGTCCTCGCCCGCCGCCTCGACCTCGGCGGCGCCGGCCTGGTTTCGTTCGGCCTGTTTCTGCTCACGTTTCCGCTCGTGGAAGGCAGCGCCGCCGGCTGGCCGCTCTGGGCGTTCGTCTCGCTTGCGGCGGCCGTGCCGGTTTTCCTGGTGTTCGACCGGTTCGAGCGCCGGGTGGCGCGGCGCGGCGGCGCGCCCCTGGTGGATCCGGCGCTCTGGCGCGACCGGGCGTTTGTCGCCGGGCTTTGGGTGACGCTGGCTTACTTCGCCGGGCACGCGGCGATGCTGCTCATCCTTTCGCTCTACCTCCAGGAAGGCCTGCACCTGTCGCCGATCTGGGCGGGCTTGACGCTCGTGCCCTTCTCCTTCGGATTCGCCGCGGGCTCGAGCGTTTCCGGCAAGCTGATGAAGCGGCTTTCGACCCGCACGATGCATCTCGGCGCGCTGACGAGCACCGGTGGGATCGCTGTGGTCATCTGGCAGGCGCTGAGCCGCGCTCCCTCCCCTGCCGCCGACGCGAGTGCCGCGATGCCGCTCGGCGTCGCCATGGGACTGCTGCTTTACGGCCTCGGCCGCGGTTGCTTCACGGCGCCGCTGTTTAGCGAGGTGCTCGGGCGCATCCGCCAGGGCGGCGAGGCGGGTGCGGCCGCCGGCGTGCTCTCCACGGTGCAGCAGGTCGCCCACTCCGCCGGGCTGGCGGCGATCGGCGTGGCAATCTTCGGGACCCTGCCGGCGAACCCGCAGCCCGGCGACTACACCCGCGCGTTCGTGCTCGCCGGCTTGGTGAACGTGCTGCTGCTGGCGATCGCGTCGGGGTTGATCCTGTTTCTGCCCCGCCGCCGGGAGAATGCCTGACGATTGCCGGATTGCTTTAACGTTGAAGTAATTCGTGGTAACGTGGGTCGCATGCCGACCCACCACGAAGGCAGCGCCACGGAGGTGCGGGCCCTGGACGCGTATATCAAGCTGGTGCGCGCCGCCAGCACGGTGACGAGCTGTGCGCTGGAGCGCACCGGACTCGCGGATGCCGGCCTGACCGAAGGGCAATTCGGCGTGCTGGAGGCGCTCCACCATCTCGGGCCGCTGCACCAGTGCGACCTTGCACGCAAACACCTCCAGAGCGGCGGGAACATGACGATGATCCTCGACAACCTGGAGAAGCGCGGCCTCGTGCGCCGCGAGCGTTCCGCCGAGGACCGCCGCTTCATCCGGGTGCATCTCAGTCCCCAGGGACGGCGCGTGATTAAAAAGGTTTTTCCCCGCCACGCCGGGACGCTCGCCGCCCTGATGAGCGCGCTTTCGAGCACCGAACAGGAACAACTCGGCCGGCTCTGCCGCAAGCTCGGCACCGCCCACCGGCCGGTCCTGTCGGGCGCAGCCGCGACCAGCGCGTGATTTCCGCCCGGCGCTCCGATGTCGAAGGCGCCAATCGTTTAACGTCGAATCATTTGACACTGAACAAAACCGGCCTTATCGACCCACAGCAATTCAACCCCAGCATCCGCTCCTAACCATGACCACAACCGCTCAAACTGACACCGCCAAAGTCGCCACGCTCGCCCGGGATTTGACGAAGGATTTCCCGCGCAGCCCGCGCAAAACCCTGGCCGGCTACGTGCTCGGCTACCGCATGCTCGACAAATGCCGCGCCGAGCTGGCGGGCACGAACGGCGAATATCACTACGATTGCCCGCTGGACAATTACCTCCTGGGCTTCGCCGAGGTCAAAGCGGAGGACTTCAAGAATTTTGTCGCGACCGGCGCGGATGACGCCGCGGTGGAAGCCTGGTTTGCCGAGCACGCCAAGTCGCACACGAAGCTTGAGCTGGCCAAGTGGAACAACGCGCTGCGGTATCGCCGCCTGAGTGAAGCCGAAGACCGGATCCAGGAATACATGGAGGACTACGTGCCGGCGAACATCCCGGAAGAGCGGCACCACCTCATCAAGTATTTCTTCGACATCTACGACGTCGAAGAAAAGCGGATCTGACGAAACAAACCCGCGGCCGGCTCCCATGAATTCCGCACCCGCAACTCCGCTGCTGGGTCTGCATCACGTCACCGCGGTAACCGGCGACGCGCCGGCAAATCTCGCTTTCTACACCCGCTTGCTCGGTTTGCGGCTGGTGAAGAAGACGGTGAATCAGGACGACGTTTCCGCTTATCACTTGTTCTACGGTGATGAACTCGGCAACCCCGGCACCGAGCTGACCTTTTTCGACTGGCCCAACAGCGGACCAGCTCGAAACGGGGCCGGCGCGGTGACGGAAACCGCGTTGCGCATCCCTGGCGGGCGCGACGCGCTGGAATGGTGGGTGCGGCGCTTCGACGAACTCGGGGTGCGGCACGAAGCGATCGAATCACGCACTTCCCGGGAGGGTGGTCTCGGGGTCGGCGACAGCCTGGCGTTTCTCGATCCCGAGGGACAACGGCTGCGGCTGCGCGCGGAGAACCGTGCAGACGCTGCCAGCGGACGCCTGCCCTGGCGCGGGAGTCCCGCGGATCCGTCGGCCGCAATCACAGGACTCAGCGCGGTGACGCTCACGGTGCGGCGGCCGGAACGAACGGTTGCACTGCTGAAAGACGTGCTGGGATTCCGTGAGGTCGAAGACGCCGGTAACGGCACCGATGGCGTTTGGCTTGAAACCGGTCCCGGCGGGCCGGGCGCACAGGTGCGCGTGGTCGCCGCGGATCCGACGCTGCCGTTTGGAGGATTCACGGGCACCGGCGGGGTGCATCACGTCGCGTTTCGTGTCACCGACGCGGAGGCGCAGATCGACTGGCACGAGCATCTGGTCGCCGCGGGTCTGCCGGTGTCCGACATCATCAACCGCTTTTATTTCCGCTCGATTTACTTCCGGGAACCGGGTGGCGTCTTGTTTGAAATCGCCACGGACGGTCCCGGCTTCGCGGCTGACGAAGACCCGGCGCACCTCGGTGAAAAGCTCTCGCTGCCGCCCTTCCTGGAGCCGCAGCGGCAGCAGATCGAGGCAGGTTTGCGGCCGCTCGGGTGACGCGCCTCCTATGGCGATCGTGAGTCCGATGACATCTTCTTCGCCGGTCCCGCCGCTCGGGTTCGTGCATCGCTTCGTTCCGGGCACGGATCCGGCCGCTCCGGTGTTGCTGCTATTGCACGGCACCGGTGGGAATGAAGACGATCTTCTGCCGCTGGGCCGTCTGCTCCTGCCCGGCGCCGCGTTGCTCAGCCCGCGCGGAAACGTCCTCGAGAACGGGACGACGACGCGATTTTTCCGCCGGCTTGCCGAGGGCGTGTTCGACCTGCCCGACCTTGCCCGCCGAACCGGCGAGCTCGCGGACTTCATCCGGGCGGCCTCCGCGCACCACGGCTTCGACGCGGCCCGCGTGGTGGCGGTGGGTTATTCAAACGGAGCGAACATTGCCGCCAATCTCTGCCCCCGGCACCCCGGCACTCTGGCGGGCGCGGTCTTGTTTCGAGCGATGGCACTCCCCGAGCCGGCGGAAGCAGCGGCGGTGCCAGGAGCCGGCGGGATTGACATCCTGCTCTGCTCTGGCCGGCTCGATCCCCTCGTGCCGCCGGCAGATCCCGGGCGTCTGGCGACGCTCCTCCAGCAGGGCGGCGCAAAAGTGACCCTGCGCTGGCTTGAGGACGCCGGTCATGCGTTGACGAAAGAGGATGTCGTCGAAGCCCGGCGCTGGCTCGCGGAAAGCCGTTTTGCCGCGTGAACCCGGCGGGCTAGGCTTCGCCGGATTCCGTCGCGGGCGAGCGGTGCAGATTTTCCAAAAACGAGATTCCGTGCGTCGCGAGTTTTTCCTCGAGCGCCCGCGTGCAATCGCAGTCGCAGCAAGCCCACGGCTCGCTCCCGTTTTCGTGGCGGCAATTCCGGCGGGCGTGAGCATCGCGCACGCTGAGCAGCTCGAAATATTCCTCCCAATAGCTGCGCTCTTCTTCGAGCGGAATCCGGCAGAAACAGACCTCGACCCATTGCGCCGTGCCGTCTGCCGCCAGACGCGCCTGCCGCATGTTCTGGATGTATTCATCCCCGGCGATCGAACCGCGGCCGAGCGAGCCATCGGCGATCGCGCGGCGCAGGGCGGCTTCGCGTCCCGTTTTGACGCGGGCTTTGACGAGATAACGCATCGGCGGAGGTGGCGAACTCCGGCAACCTAACGCCGCCGCTGCCGCCGGGAAAGCGGGCGCGGCGGGAGGCGCGCGCTCACGGTCCGGGCAGCGGCTCCGACTCGGCATCCACGGCCGGCGGCAGGATGAGCTGGCCCGTTTTAGGATCGGTTCCCGTGACGTTCCGCGCCAGGCGCTCCGCGCGGATCAACGGCTCTCCGAGATTCATGCTCACGCGCCGGCCTGCGAGCGTGCCATCCGGCTCCTGCGTGTAGATTGCCAGCGCCGGTTTGCTCCCGTAGCTCCACGCCACCGCCAGCCGGTCATCGCGACCGTCCGGGCTCGGCACGAGGACGCCGAGGCCGCGGTAAACGCTGATGCCGTTGACCTCGTAGGCGAGCTCAAGAAACTCGCCCTGCGCGGTGACCGTCACCGCACCGGCAAAGCTGCCGGCCCGGCCGCGGCTGCCGGTAAGCCGGTGGCGGCCGACGAGCGTGATTGCATCGGCCGCAGTGGTGATCGTCATCTCGCCAAGATCCGAGCCGTCGTCCACGCTCGTGACCCACGTCCCCTTCCAGCGGCCCGCACCGACCCGGCGGTAGAGCGCCAGCCCGTAGGCCGCGCCGCCGGTGTTCATCGAGGCGCAGAGCAACGGAGCGGCGCCACCAGTGGCCGACGGAGACGTCGCGCCTTCCGGTTTGTCGCGCAGACCGAGCGCCTGGAGTCGGCGCGTGGTCTGGCCGCGAATGCGCCAGTTCAAAGTGCAAACCGTTCGGCGCACCTTGATATCCACGACGCCGGCATACGGTTCCGATGCCACCGTGGCGTCAAGATCCTTCGCGATCACGTAGCGACCGCCCAGATCATCCGCCGCAACGGCTGTCGCCGCGGACGCGATGAAAAGGAGGAGCAACCCGGCGACCAGGGCGGACGCCGACCGGGGGGCGGCGAAACGTCGAAGACACTTCCCCCGCATGGCCGTCGGGATCAACGCCGCCAGCTGCTGCCACCGCCGCCGCGCCGGGACGCGCCGCCGCCCGCACTCGCGGCTGTGGATCGCTGTTGCCGGCCACCGCCGCCGCCGTTGCGGCCCTGTGGCTGGCGCGGGCCGCGGGCTTGCTGCTGACCCTCGGACTTCGGCGGCGCCGGAGCCGAGTAATCGAAACCCTCAGCCTTTTTCCGCACGAGACCGCGGCCGATGAAACGCTCCAGCGCGCGCAGCGGCCCGTGATCCTCGGAGGTGACAAAGCTCACCGCGTCGCCGACGGCCTGCGCCCGGCCGGTGCGGCCGATGCGGTGGACATAATCTTCCGGGAACGGCGGGAAATCGTAATTCACGACGTGCGAGATGCCATCGACGTCGATGCCGCGCGCCGCGATGTCCGTGGCGACGAGCACGCGCACGGCGCCGGATTTGAAATCCTTCAGCGCGCGCAGCCGCTGATTTTGCGAGCGATTGGAATGCAGCGTCCCGGTTTTGATCCCCTGCCCTTCGAGCTTCCGCGCCACGCGATCGGCGCCGTGCTTCGTGCGGGTGAAGATGAGCACGGAATCCATTTCCGGACCGTTGAGCAGATGCGAGAGCAATGCTGGCTTCAGGTGCGCGGGCACCTCGTAAACGAGCTGCGTCACGGTTTCCGCCGGATTGGAGCGGCGGCCGATCTGCACGAGCTTCGGCGCGCGCAGAAATTCGTGCGTGAGCGCCTCGATCTCCGGCGACAGCGTGGCGGAAAAGAGCAGCGTCTGGCGCTGTTTCGGCAGCGCGCGCACGATCTGCCGGATCGGCGGGAGGAAGCCCATGTCGAGCATGCGGTCCGCCTCGTCGAGGACGAGAAACGCGAGGCTCGAAAAATTGCCGTGCCCCTGGCCCATGAGGTCGATCAAGCGGCCCGGCGTGGCGATGACGATGTCCGCCCCGGCGCGCAACGCCTCGATCTGCGGCCGCTCGCCGACGCCGCCGAAGACCGTGGCCACGCGCAGCGGCAGATGCCGCCCGTAGGCGCGCACGTTTTCATCGATCTGAACGACGAGCTCGCGCGTCGGCGCGACGATGAGCGCGCGGGTGACGCGCCGGCCGCCACCGCCGCCAGCCGTTTTGTTGCCGACCAGCTCCGCGAGGCGCGCGAGGATCGGCAGGGTGAACGCCGCCGTCTTGCCGGTGCCGGTCTGGGCGATGCCGATGAGGTCGTTGCCGGCGAGAATTTTTGGAATCGCCGCGGTTTGGATCGGGGTCGGTTCAGTGTAACCGGCCTCCTGGACGGCTTGAAAGATTCGGTCTTCGAGACCGAGAGTGCGAAAGGGCATGATGATTTTAAGAGCGGGACTATCGCCCGGACTCGGTCCCGGCGCATGCGATTTCCGCCCGGGCACGACGGTGAGCGGCTTTCGCGCAACGATTTCCGAGCGAGCCGGACATCTCACCCGGACCGGTTAACGGCGGCGCAGCGCGTCCAGCAAATCGCGCACGGTGTCCCGCACCCGGGCGCCGGTTCTGCGCACGGTGTCGAGCGCTTCATTGCCGGCGGCGGCGAGCAGGCGCGCGCTCAGATCTTCGCGCGGCGCGTCCGCTGGGCCGCTGAGTTGCATCGTCGTCCAAGCGTAGCCGTCGTTGCGATCCGGCAAGTTGAAGACCCGGGCGCCCGGCTCCCGGCAACCAGCGCAGGGCCGAGCGCGGCACGCCGACCTGCAGGGTGCCGGCGATCTGGCCCTCCACGACCGAGAAGCCACCTTGGAGCCGGAGCGAGCCCTCGGAGACGAGTCGCAGATTCGTGATGTCGAGTCGATCCGTGCTCCAGTAAAAGTCGGCGTTTCCGTCGCGCAGCGCCAGTCGGCGAAAGCGATCCGCGGCGCCGAGAAACGCGAGATCACCCAAGATCGGCAAGGCCTCCAGCTGACCGTCGCGCAGCCGGACTTTGCCTGTGACCGCGAGGCGCCCCGGGTCCTCGGCCGGGCCGGTGACACGCACGGTGCCGCTGACGATCCCGCGCAGCCGCGCCCGCCAATCCTCCGGCAGAAACGGCGCGGCCGGCACGCCGTTGAACTCCGCTTCCAGATTCAGCATGCGGTCGCCGTCCAGCCGTTGCGTGCCGGAAATCTGCACGGTGCCGCCGGTCTCGGGGCGGCCGGTGACTTCCAAGATGCGCAACTCGCCGGGCGTCGCCTCGAGTCGCAGCGCGTCGAGCGCGAGCGCGGGAAAACCGGCCTGTGTGAAACGCCCGCCGCGACCCGTGATCGCGTAGGTTTCCGCGGCGCCGGGAAGCCGCGCGACGTCGAGCTGGACCTGGCGCAGCATCCCCGCCGATTCCGGGCGGGCCGGATTCCAGGAGAGCGAAAAATTCTCGATCTGCACGCGGCCGACTTCCAACCGCCGCTGCCACCATCCCGCCGCCGCGATGCGTGACTTCGCGCGGTCCGATCGATCGCGATCCGGCGCCGGCAGCAGCGAGCGGGCGCGCCCGTCTTCACCCAGCACGACGGTTGCGCTGGCCACGCGCAAGGCGTCCAGGCGCCAGACGCCGCGCCACAGCGAGCGCGGATTCCATTCCCCGGTGAGCGTCTCGACAGAAAGCCGCGAAAGCGCGCCGGAACCGGTCCCAGTCGCAGAAACACTCGCGCTGGAAAACGTTGTTCCCTGCCATTGCAGCGGCGCGAGCCGGACATCGGCGTGCAGCGCGGTGGAAAGCCGGTGTTCCAGGAGGCGATGGAAGCCCTCGCCGCGGACCCAGCGATGCATCCCGAACCACGCGGAGCAGAGCGTCGCGCCGAGCACGAGGACGATGCCCGCGACTGCCAGCAGCCGGCGCCGGCCCGGGCCCATCGACGGCGGCAGGAAATCTTCGGAACGCGGCGGCACCGGTGGACGGTAACACAAAATTGCCCCGCCGCGCCGGGTCGGGCCCGGCGCCACCCGCCCGCTTGCTGATCAGGGCGGCAGCAGCGCGATCATTTCCCGCACCGCGTTCTCCAGCCCGACGAAAACCGCGCGGGAAACAATGGCGTGCCCGATGTTCAACTCCGCAGAGATGCGGCACCGCCGCGAGCAGTCCCCGCAGATTTTCGTAGTTCAGCCCGTGCCCGGCATTGACCTGCAGGCCGAGACTCGCAGCCAGCTCGGCGGCGGCGCGGAGCCGCGCGAGTTCCGCGGCGCGCAGCGGACTCCCCGGCGCCGCATTCGCGAATGCGCCGGTGTGGAGCTCGACGACCGGCGCGCGCAATTCCACGGCGGCGCGCACCTGCGGCTCGTCCGGATCGATGAACAAACTCACCCGCGATCCGGCGGCGTTAAACTGCGCCACCGTCGGCGCGAGCCGGTCGCGCAACCCGGCGGCGTCGAGGCCGCCCTCCGTCGTGATTTCCAGGCGGTTTTCCGGCACCAGGCAGATGTCCGCGGGCCGCAGCGCGAGTGCGATCGTCACGATCTCCGGCGTGTTGCCGAGCTCGAGGTTGAGCTTTGTTTTGATCACTTCCTGCAGGCGCGCGAGATCGGCATCCTGCACGTGCCGGCGATCGGCGCGCAGATGCACGGTGATCCCGCTCGCGCCCGCCCGTTCGCACGCCAGAGCAGCGGCGACGAGATCCGGCTCGACGTTATGGGCCGCGGGCGTCTGCGCGTAGCGCGCCTGCCGCAGGGTGGCGACGTGGTCGATATTGACGCCGAGCGTGGTGCCGTGATTTTTCATCGCTTCGCGCGGATTCCGGCCCCTCGGCTCAATGCCGGAAATGCCGCAGCCCGGTGAAGATCATCGTCATCCCGCGCTCATCCGCGGCGGCGATGACTTCTTCGTCCCGCACGCTGCCGCCCGGCTGGACGACGGCCGTCGCGCCGGCATCCGCGGCGGCGAGAAGCCCGTCCGCAAACGGGAAAAACGCGTCGCTGGCGACGGTGCTGCCGGTGAGCCGCAAGCCGGCGTCCCCGGCCTTCCAGACGGCGAGGCGCGAGGCGTCCACGCGCGACATCTGCCCGGCGCCGACGCCGAGCGTGCGATCGGCGGCGCAATAAACGATGGCGTTGCTTTTCACATGCTTCACCACCCGCCAGCCGAAGGCCATGGCGCGGCGTTCCTCCGCGGTCGGCTGGCGCCGGGTCACCACGCGGCCCAGCTCGCCGGGCGCGGCGTCCGGGGCCGCGAGCGCGGCGTCCCGTTCCTGCACGAGCAGGCCGCCGGGCACCGAGCGCAGGTCGTCGCATTCCTCGCCGCAATCGGCCACCGGCCGGAGCTGGCGCATGAGGCGCAGGTTCTTTTTGCGCTGGAGCAGCGCGCGGGCGTCCGGCTCGAAATCGGGCGCGATGATCACCTCGCTGAAAATCTCGCTGATGGCCCGCGCCAGCGCCTCGGTCACCGGCCGGTTAGCGATGATGATGCCGCCGAAGGGCGCCTGCTTATCGGTGGCAAACGCGCGGTCCCAGGCTTCGCGCAGATCGCCGCCGGCTGACACGCTGCCGACGCCGCAGGGATTCGTGTGCTTCAGGATCGCGACGGTCGGCTCATCGAATTCACCGATGAGGTTTGCCGCCGCGGAGATGTCGAGAATGTTGTTAAAGCTCAGCTCCTTGCCGTGGAGCTTTTGGAAGTAGGATTCGAACGCGCCGTAAAGCGCGGCGCGCTGGTGCGGGTTCTCGCCGTAACGCAGTTTTTGAACGAGCGGCAGCGACACCGTGTAGGAAGCGCCGGTCTGCTGCTCGTTGTTCAGATAGGTAGAGATCGCGTGGTCATACGCGCTCGTGGCTTGAAAGACTTTGATCGCCAGCCGCTCGCGCAGCCGCAGCGTGGTGGCGCCGTCGTGCGCGCGCATTTCTTCCAGGACCAGCGGGTAGTCGTCCGGGTCGCTGACGACCGTGACGGAGGCGTAATTTTTCGCCGCGCTCCGCAGCATGGAAGGCCCGCCGATGTCGATCTGCTCGATGGCTTCGGCGAGCTTCACGTCCGGCTTCGCGACCGTGGATTCGAAGGGGTAAAGATTGACGACGACGAGGTCGATCGGCGCGATGCCGTGCTCGGCCGCCTGCCGGCAGTGGGACTCGTCGTCGCGCCGGTAGAGCAGGCCGCCGTGGACCCGCGGGTGGAGCGTCTTCACGCCGGCCGTCGAGAATTTCCGGCGAGCCGGTGAACTCGCTGACGTCGATGACCGGCACGCCGGCATCGCGGAGCGCCTTCGCCGTGCCGCCGGTGGAAAGCAGCTCGACGCCCTGACCATGGAGATCGCGGGCAAAGGGCACGAGGCCGGTTTTATCGGAAACAGAAAGCAGGGCGCGGGCGATCTTCATGGATTGAGTCGAGAAACGGGCGGGAGCGCCGGAGCGCGGCCGGCCGGTAATATAGAACCGCGCCGCGGTCCGGGGCCAAGGCAAATTCGGCGCTGGGAAAACGTGCGCGGCAGGAGCGCCGGATTCCCGTCCGCCGGCGCGATGTCAGGGCGGGGTGAGGCTCTCGGTTTCGCCGGGCAGCGGCGCGGCGTCGAGCTGCACGACGGGCACCGCGCGCTCCACGGCCGCCACGCCGGCGGCATGCTTTTTCCACAACGTGAAAACCACCAGCGCGAAGAGCAGGCAGAAACCGGTCGTGAGACGGAGAAAAATCCGCCGGCCAAAAAAGCGCGGCGCATTTTGCAAAGCGGAATCGGAGAGCGGGGTCACGACGGAATGAAACGCTTGGCGCGCGGATGGGAAGCGGCCGGTTACCCGCGGCGGCTCGACAGCTTTCGATAGGCCGCCCCGGGTCCGCGCACGGTAACGCCGCACCCGCGCCGCGGGAAAGTCTAATCTGCCCGGCCGTCGCGCGTTTCCGCCTCGTCCCAGCGGATCGCGGCGATCGCGCTCATGACGTGCTCGCTCAGGCGCTGGTAGAGCTCGCGCCCCTCGGCGCCTTCCGCGGCGAGCGATTCCTTCGTGAAAAAGATCGGCGGCCCGATCTTCACCCGCACCGGCAGCGCCCGGATGCGCTTGCCAGCACGCGGCATCGCCTCAAACGCGCCGAAGATCCGCATCGGCACGACGGGCACGAGCGCCTTGGCGATGATCAGTCCGATGCCGGGCTGGGCCGGCTGGAGATTGCCGTCGAGCGTGCGCGAGCCTTCGGGAAACACGATCGTCGTTTCCCCGGAGCGGACCATGCGGATCACCGTTTTCAGCGCGCTCATGTCGGGCCGTTCCTGATCGACGGAAACCACGTTGAGTCGCGGAAACATCGGGCCGAGCACCGGCCAGTCGAGCAGCGTCTTGCGCGCGAGAAAATGGATCGGCCACGGCGTCGCCAGCGCGATGAGCGGCGGATCGAGGTAGCTCTGGTGATTTGCCGCGAGCAGCAGCCCCTGGCCGCGGAGCGGCGCGAGATGCTCCTGGCCGCGGACTTCGAGCCGGAAGGCGGTGCGGGCAATGATTCGCGCCAGGGTAAGAAAAAACCAGTAGGTGGGAGTCATGGGGGAAGAAATCCGCAGCGGGCCGGGCTGGCCGACGAAAACCGGGCGGCCTCAGCTTTCCCCGCCGTCGCCGGCGCCCGTGGCGCCGGGCCGTTTCAGCTTGAGCCGGCCGATGATTTCGCCGACCACGCCGTCGATCGTCAGCCGCGAGGAATCAATGACGTGGGCGTCGTCCGCGATGACCAGCGGACTCGCCCGCCGGGTGGAATCGACCCGGTCGCGCGCCGCGATCTCGTCCGGCCCGCCGCCGGGTTGGGCGGAGCGGCGCTGGGCGCGCACCTCCGGGCTGGCGTCGATGTAAAATTTATACGGCGTCTGCGGAAACACCGAGGAGCCGATGTCGCGGCCTTCCATCACGGTGCCGCGCGGCGCCGCGACGGCGATTTCCCGCAGGCGGGCGGTGAGCGCCTCGCGCACGGCCGGCACGCTGGCCACCGCGGAAACCCCGCCATTCACCACGGCGGCGCGCAACGCCGGCTCGTCGGGCTCGCGTCCGTCGAGCCGGATAAACGATTCGTTCCCGCTGCCGCCGCCGAGGCCGGTCTCGATCCGCGCCCCGGCAAACACCGCCGCCACCGCGGCCGCCTCGCCCGGGTCCACGCCGCGCTCCAGCACAAACCACGTCGCCGCGCGATAAAACGCGCCGCTGTTCACGTAGGCAAAACCGAGCCGCCGGGCGAGCGTGCGCGCCACGCTGCTCTTCCCGCTGGCGGCAGGCCCGTCGATGGCGATGACGACGCCGGCCGGCAGCACGGGCAGGTCGTTCGCGGGAGCGGGAGAAGTCGGCGCGCTCACGGCTTCAGCTTTAAACGCTCCCGCAGAAACGCTGCAATGGGTGCCTGGACCGGGAGGTCGAAGCGCAGCACCCCGTCCTCGATCGGCTTCGCGATGGCGAGCACCTCGCCGGCATCGTTGCCCGCTTTCAGGATCAGGAATTTGCCCAGGTAAACGCGGCTCAACGATTCCAGCAGTTTCGCGTCGGTCGGATTCAGCCGCACGGAAACGCCGATCCCGTCCTCCGCGAGCTGGGCGTTTTGCAGGTTGCGCACCACGAGCAGCGGTCGCAACGCATCGTAGCTGATCGCACGATTTTCCTCCCCGGGCGGCACTTGGCTGGGCTCGAAGATCTCGAACAATACCGTCGGGTCGGCAACCGCCGCAGGCGCAGGCGTCGCGGCCTGGTCGGCGCGTGCGGCGACCGGCGCCAGGCCGGGCAAGCCGGCCAGCAGCACGGCAAGGAGGATGAGGCGGGGGAAGAAAGACATGGTCAGGGAATGAACTGGAGACGGCACTCTGGCAGGCCGCAGCGGACTGGCACCCGCCGGGCGGGAGCGCCGGCAGGTGGATGCAAAGACGATTCGCGCGGTGCGGTGACGCCGGCTGGCGCGCGGCGATTTTCGCGCGCGCTCACTCGCGCGGCGGCAGCAGGGCGCGCGCGTCCGAAATCACCGGAGTCGGCGGCCGGCCGCTGGTGGACGCGCTCTGGATCTGGCGCAGCGTGTCGGCGAAACCGGGATACGAAATCTCGATGCACTCAGCGCCTTCGATGATCGTCTCGCCTTCGGCAAACATGCCGGCGATCGCGAAGGCCATGGCGATGCGGTGATCGCCGTAGCTCGGCAGGCGGGTGCCCTGGAGCGGGAAGCCGCCGGCCACCGTCAGCCCGTCGTCGTGCTCCTCGACCGCGGCGCCCATGGCCCGGAGGTTCGACGCCAGCGCGGCGATGCGATCGGTTTCCTTCACCCGCAGCTCGCCGGCGTCGCGGATCGTCGTGGTGCCGCCGGCCAGGGCGCCGAGCACCGCGATGATCGGCAGCTCATCGATCACGTTCGGAATCTCGCGCCCTTCGACCACCGTGCCGACCAGCCGCGCGCCTTCGATCTCGACCGAGCCGCTGCGCTCGATCTGCTCGATGTCTTCGATGACCTCGCGCAAGTGCGCGCCCATGCGCAGGAGCACGTTGAGCAGGCCGGTGCGGGTGTCGTTCAATCCCAACCCTTCGATGAGCAACCGGGCGCCCGGTTGCGCCGCCGCCGCCGCCAGCCAGAAGGCCGCTCCGGAAATGTCGCCGGGCACCGTGAAATCGCGCGACTCCGGCTGCGCGCCGCCGCGCTTCAACACAGTCCGCACCGGCCGCGGGGCGTCCTCGGATTCCGCCGCCAGTTCTTCGCGCTCGAGCGGGACGAGAAAATAGTTCATCAGCCGCTCGGTGTGATCGCGGCTCGGCACCGGCTCGACGACGCTGGTGCGGCCCTTGGCGAAAAGCCCGGCAAACAGGACGGCGCCCTTCACCTGCGCGCTGGCCACCGGCGAGTGGTAATCGATCCCGCGCAACGGCCGGCCTTCGATCCGCAACGGCGCGCAATCCTTGCCGCCCTCGGCGAAAATCTTCGCCCCCATCTCGGTGAGTGGCTCGATGACCCGGCGCATCGGGCGGCGCGAAAGCGAGGCGTCGCCGACCAGCCGGCTCGGGAAATTCTGGCCCGCGAGCAGCCCGGACAGGAGCCGGATCGTGGTCCCGGAATTACCGCAATTGATGTCCTTCTCCGGCGCCCGCAGCTTCCGGTAGCAGCCGTGCACGATGAGGGTGGTCGGCTCCGGTTGCTCGATCTTCACGCCGAGGGCGCGCATCGCCGCGACCGTGCTCTGGCAGTCCTCACCGGGGAGAAAGCCGCGGAGCACGCAGACGCCGTTCGAGAGCGCGGCAAGGATGACGGCCCGATGGGAAATGCTCTTGTCGCCGGGCACCCGGATCTCTGCCCGGATCAACGGTGCGCGGCTAATACGAAGTTCGGCCATAGACAGAAAACGAAGAAAACAGAAAAAACAGAAGCGGTGAAAGGCGCGGGCGGAAAAATCTTGCCGCGAAATCCGTGGGGAGCGCAGCGGCGGGATGCAGAATGCACAATGCGCCGGGCAAGACAAGTCTCCGCAAAGGCGAACTTCGGCTCACGGCTCCGTCAGCCCCGGCTTCGGCAACTCCTGGCGCCGGTCCGCCGCGGATCGCAAGGCTTCGGTGAGCGCCGCCTCGGCGCCGGGCTCCAGGCAATCCGCAAAACGCTGGAGTCGGGCGGTCAACAGCCGGATCGAGGTCAACACAGCCGTTCGATTCAGGCTGAGAATCTCGGTCCAGAGCGCCGGTGAGCCGGCGGCCGGACGGGTCACCGACCGGAACCCCGGGCCGCTGCAGGCCAGTGCGTCCTCCGGCCGCGCTTCCGCGACGGTTTCCAGCAGGGCCGCGGCGACGAGGTGCGGCAGGTGGCTGATCAGCGCAACCAGCGCATCGTGCTCTGCCGCCGGCAGCACGCGGACCTCCGCGATGCCGAGCGCCTGCCAGAAGCTGGCGACCTGCGCCTGGGCGTCCGGCGCCGTGACGTCAGTCGGGCGTCAGAAAACAGCCGGCTCCCGCGAAGAGCCCGGCCCGCGCCGCCTCCAGCCCGGCCAGCTCCCGGCCGGCCATCGGATGCCCGCCGACGAAGCGCGAGCGACCAGATGCGTTGCCATCAAGAAACAACGGACTGAGCGCCGCGACGACGGGCGCCTTCACGCTGCCGACATCGGTGATGACCGCGCCCGCGGCCAGGTGCGGCGCGAACTCCTTCGCCAGAGTCCTCCATGGCGCCGACCGGCGTGCAGAGCACCACGAGATCGGCGCCGCGGACGGCCTCCGCCAGATTGTCAGTGGCGACATCGGCCAGGCCGCGGCGCCGGACCTCCGCGATTTCATCGGCCGCCCGGCTCCAGGCGGAAAGGCGCACCCCGGGCAGACGCTCGCGGGCCGCCAGCAGGATCGAGCCGCCGAGCAAGCCGGGCCCGAGGACCGCGACATGCGTCGGGCGGCGCGCCGCGGGACTCCCGGGCACAAAGGTTTGCATCAGCCGCCGATCGCGGGACGCCGCGCCGCCGCGTCATCCCAGCCTGGGTGCGGAAAAACGCGCGGCTCAGGGCACCAGGAAAATCTTGTTCGTATAAGGGTCCCGCGCCTGCTGGCCGGGGCTCATGCCGCGCACGTCCACCAGCCCGGCTTCCGGGGCGTGGGGGCTCGTCACAAAGCCCGGCTTGCCGGCGACCGGCGTCGCGTAGGGATAATCCGCCGGAGCCTGCTGCACCGGCGCGCTGGAGGGCGGCGGGGGCGGCGTCTGGCGGGTCACCACCGTGGTTTCCGGCGGGGGCGGCGTGGTTTGCGGCGGCGCCGGCGTGGTGGTTGTTGTGCGGGTCGTCGAGGTGCGTGTGTTTTGGTTGAAACCACCGCCTCGCTCCTCGGCGCCACAGCCCGGCAGGGTGAACAATGCAGGAAGACCGAGACTGGCAACAAGAGTCAGGTAAAGGCGGCGGTTCATAAAGAAAGGGGCGGTGCGATTCGGAGGCGACAAGGGTGGGCTAGAGGGGACGGAGCCGTCAAGAATTTCGACGCCGTGGGCGGAGTTTTTATTTTAACACTCCGGCTCTGACAATGCCAAAATACGTCCGCGCGCCCGCACTCCGATACGGCGGCGACGGTGGCCGGCTGCGATAAGCTGGTGTAATTTCGCTCGGTGCTGTCCGCAGCCCGCCGGCCGGACAGAACGCCTCTTTTCTTCTCGGTTTGAACATGACCCGCAGCCTGCCGCTTCCCGCCCCGCCTGCTGCTGGCTCCGCGGCGACCCCATCGGCGGCTGGCGTCGCCGGGACCGAGCGCGATGTCCTGCTCATCGACGACGAAACCTATAGCCGCAGCATCCTGGCGCGGGCGCTGGAAAGCGCGGGCTACCGCTGCCGGCAGGCCAGCGACGTCCTGGCCGGGCTGGCGGAGATCGAGCGCCAGCCGCCCGCGCTGCTGCTGCTCGACCTGTTCATGCCCGGGCAGGATGGCGCGCAGTTCTGCGCCCAGGTCCGCGGCCACCCCGACCCGGCCGTGGCGCAGATTCCCATCGTCATCATGACCGGCCTGAGCGGCGAGCAGGAGGAGGTGCGCTGCCTGCAGGCCGGGGCGGACGATTTTGTTTCCAAGCCGATCAACCTCGCCGTGCTCAAGGCGCGCATCGGCACGCATCTGCGCCTGCGCGCCATGCGCCAGCAGCTCGAGCAGCAAAACGCCGAGCTGGCCGACTGGCGCCACCGCTTGGAGCGCGATCTCGAAGCCGCGCGGCTCACCCAGCAGGCGATCATCCCGCAGCGGCTCCCTGCGCTGCCGGGCTGGGAGGTGGCAGCCCATTATCAACCGGTCATCCAGGTCGGCGGCGACGTTTACGACTGGCTGCCGCTTTCGAACGGGCGGCTGTTTTTCTGGATCGCGGATGCCACCGGCCACGGGGCGGCGGCGGCGCTGCTCACCAGCCTGACAAAGCTGCTCTTCCGCCACGCCGCGGCGGTCAGCGACTCGCCGGCGGAAATCCTGCGGCTGGTGAACATCGACCTTTACGGAATCTTCAAAGGCCGCTCAATGATGACGGCGCTCGGCGCCGCGCTCGAGCCGGCCACCGGCAAGGTTCTGGTCGCCGGGGCCGGGCATCCGCCGCTGCTCATCGCCCGGGTGGACGGCACGATCCTCGGCGTCGCCTCCCAGGTGCCGCCGCTCGGCATCCTCGAGCACGCGACGATGCAGGAGGAAGCGGTGACCATCGCCCAGGGCGAGACGTTTCTCCTGATCACCGACGGCTTCTACGGCATGACGAATCTCGAAGGCGAACGGCTGGAACTCGCCGCCCTGCGCGACCTCCTGGCCATCGCGGCCGCCGAGTCCCGGCGCGAGCAGGGCGATCACGCCAACGCCTTGATGGAGGCGCTCGTCGGCCAGGTGCGGGCCTTCGGCGGACGCGCCGAATTCCCGGATGACCTCGCCGCGCTGGCCATGCATCGGCTGGCTCAACCGGACGTCGCGGCGGGCGTCTGATTATTCCCCTTGCCGACCTGCCGAACTGGTCCATAATGGCGTCTCTTCTTCGCCCCCTTGCGGGAGTGAACGAAGAATTGCCGATGAAAGAAATCGGGCTGTGGCTCAGCTTGGTAGAGCGCTGCGTTCGGGACGCAGAGGTCGTGGGTTCAAATCCCACCAGCCCGACCAATCCCCAAAATCCGGCCGGCCGCGGGAATCCGCCAGCCGGCCGTTTTCGTCTCCGGAGCCGTCGCCCGATTCCCTAGCTTGCGTCCACCGTCGCTCCGCCCACCCTCTCCCGCCCTCCACCCGCCTGCCGCCCCTGCGCTGCTGCCGCCTATGCCGAACGACAACGCCGGTCCGCCCCCGCCCCCGACTTCGTCACCGCCGCCGCCAGCACCCGGGGCCGGCGCGCCCCCCCGCCGCCCGCTCCCCGGACGGCCTCGCCCCCGCCCCCGCCCCCGCCGGCGGCTGCCGCGGCCGCGCGACCGCCCGCCGCTCCTGCTCCGGCCCCCGCGCCAGCACGACGCCCGCCGGTGCCGGCGTCAACCGACGATTTTTCCGGTGGCGAGACGATGTTTTTTCAACGCCGCGAGAAACGGAAGTTTCCGCTGCTGCCGTGGCTGATGATCGTCGTGCTCGTTTTCGGCACGCTCGCGCTCGTGCTCTGGGGCTTGAACCGCTCGAAGCCCGCCGCCCTCGCGACGACGTCGAAGCCGGCTGACCCGTTTGCCGGTCGGCCGATCCTGACCCCGGAAGAAGCCCGCCGCCGGGAAAGCCAGGCGACCGTGGTCACCACGCCGACACCGGCGCCAACCGCCGCCGCGCCGGCCACGCCGCCGCCCCGGGCCGGTGCCGTTACCAACACCCCGCCCGCGCCGTCGCCGGAGACCGTCGCGGCAGGCGGCGCTTCGCCGGAAGTCCGCCGCGCACTTCCGGTCCAACCCGGCGAAACGGATCGCCCGCCGGTGCTGCCGGATGAAACCGGGCCGGTCAATTTCGACCTGCGCAACACCGAAAATTCCCAGGTGAAAAACGACGTGCTCCAGCGCGTGGATTTGATGCCGGAGGTTTCGCGCGAGAACAAGGACAAGCTTTACGCAGCCGTGGATCGCGCCCGCGGCATGGGCCGGGTGATCAGCATTCCGTTCGAGAAAGGGAAATCGACGATCCAGGAAAACGACATTGAGCGACTGCGCCAGCGGGTGCAGGCGGCGGAAATCCGCAAGCTCACCGCGGACCCGACCGTGGTGTTCGTCATTCTCGGATACGCGGACCCCAAGGGTGACCCGAAAGTGAACCAGCAGATTTCCCTCTCCCGCGCCCGGAGCGTGATGGACGCCCTGCGGGATCGCTGCGGGTTCCAAAACGTCATGCACTCCGTGGCCATGGGCGGCTCGACGTTGTTCAGCGATCAGCAGGCCGAGAAGAATCGCGTCGTCGAAGTCTGGGCGGTGCTGCCGTGACTCTGCCCGCGCCCGCGCCCCTCGCGGCGCGCGGCGCGCTATTTCCCGCCGGGAAAAACGATGTGTCGGCCAAACGCCTGGCGGAGCGCCGCTGCAGTCGGCTTCGGGCCGGGACTGGCGTTGGTAGTTTCGGGAAAGAGCAGCCGCACCTGGAAGCGCTCGGCTTCGAGCACGTAGTAGCGCGTCGCCGGATTGCCCCCGGTGACCAACACCAAGGCGTAGGTTTCCATGCGCTCCGGGGTGTCGCGCGGCTTCGCGGACTCACGGCGTTCCACGATCCCGACCACGCTGCCGCGCCGGAGCAGGTCGTCGTAGGGATTTTCGTTCTGCCCGTTTTTCAAATAGGCATGGATGGGCGGCGCGGGCGCCAGCAACGGCGGCAGATCGCGCAACGCGAACCGGAAGCTGCCGAGGCGCGTCCGGGTTTCCGCACGCATCGCCGCGGCACCGCTCGACGAGCCCAGCGTGACGACCAGGCAAAACCAGCAGAGAAAGGCGACGGCCGACGTGTCGGCAGCAAAGAGATTTGATCACGCGGACTGATTCTGCCCTTCCGCACGCGCCGATTCCCAGCGAAATGATCGGCGCCCAGAGGTCCGCGGGTTCCACGAGCGCTTGCCGTCTGCTTCCGGCTTCGGTCCGGACCGCGGGCCGACGCGGCGCGCTGCTTTTTTTGTTCCGCATTCCCGGATTCGAATTTAGCATCCTGCCATGACGCTTCCGGCTCGCGTGGACCCCTCGCCCACTCCCGATGCCTCCGCCTCGTTGCCGGCGGACAGTGGCACCCTCGGCGAACGCTCTGCCACCGAGCCGGTGCCGGTGCCCGCGCCGGGCGCAAGCCAGAGTTCCGGCGCCCTCCCGCCCGCAGCGCCTCCGCCCCCGCCCCCGCCGCCGGCTGCCGTGGGCGCAGGTGCCGCGGGACCGGTTTCCGGAGCGGACGGCGAGGCGCCGCAACTCACGGTCCTGTCGGGGTTGCCCTCCGCGGTGTTCCCCATGAGCCAGGGCGAGGTGGTCATCGGGCGATCGGCCGAGGCGGATTTGCAGTTGAAACATCCGGAGATTTCGCGCCGCCATTGCCGCCTGACCTGGGACGGCCAGACCGGCACGATCGAGGATCTCGCGAGCCGCTGGGGAACAAAGGTCAACGGCGCCGCACTTTCCGCCGGCACCCGCGCCCCGCTGCAATCCGGTGACCGGCTGCAGATCGGGCCGGTGCTCGTGCATTACGGCTTCGGCCCACCGCCGCTCGCCGCGCAGATGGCCGCTGCCGAAGCCGCCGGCAACGGGGCGGCCGATGGCTCGGTGCTGCCGGGATCCGCGTCGGAACTTTCGGCCGAACTCGCCGGGCCCGCGGCGATCGCCGCCGGGTCCACGTTGCGCGGCGCCCGCGTGCTTTTTCGCGGCCAGCCGGCCGAGCGCCTGCCGCTCACGACGCTGGCGGCCGGGCGGCTTTCCTTTGGTCGCAGCGAGGAGAACGAGGTGGTCCTGGCCGACCCGTCGATCTCGCGCAAGCACGCCACCGTCGAGCGGGTGGCCGACGGCTTTCTGGTGACCGACCTCCATAGCCGCGCGGGCAGCCTGGCCAACGGCCGGCGCTTCGAGCAGCACCGCCTGGTCATCGGCGACCAGCTGCAGATGGGCCCCTTCTTCTTTCGCTTCGACGGCCAGGCCCTGGAGAGGACCAGCGGGCTGGCCGGCATCGAGATCGAGGCCCAGCACGTTTCCAAGCACGCCGCCGCCGAAAGGAGCCTCTGGACGCGCCTCTTCGCCGGCGGCCTCAGCCGACAGCCGGAGCCGGAGCAGGAGCGCCTGCCAATGGCAGCGGCGCCGGCGCCGGCGCGGGCACGATCACGATCCTGGACGACGTCTCCGTCAAGATCGAGCGCGGCCAGTTTGTGGCCATCCTGGGCCCCTCGGGCAGCGGGCAAGAGCTCGCTGCTGGACACGCTGACGGGCCTGCGCCCCGGCCAGGCGGGGAGGATCCTCTTCGACAAGGCCGACTTCTACGTCCACTACAACCAGCTCCACAGTCTGCTGGGCTACGTGCCCCAGGACGACATCGTGCACACGGAGCTCTCGGTCGCCCAGGCGCTGCTCTTTTCCGCCCGGCTGCGGCTGCCGGCGGGCACCCCGGCCCAGGAGATCGCCAAGCTGGTGGCCCAGACCATTGAGCGCCTCGGGCTGGCTCCGCGCGCCCAGACGCCCATCGCCCGCTTGAGCGGTGGCCAGAGAAAGCGCGTGAGTGTCGGCGTCGAGCTCCTCGCCCGGCCGGCCGTGCTCTTTCTCGACGAGCCCACCAGCGGCCTGGACCCGGCTGCCGAGTTCAAAATGATGGAACTCCTGCGTCACCTCGCCGACGGCGGCTGCACGGTGATCTGCACGACGCACGTCATGGAGAACGTGTATCTGACCGACCGCATCTTCGTCATCTCCGGCGGCAACCTCGTCTTTGGCGGCAACGTGCAGGAAGCCCGCGAGCATTTCGGCGTGCCGAAGCTCAACATGCTCTACGACCGGCTGGAAGAGTTTCCGACCGCGTATTGGAAAGGTCGCTTTTCGGAAAGCGGCGCCGTGGCGGCAATGCCTCCACCGCCGTTGAATGATGCTGGTTCCGCCGCTGGAAGCGCGTCGGCGCTGATGACGACCACGGCGCACCGCAAGCCGCGTTTCAAAAGCCAGCCGCGCAAGTCAAATCTCGGCACGCTCCTGGCCCGTCAATGGGCCATCCTTTGCTCGGATTGGAAGAATTTCCTCATCCTTTTCGGACAGCCGTTCATCATCGCGATGCTGGTGGCCTGGGTGTCGGACGAAGCGGAGCTCGAGCTGTTCTTCGCCTACCTGGCGACGCTCTGGTTTGGCTGTTCGAATGCCGCGCAGGAGATCGTGCGCGAGCTGCCGATCTACCGGCGGGAACGCATGGTCGGCCTCGGGCGGCATCCGTATCTGCTCTCGAAGTTCGGCCTCATGGGCACGCTCACCGCGTTGCAAGGGCTCTTCCTGTATGTCTGCCTGCACATGGGCGGCGTCATCTTCCGGCACGCGGCGGACAAAGGGCTCGAAGGCTCGTTGCTCTGGCAGGTCGGCGCGCTCGTCGGCATCGCCTTCGCCTCCGTCTCCATCGGGCTCGCGATCTCCGCGCTTTCTCGCACCGCGATGCAGGCCGTGATGATCGTGCCGCTCATCCTGATCCCGCAGATCCTGCTTTCCGGCCGGGTCGTAGACGTGCGCACGATGAAGGACCGGCCCGGCGTCATTTATCTCGCCCGGATGGTGCCGAGCTACGCGGCGCAGCGGATGATGGACATCAGCTATTTCTGGAATCAACCGCTCGCGCAGCCGCGGCCGACCCCCACAAATCCCCGCGCGACGCGCAATCTCACGACCGAGCACAACAAGGCCTTCACGAACCTGAAGGAATCCGATCCGCGCTACACCCGTCTGCAGGCGCTCGAGGAACGGGAACGCGAAAACCCGGCGCTCGCCGACGACGCCGCGTTCCAGTCCGAGCGATCGGCGCTCAGCGACGTGATCAACGCGAACTACGGCTTCAAGGCGACCTTCCGGCAACTGCCACCCGGTTTGTGGGCCATCGGCGGGCTCGTCGCCTGGATGCTGGCGGGCTACCTCATCGCTTACTTCGGTCTGCGGGCGAAAGAGCGGGGCTGATACGACCTGCTGGCGGCTCCGGCTCCCGGCCGCGCCCAAGGCGTTGCAAGGCGCGGAGGGCGTAGTCGTTCCCCTGCTCGGCGGCTTTGCGGTAGAGATCCAACGCCCGGGCTTCGTCCCGCGGGAGTCCGCCGCCGCCGCGCTCATACATGTCCGCGAGATACGCCTGGCCGCTGGCCTCGCCCTGACTGGCGCCTTTGCGATAGAGCTCGACGGCTTTGGCGTCATCCTTCACCAGCCCACCGATGCCTTGCTCATACATGACGCCGAGGTTCACTTGGCCGATCGCGTTGCCCTGCTCGGCGGCCTGGCGATACAGCTCGACGGCTTTGGCGTCGTCCTTTGGCAGTCCACCGCGGCCCTGCCGATACATGTAGCCGAGGTTCACCTGCGCGCCGGCATTGCCCTGGTCCGCCGCCCGGCGATACAGCTCGACTGCTTTGGCGTCGTCCTTCGACAACCCGCCGCGGCCCTGCTCGTAGAGGAAGCCGAGATTCTTCTGCGCCGGCGCGCTGCCCTGATCGGCGGCTTTGCGGTAAAGCTCGGCGGCCTTGGCGTCGTCCCGGGCAAGTCCGCCGCGGCCGGTTTCATACAGGATGCCGAGATTCACCTGCGCCTGCGCGGAGCCGAGCGCGGCGGCGAGCCGGTAATTTTTCACCGCGGCGGCCGGATCGACCTTTTCCGCGGCGTAGCCTTTCGCGCTGATGTCGTCGGCGATTTTGCGAATCTGCTCAAGTCCTTCCCGCGCCTCGGCGGAACCGGGATCCTTCCGGAGCACCTCGCGGAAAATTGACTGCGCGGTTTCATATTCCGCCCGGGCAAACGCGGACCGCGCGTCGGCCAGTTCCCGGCCGCCAGCCGCCGGAGTCGGCGTGACCGACGGTCGCGGCGTGGAGAGGACAATATTCGGCGGGCGACTCGGCGAAACTGTCGGCCGCGTCGGCGTCGGCGTCGGCGCCGGAGTCGGGCTCGGGTCCGACGGCTTCGGCACCGGCGGGGAAGGCGGACGGGTCGCGAAGAAAACGATGGTGCCGGTCAAAAGGAGCCCGCCTGCCAGCGCGGGCACGATCCAGCGCGGCCGCACCGGTGCCGGCGGCGGCGGCGGGGGCACGGGCGGCGGCGGGGGCGGCGGGACTGGTGGCGCAGTCGGGCGCGGCGGCGGCGGAGCCCAGGCCCGGCCGGCGACTTCGCGCAGCGCGGCGGCAAACGCGGCGGCGGTGCGGAAGCGCTCGCCTTCCGGGTCGGTTTCCTCCTGCAACGCGCGCTGCAACACGGCGTTGGCCGGCTCGTTGAGCGCGAGCGGCCGGTAGCGACCCGGCACCGGGTATTGACCGGCGAGCAGCTCGTAAACCAGCGACGCCAGCCGCACGATGGCATCGCCTTCCGGCCGCGGCGCCGGCATCGTCATCCCGAGCGGCGCGGCCGGCGCGGTGCCCGTGGCGGCGCGAAACGCGATCGTGAACGCCGGCCACCCGGTGACCGGAGCGCCCAGGCGGGCGTCAAGATCGGTCGGTGACACTGGCTCCGCGAAACGGATCAACACGTGCGCAGGGTCGAGATCGGGCTTGGCCGGATCGTCCGGCTGGCGCACCCGGTCCACCGCGGGCGCCAGCCGGTCGAGCAGCGCGAGCACTTCTTCCACGGGAAGGTTGCCCCGGCGCCGGAGCAAATCGGCCAGCGAGACAGCATCGGCCGCCGGCGGTGGCGGCGGCGGCGGCGGGCGGCGGTGCGGGCTGGGGCGGTGGAGGCGGCACTGCGCTTCGCCCAGACAGGCGACTTTCGGCGGCCGCGAGTTCCACCAGGAGCGCCTCGGGCGTGGCGAGCCGATCCGCGGCCTGTTTCTGGAGCAATTTTTCCAGCACCGCGATGAACGGCTCCGGGACCGCGGCGGACCGCAATTCCTCAAACGGCGGCGGCTTCGAAAGATGGCCGACGATCGCTTTTTGATACGACGTCTCGCCAAACGTCGGCTGCCCGATCAACGCCTGCCAGAGCGTGACGCCCAGGCTGTAAAGATCGCTGCGAATGTCGATCTCCCCTTCCTCGATCTGCTCCGGGCTCGCGTAGGCCGCGGAGAACACCGACCGGCCGCTGCTCATCTGCGTCAGCGACGAAGTGTCCGCCGCGGCTTTCAACGCTTTCGCCAGCCCGAAATCGACCACCTTCACCAGCGGCCCCTCGCGGGTCTCGCGCTCCGCGGACCGGCGGGCGACCATGAGGTTCGACGGCTTGATGTCGCGGTGGACAATGCCCTGTTCCCACGCCGCGCCGAGCGCTTCGGCGACCTGCCGGGCGATGCGCATCACCGCCGGCACGCCGAGCGGACCGTCCCGCTTCAACCGGGAAAGGAGATCCTCCCCGGCGATGAATTCCATGACGTAATAATCCTCCCCGCGCTCCTCGCCGATGTCGAAAACCGTGGCGATGTGCGGGTGATGAATCCCGGCGGCCGAACGCGCCTCGCGGCGAAACCGGGCGCGGGCCTGCGGATCGTGGCCGAGCAGCAGCGCGCTGATCACTTTCAGCACGACGACCCGGCCGAGCTCGGGATCGCGCGCCTTGTAGGTGACGCCCATGCCGCCGCGGCCCAGCTCGCACGGCGTCCCGTTTTCATTCAACAAGACCTCGTAGCGGCCAAAGCGCAGCGCTGCCGCCGAGGTCGCCGCGGCGGGTGGCGGCGGGTCGTCCCCGGCGGGCGCGGGCAGCGTTTCGTTGGCGTCGTCACTGGGCATGCGTTGGGAGTGTGCGCTGGCGTCACCGGCTTAACGATTCCCTGCCGTCGCGTCGAGTCCGGAAACTCAGCGCGGCGATACCAGCCGGCGTCCGGCGAGGAAGACGGCCTGCAATTCCAGCGTCCGGGGAAAGCAGCACGAGGTCCGCGATCCGGCCGACGGCGAGTTCGCCGCGCTCGTGGGCGAGGCCGAGCGCGCGGGCGGGTGTGAGCGTGGCCATGCGGACGGCTTCGGGCAACGTGGCGCCGGCGAGCCGGACGGCGTTGCGCACGCAGCCGAGCATCGTCGCGGTGGAGCCGGCGAGCGCGGGCGTGCCGTCGGCGAGATGCGTCATGCCGACGCCGTCGCGCACCGTGCATTTTTCCAGCGCGCCGAGCCGGAAACCGGAGCCTTCCGGCAATCCCGCGCCGCCGGTGGCATCGGTGATGAGGCAAAGGCCGTCGGCGCCTTTTGCTTGAAAGGCGAGCCGCAGGAGGGTCGGAGAAACGTGGCGGCCATCGGCGATGATTTCGCACCGCACCGGGGGCGGGCTGGCCAGCGCCCACTCTGTCAGCCCGGCGACGCGAAACGGGCTGCCGGGGCGGCGTGCGGCAGTGGACATGGCGTTGAAAAGATGGGTGACGTGCCGCAACCCCGCCCCGCGCGCCGCCTCCGCCTCGGCATCCGTCGCCTCGCTGTGGCCGGCACTGGCAAGGATGCCGCGCTCGGTCAGCGCCGTGATGAGCGGCAGCGCACCAGGCCGTTCCGGCGCGAGCGTCATCTGAGTGATCAGCCCGGCGAAATCCCTGAGCCAACCCAGATACTCGGCCGGGTCGGGAGCGCGCAGATATTCCGGCCGGTGCGCCCCGGCGCGGCTGGCGGCAAAATAGGGGCCTTCGACGTGGACGCCCAGCAGCCGCGCGCCCTCGCCGGGAGCTTGCGCCGCACGAAACTCCGCCGCGGCCGTGAGCAGCCGCCGCAGCGCGTCGTCCGGCGCGGCGACGCTGGCCAGCGCGAGCGCCGTCGTGCCGCCGGCCGCCGCGTGGAATCCGCAGATCGTGGCGAAGCCATCGGTGTCCGCCTCCATGGCGTCGCGCCCCAGGGCGCCGTGGACGTGTCCGTCAATAAATCCCGGCGCGAGCAAGCTGCTGCCGCCGCCGTCCACGACCGTCTCGCCGGGAACCGGCGCGCCGCCGGGTTCCGCCGCGGTGCCCAGCGCCTCGATCCGGCCGTCCGCCGCCACGCGCAGCCAGCCATTTTCCTGAGAGGCGTCAGGCAGGACGAGCGTGACGTTCCGAAACAACACCATGAGGCAAAAAAGAATGCTCCCCCGGGACTCCCTGCCGGCGGACGACGACGCCCGCCGCCGCCCCGTCACCAAGCGTATTCGCTGAGCTTCCCGTGGCGGTCGAGGAACAGGGAGTTCTGCTCCGGCGTCAAGGTTTCGATCGTCTCGACCACGGACGCGGCGCTTTCCTCCGGGGAAAGGTCGGCCTCCTCCCCGCCCATGTCGGTGCGGACCCATCCGGGGGTCAAGGCGACCACGATCATGCCCTCCTGGCCGAGTTCGCGCGCCATCAGCCGGGTGAATTTGTTCAGCGCCGCCTTTGTCGCCGCATAAACATACCAGGGTCGATCCTCCGACCCGCTTTCCTTGGTCAGGCTGCCGAGGCCGCTGGAAATATTGACGACCCGCGCGCCGGCCCCGCGCCGGCGCAGGAGCGGCAAAAACGCGCGGGTGACGCGCACCGGGCCGATGGCGTTGATGTTGAACGCCTCGCGGGCGTTCGGCAGATCCAGCTCGGCCAGGGTGTCGGCGGCGTTGCCGGGAGCGAGGCCGGCGTTGTTGATGAGCACATCGATGCGCGGCACCAGGTCAGCGGCGGCTTCCATCGTCGCCTTCGCCGCGCGGCCGAGGCCGACTTCGAGCTGGAGAACGTGGAGCCGCTTCGGGTGGGCGGCGCGGAGCCGGGCGAGATCGGTCGCCGCGGCGGGCCGGCGGCAGCAGGCGAGGACGTGGAAGTTTTCGCCCCGGGCCAGATACGCGCGGGTCAGCGCCAGGCCGAGTCCGCGGTTGGCGCCGGTGATGAGGACGTGGGTCAGAGCGTCGTCGGGCATCGGTCAGTCCAGCCTGACCGGCGGGCGGGGCGTTGTCGAGTCGGCGCTCTCGCCGATCGCGGCCGCCAGCGCGGCGGCCAGGTCACCCAGGCGGTAGGGCTTGCTGAGCACCCCGCAAAAACCGTAGGCGCTGAAGTCGCCCATCACCGGGTCGTTGGAATAACCGCTCGAAACGATGGCGCGCACCCCGGGGTCGAGCAGCCGGAGCGCGCTGGCAACGTCGCGGCCGTCGAGCTTGCCGGGCACCGTGAGATCGAGGATGACGGCGCGATACGGCCGGCCCTCGGCGAGCGCCTGGCGGAAGGCGGCGATGGCGGCGGCGCCGTGGCTGGTGCCGGTCACTTCGTAGCCGAGATGCCCGAGCATCGCGCCGGCGAGTTCGAGGATCGCCGGCTCGTCGTCCATGAGCAGCACCCGGCCCTGGCCGCCGGGCAGCGGAGCGGCGTTCTCGGGCGCGCCGGCGGCCACGGGCTCCGGCTCGCGCAAGGTGGCCGGCAGCAGGATCCGGAAGACGGTGCCGACGCCCGGCACGCTGTCCACGGTGATCCGGCCGCGATGCTTCCGGATGATGGAATAACAGGTCGCCAGGCCGAGGCCGGTGCCGTGTTCCTTGGTCGAAAAAAACGGATCGAAAATGCGCGGCAGATTTTCGGCGGAAACGCCGCACCCTTCGTCCTCGACCGAGAGCCGCACGTAAGGTCCATCGGCCAGCTCGGCATCGGTTTCCCCCTGGAGCGTGACGTTTTCCGCGCGCACCTCGAGGTGGCCGCCGCGGGGCATGGCCTGGGCGGCGTTGAGCGCGAGGTTGCTGAGCACCTGGCCGAGCTGGCCGACATCCACCTCCACGGGCCAGAGATCCGGGGCGAGCGCAAAGCGGCATTGCACCGGGCTGCCGTGCAGCGCGAAGCCGACCGCCTCGTGGATGAGGTGCGCAGGCGGACCAGGGTTTTCACCGGCGCGCCGCCTTTCGCGAAGGTCAGCAACTGCGCGGTCAGTTCCTTGGCGCGGCGGCAGGCGCGCTCGGCTTCTTCGAGCTTGCGCAGGACGCCGCCGGGATCCGGGGGCTGGCGCTCGCCGATGACCCGGGCCAGGGATAGGTTGCCCATCACGGCGGTGAGGATGTTGTTGAAATCGTGGGCGATGCCGCCGGCCAGGATGCCGACGCTTTCCAGCTTGCTGGCCTTGATCATCTCCTCCGTCATCCGCTCCTGCGCCGAGACGTCGCGCAACACCCGCACGGCGCCGTTGATCTGGCCGTCGCGACCGTAAACCGGCGCCGTGCTCACGGCCACCCGCCGGCGCTCCTCGCCGGCCTTGCTCTGCAGCCAGAGCCCGCGCGCCTGCACGACCGCCCGGCCGGTGCGAAAGACGCGCTCCAGGCAGTCCGGGAGCGGCTCGTCGCTGCTGGGTTCGTCGGAGCGAAAGGTGCGGAACACCTCGGTCACCGGCCGGCCGAGCGCATCGGCGCCGCTCCAGCCGAGCAATTCTTCGGCGATCCGATTCATCAGCACGACGCGACCGTGGAGATCCACGGTGATCACCCCTTCCGTGATGGACGCCAGCGTCACCGTGAGCCGCTCTTTTTCCTCGGCCAGCGCGCGCTGCGTGGCCTCGCGCTCGAAGGCCATCGCCAGCGCGCTGGCCGCCGCGCGCAGCTGGTCGCTCTCCGGCGCCTCCCAAGCGCGCGGCGCGCGGGTGTGGGCAAACCCGAGCAGCCCGCGCAGCCGGCCCTCGGTAATCATCGGCGCCACCAAGACGGACATGGAGCCGCAGAGATCGAGCAACTTCGCTTTCAGACCATGGGATCCCGCCCGCTGGAGCGCGACGGCCTCACCGCGCTCAAACCGCGCGAGATCGGCCGGGTCGAGCTGATCGAGCCACACTTGTTCGGCGTTGAAATCCCCGGGCGGTTCCACGCCGGGAGCGCACCAATAAAGTTGTTCCCGGATCAGCCGGCGGCCATCGTTTTCAGGGAGAATCTCAAAGTAGTAAACGCGATCGGCAGCGGACGCTTCGCCCAGCAGCGACAGCACGCGCGCCAGGCCATCGGCCGGTTGCAAATGGCGCAACATTTCCCGCTGCACCTCGACGATCACCGCCAGATAACGATCGCGCAGCAGCAGCGCCGTCTCAGCCTGCCGGCGGGCCGAAATGTCGTAGGCGAGGACGAGCCGCGCACGCCGCCGGCCATCTCCGAGCGCGACCGGCCCGGAGGAAATCTCCACCTCCACCAGCGTGCCGTCCTTTTTGCGATGCTGCCAGAGTTCGCGCGAGGTGAAATCGGCCCCCTGGTTAATACTTTGGCGCATGCGCTCGACATCCTCTGGGGGACGGATGTCGGCGATCGTCATGGCGAGAAATTCCTCGCGACTGAAGCCGTAGGTTTCGATGGCCGCGCGGTTGACCGAGAGAAAGGCCAGGGACTCGGTGTCGTAGATCCACATGGGCTGCGGATTGGACTCAAAGAGTTCCCCGTAGCGCGCGGCGTAATCGCTCGCCGCCGCGTCCCAGCGGGAGCGGGCCGCCCGGCGCAGCTCCAGCTCATCGACGACGACCCCGGCAAGCTCGCACAGTGTCTCGATGTCGCCGGCCTCCGCGCTGCGCGGCTGCCGGTCCATGACGCACAGGCTGCCGAGCAGATGACCCTCCGGCGTGCGCAGAGGCGCCGCGGCGAAGAACCGCAGCCCCGGCGCGCCGGTGACCTGCGACAGATCGCTCCAGGCGGGATCGGCGCGGGTGTCCGCCACCCAGGTCACGCGGCCATTCCGCGCAGCGATGGACTGCTCCCCCAGGCTCAGCGACCGGAGCAGCGTCGGCACGTCGGCGAGGTCGCCAGCGAGGGCGGATTTGTTGCACCAGATCCGCTCGCCGGCCGACAGAGAGATCACCGCCACCGGCGCCCGGAAGAGCCGCGCCGTCAGGGACGTGATGCGGTCGAAAGCATCCTCCGCTGGGGGCGAGAAAATGTCCGGACGCTCCGGGGAATCCGGCAGGACTGTGCCTTCGCCGCCGGTTCCCGCCGGCGGGAGCGCTGGCGCGGAATGCGGCTCCGGCGCATCAAATTTCATCAGTCCCAATATCGTAAACAAATCCCACCGCTCCAACAACAAACGCATCGCCGCGTCCGCACGACTTCGCATCGGGGGGCGTGGCCCGCCCGATCCGCCGTCAAATCCGGGTCAGCCGGTGCCCACGGCACCGCGCGTCGGCCCGCTGGAGCCGCCTTTCCGCAGGTCGTTGCCGCCGGCATGCGGGCCGTTTCTCGCCGGGCGCGGTCGGAAAAAACCGCTTGCCCTTCCTGGCAGCGGCTCTTAGAAGCGGGCTTTCGCCCATTGCTGATGAGAACGCCGCCCCCATTCTCCTGGCTGCCGATTGCCGCCGCCATCTTCGGCCCGGTCACGCTCCTGTGCCTGGCGGCCGCCTACCTTTCCGCCGCCGCCGTCGAGGAAACCGGCACCGTGCCTTCATCGGCAATCGTCCGGCTGGCGGATGGATTCGATTTCCCGGTCGGCTGGCCGGAAGCGGCCGGTTACTACAAGGCGCGCGGGTTTCGGCCGAATGGCCATCTCGGCGAGGATTGGAACCGCCAGGGCGCGGGCAACGACGATCTCGGCGACCCAATTTTCAGCGTCGGCAACGGCATGGTGCTTTTCGCGCGCGACGTGCGGCACGGCTGGGGCAACGTCGTCATCGTGCGGCACGGCTTCCGCGATCCTGCGGAGGGCAACGTGCTCAAAGCCGTGGACTCGCTTTACGGTCATCTCGACCAGGTCCTGGTGCGCGAAGGGCAGACCGTCACGCGCGGGCAGAAGATCGCCACGATGGGCGATAACCACGGCATGTATACCGCGCATCTGCACTTCGAGATGCGCAAGAACCTGGCCATCGGCATGAACCGCTCCGCGTTCGCCCGCGACTTCTCGAATTACTACGATCCGACCAGCTTTCTCGCCTCCCGCCGCCAGCTTCCCTCCAGCCGGGGTAACGGCCCCATCGCCATCAACACCTTTGTGCCCTACGGCAACGGCGAGATGCTCCCGCCGAGCGACGGCGCGTATGAACTCGGCGCTCTCCGCGGCCCGAACGTGCTGGTCCGTCCGCTACCCGGCAAATCCGCGTATGATCTGCAACTCCAGCGCGGCCGGGCCACGGGGAACAAGGCGTTCGACAAAATGAACGAGCAGTTCCGCGTCGATCGCTTTGGTGACATCAAGAAATGAACGGTGCAGGATGGACCGTGCTTGATGGCCACAAGGCAGCGAGCGCGAGCGCGATCGGCGGCTGGCCGCGGCGCGCTGCACTCGGCACTCCAGTTTCCTAATTTCTAGTTTCGCTTTCTTCCCATGCTTGGCGTCACGATCGAGCGGCTCACCAAGCGGTTTGGCGATTTCACTGCGCTTGATCGGGTGAGCTTGAGCATCGAGCCGGGCGAGCTGTTTTTTCTGCTTGGGCCGAGCGGTTGCGGCAAGACGACGCTCCTGCGCCACATCGCCGGTTTTTACCTGCCGGACGAAGGGCGGATCCTCTTTGGCGAGCAGGATGTCACCCGACTGCCGCCGCACCGGCGCGACACCGGGATGATGTTTCAATCCTACGCGCTCTGGCCGCACCTCACCGTGGCGCAAAACGTCGCCTTCGGCCTCGAAGAGCGGAAGCGGCCGCGCGCGGAGATCAACGAGCGCGTCGCCGCCGCGCTGGCGAGCGTGCGGATGGCGGAATACGGCGACCGCAAGATCAACCAGCTCTCCGGCGGCCAGCAGCAACGCGTCGCCCTGGCGCGCGCCCTGGTCATCCGGCCGCGCTGCCTGCTGCTGGATGAGCCGCTCTCGAATCTCGACGCCAAGCTGCGCGGCGAAATGCGGCAGGAAATCCGGCGCGTTTGCAAGGAATTCGGCCTCACGGCGATCTACGTCACGCACGACCAGAAGGAGGCGCTCTCCATCGCCGACCGCCTGGCGGTGCTTGACGCCGGCAAGCTCGCGCAGGTCGGCACGCCGCGGGAGGTTTACCGTCGGCCGCGGTCCCGCTACGTAGCGGATTTCATCGGCGAGGCGAACTTCTTCGACGCGTCGATCTTGAGCCCGGCCGGCGCTGGCGACGCGATGCGGGTCCGCACCAGCCTTGGCGATTTCACGGGATTAAAGACCGACCCCGCCTGGGCGCCGGCCGCCGGAGAAAAGGCGACGCTTTGCATTCGCCCGGAAAGCTGGAAACTGCGCGAAGCCGCCGCGCCCGCCAGCGACGGCGACGCCTCCAACGTGGTGCGCGGCCACATCGGCCACAGCGTTTATCTGGGCGAGATCGCGGAATACCGGTTTCAGCCGGTGTCGGCCAACGGCACGGCGCCGCCGGCGCTGACGATGTTTGAATTGAACCCGCGCTTCGTTGCCGCCGCCGAGGATCATACGGAGATCACGGCGCACGTGGCGCCGGAGGATGTCGTGGTGCTGCGGGCGTAGCGATGCGCATGCGCGCGCCGGAGAAGCCGGGTGCCGAGGAAAACCATCCGCCTTGACCGCCCATGTTTCGCGCTGCGCTTTTCCCCCTGCTCCTGGCCGCAGTCGTCGCGCTGCCCTTCGCGCTCCGGCCGCGGGACAACCTGCTCGCGGCGGCGGACGAAACGCTCGTCATCGTCAGCCCGCACAACGAAGCGATCCGCACGGAGTTCGCGCTCGGCTTCCGCGAATGGTATCACGCAAAAACCGGCCGGACCGCCCGCATCGACTGGCGGATTCCCGGCGGCACCAGCGAGATCGCCCGCTACCTGGCTGGCGAGTATCAGGCGCCGTTTGAAAACTACTGGCAAAGCCGGCTGAGGCGCCCGTGGACCGCGGCGGTGCAACGCGCTTTTGCCGATCCGAAGGTCCAGCCCGGCCCGGACCCGGCGAAGGACACCGAGGCCGAAGGGGCGCGGCGCGCTTTTTTGGAAGCTGACGTCGGGATCGGCATCGACCTCTTCTTCGGCGGCGGCTCGTTTGATTTCATCCAGCAAGCCAGCGCCGGTCGGCTGGTGGACAGCGGCTTCGTCCGCGCGCATCCCGACCTGTTCGGCACCGGGCCGGGGCAAATTCCACCGACGCTCGGCGGCGAGCCGTTTTACGATCCGGCCGGGCGCTGGTTCGGCACGGTGCTGTCGGCGTTCGGGATTTGCTACAACCTCGATGCCATCGCGCGCACCGGTGGCGAGCCGCCGCGGGATTGGCAGGACCTCGCGGCGCCGCGGTTTCTCGGTCGCGTCGCGCTGGCGGACCCGAACCAATCCGGCTCCGTGGCGAAGGCGTTCGAGATGATCATCCAGCAGGCGATCCAGCGCAGCACCGGCGGCGGCGGACGCGAGCCCGGCAGCAATCTCCCGCGGCTGGGAGACGGCGCTGCGCATGATCCAAAAGATGGGCGCGAATGCGCGCTACTTCACCGACTCCGCGACGAAGGTGCCGATCGACGTGGCCGAAGGCGACGCGGCGGTGGGGATGTGCATTGATTTCTATGGCCGGTTCGAAAGCGAGAACGCGCGGCGCGCCAGCGTCAGCGGCGAGGAGCGGATGCGCTATTTCAATCCGCCCGGCGGCACGAGCATCGGCGTCGATCCGGTCGGGCTGCTGCGGGGCGCGCCGCATCGCGCGCTGGCGCTGGCCTTCATGGAATACGTGATGAGCCTCGAAGGCCAGAAGCTGTGGAACTGGAAGCTCGGCACGCCCGGCGGACCGCGGCACTACGCGTTGCGCCGGTCGCCGATCCGGCCGGAGCTTTACGCGCCGGAGTTCGCGGCGTTCCGGGCCGACCCGGAGGTGTTTCCCTACGAGGAAGCGAAAGGCTTCACCTACCGGCCCGAATGGACGGCGTCCTTGTTTGCGCCGATTCGCTTCATCGTGCGCGTGCTCTGCGTGGAGTCGCACGAGGAGGCGCGCGAAGCCTGGGCGGCCTTGATCCGGGCGGGATATCCGGCGGAGGCGACGCGCGTTTTTGAAGATCGTCTCCGCGGTTTCCTACGCGCAGGCCGGCGGCCGCATCCGCGACGCGCTGCGGAACCCGGACCGGATCGTGGAAGCGCAACTCGCCGCGGAATTGACGGACCATTTCCGCGCGCAATACCGGCGGGCTGCTGACCTGGCGCGAGCCGGCAAATAGCGATGCATTCCGGCCTTGCTCCCTCCGTTGCGCCGACTGACAGCGCCGCGCCCGCCGGCCGCTTTTTCTCCTGGCGCGACTGGTGCCGGGTGGCGCTGCTCGTCGCGCTGTTTCTCGTCGTCACCGGCGCGCGACTCTGGATGGTGCGGAGCTACACGACGCCGCTGCCGTTCTGGGACCAGTGGGACGCCGAGGGCGCGGCGCTTCTGAAGCCATGGCTCGACGGCCAGTTGCGGCCGGCGTCGTTTTTCGCGTTGCACAACGAGCACCGCGTCGTCCTCAGCCGGCTGCTGGCGTTTCTCCTTTTCCTCGGCAACGGCCAGTGGGACGCGCAGACCGCGATGGTGTGCAACGCGCTCTTTTGCGGCGTGACCGCAGTGGCGATCGCCGGCGTCGGCGCGCGCCTCCTCCCGGCTTCGAGCGCGGCCGGGCGCGATCGCCTGCTCGTCGTGGCGGCATTGGCTGCAGCCACGCTTTTCGTGTTTCCGTTTGGCTGGGAAAACACGCTCTCGGCGTTCCAATCGCAGTTCTATTTCCTACTCCTGTTTTCGCTGGTCGCGATCTGGGGGCTGGGCGGTGCGGCGCCGGGCTCGCGCCGTTGGTGGCTCGGATTTTTCGGCGCGTTGCTCGCCTGCCTTTCCATGGCGTCGGGCTGCTTCGCCGCGGCCGCGGTGCTCATTCTGGAAACGCTGCGCTGGATGCGAACCCGCCCCTTGGCGTCGCCGTCACGCGCCGCGGTCGTCAACGTGGCGGTCTGTCTGGCGTTCGTCATTGCGGGCTGGCTTTCGACCACCGTGGTGCCGCATCATGCGGCGCTGAAGGTGGAGTCGGTGCCGGCGTTTTTTCGCGCGCTCGGGCGCTATCTGGCGTGGCCGTTGATTGCGCATCCGCTGCTCAGCATTCCGCTGCAGTTGCCGCTCGTCTGGCTTGTCGTGCAATACCTGCGCGGGGAGCGACTTTTTCCGTCGCGCACCGCAGCGCAGCGTGGAACTCGTGCTCGCCTGCGGCCTTTGGTCCTGGCTACAGGCGGCGGTCACGGCGTTTGCCCGCGGCGGACACGAAGCGGTGCCGCCTTCGCGCTACCAGGACTTGCTGGCGTTCGGCGCGCTCGTGAACTTTTTTGCGCTGCTGCTTTGGGTGACGTCCGCCGCGCCCTACCCGCGCCAGTCGCGATCGGTTTCCCGCTTTGCCGCCGCCGGCGTCGCGATGGCGATCTGGCTCGGCTTTTCGGCTTCGGCTTGGCGGAGCGGACCGCGGTGAACACCGAACATTGAACTTCCCGAGCACGCCCGGAAACTGCAAAACCAGGAGCGCAATGTGCGCGCCTTTGTCGCGACCGGCGATTTCACCCGCCATCTCGCCGGCAAAAAGCTGATGGACATTCCCTATCCCGGACCCGCAGCGGCTCGCTGGTCTGCTGAACGATCCCGCGATCCGCCGCATTCTCCCGGCCAACGTGCGCCTGCCGGTTTCCTGCCTGCCGATCAGCGGCGCGGGCGCGGGCGAGACGTTTGTGAGCGGCGGCGTGGCTCCCGGCACCCGCGAGGCGCCCCCGGCATTTCGTGAAATCTGGGGCTCCTACAATCCCGGCGCCCGGGAGCTCGCGCAGGGCGAAGCGCGTTTCAAGCTGGCTGCGCCGGTGACGACGCGTTATCTGAAAATGGATTTCGTCGGCGGCATCGGCGAGTTCACGCTGACGTTTGCGCTGCGGGACGCCGTGACCGGGCGGACCACGGCATTCCGGCCGCCGCGCGCGCCCGACGACCGCTGGCACGCCGATCACCTGCGGGTGCCGGGAACCCAGCTCGAAATCCTCGCCACCGACGCCAGCGCCTCGAACTGGTTTGCCTTCAGCGCGCCGGTCGAAGTCGGCGTCGCTGTCGTATTGGACCGGGTTTATCCTGCGCCGCGGCGGGGTCGTGTTCGGGATCGGGTGCCATCGTGTTCCTGGTCGCCGCCGCGGTCTGCGCAATCGGCGGCGGAACGCGCGAACCGATGGCGGCTTAGCGCTGCGCTTGCCAAAACGAAACCTCCCGCCGTGTCGCGACGCTTCGCCCTCTTCATCTACGCGCTGACGGTCGCGTTTTTCGCGCTGTTTTTTATCTGGCCAATTTTTCTGACGCTCAGCGGCGCGTTCATCGGCGCGGACGGCCGGTTCACCGGGCGCTACGTGGCCGAGATTTTCCGCAATCCCGTGTATCTCGAAGGCCTGCGCAATGCCTTCGGCCTGGCGCTGGCGAGCACGCTGGCGGCCTTCACGCTGGCGATGCCGCTGGCCTGGCTGGCGGACCGATTCGAGTTTCCGGGGAAGAAGATTTTCAGCGCGCTCCTGCTGGCGCCGATGATCCTGCCGCCGTTTGTCGGCGCGATCGGCATCAAGCGCATTCTCGGCGGCGAAGGCGCGCTGAACGCGGTGCTCCATCACGTCGGGCTCCTGGCGGACGGCCGCACGATCGACTGGCTCGGCCAGCAGCGGTTCTGGGGTGTCGTTGCGCTGAACGCACTGCACCTTTACCCGATCCTGTATTTGAACGTCGCCGCCGCGTTGGCAAACATCGATCCCGCGATGGAGGAGGCCGCGGAAAATCTGGGCTGCACCGGGCTGCGCAAGTTCTGGAAGATCACGCTGCCGCTCATCGCACCGGGCGTCTTCGCGGGCGGGACGATCGTGTTCATCTGGGCCTTCACGGAACTCGGCACGCCGCTGCTGCTCGATTACACCCGGGTGACGCCGGTCCAGATTTTTTACGGCATCAAAGACATCGGCAACAACCCGCTGCCGTATGCGCTGGTGGCCGTCACGCTCGCCGCGACGGCGTTGCTTTATGCGACGAGCCGGCTGGTCTTCGGCCGGCGCGCAAACGATCTCACGATGATGGCCAAGGCGACGAGCCGCGGCGGGCCGCGCGCGGTTTCGCCGGGGGCGGGCGCGCTCTGCGCGGCGGCGTTCGCGCTGGTCATTTTTCTGGCGCTGCTGCCGCATCTCGGCGTCGTGCTCGTGGCGTTTTCGCGCGACTGGTATGGCACCGTGCTGCCGACCGGCTGGACGCTGGAAAACTTCCGCGCCGCGCTGGGCCATCCGCTCACCGTGCCGAGCATCGCCAACAGCTTGAAATACGCGGCGCTCTCGACCGTGTTCGACGCCGTGCTGGGCGTCGGCATCGCGTATGTCGTGGTGCGCACCCGGTTTGCCGGCCGGCAGTTGCTCGACGCCCTGGCCATGCTGCCGCTCGCGGTGCCCGGGCTGGTGCTCGCCTTCGGCTATCTCGCCATGACACAGGAAGGCCGCTTCTTCTCGTTTTTGAACCCGGTGAAAAACGCGCTGCCGCTGCTGGTCATCGCCTACGCGGTGCGCCGGCTGCCTTACATGGTGCGCTCGGCGGCGGCGGGTTATCAGCAGACCAGCGTGACGCTCGAAGAAGCTGCGCAGAATCTTGGCAGCCCGCCCTGGCGCGCGACGTTGAAAATCACGCTGCCGCTGATTGCCGCGAATCTCGTGGCCGGCGGGTTGCTGACGTTTTCGTTTGCGATGCTGGAGGTAAGCGACTCGCTGCTCCTCGCGCAAAAGCAGGAAAACTATCCGATCACCAAAGCGATCTACGAGCTCTTCAACCTCCTCGGCACCGGCCGCGCCGTGGCGAGCGCGCTCGGAGTCTGGGCGATGGTGTTTCTCGGCGTCACGATCCTCGGAGCCAGCTTGCTGCTCGGGAAAAAAATGGGCGCGCTCTTCCGGGCATAACCGTCTGAATGGCCTCGCGCAAAGGACGCAAAGGCGCAAAGGGGAAAAAAAGAAGACGAAGGCTTTCTCCTGCCTCCTCTTCTCTTCTGCCTTTTCCTTTGCGCCTTTGCGTCTTTGCGCGAGGCCATTGCCGCGTCGCTTCACTTCACGCGTCGTCAACCCGCCGGCCTTTTCCCTCTGCGTCTCTGCGCCTCTGCGTGAGGCCAAAAACCGCTTGCTTCCCCGCAGGGACGTTGTTCATTACCGCCCCACAAAAGCGAGCTTCTGAAAAGAATCGCCGTTGGTCCCTGGGCCTGCGCTTTCACGCGCTGGGCCGACTCGCCAGGGGAAACCCGGTTGACTGTTCGTTACCTATTATGCCGATCCGACTCGGGCGTTTCGAAATGCCCAAAACCCTCGTTAAAGACGAGTCCACCGCCACCCCGACCTACGCCCGTTTTGTTGCTGAGCCTTTCGAGGCCGGCTACGGGCACACCGTCGGCAACTCCCTGCGCCGCGTGCTGCTTTCCTCGCTGGAAGGCGCCGCCATCACGGCCGTGCGCATCACCGGCGCGCCGCACGAGTTCACCTCGCTGCCCGGCGTCGTCGAAGACGTCACGGAAATCGTGCTCAACTTGAAGAAGATCAAGTTCAAGGCCGTTGACCACGAGCTGCGCACGCTGACCATCAACGTCAACCGCGAAGGCCCCGTCACCGCCGCCGACATCCAGACCGTCACCGGCGTCGAAGTGCTGAATTCCGACCAGCTGATCTGCACGGTGGACAAGAAGCACCGCTTCGAAGCCGAGCTGGAAGTCCGCGTCGGCCGCGGCTTCGCCACCGGCGAGGAAAACAAGCGGCCCGATCAGGCGATCGGCCTCATCCCGATCGACTCCATTTTCTCGCCGGTGACAAAGGTCAAATACGGCGTCGAAGCGACTCGCGTCGGCCAGCGCACGGATTACGACAAGCTCGTGCTCGAAGTCCACACGGACGGACGGCTGGAACCGAACGACGCGCTCCTGCAGGCGAGCGCGATCCTGCGCAAGCATCTCGACGTGTTTGTCGATTACGACGAAAACGCCGTGGAATTCGACACCGCGCCGGAAGGCGTCAGCGAAGCCAACGCCAAGCTCAAGAAGCTGCTCAACATGAGCGTGAACGAAATCGAGCTCAGCGTGCGCGCCGCGAACTGCCTGAACAACGCGAACATCACCAGCGTCGGCCAGCTCGCGCAGAAAACCGAGGCGGAGATGCTCAAGTATCGCAACTTCGGCAAAAAGTCGCTGAACGAGATCAAGGACAAGCTCGCGCAACTCGGCCTCGGCCTCGGCATGAAGTTCGAGTCCGGCCTGGTCGATCCCACCCTGCTCGGCTCCGGCATCCAGGACGCCGCCACGAACGGCGCGAAAGCCCCGAGCTTCGACGGCGCCTGAATATTGACCTCGCGAAGGATCGATTCCGCGGGAATCAGGAAATCGTGAAGCCGGCGGCTCGTCCGTCGGCTTCGTTCCTGGTTCCCAATTCTCAACTTCCTCTCTCTCCCAAATGCGTCACAAAAAGAAAACCGTCAAACTCGGCCGCACCGCCGACCACCGCAAGGCGCTGCTCGCCAACCAAGTTTGCAGCCTCATCGAGCACAGCCGCATCAAAACCACGCTGGCGAAAGCCAAGGCCGTGCGCCCCTTCGCGGAGCGCATGTTGACTCTCGGCAAGCGCGGCACGCTGCACAATCGCCGCACCGCGATCGCCTATTTGCACCAGCCCGACATGGTGAAAAAGCTGTTCGAGGAAATCGCGCCCCGCAGCGCGGCTCGCAACGGCGGCTACACCCGCATCATCAAGCTCGGGCCTCGCCCGAGCGACGCCGCGCCGATGGCCTTCTTGGAATGGGTGGACATCGCCCCGGCCGAAGATGACACGGTGGTAGTCGAAACGCCGGCCTCGAAAAAGGAGCGCAAGACCGCCAAGGAAAAGACCGCAGCTTCGGCGGAATCCCAATCGGAAGGCGGAGACGCCACGACTGGCAAGGACAAGACCAAAAAGAAGCGCGACACCCGCTCGCGCGCCACGGTCGGCAAGGCGAAGCGCACCGAAGCCAGGGAGCGCAAAGCGAAGGCCGCCGCGCAGCCGAAGGCCAAGGCCAAGCAAGGCCCGAAGAGCAAAGGCCGCGCTGGCGCCGCCGGCAAAAAGAAGTCCTAACAATACGCGACTGCCTGCCGCGCTTCGGCGCGGTGGGGCAATCCGCCCATCAGCAACCGCCGCTGCCCGTTTTTTTCGGGCGCGGCGGTTTTGCTTTGTCCCGGTCTCGCCTGTCCGCGACTCAGTGTGACAATCCCACCGCAAGCCCGCGGCAGATTTCCGGAACCAGGGTCGGGCCGCCGTAAACAAAGCCGGTGTAGAGCTGCACGAGCGCCGCGCCGGCATCCAGTTTTTCCTGCGCGCTCGCGGCATCGGCGACTCCGCCGACCGCGACAATCGGCAGCGGCGTGCGCGCAGCCAGAAACCGCACGATCGCCGTCGCGCGCTCGCGCAACGGCGCGCCGCTCAGGCCGCCGGTTTCCCGCGGCGCGGTCGGCGGCAGCGACGCATGATCGATCGTCGTGTTCGTGGCGATGATCCCGGCGAGCGCGTGGCGCCCGGCGAGATCCAGGATTTCCTCGATCTGCTCCCAGCCGAGGTCCGGAGCGATCTTCAGCAGGACCGGCTTGGGCGTCGCGCTCAGCGTGCGGTTTTTTTCCTGCACGGCGCGGAGCAATGCTTCGAGCTGGTCGCGATCCTGCAAACCGCGCAGACCCGGCGTGTTCGGCGAGGAGACGTTCAGCACGAAGTAGTCGCCGTGCGCGTGCAAGATCTCCAGCGAGCGGACGTAGTCGTCCGCGGCGGTTTCCAGCGGGGTGCTCTTCTGCTTGCCGAGATTGATGCCGACCGGAATGCGCGGCCAGCGGCCGGTGGCGCGCAACCGGGCGAAGCGGGCGGCGGCGGCTTCGGCGCCGGCGTTGTTGAAGCCGAGCCGGTTGATCAGACCCGCGGCTTTCCGGCACCCGGAACAGGCGCGGCCGCGGATTGCCGGGCTGCGGCGCCGGCGTGAGCGTGCCGGCTTCCACAAACCCGAAACCCAGTGCCTCCCAGGCCGGCAACGCGACGCCGTCTTTGTCGAAGCCGGCGGCGAGTCCGATCGGATTGCGAAAGCGGATTCCGAACACTTCGCGCGCGAGCGCCGGCGACTCCGCCGCCCGGCCGGGATCGACCAGAGGCCCGCAGCGTCCGCAGCGCGGCGGGCGACCCGGCGCAGGCGGCGAGCCCGCGCATCGCGAGATGATGCGCCGATTCGGCGTCGAGCCGGAAAAGCCCGGGCCGGAGCAACCGCTGATAAAGGGCCGTTGCAATCATTGTCCCAATCACCGCTCAGACCGCGATCGGCGCCTTGATGGCGGGATGCGGGTCGTAGTTTTCCAGCGTGAAATCTTCGTAGCGAAAATCCTCGATCCGCTCGATCGCCGGGTTGAGCCGCATCACCGGCAGCGGCCGCGGCTCGCGCGAAAGCTGGAGGCGGGCCTGCTCGAGATGATTTTCGTAAAGGTGGAGATCGCCAAACGTGTGGACGAACTCGCCCGGCCGCAGCCCGCACACCTGGGCGACCATCATCGTCAGCAGCGCGTAGGAGGCGATGTTGAATGGAACGCCGAGAAACAAGTCAGCGCTGCGCTGGTAAAGCTGGCAGCTCAACTCGCCGTCATTGACGAAAAACTGGAACAGCGCGTGGCACGGCGGCAGCGCCATGCCCTCGATCTCACCGGGATTCCATGCGCTGACGATGAGCCGCCGGCTGTGCGGCGTTTTTTTAATCTGGGCGATGACGTTCGCGATCTGGTCGATGTGCCGTCCGTCTGCCGTCCGCCAATCGCGCCATTGGGCGCCGTAAACGCGGCCGAGATCTCCGGTCGCCGGGTCGGCCCATTCGTCCCAGATCGTGACGCCGTGCTCGCGCAGATAGCCGACATTCGTGTCGCCGCGCAGAAACCAGAGCAGCTCATGGATGATCGACTTCAGGTGCAGCTTTTTCGTCGTCAGCAGCGGAAAGCCGGCGCGCAGATCGAAGCGTGCCTGCGCGCCGAAAACCGCGCGTGTGCCGACGCCGGTGCGCTCGGCGCGCGGGGCGCCGTGTTCAAGAACGAGGGCGAGGAGGCGTTGGTATTCGCGCATGGCGGAGCCCCGGTATATCACGACGAAACCGGCGCAGCGCACGCAGAAAATGCCGGTTCCCGCGAGCGGCGGCTCGACCGTTTAGCATTCGTCAATGCCCGCCCGCGTGCGATGGTGCCGGCGGCATGAAAAAACGCTCCTTCGTCCCGACTTTCCTCCTTCCCCTCGCCCTGACGATTTCTGTGATGTGCTCGACCCAAAACAGCTCCGCCCAAACGCTCGGCGGCGAGTCAAACGTCGAAGGGCAGGTTTATCCCTACAAGATCGGCGCCGAGGAATTTGAAGGCTACCTCGCCCGCCCGGCGAAGTCTGCCGGCGGCGCGGCTTCCCTGCCCGGCGTGCTGGTCGTGCACGATTGGACCGGCTGCGGCCCCTTCGCGAAGGCGCGCGCCGAACAGCTCGCAAAGCTCGGCTACGTCGCGCTGGCCGTGGACATGTATGGCAAGGGCAAGCGCGCAAATCCCAGCGAAGCCGGGTCGGCCGCCGCGCTGGCGAAGCCGTTTTACACGAATTTCTCGCTGTTCCGCGAGCGGGCGCAGCCGGCTCTGGACGAGTTGCTCAAGCAGCCCGGCGTGGACGCGAAACGCGTCGGGGCGATCGGCTTCTGCTTCGGCGGCACCACGGTTTTAGAGCTCGCGCGCAGCGGCGCGAATCTGCAGGGCGTCATCAGCTTTCACGGCGGTCTGAAAACGCCGAACACCGCGGACGCAAAGAGCGTGAAAGGCCAGCTCCTCGTGCTGCACGGCGCGCTCGACCCGATGGTGCCGCCCGCGGAGGTCGCCGGGTTCATGGACGAAATGAACAAGGCAGGCGTCCCCTACAAGCTGGTCGCCTACCCGAAAAGCGTGCACGCCTTTACGAATCCGGATGCCGGTAGCGACCTGAGCAAAGGCGCCGCCTACAACCCGCAGTCCGCCGAGGCGGCCTACGGCGAGATGCGGCGGTTTTTCGGCGAAATCTTCGCCGGCGCGCCGGCTCCCGCGACGCGCTAATTCGCGGTGCCGACCGGTGGGCCGAGGTATCGACGCCGCATCCGGAGAAACGGCAGCTCGATGCTCCGAAACGTCACCCAGGAAACGGCCAGCGTGGCGGGCAGGATGAGGAAGGCCCCGGTCAGCAGCGCGCTGGCATGCGGCCGACCCGGCCACAGCAAGAGGAATCCGTGATTCACCGCCAGGGTGAGCATGAGAAAGTGCGTTAAATAAATGGAATAGCTCAGCGTCCCCACCCAGGCGAGTCCGCGTGAAATCCGGCTTCCCTCCCGGCCGCGCACGACTCCCAAATAGCCGACGATGACAAGCGCCCAGAGCGCTCCCTCAACCGTCGGCCACAGGATTTTCCACGGGCTTTCCGCGGGCCAGCCGCCCAAATGGTTGAATGCCACAAGGGCAGCCCACATCCCAGCCGATCCGCCGAGAAAAGCGGCTCCGGCCCATCGGCCACCCTCGACCCGGGGCGCGACGCGGATCGCCGCGATCATGCCGATCAGAAATTGATCGAGATGCCCCAGCATCGACCAATAAAATTCCCGGGGACTCACGCCGACAGCGACGCTGCCTGCCCGCGCGATGATCGTCAGAAAAACAATGACCCACAGGGAGCGCGTGCCTGCGCGCAACGTCATTCGATGCAGAAACGGGAAGATGAGGTAGAACTGAAATTCGACGGCGATCGTCCAGAACATGCTGGTGAACGCACCCAGGTCGAGACTGCCGGGCAGATTTTGCAACGGCAGGATCAACCGCACGAAGCCGGTCAACGTGAAGCGTTGTGGATAAGTGGCGATGCCGGCGAGGATCAGCGCCAGGAGCAGCGGATAGATGCGCAGCACACGGTTGCGTAGAAATGCGCCATAGCTGATGGCCTGGCCCGCCGCGCCCACGGTGAAGAGGTATCCGCTGAGCACCATGAAGAGAGCGACCCCGGTGTGACCCTCGTAGATCACGGCCAGAAATGGGTTCGATCCTGCCGCCGGCCAGTGATCAAACGCGAACGGTTGCTGCCAGAGCAACTGGTAGGAGACGACGTGCGCGCTGTGATACATCAGCACCAGCACCGCGGCGAAGGCGCGCAGATGATCGAGAGCCGGGAAGTAGCGGATGTTTTGGCTACTGCGCATGAACGCTTTGCCACCGATGATGCACGACCCGCGGCTCGACAACAAAACAAACGGCAGTCACTTGCCAAAGGATGTTTTCTCACTAACTTCCACCTCCCGCTCGCGTCGTCGTTCGACGCGGCCAAATCCGGCTGCGGGACCTTAATTATCAACCCTTAACCCATCCGGGCGCACCGTCACCGTGGCGCTCGTCTGTGTCGCTCTTACCCGACGTTTATGACTGGAATGCAGGAACTCATCGCGAAATCCATGCGTGATTTTCGCGAAGGCACCATTATCAAAGGCCACATCCTTGAACTCCGATCCCGCGAAGTGCTCGTGGACATCGGCTACAAGAGCGAAGGCGTCATCCCGGCCGGGGAATTTGATGACATCGAAAGTTTGCAACAGGGCGACGAGATCGACGTGTTGCTCGAGCGGCTCGAAAACGACGAGGGCATGGTCGTGCTCTCGCGCGAAAAAGCGCTCTACCGTCAGAACTGGGAAAAGATCGTCGGCGTGTATCACGGCGACGGGCTGATCAAGGGCAAGGTGAAGGGCGTCGTCAAAGGCGGCCTCATGGTCAATATCGGCGTCGAGGCGTTCTGCCCCGGCTCGCAGATCGACATCGTCCAGCCGAAGGACCTCAGCGTGTTCCTCGGCAACACCTACGATTTCCGCATTGTCAAAATCAACGACGACCGCCGCAACGTCGTCCTCAGCCGTCGCGAACTCATTGAGCGCGAACGCAGCGAGAAGCGTCAGGCGTTCCTCGAAACCGTGGTGCCCGGCTCGACCGTGACCGGCGCGGTGAAGAACCTCACCGACTTCGGCGCGTTCATCGACCTCAACGGCATCGACGGCCTGCTTGCACATCACCGACATGACCTGGAGCCGGCTCAATCATCCGAGCGAGCTGCTCAAGGTCGGCCAGGAAGTCACCGTCAAGGTGCTCGACATCAACAAGGAAAAGGAGCGCGTCTCGCTCGGCCTCAAGCAGCTCCAGAGCAATCCCTGGGACAAGATCGAAGAGCGCTTTCCGACCGGCAAGCGCGTCAAGGGCAAGATCACGAACCTCGTGCCTTACGGCGCGTTCGTGGAACTCGAAGAAGGCGTCGAAGGTCTCATCCACGTTTCCGAACTCTCCTGGACGAAGCGCATCGTGCGCCCGGCCGACGTCCTCAGCATCGGCCAGGAAGTCGAAGCCGTGGTCCTCGGCGTCAACAAGGACGAGCAGAAAATCTCGCTCGGCCTGCGCCAGCTCGAAGCCAACCCGTGGGACGAACTCGAAACCAAGTATCCGCCGGGCACCACGATCACCGGCAAGGTGCGCAACATGACCGCTTATGGCGCCTTCGTCGAAATCGAAGAAGGCATCGACGGCATGATCCACGTCTCCGATCTGAGCTGGACCCGCAACGTCAATCACCCGAGCGAAGTGCTCAAAAAGGGCGACGAAGTGCAGGCCACCGTCATCGGCATCGACAAGCAGAACCAGCGCATCAGCCTCGGCACCAAGCAGCTCGCCGGCGACCCGTGGAAGGACATCGATCAGAAGTTCAAGATCGGCGATCTCGTCAACGGCAAGGTCACGAAGCTCGCCAGCTTTGGCGCGTTCGTGCAGTTGCAGGATGACATCGACGGCCTGGTCCACATCTCGCAGCTCAGCGAGGATCACGTCGCGAAGGTGAAGGACGTGCTCAAGGTCGGCCAGGACGTGGAAGCCCGCGTCATCAAGGTGGACAAAGTCGAGCGCCGCATCGGCCTCTCGATCAAGGCCGCCAATTACTCCGAGGAAGAGCTCAAGCGCGAGAGCGAGGCGTTCGATCACCTCCGCCCCGGCGAAGACATGGTCGGCCTCGAGCAGGCCTTCCAGGCCGCGCAGGAAGAGTATCGCCCCGGCGATTCCAAGAAGAAATAATCCGGCTCCCAGAAGCCGCCGCCATCACCGGCAAACCGCGGGGTGCAACGCAAGCAGGCGTTGCACCCCGTTTGTTTTTCCGCTACATTCGAGCGCACCGTTCGCTTACCCCAACACTATGGAAAAACCGACCATCACCGCGTATCTGAAAACCTATTGCGGCTGGAGCGCTGGCGTTCGCGCCATCCTTCAGAAACACGATCTTCCCTACACCGAAAAAGACATCATCCAGAACCCGGCGTTCCGCTGGGAAATGGAACAAAAGAGCGGCCAGCCGCTTTCGCCCTGCGTCGAAATCAACGGCGAGATGCTCGCTGATGTGAGCGGCGACGAAGTCGAGCGCTTCCTGCTCGAAAAAGGCCTCGCCGGCAACACCGACAAGCCAGTCAACGTGCCGACGAATTCCGCTTGCACGGATGAGCAACACGCCGCGATGGCCGCGGGCGTGCCGCTGAATTTCAAGTAAGCGGGCGTCGTCGAGTCCGCCGCTCCAGGCGGTTTGACGATACACGTCTGTTTGTGCTTTGAGAAGCCCTCTCCCTCGGAGAGGGCTTCTTCGTTTTCAGGCGGATGGCTCCGTCGTCATGCCGGACGAAGCTACGGCTCGTGGAGTGGGGCTTTCCGGTGAACGCAAGCTAACCGGTCGCCCTGCAGATGGTCGAGAAATGGCCCGTGGCTTGGGCGCTGATCCTCAGCGCCACTGGCGTGCTCTTCAGCACGGCAAGCCGATTCCGCGGACGGCCGCGCGACGGCTCGCCGCTGCAAAGCACCTCTCCGCCCGGCTAGGCTTCCTCTTCCGCCAGTCGGAAATCGACCTGGCGCTTGAAGATGTCCACGTCGGCCACTTCGACGCGCAGCTTGTCACCGACCGTGTAGGTCTGCCGGGTGCGGCGGCCGACGAAGCGCTGCCGCACCGCATCAAATGTGTAGAAATCGTCCGTCAACTCCGAGACGTGGATCAGACCGCTGAGGACGAAGTCGGGCAATTCCACGAGCAGGCCGTAGTTGCGCACGTCCACCACGGTCGCCGGGAAACTCGTCGGGACCGGCTCGGTGCCGTCGTCCGCCCGACCGCGACCCGCGGCGATGCGCTCGCGATCGCGCAGGAGGTTCTGGAAGAATTCGAGCTTTTTAAGCTTTGTCGATTCGCGCTCGGCTTCCTGCGCCACACGCTCGGTGGCGGAGATGTGCGCCGCCACGCGGGTCAGTTCGGCGGCCGCAACGCGGGAGCGTTTTTCCTCGCCGAGGAGCGTCGCCAGCGAGCGGTGCACGACGAGGTCGGCGTAGCGGCGGATCGGGCTGGTGAAATGGGTGTAATTTACCTTCGCCAGACCGTAGTGACCGAGCGGTGTGGTCGCGTAGGCGGCGCGCTTCAGGCTTTTCAGGAGCGCCAGCTTGATCGCCTCTTCTTCGGGCTTGTCCCGGGTCATCTTCAGCAGCTTCTGCAACTCGGCGCGCTGTGTCAGATCGCCGATGCGGTAGTCGTAGCTCTGCACGAAATCGCGGAACTCCAGCAACCGGTCGGCATCCGGGTCTTCGTGGACGCGGTAGATCGCCGGGAAGTTGCGGTTTTTCAATTCCCGCGCGACGACCTCATTCGCCGCGAGCATGAACTCTTCGATGAGCTGGTGGCTAATGTCGTTTTCCACCTTCTCCAGCCGCACCGGGCGGCCGCGTTCGTCGAGGTGGACCTTCACCTCCGGCATGTCGAGCTCGAGCGAGCCGGCGGCGTAGCGTTTCGTGCGCAGCAGCGAGGCGAGCTTCCAGGCGCGGTGCAGTTGCGCGGCCAGCGGCGACGCTTTTGGCGAGCCCTGGAGCAAGGCGAAGGCTTGCTTGTAAGTCAGCCGCGCGGCGCTGTGGATCACCGTCCGGGCAAACCGCACATGGCGAATGCGGCCGCCTGGGGCGAAGTCGATAAAGACGCTGTAGGTCAGCCGGTCCACCTGCGGCTTCAGCGAGCAGACGCCGTTGCTGAGGCGCTCCGGCAGCATCGGGATGACGCGGTCAGCGAGATAGACGCTGTTGCCGCGCGCAAACGCCTCACGGTCCAGCACGCTGCCGGGCGGCACGTAGTGGCTCACGTCCGCGATGTGCACGCCGAGCCGCCAGCCGCCGCCGCTGGCGGGCAGCTCCTCGACCTCGATCGCGTCGTCGAAATCGCGCGCGTCGTCGGGGTCGATCGTGATGATGAACCGGTTCCGCAGGTCTTCGCGCTGGGCACTCTCGACTTCGTCCACCTCTTCCGCGATCGCCTCCGCGGCCTGCATGACCTCGCGGGAAAATTCCTCCGGCAGGTGGTATTTCCGGATAATGGACAGCATGTCCACGCCGGCTTTGTCCGCCGGGCCGAGGACTTCGATGATCTTGCCTTCCGGATTGACGTGCCGGCTCTGCCAATCGTCGAGCCGGACGACGACTTTGTCGCCGAGTTGCGGCTCCTTCGGCAGCGCGACCTGACCGAGGTGGACATAGACGTTGTGAATGAAGCGCGGGTCGTCCGCGACGACGTAGTGGAACTGCTTTGAGCGCTGCAGCGTGCCGACGATTGTTTCGTTCGCGCGCTGCAGGATGCGGATGACGCGCCCCTCCCGCCGGGTGCCCGCCGCGGCTCCGCGATAGCGCCGGCCGCGTGCGTCCACAAAGCCTTCTTGCACCACGCGCGCCACGACGCGGTCGCCATGCAACGCGACCCAGGTGTTTTCCGCCGCGATGTAAAGATCCTCGGCGCCGGCTTCGTCGTTGATGACAAACGCGTAGCCTTTGTCGCTGAATTTAATGACGCCAGTGAACAGGTCCGCGGCGGCGGGGATGACGTAGCGATCCTTGCGGATGCGCGCGATGCGCCCGCTGGTTTCCAGCTCGCGGAGGACTTCCTTCAAATCCGCGCGATCATCGCTTTTCAGGCCCAGCTTTTTTGTCAGTTCGACCTTGTCGAGCGGCTGGTATTTCGGCGAGGCCAGCAGGCGCAGCAGGCGGGCGGTGATGTCAGCAGGAGATTGGGACGATTTCATGGCTGCCCGATGGATGGGCAAGATGGGCCGATGAACGAAAGTGTCGCCGGCATGCCGGAAACAGAATCCCGGCGGCCGCGCCCTGATTTCATCGCGCCTGCGTCGAAAGTAGCAGCCGGCCCGGTTTGAGCAATCTTCTCCCGCGCGCCACCGAAATCCGCCGCGCCAAAAAACCGGCACGATCCCGCGAAACTGCGTTAATTTCCCGGTCAGAGTTTCGCGCTGTTCCCATGCAAGTCTCCGACCTCCGCGGCATCCTTCAATACATCCCGCGTTTCCGCGACCGCACGTTCGTCATCGCCATCGACGGCGAAGTGGCGGCGTCGGAAAACTTCTCCAACCTGCTGCTCGACCTCGCGGTGTTGCGTTCGTTGAACATTAAGGTCGTGCTCGTTCATGGCGCGCGGCACCAGGTCGAGGAACGCGCCGCCGAACTGGGCCAGGCGATCTCCAACGCCGACGGCGTCGGCATCACGGACGAGCGCACGTTGAGCATCAGCCTCGACGCCGCCACCCGGCTAACGCACGAGATCATGGAAGGTCTCACCAGCGTTGATCTGCGCGCTGCCTACGCAAACGTGATCATCGCCTATCCGGCCGGCATCTTGGGCGGCGTGGACCAGCAGTTCACCGGCAAGATCGAGCGCGTGGATGCGCAGGCGCTGGAGCTGTTTCTCACCCAGGGCATCGTGCCCGTATTGCCCCCGCTGGGGTTTGACGGCGAAGGGCGCACCTACCGCGTCAATTCCGACACCGTCGCCGTCGCCGTCGCCGAGGCGGTGAACGCGGCCAAGATCATTTTCCTCTGCGAAACCGGGACGCTGAAAGTGGATGGCGAGATCGTGCGCCAGCTTTCCGTCGCCGAGGCCGAGGACGCGGCGAAGAAAGGCAAGCTCGGCGAGCACCAGCGCGCCCTTGCCTCGAAGATCGGCCATGCCGCCCGCGCCTGCCGAGGCGGCATCCCGCGCGTTCACGTGCTCGACGGCCATGTCAACGAAGCGCTGCTGGCGGAATTGTTCTCAAACGAGGGCGTCGGCACGATGGTGTATTCGAACGAATACGAGCACATCCGGCGCGCCAAGCGCAGCGACGTGCGTCGGATCAGCGCGCTCATCCGCCAGAGCGTGCAGGACGAGGAACTCGTCCATCGCACCCGCGCCGACATCCTCTCGCAGATCGACGATTATTACGTGCTCGAACTCGACCGCAACATCGTCGGCTGTGTGGCGATGCATGTCTTCCGCGAGGAGAACATCGCGGAACTGGCCTGCCTGTATGTCCACAAGAGCCATGCCAACGGTGGGTATGGCCGCAAGCTCGTCGCGTTCGTCGAGGAGCAGGCGCGCGAGCAGGGCATCGCCCAGATCTTTTTGCTCAGCACCCAGGCGTTCGTTTTCTTTCAGCAGAAGGGTGGCTTCTACGAAGCAGGCCCGGCCGCCCTGCCGCCGGCACGGCGCGAAAAATACGAAGCGAGCGGGCGCCGGTCGAAGGTGCTGGTCAAACCGGTGGCCGCGCTGCCGGCCAAGGCCGCTCTGCTCGCCGGATAGACCGCGGGCGCGTCACGATTTCGACGCGAATTTTGACCCAAAAATAATCGTGCAAAAGCGTCGGTGGGCACGCTCTCTGAAGCGTCGGCAGGCATGTCTCCGGATGCGATACGCGCGTGCCCCGGTGCCAAATCCCGGTCAAGAAAAAAGTGTGATTTCCGACCCGCAAAATTTGCGTTGCTGCTCCACTTTTTCCTTGTTCGCTTCGGACCCCCGCTTTTACGGTCAAAGGCACGCTGAGTCTGCTGCCGAAACGCCGGAAAGTGCCCCCCAGTGACACGCCGCCAGAGGCTGAAACTCGTTCCTCCAACAAATCGCTTTTCGAGTTTTCGCCACCGTCATGGACCAGCTGTCTTCTCCCCCGCCCCGGCTGTCGGGGCGGGACGTTTTTTCCCCCGCCCGGTGGAGCCCCGCTGGCGGGCCCCGGCGTGGGCGAGTCCGCCTGCGAGTCGCTCTCTAGTCCGCGGCTCGCGCGGGCGGATTGTCGTCATGCGCAGCCCCGTGTCCCCCTCCCCCGAATGCAAGATTACTACCGCCAGATCTGGGAGCACATCGCCACCGCGATCAAAAAACAGGTCAACGCTGACACGTTTCAGCGCTGGTTTGCCGCCATTGAACTGATCGGGGCCGATGAGCAAATCATGACGCTGCGGGTGCCCAACAGCATCTACCAGCTCTGGATCGAAAATAACTACATGCCGACCGTGCAGTCGGCAGTCATCGGCGTGCTCGGCGCGCCCCGGCAGGTGCGCTTCACCGTCCCGGATCAGGGTGAGGATCCGCAGGCGCCGTTTGCCGTCACGACCGCGCGGGATGGCGTCTCTCCGGCCGCCGGCTCCGCCTTTGGGAGCGCGGGCACCAGTGGCGGCGGGGCGCCGGCAATCGTCGGCACGCTCGACGGCGTCGCGGACCCGGTGGACCCGGTGCCCGGCGGAGCCCCAAACGTGGGCGGGTTGAATCCCCGGCACACGTTCGACACTTTTGTCGTCGGCCAGAACAATCAATTCGCCCAAGCCGCGGCCAAAGCGGTGGCGGATGCGCCGGCGAAAACGTATAATCCCCTCTTCATCTATGGCGGCGTCGGGTTGGGCAAAACCCACCTCATGCAGGCCATCGGCCAGGCGATCGTCGCCAAGAAAAAGGCTTACAAAGTCATCTACATTTCCAGCGAGCGCTTCACGAACGAATTCATCGACGCGATCCAGCATTCGACGCTCGTGAAATTCCGCAAGCGCTACCGCCTAGCGGATGTGCTGCTCATCGACGACATCCAGTTTCTCGCCGGCAAAGAGCGTAGTCAGGAGGAATTTTTCCACACGTTCAACACGCTCTTCGACGGTCACAAACAGATCGTCCTTTCCAGCGACCGGCCGCCGAGCGAGATCGCGAATCTGGAGCACCGCCTCGTCTCCCGCTTCGAGTGGGGACTCACCGCCGAGCTGCAGCCGCCGGACATCGAGACGCGCCTCGCCATTCTGCGGAAAAAGGCGGATGCGATGCAGGTGAAGCTGCGCGACAGCGTGCTCGATTTTCTCGCCCAGCGCATCCGCACCAACGTGCGCCGGCTGGAAGGCGCGCTCATCCGCGTGGCGTCATTCGCCAGCCTGCACGGCGGCGATCTCGGGCCGGAACATGTCGAGCATTTGCTGAAGGACATCCTTCAGGAAGAAGCGCGCAAAACCGTCACCATCGACCAGATCCAGCGCGCGGTGGCGGAGCATTACGACGTGCGGCTTGCGGACATGACCAGCAAGCGGCGCCCGGCGAACATCGCGTTCCCGCGGCAGGTCGCCATGTATCTCGCGCGGGAGCTGACAAAGGCGTCGCTCACCGAGATCGGCGAGGCCTTCGGCGGACGCGATCACGGCACCGTGCTGCACGCGCATCGCTTGGTGAAAAAGCGGATGATCGAGGAAGATCGCACGCGGCAGGTCGTCTCGATGCTCGACACGCAACTGCAACGCTAGGATCTGCGCCGGCGGCGCGCATCCGGCGCTGTCTCACTTCGCCGGCGAGGCGGCAGGCGACGGGGTCGGTGTCGCCGTGGGCAGCACGCCCGGGATCAACGCTGGCGACGGCTTCGGCGACGGTGCGTTCAGCGGCGTCGGGAGCGGTGTCGGCAACACACCGGGGATGAGCGCGGGCGAAGCTTTCGGCGACGGCGACGGTGTTGCGGCCGGAGTCGGTGTCGGGACCGGTGTCGGCGTCGGCACGGGCGTCGGCGCGGGAATCAGATTTTCCCAGGCGTGCAATTGTGCGTTCGGCCCCAGCCCGCCGAGTTCTGCGAGCAGCGCCTGGCAGCGCGCCCGGATGCGATCGAGATCGGGCGGACCCGGCGGCGTGTCAGCGGAATTCGGAAACACGAGATACGTGATATTGAGATCATGCACGGGGCTGCGATTAGCAGTCGCGCTGGGATCCACGGCTTGCGCGAGACGCAGGCTGGCCTCGCCCAGTTTGTAAGCAGGCCCGATGTCACCGAAAATTGCCGGAAACACTTTGTCGCCCGAGATGACCACAGCGTAGTCGCCCAGTTTCGGATGATACCCCGCGGGCACCCCACCGCCCGGACGCGTCATGAATCCCGGCAGGACGATGAACGGGTCGGTCCGGGCGATGAGCGAAGAGTGGCGCTGAAGCTGGTAGATCGTATTCCGGATGTCCTCGATGGCGGCGTTGTCGCGCCGGGCACCCGGTTCGGCCTGGAGCCGGGTGAGGCGTTCCTGCAACCCCTTCAGATAGACGCTCGGACCCGCGGCGGGGTTGCGCCGGGGCCAGCGGTAGCTCGTGAGCGGTTGAAAATAGGGATCCGCCGCGGTGTCGAGCGTGTTGAGCCGGTCGGCATCGGAGCCGTCGGCGTCCACGTCCATGTCGGTCTGGATGAGCAGGGCGCGCCGTTTGGAATCCGGGTCCTGAAGCTCGAGGATGGTTTCGGTGTCGTAAAACGTGTCCAGTCCGAGCAGTTGATCGAGCCGGGTGAGATTGCGCTGCAAATATTCCGTCTTGAGCTGGTAGATGCCGTGGTAAAAGCGCGACACCCGCGCCTTTTCCAGAAGGGACTCAAGTTTGGGCAGGACCTGGGGCAGCGCGGGGTTGATTTTCCCGAGGTCGGCAATGGATTGATTCGCCACCGGCACCTTGATTTGCAGCTTCAGATCGAGCGCGTAGTCAGCAGGCGTTTCGCGCTCGTAGCTGGCGAGTTTGCCCGGCTCCGCCTCCAGCGTGGTGCGCACCTGGATGCCATTGTAGAGCTTGGCGATGTCGCGAGTCTTCGGCAGGATCGGCCGGTCGGGCAGCGGCCGGGCCTCTGGCGTGGGCGCCGGCGTCGGCCGGGGCGTGGCCGCCGGGGTCGGCGCTGGAGTCGGTATGGCGACGTATTGCCCGATGCCCTCGGGCAAATGCTCTGCGAGTCGCAGCCGCCAGCGTTCCGACACGCCGAGGCCGAAAAAGAATCCGAGCAGCGCGGCGACGAATGCCGGCAGCAGCACCGTGCCGACGCAGCCGAGCAGCGGTCGGCGCCGCGAAAGTTCACGACTCGGCGGCTGGGATTCCATCATGAGCTGACCCGGGCGCGACTCGTGACGCGGGCGCGATGCGCGGCAGCACCGGCCTCGGTCGCCGGCCCGGCTGTCACGGATTGACCGGCGACTGGAAAAAGCTCATCACCGCCAGCACGGCGCCGATGATCGCCAGCGGCACCAGGTAGCCGCCCGGATTATAAACTCCCTTCAACACTGCCGGCAGAAACCGGCCGATGAGCGCGACGCAGACAAACAGCGCCACGCCCAGCCCGATTTTCCACTGACCCGGCACCAGCAGCGCCGCGACGACGAGCAGCGCACCGAGGACGCCGCCGGCGATGAGCGATGGCTTGCTGCCCGCTTTTAAAAAGCCGACCAGGCCGCTGACGATGGTGACGAGCCCGAAAACGAGGAAATAGATTTTGGCGATGGCGAGCATGAGGAAGGAGTGAAGAAGGCTGAATTATGAATCAGGAAAGGTCACCCGCGAGCGCCATTTTCAAAATTCACTGTTCCTCCGCGAGACGCGGAGTCAGCGCGGGGATTTGCGCCCGCTCGGCGCTCGACCGGAAAAACAGGCGTAGCAAGGCCAGCGGCACCAATCCGATCGCCAGCGCCGTCAGCATGATCAACGCTCCCGGGATCACCCGCGCCCGGTCCCGCGCCACGCCGCGCAGCGCCGCGCGCGCCACGTGCTCGGCGGAGACTTTGAAAAGATCGGGCATCGGCCGGAAATCGTCCGGGCTTTCGTTGGCTCGCTGGGCGACCTCGCCGAACTCGGTGTCCACGGGCCCCGGACACAAATGGGTCACGGAAATCCCGGTGCCGCGCAGCTCGGCGCGCAAGGCTTCCGAGAACGAGCTGACATACGCTTTCGTCGCCGCGTAAACCGCCATTTCCGGCACCGGCAGGAAGCTGGCGACGCTGGAGACGTTGAGGATCGCGCCGGGCCGATGCCGGCGCAGCAGCGGGATGAGCCGGTGACACAAGGCAGTGAGCGAGACGACGTTCACCTGCAGCATGCGCTCGACGCGCTCCCACTCGCTGGCTTCAAACGCGCCGTGATCGCCGAGACCGGCGTTGTTGATCAGGAAGTCGAGCTTCACCTGGTTGCTCTGCAGCCAGTCGCCGAGCCCGGAAACCTGGGCAGGATCGGCCAGATCGACGGACCGGCAATCCACGCGCAGCTCCGGGTTGAGCTCGCGCAGCTCCGTGCTCAGTTCCTCCAGCCGATCTTCCCGGCGAGCGACGAGGATGAGGTGGGCCGCCAGCGGAGCGAGCTGCCAGGCGATTTCGCGCCCGATCCCGCTGCTGGCACCGGTGACCAGGGCGGTGCATTCGAGAAATTCTTTCATGGTGAAATATTACAACGGAAATCGCGGGGCGCGGCGGTCCCGCGCGCGTCGATGCGGCGGGAGCGCCGATTGAAGGATACGCGATGCACGCGCGCCGGGATGCGGCGGGCGGCTTCGGCGAGTGCACTGGATCGACAAGATGAATGCGTTTATCACCGGCACGGATACCGGGGTTGGGAAAACTTTCGCCACCGTGCGGCTCCTGCGCCATCTGCGGGGACGGCAGGGGCTGGATTGCGTCGGCTTCAAGCCCATCTGCTGCGGCTCACGCGATGACGCGGAGCAACTCCTCGCCGCCAGCCGGATCGGGCTCCCGGGCGGCGGCGGGTCGGCACCAGACAGTCCTACTCTCAACGACGTGAACCCGGTCTGGTTGCGCACGCCGGCGGCGCCTTACACGGCGGCGATGATCGAAGGGCGCACCGTCGATCTCGACTCGGTCCGCGCGGCCTTTGCCAGTCTGCGCGACCGGCACCCCGGCGGCGTGCTCGTCGAAGGCGTCGGCGGCTGGCTGGCCCCGATCCGGCGGGATTACGCGGTCGCGGACCTGGCGGTCGAGCTGGCGCTGCCGGTCATCGTCGTCGTCAAAAACCGGCTGGGCGCCTTGAGCCACGCCGCGCTGACGGTCCGGCAGATCGAAGCGTCCGGGCTCCGCTGCACCGGGCTGATCTTCAACGAAGGCGCCACCGCCGCGCCCAGCATTCCCAGCCCGGATTCCGGGGCCCTGCCAGACGAGGAAGCTGCGGCCGAAGCGATCGCGCGGGCGACGAATCAGGCGGTCTGCGCGGAGATCCTCGGCGTGCCCGTTTTAGCGGCGTTGGAACCCGGCCAGACTGCCTGGCCGGTGTCAGGATAACGGGTGTCACGGTTGTTCAGTTTTCTGACAGTTTTGTCCGATCGTGGACGGGTGATTTTGGCCGTTTTTCCGCGCTCCCTCTGAGGAATCGCCTCGGCATATCCAATGCTAAAGAGCCGCTGCCACTAAACGCTGTCACTTCCCCACCACTGCAACGCTTATGATTCTGCACAAAATCTTTCATCTCAACATGTCCCCCGAGCAGGCCCAGCGTCGCCTTGCCAACCTCGATAACTACCGCCATCAACTCGCTGGCGTGGAGCGGGCCGATTTCCCCGGCCACGGCATCTCGCATTGGCGGCTGCGGCTGCCGATGGGCATCAAAGCGCGGCTCGTCCTTTCCGAAATGGCTTCGGAAATCAACGACGGCTACATCTTCAAATCGCTCGATGGCAACATGGAGGTGTTTGGCGCGATGAGCTTTCACGCCATCAAGCCGAACCTGACGGAAGTCGAGCTGATGGTGAACTATGAGTTCCGCTCCCTGCCGCTGCGCGCCCTCGATCGCATCCTCGGATTGGGCGAGCGTTTCATCGTCAGCCAGCTCCGCAGTGTGCGGACGCATTTCGAAGGCGAGTCGGTCACGGTCCGCAATCACGGCGGAATGCTCGCCGGTGCGATGAGCGCGACGGCCTGAGCCGGCGCCATCGGGTTTTCCTAATTTCCTTGGTTGGCTACCGGCCCCGTTTGGTCGGTGGAGGCTGAAAGGGCGGCGCAAGCCGCCCTTTCCTTTTTCTGGTGGCAAGCCGGCTGGCGTGCGGGGATAGTCCGGCCATGCGCAACCAACACGTCTGGCGCGAGGTCACTGAAGAAGGCGAAAAACGCGAGATTCGCGCCGTGAAATTCGCCGGGCGCTGGAAGCTGCAATCCCGACTGGATCGCGGCCGTTCCGAGGAATCGCCCTGGACGTATCACGACGTGCCGATCATGGCGGATCTGCTGGCGTTGCGCGACCTCGTTTGGCGCAAATACCAGCGCAGGCGCGCCAGCCACGACGACGTCACCTCGCTGGACGCGCTCATCGCCGAGCGGGAAGCAGCCGAGGCGCCCCGCGCGCCCGCCGGCGCCCGCGTCCCCGAGCCCGGCGACCGGCCTTCCGCATGATGAGCCGACCGGAAGGCGGCTGGGACACCGGAGCGCTGGTGGCTGGCGACCAGGCGCATCTTTGGCATCCCTTCACGCCGATGCGGGAATGGTGCGCGCCGGAGCGCGAGCCGCTCGTCATCGTTTCCGGCGAGGGCGCGATCCTGCGAGACAGCCGGGGCCGCGAGTATTTCGACGGCAATTCCTCCATCTGGACGAATCTCCACGGGCACAACCATCCCCGGCTCAATGCCGCGATCGCCGACCAGCTCGGCAGACTCGCGCATTGCTCGTTTCTCGGGCTGACGCATCCCGCCGCGATCGAGCTGGGCGCCGCGCTCGTGGCGCTCTTTCCGCCGGACAGCCTGACGCGCGTCTTTTTCTCGGACAACGGCTCCACCGCGATCGAAGTCGCCCTGCGGATGGCGCGGGAGTTCTGGCTGCACAGCGGCGAGGGGCAACGCCGGCGGTTTCTGGCGTTCTCGCAGGCTTACCACGGCGACACACTCGGCGCGGCGAGTCTCGGCGGCATTCCGATCTTCCGAGGCATGGACGAAGCTGCCAGCCCGCTGCCCGTCACCCGGGTTGCCGACGTCGAGGCGCTGGAGACGCTGCCGCCGGAAATCGTCGAGGAAACCGCTGCCGTGGTCATCGAGCCGCTCATCCAGGGCGCCGCCGGCATGCGCCTCTGGCCGGCCGGGACGCTGCGGGCGTTGCGCGCCTGGTGCGACCGGCAGGGCGTTCTGCTCATCGCGGACGAAGTGCTCACCGGCTTCGGCCGCACCGGCACACTTTTCGCCTGCGAGCAGGAAGCGGTGCTGCCCGATTTCCTCTGTCTGGCCAAGGGACTCACCGGCGGCTACCTGCCGCTGGCCGCGACGCTGACGACGCGCCGCGTGTTTGACGCCTTTCTCGGCGCGCCCGGTGAACGGCGCACGCTTTTCTACGGCCACTCCTACACCGGCAACGCCCTGGGCTGCGCCGCCGCGCTCGCGAACCTCGCCATTTTTGCCGAGGAAAACACCCTCGCGAACCTGCAGCCAAAAATCCGGTTGCTGGCGGAGCTTCTCGCCGCCCGGCTGGCACCGCTGCCGCACGTCGCCGAGATCCGGCAATGCGGCTTCATTGCCGGCATCGAGCTGATGGCGGATCCCGGCGCGAAGACGCCCTTCCCACCGGCTGCGCTCGTCGGCGCCCGGGTCTGCGAGGCGGCGCGCAAGCACGGGCTGCTGACCCGGCCGATCCGCGACACCCTCGTGCTCATGCCGCCGTTTTGCGCCACGGCAGACCAGCTTTCCGCCGCCGTGGAAGCCCTTCGCGCAGCGATCGGCGAGACGGTCGCCGACGACGCGACGCATCCTCGGTAGAAAACAGAAGCGGCGCTCCCGGTGACAGGAGCGCCGCTTGTAGAAGCGAATGGATTTACAGAAATCCGGAGCGCGGAATCAGGCGCGAGCCGCCGTACGACGCCGACGCGCCAGGAACAGCAACGTCCCCAGGCCCAGCCCGACAAACGCGTAGGTGGCAGGTTCCGGAACCGGCTGGACGGCGATGTCCACGATGTTCAGACCGGAACCGATCTGCCCATTGAGCAGCGCGGCGTTGCCGGTCGTCAGGTCGATGGCGTAGAACTCCGAGCCCGTGTTGAGTGGGTCCGCGTTGGCGACGGCATACGCGCGGTTCGTGGTATTGTCGCCCTCGGTGTAGATGTCGAACCCGGCGATGTTCGGAAGATCGATCCCGAGCGCCTGCGGGTTGATCAGCGTGCCGTTGTTCGGCGGGCTCTGGGTGAAGAGCCGGTCGCCAGCGGAGTCGAGGTCGAACAGCGTCGTCGTCCCGCTCGTTTGCGCGAAGTTGTTGGAATACGCCACGCCGACGATCGTCGGGGCCACCCCGCCAGCCGTCGTGTTGATCATGCCGTCCACCGCGGCGATCCCGCCGGTGGCCGAGTTCAGGCGCAGGTCGGTGCCGGTGTTCGTCACGAACCGGATGCGGATGGAACCGTCGCCCTGCAGCGTCTTCGGGTTGAAGTCGAAGGCGAAGCTGGTCGCGGTGGTGAAGTCGTAGTCATTGCCGCCGACGTTGCCGCTCAGGGCAAAGCCAGTGCCGACCGGCGTGGAAACGCCCGAGGAGAGGCTGATCGTGTAAAGCTGCGCGGTCGTGGACGTGACGCCGATGCCGTAAAGCAGGCCGTTGGCCGGATTGAAATCGATGCCAGCCGGCGTGAAGCCGATGTTACCGACGGAGGTCGTCAGAGCGGCATTCGCCACGCTGAAGCTGTAGAGATTGCCGGTCGCATCGACGCCATACGCGGTCTGGGCGCGGGCGGCGGGAGCGGCGGCAAGGCAGAACGCGCCGGCCACGAGGGCGGCGGTGGAGACAAGGGTGAGCAACGGACGTTTCATGTAGGTTAAGGCGGTCAGATCTAGCGCCGACAGGTTAGGTGGTTTGGCGCGATCGCCCATGAATGCGCTGAGGAGTGCGCTTCGGATGCGAAAAAAGTGAATAATTTTTCCCGGAACCCCGATCTGCCGGACGGTCGGGCGCTTCCCGCCCATGCTCCGGCGGAGCACGCAGCCGCGATTTTCGACCGGGTTCCGCCGCGGCCGCGAAGGAACTCACACGAAGCTCTCCGCCACCGCGTCCGCCACCAGCCGGCCCCGGCGGGTGAGCACCACGCGGCCGGCCGGCGTCCGGGTCATCAAGCCTTCGCCGACGTGCCCGGCGACCGTCTCGGCCCACGGCGCGAGCAGCTCCGCCGCGACGCCCCGGTCGGTGCGCAGGCCGAAGGCGATCGTCTCCGCGGTGCGCGTCGGCGGCGGCACTTCCTCGCGGAAATCGACCGCCGAGGTGCCGGCGTGGACGCGCGCATTGTAGGCGGCGGTGTCGCGGACGTTGGCCCAGCGCCCGGTGCCGACGGTGGAAAAGGCGCTCGGCCCCAGGCCGAGGTAATCGGCGCCGAACCAGTAGGCGAGATTGTGCGCGCACTCGCGGCCGGGCCGGGAATAATTCGAAATCTCGTAGGGCGCAAATCCGGCGGCGCGAAGCCGGTCGGCTCGTCAGCTCGAAGAGATCGGCATCGGCATTCGGCGTCCTGCGTGAACTCGCCGCTGACGAAAGCGCCGGAAAAAATCGGTGTCCTCTTCGTAGGTCAGACAGTAGGCCGAGATGTGCTCGGGCCCGAGCGCGACGGTCCTGTCCAGTGACGCCACCCACTGCGCCCGCGTCTGGCCGGGAACGCCGAACATGAGGTCGAGGTTCACGTTGCGCGAAGCCCGCCTCGCGCAAAATCTCATACGACCGCTCGGCCTGCGCCGCGTGTGTGCACGCGGCCCAGCACCTTGAGCAGGAGCGCCGGCTCCCAGCGATTGCACGCCCATGGAGATGCGGTTGACGCCGAGCGCGCGCAGGGTCCGCGCTTTTTCCAGCGAGACCGTGGCCGGATTCATCTCCAGCGTCCACTCCTCGCAGCGCCGAGAGGTCCAGCCGCGCGCGCAGGCCGCCGAGCAGATACTCGAGCTGCGGGGTGGAAAGCGCGCTCGGCGTGCCGCCGCCGAAAAAAATCGTCTCGCGGCCGCAGCGCCCGACCGCCGCCTTCCGGCGACGCCAGCCACGCGGTCCGCTGCTCCAGCTCGCGGAGGACGGCGTCGAGAAACGCCTGCGTTTTGTTGCGGTCGCTCGCCTCTTTGTAAAAGGAGCAATACGGGCACACCTTCGGACAGAAGGGGATGTGCACGTAGAGATGCTCGACGGGCGCGGGAGCGGTGGAAATCACGGGAATGCGGCGCGGACGGCGGACCCGGCAGTTTTCGCTGCCGGGCGCGGGATTTTGGACTATAGGTCACGCACGGTGTCTCTGAAAGTGCTCAAACTCCTCGATGGCCGGGCGCGCGGCCGGTCGGCTGTCACCGCCTTTTTTCTTCGCGTCGCTTCCGGACTTGTGACGCTCATGCTGCTGGCGGCGGGTCTGCGCGCGCAGGACGCCTCCCCGCCCCTCGCGCCACCGCCGCAACCGCCGCCGGGAAACGCCGCGGCCAGCCCGGAGGCCGCTCCCCGCCCGGCTGTGCCGGCGCGCTCGACCGTCTTTGCCGTGCGCGACGCCACGGTCGTCGAGCGTTATTCCGTCAGCCCGCCGCGGGTGCGGATGATGGTGGATCGGCTCGTGGCAGCGGCCACCGGCCAGCCGGATGCCGGGCACGCGTGGCGCAGCCTCGTTTCGCCCGCCGATGTCGTCGGCATCAAAATCGCCGCCAGCCGGGGCGCGGCCGCGCCGAGCCGGCGGGCAGTCGTCGCCGCCGTGGTCGAGGGGCTCATCGCTGCCGGCCATCCGCGGGATCGCATCGTGGTCTGGGATCGCGATGCGGACGAGCTGCGCCTGGCCGGATTTCTGCCGGAGCGCGGCTCGAGCGAGAGCGTTTTTCCCTGCCCGGTCACCGGCATTGAGCCGCGCACCGGCTACGATTCGAAGGCCGTTTACACGGTGCCGGCGCTGGGCAAGCTGATCTGGGGCGATCTTTCCTTCCAGGGCCAGTCGCCGCTGGCGGCCGCGATCGCGGCGCAGAAGGCCGGCACCTCTGCCGCCGACACCCCGACCCCGACTCCCGGGAACGGCCCACCGGGTTCCAAGGGCAACAAGCGCGCGCCCGCGGCGTTGCCGGAAAACCTCAGCGACGCCAGCCACCTTTGTTTCGTCCTCACGAAGCGCGTGACGAAGGTGATCAATCTGCCCGCGATGAGCGACAGCACCTTCGCCGGCATCGGCGGCGCGCTTTACAACATGACGATTCCCAACGTGGACAACTGGCGGCGGCTCGTCGGTGAGCCGCGCTGGGGCAACCCGTATATCGTGGACCTTTACGCCGACCAGCGCATCGGCGGCCGCGTGGTGCTCAACATCATGGACGGACTCATCGCGCAATACGCCGGCGGCCCGGGATTTCCAGCCGCTCTACGCCCGCCATCACGGCACGATCTACGCGAGCAAGGATCCCGTGGCGCTCGATGCCGCCGCGCTCCGCTACCTGGAGCTTTGGCGCGCCCAGCGCGATCTGCCGGCGCTGGGCCGATCCGCCAGCCACGTGCAGGCCGCCGCCGAATCCGGGCTGGGCAATTACGCCGCCGAGAAGATCGACCTGCGCGTCGTCGGGATGTAAGCCCCGGCGCTTTTCAACTCCCGCCGTCGCGACGCAAAAACTCCGCGGCGCCCTGACCCGCACGCGTGCCGGTGGCGAAGCTGCCCTGGAGCAGATACCCGCCGGTCGGCGCTTCCCAGTCAATCATTTCGCCCGCCGCGAAGAGCCCGGGAAACGCCCGCAGCATCAGGCTTGCGTCCAGCGCCTCCCAACGAATGCCACCGGCCGAAGAGATGGCTTCGGCGATCGGCCGCGGGCCGCGCAGGGTCAGCGGGAAATTTTTCACGACCGCGAGCCAGGCGCCGGGATCACGCGTGGGCGCGCCCGGGCCGCCGGATTCCAGCAGCGCCCGCGCGGCCGGGCTGAGGCGCCAGCGGCGGGCAGTTTCTTCCGCGGAAAAAATGCGCGGTGTTCCTGACAACTTCGCCGCCAGCGCAGCCGCGGAAAGCTGGGGCTTCAGATCGATTTCAAGCCGGGCCGGCGGCGTCTGCGCCCGGAGCGTCGCGCCGAGCTGGTAAAGCGCGCCGCCTTCGATCCCGTAGGCGGTGACCAGCAGCTCGCCCGCAACGGTCCGCCCGCCGGCGGTGAGCACGATGTTTTTCAACGGCTGCCCCTCCGCCGCCGCCAGAAATTCCGGAGACCACGGCGGCTCAATTTCCCAGCCGCAGTTCGCCGGCTGCCACGGCGCGACCGGCACGCCCAGCGCGCGAAACGCTTCCTGCCAGGCGCCGTCCGAGCCGGTCTGCGGCCACGACGCGCCGCCGAGCGCGAAGACGACGGCCCGGGCGCGCACCTCGCGTGGCTCCGCGCCGTCCGGTGTGTCCGCGGTGCGCAGACGAAACCCCAATCGCCAGCCGGTGCCGCCAGCCGCCGCCGGTTCCACGCGTTCCCAGCGATGGTTGACGTGAAACGCCACGCCGAGCGCGCGCAGACGTTTCACCCAGCGTCGCAGCAGCCCGGCCGCCTGTTTTTCGCGCGGAAAAACGCGGCCGCTGGTGCCGACAAACGTCTCGGTTTCCAGCCCCGCCGCCCAGGTCCGCAAATCTGCCGGCCCGAAGCCTGCCAGCAGATCCCGCCAGCGTTCCGTGGCTTCGCCGTAGCGCGGGATGAAGCGGTCCAGCGGCTCCGAATGAGTCAGGTTCAGCCCGCCGCGCCCGGCAACGAGAAACTTCCGGCCCACGGACGGCTTCCCGTCGAAGATCGCGATGCGCCACGTTTCTCCCCGCTCCCGCCCGGCCAGCGCGGCGACTTCGGCGGCGCGCATCCCCGCGGGTCCGGCGCCGACGATCGCCAGGTCGCAGTCGAGCCCAGCCGCAGAGTTTTCAACGCTCGCCATCGGCGCCAACCTGCCCCGGGAAGGCGACTGCAACGACCGCGATTTTGTGGAATGTTCGCCGGCCGCGCCCCGCCGGGAACGCCAGCCCGCCGGCGGGGATTTTTTCGCTGCCGCCCTCGGATGCGCCGGTTCCTTCTCCCTCTGCTCCTGCTCGTTTCCGCCGCCGCCACGTTTTTCGGCTGGCGGGAGTTGCGCGACCGTCGCGAACCGGTAAACGGACGGCCGACTCCGACCGCACAGATTTCCCCACCGAAGATGGCCACTGCCTCCGCCCGACGGCCGCCTCGCCGCAAACCTGCCGCCCGCCCGGCTGCCGGAGCCGCTGCCCGACGCGCCGGATCGCGTGGCCGACGCGCGCGCCCGGTTTGCGGAGTCGCTGCGCGCGGAGTTCTGCGGCGGCGGGGATCCTGTATCCGCCGCACGCAATTTTTCTGCGGGCGTTCAAGCACGAAGGCCGGCTGGAACTTTGGGCGCAGCCGTCCGGCGAGGAACGCGCGGGCGCCACGGGTTCCGCCGCGCCGTTTCGTTTGGTGCGCGTCTTCCCGATCCTGCGGGCCAGCGGCCGGCTGGGGCCGAAGCGGCAGGAGGGCGATCGGCAGGTGCCGGAAGGGTTTTACACCGTGGACCGGCTGAACCCGCGCAGCCTGTTTCACCTTTCGCTCGGCCTGGATTATCCCAACGCTTCCGACCGGCTGCTGGCCACGGACCCGCTACGCCCGGGAAGCGACATTTTCATCCACGGCGGCGCGGAATCGATCGGCTGCCTGGCGCTCGGCGACGCGGCTGCGGCACAGTTGTTTCTGGTCGCGCACGATGTTTCCGAGGGCAGCGGCCAGCCGGTCGCGGTGCACATTTTTCCCTGCCGCATGGAGGCGGAAAACTGGCGCACGCTGCTCGGTCCGCTCGCCGCCGGGCAGCCGACGCTGGAACGTTTCTGGCGCGGTCTGCAGGCCGGGTTTGACGCGTTTGAGCGGACAAAGTTGGTGCCAGCCATCCGGGTGAAAACCGACGGCGGCTACGTGGCCGAATAACGCTGCCAGCCGACGGAAAGCCCCGGCGTTTTGCCCGCGGTTGCGCTATATTCCGACTCACTCAATTTCCCATGCGCTGGTCCTTCCAACTCGCGCGCGTCGCCGGTATCGACGTGCGAATTCACCTCACGTTTCTCCTGCTGCCCGCCTACTTCGCGATGGTCGCCTACGGCCGCGGCGGGGCGTCGGCGGCCATCGGGGCGGTGGCTTACACGCTGCTCGTGTTTCTCTGCGTGCTCCTGCACGAGTTCGGCCACGCCCTGGCGGCGCGGCGCTACGGCATCCGCACCGCGGACATCACGCTTTGGCCGATCGGCGGCGTAGCGCGGCTGGAGCGGATGCCGGACAAGCCGCTGCAGGAACTGGTCGTCGCGCTCGCTGGTCCGGCGGTGAACGTGGTCATCGCCCTGGTGCTGGCGCTCGCGCTCGGGCTCAGCGGCGCGTTCTTCCGGGATCCCGGTCTGGACCCGGATGCCATGCAGCTTTGGAACCTGCCGACCTCCTTGCTCGTCGCGAACATCGTGCTGGTGCTCTTCAACCTGATCCCCGCGTTTCCGATGGACGGCGGCCGGGTCCTGCGTGCGCTGCTCGCCACCCGGCTGACGTATGCGCGCGCCACCCAGATCGCGGCGACCGTCGGGCAGATTTGCGCGATCATTTTCGGCTTTATCGGCTTTTTCTGGAACGGCGGGCCGACGCTGATCCTCATCGCGTTTTTCATCTTCATGGCCGCTTCCCAGGAAGCCACGGCTGCGCAGATGCGCGACGTGACGCGCCAGACGCGGTTGAGCGAAGCGCTCATCACCGATTTCCGCACGCTGCCGCTGGAGGCCACGCTCGCGGACGCCATCCGGCTGCTGCTGCGCGGCACCCAGCAGGATTTCCCGGTCGTGGACGACGCCGGCCACGCGGTCGGCGTGCTGACCCGGCAGGACATGATCGCGTCGCTCGGCAACGACGCCCGCGGCCAGGCCACGCCGGTCGCCACGGTGATGCGGCGCGACATTCCGACCGTGCCGATCTACGCCTCCTTTGAGGATGCGTTTCGCACGATGCAGCAATGCGGCTGCCCGGCGCTGCCAGTCGTAGACGGCTTCAACCGGCTCGTCGGCCTCATCACGCCGGAAAACGTCGGCGAGCTGATGATGATTCAGTCCGTGCTGGCGCGCGGCGTCCAGCCGGCCTGGCGCAAGGCGTAGCGGCAGGCCTGCGATCCACGGCCGATCACGCCGGCTGCAACCGGGCGCGGAGCGTCTCGAACTCCGCCAGCGCCATGCCGACGACCTGGTCCATGTTGTAGTAACGATACGTCGCCAGCCGGCCGACAAAGCTGACGTGCTTTTCCTGCGCCGCCAGCTCGGCGTAGCGCGCGTAGAGCGCCTTCGCGTCGGGCGCCGGGATCGGGTAATACGCCTCTTTGCCCCGCGCGTAATCCTCGGGATACTCGCGCACGATCGTCGTCGCGTCGGGAATCTTCTGGCCGGTGGCGTGCTTGATTTCCACGATGCGGGTGAAGGCTTCCTCGTTCGGGTAATTGATCTGCATCGCCGGCTGATACCACTCCTGCGGGAGCGTCTCCGGCTCGAAGCGCAGCGAGCGCTACGGCAGCTCGCCGAGCCGGAAGTCGAAATATTCGTCCACCATGCCGGTGTAGATCAGGTGCCGGCACTCGGTCTCCGCCTGCACGGCGCGGAAATCGGCGCCGAGCAGCACCTCGATCTTCGGATGATCGAGCATGCGGCGAAACATCGCGGTGTAGCCGTCGCGCGGAAGTGCCTGAAATTTCTCGGAAAGATACCGGTCGTCGCGATTCGTGCGGATCGGGATGCGGCCGCAGACCGAGGCGTCCAGCTCGCGCGGATCGCGCCGCCATTGCTTGCGGGTGTAGTTTTTGAAAAACAGCTCGTAAAGCCGCCAGCCGACCTGCGAGACGATGACTTCCTCGGAGTTGCGCGGCTGCTCGATCGGCACCCGCCATTTTTCCAGCGTCGCCGCCATTTCCTCGCTCGTGGAGGGGCGGCCGATGAGCTGCTCGAAGGTGTTGAGATTGATCGGGAACTGCCAGAGCCGGCCTTCGGCGCAGGACAGGATCTTGTATTCGACCGGGTGCCAGGCGGTGAAGAGCGAGAGGTAGTCGCGGATGCGGTCGCAGTTCGTGCGGAAATAATGCGGCCCGTAGCGATGGATCAACACGCCGGCGGCATCGGGCGCGTCGTAGGAATTGCCGCCGATGTGCGGGCGCCGCTCGACGATCACGCAATGCAGGCCGCACTGCGACGCCAGCCGTTCCGCGAGCACGATCCCCGCGTAGCCGCAGCCGGCGATGAGCACGTCGCAGCGCTTCATCCGCCCGCCCCCGCCGGGGTGGGAAGAGCGCGGCCCCGGGCCTCGGCGTCGCTGGTGCCCGCTCTTTGCAGATAGTTCTCCCAGGCCAGCCACGCGCGCGGCCAGTCGCGCGCCTCCGTCCGCAACTGCGCTTCGAGGAAAAACAGATACGCCGGCGGCGCCGGCCGCGCGGTCAGCTCGCGCAACGTCGCCAGCATCTCCGTGCGCTGGCCGGCGTCGCGCTGGGCCCGGAGCAATTCCAGCCCCGGCGCCAGTCCGCCGCGCGAGCCGCCAAAGATGCGCTGCAACTCCTCGGTCGAGCGCGCCGGCGCGGCGGGATTTGACGCCGTCGCCCGGCCACCGCCCAGCACCGGCGGCAGCGTCGGCGCGGGGGCAAAACGCTCCGCCAGCGCGCACGCCCGCTCCGGTTCCCCGGCGCGCGCCAGCGCCCGGGCCCAGGCGCGCCAGGCCAGCGGCTGCCAGTCGGGCCGCTCGTCCAGCAGCGCCGACAGCGCGGGCAGATCGTCGCCGCGCTCGGCCCAAAGCCGGAGAAATTCGGTCCTGCCGGCGGCGTCGAACCGGTCCAGTTCCGGGTCGGCCTCGAACACCGCCGCCAGCCGCGGGCCGGCATCCTGCGGACCCAGCTCATCGAGAAACGCGAAAAACAACCGTGGCTCTGCCCAAGCCAGCGCTTCGAGCCCTTCGCGCACCGCCGCCGCCGGCCCGGCCGGGATCGACGCCGCGGAGGAGGCCGCCTGAAAGACCGTGTGAAACGCCCGCTCGCCGCTCACCGGATCGCGCCGGAACGCCTCCGCCACGGCCGGCACCGCGCGCGCCGCGTGCGCTCCTCCGCCGCCCTGCAGCCAGGCCTGCGCCTCCCGCACCGGCAGCTCGGCAAAAAACGGCTCCAGCGCCCGGGCCCGGCGCAGGTCGTCCGCGGCCGCTTCGGCGGCAGTCTCGTTTCCAGCGGCATAAATCCGGGCCATTCCGCGGATATAATACAACCGGTAATCCAGCGGCGCGATGGCCAGCGCGCGGGTCGTGAGCGTTTCCACCGCCGGCAGGTCGCTGCGCGTGGCCGCCGCCGCTGCCGCCAGCCGCAGATTCTCCACTCCCACGGCGCCCGGCCAGACCGCCCCGGTGCGGATCGCGACCAGCCAGCCGGCGCCGGCCACGATTAACAGGACACCCACCAGCCGGAAAAACGCCGGGAGCCAGCGCGGCCGCAGGCTCGACGGCTGCACCTCCCGGCCGGCGTCGATTTTCACCGCGACCGGCGGCAGCGCCAGCCCGAGCAAGAATGTCGCGGCCAGCGCCGTGGCGATGCGGTGCGTCGAAACTTCGACAAAGCTGTGACAAACAAACGCCAGCACGCCAAGCACCGCCGCCAGCCGCAGCGTGCGATCCCCGCCGCCAGCGGTTGACGCTTCTCCCGGCGGCTTCTCGTCGCTGTCGCCGACGCCGAACAGCGCCTGCCACGGCTGCACCCGGCGCAACAGAAGCCCGAGCCCGAGCGCGGCGATCACCACGGCCGGCCAGCCCATTTCCGCCCAGAGCCAGAGCCAGTCGCTTTCCGGATGGATCGCGCGCGCCATCACCCCGGCGCTGCGTTCCCGAAAGAAAGGAAACACGGCTCCGAAATTACCGATCCCCAACCCACAGACGGGCAGGGTGCGGTCCATCGCCAGCGCGTCGCCCTGGATGCGCCAGCGAAAGTCGCCGGAAAACGCCGTGGTCGCCGCGCTGGAAACCGACTGGCCGGCGGCCGGACGAAATCGCTCCAGCGTTTTGCCGCCAAAAAGGAAAAAGCCGGCCAGCAGCAGCAGCGCCAGCGAAGCCGCCAGCGCGGTGCGCGGCAGCCAGGAGCGTAACGCGGCGCCGGATTCCCGCCGCGACGGCTTCGGCGCCAGGACGACCAGCAGCGCGAAGAGCGCCACGCCGGCAAACAGCATCGCCACGCCGGCGCGCGAGTAGGTGAAGAAAATCGCCTGCGCGAGCACGGCCACCGCTCCCGCCCAGCCACCGGCGCGCACCCAGCGGCCCGCGCGAAACTCGCGGCGGGCAAGCGCCAGCCCCGGCAGGGCGGCGAGCGCGAAGAAGTTCGCGGTTTGATTGCGATTCGGAAACGGGCCGAAGCGGTATTCCGCGTGCCAGCCGGGCACCTCGACGCCCCGCAGCCGCGCCACCACGGCCACCGCGGCCAGCAGCGCCGCACCACCGACGAAAACCCGCGCCGCCGCGCGCCGTTCCCCGCTGGCCCAGCGATAGGTCAGGATCAGGTAAAGCCACGCCAGCCCGGCGGCGAGCGGAAGGAGCCCCTCCGCCGTCAGCCACGGCTGCGGGCTCGCGGTCGCGGGCAACGGCACGCGATAATCCTCGACGAGCGCTCCGCGCCACCAGGCGCCGGCCGTCGTGGCGGCGTTGCCAAACCAGGTCGCCGGCAGAAGCGCCGCGGCGCCGCAAAGCAGAAACAGGCTGGAGAGCACATGCACCGCCCAGCCCGCCGAGCGCGGCGGCGGCCGCCAGACCAGCAGCGCGCCGAGTCCGATCAGCACGATGCCCTGGCTCCACCGGGCGGTCGCTCCGCCCAGCGCCACCGCGAGCAGCGGAAGCACGGCCAGCAGATAGCCGGAGGCGATGTGCGGACGTTGCACCGCTTCCCGGTGTCCATCGGCCGGGGAACGCTCCTCCGGCATCCGTCGCGATCGCCGCCGCGCGGCGCCACGGTCGGGATGCGGCGTCGGCGGGGAAGTCCTCATGTCGGATTGATCCGTAGCTTAACGCGCGCCCGGCTCGGCGCGAAGCCGGGAATCCGCTTGCCCGGGCGGATTTTTCGTTGTGAGTCCGCGCGTGTTGGAGACGTGCCTCGACGACCAACAAACGACGGTGGCGGGTTCACTCTCCGATCACCCCACCGCCGACCGGACGGGCAGGCACGGGCGCCCGCTCCCTCATTTCTCGCCGGTGATCCAGGAGAAATCGGCCGAAGCGCTTCCCAAACTCAAAGTTCGAGAACGCCACAAGCCACCGCGCCGGATCCCAAAAATGAGTCCGCGCGACGTCCGACCGGCGGTTCAAACGGTCATGGCGCCACGAGGCTCCATCGTAACCGCCTCGCCTCCAATGGACTTTATCGCAACGCACGCTTGGCGCTTGCCTCCTGGCCCGGGGGATGCTTGAAAAGGGAAGGGCAAATCCGACCGTCGGATCAGGGCAGTTCCCGTGACCCGGCGACGCCGGAGTCTGCCTGGCCCTGCCGCCGCTTCGCGTCAACATGATCACCCAACGCACCTCGGGACTCCAGACGCTGCTGGTCGGTTGCCAGTTTGTCCTGGTTTCGGCGTTGTTCTGGGTCGAAGCCACGCTGCTCGTCTTCGCGCAGCTCCCGGCGGGCGGCGGTCGGTTCTTCGACCGCGCGTATCTGAGCTACAACGTCGTGCTCATCGTCGGCCTGCTGCTCGAAGCGCTTGGCAGCCGGCATCTGCACCGCCACGCGCACACCCTGGTGCGCGTGAACCTGCTCGCGAATCACAACCGCAGTCTCGGCCAGCTGCTCCACGCCGCCGGGCTCCTGCTCGGCTACCTCGTAGCGGCAAAGGATCACACAATTTCGCGCACGTTCATGGCGGTCTTCGTGCCGTCGCTTTATCTGCTGCTGCTGCTGACGAACCATTACCTGCCGCGGCTGCTCGCCCATTGGCTCTTCGATGGTTCGCGCCGGGAAAAGACGCTGCTCGTCGGCCGGGTAGCCGAGGCCGCCACGCTCCGGCCCTGGTTGGAGCGCAAAGCGGTGCTCGGCATCACGGCGATGGGCATCGTGAGCGACGATCCGCCCACGGAAATCCATCGCGGCGGGTTTCCCTGGCTGGGTCCCCGCGCCAAGCTGGCGGACGTGATCCGCGAGCATGGCATCACCCAAGTCATCCTGACCGCGTTGCCGGATAATCTTCCCGATCACCACGCGATGATCGACACCTGCGAGCAGTTTGGCGCGCGCTTCCTCGTCGTGTCGAACTTGCAGGAGCACTGGGGCCGGCCGCTCTCCTTCATCGAGGACGACGGCTACCGCTTTATCGGCATGCGCGAGGAGCCGCTCGAGAATCCGCTCAACCAACTGCTCAAGCGCTGCCTCGATATTCTCATCTCGCTGCCGGTCATCATGTTCGTGCTGCCGTTTGCCGCGCTCGGGGTCTGGCTGGCGCAATGTTTCCAGTCGCCGGGTCCGTTGCTGCATCGGCAGAAGCGCGCGGGCTGGCAGAATCGGGAGTTCGAGATCTTCAAGTTCCGCACCATGCACACACGCCCTCTTCCCGCGGTGGGCGCCGTGCCGGTGCCGGGATTGAACGGCCACAAGCACGCCGCCGGCAAGCCGGGTAAAAACGGGCACGCGCACCCCGGACACAACGGCAACGGCGCCGCGCCGGCGACCGCGACGCTCGTGGCCGACGAAGCCATCCAGGCGACGGTGAATGACCCGCGCGTGTATCCGGCCGGCCGCTGGTTCCGCAAGCTTTCGGTCGATGAGCTGCCGCAATTCTGGAACGTGCTGAAAGGCGAGATGAGCCTCGTCGGCCCCCGGCCCCACCTCATCGAGCACAACCACCGCTTCGCCCGCTATCTCGCGAACTACCACGTCCGCACCCTCGTGAAGCCGGGCATCACCGGCCTCGCCCAGGTGCGCGGATTCCGCGGCGAAGCGAAAACGAACACGGACATCGCGCGGCGGATCGCGTCGGACATCGAGTATCTGGAAAAGTGGAATTTCTCGCTGGAGTGCGCCATCATTCTGCGCACCGCCGCGCAAGTGCTGGACCCGCCGGATTCGGCTTACTGATCCGGGCGGCCCGCCCGGTGGTGATCCGCCGTTTCCCCGTTGTCCTTTTCATGCCCGTTGTTCCCCAGGTCTCGGAGGTTGGCGACAATGACTCGCCGGGGTCCTGGCGGCGGCCGCTGCTGCTGTGGCTGGCGCCGCTCCTGTTGGTTGGAATCGGGGGCACTTTGTTTCCCGCCGCCGGCCGGGATGACGCGCACATCGGCTACTGGGTCGCGAACGGGTTGGCAAAATTCGGCCGCATCATCAATTACAACGGCGACGCGATCGAGCAAAGCTCCACCCTGCTCCACGCGCTGGTGCTCGCCGCCGCGCACCGGCTGCTCCTCGGCAGCGTGGACATGGTCCTGCTCGGGCGCCTCTCCGCGATCATCTTCGGCGTGCTGGCCGTCATCGCGACCCAGCGGCTGGCCTCACGGATTCACCGACCGCTCGCGCCGGCAGCCGGGTTGCTGGTCGCGACTTCGGCGCCGTTTGTTTACTGGTCCTTCGGTGGGTTGGAAGGGACGCTCTGCGCGCTGCTCGCGCTCGGCGTGATTGCCGTGTTCGGATCGTATCTGGACACCGCGGTGGCGCGGCCGCTTTTTCAGCCGGGAACGCTGCTGGGTGTCGCCGGCATGGCCACGCTGTTTGTGCTGGCGCGGCCGGAGCTGCCGCTGGTGCTCGTCTGCCTGCTGCTAGGGACCGCTGGCGTGCTGCTGGTGCGGGGCTGGCGGCAGCCCGGCGTTGACCCGGAATATCACGCGCAGCTTCGGCGATTGGCGGTCCTCGCCGGGATCTGTCTGCTGGTGATCGCCGCACTTTTCATCTGGCGCTGGCACACGTTTGGCAGCCTTTTCCCACAGCCGGTAAGCGCGAAGTCGGGCAGCTTCTCGACGCGCACCGTGAAGGCGGGGCTGCGCTATTTCCGCAGCAACCTGATCCGAGAACCCGGCGCCGGCATTTTCGCCGCGACTGCGATCGCCGGAGCGGTGCTCGCGGCGCGCGAAATTTTCCGACGGCGGCGGCGGGAGCCACTTGATCCGCGCCTGCTGCTGGCCGTGCTTTTCTTCGGCGCGTATGCCGCGTTTGTCCTGCTCGCCGGCGGCGATTGGATGGAGGCAGGGCGCTTCTTCGTGCCGCTGCTCCCGGTCGCCGCGATTCTGGCCGCGCTTGCCTGGTGGCGGTTGTGGCAATACCGCCCGGGCTGGGCCGTCGGGCTCGCCGCGGTGCTCGCCGTGGCGCAACTGGCCACGATCTGGCGCATCACGGCGCGGCGTTCCACCGCCCGGCCGATCTGGGCGTCGGTGGTTACCGAGCCGTATGCCTCGGAGGCGCGGCGCACGGACTTCTCGTGGTTTGAACGCGCCAACCGCGTCAACCTGCGCGACATCCCGACGATCCGCCGGCTCGACGAGATCGTGAAAAAGCTCCGCCCCGGAAAATCGGCTGTTGCCGCCGCCGGTGCGGCTCCGGAGCCGGTGCGCATCATGAGCGCCCAGCTCGGCATGGTCGCCTACCACATCGTCGGCCGGCACTTCGGCCACGTGGAAATCGTGGACCGGCGCGGGCTTGTGGATCGGCGTTTCACCGGCTGCAAGCTGCTGGCCCGGGTGCCGCGCACCGCGGGCGGACTGCAGCTGGATTACCGCTATTACTTCGCGCACCGCGCGGAGCTGGAGGCCGAATGCGGCCTGCCGCGGCCCGACATCATTTTCGACATCGGCGACGTTCCGGAATTTCCGGATTACACCGTTGTTTACACCCAGGGCGGCCGGATCAAAACCGATTCCCGGCGGCTGCCTGGATTCCAGTGGGAGGCGAGCCAGTTCATCGCGGTGCGAAACGATCTGCTCCCGGCCCTGCAGCTCCCGGCGACGTCGCCTGCTGCCGGCACGCCGTAGTTTTTTCAACGCGACGGCGCGTCGCTGCCCGCCACGACTTGCGTCAGTGTCGCGAGAAACTCGGCGTGCACTTTTTCGTGATCGAAGCGCCGCCCGAAGAATTCCCCGCTGCGGCCCGCCCCTGCCAGTTCCCCGGGCGGCAGACTCGCCAGAAAATCGAGCGCGTTTGCCAGCGCATCAGCGTCGCCGGACGGCACCACGAAGCCGCATCCGCTCTCCGTCACCGCCTGGGACAGCTCGCTATCCACGTCCGCGACCGCGAGCACCGGGCGGGCAAACGCGAGCGCGGTAAGCAGCTTGCTGGGGAAAAAGAAGCGGCCGGTGCCAGCCTGCTGCGTGATCAGACAGACGTCGGTATCCGTCATCATCTCGCGATAGGCAGCATCGTTCTGCAGCGGCAGGATGCGCAGCCCCGGCGGCCGATTGGTCTCGATCCACGCAGCCAGTTGATCGCGTTGCGCGCCGCCGCCGCACACCACGATCTGCACGCGCGGCTGCCGCACCTTCGCGGCGGCCGCGAGCACGACATCGAGCCCCTGCTTGACGCCGAGGTTGCCGGAATACACCGCCAGGAAATCGTCGGGTTTGAAGCCATGCGCCTCGCGCCAGCGCCCGCGCGCCGGCAGCAGCGCGGGATCGAGCGGAGACAACGCCGTTGGGAAACAACACCCGCTTTTCCGCCGGCACGCCTTTCTCGGCAAACGCCCGCAGCATCCCGCCGCTGATGCCGGAAACCCGCGCGGCGTGCCGATAGGCCAAACGCTCCAGCTCGTAGAGCGCACGCGTGAGCAGTCCCGGCCGCAGCATGCCGAGACCGACCGCGGCATCCGGCTGCAAATCCTGCACGTGGAACACGAACGGCACCCCGCCCCAGATGCGGGTCAGCAGCCACGCCGCCGCGCCGAGCAGCAGCGGCGGCGAGACCACGACGACGACGTCCGGGCGCGGCAGGTGCGTGAGCGCGCGCCAGAGCGAGGTGAGCACGAAACTCCCCTCGTGCAGAATGCGCTTCAGGGCGGACACTTTCCGCGGCACGAAATGCCAGCAGCGATGCACCGGCACGCCGCGGATCGTGTCGTCGCGGAAAAGGCGGCCGTGATCTTCCGGAGCCTTGCTCCAGGCCGGGTAATAGGGAAACGACGTGAGCATGCGGACATCGTGCCCGCCGGCGCGGAGAAACTCGCAGAGCGCGACGTTGCACGGCGCGATGCCGGTGACTTCCGGCGCGTAATTGATGCCCCAGACCAGGACTTTCATTGTCAGTTGCCCGATGGCTCCCGGCGTCTCGCGGCGGCGTTCCGCCCTACCGGCTCCGCTTTTTCAGCTCGAAGGTCTTTGCCACCGAGAGAAATTCGTAGAACCCGTGCAGCCGCGCGAAGTAATACCCTTCGCGCCCGTCCAGAAACGCCCGTTGCCAAAGGAAAACGTAAAGAAACCGCAGGAGCGGCCGGAACGGCAGTCGCGCGGCCAGCTCTTTCACCCGACGCCGCGCGCCGACGCGCTCGCTTTGCAGCTGCGCGCCGCTGCGATGCAGATAGCGGTCGAGAGCGACCCGGGCCTCCCAATTCGAGTAGCGGTTATGCTTTTCCACGAACACGTCCACCGATGGAAACGCGTAGTGATCCATCTCCGACTTGAGGTGCGCCGTGCGACCCTGGACGACGACGTGCTCATGCACCTCATTGTCGCCGCTCTGGGTATCGGCGTCCGTCAGCTTTTCGTAACGGCCGAGCGCGTGGCGGAAGAGCCGCAGATTCCAGTTCGGGTAGTAGGCGTGCTGCAACCAGCGGTCCATGAACATGAAACGCCGGTTGATCCAGTAGCCGGTGACATCCTCCCCCGCCCCGCCGGAGATAGCAGCACGAAATTCCGCCTCCGCGCCCGGCGGCAGGACTTCGTCCGCGTCGAGGATGAAAACCCATTCATGGGCAAACGGCAGGTTTTCCAGCGCCCAGTTTTTCTTCTTCGGCCAGGTGCCGTTGAAATCGAACTGCACGACGCGCGCGCCGAGCTCTTCCGCGATCGCGCCGGAGCCGTCCGTGCTATGGGAATCGACGACGAAGATTTCGTCGGCCCAGGCGACCGACGCAAGGCAGCGCGGGAGATTGGCGGCTTCGTTTCGGATCGGCACCAGGACCGAGAGCGGGACTTTTGCGGAAGGCATGAGCGAGGATCAACGCGGACGCCGCACGCGCGCCGGATTGCCGGAAACCACGGTGGCCCGCGGCACGTCGCGCGCGACCACGCTGGCAGCGCCGACGATCGCCCGCGCGCCGATGGTCACGCCCGGCAGAATGAACGCGCGCGCTCCGATAAACGCATCCTCGCCGACCCGGATCGGGGCCGTCTGCAGCGGGAGTCGCGGATCGGCGAAATCATGCGTGCCGCCGCAGAGATACGCTTCCTGCGCCACGGTCGCGCGCGCGCCGATTTCGATGGGGCCGAGGCTGTAGGCGTTGGCGCGATCCCCGAGGCAGGCCCGGTCGTGAAGCGTCAGGTTCCAGGGGATCTGGATGCGCGCGCGCTGATGCACGAACGGCCGGCCGTGAATCCGGCCGCCGAAGAGTCGCAGCACCAGCAGCCGCCACGGGTTCAGCGGCTTCGGCGTCCAGACGCAGAGCAGCATCCAGGCGTATTCCCAAAGCAGCATGCCGAGCTGTTCGCGCCGGCTCCAGGGCGAGGCGAAGGCGGTTGCCTGTTGGTGAGTCGTGACAGGGTCAGGCATCGGGCGGAGCGGCCGCGGCGCGCGGGCGGATGCGAAGATGCACCTGCAGCAGATTTTTCACGATCCAATCTTTGCCCGGGCCGGCGGGCACCGGAAGATCCGACATTTCGGCGCGACCGCGAAACCACGCGCCGAGATCCCAGCGCGACACCCAATGCACGGCGTCGCGGTCGCGAGCGAAGCCCTGGGTGAACAACGCGGGATCGTGATGAATCAAAAACGCTGGCTGACCGGTGATGAGCGTGCGCAGCCGCGCGCCGAGTGTGGCCAGCGCCAGACCCAGTTGCGCCGGGACGCCGTAGTGGCAGGCGGAAGGCGGTAGATAAAACGGGAGGTCGTAGCGCGGGCAAAAAATGAAGAGGCTGCCGCCGGGTGCGAGCAACGCCTCGCAGCGGCGCAGCGTGGCCGCGGGATCAGTGACGTGTTCAAACACAAACGTGCTGAAGATCACGTCGAACCGCTCGTTCTCCGGCAGCGTCTGGATCGGGCCGATGTGCACGGCGTCGGCCTGACGCTCAAGATGGGCGCGGTTCTGCGCCGTCACGTCCTGCACCGTGAGATGCACCCGCTCGCGTCGAGGCCGTTTCTGTAAAAAATCGCCGAACCCGGTGCAGCCAGCGCCGAGCTCGAGCACGCGGACAACGCGCGCATCCGACGCGCGATCGCGCTCCCCGAACAGGCGCTCGATTTCTGCGGCGACGTGCGCCCAGAGCGCGGGATGATCGCTCGCTTCTTGGAACGCCTGGTAGGTCGAGGTCGCCGCGTAAAAGGCGTCGAGCCGTTCGCGCAAGGCCGCGGTCGGCCGGTCACATTCGCGCGCCAGCGTGGAAACCGCCGCTGGGCTCGGAGTATTTGTGCTGGTCATCGGGTGAGGACCGGCGCCGCCGAAACGAAATTTCCCGCTGGCAGGAGTGACGCGAAATCGGTGAGGTATTCATCCGCCACGCGGGTCAGCGAAAACTCGCTCGCCTTCGCGCGTCCGGCGCGCGCCACGCGCTCGCGCTCGTCCGGCGCATCGTGCAGCAGGCGTTGGAGCAGTTGCGCCAGAACGTCCGCGGCGTCGGCACGCCGGTGATCGAACACAAAACCGGTGTGCCCTTCGTCGATAAAGTCGCGGAAGCAGCCGAGCGCTGACACCACGACGGGGCAGCCGTGCGCCATCGCTTCGAGCGGCGCGACGCCGAAGGTTTCCCCGCGCTCGGCCAGCGACGGATAAACAAACAACGCCGCCGCACGATAATGTTCCGCCAGCGCATCCGGGTCAAAAATCGGCCCCGCCAGCTCAACCTGTTTCTCGCCGAGTCCGAGCGCCGCCGCCTGACGCAACAGCTCGCCGCGATACGCCTCCCCACCGCCGCCGTGCCGCGCCTCCCACGGGCCGACGAGCGACAGCCGCCAAGGCATCGCGGGATGCCGGATCGCGAACCGTTGAAACGCTTCGAGCAGCAGGCCGATCCCTTTTTCCGGATGAATCCGGCCCGCGTAAAGCACGGTCGCAGCCCCCGCGCGCCGGAGTTCGGCGGAGTCCAGCTCCGCGTCGGCGTCGGGCAGGCGCGGCAGCGGATACGGGATGACGTTCATCCGCGCCGCCAGCGCGGGCGCTTGCTCCCGCATGGCGTCGAGCACGGCGCCGCTCACGGTCTGCAGGCGCGCGGCGCGACCGTAGAAACGGAGCTGCCCTTTCGGATATCGGGCGACATGCACGTAGAGCCGCCCGCGCGATGGATCGCGACAGATCACCGGCAGCCAGAACGTGTGCGTGACCAGGATGTCCGCCGGCGGCAACAGCGGCAGCACGCGCGCGGAATAAACGAGGTCCAGCGCCTTCAGCCAGAGCAGCGAGCGCGGCGTGTCGAAGCCGGAAACCCGCCGGTATTCCACGCCGGTTTCCGGGTTCCGCTCGCGCGCCGGCAGCCCATCCCACGCGCGGCCGACGTGCACGACGTCGTGCCCGCGACGCGCGAACTCGCGCCCCAGCTCGAACCACACTTTCTCCACCGCGCCGCCGAGCCGCGCCGGCACCGGCAGAAACGCGCCTTGCACGATCGTGATCTTCATTTTCTCCGCGCCGCTGGCTCTTCGACGCCAAATTCCCAAAGCTGTTTCACGAGCGCCGCCGCGGCGTGGTCGATTTGAAACCGGCGCTGGAAACAGTCGCGCGCCCGCTCCGACATCGCCCCGCGCTCCGCTTCGCTCAGCCGCAGCCAGCGCGCGAGTAGATGGAGCGTGCCATCGAAGTCATCGCTCGACACCAGGCCCGCGCCATCCTCGGCGACCTCGCGCCAGATGTTCACTTTGTCCGAGAGCAGCACCGGCGTGCCGCACGCCAGCGCCTCGGCCACCGCGAGCCCGAAGTTCTCCTGGTGCGACGGCAGGATGAAGGCTTCCGCCGCCCGCAGTGCGCCCCATTTTACCGGACCCGTGAGCATGCCGGGCCAGTGGACATCCCGCCCGAGCAACTCGCCGCGGCGCAGGTCGAAAATAAACGCGCTGTCGCTGCCCGGACCCGCCATCACGAGCGACACATCCTCCGGCCGGCGCGGCAGCCGGGCGAAGGCGTGCAGCAGGATGTCGCATCCTTTTTTCACCACGAGCCGGCCGAGAAACAGGATGATGCGCCGCCCGCGCAATTCCGGAAACCGATCGTAAAACGCGGCGCATTGCGCGGCGGGATCATCCCCGGGCGGATCGCCGATGCCGAGGTTCGCGACCGCTTCCCGGCAGCGGTAAAGCCAGAAGCTCTGCCGGGCCAGCCGGCGCTCCTCTTCACAAGTGAAAAACACGGCGCGCGCCGACCGCAGGCTGCGGTATTCCGCCCATGGCCAGTAGAGCCATTTCTTGAGATGCTTGAGCGGGTAAGTGCGCTTGAACCAGGGGTCCAGCATGCCGTGCGGAAAAACGAAGCGCGGCGAGCGGCGCCAGTTCCGCCAGGCGGCGTAGCCGTGGTGCTGCCAGAGGCCGTGGACCAGCAGGCAATCGTCCACGCGGCTGCGGTCGCGCGCGGCGAGCCAGGCCGGGGCGCGCGGCGCATGCTGGTAGCTGCCGCGATTCGGCCCGAGCGCGTGCACAGGGAACGGGAGATCCTCCAGCCACGGTTCATCCGGCGCCTCCATCGTGGCGACCTCGTTGTGATGCCCGGCGCGGTCGAGCGCCCCGGCCAGCTGCAGCACGGCCTCGGAGGTGCCGCCGTGCCGCGGGTCGAGCGTGGAAATCAGGTGAAGAATGCGCACGGGAAAAAGGACGTTTCCTTCGGGTCAGTAGATGAACCCGGTCTCGCGCGAAAAGTAGGCGGCATCCGCCGGCAGCGGCGCGACCGGGCGGGCCGGCACGCCGGCGTAGAGCTGGCCCGGATCGGTGTAAGCTTTGTTCAACAGCGACTTGGCGCCGAGCACCGAGCGGTCCGGCAGCGCCGCGCCGCCAAGCAGCACGCAATCCGTCCCGACGAAACAATACGCGCCGACCGTGATCGGCTCGCTGTGCTGACGGGCGAGCTGGAGATCGATGGAATGCGTCAGGATCTGCGAGCGAAAACCGGCAAACGTGGTAAACGCGCCGATCTCGACGCGGTGCGTGCAATCAATCAGATGCCGGTTCGTGATCGCGGCGTGCGCGCCGAGGTGCAGCTCCGGCCGACGATCCGGCTGGTGCGCGAAATGGCGGGAGCCGGTTCCCGCCGGAAAGCCGGTGATCCAGTTGCCGTTGCCGATAAAGCCTTGCTCCGCGAGCCGCACGAGCGCCGCGCCTTTGATGACGTTGCCGTGCCCGATGCGGGCGTCGGGGCCGAGCACGAGTTTGTCCACCAGCACCAGCGAGAGACCGATGCGGCTGGTCGGGATGCAGTTCGTAGCCCCACAGGCGGATCAGCAGCCAGCGGCGCAATGCCCACGGCAGCGCGAGCGTCAGCAGGGCGAGCAGCTTTTTCATCGTCCTCCGCTGCCGGGCGCCGCCAGCGCATCGCGATAAGCGGCGAGATATTCGTCCGTCATGCGCTCGGTTTGGAAACGCGCGAGGTTCTGGCGGCCGCGCTCGACCCACTCCGCGCGGATCGCGGGATCTCCGGCGAGCGTCAGGAGGTGCGCGGCAAACGCGTCGGCATCCTCCGCTGGCGCGACGAACGCGCTTTCCCCCGCGACCTCCGCCAGCGCCGGCGTGTCGCCGCAAGCCACCGGACAACCGCACGCCTGGGCCTCGATCAGCGGCCAGCCGAAGCCTTCGAAGCGCGACGGAAACACCAGCGCCAGCGCCCGACTGTAGAGCGCCTGGAGCGCGTCGCCGGACGGATTGAAAACCTGCACCACGCGGCCGACGCCGGACGCCGTGATCCCGCGCGCCAGCTCGGCGAGTTCCGGTGGCAGCAACTCTCCGGCAAACACGAGCTGACCGCGCCAACCCTGGGTCAACATCCGCACAAAGATCCGCAGCACGCCCTCGCGATTCTTGCGCGGCAGGCTGGAGCCGACGTTGAGCAAAAACGGCTGCGTTGGATCAAATCCCTGCGCGCCATACATCGCCAGACGCCGCTCGGCCTCGGCCTCCGGCAGCGGGCGAAACGGAAAGTTCTGACCGGTCCGCACCACGCGCGTCGGGGGCGGTCCCGATGAGCCTCCGCGAGCGCGCACCAGCCGGCGCACGTCCGCCTCCGTGGCTGCGGAAACGCAGGCGATCAAATCGGCGCGGCCGAGCGCATGGCGGATCCAGCGTTGCAGGATGCGGCCGGTGCGCGAAGCCGGGCAAAACGTCTGCGCGGCCTCGCCAAACGCGCCCCGCACCGCGCCGAGATCGTGGCAGGTGACGACGACGCGCGCCCCGGCGGTCGCCGCGGGGGACGACGTCCGAAACGCCGCCTGCACCGCCGAGAGGTAAACGGCGTTGGAATGATCACTGACATGCACGATGAGCGGCGTCTCCGGTTCCTCCGCGAGCGCGGCCTGCACGCGGGCGCGCAACTGGCGCGGAAAGAGCACGTATTTGTCGAGATACGCCAGCCATTTGCCGAGCCCGCCGTCCGTCGCGCCGGCCACCTTGCGGGTAAGCACGACGGGCGGGCGCGATCGTTTCGACCCGCAGCCCGCGCGCGACGAGTTCGCCGCGCAGCAGCTCGCCGAAGCGCAGCATGCTTTGCTGACGGTCGGGCGGATAGTTCCCGACCAGCAGGACGCGCGGAGCAGGCGACATGGCGGCGGCTTTTGCGAAACAGGCGACGGCGGCAAGGACAGACCGGCAGCCGGGGCGTCAGTGCCCGTTCGACTTGTCGTTCCGCCCGCTGCCGTGCAGACGCTCGGCATACGCGGAACGTCCCCGGCGCACCACCGGAGTCTGGCGCGGCGGCGGCAGTGACGCCGCGGGTTTGGCAAGGATCGGCGCGGACGCCGGTCGCCCCGGGGGAGTCGCGCGGCGGGCGTCGCTGGCTGCGCCCGCCCGTTGCGCCCGGGGGCCGCGAGCGACGGCCGGTGAACGCCGTTGGCATTCGGTTTCGTCACCGGCGCGACGGCGACTTCGTCGGCTTCCTCCTCGGCCGGCTCCGGCGCCGGACGCATAGCCGCAAGACAGAGGCCGCCCGCGATCACGGAAAAGCCCAGCTCCGTCGGCTGCGCCCACTGGCCGATGAGCAGGCTGCTCGCGCCGGCGCAAAGCAGCAGCACGGGCAGCGGGCGGGAGCTGGCGCGCAACCGCTTGAGCGCGTTCAGGCCGAGCCAAACGACGATGCTTTGGCGCATGAGAATGATCATCACGCCGAGCACCGGACCGCTCTCCAGCACCAGCCGGTCATACTCGCCTTCGGCCGCCATGAAGTAGCGTTTTCCGATGAGCAGGCTGGAGGCGACATTCGTGCCCATGCCGAGGCCGATCCCGCCGTAGGGCGCGACCGTCCACACGATCGGCGACACCATGAGGCTGCCGAAGTAGCGGAGGAAAAATCCTTTGTGAATGCTCTCCTCGTCGCCGAAGCGGTAGGAAAACACGTTCAACCCCTCGCGGAACACCGTGAACGAGCCGAGCACGAGCAGCACGAGCCCGCCGACGGCAAAGAGCTTGAACGACGCGCGCCAATAGGCCGGCCGCACCACGCAGACCGCCGCGACTCCGAGGATGACCACGAGCACCACGCCGACCGTTGCCCGGCTCCCGGAAAGCACGACCATGATCACGAGCGCGGCGCCGGAGCTGAGCCAGAGCCAGCGCGCAAAGGTCTTGCGCTCGAGCATCTGATAAAAGAAAAACGCCGCCACCAGCGCGGTGTAAGCGCACATGCCGTTCGTAAACGAAAACGTGCCGGCGACCCGGACGTGGTCATACGCGCTCTCCAACTGCGTGCCCTCGCCGCCGACGACCGTATTCACCCAGGCGGTCGGCGCGCTGCGGAATTGGATGAGCACGAGCAGGCTCATCGGCAGCGCGGAAAGCAGCAGCCAGCGGCCGACCTCGCGCACGTCGCTCTCATCGAAAATGAGCGGCAGCAGGAAGATCAGCGGGAGGTGCAAAAAGTTCGATCGCCAGCCGTAGGTGATCACCACCCAGGAAGCCGGCGTGACCAGGTAGGCCATCGCCACGCAGAGCGCGCCGAGCGCGCCGATGACCACGACAAACGGATGCTGAAACGGAAAGACGCGCCGCTGCAGCGCGAGCGCGTAGATGCCGAGCAGCACGGGGTCGCGAATGATGAGCAACGGATTCGCCAGGCCGGGCACGATCCATTTGCGCAGCGCACCCTCCAGAACCCAGAGAATCAGGTAGAACCAGACGAGCCGCCGGACCGACGCGAGACGCGGATCGGCCGAGGGAGGCAAAGGCAGGGCAGCGTGCGAAACAGCGGATCTCACGTGAGCGTTTTCAACCCGCGCCGGCCGGCCGGGCCTGCGGTCGGCAGCGACCGGTGCCGGTTGGGCGGCGGCGGGTGGAAATAGCATAGGCATGCGACGCGGAGTTGTCCGATTTTTTCCTGAATTGGCAGCGGGATCGCCACTCTAAGAGCGGCGGCCGTGCCAACCGCCCGCCAGCGCCGGCGCATCGGCGGGCTCGGTGGCGTCATCCGTCAGGGCCGCCCGGGCGACCGCGCAGATGCCGCGGTGGTAATCCGCCCAGCGCAGCGCCTCCGCGCGGTCGAGCGCGGCGCGGCTCATGGCCCGGAGCCGCGCGCGGTCGCGGTGCAGCAGCTCCAGTTTTTCCGCGATGGCCTCCGCCGAGCGAATCGGCACGAGAAACCCTTCGACCCCGTCCGCGCTGAAGAGGTCCGGCGCCGCCGTGTGCGTGCTGGCGATGACCGGCAGGCCCCGCGACATCGCCTCGGGGATGACGAGCCCGAAGCCTTCGAAGAGCGACGGAAAAACGAGGGCATCCTGGCGCGACATCTCGTCGAGCAGCGCGGCGTGCGGCAGGCTGGGAATCCAGCGATGCGCGCGGACCGCCTCGTTCAGCGGCGGGCAATCGGGCGTCGTTTTCTGGCCGAGAAGCGTCAGTTCGACGGCACGCGGTCCCAGCGACGCCACAGCTTCGAGAAGGTAGGAAAGCCCCTTGCGCTGGCCCAGCGCGCCGGCAAACAGCACGCGCAACGGCGCCCCGCCCCCGGCCGTCTCGGCGGCAGCGCGCGCGGCACCGGGGGAGGCGCGCCGTAGGGGACGACGTGCACCGGCGCCCGGAAAGGCGGCGCGGTGCGGAGCGTCTCGCGGGTGAAGCTGCTCGCGACAAGCACGGCGTCCGCCTGCGCGAGTTCCGTATCCTTGCGCGCGAGCTTTTCCGCGCTGTCGGCGCGCCCGGTCAAGGTCGCCGCCCAGGCCGGCTGCCGCTCGGCTTCCTCCGCGAAGACCAGTTGAGCCGCGCGCCAGTAACCGATCGGCAAATCGTAGAGCCGCACCATTCCCCGCTCGCCCGCAGCACGAAAGGTTTCCGCCGCCGCGTCTTCATACGCGTAAACGCCGCGCCAGCGCGGAGAACGCCCGGGCTGCTGCCGCCGGATCTTCGCCGCGACCTGACGGTCAAACGCACGGAACACCGCATCCACGCTGCACGGTCCCCGCTCGTGGCGCGTGAGCCAGCGCGCGCCCGGCAGCGCGCCGAGTCGGCTGAATAAATGGCGGCCCAGCTCGCGGCCCGTCGCGGCGGTCGTCGTGCGGGCGCGGATCGCTTCCGGCACCGCCCGGCGCGCCAGTTCCCGGCGCAGCGCGGCGGGGAGCAGGCGGCCCGCCGGTCCATCGGAGTTCAGATGCAGACAGGTGCAAAATTCCTCCAGCAGCCCGGCTTCGGACAACGCGAGCGCAGCGTGACGCACGTTCGCATTGCCGAGCGGATGGGTGAGCAAAAACATCGCGTGGGCGATCCGAGAATTGGCGGGTGCGAAGCTAACCGCGCGACGCCGGCCGCCGGACGCGCTCGAAGATCCGCAGGTAAGCGGCTGCGACCTGGCGCGGGTGATGGCGTTCCAAATGCGCCGGGGCAGCCGCGGCGACCTCGGCGCGCAGTGAGTCGTCCGTCAGCACCCGGGCCAGCGCGTCGGCGAGCGCCGGGGCGTCGCCGTTCGGAAAAAGCAGCCCGCACGGGCCGATCGCATCCGGCAGTCCGCCTTCCTCCGAGCCGACGACGACGCAGCCGCACGCCGCGCCTTCGAGCGCCACCACGCCAAACGGCTCCGGCAGCCGCGACGGCACGACGAGGACGCGGTGCGCGTTGAGCGTGCGGACGAGCGTCTCACCGGTTTGCTGCCCGGCAAACGTGATCTGTCCGCTCACCGCCAGCCGATCCGCCAGCGCGCGCAAAGCCGCCAGCTCCGGGCCTTCGCCGACCATCGTAAGATCGGGCGTCAGGCCGGTGTCATCCCGCAGGATCGCGAGCGCCTCGACCAGCACGTCGGCCCCTTTGTCGCTGACCAGGCGCCCGAGAAACGCCAGCTCGCGCGTCCGCGGAACCTCGGCGCGAAGCCCGAAAACGTCCGCCGGATACGGGTTGCCGATTTGCTCCGCCGCCACCGGCAGCCGCTCCGCCACCGCGCGGCTGATCGCCACCGACGTGCCGAATCGCAGCACCGCCCGCTTGAGCCGATCCTGCCAGCCGGTGGCGCCCCCGACCCGGGTCAGCCAGGTCTGGTGCACGACCACCCAGGGCCGCCGGGCCAGGAGCAACGGCCAGAGCGTCTGCAGGCTGATGTTGTTTTGAAAGAACACGTCGCACCAGCGCGTCAGCCGCCACAACTCTGCGCCGCCCGGCCGACGATGCACCGGGAACGGAAAGCGGCTCCGATCGTCCGCCGCATCGCCGGGACTCTGGGTCACGACGCGGACCTCGTGACCGCTCGCGAGAAACTCTTCCGCCAGCACGCGCGCGACGGTTTCCAGCCCCCCGACCTGCGGGAAAAAAGCGTGGGTGAGCAGCAGGATTTTCAACGCGTGAAAACGGTCGGGATCAAGCCCGGTGAAACGCCCCGGAAACCGCAGCGGCGAGCCGCGGCCAGGCGGCGTGTTCCTCAAACCACCGCCGCGCCTCGACCGCGCGCGACGGGAGCACGGCGGACACTTCCGCCGCCAGCAATTCGTCCGGGTGCGTCATCGCGGAAAACGGCGCCGGCCCGTCGTGCCGAGCAAACGGCGAGAGCACGTCCAGCCCATGCGCGAAGGCGGCCATCAGCGTGCCGGATTTCGTGAAATTGACCTCGCTCTGAAACGACAGCGCGAACTCGGCCCGCGCGAGCCAGACGGCGATTTCCTGCGCCGGCAATTCACCGAGCGTTTCCGCGCTCGCGCGGCTGCCTTCCGGCGGGAAGATGGCGCGCAGGATTTCCTGCTCCGCACCGGCCAGCGCCTCCCCCTGGCCGACCCCGATCAGGACCAGGCGCCGGAGACGTCCGCGAAGGGCCAGTTCGGCGAGCGGTTCCTGCATCGCGCGCAGGCAGCGCAGGCGGGTTCCCTGCGAGCCGAAGAGCAAAAAAAGCCCGCGCTCCCGCTCCGGCGCCGGACGCGGGGCAGCATCGAAGACGAGGGATATTCGATCCCGCCGGGAGCACGGAAACCGTCGCGGGCTGGCGGGCGCCGCGCAGCAGGGCGCGCAGCCGGGCAGCGGAATTTTCGGTCGTGGTGAAAAGGCACGCCGCGGCACGCGCGAGCAGGCCGAGTTTCCGCCGATGCCAGACCTGCACCCAGTGGTGAGGATGCCAGCGCGGCCACTCATCGGCCCAAAGCTCGTGAAACATGACGATGAGCCGGCCGCCACCACCGCCGGCGCTCGACTGCTCGTGCGCCCAGGCCGCCAGCGCGTCGCACAATCCCGCCGGGCAGCCCAGACGCGGGTCATACCCGTAGGCGCTGTATTGCACGAGCAGATCGCACGGTCCCAATGCGGCAAGCGCCTGCCGAACGCCGTCAAATGTCGCGCGCACATCGCGGATCGGCACGTTCCCGGTCGGCAGCGTCAGAACCGGGTCGGTTTCGCGAGGAATCGCGCAAACCGGTTGCCGGGCGCAGCAGACAGCGGATTTCGCGCGCGTCCTCTGTCGGCCAGGCCCGGAGCAGATGCGCCGTGAAATCCCCGACCCCGCAGATCGCCGGCGGAAAATTCGGCGCGAGCACCACCAGCGGAAGCGCCTGGGTCATCAAATCAAAAATCCGGCCGCGCTTACCCGGCGCGCAAAGCCCGCAACGCGGTTTTGGCGCGTTGTTTTCCTTCGCGCACCCGCCCGGCGAAACTGCGGACTCGGGCGGCGTGGGCGGCCGTCTGCGCATGCCACTCCGCCAGTTCTTCGCGCGTCAGGTATTCGTAGAATAGCGCGTGAATCGGCCGCGGCTCGTGCATCGCCACGCCGGCCCAGTGCAACAGATAAGGCGCGGTGCGTTCGTCGCGCCAGAACCGCCGGAAATCCGCATCGTCGTAGTCGCCCGCCCAGGTCGATTCCATCACCGTCGGCGGCAGCGTGAGATGTTTCATCGGCACGCCGGAAAGGACCGCCAGCAGGTTTACGCCGGGCTGTTCGTAGGGCAGGCGCAGGCAGGTGTGCGCGTGCTCCGGCGCGGCCGCGACCCGTTGCAGCGTGGCCAGGTCGGGAAACAGCGGCGAGTCGCAGGCGAACTGCCCGGAGTTGAAAACCCAGCGCTGCCAGGTCGTCGAGCGCGCACGAAAAATCGCCAGCGATTCCGCGGTGATCGTGTGGTCGCTGTCGCGCCAATGGCCGCACGACATCACGAAGCCGGCGTGCGGCGCGAGCGCGGCGACCGGGTCGCGCAGAAAGATCACGTCGGCATCGACGAACTGGTAGTTCGCTTCCAGAAAGCACTGGTATTTCCGCGCCGTCGGGTGCGCCGATTCCCCGTCGAGCCAGGCGAGCGTTTCCGGCTGGCGCCACCAGTGGCAATTCGGCGGCAGGTCGAAGAGCTGGTCTTCGCCGTAAGGGATCACCCAGACCGGCAGGTCGCAGCCCTGGGCGCGAAGCGAGCGCTCCATCGCCAGAAATCGCAGCCGCACCGGCGCGCTGGCGAGCGTGATGATTTTCTCGAGCTGCATCGTGCGCGCTACCTGCCGGCGTCGATCCGCGCGTCGCGGTTCCACCGCTGCCAGAGCAGCGGCATCGCGCGGGCATACATCAACGGGCGCACCGGCGTCACGAAGTGCCGCAGCGCGAGGCCGGCGTAGTCGAGATCCTGTTCAAAATAAAACTGCCGGCGCGGCGACACGACATAGCGTGTCGCGCGGCAACGCCTCCGCCCCGGCTCGCTGCATCAGCGCCGAGAACACCGTGGTTTCCGCAAACCAGCCGAGCCGCGAAAAATCCAGACCGCGCAACAGCTCTTCGGCGTCCGCGGGCACCAGCGAGTTTCGCGGGACAAAGACGAACCCGGCATTCATGCTCGCGCGTCCCGACCAGCCGCGCTCGCGCACCCGCGCGGCAACGAACGGGTCGCTGGAAGTCGCCGCCACGCACTGGAGGTGCAGCGGCGGCCCGCCCCCGGCGAGCGCGGCGTCGATCTCGGCGAGCGGCGAAAACGCGAGCACGTCCGCATCGCTGTAAAGCAGGTGGCCGCGACTCTGGAGCGCGAGCACGGCGGCGAGCTTCAAGCCCATCGGGTGCGCCCGGCCGTAGGCGGTGACCGTCGGGAGGTCGGCGGCGGAAAGTTGATCCGCGAAGCCGGTGCCGGGAAGCAGCTCGGCGCCGGGAAAGAGCCGGCTCACGCGGGGACGGTTCGACGCGAAAAATTCCGCGCGCTCCGCCTCCGTCAGCTTGCGATCGTCGAGGATGAGGCAAAGCCGCAGCGGGCTCCGCAAGGCAGCGAGCTGGCTGCGCGCGGCCCAGGCGGCATCGGCCAGATGCGCGGTGTCGGTAAGGATCGCCAGGGTCGCCGGCGCGTCGGGCGCAGTTGCGAGCGGTGGCAGGCGCCAGATCGTCTCGCGAATCCGGTGCTGGCGCCGACGCTCCCACCACCAGACCGGCTTCGTAAACAGCTTGCGCGCGATCCGGCTCTGCCGCAGCCACCCGCGCCCGGACGGGATCGGCTCGGGGCGCATTACGTCAGGGGCCGGCGGCATGCTTTCCATCGAGTCGCGATTCACGATCCGCATCCGCTTCGCCCCGTCCGGTCACCCATCGCGGACCGCTTCAGGACACGCCGGCTGGCCCGACGCTCGGGCGGCCGCGTCCGCCGCCGGCGCGCGGCGCGTCACCTGCGTCGGAGGCCCGCTGGGGCGCCCGGCGGCCGGAATATTTCCAGGCCCACCACGGGCAGAAAAGCACGACGAGCACAGCCTCGGCGGCGCTGCGCCAGCCAAAGTGCCACGCCTGCCCGAGCGAGGGGCTGGCGAGCAGTTGCTTGACCTTCACGCGCACCAGATGCCGCCACGAGATGCCGCTCTCGCGCAGCGGCAGGCCATGCTTGGCGCTGAGATGAAAACAGGATTCGTGGGCGATGACGTTGCGCCAGACGCCGCTGAGCGGGCGCTGCGGATGGATGACGAGCGCCGCTGGCACAAACCGCATCGGCACCCGCCGCGCCGCGATCCGCATCCGCAGATCGACATCTTCGAGATGGGCAAACGGAAAGTTGGCGTCGAACCCGCCGAGTTCCCGGAAGAACGCGCGTTCGATCGCGAAATTGCACGACCAAAGAAAGCCGCCGTCCTCGTTCGTCGGCGCGCACCAGAGCGGGCCTTTCCAGTCCGGCTCGCTCTTTGTGCAGCCTTCGATGACGAGGTCGTTCTTATTCGCCCGCAACGTCGCCACGATGGCGGCGAGCCAGCCGCGATCCGGCACGCAATCGTCATCCGTGAAGACCAGCCAGTCCCCGGTGGCCAGGCTGCTGCCGTGGTTGCGGTTGGCCGCCGGCCCGCGCCGGGGTCCCGCCGTCCAGCGGGCCCAGGGGAACTTTTTCTTCACCAAGGTTTCCGCCGTGACGCTTCGGCCGTCGTCGGTGACGATCACCTCGTAGCTCGCCGCCGGGAGGCTCTGCGCGCCGGGCGCCAGCCCCGCCAGGCAATTTGCCAGATAGTCGAGCCGGTGGAACGTCGGCACGATCACCGAAAGGCGCACGCCGGGAGCCGCGGCGGCAACGACGGCGCCGGCAGGCGGCTCCGCAGGGATCGGCGACGACATCATGAGGTGGTGCGGTGAAGAGCCGTCGCCCGGCGGACGATCCCCGGTGCGCCAATCGTTTGTTCGTTCAAAGCGTGAGCGTTTGCAAGACCCGTGCCGGGGTGCCAGCAACCACGGTTTTCGCCGGCACGTCCTTTGTCACGACCGCGCCGGCGCCGACGATCGCGTCGTCGCCGATGGTGACGCCCGGGAGAATGATGGCGCCCATGCCGAGCCAGACATTGCGGCCGATGACGACCGGCCGGCAGAGCGACTCGCCGGCTTCTTCCGGGGTCAGGTCGTAGCGATGGCGGTCGCGACAATTCTTCGGGTGGGTCACGCTGGAGATCGAGCAATTCGCCGAGATCATCGTGCCGTCGCCGATCGTCACGCCGCCGCCGGCAAAGATGTGGGTGAACGCGTGAAGATGCACGTCGTCGCCGATGCGCAGCAGATGCTCGCTCCAGATCGAGCAGAGCGGGCTGAGGAAGACGCGCTCGCCGCAGGCGCCGAGCGCGCCCAGGGTGCGCTCGACCCGGAAATCATCGTAGGCGCGCCGGAAGCGGTCCACGGCGCGGAAGACGAGCTTGGAAAGCGGGTTTCCCATCGAAAAGAAATTTTGAGGGAACGGCGCGGGCGGCAAGGCTCACCCCACCGGTTCGGTGGCGCCGACCGGCACCGTGGCCATCGGCGCCGAGGTATCCGGCGGCTCCGGGTGCCGGCGAGTTTCGTTCCAATAACCGAAAATCCCGCCGGCGGTGTGCGCGAGGATATTCGCCGCGCCGGTGAGCATGGAAAACTGGAAGATGCCCAGTGTGGTGCTCAGGTCGAACCACCAGACCCCGAGGAACTGCGACAGCGTGAGCAGCGTGCAGGTGAGCGCGGTGTGCCACCAGAAGACCCATTTCCGGGCCGCATGCATCAGCCACATCAGACCGCCGATGTAGTTCAACCCCCAGGCGAGGATGCTCCAGGAAAACTCGTGCTGGAGGTGGGCGTATTTCTCGCCGATCAGCCACAGCAGCGGGCCGGGAAACGCGAAGGCAAAGAGCGCCAGTGCCGCGGCGACGAGGATGCCGCCGCCGAGCAGCAGCGGGTAGCGGCGCGGCAACTGGGAGTGGTGAAGCCGGGCGACGTAAGGCTCGATGACGACGCCGTTGAACGCGCCGAGCATGATGAGGACCTGCGTCAGCCGGCCGAGCGCGGCGACCTCGGCGATGTTTTGCGAACGGCCGAAAAACGTGATGAGAAACAGGGTGAGCTGCCCCTGGAGCGCGTAGAAGATCGTCCCCGGAATCACCGGCGCCAGGAAGCGCGTCATCTCCCGGTTTGCCGCCGGGTCCGGTCGCGCGGGCTCCTGGACATAAGGGGTGGCGCTGCGCTGATAAAACCAGGCGCAGAGCAGGAGCGACAGGCAGCTCAACCACGCGGAAGTCACCGCGTTCAGCCGGCCGATCCATTGCAGAAACAGGCTGCCGCCGAGCCGGGCCGCGGCGCTCTCGATCTGCGCGCGGTAGAAAGCGCCGAGCCGATGATGGATGAGCAGCGGCGCGCCGTAATACGCCGCCCAGCCCTGCACCCAGAGCGCGACGACGACCGAACCGAAGAGCAACGCCCGCGTCGTGTGATCCCAACCCTGGCGGCCGGCCATCCACCAGAAAACGACCGCTGCCACCGGCACCACGGTCGCAAACAGCAGCCGCCGGTAATGTTTCGCCGAGCGGATAAATGCGCCGACCACCGCGGGGTCCCCGCCGCGCGAGCCGACCAGCGCCACGATGGAGCCGGAGAAGCCGAGGTCCACCAGCACGCCGACCGTGCTTTGAAAGCCGAAGGCGACCGAGTATTGCGCGTAGGTTTCCTTTGTCATCCAGCGCACGAGCAGAAAACCGGTGATGAGGTTGAGCGCCTGCATCGCGCCCTGCCCGAGGAAAAACGACAGCAGCCGGCCGGACCAGCGGCGAAGAGTGTCGGAGCGAAATACGGCCATGCGGGCGTAGCGGCGGCGGGCAGGCGGAGCGGGCGGAAAAACGCGCTACCGGCGCACCGGAAAAATTGTCAGCCGATCGTCCACGGGGATCGGCTCGCCGAGCAGCCGGCGAAACTTCGCGTTTGTCTCATCGGAAAATCCCGGGTTGTGCCCGCCGGGCCAGCTCGCGGGATCGGGACCGATGGGATTTTCCAACAATCCCCGGCTTGTGAAGACCACGGCATCGGCATCCGCGAGAGCGGCCAAAATGCCGGGTTCATCCGCCCGCGGCACCCACCCCGACATGATCCAGCGATGCCGAGTGCCCGCCGGCAAACCATAGCCGAAATAATGGTGCCAGCCGGAAGCCATCGGCAGGAAAAGGACGGCTGGCCCGCCGCCGTCCGAATGAGGTCGGGATGCGAGCCGCGCCACGATTTCGCCGACTTCGGCAAACGCCGCCCGGCTCGCGGATGAAAGCCAGAGTTGCTCGCCGGCGGCATGGGCAAACGGCACCGGTTGGCGTTCTTCTTCGTTCGCTGCGGGTTTACGCAATTGAGCCAGGCCGGCGAAAGCGCTCGGGAGGAATGCCAGCAGGCCGAGTGCTGTTGCCATCCGCGCAGCCAATCCGGGGCGCCCCAGGATTCTCGAGGCCAGTGTCGCCATTGATCGAACTAAAAGCACCCCGCCGGGCAGCGCGGCCGCGGCAAACATCCATTCCAGCTGGGCTCCGACCCAATGCGCATAGCCGATCGAAACCACGGCGACAGAAAAATAGATCGTGAGCAAACACGCCCACCCGGTTTCCCGCGCCGTGCCGGTGGCCGGGAGGGAGTGGGAAATTTTCCGAAACGGCACGGCGGCGAGCCCGAAAACATTCCGCTCCCGTCCCCAGCGGTGACCCCAGCGCGCAACACCACTCAGCGCGAGAAGGGCGGCGACGAACAAGGGAAGCTGAATCTCCAGCGCCCACCGCACGTCGCACCAGGAAAGGAGGGCGCCGAGATACGTCTGCTCCACGCTGACATACGTCCGGTAGGAACCGAGCATGAACGCTGGCCAGAGCACCGCGCCAGCGCGCTCCGGCGTCAGCAATCCGAGCACCGCCGCCGCCCACGCGGCCTCGACGATTGCGAACCCTGCCAGCAGGATACCCGCACCCGCCAGCCACCGGTCTTTCCGGCGGGCGGTGAGCGCGTCCGTGGCCAGCAAGGCCACCGCGGCGGGAAACGCGATGCCAAACTTCAGCAACTGCATCCCGCCGAGCAGCGCCCCGAGAAGCGCGGTCCGCCAGCGGCTGCGTTCCGCCAGTGGACGCCAGCCCAGCGCCAGCCCGAGCGCGGCAAGCCGCTCGAAAGCGGGGTAGAGCGTGTAGGCCAGCGTCGAGCGCGCCGCGGTCGGCATTAGGAAAAACGGAAACACGACGATGCCCAGCCACAGAAGCGTCACCCCGCGCGAGGCCACGCGGCGCAGCAGGCAAAACAACATCCCCGCCCCGGCCACGCTCAAGATTTGCCAAAGGTGCAGATACGTCGCGGCCGTGTTCCCAAAGAGTCGCGCGGCGGCCCAGTGCACCAGCGCCGGCACCGGGCCGTAAACGGACGCCACGTCGCGATAAAGCCAGCGGCCGGCGGCGAGTTCATCCACGAGAAACAAATTCTGGCCGTGATCGTGGAGGATGAAAAAGTCGGTGAACAGCGCGTCCGGCCGAAACAAAAACATCGCCTGGGTCCAGGCTCCGGCGAAAAGGATCGCCAGCAGAAGTCCCAAGGCATCGAAACGCCTCGTCCCGCCCGCGGCCGCAGCGCGCCGCCGGGTGTCGGCAGGCTGCCGCCCGTGGCTGCGCGAGGCAGCGCCGGCTTCACTGGACTCGGAGGATTCTCCCCGGCAGCCGGCGCCACGGTGGGAGGTCGAAAAAGATGGCTTCTCCAGAAGCACGCGATATGCCCCCGGTCTTGCCAGAAGCTGCGAAGGGTGGCAAGTCCGCGCGGTGAAAGCTGGCGACCGGCCAGCGGCGGATCGCTTTTGGTCTCCCCGTTTGAGCCGGGTTTCCAGACACCGGACTGGGCGGACAGCCTACGCCGTAGCGTCGCGCCGCAGCGGATGGGCCAGCATCGGCGCGATCACCCGAGACGCCGGCACCTCGGCTTCCATCTCCCGCCCCATGAACTCCAGCAGGACGCAAACCCGCTGCCGCGCCGGCAGATAGCGGGTGACCAGCGCACGCAACCCGGCAAACGGCCCCTCGGCCACAACGATCTCCTGGCCCGGTTGCGGGTCGGGCGCCACGGTGATCGTCGCATTGTCGCTGGCAGCGGCGCCGGATTCCCCGTCCGCCGCGTTTTCCTCGGCCCGCACGCTGGCGCGCAACTGCTCGATCAGCACCGCTGGCACCGCTTGAAATTTATCGCCGAACCGCACGATGCCACGAACGCCGTGGACGCTGCGAATCTCGCGATAGCGCGAAAACGCCTCGAAATGCGCAAAGATGTAACCGGGAAACAAGGCCTCCGTGACCCAGGTGCGCCCGCTGTCCGCGTATCCGGCGCGCGCCTTTCGCGGTCGCTCAAAACGAAGCCGCGGACAGAACACCTCGACCTCCGGCAACCGGCGCAGCAACGTCGCGGCGATGGCTTCGTGCTTCGGCTGCGTGTTCAGGCAATACCAAGCCGGCTCGGGCGCGGACTCGGTGGGCGTGGACGAAGAAGTTCCAGACATGGAGCGAATGACCAGTGCGACTGCGGCGCACGCCGGGATCAAGGAGCGCTCCTCACCGCTCACCGGTCCCATCCGTTACCGGCCCGTTCGGCGGGCGGAGAAACCGGAGTTTCGCGGTGTGCCGCGGCGCCGCGCGCCCAGCATCGCACAAGTCCCGATTTTCGTCAGATCCGGTCCGACCCGACCTTGGCTGGTGCTGGTTCCTCCGGCGTCGGCGAGTGGTAATACTCGGGATACTGGTAGTAAACGAACTCCGGCGATTTCGTATCGACGAAGTTCAGGATGAGGCCCGGAATGTTCGCCTGCCGTTTTTCCAGAATCTCTAGCGCCTTGCGCGTCATTTTCGCTGGGGTGAAAGCGAGGCGCACAACAAAGAGCACGGCATCGATCTTCGGCGCCAGGCTCGCGGTGTCGTCGGCGGCGAGCAGCGGCGAGCTGTCGATGATGATGTAGTCGAACTCCGGATAGATGTCCTTGAGCAACTCGTCGGTCGCCGGGTTGATCAGCAGCTCACTGGGCTGCGGCACGTTGCGGCCGCGCGGCAGGAGAAACAGATTTTCCACCGCCGTCGTCTTCACGGCTTCGCGCCAGGGCACGTCGTTCGTGAGCACTCCGGTGAAGCCCGGCTCTCGCGCCAGACCGAACGAGTCGTGAATCTGGCCGCGCCGCAGATCGCAGTCGATCAGGAGCGTCTTCATGCCGGCGAAGGCCATGACGAGGGCGAGGTTCTGCGCAATTGTGGACTTGCCCTCGTTCGGGATCGCGCTGGTGACCAGCAGGGTGCGCGGCCGCTCGCCTTCCAGCGGCATGTAGAGCAGGCTGGAGCGGATGTTGCGATAGCTCTCGACCAGTTGATGGCGCGGGTCGTCGCGCTGGAGCAGATCGTCGCCGCCGCCATCCGCGTCGCGCGGAATCTGGCCGATGACCGGCTCGGAGAAAAAGCTCTGGAAATCGCTGAACGAGCCCATGCGATCGTCCAGCCGATCAAGCAGGAACAGCAGGCCGAAGCCGGCGCCGAGGCCAAGGACGAGACCGAAGAGCAGCGCCTTGACCCAGCCCGGCTTAGTCGGGATCGGCTCGGAGGCGCGATCAAGCACGTCGATGACGTCCTGCCGCACGTTGCTCTCGACGCGCAGGTCGCCGACGCTTTTGTTGAGTTGATTGTATGCCTGCTGGTCGCGCTCCAGCTTGCCGCGCAGCTTGTCGAGCTCGGCTTTCTTCAGCTGGATATCGAGCGAATATTCCTTCGCCTTGATGATTTCTTCTTCGGAGCGCTTGATGAGGGAGCGCACGAGCGCGAGGCGCTGGCCGTTCGTCTCCCGGTTTTGTTTGCGCAGGTTGTCGAGCAACTTCTGCGTGTATTCGATCTCCGACCGCAGCTTGATCATCTTCGGATGGCGCGGCTTGAGGTCGCGGGCGAAATCATCGTATTCCGCCTGGAGCTTGACGACGGCTTGCTCGGCGAGCCGCACGTCGCCGGCGGCGTTGTCCTCGACCGGGCCCTGCGGCCGACCCCGCTCGGAGTTGCCGCCGCCACTGCCGGCGCTCACGTCACTGCCATCCAGCAGACCAGCCGGGAATGGCGGCGCCGGCTTACTCGGATCCTGGAGCTCCAGCGCATCCGACTGGGAGCGGAGCAGGAGCAGCTTGCTCTTCAAAGCCGAGAGTTCGCGCGTGGACTCATCGTCATTTTTCGACAGCACGATCTTGTTCTCCCGCTGGAAGGCGAGCACCGCTTCGTCGTCAGCTTTCAACTCCCGCTCCAGATGCGCGATCTGGCTGCGCAACCCCTCGGTCATGCGACCCATGGAATTCGTGGCCAGGTCGCGGCGCACCGTGAGAAACGCGTCCATCGCGGCCTCGAGAAACTTGCGCGTGAAGACCGGATCGATCCCGGTGGCGATGAGCGTGAAAATGGTGCCCTCGGACTGCGCGGTCAGCAGCGTAGACTCAACCAGGGCCGGCGGCAGCGCGCCCTCGCGAGCCTCCAGATTTTGCATCGCCATGGCCCGCACCCGGCTGCCGGTGATGAGGCCGATGATCGTCTTATTATAGTCGTTGCTGATGATCTCGATGTGCTTCGTGCGGACATCCTGGGATTGCACGCCGCCGCTCATGATGACGCGGCCCACCGACTGATACATCGGCGGCTGGTTCACCACCCGCCAGGCCTGCAGGCAGAGCGCCAGCGAAACCGTCAGCGCCAGCACCCACCAACGCCGGCGCAGCAGCGACCGGTAGCGGTGCACGCGGTTCCAAAACACCGCGGAAAGCGGCGTGCCGAGGTCGGCGGAGGACTTGCTCGATGCAGAGAAACTCATGCGGATTTCAGGAGGAAAGCGATTGCAAGAATCGGTCGATTTGTGAGACCCGTCAGAACTGGATGTTGATGGGGTTTTCTTTCACCTGCACGGTGTCCCCGGGCTGCAGCTCGAGATCCTTTTCGGGATGCCCTTCCATCACGGCCTTCACGTCCACGATGACCGGCTTGCTGGGATTGGCGGCGCGCAGGACGCGCACTTTGCGCTGGTTCGCGAAGCTGGTGAAATTGCCGGCGCGGATGATCGCCTTCGAGACCGTGAACGATTCGTCCGTCGGAATTTCCACCGGACCTTGCGTGTGCACGGCGCCGGTCATGTAAACACGCCCCTTGCTGCCACGCGGCGCCACGCCATCAAGGCCGAGCTGCACGGTGGCACGGACATAAAGATCGCGCTCCAGCGCGCTTTTCAATTCCCTCTGCAGTTCACCGCAGGTCTTGCCGACGGCGTTGATGCGGCGGTCGAGGTAGGGCACCTCGACTTCGCCAGAATCGGTGACAAAAATTTTCGTCGGCGGATCGCGATCTTCTTTGACCTGATAGCTGAGCCGGTCGCCGCGGTGCAGCTTGTAGTCAGGCCCGATGTTCTCAAGGATGACCGGCGTTCCCGCTCCGTTATCCACGGCGGAGGCCGCCGGATAATTGCCGGGGTTCGTGTTCCCACCGCGGGGCTGCGAATTATTTGCCCCCGAATTCTGCGGAGCGAACAGCGAGCGGCCGCCGGAATACGCACCCGGCGACGGCGGCATGGACGAAAAACGGTCCTGGGCTCGGAGCGCGGCGGGCGCGGCAAACAGGGTCAGGGCGATCGCGGCCAGGCAACAGCCGAGCGCGGCACCCGGCAGAGCGGCGAGGGAGGTTCTCATGCGGCAAGTCATCATAGCAGGGGGGATGCCGCGCCGCGCCGACCTTGGCACGAAACGCCGGCTTTTCCCCGCTGCCGAGCCTAGCCGCCAGAAGCCGGCATTAAAAGCGATAATTCACATCCACGCCGACCCGGTTCTGGTAGTAACTGCGGAACGCGCGGTCGCTATCCTTGCTAACGTAGGCGTAGTGGAACAACGCTGAGAATCGCCGGTTGAAATCGTAGCCGAGGCTTACGTCGAAGCCGTAGCGGTCGAGCGTTTCGTCGATGATCCCGCCGGACTCGCTGTCGTGCTCGAAAAAGGCTCCCGTTCCCAGGGAAACATTGTTCAGCACGCGCCACTGGGCGTTCCAGCGCACGTAGTTGATTTCGACGAAATTGGACGTCAGTCCCAGCGCGTTCTCACGCCCGACCGAGAGCGACTGTGTCAGGTAGGCGTTGAGCCGGTTTTCAATCGTCAGGCTCGCGTAAAACGAACTCAGGTCGGACCGGTCCCCGGAGGAGCCGTTGAAGTTGAACGCCGCGCCGCCGGGCAGGAAGGTGAGCCCGACCGGGCCGCTTGGGCTGTCGAAGTTGGCCCACTGGTAGCCGCCGCGCGCGACGAAGCGCAGGTTCGGATTCACCGTCATGTCGAAGAACAATCCGACGGTGCCGCCGACTGAGTCGTTGTTAAAATTGCGGTCGTAGTCCGTGATCGCCGCCGTGCCTTCGACGCCGACATACATCCGGGGCGCCACGTTGAAGACGACGCTGCCGAAGAACTGTTCCGCCGAGCGGTCCAGAAAGTCGTAGGTGTCGTTCAAAGAAAGGTAGTTGAAATGATCGTAGCCCGCCGTGATCACCAGCTTGTTGTAATCCGCGATGAGCGTCACCCCCGCGGTGTTCGTGAACCGTGAGAAGTCGGTGACGTTGCTCAGGGTCGGGTTGTCGATCGGATCCTGCCGCAGGTCGAAGCGATCATGGAAATTCAGGCGATACGTGTTTGCGATATACAGATCGAATGCCACCTGGCTGCCCGGCGCGATGACGACGTTCGTATCGGTCGCGTTCGGATTGTCGATGTAGCGCAGGTAGCCGACGCCGATGGTGACATCGAGCGTGTTCAACCGGGTGATATTCCAGATCGCTTCCAGGTTGACCCCGAATCGCACGAGCACGTCAGCCGTGCGCCTGGCTTCGGAATAATTGATGTTGTCGTTGAATTCCGCGCCGGCGTAAGCCGAGGCCAGAAAACGCACCGGCCCGATTTTAAGATTGTAATTTTGTTCCTCAGTGGACGGCCGCCGCGCTTCCGCCACATCGGCACCGGCCAGCGAGTCGCGCATCAGCTCCTGGCTGTGCGCCGCCGGCGCCCCGGCGCCGACCCAGCCGAGTGCCAGCGCCGAGCCCGCAGCGACGCCGCAGAGCGCGGTGCGAAACGAGCCCCGCCGGGTCGCTCGAGCCGCGGACGGCATCAAGTGTGCTTTACCGAAGGCGCCCCCTGCAGGCGGGCGAACACCAGGGGAGTGAAGCCGAAAGTTATTCATATTGTGAACGGAAGTGAGCTAGTCTTGAACCACGCCGGATAGCCCAGTGCTCTGTTTTCTGCCTGAACGTCGCGTGGCTGGCAATCTCAAAGTGTTTCCGATCCGACAAAATTTGCGGTCACACTTATCTCCAACGCGCTCAACATGAAAACACGATTTCCGCACGCCATCCGCTTCTGGACCACGGCCGGCATCACCCTGACAATGGCGGGTGTGGCGCCCGCGGTTTACGCGATCGACTGGCTGGCCAACAGCCGCGCCCAGGAGCAGTTTAGCGCCTTGGTCCAGCAGGCTTACGCGGCACACGAGAGCGGAAACGGTGTCCAAGCGCTGGCGCTCCTCGATCAGGCGGACAAAGTGCGCGCGAATGTCGCCGACAGTGCAAATTTGAGAGGCGCGGTTTACCTGCGTCAGGGCGTGTTCGACAAAGCGGAGGCCGCCTTCAGCCGCGCCGTGGCCTGCGATCCGAAGCTCTGGGCTGCCCGCTTCAACCTCGCGGAAGTCCCCTTCCGACAGAAGGACTATGCCCGCGCCCGCTCCCGCTTTGACTCTTTGTTGACTCAGACGAATCGGTTCAAAGAACAAAACCAGTGGGAGTTGGTGCAATACAAAGCTGTCCTCTGCTCCATCCTGCTGGACGATGAGGCCGGCGCCCAGCGACGAATCGCCCGCCTCCCCGAGGGCGCCGCGGCGGTGACCCCGGCTCGACTCTGCGCCCAGGCTGCCGTTGCCCTCGCGCGCAAGGACAACGCTACGGCCAGTCGGCTGCTGGCCGAGTCGCAGCACGGCAAGTATTCCATGAATACGCTGAATGTTTTCGTCAGCGCGCTCGAACTCTCAGGCTGGGTCAATCCGTCGCCGCTGCTTACCGCGACGCTTGCCACCGCGGGGACCGGCGGCAGCCGGGCACTGGCTGGCTCAGGCTCGCTGGTGCCGGGTGGCGGCTCAGCCCCGCGTCCGTTGATGCCAAATCTGCCGATCATGCCGGGCGCGGAGCCGGAGCTGCCGGTGGCCGATCGCTCGGCACCGAGATCGGCTCCTCCGCTCGACCTGCTGCCTTCGTCGAGCCCAGCGCCGGAAACCGCTCCGGCGCCGACGCGGACCCGCCCGCCGAGCCGCGAGCTGACGGTTGAAACCATGGTGCAGGTGGATCGCTGATCTTCGGCTCGGCCCAGCCTGACGCAGTGGCACCGGTTTCAACCGGTCAAATTGCATCCAGCTCCTGCTCCTGTGGCGACGCGCTATCATCGCCGCCGCCGCCCAACGAAAAGGGGACAAGCCTTTCGACTCGTCCCCTTCGAGGAAAGCACCGGCGGTTGCGCCGGCCGTCTCGATTGCTTGAGCCGGATCAGCCGGCCCGCGGCACCAGCAACATCGAGTTGATCTGCCCTTCGCCGTTGACCTGCACGTCCATCAGTTCGAAGGACGGCGGCAGTTCCATCCCGGAAGCCTGCGCACCCTGCGAGAGGCGGAGCAGCACGCTGGAGGTTGTCGGCTCCAGGCGCATCGAACCGATCTCGAAGAGCGGGGTGAAGTCGATGCCTGCGATGGCAAAGGTGGCGAGCAGTTGCACGCTCGTCGAGGTGCTCTGCGCCGGCGTGATCTGAATCGGGGCGCTGCCTTCGGAGCCTTGCGAAAGCTGAACCGCGTTCACCGCCAGCTTTGGCTGCGGGGTAGTCGCGGCACGCGCTTCGGAGAGCGGCTTGAGCACGATGGACTGCACCGGGCCATGGCCGGTGCCGCCGCCGGTTTGCACCGCCAGGATTTCAAACGCGATGTTCGCGGAAAGCGGGCTTTGGCTGGCCTGACCCTCGCCCTGCGCCAGGTGCAGGGTGACGACGTTTGTCAGCGGCCGGAGCTGGACGGAACCGAGCCGGAAGGAGGGAGTGAGCTGCAGGGAGGCAACCTCGAAGCTAAAGGTGAGTTGGGCGGTGGCGCGTTCGCCGGAAGTGGTCGGTGCGGATGTCATGATAAACGGTAAAGGACTGACGGTTGAAGTTGTGTTTGTCGCCGGTGCGGGGGCGGTGCTTTCGGAGACCGCGGAGGCAATGCTGCCGCTACTGGAAACGGGCGCCAGCATGGCAGGAGCGGATGCATTGTCAACAGGCTCGGAATGATCTTCCGCGCTTTCGGTTTCCGCGGCAAAAGGCTGCGGTGAATCCCCGGCTCCGGCGTCCGGCGCGGGGGTGGACCACCCGGGCGTGGGTTCCGGAATTTCCGCGGCCGGTGCGGGCTCCGGAGCCGCTTCCGCCGCGACCGGCGCCTCCGCCGACTCGGGCTCCGCGCTCTGGTGCATCGGCTCGGGCTCCGCGGATTCCGCGGCCACGATTGGTTCGTCCTGCGGCGCGATGGCAGCGACGTGGTCCGGAGCCTGGTCTTCGACTTCCGGCTCCACGCCGAGTGCGCCGGCCGCCACGGTGGGCAGTTCTTCCGCCGGCGCAGTCGCGGGCTCCGGCGATGCGGTGTTGGTGGCGGTTTCCTGCGCGGAAACAGTTTGTTCCTCGTGTGCCGCGTGACTCGGTTCCGAGGTGTGCGTCGGCGTCGGTTCCGGCTGCGTCAGCGGGGAAACCTGGAGCGAAGCCGATGGGGTCGGCTCGACGGACGCGGCTGGCTCTTCGGTCGATGCAGAAGGGAGCGACAGGTCCGATGTTTCGATCGGCTCGTAGCCGGTCAGCTTCGTGCCCTCGCCCGGCTCCGACGCAGTGCTCGGCGCTCCCGGCGTATCCGCCGGGGCGACTGCTGATGCTGCGGGCTCCGGGGTCTGCGGGGCCGCGGTCGTAGCAGACGGTGGCGTCAGCGCGGACTTGATGCGCAACGACGAAAATTCGCGGGTCAGGAATATCCGGGCGGGACCGACGGAACGACGGGCGATGACCGGACGGCCCCCGGGAGTGCCTTGGGGATCCGCAGGATTTTTGTCGGTCGAAGAAGACGTGGGCATAGAATCAGAATCAGCGGAGGAAGTGGCAGGGTCAACAGGCTCGTCGGCTCCAGAAGCCTCGGCCGACCCCGGCGTCTCCGCGGCTGGCGCCACGCTGCTCCCGGCGCCGGAATCGTCGGGTTTCGGCGCGGTCACCGGTGCGACCGGAGCGGGAGCCGATCCGGCGGCGGCAGACGCGACCGGGGAGACCTTCGAGACGCCATCATCCGGCTGCGCAGCCGGGGTGCGAGCCGCAAAAGGATCGCTCTTCGGGCCAGCTTTTGAAAGGCTGAGTGAACTTGTCACCTCGGGCACCAGCACGGGCTCCCGCAGGATGGACGCAACGCTGTTGTCAGGAGCGGGTTTGTTGTCTTCCGTCTCCGCCGACTTCTCGGAAACCCGCGGCACGAAGGCCGCCGGGGTAACGGCTTCTTCCACCGCCGGCACGGGCGCTTCCGGCTTCGCGACCGCCGCGCCGCCGATCCCCTCAGAAAGCGCGGCGCTCGGGGCGTCGGCAGCAGCCGACACGACTTGCGGCGCGGCAGGCGCGGCAGAGCCCAGGCCCACCTTGTTTAAAATCGATCCGGCGCGCGGATTGCCTTTTGCCAGGATTTCGCTACGGGAAATCTGTGGCCGACCGCTGACTGGCGGAGCATTGCGTTCCGGCAACCGGGCTGCGGACGCGCGCTCCGAGGCCGGAGCTTCGCTGCCCGTCCCCGATTTTGCCACGACAGGCGTGGCGGCTACCCCCGCAGCCGGGACGACCGGCTTCAAATCCGCCAGCGGTTTCGGCTCGGTGGACAGCAGACCGGGACCGGGGACGACCGGGCGCGAAGAAAGCTTCACCGGCTCGGACGCACCTTTGCTAACCTCGGCAAAGCTGCGGCCCGGCACCACGGGGGCTCCTTCCGGAGAGGCGGGCTGGCCTTTGCCCACGGCGGCGGGCGCCGGGTCCATGACCAGCGGGACGACCGTGGCCGCGGCGGCCGAGGCGGAAGCGCCCGCGGACATTGCGGCGCCTGCACCTGGAAAGCTGGCGGGAACATTGGTGTCGGCCGACCTCGCGATCACGCTTTCGCCGAGCCCTGCCCCCCCGGTTTCAGGCTGCAAATATTTCCGGCGACGCGGCCGGCCGACAGCCGTCGCATCCCCGGCCCCGGACTCCAGTGCCCCGCCTGCAGCAGCCGCGGCCGCGCCACCAAGGCTGGCGCGCGCGCTGCCGAGCGCCGCGGCGCTGGCGGCACCGCGGCGGGCCGGCCCCGGGCTGGCCGTGGCGGTGTCGGCTTCATCAAGCGGGTGGGATTGGTTCCAATCCATGAACCACTTCAAGAGCACGGTGTTCAGGATCACGATGACGAGCAACAACCCTCCTATTTCCCACAGGCTGAGTTGGCTGAAGAATCCGCTCATGACGTTGATTCACCTTTCGATTCTCGCGCGAGCTTACCAGAAGGGTAAGTCAGTGGCATATTTATTTGCCTCGTTCTTCGCGCCTGCTTTTTCTTGCGCAAAAGCACTGCGCCCACAATGAAAAACGGTGTGAAGAGCACGTAGAGTGCGACAAACGCGGGCAGGATCACGCGCACCAAGCGATCCGCAAAGCCCTGCGCCGGAATTTCGTCCGCTGGCGGTATCCCGGCTCCGGTCGGCAGCGGCGCGGGAGTCTCGGCCCGAGCCAGCTGCGGCGCGGTGGGAGTCGGCGACGCCGCGACCCCCGGCGACGTGGGCTCGTCCACCGGCGCCCGGGGCAGCGAAGGAGTGACGGCCGCCAGCGCAGCGGACGGAGTCGGGCTTGGCGTGGCCTCGGCGACGGTTATTGGCGGCGCACTCGCGCCAGACGGCCCGAGGCTGAGCCCGGGCGAGTCTCCCCCGCCGCCGGACGAAGACGCGTCCGGCATCAGGATGGAGGGCGATCCCGCGGCCAGGCTTTCCGGCGTCTGGGCCAGGGAAAACCCGGGCGCCGGCGATGGCGCCGGCGTCGCACTGCCGGCCACGGTCGTGCCGGTCGCCGGGTCGGCCTGGGCGAGCCCGGGCGTATTCGTCAGCCAGCCGACACGGAAAAACGACTCCGCAAAAAGCGCCTCGAGCTGCGGCGGAAACTGCTTTTTGGCCGACTCCATCCACGACACGGCGCGCTCGAAATTGCCGTCGTGAAAATCGAGCGCCGCCTGGGCGTAGAGCCGGGCCGGCGTGGTGCCTTCAAACTTGAAGCGCGACATGAACGCGCGGGCCGACGCTTCCTTGCCCTCGAGCAGCAGCGTGAGGAAAATTTTGAACTGCGTCAGCTCCGATTCCCGCGGCAGCGCGGTGGGATCGATCTCCGCCAGCAGAGACTCGAAGCGCGAGCGGGCCTGGCCGTAGTTCCGGTAGGTGAACGGCAGGTCGGCGAGATTAAATTTCGCTGCCCAGAAGGTCGGGTCGAGCTGCACCGCGCGCTTGAACTCCACCTCGGCCTGCTCGAACTGCCGCTGACGCGCATAAATGAGCCCGCGCAAGTTCGCCGGGTCCGCCTGCCCGGGCTGGATGGCATCGGCTTCGCGCAACAGTTGCAGCGCAGTCGAATAATCGCGCTTGGAGAACGCGACAAACGCCACTTCGTATTTCTGGTTGAACGCCTCGGTCGGCGGTTCGGGCGTGGCGGCAGGCGTTGCCGCCGCGCGGCTCGACGGAGTCGCGGAGCCGGCGACTGCCGCAGCGGAACCGGCCGCGCCGGCCTTGGCGGGGGAGGCGGCGCTGGGCGTCGGCTTCGGGGTTGGTGAAGCCGCGGCGAGCAGGTAATCGGAGTCGGTCGCGCTGGTTTCGGTGAACCGGAATTTCGGCACGGTTTCCGCAACGTCGCCGGCTTCCGCGCGGGGTTTCGCCGCTGGCGCCGGTGCCACCGGCCGCTGGCCATTATTCGCCGGGCCGGACGCGGGGGCCGATGTCGTCGTCGAGCGGACCGGGGCCGACGACGTGTTGGCGACGGAATCAGGCAGAATCTGCACCATGGCGACGGCAGCCGGGGAAGTTGCCGAGGTGTTCTCCGCGTCGCCCGAGGCGGACGGCGGCATGTCTTCCCGCTCCGCATCCCTCCCCTGGGAAGGCAAAGCCGAACGCGCCGAAGAACGCACATCTTCGGACCGCTCGGCGACTTGGCGCGACGCGCGGCGCGACGGTGCCGCGGCCACCTCGCGTGAGGACGAATTTGCGGCCGGTTTCGCAGGTTTCTCCTCCTCGGCCTCCGCCGATCGGCCAGACGCCGATAGCCGCGGGCCGAATTTCTCCAACGAGGCCGCGAAGAGTCGCTTTACCGACCGGGACGAACGGCCCGGCGCACGCGACTCCCAGCGCCGCGCCTCCTCCGGCTTGCCATTGCGATAAGCCAGCGCCGCACTCAGATAGCAGAACTCAGCGCTCGGCCGGCCCCGCGTGCCGCGGTGCTCGCTCAGATACTGCACGGCGGATTGATCCTTGCCGCTGAGCAGGTCGGCGAGCAGCGCTTTGTATTGCAGAAATTCCTTTGCGTCGCGGGTCTTGGCGCGCCGCGCCAGCCCGGCGAGCCGCCGCCGACTTTGCGCGTAGCGGCCCTGCTCGAAATCGACTTCCGCGAGATTGTAGCGCGCTGCCAGCAGCGACTTGTCCGCAGAAACCGCGGCGGAAAAATCCTTGCGCGCTTTCCCATGATCGCCGCGCCGCAGATGGACAGCACCTCGCAGGTTGAGCACGTCCGCTTTCGGAACGCCGCCCGCCGCCTCTGCTTTCTCCAGCAGCGCGAGCGTGCGGTCGTAGTCTTTCCGGGCAAAGCTGGACTCCGCTTTTTTGTAAAGCGCGACGCCAGGACCGCGAGCCTTGCCCTTCTTCGGCGCGGCAGTGGTGGGCACGGCCGTCAGCGGCCAGCACAGCAGCCCGACGGCGGCGATTCCAGCGAGCGTGGTCTTGATGCGTTGGCCGCGCCAGGAGGCATGGGCCGGAGTTTCACGGGGGCGTTTCATTTACGACGGGTCGCGTCGCGCGGAGACCGTGTTTGCTTTCATCGCAAAAAGCGGCGGCGCATAGCAAGCGAATCTCTTGATGAGGTCTTAATGCGTCGTCTCCGCCAGAAGGGATACTGGTGGCAGCCTAGCTGGCGGGGGGCGGCGGCTCTGCGGGCGCGTCGCCACCCTCGGCGGGCGGGCTGTCGTCCGCGGCGCCAGCGGTGGCCACGGGTTCCTCTTCCTCGGTCTGGCTGACAACGCGGGCGATGTCGGCGAGCAATTCGTTTCCCGGCAGGTCGATAAGTTTGACGCCGCTCGCGTTGCGGCCAGTGACGCGGATCTCCGCGACCCGGGTGCGGACCGTCTGCCCCTTGGTCGTCGTCAGCATCAATTCATCATCCTCGCGGACGGTCAGCGCACCGACCACGGAGCCGGTGCGGTCGCCGGTTTTCATTGTGATGATGCCTTTGCCGCCGCGCGACTGGGTGCGGTATTCATCAAACTTCGTGCGCTTGCCGACGCCATTTTCGCCGGCGACGAGCAGCATTGCGCCGTCATCGACAACCGCGATGGACACCAGGTAATCGCCGGCATCCGGCCGGATGCCCCAGACGCCGACGGTGTTGCGACCCTGGTCGCGCAACTCTTCTTCGTGAAAGCGCAGGCTCATGCCTTCGCGGGTGATGAGCACCAGCTCGTCGTCGCCACCGGTCAGCTTCGCGTCGATGAGCTCGTCGCCTTCCTCAATCTGGACAGCGATGATGCCGCCGCGGCGCACGTTGCCGAAATCGGACAGGTTCGACTTTTTGACGATGCCGCTGTGCGTGGCGAAGACGATGTGCTGCGTCGGGTCCCAGGTTTGCTCGACGCGGCCTTCGTCGGTTTCGACAAACTTGCTCTGCACCCGGATCGTCGCCGCGATCTTTTCGTCGGGCCGCAGCTCGAGCAGGTTCGCGATGGCGCGACCCTTCGACGTGCGGGCGCCTTCGGGAATCGTGTAAACTTTTTCCACGTAGCAGCGCCCGGTCTTCGTGAAGAACATCAGGGAATCGTGCGCGCTGGCGGTGAAGAGGTGCTCGATGAAATCGCCCGCGTCGTCCTCGGCGCCGGAGCCGTCGCGCGTAGTCATGCCGATGACACCTTTGCCGCCGCGGCGCTGCGCGCGATACGCGCTGACGGCCGTCCGCTTGATGTAGCCGCCGTGCGTGATCGTGATGATGCAGCCCTCATTGGCGATGAGGTCTTCCATGTTGATCTCGCCGGCATCCGGCACGATCTCGGTGAGCCGCGGCGTCGCGTATTTATCCTGAATGACGCGCAGCTCGGCCTTGATGATTTCGAGCACGCGCGCCTCGCGGGCCAGGATGTCCAGCAGGTCGCGGATGATGTCGAGCAGCGAGGCGTATTCGCCGATGATCTTGTCCCGCTCCAGACCGGTGAGCTGATACAGGCGCAACTCGAGGATCTGGTTCACCTGCTTTTCGCTCAACAAGTAGCGGCCATCCTGCAGCCGCGTTTCGTCGCGCACCATGATGCCGAATCCCTCCACTTGGTCGCGGCCGAACTCGAAGGCGAGCAGCTTCACGCGCGCTTCGTCGCGGCTGGCGCTTTCGCGAATAATGCGGATGAAATCATCGAGGTTCGCCAGCGCGACGAGGTAGCCTTCCAGCGTCTCGGCCCGCTCCTCCGCGGAGCGCAGCTCGTAGCGGGTGCGCCGCAGGATGACTTCGCGCCGGTGCTCGATGTAAGCGGTGATCGCTTCTTTTAAAGAAAGCAATTTCGGCCGGCCGTGGTCGATCGCCAGCATGTTAACCGCGAAGGAGGATTCCAGCGCGGTGTGTTGATACAAGTTGTTGATGACGACCTGCGGAATCGAATCGCGCTTGATCTCGATGACGACGCGCGTGTTCTCGTCACTCTCGTCGCGCACCGCCGTGATGTCGGCGATGACCTTCGTGTTCACGAGCTCCGCGATGCGCTCGACGAGCACGGCGCGGTTCACGTTATACGGGATCTCCGTAATGATGATCTGCTCCTTGCCGCCGCGGCCGCTTTCCACCACCGCCATTTTGCCGCGCACCTTCACGCCGCCGCGACCGGTCGTCGCGTAGCTCTTGATGCCGGAGATGCCGCAGATGGAGCAGCCGGTCGGAAAGTCGGGACCCTTGATGTATTGGAGCAGGCCTTCGTTTGTGAGATCGGGATTGTCGATCTGCGCGCAGATGCCGTCGATCACCTCGCCGAGATTGTGCGGCGGGATGTTCGTCGCCATGCCGACCGCGATGCCGGTGCCGCCGTTGACGAGCAGGTTCGGAAACGCGGCGGGAAACACGCGCGGCTCCGTGGTCGTCTCGTCATAATTCGGCACGAAATCGACCGTGTCCTTGCCCATGTCTTCCATGAGCGCGGCGCCGAGGTGCGTCAGCCGCGCCTCGGTGTAACGCATCGCCGCCGGCGGATCGCCCTCGACGCTGCCGAAGTTCCCCTGCCCGTCCACCAGCCGCTCCCGCATCGCCCACGGCTGGGCCATGTGCACGAGCGTCGGATAAATCACCGCTTCGCCGTGCGGATGGTAATTGCCCGAAGTGTCACCGCAGATTTTCGCGCACTTACGATGCTGCCGGCCGGGGAAGAGCGACAGGTCGTGCATCGCATAAAGAATGCGCCGCTGGCTCGGCTTCAAGCCGTCGCGCGCGTCGGGCAGCGCGCGGGAAATAATGACAGACATCGAGTAGTCGAGAAACGACTTCGACATCTCCTCGGCAACGTCGATCGGCTCGACTCTTTCGTTGGGATGGATCGGCATGGGAAGAACGGAACGGGACCGCAAAAAGGCGCCTGGCAGCGAGGCTCCGCGCAGGAAAATTGCCGGGAGCCGCGACCGAACGCCGGAGGCGGCGCAAGCGCCTCGCGCGACCGCGTGGAAAACGGTGCGGAAAAGATACCTTCCCAGCCGTTTCTGGCAATGGAAAACTGACCACGCGGGAGCCAATTCTGCGGGGGACTTACGGCCGGAAAATCCGGCGCGATTTTCCGCCTCTGCCCAAGGGCGAAAACCGGGCCGTAAAACCCACGTCCCGCGCCGCTGCGGCCGGGAGGATCCCCCCTTTCGCTACAGCAGCCCCTTGCTCTGCTTTTTCGCGCAGAGCCCCAGGATCAATTCCGCCATCTGCTCCTCGGAACGACGGAAGCCTGGCATCAGCGCGAGCCAGTGGTAAACCGCCTCGGCATACATGCGCGGCAGCACCGGCGGCAGGCCGATCACGGCATCAAACGCCGCGATGACCTGGCTGGCTACGCGCTCGATGAGCAGGCGCGCCCCTTCCAGGCTGCGGCCCTGCTCCAGCACGATGGCCGCCGCGTCGCTTTCGTTGCCAAACCCGCCGGTGCCGTGAAACGCCGATTGATACAGCGTCATGCTGTCGAGCTGGATGACCCGGGTGCGCGGATAAAACGACGTCATCAGATTCCACGCATCGCCGCTCTCGTCCTGGTCGCCAGACTGCCGGAAATCAGTGCGCAGCAGCACGCTCGGGATGTCGGCAAACTTGGCGAAGAGATATTCCACCACGGTGCCGGAATCGAGTTCCGGGCCGTCGTAATTGAAAAGCCCGAGATCGCAGGTGAGCAGCGTCTGGATGTCCTGGTCGCGGATGGAATGCGCGGTGGCTTCGCGCTGCTCCAGATTCTGCGGCAGGATGGAAATGTAGCGGCCCTCACTCAGCGCGTAGATCGCCTCCGCCAGCGCCGCGTTGCCCAGGAGGTGCTTCGAGCTGAAAAGCTCGCCGGCGAAGTAAACGGTGTAGGTCGTTTTGCGCGTCGCATTGCCGCCGGCTGGCGACGGGACGGAAGCTGGGTTGGGCGGGCGGGATTCCTCGGCGGGCACGGTTGGAGACGAGCAGCTTTCCCGGACCTCGTCAAGCGGCGTCCGTGTCGAGAAAACGCAGGCGCAGATTCGGATCAATGTCAGCGTCCAGCGGCGTCGGCGGGAAGCCGGCTTCCAGCGCCAGGGCGGCGGCAAAGGCGATCATCGCGGCGTTGTCCGTGCACAAGCCCGCGGGAGCGAGTTGCAGCGTCACGCCGCGTTCCGCGCAGGCGTGGATGAATTCGGCGCGCAACCGCGAGTTCAAGCTCACGCCGCCGCTCACCGCCACGGTCGTGCGCCGTCGCGCCCGCGCCGCGGCGAGCGTCTTGCGCACGAGGACTTCGACGACCGCCGCCTGAAACGATGCGCACAGGTCGGCGAGCGGCAGCGGCTCGCCCGGTGCCGCGATCTTCGGGAGCAGGTAGCGCACGGCGGTCTTCAAACCGCTGAACGAGAAATCGAAGTCTCCGCTGCCAATCATGCTGCGCGGAAAATCGAACCGCTTCGGATCGCCCTCGCGCGCCAGCCGATCAATCTCCGGCCCGCCGGGATACGGCAGCCCGAAGAGCTTGGCGACCTTGTCGAATGCCTCGCCCGCCGCGTCGTCCAGCGTGCCCCCAAGACGCCGGTAGCGGCCGACGCCTTCGATCTCGACGAGCAGTGTGTGGCCGCCGCTGACGATCAACCCGACGCTCGGCGTCACGCCATCCGGCAGCCCGAAAAATGGCGACAGCAAATGGCCTTCGAGATGGTTCACGCCATAGAACGGCCGCCTGAGGCCGAGCGCCAGCCCTTTCGCCGCCGCGGCGCCGACGAGCAATGAACTCGACAACCCGGGGCCACGCGTCGCGGCGACGGCCGCGAGGTCGCGAAAGCCGACGCCCGCTTTTTCGAGGGTTTGCGGCAGCAGCGCCGGGAGCACGCCGAGATGCTCGCGCGATGCGACCTCCGGGACCACGCCGCCGGTCGGCCGGTGCAGCTCGATCTGCGAGGCGATTTCGCTCGCGAGCAATTCGCCGCGACCGCGCAGGACCGCGACGGCGGTTTCGTCGCAGGAAGTCTCGATCGCCAGGATCACAGGGGACCGTTCGACGGCGGCTGCGGTCATCGATTCGTCTGGCATCTGGCTCGGAGCATAGCCCAGCGTCACCCGCTTCACCTAGGGGCGGCGAAACTCCAGTTCCGGCGGGTCAGTGCGCATGCCGCGCATCACCGTGCGAACCCGGAACGCACCGCCCGCCGCGGAGTTCCAGCGCGCGAGTTCCCGCTCGGTGGGCAGGGACATTCCAAACCGTTCCTCCAGATCTTGGACGTCCAGGGAAACGGACTCCTGACGACTGAGTTGGTCCAGCGCGTAACGCTGCAACGCGGCAAACTTCTCGTCAGAATCGAACATGGAAAATTGCGGACGGCGTGTGCGCGGTGCCGGGTTCACCGATGAGAGCGATCGTCCGATCCCCGGCTTCAATGTCGTGGCGAACGCTATTTCTTGTTCGCCGCGAACTGCTGCTTGTAAACCATCATCCCCTTCAGCGCGTCGATCGCCCGCTCGAACTGCGGATCACGCCATTGCTCCTCCGACGCCGGGGGCGCGGGATCGCCGTTGCGCCGGGCGTAGAGCGCGCGCTCCTGCTCCGGCGTCATCGTGGCGCGGATGGTCGGCTCGACGCCCCGCTCGTGGATGACCTGCTTGCTCGGCGTGTAGTATTTCGCCGTCGTCAGGCGCACCGCGGAGCCATCGGGCAACTGGATGACGCTTTGCACGCTGCCTTTGCCGAAGGTTTTTTCGCCGACAAGGATCGCGCGGTGAAGATCCTTCAGCGCGCCGGCGACGATCTCGGCGCCGCTGGCGCTGCCGTTGTTGATGAGCACCGCGATGGGAAAGTCACCGCGCTTCTTGCCCGCGCCCGGGGCGGTGCGATAAGTCCGATCCTGCGACGGCGTGCGGCCGCGCGTTTCGACGATCACGGTGCCCGGCGGGACGAATTCGCCGCAAACATCGACGGCGCTGTTGAGCAGGCCGCCGGGATTGTTGCGCAAGTCGAGCACAAGCGCTTCGAGGCCCTGCTTCTGCAGGTCGTCGAGTTTTTTGGAAAGCTCCTCGGCAGTCGGCTGGTTGAACTGGAGGATGCGGACGTAGCCGATCTTGTAATTCCCGGTCATCGCGGCATCGACGAGGCGGGCGTCCTTGACGCTGTCCACCTTGATCTCGGTGCGGACCATCGTGTAGTCGCGGATCTCCTTCGTCGCCGGGCGCAGGATGGTGAGCGTAACGCTTTCGCCGGGCTTGCCTTTCAACGCGGCGACGGCTTCGGAAAGCTGGAGCTTTTCGGTTGGCGTGCCGTTGATCTTGCGGATCTCGTCGCCGGGCGCCAGGCCCGCCTTGCCGGCCGGCGTGTCCTCCATCGCGGAGACCACGATGAGGACGCCGTTGTCCTTCGCGCTGACCGTCAGGCCGAGGCCCTCGTAGCGGGAGTTCGTATCCTCCTGCATGTCTTTGAAGCTGGACGGCTCCATGAACTGGCTGTGAGGATCGAGCGCGGAAAGCATGCCGCGCAGCGCGTTGTAGGTCAGCGCGCGGTAGTCCGTCTTCTTCTCGTCCACGTAATCCTGGCGGATGAGCTGCAGGACGCGGGTTAGGACGGCAATGTTCGCGTAGGCGGAATCGGCGTTTTTTTCGTTCGCCTTTTCCAGCGGCGTCAGGCCATCGGTGGACGAGGCGTCCTGAGCCTGTGCGGCCAACGCAGCGAAGGGCGAAACAAACAGGGCGCAGACGGCGAGCAACCCCATCACCGGCCGCAGCAGGAAGACGATTTTCATCCGCGGCGACTGTAGCACAGCGGCCGGGGAAATAAATCGCGGTCGCAGCGAGGCAGCGCGGGGTCAGGCGGCGTCCTGATCCTGCTTTTTGCGGATCAGCGGCGTGCGGCGGCCTTCCACGACGGCGCGGTTGATCACGACATCGGCCACGTCATCGCGGCTCGGCAGCTCATACATCACGTCAAGCATGAGCCGCTCAAGGAGACTGCGCAGTGCCCGCGCACCGGTGCCCTTTTTCACGGCCTGCGCGGCGAGCGAGCGCAGCGCGTCGCGGGTCACCGTGAGGTTCGCGCCCTCCATGGCGAAGAGCTTCGTGTATTGCTTCACCATCGCGTTTTTCGGCTCCGTGAGCACGAGCATGAGCTCGTCCTCGGTGAGCGCGTTGAACGTGGAAACCACCGGCAGGCGCCCGATGAATTCCGGGATCATGCCGAAGCCGAGCAGATCCTCCGGCTCCGGATCGGAGACGTTGCCGCCGATCGGCACTGTCACCTCGGTCGGAGCAACCGCCGCCCCGGCACCGAAGCCCATCGTTTTCTGGCCGATGCGCTTTTGCACGATCTTGTCGAGGCCGACAAAGGCGCCGCCGCAGATGAAGAGGATGTTCTCCGTGTTTACCTGGATGTATTCCTGGTGCGGATGCTTGCGGCCGCCCTGCGGCGGGACGTTGCAGGTGCGTGCCTTCGAGAATTTTCAACAGCGCCTGCTGCACGCCTTCGCCGCACACGTCGCGGGTGATGGAGACGTTGTCCGTCTTGCGCCCGATCTTGTCGATTTCGTCGATGTAAATGATGCCGATCTCGGCGCGCTTCACGTCGTAATCGGCGTTCTGCAGCAGACGCAGGATGATGTTCTCCACGTCCTCGCCGACATAGCCGGCCTCGGTCAGCGTCGTGGCGTCCGCGATGCAGAACGGCACGTCGAGAATGCGGGCCAGCGTGCGGGCGAGCAGCGTCTTGCCGGAGCCGGTGGGGCCGATCAGGAGGATGTTGCTCTTCTCGATCTCCACGTCGCCGAGCGGATCGATCGGCACGCTTTTATCAGAATCCGCCGCCGGACTCGCGCCCATGGTGATGCGCTTGTAGTGGTTGTGCACCGCCACGGAGAGCACCTTTTTGGCGCCGTCCTGACCGATCACATAACGATCAAGCTGCGCACGGATCTCCCGCGGCTTCGGCACTCGCAGCACCGCCGGACTGCGGCGCGCATCGTCGTTCAACTCCTTGTCGAGGATGTTCTTGCAGACGTTGATGCAACTGTCGCAGATGTAAACGCCCGGACCTGCGATGAGCTTGCGGACTTCAGCATGGCTCTTTCCGCAGAAAGAACACATCGTCAGGTTGGATGCACGAGCCATTGAGCAGGAAATAGCCAGCGGCGTGCCAGCGCGCACGCAGACCGGAGCGGAGGGCGGGTTGCTCCGTGCGCAGAAGTGACTGGCGACGGCGACCGGCGGTTACTCTTCGGATTTTGCCGGACTTGTCGTGGATGTCGAGCTTTCCGCGTCGCCGTTGGAAGCTTGGGCGGCAAGCGTCGCGGCCGCGGTGGTCTCACCGGTCAGTTCGGGCTTGTTCGAGCCACGCAGTTCTTTGCGCGATTCGACCACCTGATCGACAAGCCCGTAAACCTTCGCTTCGTCCGCGCTCATGTAGTAGTCGCGGTCGGAATCCTTGTTGACCTGCTCCTCGGTCTTGCCGCAATGCATCGCCATCAACCGGTTCAAGCGCTTCTTGAGCTTGAACATGTATTCGATCGTCTTTTCCACGTCCGGAGCCGCGCCTGACGCGCCGCCGCTGACCTGGTGGATCATGATGTCCGAGTTCGGCAGCGCGTAGCGTTTGCCTTTCGTGCCGGCGCAGAGCAGAAACGCGCCCATGCTTGCCGCGATGCCGAGGCAATAGGTCGCCACGTCGCAGGTCAGAAACTGCATGGTGTCGTAAACCGCCAGCCCCGCGGTAACGGAGCCGCCGGGCGAGTGGATGTAGAGATTGATGTCCTTCTTAGGATCCTCCATTTGGAGGAAGAGCAGCTGGGCGATGACGACGTTGGCGACGTTGTCATCGATCGGCGTGCCGATGAAAATGATGCGGTCTTTCAGCAACCGCGAATAGATGTCGTAACCACGCTCCGTGCGGCCGTTGTTTTCGACCACCATCGGGACGTGGTATACCGCCTGCGGCGAGGTCCACACAGCACCAGTGGCCGGGGAAACAGAGCTGCCGAAGGGCTGAACGAGAGAGGAATTCATTTGGAGAAAAATCCTTAGCTTCCGCCGGCTGGCACAGCCGCTTCCTCGGGTTCGTCCGAGGCCGCTGTGGGCGGCGCGATAAGGACTGTTTCGACGCTAGCATTCGAGCCTACGAACGCAAGGGTCTTAGCCAGGAGAATCTCCTCTTCGACCTGCCCGAGCGCGTCGTTGGAGCGCAGGTTTTCGATCAGCTTTTCGCGCGTCAGATTGTAGCGCGCGGCCAGCGCGTTGAGCCGCAGATCGAACTCTTCGCGCGTCACTTTCAAGCCTTCTTTTTCGGCGATGCGCAGGAGGATGAAATTCGCTTTCAGCCGCTCGCGGGCCGTCTGGCCGGCGGTGGTGACGATGTCGGCTTCGTGCCCCTTAATTTCTTCGTCGGAAACGCCGCGCTCCTGATTGTCTCGCACCACTTCATCCATGATGCGCTTGGCTTCGTTGCGCACGTAATCGGCCGGCAGCTCGAAGTCCACGGAGCTGATGAGATGCTGCACCAACTGGCGGCGCTTCGTCTCGTCGATCATCGAGGCACGATCGGTTTCGAGCTCCTTGCTCACCTGGCCGCGCAAATCTTCCAGCGTCTTGCCGGGCAGCAGCTTGGCGGCCATCTCGTCGTTCAAATCAGGCAGGACCTGACTTTTGATTTCCCGCACCTTCACGGTGTAATCGATCTTCTTGCCGGCCAGTTCGGGCACCGGAAACTCGGCAGGCATTTCGAGAGCGAAATCGCGCGTCTCGCCGATGCGCGCACCGACCAGCGCGTCGCAGAATCCGGGCACCAAGGCCTGCGGACCCATCTTGATCCAGAAGTTCTCCTGGCCCGATAATTCGCGGGCCACTTTTGGCGCGACTTCATTCACCGGCTGACCGTCCACCCGGCCGGTAAAATCGAGCACCGCAAAATCATCCATCACCAGCCCACGATCTTCCGTGATGTCCACGAAATCGGCCAGGCGGCCGCGCAATTGCTCGATCGCCCGGTCCACGTCCTCGGTTGTGACCTCCGCCGACGGCACGCGCACGGCGATGCCCTTGTATTCCGGCAGCTCGAACTCTGGCGCTGTGATCAGCCGGGCGGCGAACTTCATCGTGTCGTCCGCATTCAGCTCGACCTCTTCCACGTCGGCCACGCTAAGCACGCGCAGCTTTTTCTCGGCGATCGCTTCGCGCGTCGCGGCGCCGACCAGCTTGCGCTTCAATTCTTCGGCAATGTCCTTCTTATATTTCGCCTCCACCAGCGAGCGCGGCGCCTTGCCGGGCCGGTAGCCGGGCAGGCGGACCTGGCCGGCGTAATCGCCCACGATTTTCTGGCGCTCCTGCGCGACGCGTTCGGCGGGCACTTCGACACGCAGGTTGGTGATGCAATTGGGCTGGGATTCAACTTCGACGTTCATCGGGACAAGTGGTTACTAGGGAAAAAGGGAGCGTTACCATTCACCGGAATCGCCAAAGCGGAAACGGAAATTCACTCCCCGCCCGCCGCCCGGTCTTCTGGGACTGCGCGTCCTACCGGTCAAACGCCCGCCGCAGCGCCGCCTCGTCGCCCTCGAACGGCCCGACGATGACCAGCGCCCGCCGGCCGCCGGTGCTGCCGCCCCGCGGAGCCGTGTCGCCAAAGCAGTCCTGCGCCGCGGCCTGCACATCCTGCGCGGTCACGGCTTCCAGCGCCCGCCGCGGCTCGTCCGGGTCCACGATGCGACCGTAGCCGAGCAGCGATTCGCCCAGCCAGGTCATCTGGCTGGTCGTGCTTTCCAGCCCGAGTCGATGCTGGCCGAGCAGATAATCCTGCGCCTGGCGCAACTCGCGCGGCCGGACCGGCTGCGCGCAAAGCGTCCGCAGCTCCCGGCGGATGAGGCCGAGTGCCGGGAGGATGTTTTCCGCGTCCAGGCCGGCCGAGATCGAAAACAGGCCGGTTTCCGCCAGCGCGTCCGTCGCCGAGTTCACGGAGTAACAAAGCCCGCGCCGCTCGCGCAGGGACTGGAACAGCCGCGACCCCATGTTCTCGCCGAGGATCGCGCTGAGCACCCGCACGGCGAAGCGGCGCGGATCGTGCCGGCCCGGCGCCGGAAAGCCGAGCGCGAGCTGGGTTTGCTCTGAGTCCCGCCGCTCCAGGCGCACGTCCAGCGCGACTCGGCGCCGATCGGAAACGTCCGCCCAGCGGACAAACCGCGGCGCCCGGCCAGTCGGCATGGATTCGAGCAACGGCGCCAGCGTCCGCATCACCTGCGCGTGCTCCACTCGACCGGCGACTGCCAGCACGGTGGTGCGCGCGTGATACCCGGCACGCCAGAAATCGATGAGCCGTGCGCGCTCCAGCGCCGCGACGGATTGCAGGGTGCCTGACAGCGGCCGGCCGAGCGGGTGGCCCGGCCAGACGGCTGCCGCGAGCAAGTCCTCGATGAGCTGGGATGGCTGATCGGCCACCATGAGAATTTCCTCCCGGATGACGCTCCGCTCCCGCTCGAACTCGGCCGGCTGCAGCCGCGAGTGGCGATACATATCGGTCAGCACATCGCCCAAGGCACGGAGGTGTTCCGCGCTGGCCTTCGCGTAGTAGCAGGTGTGATCTTCGCTGGTGAAAGCGTTCAGATAACCGCCGAGTCCTTCGACGGCGCGCGAGATCGCCCGGGCCGAGCGCTGGGCGGTGCCTTTGAAGAGCATGTGCTCCAGAAAATGCGCCGCGCCGTTCAGCCGTGCTGGTTCGTGCCGGCTGCCAACCGCGGCCCAAAGCCCGACGGCCACGCTTTCCATGTGCGGCATTTCGGCGGTGGCGATGTGCAGCCCATTGGGCAGGCGGCTGAGGTGGTAGGTCGCTTGAGACATGCGGGAAAACGAACGGGACCATCCATGCCGGTGGCAGCCACGGCAAATGCGGCCCCAGCAGCGCACCGCGCGGCCGACGGGCGAAACCACGAGCTGCCTGCTTTTCGTGCCGGCGCGGCGATCATCCAACGAATATGCATTGACCCGGCACAACAGTTTCGCTCTGATGGGTTTCTGTAACAGAAACCCAATCCGGGCATCCCGATCCATGAAGGCATTTAATTCAACTTTGCTGGGTTCGTTGGCGGCGGTTTCGCTTGTTGCGGGTTTTGCCGTCTTAGTGCCTTCCAGCCGGGCCGACCTGATTCATTCTTATCAGTTCAACAGCAGCCTCACCGACGCATTCGGCGGCCCTGCCCTGGTGGCGAACGGCCCAGGCGGTGCGGGGACAGTCGGGGCCAGCAGTTATGCGTTCGGCCCAAATCAAGGCTTGAGCCTCAGCTCCGGACTGCCAAACACGGCCAACTATTCGCTCCTGCTGGATTTTTCGTTCAGCAACATCAATAGTTTTCGCAAGATCATCGATTTCAAAGCGCGGGCCTCGGATCTCGGCCTCTATAATCAGACTAGCACCCTGACGTTTTACAGCGGTTTCGGAAGCGGCCCGGGCTCGACCATTTTAGCCGATACGCTCTACCGTCTGGTCATCACCCGCGACAGCGGCTCGAATGCATTCAATGCCTACGTGGACGGAGCGTTCCAGTTCTCCTTCCCGGACACTGGCAGCAATGCCGTGTTCACCGGCGCAAACGGCATCATCTATTTCGCGGTGGATGATGCCGTGACGGCGAGCGAAGCCTCGGGCGGCGTGTTTGATCAGATTGCTGTCTTCAACTCCGCCTTGTCGGCGGCGGAAGTCGCGGCGCTCGGCGGCCCGGGCAGCGCCGTGGTGCCGGAACCTGGAACCGTGTTGCTGGGCATCGCCGGGCTGGGCGGGATGTTGATTGCGCGCCGCCGCTTCGGCCGCCGCTGAGTGTTAGAACCCCGTATTCCGTTTGGCAGGAGGCCGCCGGCGAGGGGAATTCAGACGCCCGCTGCGCTTGGGCGCAGCTTGAGCAATTGCTCCGCCAGCGCGAGGTCGCGGGGATACGTGATTTTCAGGTTCCACTCGCCGTGGTCCACCAGCGTGACCGGCTCGCCGAGATGCTCCAGCGCGCTGGCTTCATCGGTCACGGCGACGTCCGCCGCGAGCACGGCTTCATAGGCACGGCGCAGCAGCGGCACCGCGAAAATCTGCGGCGTCTGCATGGCCCAAAGCCCGGTGCGATCCACGCCGCCGGCAATCTGCCCGGCGGCATCGGCGCGCTTCAAGGTATCCGTGACCGGCACCGCGGCGCAGGCGGCTCCGGTTTTCTCCGCGACCGCCAGGCAACGCTCGATCAACGCCGGCGTCGCCAGCGGCCGCGCGCCGTCGTGCACCGCGACGAAGTCGGTGGCCGGCTCCAGCGCCTGGAGTCCATTCCAAACCGACAGGTGCCGCGCCGCGCCGCCGGCGAGGATCCGGCGGACTTTCGCGAATCGCTCGCGTGCGACGAGCCCCTCCACTTCCGGCTCGGTGCCGGCGCGGGTGAGCAGCACGATTTCCGCGACGGCAGCGCAGGACTCGAATGCCGCGATCGTCCAGCCTAGCACCGGCCGGCCAAAGAGATCCGCGCGCAGCTTATCGAAACCCATCCGCTGGCTGCTACCGGCGGCGACGATGATGGCGCTCAGCATCGCTCGCGTTCCTATCGCCGTTGCAACAACATGACCCCGGCAAACAGCAACAGCGCGCCGGTCAGCCGGGCCGGTGTCGGCGGCACCCGCGTCGCGCCGAACCAGCCGAACGTGTCCACCAGCAGCGACGCGATCTGCTGACCGAACACCGCCGCCGCGATGGTGACCGCCGCGCCCACGCGCGAGATCGCCAGAATGGCGCAAAGCACGTAGCACGCGCCGCAGATCCCGCCCAGGAAGGCCCAGGTCGGCGCGCTGCGGACTCCCGACCAGCCGGCCCCGGTGCCGCCGAGCAACCCGAGCGCAGCGATGAGCAGCAGCACGACGGTGCCAACGACAAACGATATCGTCGCGCTCATCACCGGGGAGGCGACGGCTTCGCGCAGCCGGTTGTTGATCGGCACCTGCAAGGCGATGCAGAAGCCGGCGGTTGCCATCAAGAGGACGAAAAAGAGTCGCATCAGTCGGGAGAATTTACGGATTTCAATATCGGAGCTTGGCGAGGCGGTGCGGTGGACGAGACAAACATCCCGTCGCCAGCGGTCACCATGAAATCTTCGAGACCATACTGATCCGGAAGGATGGGAAGTTCCAAGCCTGGACCTCGCGTCCTTCGTCGTTAGCCGGCCAGCCTGGCTTGCACCGCCTGGCTCAGGGTCTTGCCGTCTGCCCGCCCGGCGACTTTGGGCTGCAAGGCCTTCATCACCGCGCCCATCTGGGCTTTCGTCGTCGCACCGGTTTCCCGGATCGCCTCGTCGATCAACGCATCCAGTGCGGCGGCGTCGAGCGCCTGTGGCAGATACGTGTTGAGCAGTTCGATCTCGGCTGACTCGCGCGCTGCCTGGTCTTCGCGACCGCCTTTGCGGAAGCTTTCCACCGAGTCCTGGCGCTGCTTGACCTGTTTGCGGATCACCGCCGTCGCCTCGGCGTCACCGAGCTTTCCCTGCGGTCCGCCACCGGACTCAATCGCGGCATTCATGAGTGCCGACTTCAACATGCGCAGGACCGAGAGCCGGTCCGCCTGGCGGGCGCGCATGGCGTCTTTGATATCCTGTTCGACGCGTTCGGAAATCGTCATTTTTCGGGGGCAGGTTGTGGACGGTGGCTGGAGCGGTTGGCGGATGAAAGCGTGCGGCGGCTGGCGTTCGCCAGTTCAATCCATCGCAGAAACGGAACAGCCCGGCGGTCTTGGGAACCACCGGGCTGCGCGTTGCTGAAACTGTTTGAGGTTAAGAAATCGCCTCAGGCATCAGAAGGTTGCCGCTGTTTAGAAGCGGAACTTGCCGTAGAAACGGACCGGCACGTAGAAGCGATCACCCGCATTGTTGATGCTGGGATTGATGCCGGAGAGGTTGAGGTCGCGATCCCGCTCGGAAAGCGGGAACTCGTAGCGCACACCGCTCTCCGCGCCGACCGAGAAGTTGCGGCTGAGGGCATACTCAACACCCGCGAGGAGCGCGCCCGTGGCCACAACGCCGCCCTGGTAGAAGCCAGTGCCGAACACCGGGGTGCTGTCACCCAGGAAGAAGCGCGTGTCGATGTCGAACACGTAGGTCGCGCCGGCGGCGAACGAAACGTAAGGCCGGATGCGCGAGGATTTCGGCAGGAAGAAGTAGCGGAAGCCCGCCTCGATGCCGATCGAGTTGTAATCGTCGAAGTTCGCGAAGATCGGCTCGGTGCCGATGCCGAAGTTGCCGCTGCCGATCTGCACGGTGTCAGCGAAGCCGTGGCTGTATTTCAGGCTGGCGAAAATTTCACCGTCCTTGGAGACGACGTAGCCGACTTCCGCGTGGATCCCGAGGTTGGCGACGTCATACACGTCGTTGTAGGTCTGCGCGGCGATGTTGCCGGCACCGAGGGCGAAGCCGGCGTTCGGGCTGGCGAAGCCGGTGCGGGAACGCTCGCTGAAGCGCGTCGCGCCGAGATCGAACTCCGCGCCGGCGCCGAGGCTGATATACCACTTCGGTTCGTTGTCCCGCTGGACCACCTGTTTCTTGGAGGTGTCCGCCGGGGCCGGACCAGCGACCGCCGAAGTCAGCATGCCAGCGCTCAGAAGCGCCGCAGCCGTTGAAAAAGAGAAGATGAATTGTTTCGCAAACATGATGGGGCGGAGATTAAGGAGCGCTGACAGGGGGTGTCAAAACAAAATTTCAGAAAATTTGAACGTTTTTTAACGAGGCTGTCTAAGCGCTTTTCCGGGCGTGAGATCAGCCGACCGCCGTCTGCAATTTGCGCTGGAGAATCTCGCCAGTCAGGGCCGGGTTCGCCTGGCCTTTGGAAAGTTTCATCACCTGTCCTTTCAGGAAATTCAGCGATGCGGCGTTGCCTGCCTGGAAGTCTTTGACCGGTTTTGCGTTGGCCGCGATCACCTGGTCGCAAAACGCCTCCAGCGCGCTGGTGTCCGAGAGCTGTTCCATGCCGCGCTCCCGCACGATGTCGCCGGCCGGCTTGCCGGTGGCAAACATCTCGGCAAACACTTCTTTGCCCTGCTTGCCGCTGATTTTTCCGCTCTCGACGAGGCCGACCAGTTCCCCAAGTGCGCTCGGCGGCAGCGGGCACAGCCGGATCGTCTGGCCGGTGGCCGAGAGCGCGCTGAGCAGGTCGTTCAACACCAGGTTCGCCACCGCTTTCGGCTTCGGCGCGGTCTGCGCGGCCGCTTCGAAATAATCGGCCAGCTCCCGGTCGTCGGCCAGCACCGCGGCGTCGTAGTCGCTGATCGCGTAGTCATCGACGAAACGCTGCCGCTTTGTCGCGGGCAGCTCGGGCAGGCGCAGCCGGGCGTTGTCCAGCAGCGGTCCGGTGTGAACGGGCATCAAATCCGGGTCCGGGAAATAGCGGTAGTCGTGCGCGTCCTCCTTGGTGCGCATGAGCGAGGTCTGCCCGGAAAGATCGTCCCAGCGACGGGTTTCCTGGCGCAGCTTGCGGCCGGCGGTGAGCTCCGCGACCTGGCGCTCGATTTCGTAGGCCAGGGCACGGCGGACGCCGGAGATCGAGTTCATGTTTTTGATCTCGATCTTCGCGCCGAATTCATTCTGCGTTTCCGGACGCACGGAGACGTTGCAATCGCAGCGCAACTGGCCCTTCTCCATGTCGGCGTCACTGACCCCGCCGTAGATCAGGATCTGCTTCAGCGCGGTGAGAAAGGCGAAGGCCTCCTCGGGCGATTCAATCTCGGGTCGAGTCACGATCTCCATCAGCGGCGTGCCGGCGCGGTCAAAATCGATGCCGGTGCTGGTCTCGAAGTGAAAGCTTTTCGCCACGTCCTCCTCGAGATGAATGCGCACCAAGCCGACCGATTTGCCGGGGTGCGCGATGGATTTCTGCGCGTCCTTCGGATACGCCAGATCGTGCAACGGCACCGCCCCGCCGGAGCAGAGCGGCAGATCGTATTGGCTGATCTGGTAGTTCTTCGGCATGTCCGGATAGAAGTAATGTTTCCGGTCGAATTTGCAGACCGGCGCGATGTCGCACCCGAGCATGAGCCCGGTGAGCGTGGTCAGCCGCAGGGCTTCCTCGTTCATCGTCGGCAACGCACCGGGCAGCCCGAGGCAGACCGGGCAGGTGCGGGAATTTGGCGCGGCGCCATATTCCACCGCGCAGCCGCAAAACATTTTGGAGCGCGTCTTGAGCTGGACGTGAACTTCGAGGCCGATGGTCGTGAGATAGCGCATAAAACGTGCAGGCAATCGGCGATTAACGCAGAACGCCGCCCAACCTGCAACCCGGCAAGCCCGTCCCGGCCGCGACGGCACCGGGTTTCCGCCGCTCGGAAAATAGAACGACTATCCTTCAGCGAGGCGGCTCGCTCGGCGCAGCTGGCGATGACCCACCGCGCAGCGCCCGGGAAAGCGCGGCCGGCCAGTCGATTTCCCGAATCTCGGTCTGGAGTTGGGCATCGTTGACGATGGCGATGAACCGGGGATCGCGCACCAGCCGAAAATAATCCTTCTGCTCCAGCGCGCGGACAAACGCCGGATCTTCGCGCAGCGCAGCAATCTTCGGATGTTCGGCGAGCCGGCGGATGCGGGGCTCGTCAAGCAACCGCTCTTGGGCACGCGGATCGCCGGCGACTCGCGCGATATCTGTGAGCTGCCGATAGGTGGCGGCGGGCACGGGATCGAGCATTTCGAGAAAGCCGCCGGCCGGCCCGTTTTCGAGCGACCGCTTCAGCCCGTGCAAGCCATCGACCGCGCGGCCACTTCGCGAGCTGGCCCCGCGGGAGCCCGTGCCCGGGTCGAAAACTTGGCCCGCAGCGGGCGACCTAGCCGCTTCCGCGACCGTGCCGAGAAGCCGCGCGCCGCTGGCAAAGACCACAACATAGACCACCGCGAGCACCAGCCCGACGAGCGCGCCGCCGACACCGTAAACCAGCCGGACGGGCGCAAACGTTTGCTGCGCGGTTGTCCGAAACAGCACCCGGCTGAGCAGGTTGATCACGAGCCAGACGATAAACCCGATCGCCAGACCACCGGCAGCTCGCAGCACGGGATCCGGGAAATCCCAGTGTCCCCGCAGCCACGGCACCAAGCTCGGTCCGAATACCCATCCGGCGACGATCGCGGCAATGAAGGCGACCACGGAAAAAATCTGCCGCGGCAGCCCTTCCTGCCAGCCGCGCAGAACGCGGAGAAATACGAAAATCGCGCAGCCGATCCAGAAAATTCCGCCCCAGTCCAGCCCGCCGAAGAACGTCTCCGCGATCGGCGCCGGCGTCCGAAGATCGGTGATCCGTGACACCAGCGGCTCCATCGTAAACAAGACCTCGTTCGCCATGCTTAGTGGCTCGCTGCCGGTTGCGCGCCCGCTCCGTCGATGCCCGCCGCCGTCGCACCGGCGCGCTGGCGCAACGCGTGATCCACCAGCACCAGCGCCGCCATGGCCTCGACCATCGGCACCGCGCGCGGCAGCACGCAGGGATCGTGACGGCCGCGGGCGCGCAGCTCCGTGTCCTCGCCGGCAGTCGTCACGGTTTTCTGCGCCTGCGCGATCGTCGCGGTCGGCTTGAAGGCGACGCGGAAAATGATCGGCTCGCCGTTGGAAATGCCGCCCTGCACGCCACCGCTGCGATTCGTCCGGGTGCGCACGCGGCCGTCGCGCATTTCAAAGGCGTCGTTGTGCTCGCTGCCGGTCATCCGGGTGCCGGCAAAACCGGACCCGATCTCGAAGCCTTTTGTCGCCGGCAGACTGAGCATCGCCTTGGCCAGATCAGCCTCCAGGCGGTCGAACACCGGCTCGCCGAGTCCGGGCGGCGCGTTGCGGATCACGCGTTTCGATCACGCCGCCAACCGAGTCGCCCGAAGCCCGACTGTTCCGGATGAGGGTCGCCATTTCCGCGGCGGTCTCGGCGTCGGGACAACGCACCGGGTTGCTCTCGACTTCTTCCAGGCGCACGGCCAGCGGATCCACGACGGCGGTGATCTGATAAATGCTCTTCACGTAGGCCACGATTTCCAAGCCCGGACAAAGCGCCGCGAGCACCCGCTTCGCCACGGCGCCGGCGGCGACGCGGCCGACGGTTTCGCGCGCGCTGGAGCGCCCCCCGCCCGGCCAGGCGCGGATGCCGTATTTGGCCTGGTAGGTGTAGTCCGCGTGGCTGGGCCGAAAGGTCGTCTCCATCTCGGCGTAGGCCTCCGAGCGGTGGTCCTCGTTGGGCACCAGGATCGCGATCGGCGTGCCCAGCGTGCGCCCTTCGAAGACCCCGCTCAGGATCCGGCAGCGGTCGCTCTCCTTGCGCTGGGTGACAAGCTCGCTCTGCCCCGGCCGGCGCCGGTCCAGCTCCACCTGGATGTCCGCCTCGGCCAGCGCCAGCCGCGCCGGGCAGCCGTCGATCACCACGCCCACGCCGCCGCCGTGCGATTCGCCAAAGGTCGAAATCCGAAAACTGTGTCCGAATCCGCTAGACATATTCCCGCAGTATCCGCCTCCTGCGCATGACGCAACAATTAACCAACCCGCCACGGCCGCCGCGGAAGCCGCGACGGGAATTTCACCTCGCGGCGGCGGGTGGTGCAGGGAACCGGCGCCGAAACCAAAACTGGGGTGCGTCTGCTCGAAACAGCACGCCCGGCATCGGACGAAGCCGATGCCGGGCGGAAAAGCGTCAACCGGGAGAAGGCGTCAGGCCTGGCAGCGCCGGCGGCGCAGGAGCAGGAAACCGCCGACTGCTGCCACGCTCAGCATGGCGTAGGTGGAAGGCTCCGGGACCGCCGCGATGTCCAGGACGCCGGTCCGGCCCGTGAACGCTCCCAAGGAGGTAAAGGCGCCGGTGCTCAGATTGACCGAGTAGAAGACACTGTCCACAGCGCCATAGGCGGCGCCGGTCGCGCCGGAAATGTCCAGATCCAGGCCGCCGGAGGCTGAGATGAAACCGGTCGGGCCGACGTTGAACACCACGCCGCCGTTGGGCGAAGGGGAGCTGTTCAGGCCACCCACGGTGACCAGTCGGTCGTTGTTGAATTCATATCCGTAGAGGGTGGTCGGCGTGCCGCCGGGGACATTGTTCGAGTAGGCGGCACCGTAGATTGAGGGCGTTCCCGTCAAGCCGGTGGACGCATCGTAGGTGAGTGCCGTATCCGTCCCCGCCAGCGTGCCATCATTGGGATTCAAACGGAAGTTTGCTCCACCGCCCTGGGTTACCCGGATCCGATCCACGGACGGATTAAAGTCGAACCCGAACCGAGTGCTCGTGCCGGTGATGGACAAGGCACTGCCCACGGTGCTGAGCGCCGCGGTTCCGAGGTCAATCGTGAACAGCTGGATGCTTGCGACGCTCGTGCTGAAGCCCAGGACGAACATCTGGCCGGTGGCCGGACGGAAATCCATGCCGACCACCTGATAGCTTGCGGTCAGGTTGGAAATCGTGCCGACCGTCGTCGAAGCCCCGGGAGCGGCGCTGTCGAACCGAAAGAGTTGAGTGCCGGTCACGCCATACATGAGTTCCGCCTTGGCGGACGGGGCCAGGCCAGCAGTTGAGGCGAGGAGCAGGGCAGCAAGGTGGCGGATCTTCATAAGCGGATGGAAGGTTGCAAGATAGACGAAATGCAGTGGTTGCCCGCTCTTGCGGAGAAGCGGACAGGAATTGTCACGAAGTTTCTACCACTGAAGATTTTATTGCCGAAATGCCCGGACAGCGGATTGCGCCGGCGGCGACGCGGCCGACGGTTTCGCGCGCGCTGGAGCGCCCTCCGCCCGGCCAGGCGCGGATGCCGTATTTGGCCTGGTAGGTGTAGTCCGCGTGGCTGGGCCGAAAGGTCGTCTCCATCTCGGAGTAAGCCTCCGAGCGGTGGTCCTCGTTGGGCACCAGGATCGCGATGGGCGTGCCCAGGGTGCGCCCTTCGAAGACCCCGCTCAGGATCCGGCAGCGGTCGCTCTCCTTGCGCTGGGTGACAAGCTCGCTCTGCCCAGGCCGGCGCCGGTCCAGCTCCACCTGGATGTCCGCCTCGATTCAGCCAGTCCGGCGACCGCACCGCAGAATCCGCGTCGCCCGGATTGCGCCGCGCGTCGGCACCGGCTACAACGGCTCCCGTGCCACTGGCCCCCCACCCGAAAAAACACGGCCTTGGCGAACTCGCCTCCACGGCGATTTGCGGCAACGACATCACCTCCTCCTGCCTCTACGTCTCCGCGCTGGCCATCCTCTACGCCGGGCGCTGGGCACCGGTTTCTCTCCTGCTGGTCGCCGCGGTCCTCTACGCGTTTCGGTCCATCTACGCCGAGGTCGTCGGCGCGCTGCCGCTCAATGGCGGCGCCTACAACGCGCTGCTGAACACCACGAGCAAGTTCCGCGCGTCCATCGCCGCGTGTCTCACCGTGCTTTCCTACATGGCCACCGCCGTCATCTCGGCCAACGAGGCGATGCACTATGTCGCCACGATCCTGCCCGGCTGGCCGATCCTCTGGCGCGACCGTCGCGCTGCTGGGCCTTTTCATGGGGCTCACCATCCTCGGCATCACCGAGTCGGCCGTCGTCGCCATCGGCATTTTCCTTTTCCACCTTCTCACGCTCGGCACCCTGCTCGTCGTCGGGATGTTTTTTCTCTCGCACCCACGGCTTCGACGTGCTCTGGACCAACTTGAAGACGCCCGACCCGAAGGGCTTTTCCCAAGCCATCTTTTTCGGCTTCGCCGCCGCCATGCTCGGCATTTCCGGCTTTGAAAGCTCGGCGAACTTTGTCGAGGAACAAAAGCCCGGCGTCTTCCCGAAAACGCTGCGCAACATGTGGATCGCCGTCAGTGTGGCCAACCCGCTCATGGCCCTGCTCGCCCTGGGCCTGCTGCCCATTTCGAACGTCGACCAGCACGCCGAGGCTCTGCTCGCCCACATGGGTTTCCTGTCCGGCGGCAACTGGCTGAAAATCCTGATCAGCGTGAACGCCACGCTCGTGCTCAGCGGCGCCGTGCTCACCAGCTACATCGGCGTCAACGGCCTCATCCGCCGCATGACGCTGGACCGCTGCCTGCCGCAGTTTCTTCTCAAGACGAACCGTCGTGGCTCCACGCATCGCATCGTCATCGCCTTTTTTGTCCTCGCGGTCTCCGTGCTGATCATCACGCGCGGCGATCTGCACGCGCTGGCTGGCGTTTACACCATTTCGTTCCTGGCCGTGATGTCGTTCTTCGGGATCGGCAACCTGCTGTTGAAGGTCAAGCGCACGAAGCTCCCGCGGCCGATTCGCGCGAGCTGGTTGGCCGTTTTCTTCGGCATCGGCGCTGTCCTGCTCGCGCTGCTCGGCAACGGGATCATGAACCCGCCTTACTTGAAAGTTTTCCTCCAATACTTTCTCCCGGCCCTGCTCATTGTGACGGTCATGCTGGAGCGCATCGCCATCATGCACGGCATCCTTTATCTGCTGAAAAATTACAGCGCCAGGTTCCACCGGACGCCTAGCTCATTCACCTGGTCGATTCGCGAAAAGATCAACCAGATCGTCGAGCAGCAGATCGTTTTTTTCACCCGCGGCGATAACATCGCGAACCTCAACCGCGCCATGCTCTACGTGCTGGAAAATGAGCACAGCAACCGGATCAAGGTCGTGACGCTTGTGCCCAGTCTCGCCGATGTGCCTGAACGGCTTGAAGCGGATCTGAAGCTCCTCGACGAGATCTATCCGTCCATCGACATCGAACTGGTCAAGATGGAAGGAAAATTCAGCCCCGAGCTGATCGAGGAGCTTTCGCGGAAGTGGAACGTGGCGCCGAATTTCATGTTCGTCGGCTCGCCCCGCGGCCGGCTTCCGTATGGCCTCGGCGAACTCGGCGGCGTGCGGGTGATCATCTGAGCGCGGCGGCGGGCGCGTTTCGCGCATCCGCGGGTTTCGACCTGCCCGCAGGCGTGGTAAATTGGCGGATGCCCTTTGAGCTTTCTTCCGACTACCAGCCGCGCGGCGACCAGGCACAGGCGATCGCGAAATTGACGAAGTCGCTGCAGGCCGGCAACCGGCACCAGACGCTGCTCGGCGTCACCGGCTCGGGCAAGACGTTCACGACGGCGAACGTCATCCGCAATCTCGACAAGCCGACGCTCGTCATCTCGCACAACAAGACGCTCGCGGCGCAGCTTTACTCGGAGTTCAAGCAGTTCTTCCCGCACAACGCGGTCGAATATTTCGTCTCGCTATTTCGACTACTACCAGCCCGAGGCCTACATCCCGCGGACGGACACCTACATCGAGAAGGACTCGTCCATCAACGAGGAGATCGAGCGGCTGCGGCTCTCGACCACCAGCTCGCTGCTGTCGCGCAAGGACGTGATCGTGGTCGCCTGCGTGTCGTGCATCTACGGCCTCGGCTCGCCGGAGGATTACCGACAGATGCTGCTGCCGATCAGCGTCGGCGACGCGATGTCGCGCGAGGCGTTTCTTTCCCGGCTGGTGGACATGCTTTACGAGCGCAACGACATCGCGTTTCAACGCGGCCGTTTCCGGGTGCGCGGCGATGTGGTCGAAGTTTATCCGGCGCAACTCGGACGAGCAGGGCGTGCGCATCGAATTCTTCGGCGACGAGATCGACCGCCTCTCGCTCTTCGACCCGCTGACCGGCAAGGTCGAGAAGACCGTGCCGGGCCTCACGATTTATCCCGCGAAACAATTCGTCACGCCCGCCGACAAGCTCCGCCGCGCCATCGGCACGATCCGCACGGAGCTGGATTCCCGCGTCGCCGAGTTCGAGCGCGAAGGCAAGCTGCTCGAAGCCCAGCGCATCAAGATGCGCACGGAATACGACATCGAGATGCTCCAGGAAATGGGCTTCTGCTCCGGCATCGAAAACTACACCCGCCATCTCACCGGCCGGCCGCCGGGCAGCACGCCTTACACGCTGCTCGACTTTTTCCCGGACGATTACCTGCTCGTGGTGGACGAATCCCACGCCACGATCTCGCAGGTCGGCGGCATGTATGAAGGCGACCGCTCGCGCAAGCAGACGCTCGTGGACTACGGCTTCCGCCTGCCGAGCGCGATGGACAACCGGCCGCTGAAGTTCAAGGAGTTCATGGCGCGCCAGCGGCAGATCATTTACGTCAGCGCGACGCCGGCGAAATTCGAGATCGAGAACAGCGTCGTCGGCAACCGCACCTACATCCCGCACGCCCGCGAACTCGCCGGCCAGATCGGCGCCGGCGAAACCGTGCCCGAGCGCCTCGCCGGCATGCGCGACCAGTGGAATCCCGCCGCCGCGGCAGAACCCCGCGCCGACGCTGCGCGACGTGCGCGCGGTCTCCAATTACGAAGCGCCGCCGAAGCTGAAACTCGTCCGCTCAGGCACACGCCGCCAACCAGGGCGCGAACGACGCCGCCCCGCCCGCCGCGGACTTCGACGTCACGACGCCCGGCGCGCCGCTGATCGTCGAGCAGATCATCCGCCCGACCGGCCTGCTCGATCCCGAGATCACCGTGCGGCCGTTGAAAAACCAGATCGACGACTGCATCGAGTTCTGCCGCCAGCGCATTGAAAAGGAAGAGCGCTGCCTCGTCACCACGCTGACAAAGCGCACGGCCGAAGACCTCACCGATTACCTGCGCGAGGTCGGCCTGAAAGTCCGCTACCTGCACAGCGACATCGACACCATCGAGCGCGTCGAAATCCTGCGCGCGCTGCGAGCCGCCGAGTTCGACATTCTTGTCGGCATCAATCTGCTCCGCGAAGGCCTCGACCTGCCGGAAGTCTCGCTCGTCTGCATCCTCGATGCCGACAAGGAAGGCTACCTGCGCAGCCAGACCTCGCTCATCCAGACCGCCGGCCGCGCCGCCCGTCACATCAATGGGTCGGTCATTCTATTCGCCGACACGATCACCGGCTCGATGCAAAAGCTCATCGAAGTCACCGAATACCGCCGCCGGCGGCAGATCGAATACAACACGGCAAACAACATCACGCCGCAGAGCGTGAAGCGTGCGGTGCAGGAAAGTCTGCACATGATCTTGAAGAGCAAGCAGGTCGAAGAAAGCGTCATCCGCGAAGCCGGCGGCGACTTCTCGCTCACCGAAGTCCTGCGCGAACTCGAACAGGAAATGGCCGGCGCCGCCGCGAACCTGGAATACGAGCGCGCCGCGCTGCTGCGCGATCAGATCCTCGAAATCAAAAACGGCACCGGCATCTCGAAAATCGAGCCGAAGAAAAAGCCCGTGTCCTACTCCGCCAATGGCAGCGGCAAAAACAAACGCCGCCCGCTGAAGATCAAGCGCGGGTCGGACGCGTTCAAGCGGTGAGCCCCGAGTGATGATCGTGTTTTGCCTGCCGCTACGGGCGGCCCGTCGGTCACTTTGTTAATGAACGATACTGGGCTTCGGAATCCATTCTGCGCGGGACATCTGGCGTTCGTCCCACAATCATCAGAGCTTCTTAAGCAATGTGGGGAAACCGGGATGGTCTGTTTCGCTACCAAAGGAGCTTTTCCAGGTCTTTCCAATCTCCGCGGCACTTCGTTGTCTATCGCGTATTTCACCTAATAGTGACGAATCTCTTATCTGAGGAGGATTTTCCCACTTTTGCATTTCGAGTAACTGCTTTATGGCGTCTGCTTCCTGGAACGGAAGTAAGGGTGAAACTATGATCTGTTGCACCAAAGTGTTGCAATCAATTCCATCGACCAGAGTCCCTTTCTCAACTCCCTCACAGTGGGTGATAACGCGCACCTCCCGCTCGTGACTATACTCGCGCCCCTTCACAAGATGGGGACGGTGAATCAGGTGCGCACTTGTAGGATCCTCGGGGTCGATGCAGCCGGATGAGCGAAATCTCTGTTCGCATAGCGGACGCGCGCGATTTGAAATTGATAACCTTCCGGTAACGCCCTTCTTAAAGCGCCCAAGGTGGTGCCAACTGCCATGCCGTAATTGCCGTATGTCGACCACATCCCGGCAGACTCAATGTCGGAGTTAAACCAACACCAGACGGCTCTGCGTTTTGCTAGTGCCCGAACGTATTGATCGGCAGAAAGCTGAGTGTTAAGACTGAACGCACCGGTATTCCCACCTGCACTTGCCGACGTGACCGCTGTCTCCCACGACGCGCCTTCTTGCTCCTGTAACCATCTGAACAACGTGTCCCAGTGTCATCTTTTACGAGGTCGTCCAGCTCAGCAAAAAGCCATGGCGGATCGATATAAAGTATTCCCTCCAAAGGATCGCTGCTTTTCAAGGTTGCAGCGGATGGAAAGAACGCTTGGCGGTTGAGAACCAGAAGCAACAAGGTGCTTAACTTCATGTAACGCCAGAGCGGCTGCGAATCACTCAACTGGTCAAGCTCGCCCAAACCAAGATCTTCTAAATTTTCCACTGCCATATTGATGTCTGCCGATCAGGTCATTACTGCTAACAACATATGCGGTGGTTGTATGCATCGACAATCGGATATTTGAGATCCATAGTAGCTACAACAGCACTGTGTCCGCCGAAGGCTTCAGTCTGAGAATCTGCGCATTTTTGGGCTGCCTGACTCTGTCCGAGTTGGCCGAAATCGAAAGATTACAGACTGCCCCTGACTTCTCCGGCCGCGACGGCACCTTTTGATCCGGTAACGGCAACTCACTTGGCCAAGTCCAGCGGATTCCAGGCAGCCGAATTCGAAGGCACGTCTATGAGCAGCAACGCACTTCAAAACAAAAGATCGCCATTTTCGCCGCCGACGGTTTCGAACAGGCGGAACTCACGGGTCCCAAAGAGATTCTGGAAAAAGCCGGGGCGACGACGGTGATCGTCTCGCTCAAGAAAGGAAAAATTCAGGGCATGGAGCACGCGGACAAAGGCGACGAATTCCCGGTGGACAAGGTGCTCGCCGACGTCCGCGTCGAAGACTTCGACGCCTTACTTCTGCCCGGCGGCTTGATGAACCCGGACACCCTGCGCAGCACCCAGGAAGCGGTAGAGTTTGTCCGCGCCTTTGCGGATTCCGGCAAGCCGATCGGCGCGATTTGTCATGCGCCCTGGATTTTGATCGAAACCGGTTTTGTCAAAGGGCGCACGCTCACCTCCTGGCCAGCCATCCAGTCCGACGTAAAGAACGCGGGCGGCAACTGGGTGGACCAGGAAGTCGTGGTGGACGGCCAGTTGACGACGAGCCGCAAGCCCGATGACATCCCCGCTTTCGGTGCCAGGCTCGTCGAGGAATTCGCCAAGGCTCCGCAGCAGAAAAGTGCCACTCGCTAAACGGGAAGCCGAGTCGGGAGTGGGCCAGCCGGGTTCAGTCTGAAATCGCTCTTCCTCAAGCGAACGCGGCAACGGAGAACGCAGCAACGCTGTCCCAATCATCCGGAGTAGCGTGGCAGGTGAAGCGTGGTTCGCTGCGGCCACCGTGCCGTCGCGGCGGTGGAGACGACGGCCGAGGCGTCCGATGACTCCCCGGCTCCAGGGAAGCCGGAAAGAACTTTTCCGGACGCAGACATTGGCAGGTTTGACGTTTGCGGGTCGGCGCGAGCAGCGTGATTCGTCGGTCGAGCCTCTGAACAACATGAACGGAACCGGAGTTGAGGATTTTGCGGGTGCGGGCGACGCCGCGTCGTCGTCATGGGAAAATTGTCTCACCGGGACGATGCACTGGTTTTCCACTGCCCTCGGCATCCCGGAGCGGTCGGTCCCGGTCCAGTCGGTCGCCCGACGGGCCGATGGCAGAGAAATGGCGATCGATTTCGTCGGCGGCCCCGCGGAGATTGCCTGCCGCGAAACGGTCGCCTGTTGATACGCCGGAGCGGACAGCGCGCTCTTGCGAGGGCATGCTTTGAATGGAAGGCGAACGGCGGAAAAGACGCGTGTTCACCCTCCCCAACGGAAAGCATTCGGGACTGTGGCAAAAGATGTGTCGAAAGCGGAAACTGTTTTGTCCCCACTTCGCCCGACCCGGAAGACGGCGGCGTGTCGCGTGCTCGGAGCTTGTTCGTAGGAATTCTTGCGTTTAATCTTTCCGCCTGTGCCGTCTCCGTCGAAGCCGCCAGAAAGCCAATATGAGCCGTTCAACACCACGCACTGGAGCGTGGTCCTGGAGGCCGGGGAAAGCGGGGATTCCACGAGCGCCCAGGCCGCGCTCACGCAGCTCTGCCAGACCTACTGGACGCCGCTCTACGGGGTGATCCGCCGCCGGGGCTACCCGGTCCACGACGCCCAGGATCTGACGCAGGGCTTCTTCGCCCATCTCATCGAGCACCGGGCCTACGCGCGGGTCGATCCGCAGCGCGGGGCGTTCCGCGCGTTTCTGCTCGCCGCGCTGCGCAACTTTCTGGCCGACGCTCACGACCGCCAGCGGGCGCTCAAGCGCGGCGGCGCATTCCAGTTTCTTCCCTTCGACGAAGCGCAGGCCCGCGCGGCCGAAACGCTTTTCCAAAGTTGCCATGACACCGCGCACTTCCCCTCCGAGGACCGGCAGTTCGAGCGGCAGTGGGCGCAGACCCTCGTCAACACCGCGCTCGACCGGCTGGCGCAGGAATACCACACCGAAGGCAAGGCGACGCTCTTCGGGGAGCTGGCGGTATTCGTCAAAGGCAGCGGTCAGGCGCTGCCCTCGTATGGAGCGCTCGGCACGCGGCTCGGCGCCCCGGCGGTGACCGTGCGCAGCCACGTCAGCCGCCTGCGGGAACGCTACCGCGAGCTCCTGCGCGCCGAGGTGCGCCGCACCGTCGAGCATCCGAATGCCGTGGACGCGGAGTTGCGGGAATTGCTGCGCATGCTGACTGCTCGCTAGACCTCCACCGACCCGGCGCCATGGAGGAAGCGTTCCCGAAGACCGGTGTGGATTGCGTGGTGTGCGGCGAGCCGTTGAGCGCCGATGGCGATTGCCTGATTTGTCTGTTGAGCGGCGGGCTGGCCGGCGACAACGCACCGGATACCGTTCCGCAGCCACTGCCAGCCGCGCTGGCGCCGCCGCCGGCGACTGCGCTCACCCGGGCGTTTCACCACTACGAAGTCGAGCTGCGCGAGGACGGCAGCCTTTGCGAGCTGGGCCGGGGCGCGATGGGCGTCACTTACAAGGCGCGCGACATCAATCTCGATACGCCGGTCGCCCTCAAGGTCATCAGCGCGCAGCTTTCCGCCCACCCGGCCGCACGGGAGCGTTTCCGGCGCGAGGCGCGCGCCACCGCGCAACTGCGCCATCCGCACGTGGCCAGCGTTTATCACTTCGGCGAGACGCCCGGCGGCCAGTGCTTTTACGCGATGGAATTCATCGAGGGCGAGACGCTGGAAGAGCGCGTGAAGCGCGACGGCCCGCTGCCGGCGCCGCTGGTCATCGCGATCGCCCTGCAGATCACCGAGGCGCTCATCGCCGCCGACCACCGCGGCCTCGTGCATCGCGATCTCAAGCCGGGCAATTTGATGATGGTTTCCGCCGCGGCGGCCGGTGATGCCAACGGAAAACCGGGCACCCGCCCCGGCTCGTCGCCCTCGGCGGGGAACCCCGTCTGGGTGAAGGTGATCGATTTCGGCCTGGCCAAGGCCACTCACGCCACGCTGGCGGCCGGCGGTGAATCCCTCTCGCTCACGCACGGCGCATTTGTCGGCACGCCGCAATTCGCCAGCCCGGAGCAGGTGGACAACACCGACGCCGTGGACGCCCGCTCGGACATTTACAGCCTCGGCGCGACACTTTGGTATCTGCTCACCGGCAAGGTGCCCTTCGCCGGCAGCTCGCTGGCGGAAATCCACGACCGCCAGTTGAACCGCCCGCTGCCCCTCGGCCAGCTCGCCGTGGCCGGGGTGCCCGAGCCGTTGGGCGAATTACTCAAGACGATGCTCGAGGCCGATCCGGAGCGCCGGCCGGCGTCTCCGGCGGCCGTGCAGGAGGCACTCGGGAAATGCCGCGACGAAATCGGCGTCATCGTGACGACGCTCCGCTGGACGGATTTTGGGTTGAAACCGGCTGACTCCGAGGCCACTCCGGAAACCGCCCCGGGAGGACGCAGCCGGATCCCTGCCTGGCTGCCAGCAGCGGCGGTGGTGGCAATGATCATCGGCCTCGGCGCGTTCGCCTGGTTTCAGCTTCGCCGTTCCCCGGCGGAACCGACCCCCGAGCGTGCCGCCACCGCCGCCGGCAGCCCGTCCGCGGCTGCCGCGGCCGCATCGGTCCCGGCCAAGAGCATCGCCGTGCTGCCGTTTGAAAACCTGAGCGACGACAAGCAAAACGCGTTTTTCACCGACGGCGTGCAGGACGAAATCCTGACCGACCTGGCGAAGATCGCGGACCTCAAAGTGATCAGCCGCACCAGCGTGATGCAATACAAAGCCGGGGCACCGCGCAATCTGCGCGAGATCGCGCAGCAGCTCGGCGTCGCGCACTTGCTCGAGGGCAGCGTGCAGCGGATCCCCGGCAAGGTGCGGGTGAATGCCCAGTTGATCGACGCCCGCACCGCCGCGTCGCTCTGGGCGCAAAGCTACGACCGGCCGCTCGACGATGCTTTCGGCATCCAGAGCGAGATTGCCCAGGCCATCGCCGAGCAACTGCGCGCCCGAATATCGCCCGCGGAAAAGGCGGAGCTCTCCCATCTGCCGACAAAGGATGTGCTGGCCCTCCAGCTCTACCGGCACGCCCGGGAACTGAAGGGCTTCAATTCCGACCCGACGGCGGGCAAGCGCCTGTTCGAAGCCGTCGATCTGCTCGGCCAGGCGCTGCAGCGCGATCCGGAATTCCTGCAAGCCTGGTGTCTGCTGGCCGAGACGCATCTGGACCTTTACTGGGAAGGCCTGGATCACACGGAAGCGCGCCGCGACCTGGCGCGGGTGGCCGTCGAGCAGGCCGCGCGGCTTGATCCGGACGCCGGCGAGACGCATCTCGTCCGGGGGATCTATTATTATCACGGGCTGTCCGATTACAGCGGCGCGCTCGACGAACTGGCTCTGGCCGGGCGCACGCTGCCGAACAGCGCGGACGTGCCGTTTTACACCGCGGCGATCTTCCGTCGCGCAGGGCCGCTGGGAGGAGGCGCTGCGGAATTTCCAACGCGCCGCGCAGCTCGATCCGCGCAACTTCTCGATCCTCTCGGAAACCGCCCACACCGAGGAAGCCATGGAGCGCTACGCCGAAGCGACGCGCCGCTACAACGAAGCGCTCGCCGTCCAGCCGGGCGATCTTTACACCCGCATGCGGCTGGCGCTCATCCCCTATTTCGAGCGTGCCGACCCGCGGCCGTTGCGCGCCTTGAACGCCGCGATTCTGGCCGCCGAGCCGGGCGCCGTGGAAGGGAGCGCCTACTTCCGGCTCTGCGGCGCGCTGGCCGAGCGCGATCCCGTCGCCGCGCGGAAAGCGGTCGCCGATCTGCCGGCGCGCGGGTATCAGATCACCGGTTTTTCCGTGCCGCCGGAATGGTTTGCCGGGCTCACGGCGCGCACCTTCGGCGACGAGGCGGGAGCGCGCGCCGCCTTCACCGCGGCGCGGGCGAAAGTCGAGGCGACGCTGCGCGAGCGGCCGGATTACGCCGCTGCCTGGAGCGTGCTCGGCTGGATCGACGCCGGCCTGGGCCGCAAGGAAGAAGCCGTGCGCGCCGGCCTGCGCGCCTGTGCTTTGATGCCGGCTTCAAAGGATGCCTACAACAGCCCGAACCTCGTGGGCTACCTGGCGATGATCTACGCGTGGACCGGCGAGAAAGATCTCGCGCTGCAGACCCTCGCGCAGGTGGTCCAGGCCCGGGTCGGCATTTCGGCCATCACCCGCTACGGTTCGCTGAAATTGGACCCGCAATGGGATCCGTTGCGCGGCGACCCGCGCTTCGAACAGCTCGTCGCCTCGCTCGCGCCGAAAGCAGCCGCAAAGAATCCGTAAACGCAGCGTCGCAGGTCGCGGGAGGTGGCGAGTCGGCGTCGCCTTGAGCTGCTTCGAGCGGCGGCTGGCCGCGATTCAATCGTCGGATGCAAGTTCGTGATCCGGATTCAGTAAAGATCAGCCGGAGCATCGCGCGCTTTCAAATTTTCACCGCGAGACCTTCGGCTTCGGCGAGCAGCTTTTGATTGGCATCGAACGTCAGGAACTCGTCCGCGCCAAGGTGCAGTGCGGTGGCGACGTGCAAAATATCCGCCAGCCGATGACCACGCCGCTCGGTGTAGGTCGCGCTGAGCCGCTCGGCGAGTTGATGCACGTCGGCCCAGTCCACCGGCACGACTTCCACGACCTTTGCCGCCAGGTCCGACTGCAAGTCGCGCAGCATCGCCACGCCTTCCGCCTTGGAAAAACCTTTCATTTTGTCACGCGCGTGCAGCTGCATCTGCAGGCGGACGGATTGTCGGAATTCGAGCAGGAGCAAAGTTGAAACCGGCAACGGCTCACCGTGGCTTTCCAGGAAAGCGTCCGCTCTCGGCGAATGCACCTGCTCGCGATAGGCCGAGTAGAGAAACGAGGTGTCAGGAAAATGCCTCATCCCTGCTCGCCTTCGAGTTCGTATTCCCGCATCTCCCGCACTTCCTTCTCGGAGAAGACGCGGTCGCCCCAGATCGCTTTGCGACGCGCGGCGAAGTCCGGCTTTTTCCTGGCCGCCGCCGCGCCGCGCCGCTTGGGCAGCGCCTTGAGCACGGCGATCGGTTCGCCGCGTTTCTCGATGCGGATTTCTTCGCCTTCACCGAGCCAGGTTTCGAGTTTGGAAAAATGGTTGCGCAAGTCGCGGACCGTCGCCGTCTTCATGTGGACATCGTGTGTCCACAAGCGCGCGACGTCAACCGTGGACAGCGAAGAACGCCGGGACGCGTTGGCGGGCGGCGGCTTGGGAACCGCTCTCCAGTTGCCGGTGGCGCGATCATTCCACAATGCCCCAGCCACGCCAGAACGCCGTTTCGCAGGCGTCGTTCCTGCTTTGGCAATGCCGTGCTCCCGCGTGGTTTTGCTCTATTTTCCTGGCTTCTGTTGACGGTCCTCGCTCCCCGGCTCCTGGCGCAGACACCGACTCCCGGCGGGCTGCCAGAAGCCCCAGGCATCAACGCGCTGCAAGAAGTGCCGTTCGCCGCGCTATCCAGCCAGGCGGTCAGCCCGCTCGGACTCGCCGCGCTTTCGGTCCGGTCGGGCGAATGGAAGCACGCGGAAACCGCGAATTTTATCTATCACTATTTCCATTCCTTCATCGCTACACCGGTCAGCGTCGAGGCGGAGTTTTATTACCGCGTCATCGCGAAGGATCTCGGCAAGGACACCAGCCGCTGGGAGCGCAAGGCGCACGTCTTTGTTTTCGAATCGCCCGACGACTGGCGGCAGTTTCAAACCCTCGCCCGACTCGATCCCTGGACTGGCGGCGTGCACGTGCGCAACGAACTGTTTCTTCCGCGCGATCCAGCGCAGAAATTCAAGGGCAACACCCTCGGTCACGAAACCGCGCATCTCGTCCTCAACCGCTTCTACGGCGACAACGTGCCACTCTGGCTGAACGAGGGCTACGCGGAATACATCGCGACCATCTGCCACGCGAGTTTCTTCCGCGCCCGCGGCTACCAGGCGCGCCCGCGATTTCATTTTCTGCCCAATGCCGACTACGTGCCGCTGAAGCAGCTCACGGAAGCCGTTGGGTATCCCACGGATGCTCGGCAGGTCGGCGCGTTTTACACACAGAGCGAGGTGCTCGTGCGGTTTCTCTGCGGCGAGGATAAGGCGAAGTTCGGGCAGTTCCTTGATCTGTTGAGCAAGGGCAGCGCGTTCGACACCGCGCTGCGCACGGCTTACGGCGCGCGCTTTCCGCTGGCGACGAACTTCGAAACGGAATTCAAGGCTTACGTGAACAGCTATCTCGTCCACAAAACGTGAGACCTCCCGGCGGGATTCGCCACGCCCGGACGCGACAGAAAATCGTGTCCGCGTTTGCCGCGCGCCCCTTCCCTGGCTAATACCTGCGGAATGCCGCGCGCCGCCGCTTCCGCCTCGAAGAAAACTTCCGCGATCACCGCCGTCGTCGGCAGCGACGAAGGCACGGTGAAAACTGAGGCCGCGAAGCTGGCAGCGGAACTCGCGCCCGCGGACGCCGGCGACTTCGGCCTGGAGATCATCGACGGCGCGGTGGACAACGCGGCGACGGCGGTGACGCGCATTCATCAAACGATCGAGGCGCTGCAGACGATCCCGTTTTTCGGCGGCGGCAAACTGGTCTGGCTGAAGAGCGCGAATTTTCTCGGCGACAACCCGATCGGCCGCGCGGGCAGCACGATCGAGGCGCTGGAATCGCTCGAAGCCGCGCTCGCCGCCGGGCTCGGCGAAGGCGTGCAGTTTCTGCTGAGTGCGACCGAGATCGACAAGCGGCGCACGTTTTACAAACGCCTCGGCAAGCTCGCTGATGTCCGCGTCTTCGACCGGCTCGACGCCTCCCGCTCCGGCTGGGAGGAAGAAGCTGCCGTGCTGGTGGCAACCAAGGCGGCGCCACGCGGGCTGCGCTTCGCCGACGGCGAGGCGAGCGAACTTTTTACACTGCTGACCGGCGGCGATTCGCGACAGATCGACAATGAACTCGAAAAACTCGATCTCTTTCTCGGTCCGGACGCGCGCGAGATCGACGCCGCCACCATCCGCCGACTCGTGCCGCTCACCCGCGCCGGGGTCGTCTTCGAGTTGGGCAATCGCCTGGGCCGGCGCGATCTGCCCGGCGCGCTGGCGCTCATCGATCAGCTCCTGCACCAGGGCGAATCGGCCATCGGCGTGCTGATCGTTTCGCTCATCCCGACCGTGCGGAATCTGCTGTTAGTGAAAGACCTCCAGACCCGGCACCGGGTCGGCGGTCGCGGCACGCCGGCCTTCGCGTTCGCAAAGGCGCTGGAGAAGCTCCCCGACGCCGCGACCGCGCACCTGCCGCGCAAGAAAGACGGCACGCTCAACGCCTACGCGCTCGGCTTCGCGGCGGCGGATGCGCATCGCTTCGAGCTCGACGAATTGCGCGCCGGCCTGGAAGCCTGTCTCCAGACAAATCTCGCCCTGGTTTCCGGCGGGTTCGAGGATCGGCTCGCGCTCGAGCGGCTCGTCATCGGTCTGCTGACGCCGAAGCCGGTATGAGTGCCCGCAAACCGGGCGGGCCGGGGCTGATCCGCGTCAGCCGCGCGAAGGGAATCGGGTGACGAAAACGTTGCAAAGCTGCACTGGCGCCGCGCCCGGCCGGAGTGCAAGGTGCGCCCATTCGCGGATCGCCACCAGAAGCCGGGGCTGGAGAAAAGTCATATTTTTCTTGCGCGCCAGCGGACGGCGGGGTAACGATGCCAACAGTTTTAGAAGATTGTTCTGGGGGGAACAGGCGCCCCTCGTGTCCATCGGACGCGGGGGGCGCTACTTTTTTGCCCAGATGCATTCCCGGGCGCGATTCCGCGGCTCCGGTTGAGCGCAGTCGGGAGCGGAGCTAGCCTGCCGCCGTGCCCGACCTGCCCCGCGCAAATCCCCGCAACCCCGCGGCGTCCGAAACCGCGCGGGCCGATTCTGGCGGGCCGCCGGGCTCCGGTGGAAAATCGCGCCGGACCCTCGGCTGCCTGGGGATCGTGCTCGCTTTCGTGCTGCTGGCGGCGTTTGTGTTTCATCGGATCGAAACCTGGCCCTGGCGCACGCTCGATGCCGGCGCCGAGCGGCTCGACCGGCTCGCCACCCGGGTGCGCGAGGTGTTTCTGGCGACGACGCAGATGCAGCCGCAGGTGACGATCCACAACCGCGTCGTCTTCGAGCAGGTTTCCCCGGCGCTGGAGCTGGCCGTGGTCGAGCGGCCGACGCTCGTGGAGCGGGAGCTCAACGCCACGTTTCTCGGCAGCTCGAAGCGCGTCCGGTTGCGCGGCGAATTCGTGGTCAAAGCGGGCTTCGACCTGCGCCAGCCGTTTGCCGCCCGGCTCGATCGCTCGGACCCGAAAGCGAGTGGCGGCAGCGGGCAGGAGGTCGTGCACGTTTCCATGCCGCCCGCGCGGATTCTCGGAGTCGAAAGCCGGAAGGTCGAAGTGCTCGAACTGACCAACGGCCTCTGGAATCGCGTGAACGCCGGCGAACTCGAAACCGAAATCAACGCCCTGGCCGAGCAGGCCCGCGAAAAGGCGCTGCAGGCAAACCTGGTGCGCGACGCGGAGAACGCGCTGACCGCGCAGTTGCGCGAGCGGCTGGGCAGCGATTGCCGGCTGGAAATCCAGTTCGGCGAAAACCGGCGCCCGGCGGAACCGGCCCGTTGATCGCTGCCTCCCGCCGCGGTGCTTGCCGTCAATCGCGGCTGCCGTAACTTCCTGGCCGCGCAAAACCTCCCCGTCGCGCGAAGGGAGTTATTGAATTTCCCTTTTCCCGCCGTGCCGCCCGACGCTCTTCCCACCGCCCCGAGCGCCACCGCCGATGTCGAATCGCGTTCGTCCCCGGCGCCGGGTCGCCCGGATGGCGACGGCGCTGTGCCGGCCGAAGTCGCGCGCGCATCCGCGCGTTCTCCCGGCGGCGCCTCGCGATCTGGCTCCTGGTGTGTCTGTTGCTCGGCGGGCTCGCGGCGCTGTTGTTTTATCCGCCCGCCTGGCACGGCGCGGTGCGCACCTGGCTGAACTGGCAGGCGGAGGAACAAGGGCTGCGGCTGGAGATCGCCTCGCTCGATGGCACGCCGCTCGATGTCACCGTGCTCCACGGCGTGCGCCTCCATACCGTGGACGCCGCCGCGGGCAACCCGGACGGATCGCCACCGCCGCCGACCGATCTCCGCATTCGCCGCGCGGAATTTGTGCTCGCCCCCGCCCTGCCCTGGTTCGGCCAGCCGCGATCCTCCTGGCTCGAGCGCATCGTGCTGGAAGGCGTGGAGGGCAGCCTCGCGCTGGAGAGTTTCAACAGCCGGCCACGTCCCGCCCGCTTCTGGCCGCGGCTGCGCGACGCCCGCATGTTTACTTCCCTGGCGCGTCGTCTGGCGCCGCGCAACTTTGAGCTGGTGGTGCCGCGCGACTCGCACCTAGTCTTGCGACGCGGCCAGGCGGAGTTCCGTGCCCGCGGTTTGCGCTTGAGCGGTTACAAGGATGCCCCGGGCGTCCTGCTGGCGCGGGAGGTCGAGGCGCGCGCGCCCGGCGGGCTGGACAGCGTGTATCACGACTGGCACGCCACCACCCGCTGGACCGGCGAGCGGCTGACGGTCAACCGGCTCGCGCTCGCGCCCGGCATCGAGCTGCAAACCGCGACGCTCGACGCCTCGCAGGTGCGCCGAAAATTGCTCAACGGCGACCTCACGGTCCGCGCGCTCGGCGGCACGTTGCGCAGCCAGGTGAAAGCGCGGCTCCCGGGCGCCCGCGGGACGCCGAACCCCGGACACTGGCAGTTTGAGATCGCCGGCTCTCTGGAAAGCATGGCGGTGCGGCCGCTCACGGAATTATTTGGCTTCTCCGGGCCGACCGGCGGTGTTGTCCGCGCAGGGGTGTTTTCCTTCAGCGGCGATCCGGCGGACCTGCCGGCGGCCGCGGCGTCGCTGCGGATGGAAGTCACCGATTTCCAATGGGGCGCACGGCGCTGGCAGCGGCTCCTTCTGGCGGCGACGGTGCTCCATCGGCGCATCACCGTGCACGAACTCGATCTCGTGCAGCGGCGCAACCGGCTGGTGTTGAACGGCGAAGGCCCGCTGCCCGCCCCCTCCGCCGCCGCGGATGTCAAAGCGGCCCCGGGAGCTGCGGATCCCGCTCCGGCTGCGGACACGCTCCGCTTCGGGTTGCCGCCGTGGCTGGATAATTTTTCCTGCAACCTCGATGCCCGGATCGATGATCTCGAGGACTTCGCCCTGCTGCTCGGCCCCGGCTTCGGGCTGCCGGAACTGGCGGGTCGCATGAACGCCCAGGGCACGCTGACCGGCCGCGACCGCACGCTCGATGGGTATTTGAAAATCACCGCCGGCCCGCTGCGGATCCGCCGCGCGCCGCTCGATCGCCTGCGCGCGACAATGACGTTTCGCGGCGACGAGCTGCAGATCACCGACGTGGAAGCCGTGCGCAACGCGGACTCGCTGCTGGGCAAGGGGACGTTTCAGCTCGGCGGCTCCGGGCGCTATACCGCGGAGGGCCGGGTGAACGTGCGCGATCTGGCACCGTATCAGCCGGCGTTTGCGAGCTACGGGTTTCCGGAACCGCGGCCGACCGGCGCATTGAATCTGGAGTGGAGCGGCGACGGCGCGCCCGGCGCTCACAGCGGGGCGTTTCGCGGCCGGCTCAACAATTTTCTCGCGCGCGCCGGCCGGGCGGCGCTGCCGCGGCGGATCGACCTCGAAGCGGACGGCACGTATTCGCCGGACAGTGTGTCGTTTCGCCAACTGACCTTGCGCGATCTCGGGGAGAGCAACCCGACGGCAACGGCGGCGACGGGGGCGAAAAAGCCGAAGGATGCGCCGAACTCTCCGCAGCCGGCGCCGACTTTGCGCTTTGAGGGCGTGGCGCTGCCGTTTTCGCAACGCGTGGGTGCGGAAATCGGCGCCGCTGGCTGGCCGGTGCATCTCGATGGCAAGCTCGTCGGGCGGGTGCTGCTGGCCGAGTTCCCGGTGGAGTTGTTGCCGCCGCTCCTGCCCGGCGTTTGGCGCGAAGCCGCGGGCCGGCTTTCCGGCTGGATCGATCTCGGCGGCACGCCGCGCGCCCCGCAGCTCAACGGCCAGCTTTCGCTGCGCAAGGCCCGGCTGCGCTGGACCGATCCGCAGGCTGCCGCCTGGCTCGACGCCGACACTGCTCCAGGCGGAAATGCGCCTCGACGGACCGGCCACCACGCTGCATCTCGACAAGTTGACCGTGGAGCGTCCAGCCGGCGGCGCCGTGTCGGCGAGCGGTCAGGCGGAGTGGCCGGACACCACGATCCCGCCGGTGCTCGACCTGGCGTTGCAGGGCAAAAACGTGGAGCTGCTCAACAACGCCGACGCGTGGGCGCGCGGCAGCTTTGACGTGACGGCAACCGGCCCGGCCGATTCCGCGCGCATTGCCGGCTCGATCCAGGTGCAGGAGGCGCACTTTTACCGGCTCTTCTGGCTGGCGCCGGCGGTCGCGGACGATTCCCGGCTTTCGCTGCCCGCCCCGTTCCGCCGGTCCGGCGGCGACGCCGGAATCCTGGAGCATTTGCTGCCGATGACGGCGCTGCGCCGCGGTCCGCTGGCACGCTGTGAACTGGACCTGGCGCTCGGCTTCGACGCGCCGGTGCCAATCGAAGTCGCCGGAGCGACGCGGGGCGCCCTGCGGCCGGAGCTGTTTCTGGAAGGCACCGGCGCCGAGCCCCGGCTCGTCGGCAAGCTGGCGTTTGGCCGCAATCGGCCCGGCAGCGCGGTCGCCAGCGGACCTGGCCGGGTGCTGCTGCCCCTGGAGGAAGGGGTCATTTATTTCGATCCCGCCGGACTCGCGGAGTCCACGCTGCTGCTTGCAAATTTCGCTTCGTCGCCCGGCAACGGGGCGTCGGCAGCCGCTCCGGGATCATTCGTTTTCGCGCCGATCGACCGCGTGCCGGTGTGGCTCCCCGCCCCGGAATCCGGGCGCTTCGACGAAACGCCGGCGGGCGATGAACCCAGCGTGCGGCTCCAGGATTTCGCCACCTCCCGCGCGGACCTGCCGCCGGACGCGGCCGGCGCTGAAGCGACTCTCGACCTGACGACGGCGCCCCCGCCGCCGCTGTTTCCGGAAACCGACGCGGCCACCGGCCGGCGGCTCCAATATTTCCGGCTCGAAATTCGCTGAGCCGGCGCTGCGCGTTCACGGCGCCTTGGCTTTGTCTTTGGGCTTTTCCTTGTCCTTCTCTTTTTCTTTGTCCTTCGGGCCGGTGGCGGCCAGGTCTTTGGCGTTGCGGATTTTCATCACCACCCAGCCATTGAACTTTCCGGTGCGGCTCGCGGTGTCGAACTCCATTTTCTCGCCGGCCATTTCGAAATCCGGCGTCGTGATGCTCGCCGGATCGTCGCTGTGGATGATGCGGGTCTTCAGGTTGAACACGGAAGTCGGCAGCGAGATGCGGTAGTCCGTGCGGCCATCGGGCTTGTAGAGATCGATGACAGTTTTTCCATCATGACGCGGTCTTCATCCAGGCGCTTGGCGGAGATGGCCATGAGCTGGGAGATGGCCTGGCCGGCGGGGCCGCGCTCCGGGATTTTAATCTCGCGCGTCGTCTCGCCGATCGGCAGCGGGATGGAGAAATTCAGCCCCTTTTCCTTTGGAATCGGCGCAGCGGCGGTGTCCGCCGGAGCTGCTGGCGCGGGCGACGGGCTCCCCTGGCCGAAGCAAGGCAGCGCACCTGTCATCGCGGCGGCGGCAAACACCGTGCAAAGCAGAAACCTCGGGCGAAGAAAGGGTGGGGACATCATGGGACAGGTTGAGAACGGGAGCGAGCCGCAGGGGTGGCGGCAGTGTCGCAGGAAAACCAGCGGCTGCCCCGCGCTTTTTTCGCATTCGGCAGGGAGCGCCCCGGGGGCTTTCTTTCAGACGGAAACGTCGCCGCCGAATTCAAGATACCCGAATTTTGCCGGCAGATGGAAGTTCGCCCAGCCGGTCGGCGACCAGGCGCTCAACTCACGGTCAGCCGTGGTTCCCGGGTTCGCCGCCGGGGCGGTCGATGCGGAAAAAGTTCGCGCGCCAGACCGACCCGGGCGCCGGAATCTCCGGGCCGAGCGCGGCAAACGGGATCACCAGTTCCGCCCACCATCCACCGGGCTCCAGCCCCGCCGTGGCGCGGCAGACCTTCCGCCTGCCAGGAGAAATCCTTGCGCCAGCCGCTGGCGATGCGCCGCAGCACCAGGTCGCAGACCGTTCCGAGCGGATTGATCTCCAGCTCGAAGTAGCCGGCGCCATCGCCCACCGGGTCCACGAAGATTTCCACGACCTCCTCGGTCCAGAGTTGCGCGTCGCGCTCGCGCAGCGTCGCCCAGGGCCGCGCGTCGTCACAACGGAACCGCACCCGCCAGGCTCGCTCGTCCCAGGCCGTCCAGACCCGCGTCGCCTGCCGGGGCGGCGCACCGCTCACGGCATCGACGAGCAGGATCGGCGGGACACGCTCCGTCCAGTCCGCGTCGCCCGAAGCAGGCCGCGGCGCGATCCGGGGACAAAGCAGGCGGGGAGGCATTCCGCGGATCGCGAAGAACAAACGGCCGAACGACAGGATTTCGAACGCGACGCTCTGCGAGGGTCACCCGTCGTCTCCGCTCAGTTGCTGCCGGTCGCCCGCGGATAGCCGTAGCGGCTTTCCCAGCCGAGTTCCGGCGGAAACTCCTGATACCCGCTCAGGATCCACGGCACCTCCGGGCGCAGCGTCGGGCGATACGTGCCCTTGTGCAGCGGGAACGGCCAGAGCAAAAACTCGTAAAACCCGACGCCGGTCCGGGCAAAGCCGCGGCCGAAACCGCGGATCACCCCGTAGGACGCCGCGGCCGCGTTGCCTTCATCGTCGTTGACCTGCGCGATCGTCACCGGCACTTCGGTGAAACCGAGAAAAAGATTCCCGACCGCGCGGCCGAGCTTGCGGGTCGGGCCGTGCTCCGCGCCCGGCGGCGCCTGGATGTCCGCGCGGACCGCGGCGACCGAAAAAAGCAGCCAGAGGGTGCAATGCAATGCGTGTTTCATGCCGTAACCCATTTCGCTTTAAACCAGAAGCCCGGCCGTTCGGCAACGCCGAAGTCGCCGCCGACGCGACCCCCCCGGATGCATGGTTGCGCCGGCCGTCGCGGGGGTCCGGACAGAGCGCCGACAAAATTGTTGGCCGGGAGGGGAGTCGCCCTTATGTTGTTCCCCCCGCCGATGTTCCGAGGAACCCGCGCGTGGGGAACCTCAGTCCCGCCCTTCCCCTCCCTATTTTTATGCACTCGGAACTTCAATCTCTCGTTTCCGCCGGAAAGCTCCCGCCCGCTGCCGCGCGCGCGCTCGAAGCCCTGCCGCCCGGCACCTTCTGCCAGCATAAAAGCTGGGGCTTCGGCCGGGTCGCGGAATGGCGGCCGGACGACGACCAGGTGCTCATCGACTTCGGCAGCCGCAAGGCGCATCCGATGAAGCTCTCGTATGTGGCGGAAACCGTGCAACCGCTTCCGCCCGAGCATCTCCTCGCCCGCAAGGCGCAGGACGCGGCCGGCTTGAAAAAGCTCGCCACCGAGGATCCCGCCGCCGTGGTGCGCCTGGCGGTGCAGCACGCTCCCGGCGGCAAGCTCACCCCGGTGCAGCTCGCTGCGATGCTGATGCCGGAAATCTTTCACAGCGAGGCCGAGTTCAAGCGCTGGTGGGACGGCCCCGCGAAACGGGCGCTCAAAGCGGCGGGCGGATTCGTCATCCCGTCAAAGAAGACCGAGCCGATCAGCCTCCGGGACGGCGGTGCCGCGACCACCGCCGGCGAGGCGGCTGCCGGCCTGCTGGCCCGCTTCCAGAGCGCGCGGCAGAACAAGGAACAGCTCCAGGCGCTCGACGCCATCGCGAAGGATCTCGAGTTTTTCAAGGTCGATCCCGCCGCCCTGATGCCGGTGCTCACCGCGGTGGGCAACGTCGCGCTCCAGGCCCAGCGTCTGGCGCCGGCGCGCGCCATCGAGCTGCTCGCCGCCCGCGATGAAATCGTTTCCGCTGCCGGCGTCACGCTCCCCGAGGGCGCACCCGCGCTCGCCTCTCTGCTACGCGGCACGGATGCCGACCTTGCCCGGCTGCTCGACGATCTGCCGGCCGGCCGCCAGCGCACCGCCATCGCCGCGCTGCCCAGCGCGTATGGTGAGGAGAGCGAAAACGGCTGGGTGCCGCGCTCGCTCGCCTTGCTGCCGCACACCCGCCAGCCGCGCGTGGTCGGCGAAATTGTCGGCCTGTTCGAAAAGCGCGGCCGGGCCGCGGAACCGGCGGCATTCTTCGAGCGCTGCCTGCGCGATTACACGATTTCCTGCGAGATGCTGCTCTGGCTTTGCCGCGAGCACGGCCACGACGACCCGGCCACCGCCAGCCCGGAGACGCCGTTCGCCGGCCAGCTCGGGCGGGTCTTCGGCGCCACGCTTTCCGCGCTCGATCGTGACCGCTTCGGCGACGTGCGGCGCGGCACCCGGCTGCGCGATTTGCTCCTCAGCGATCGCAGCCTCGCTTCGGCGCTGCTCGCCGCCACGCCGGCCAGCGAACAGGTCGGCATCGGCCGCGCGCTGCTGGCCTCCCCGGCATTTGAAGAGCTCGACCGCCGTTCGCTGATGGGCCGGTTGATCAAGAGCCATCCCCAGCTGGCGCCGTTGCTCGGCGGCGGCGAGGAAAAGGGCAACGTGCAGCCGCTCGTTGTGAGCTGGTCCAGCCTGGAGCGGCGCAAGGAGGAATACGACAAGCTGGTGAACAAGGACATTCCCAAGAACAGTCAGGAAATCGGACTGGCGCGCTCCTACGGCGATTTGCGGGAGAATTTCGAGTTCAAGGCCGCGAAGGAAATGCAGACCGTGCTCATGCGCCGCAAGGCCGAGCTGGAAATCGCCCTGGCGCGGGCTCGCGGGACGAACTTTGAAAACCCTGATCTCACCCAGGTTTCCATCGGCACCGTGGTCACCCTGCAACGAACCGATGGCGGCGAGCCGGAAGTTTACACGATCCTCGGCGCCTGGGACGGCGATCCCGAGCGGCACCTGATTTCCTACCAGACGGCAATCGGCCAGGCGTTGATCGGTCATCGCGTCGGGGAAACCCTCGCCTTGCCCAGCGATCAACCCGGCGCGACACCGCGCGAAGTGACGATCCAAGAGATCCGCGCCTACAAGGCGGTCTGATTTTTTCGGAAAAAATGCCCGCGGCGGTTCGCGGGAGGAAACGCGGCTTCCCCGGGAGCCGCGTTTATGTTTTTATCCGCGTCTCGCCGGCGCATCCTCCGGCGCGCCCCGGCCTTCCATTCATCATCTCCCCCCCACGCGCCCATTCCACTTCCGCTCATGAACCCGACCACCATCACCGCCGTCCGCGCCCGCGAAATCCTCGATTCGCGCGGCAACCCCACGCTGGAAGCCGAAGTCATGCTTTCCGGCGGCGCACTCGGCCGGGCGGCGGTGCCGAGCGGCGCCAGCACCGGCCAGCACGAGGCCTGGGAACTGCGCGACGGTGACAAGGCGCGCTACCTCGGCAAGGGCGTGCTGAAGGCGGTCGAAGCGGTGAACAAAACAATCGCCGAAGCCTTGGAAGGACACGACGCCCTTGACCAAGCCGGGCTCGACCGCGCGATGATCGACCTCGACGGCACCGAGAACAAAAAGAAGCTCGGCGCCAACGCGCTCCTCGGCGTCTCGCTCGCCAACGCCCACGCCGCGGCGACCCAGGTCGGGGTGCCCCTTTTCAGTATCTCGGCGGGCCGAACGCGAAGGTGCTGCCGGTGCCGATGATGAACGTCATCAACGGCGGCGCGCACTCGGACGCACCGATTGATTTCCAGGAGTTCATGATCATGCCGCGCGGGCTGCCGAGCTTCCGCGAGGCGCTGCGTTGCGGCACCGAGATTTTCCACGCGCTGAAAGGCGTGCTCAAGGGCCGCGGCCTGAGCACGGCCATCGGCGACGAAGGCGGCTTCGCCCCGAAGCTCGACTCCGCCGAGGACGCGCTCGAATGCCTGGCCGCGGCGACGAAAGCCGCCGGCTACGAACTCGGAAAAGATGTCTTCATCGCGCTCGACGTCGCCAGCAGCGAGTTCTTCGACGAAGAGTCGAAGGTTTACACGTTCAAGAAATCCGACGGCGCCCGGCGCACCGCGGACGAACTCGTCGCCTACTACCAGAAGCTCGTCGGCCGGTTCCCGATCATCTCCATCGAAGACGGCTGCGCGGAAGGCGACTGGGACGGCTGGAAAAAACTGACGGACGCGCTCGGCGCCAGCGTGCAGCTCGTCGGCGACGATTTGTTCGTGACGAACGTCGAGTTCCTGCAGAAAGGCATTTCGATGGGCGTCGGCAACTCGATCCTCGTGAAGGTCAACCAGATCGGCACGCTCACCGAGACGCTCGACGCCATCGAGCTGGCGAAGGAAAACCGCTACACCGCCGTCATCTCACACCGTTCCGGCGAGACCGAGGACACCACGATCTCCGATATCGCGGTCGCCACCAACGCGGGTCAGATCAAGACCGGCTCGCTTTGCCGCACGGATCGCGTCGCAAAATACAATCAACTGCTGCGCATCGAGGAAATCCTTGGTGACAACGCCCGCTTCGGCGGTAAGATGCGCGCAGGGTGAGCAACCACTACGACGACGATGGTTTCCAACCCGCCGGCGGCGGGGTCTGGCACACGCTGCAGCGCCTGATTTTCATCGGGATCACGCTGGCGGTGATCACCATCATCATCTGCGCCTACCTGCCAGTGCTGCAGAAGCAGCGCATCGCGCTCGAAGAGGAGAAAAAGCTCAAGCTGCTCGTCGAACAGCGCAAGCTGTTGACGAATCGTAAGGAGCGCCAGCTGCACTGGCTGAAAAATGATCCCGGCTACTTCGAGATCATCGCGCGCGACCGGCTGGATGTGATGAAGGAAGGCGAGACGATCTACCGGCTCCAAGCCATCAAGGAGCCGCCGGCCGCGCCCTCACCCGCCCCAGCCGCCAAGCCGTCGCCGACGCCGCGCCGGTTGAACTAGCGCGGTCCGCGCGCCCGTCTGCCCGGCGCCGCGCTCCACACGGCGATCGACGCGGCGGCGCGTTGCGGAATTGCGACTCTGGACACCGAGGCTTCCCCGCTCCGGGCGAGCCCGCCCGGGCGCTGGCGCTGGCCCGCATCGTGCTTTTAGCCAAGCGGCGGGAAAGTCGCTCCTCACCGGGGGCCGGCTGCTCACCCGCGCCGCCCCATGTCCACGTCGCCGAAGACCATCCTGTCCATTGATGACAGCCTGACGATTCGCAAGCTCATCGAGAATGCCCTCGAGCCAACCGGGCACCGGGTGTTGATGGCGGCGAGCGGCGAGGAAGGCTTGCGGCTGGCGCTGGAGGCGAAGCCCGATCTGATCCTGCTCGACTACGTGCTGCCCGACGTGCGCGGCGTCGAGTTTTGCCAGCGACTGAACAACGAGCCGAGCACCCGGCACATCCCGGTGCTGCTCATCAGCGGACACGGCAGCGCGATTCAGGAACTGTATCGGGATTGCGGCAACGTCGTCGATTATCTGACCAAGCCTTTTGCCGCCAACGTGCTCCAGGCCGTGGTCGCCAACGTGCTCGGGCGCGCCGCGCGTCCCGCCACCGAGTCGCCGACGCCGGGCGCGGTCGCCGGCGCTGCGACGGCGGCTTCCGGAGCCGCGCTTGAGGCCGCGCCGGGATCTGTGAGCCCGACGGCTGCTTCCCCGCAGCCCGCTTCCGCTGGGACACCCACGGACACCACCGCCACCGCCGGGGAGGACCGCGCGCGGGTCGAGGAACTGCGCCAGCGCATTTTTGAAAAAGTGGTCGCCCGTCTGCACGGTCCGCTGCCATCCATCCCGGCGTGGGAAGCGGAGCGCGGCGAGCAGGATCCCTTTTCCTATTACCTCTCCCGGCTACTCCCGCTCGATCTCATGGGCGAGCTCGCCAGCGACCTCGTCGATACCGGCCGGCGCCTCGTCGCGTCCAGTCCGGGCGCAACTGCCCTCGGCGCGGCGGGCCGCTCGGAACCGACGCTCTGCGGCTCGACGCGCTTTGTCTCCGAGCGCCATGTGCTCAATCACCTGTTGCACGAAGGCGTCACCGGCGAGCTTTGCCTCACGCTGCCGGAAGAGGTGGTCAGCGTGTTCTACGAAGGCGGCGCGATCGTCGGCATCTCGAGCAACCATCCGCGCTTTTATTGCGCGGGGAGTTCGTTTCCCTTTCTCCAGGTGCCGCACGCCGTGGTTTCCGCGGCGATGATCGCCCAGCGCGAAGAGCGCGTTCCCTTTTTCATCACGGCGCATGCCCACGGTGTGCAGTCCGCGGACTCGGACCTCGGCGAACTGCTGCGCGAGTGCGGTCACCGGTGCATGGGCCGGGTGAACGACGCCTCGGACATGACCTATGCGTTCACGCCGCGGGCGGAGCTGCCGGCGTTTGTGCGCGATCACCGCGTCGCGTTTTCCCTGCCGCAACTGCTGCTCGAATCGTATCGCTGTGTGAGCGACTGGCAGCAAATCCAGGAGGAGGTGCCGCGTCTGGAATTGTTTGTCGGCCGCACGGCGGCGTGCAACCCGGAATACCTCGCCACGCTGTCGCTCAACGCCCTCGAAATCTCCCTGCTCGAGCAGATCGATTTCCGGCGCACGGTCGCTCAGCTCCAGGAAGTCGTGGACCAGCCGCTCTTCGAAGTCTGCCGCGCCCTTTTCTGCCTGGCCCGGATCGACCTTTGCTACCTCAGCGACCTGCCGCTCGTCGAGGACGAGCTGACCGCCGCCGCCGTGCCGGATGAGACCGCCGTGGCTGCCTGACCCCATTCTTCCCAGTCCCATCCCGCCTCGCGCCTTTCGCGCCCGATCCATCGACTGCCCGCCCTTTTCTGATGAAAATCCTGATCGTTGACGACCTTTCCACCGAGCGCCTGCTGATGCGCTCGATCCTCGAGCCCCGCGGCTTTCAAATCGTCGAAGCCGCCGATGGCGAAGTGGCTCTGGCGATGTGCGAGCAGGAACGGCCGGACCTCGTGCTGCTCGATATCGTGCTGCCGAGCGCGGACGGTTTCCAAGTTTGCCGCCGCATCAAGCGCAACCCTGAGCTGGCAGCCACGCCGGTGATTCTGGTGTCGTCCAAAACCCAGGAGACGGACCGTTTCTGGGGCATGAAACAGGGGGCCAGCGATTATCTCAACAAGCCGCTCCAGGCCGCCCAGGTGATCAACGCGGTGGAGAAGCATCTGGTCCGCGTCTGAAGGCGCACGAGAAAAAGGAATTTGTCCGCCGAACCCAGATGACCACCACGCCGCCATCTCCACAAACGCCCGCGTCCCCCGGTGGAACCGGTGGAGCCGGGGCGTCGCTGGAGGCGGCGCCGATGGGCAAGCCGCATGCGTTGTTTCGCTTTCGCGGCGAACGGTTCGCGCTGCCGGTGGCGCACGTGCAGGAAGTCGTCGGCGAGCTGGAAGTCACCCCGCTGCCGCGCGCCGGCGCCGGGTGGATCGGCGTGGGAAATCTGCGCGGCGAGATCGTGCCCGCGGCCACGCTGGCGCCGTGGTTCTCCGCGGCACCGGGCGGAACGCGGCCATCGGCGCCCAGCGCCATCTTTTTGATCCTGAACACACCACAGGGCAAGCTCGCGCTGGCGGCCGATGGCTTTGAGCATGTCGCCGCCATCCCGACCGGCGCGGTCGAGCCCCTCGGAGCCGCGGACGGGGAACCCGACTTTGTCCCGGGCCGCTGGCGTCCCGCCGGGAATGACCAGCCTGCCGTGCGCTGTCTCGACGCCCCACTGCTCGCCGACCGACTCCGCATTGTTGCCACGGCCGATGCCGCCTGATCCCTTCCCCAACCCCGCCCAGCTTCCGCGCCCTGCCCTTTTCCGACCGACCCCGTCTGATCTCCCATCCCGCTGTAATCCCATGAGCAACCCCACTCCTGCCGCGGAACCCGCCGTCGCTGCCGCCGCCCCCACGCCAGCCGCCGCGCCCGCCACACCCGCCGCGCCGCCGCGCCGCGGCCTGCGCATCCACACGAAGTTTCTTCTGATCTTCCTTACCCTGGGTGGGGTGATCCTGGCCTTCTCCGCGTGGCTGGTTTACAGCTACAGCTATCGCGCGATCCGTGAGGAACGCTTGAGCGCGTTTCGCTCCGTGCGCAGCCTGCTCAGCGCGCAGGTGAACGAATATTTCGGCCGCATCCGCACCGATCTGGCCAGCCGCGCCGAGCTGACGGCCCGCACCGCCGTCACCGAACTGGCCGCCGGACGCCGTGCGCTGCTCAGCGAGTTGACGGCCGCCGGCGTCCGGGTGGACGACGCCTTCCTGCGCGACGTCGTTGCCGCAAATCGCGCCTACTACGAAGCCGCCTTTCTGCCCGGAGTCGCCGCTGCCTATGCCGGCGCGAAGCAAAAGCCCGATCTCAACCCGGAACATTGGATGCCGCCGGTGTCCGATCCCGTCGGCTGCCTGGTGCAGTTTGTTTACCTCGTCAAAAATCCCGCCCCGGTCGGCGCCAAGGCGGCAAACGCCAGCGCGGAATTCATCGCGGCGAATCCCGCGCTCGACGCCGGCTTCCGCCGCGCGTTCGCCAATTCCAGCTACGCGAAAGCCGTCGCGAAATACCAGCGCGCCTACGCCAGCACCGCGGCCAACGCGGGCGCCGACGACCTCTACCTCGTCGATGCGGACGGCACCGTGCTCTTCAGCTCCAACCAGGGCTTCGACTTCGGCACGAACCTCGCCTCGGAACATTTCCGCGCCGGGGAATTCGCGAAGACGTTTCAGACGGCCTGGGAAAGCACGCCGACGCCCGAGGCGCCCCCGGCCACGAAAGTCTCGCTCCGCGATTTCTCGATTTACGATTCCGCGTTCGGCGCGACCTCGGCCTTTGCCGGAGCCGCGGTGCTCGACGCCGGCAACAACCGCAAACAGGGCGTCATGCTCTACCGCATCGGCACCCGCGTGCTGAACAGCGTGCTCAGCTCCAACGGCAACTGGGAGCAGCTCGGCCTCGGCAAAAACGGCATCCTCCAGCTCTTCGGCAAGGACTACGTGCTGCGCTCGGAATACCGCCTGCGCGCCGAGCTGCCGGCGGAACGCAAACGGCCGAAGCTCGATCTCGCCGGCCGGAAGGTGGACGACACCGCCGAGCTGAAAATGGTCATCAAGCAAAACGCCACCCAGGCGATCTTCGACCCGACCGCGCCGACCTACACGCCGAGCGGCCGGACGGAGATCGAATATGTCAACAGCCGCGGGGTTTCCTCGCTCGCCGTCGTCGGCAAGCTCGACATTCCCGGCATCGAAACCGGCCTGATCATCGGCATGCCCGCGGCCGAAGCCTTCGCCGCCGTCACGGCGCTGCGGGATAACCTGCTCAAGACCGCCGCCGTCCTGCTGGTCGGCCTCATGGTGGTCTCGGTCCTCCTGGCCCGCCAGATTTCCCGACCCATCAACGGGCTGGCTGAAGCCGCCGCCGTGATCGCCACCGGCAACAACACGGTCCGCGCCCCGGTCGAAACCCGCGACGAGATCGGCCAGGCCGCCTACCAGTTCAATGCGATGGTCGATGCCCGCATCGCCGCGCAGCGTCAGGTGGAGGAGGAAAATCAGCGGCTCCAGGGCGACATCCGCGATCTGCTCATGGTCGTCTCCGACGCCGCCGACGGCGACATGACGGTGCGCGCAAAAGTCACCGACGGCGCTCTCGGCAACGTGGCCGACGCCTTCAATCTCATGATTGAAAACATCGGCGAACTGCTCCACGCCGTGCAGCACGCCGCGACCCGCGTGAACACCGCCGCCCTCGAAATGCAGGGCAGCGCGGAGCGCCTCGCCACCGGCGCCGGCGAGCAGGCGGGCCACATCGGCTACACGACCGCGGCCATGCGCCAGATGTCGGAAAATCTCCAGGTGGTCAGCCTCAATGCCGACACCGCCAACGATGCCGCCGATCAGGCGAAGCAGGCGGCCGACGCCGGCGACGCCGCGGTGAAAGAGGTCGTCGAGGGCATGGACCGCATCCGCCATGCGGTGCAGTCCGGCGCGAAAACGATCAAGCGCCTCGGCGAACGCTCGATGGAAATTTCGAACATTCTCGGCACGATTCAGGCCATCTCCGCGCAGACGGACATGCTGGCGCTCAACGCCTCCATCGAAGCCGCGCGCGCCGGCGAGGAAGGTCGCGGTTTCACGATCGTCGCCGACGAGGTGCGCAAGCTTTCCGAACGCACCGCCAACGCCACGCGCGAGATCGAAAAGCTCATCGCCGCCATCCAGACGGAAACCGGCGAAGCGGTCGTTTCCATGGAAAACCAGACCACGGAAGTGGAACGCGAAAGCGCGGTCGTCGCCGGCGCCGGCCAGGAGCTGGAGCGCATCCGCCACGCGATCACGGAGAGCGCGATCATGATCAACGCGATGAGCGACTCGAGCAAGGAACAGGTCGATGGCGCCACGCACGTCGTCGAGGCGCTGAACTTCGTCCAGGCCATCGCCGAGCAGGCGCAGACCGGCTCCGCCCAGACGCAGGCCGCCTCGAGCGAACTCGCGAGGCTCGCCGGCCGGCTGACCCAATCGGTGGGCAAGTTCAAGGTCAGCAAGGAAACCCCGGCTCCGGACCTCGGCGCGCCCACCGCGGCCGGCGTCAGCTTGCACTCGTTGATCGGCGGCACCACCGCGGCGCCAGCAAACGGCAACGGCAACGGCCACGCTCACACCAACGGGAATGGAAACGGAAACGGGAATGGCAACGGATCCCGCGCATCCACGCCGGCCAGCGGCGCCACACCGGTCTTTTCCCTGACGCGCGGACTGCCCTCCTGATCCCGGCCAGCCCGCCCTTCCGTCACGGCCCATGATGCTTCCCCTCGCTTCCACGCCAGAGTTTCACGCGGTCTTCGCCGCCGATCTGGAGGCGTTGCACGGCCGCGTCGCGGAAGCGCTTCAGACGCTCTGCGCCGAGCCGGGTGACGAGACGGCCCAGCGCGTCCTGCACAACGCGCTGCACGGCTTGAAAGGTCTCGCCGGCATCGCCGGTTCGCGCCCGAGCGAGGAACATGTCGCCCTGCTCGATCGCCTCGCAACCGCGGCGGCGGACCTGGCGCGCCAGGGAGACTCCGGCCGCGCGGCCGCGGTGTTTGCCTTTTGCCGCGATTCCGGCGACGGCCTGCGCACGCTTTCCGCCGACGCCACGGAGAGCCACCGGCAGGAAGCCGAGGCGGCGGCCCGGCATCTGCGCGAAGCCGCGCAGCGGGAGTGGAGTGATCTGCTCTCGGGCGACCCGGGCGCTGGTGCCAACGGCGGCGGCCTCGCCGAAGAACGTTTCACGTCGATCGGATGAGGAAACCGGTGCGCCTGCCGCGGACCCACCGCCCCCAGCGCCGGTCGCCGACGCCGACGTGCTCGCCTTTTTGCAGGATCTCGGCGTGGAAGGCTCTGAAAGCGCCGCGCCCGCCGCTGCCGAATTTTCTTTTGCGACCGACGATGCGCCGGCAGCGGATTCCCTGCCGCCCGCATCCTTCCCGCCCCGCGCTGACGCCTCCGGCGACGCGGACATGCTGCAATACTTCGTCCCGGAGACCGAGGAGTATTGCGAGAACATGGAAGCGGCGCTGGCCGCCTGGGAACAAGCGCCAGACGCCACGGAGCCGCGGCTGACCTTCCTGCGCCTGTTTCACACGATCAAAGGTGCGGCGAACAGCATCGGACTCACGGCGCTCGGCGGTCTGGCGCACGCGCTGGAAGGCGCCTTCGAAGGCGAGCGCGCCGCCGCGGACGACAGCGATGACGAGAGCGCCGCGCCGCTGCGCCCCGCGCTCGCGACCGCGCAGCAGCGCCGCCTCGCGGCTACGAGCATCGAGGTCATCCGCGATTTTCTGCGTCACGTCGGCGCCGGGCACGGTGGGGAAATTCCGCCGCGCGCCGCCATGTTGCTCGCGGAGATCGAGCGTCTGCAAGCCGAGACGGCGGCGCCGCCCGCCGAGCCCGCGTCCGCCGGGGAAACCCGCGACGCGACAGAGCGCGCCGAGCCCGTCGCCGAGGCCGCCCGGCCTGGACGCAGGTCCAGCCGGAGTCCGAGGAGGCGACTTTTGAGAGCCCGGGCGCGCGCATTGATTCCGGCACGCTCGACCGGCTGATGGATCTCGTCGGCGAACTGTCCGTCAGCCGCAACCGGTTGCTCGCGAAAGTGGAAAGCTTCACCACGATGAGCCGCGAGCTGGAGAGCTGCAAAGGCCGGTTGCTGAAACTGGTGAGCGACTTTCAGGATCGCCACGAATACTCGGTGAACCGCAATCCCGGCGGCGTTGGCGGCAGCAGCAATTCGCGCGGAATGGACGGCACCGGCGACACCAACGGCGGCGTGCGCCTGAGCGGCTTCGGCGATCTGGAATTCGATCGTTACGACGACCTGAACATCCTGGCCCGGCAGCTCGTGGAAATCGGCGCCGACACCGGCGAGCTCATTGACCAGTCGCGCCGCTTTTTCGCGTCGTTCACGGACGACACCGACAAGTTTCGCAAGCTCAGCGCGCACCTGCAGGAAACCATCACGCAGGTCCGCATGGTGCCGCTTTCCTCGCTGCTGCGCCGGTTGCGCCGCGTCGCGCTCGAAGCCGCGGGCAAGGAAGGCAAGGAGATCGAATTTGAAACGCTCGGCGGCGACACCCGGCTGGACAAGGTCATTGCCGAAAGCGTGTTTTCGCCGCTCCTGCACCTGGTGCGCAACGCCGTGAGCCACGGCATCGAGTCTCCCAACCGCCGCAGCGCCGCGGGCAAGCCGGCGAAGGGTCGGCTGGTTCTGCGCGCGTCGCAGCGGAGCAACCAGGCGATCATCGAGCTGACCGACGACGGCGGCGGGCTGGACTTCGACGCCATCCGCCGGCGGGCGCTCAGCGCCGGGCTGATCCCGGCGGAAGCCGCGGAAACCTGGGAGGAAGCGCGGCTGACGAACCTCATTTTCCTGCCCGGCTTTTCCACGCGCGCCACCGCCGGCGACGTGGCCGGGCGCGGCATCGGGCTGGACGCCGTGCTGCAACAAGTCGCGCGGCTGGGCGGCGTCATCGAGATCGCCTCGCGCAGCGGCCGCGGCTGCACGTTCACGCTGAAGCTGCCGCTCACCCTGGCCATCGGTCAGGCGATGTTTGTGGCCATCGGCGGCCAGCGGTTCGCGCTGCCGCTGAATTTCGTCGATCGCCTGGCGACCTGGCGCTCCGCCGACGTTTCGCACGATGCCCGGGGTCAGGAATTTCTGCGGGTGCCGGACACCACGGAGCCGGTGCCGTTTCTGCGGCTCGACGCCCTGCTCGGGCTGCCGCGCCAGCCGGCACCGGCGGCCGCCGCTCCGGGCGCCGAGGTCCCGGACCGGCTCGCGGTGATCGCCAAGCTCGCGGACAAGCGCGTCGCCCTGACCATCGACGGCATGCTGCGCCGCGCGGAAACCGTGACGAAGCCGCTCGGGCCGCTGCTCGAGCAGCATCCCTTTTTCTCGAGCGCGACGATCGACACCGACGGCAGCGTCGTGTTGATCCTCGACGTGCCGCGCCTCTGCCACGGCGTGCTCGCGCGGCAGGGCTTATTTGCCCTGGTGCAGACCGCTGCCGCGGCGCCCGAGCCGCTCCTGCCCGCGGAGCCGGCCGCACCGGCGGCGAGGGTCCTGGTGGTGGACGACTCGCTGAGCGTGCGCAAGGTCGCGGAGAAATATGCCACCGAGCTGGGTTACACCGTCGAGACGGCGTCGGACGGCATCGTGGCGCTGGAGAAATTGCACAGCGGGAAGTTCTCGCTCGTGCTCACCGACCTCGAGATGCCGCGCATGCACGGCTTCGAGCTGCTGGCGGAAATCCGGCGGCACGACGCCACGCGCCGGCTGCCGGTGATCGTCGTCACCAGCCGGCAGGCGGACAAACATCGCCGGCAGGCGGCCGCGCTCGGCGCCAACGGCTATCTGATCAAGCCCTTCACCAAGACCCAGCTCGGCGAAAAGATGGCAGCCTGCCTCGCCGCGCCGGTCCGGTGAGCCGGTCGATCGCCGCGCCCGCGCGCAGGGTCCGCTACGGCTTCGGCAGCGGGTCGGGCTCGCCGCGCGGCGCGTTGCCGGGAAAGAGCGGCGAAGCGTTTGACGGCAGCGCGCCGGCGCCGGGCAGCCCGGGTTGATTCGGATCGTCCATCGGCGGCGGCGCGTAGCGGTAGTGGACGCTGATCGTGCGGAAGCTCTGCTTCTTTTCCGCGTCCTCGGCGGCGAAATAAAACAGCTCGACGAGCGTTTCGTTGCGCTTCCATTCGTAGCCGGTCAGCGTTTGCTGAATCTGGGCGCCGTCGGGCGCGGCGACCGGCTCGCTCTCGCGTTTCACGAGGTCGCCGGGACCGTTGAGATCGCGCTCCACCTGGCGGCGGAGCGTGCCCATGGTTTCGTTGAATTTCTCCGTTTCCCAATCGCCCTGGCCGAACTGCATCTCGATGCCGACGAGCGCGTCCTCGAGGAAGGTGAGCAACACTTTTTCCGGCTTCGGCGGCGGACGCAGCAAGCCCTCGACCGTCCAGATTTCGCGGCTGCCGGCCACCCGGCGCTCTTTCACCGCCGCGCCGGTCCCGCCGAGCAGGCGCGCGAGGCGGTCGCGCGAATCCGCCCAGTTGAGATTAAACGGCAGCCGCACCGACTGGCCGACGACGCCGATGCCGTTGGCCTGATTCATCATCGCCAGCGTGTTCGGATTGTTTGCGCCGGTGCCAGCCGCACGACTGCTGCCGTTGTTCCCACGCGCAGCCGGGGAATTCGGCGGGACGCGGGCGGGCCGGCGGCCGTCGTTTTTGCGCTGCGCCTGCGCCGCCGGGAGCAACGGGCCGCCGCTTCCCGCGAGGCCGAGCACCGCGAGCAGGACCAGCGCGCACCGCATCGCCGAACCCGGGGACGCGGGAGCGGCGCGCGGCGCTCTGGCCGGCTGCGAGGACGGCATCATCGGAGGGCGAAAAACCGGGCGGCTCAAATTCCGGTGACCGTCGCCGGCTGCGCCGTGGCGGCACCGGTCGCGGGACCGCCAGTCGCGGCAGCCGGCGCGCTGCCGCCGGGCTTCGGCTGGCGGACGGTGGTCTGGAGGTAAAGCTCGCGCATTTGCTTCGGGTCCACGTCGCTCGGCGACTGGCTCATCAAATCCTGGCCGCGGTTGTTCTTCGGGAACGCCATCACGTCGCGGATGCTCGTCTCGCCGCAGATCAGCATCACGATGCGATCCACGCCGAGCGCGATGCCGCCGTGCGGCGGGGCGCCAAAGGAAAACGCCTTCAGAATGTGGCCGAACTGCTTCGCCTGCTGCTCGGCGTTGATGCCGAGAACGTCGAACAATTTCGCCTGCAACACCGGCTCGTGGATGCGGATGGAGCCGCCGCCGATTTCAAAGCCGTTGAGCACGACGTCATACGCCGCGGCACGCGCCTGGCCGTAGGTTTCCGGCGAATCGAGCAGATGCTCGTCCTCCAGCAGCGGCCGGGTGAAGGGATGGTGCACCGCGTTCCATTTGTTGTCCTCGGCACTCCAGGCGAGCAGCGGGAAATCGGTGACCCAGAGGAAGTCCAGCCGCTCGGGGTCGGTGACCAGTTTCATGATCTCCGCCACGCGCAGCCGGATGCGGCCGAGCACTTCGACCACGGTGTCCCACTTGTCCGCGCCGAAAAGGATGAGGTCGCCCTCTTCGATGCCGAGCTTCCCGGTGAGCGCGGCTTTTTCGGCGGCGGAAAAGAACTTCACGATCGGCGATTTCCACTCGCCGTTTTCGACCTTGATGAACGCCAGGCCCTTCGCGCCGTAGCTCTGCGCCATCTTCGTCAGCTCCTCGATCTGGCCGGTCGTGACGCCGGCAAAGCCTTTCGCGTTGATCGCCTTCACGACGCCGCCCGCGCTCAGCGCGCCGGCGAACACCTTGAACTGGCTTTGCGCGAAAACCTCGCTCAGATCGGTCAGCTCGACGCCGAACCGGGTGTCCGGTTTGTCCGACCCGTAGCGGTTCATCGCCTCGGCATACGTCAGCCGCGGAAACGGCAGCGGCACGTCCACGCCGCGCGTCGCCTTGAACACGTCCGCGAGCATGCCCTCGACCAGCGCGAGAATGTCGTCCCGCTCGACGAACGACGCCTCGACGTCGATCTGCGTGAACTCCGGCTGGCGGTCGGCGCGCAGGTCTTCGTCGCGGAAACATTTCGCGATCTGAAAATACTTGTCCATCCCGCCGACCATGAGCAGCTGCTTGTATTGCTGCGGCGCCTGCGGCAGCGCATACCAGGCGCCCGGCTGGAGGCGGCTCGGCACCAGAAAATCGCGCGCCCCTTCCGGCGTGCTCTTGCTCAGGATCGGCGTTTCGATTTCGAGAAAGCCTTTGTCGTCGAGATAATCGCGCACGGTTTTCACCACGCGATGCCGGGTCTGGATGTTGCGCGCCAGCCGCGGCCGGCGCAGGTCGAGATAACGGTGCGCGAGGCGCAGGTCTTCGTTGGCCACTTCGGCGTCGAGCGGGAACGGCGGGGTTTCCGCTTTGTTCAGGACCGTGAGCGCGTCCGCGACGAGTTCGATGTCGCCGGTGGCGAGGCGCGAGTTTTCCGTGCCGGTCAGGCGCTTCGCCACGCGGCCGCGCACGGAGATCACGTCCTCGCGCCGGAGCGCGTGCGACGCCGTGGCGGCTTCGGCGTTTTCCTCCGGCCGGAAGACGACCTGGGTCACGCCTTCGCGGTCGCGCAAGTCGATGAAAATGACGCCGTGATGATCACGGTTCGAAGCGACCCAGCCGGCGAGAGTCACGGTCTGGCCGGCATCCGCCGCGCGGAGCTGGCCGCAATGATGCGTGCGATAAGGATTTGCGGACGACATGAGGAAAAAACGGGGACTCGCAACTTAGTGCTCCCCGCCCCCTTGTCATGCCGAAAATCGCGCGTGGAGCCTGCCGGCGACGGCCTTCCAGGAAACCTGTCGCGGCCTGCGCGGGTCAAAAAAGCGCCGCCCCGGCCACAAGCAAAAAGGCGCCGCCGATCAAAAGGGCAACGCACGAGCAGGCGAGCAAGACGTAAATCCGTTTTCGCGGCGTCAGGATCAGAAACGATTCCGCGGGATCCGCCGCATTGTAATGCACCGCGACTTCCGCCGGAAACGCCGTGGCCCGCGTCTCCGCCCATTTCCGCGTGGAATGGTCGGGGTGCTGGATGCGCTGCGGATGGATGCGATCGTTGACGAAGTCCCGGCCTCCGACCCGGTAGGCATAGCGCACCAGCGGCGAGAACTGAAACGCCGGCACGCTCAAGGTCGCGTGGGTCGTCCGAAACGTGCCGCGCTCGATCACCTGTCCCGTGGCCGTCGGCCAGGCGCGGAGAACGGCTAGAGCTTTCAGCTGATGTCGCCCGAGCCAGATGCCGACAACGCCCAGCACACATCCGAACGCTCCGGCAAAGAAGTTTTCCATTAAGTTGAAAACGCCGCGCTGAATTCAGCGGCTGCACAAACCGGAATCCGGCGCTTGCCCCCTGCTGCCGGACGCCCCAACGCCCTGCGGCTTTGCTGGCGCGACCAGCCGACGCAGCCTTTCAGTTACGCTAGGCGATTGACATTACATCCGGAAAACCGGCTCGCCGCAAAGAAAAGCGCGGATGGCGCGGCGATCGCCAGGTAGAGCGCAACGCAGCCACCGTCGAGCGGAACTCATTGGCCGCAGCCCCGGCGAGTCGCATGCAAAGTTGACGCGCAAGAATGTTCACGGTCACGACAAACGGCGCGGCGACGCTGCCTCGATTCCCGCGGGGAGCCGGCGCGCCACCCCGGCGCGCGTCGCATCAGGCGCAGGAATTTCGGCGGCCTGCACGCACGCCGGGCGGCTCGCGCAACGGCTGCGGTGCGCCGTGGACCACCGACCGATCGAGCAAGTCCGCCGGGACGCTTGCCGACGTCCTGCGCGAATATTTTGAGGAAAGGAATTATTTCATTGTTGAGCCCGGGAATCCGGCAAAGACTCGCCGCTCCCTTTTTCCCATGCACCCCACCCCACTTGCTTCCTCACTCGTTTCCAGCCGGTCCATTGTCTCGACCAGCGGCACCGCCGCGTTGCTTCTCGCCGCTGCCGGCGGACTTCTCAGCCAGTCTTCGACCGCCTCGGCTGCCCCTGCCCCGCCGACGACCTACAACGAAACCAGCGCTCCCGGTGCGGACTTCGGCAACACGTTTTCCACGGCGTTCACACTGCCCGCGACGACCATCCGCCAGGTGGACGGCCGCGGAAACACGAATCCCGATTCGGACTATTTCACTTTCACCGGTCTTCCCGTAGGTCCGTTTACCCTGACCATTACCGACGGGACTTCCATGGGCGACGGGTTCTTCATCATGTTCCAAGCGTTCAACGACAGTGGCGCCGTGATCAGCAATTCGGTGATGTTCGGTGACAGCGACGCGCCGGGCACCATGAAGACGATCTCCGGCACTGTGCCCGCCAGCGGCAGGCTGACCATCGGCGTGGATCCGCAATCCGGCGAAACCGGTCCTGCGCCCGCGTATTCCACGAGCCTCTCGGTTGTGCCGGAGCCGGCGACGACCGCGCTCGTCGCCCTCGGAGCGGCCGCGGTGGCGCTGGCGGCCCGGCGTGCCCGCAAACAGGCAGAATAAAAGCGTTTCTTTCCCTCCCGCCCGCCATGCTCCTGCTGCCCGGTGTGCTGAGCGCTGACGAACTGACGCTCGTCCGCCAGGTGCTCGAACTTGCCGAGTTCGAGGACGGCAGGCTGACGGCCCGCGGCCTGGCCGCCGCGGCAAAGGACAACCGCCAGCTGCGGCGCACCGGCGCGCAGGAAGAGGCGGCGCTAGACGGGGCGATCGCCGCGGCGCTTTCCCGGCACGCGCTGTTCTGCGCCGCCGTGCTGCCGTGTCAGTTCACCGCGCCGCTTTTCGTTCGCTACGAGCCGGGCATGCGCTACGGCGCGCATGTGGACGCCGCGCTCATGGGGCCGGGCGGCAACGTGCGCACGGACGTTTCCATCACGGTTTTCCTGAACGACCCATCGGAATACGAAGGCGGCGAGCTGGCCATCGAGCTGCCCGGTGGCGTGCGCCAGGTCAAGCTGCCGGCCGGCGACGCGGTGGCGTATCCGACTTTTGCCGTCCATCAGGTCAACCCGGTGCAATCCGGCCAGCGGCTGGTGGCGGTGACTTGGGCGCAAAGCCGGGTGCGCGATCCCCAGATGCGCGAAGTGCTCTTCGACCTGCACGCCGCCGGTCAGGCGCTGGGCGAGTCGCGGCCGGAATCGCTCGAGCATCGCCTGCTGCAAAAGGCGGCGACCAATCTCTTGCGCCTCGTTGCGGACTAGCGAGCGACGAGTGGGGATCGCTGCACCGCCGCGCATCAATCGCTGGCGGGCAGCGCCCATCGCCGGGTCCATTGACTTGCGGAGCAACGGGGTAAGCACCAGCCCCGAGGGAATTGAAGCCAGCGGCCGAAAAGTTGAAGGTGTCCAGCCGTGCGACATCCGCCCGCCCGCCCGTGGGCAAAAGCAGGAAACGAGCGGGAAAAACCAGGGCAGCCGCGGCGAAGCCGGATCGGCTTCCACCGACTGGTCAAAGATGCGCGCGATGCGTGAGGGCGAAGCGGACGAGCGCCAGGCTGCCGCGCAGGTCGAGCTTTGTGCTGATGTTCAAGCGGTGGGTTTCGATCGTGCGCGGGCTGACGAAGAGTTGAGCGGCGATTTCCTTGCTGCTGAGATCGTCGGCGATCAACCGCAGGACGCGGCGTTCCATCGGAGTGAGATTCGCGAGCCCGGGATTTTCGCCTTTGAACTCGTCGATCAACGCCCGCCGGGTGACGAGATGGGAGGACAACGCCGGGCTGAGATACGGCTGGCCGGCGGCCACGGTTTTGATCGCGGCGGCGATGTCGGTGACGGCGCTTTCCTTGAGCACGTAGCCCTTCGTGCCGAGGTCCAGCGCGGCTTGAAACAGTTCCTCCTCGCTGTGCATGGTCAGGAAAACGATCTCTGGCCGGACCGCTTCGGCCTGGAGCGCACGGGCCACGGCGAAGCCGTCCATCACCGGCATGTCGATGTCGAGCACGACAACTTCCGGCGCGTGTTCACGGATGGCCGCCAGCGCGGTTCTCCCCTCGCTGGCTTCGGCGACGATCTTTAGCGCGCAGTCCGCCTCGATCATCTGACGCAATCCCGCGCGCACGATCGGATGATCGTCGGCGAGAACGATGCGGATGGGCCGGGCAGCAGCCGCAGCTGGCGGCGGCGGCGACTCAGGACTCGGGGCGGAGGATTCTTCGCTCATAGGGAAGCCGGATGGAGATGCGGGTGCCCTGGCCGGGAGCCGACTCGATGACCTGCGTGCCGTCGAGCAACCGGACGCGCTCGGCGATGCCGATCAACCCAAAGCCGGGCCGATCGCCGTTGCGCGTCGCGCCGACGACAAAGCCCCGGCCATCGTCCTCGATGAGGAGGTGGACCGCCTCTTCCCGCACCTCGACGCACACCGTGGCCCGCGTGGCGTCGGCGTGTTTGAGCACGTTGTTCACGCTCTCCTGCACGATGCGGTAAACGCTCATCTCCGCCTCGGCGCCGAAGACGCCGTCGAGGTTGTCGATGTCCACATCCAGCGCCGGGCTGCCGTTGGGCGCGACCTTGTGGAGCATGGAGCGCAGCGCCTTCGTCAGCCCCAGTCGGTCCAGCAGATAGGGCCGCAGGTTGTAAGCGATCTCGCGCACCTCGCTGATGGCCTGCGCGGAATGCTCGGTGATCTGCTCGATCTGCCGCCGGGCGGTGGGCAGGTCGTGCGCGTTTTGCGTGGCGAAGAGCGCGCTGTTTTTCAACATCGCGAGCGTCTGCCCGAGGCCGTCGTGCAGTTCCGCGGCCACGCGGCGGCGCTCGGTTTCGTGCGCCGCGATGAGCCGGCGGGAAAAGTCGCGCCGCATCGCGTAGCGCTGCCGGAGCTGCCGGCCGCGCCACCAGAAGCCGCCCGTCACCGCCGCCGCAACGAGCGCGCCGGCCAGCAGCAAAAACCACCACGTCTGCCAGAACGGCGGCAGCACGACGACGCGCAGCATCGCCGGCGCGAGGCTCCAGACGCCGTCACCGTTGTCCGCGCGCACCTCGAAATTGTAAGTGCCCGCCGGCAGGTGGGAAAAATAAGCCGCGCGCCGGGTCCCGGCGTTTGTCCAGTCGCGATCGAGCCCGGCGAGCCGGAACTCAAACCGAATCTGCTGCGGCCGCTGCCAGCTCAGGCCGGTGTATTCGATCTCCAGCTCCTCCTGCCCCGGCTGCAGCGTGACGCTTCCCTCCCCGCCGACCAACGAATGGCGAACGCGGTCCACCACGACGCGCTCAATCACCATGCGCGGCGGCTCGGGGTTGCGCTGGGCCGGATTCACGACGGCCACGCCTTTGATCGTCGGAAACCAGAGCGTCCCGTCGCGCATTTTCCAGCCGGCGGGCGAAGTGCCGTTGCACTCGCGGCTGATCATGCCGTCGGCCGCGCCGTAACCGTAGGAACGGACGCGCTTAATCTCACCGTCCGCGAAGGCGTTCAACTCCCGCAAACTCGCGCGATAGATGCCCTTGTTCCCGCTCATCCAAAGCTCGCCTGTGTCGTCCTCGATGATCGAAAACGCCAGGTCGTCGTAAAGCCCGTCGCGGCTGGTGATCGTGACAAATTGCCCGTCCCGGAAACGTATGAGCCCGCCGCCGTGCGTGCCGATCCAGAGCGAGCCGGCCCGGTCTTCATGAAAGCCGAGCACATGGTTGTCGCCGAGACCGTCGGCCATCGTCCACCGCGTAAATTTTCCGTCCCGGTAACGACCCAGTCCGGCGTCCACCGTGCCGACCCAGATGTTCCCCGCCCGGTCTTCAAACAAGCTCTCGATGTGCGCGTCGGTGAACCCCTCTTTTGGCAGCGGCAGCGGTGCGGCGTCGGCCGCCGCGTAGGCTGTCACGCCGCGGGTCGAGCCGACCCAGACGTTGCCCGCGCGGTCGGAGAGCAGGGAGATCACCGGCGGCGTCACCTGCGACGTCAGCGGGACGAGGCGCTTTTCTGCCAGGCAGAAGGCACCGGCGCCTTCCCCGGGACTGGCCAGGACGAGCTGGCCCTGCGGATCAAGGGTGAGTGCGTTGGTGCGCCCGAGCGGCTTGGGCTCCGGCCACGCCGGGGCAGCCGCGACGACCGGCACGAACCCGCCGTTTTCGAAACGGTTCAGCCCCGTGGCCGTGCCCACCCAGATCGTCCCGGCGGGATCCTGCAAAATGGGCCGGACGAGGTCACCGCTCAGACCGTCGCGCGTGGTGTAGGCGCCGATGCGGCCGTGGCGCAGGCGAACCAAGCCGCCGCCGTCCGTGCCCACCCACAGCGCACCGCTCGGGTCCTGGCAAAAAGCACGCACCGGCTGCTCCGGCATCGGCCCCTGCGTCGGGCATTCCGCGAAGTCTCCCTGCTTGCCCCGAAAAACCGAGCCGCGATCCGTGCCGACCCAGACCCAGCCTGCGCGGTCCTCGGTCAATGCCATGACGGGCACCGTCCGAAACGCTTCCTTCCCCTCGCCCCGCGGCACGAAGGCGCCCTGCTCGAACTTCTGCAAGCCCTCTGTCGTCCCGACCCAAAGCACGCCGGCGCGATCCACGCAGAGCGACACCACTGCCCGGCTCTCGGTATCTCCGGGCAACGGGAAAGCGGTGAGCTTTGCCGCCGCCACTCCGCCGTCACCGGGCGTCAGCTCGACGAGGAACCGATCCATCCCGACCCAGAGATGGCCATGCCGATCCGCCGCGAGGGCCTGCACGTGGGCATTCGGCAGGCCGCCTTCGCCGGTGCCGACAGCGGTCCACCGGCCGTTTTGCCAGCGACTCAGTCCGCGGCTGAATGTGCCCACCCAAATCGCGCCGTCGCGGTCTTCGCAGAGCGCGGTGACGTAGTTTTCCGCCAGCCCGTCGCGCGTGGTGAACCGGGTGAATTTTCCGCCTCTCAACTGGGTTAGCCCGCCGCCGGCCGTGCCGATCCAGAGCGCGCCCGCGCGATCTTCCCACAGCGCGGTGATGTGGCTGTTGCCGATTTCCGGCGTGTTCGTGCGGTCGAAGATCGTGAACCGCACGCCGTCGAAACGCACCAACCCTTCGACCGTGCCGAACCAGAGATAGCCGTCGCGCGTGCGGGCCATGGTCATCACGCTGTTCTGCGGCAACCCATCCTGATCCTGCCAGACGTGGACTTGGTAACGCGGCGGAAAACTCAGGGGCGGCCCGTCCGCAGACTGCCCTTGGCAACGCGCCGAGTCTCCCCCGAGCAGGACCAGCCACGGCAGAAGAAACCCCCACCGGCGCCGCAGCCGGCGAACAACAAGAGCAGAGAAGTTCATGGCTCACGGCGCGCTGCCCGCGGCATCAGCCAGGAACGATCCCGTCGCCGTCCGCATTCAGCGCGCACTCCGGGCAGTCTGCCCGTCCGCGCAGGATCTGGCCACAGCAACCGCGCGGCGGGCGGACGGGAACTTTCCCGCTGTGCGCGCCACTCGTCTTCCGGTCTACCCGGGAGTGCCTGCGTGTCGCGCTCGCTTTTTCCCATCGATCCACCGATGCAAACGGGCGTGCGCTTTTCGCAACTGCCGGCCGGGCCGGACGCGGAACGGCGATGGTAGAAACCGGAAGCTCTTCACCGCCCAACGGCTCGCCGCGCCACGGCACTCCGTGGCGCGGCGACCCGAGGAACGCGACAGGCAATGTTCCCACATTGCCCGTCGTCCCGCGGACCCTGCGGAACCCACCCCGGTCCGCCTGGCTCGATCGGGAAATCGTGTTGCGTGCCGACCCGCTTTTTCGGCACATCCCTGGAAAATGCTGTCCGCCGTCCGCGCTGCCTCCACTCCCCGGAGCGACGATCGGCGCATTCGGAACGAGGGCAGCGCGCGAGCACATGCCGGTATCCGCACATGAAGACGAAGTCCCCGTGCGTGCGCGGCGAACCCACCCGGATTCGGGAGCGAAAACGTGCTGAAGCGCTCGCATCGGAAAAAGCTGCAAACCGTCGTGCCGTAAAAGTTCAGTCCGCACGAGATGGCTACAGGCGCGAGGCTGAATTGACGCGGCGGCGACGGGCGGCACCCAACAGCGCGCCTCCACTGGCTATGAGCAGCATGGTCCAGGTGGAAGGCTCGGGGATCGGCGCGCTGCCCAGGAACGTCAAGCTCACGTCGTTGGGCAAGGGGCCGCTGTCGGCGTTGGCCGCGTAGTTGACTTGGAAAACGTTGCCGTTGGCGTCGGTGTAAAGTCCGCCGGGCGCATTGGCGAAGCTGCCGCCGGTCAGGTCGGTGCTGCTCGCGTTGTCGAGGATGACAAACGAGGTGCCCACTTGGCCCACACCCAAGGTAAAGCCGTTGACCAAGCTGACCCGCAGGTTGCTGCCGCCCAGGGTCAGCGCGCCGGCGAGCAGCACCTGGTCATACTCGCTGCCGGCCGCGGTGCCCCCCAGCTCGATGGCGAGCGTCGAGCCGCTCGCTAGGGTGAGGTTGCCGCCCAGGTTTAGCCGGCCCGGAGAGTTGCCCGGTGCCAGCGTGGCGCCGCCGTTGACCGTCACGTCGCCTGCAATCGTGCCACCGCCGCCCAGGGTGGCGCCGCTGTTGACGGCCACTGGACCGCTGCCGGTGGCCGAGCCGCTCGCGTTGTTGGCTAGGAGCGTGCCCGCGTTGACCTGGCTGCCGCCGCCGTAACCCAGCGGCCGATCGAGGTTCCAGGTGCCGCTACCGGTCTTGGTCAGCATGCCGGCAAAGGTGGTCGCTCCGGTCACCGCCGCCGAGTAGGCCTGCGTGCCGCCGCTGCCGTTGTCGGTCAGGGTCAGCGTCGAGCCGGCGTGGGTGCCGATGTTTAGCGTGCCGGCGATGGTGCTGCCGACCTGCAGGGTGACCGCATTGGCGTAGTTGCCGTCCATGAGCACCCCGTCGCCGTTGGAGTTGCCGCTGATGAGCCCGCCCCGCTGGTTGGTGAAGCTGCCCGCTCCCCCGCTAAAGCTCACGGCCACCCCGCTGGCGCCGTTGCCAAAGCTGCCGCTGCCGCGGGTCCCGCCGCGGATGGTGCCCGCGTTGACCAGGCTGCCGCCGCTGCCGCTAAAGCTCACGCCCACCCCGCCGTCGCCGCCAAAGCCGCTGCTGCCGACGAAGCCGCCGCCGCTGCCGCCCTGGATGGTGCCTCCGGAGTTGGTGACGCTGCCGCCGTTGACGATGCTCACGCCCGCGCCGCCCACCCCGCCAAAGCTAAAGCCGCCGCTGCTGGACCCGGCGTTGCCGCCGCTGACCGTGGCCAGGGTCCGCACCTGCAACTGGCTGTCGTTCTTGAGGCTGACGGCCGCCGCGCCGGGCGCACCGGTGCCGTTGGGGGCGGCCCCCCGCACCAGCGACGCCGCCTGGGTGCCGTTGCCGACCACCAGCGTGCCGGCGTCCACGGTCGTGCCGCCGGTAAACGTGTTCAGGCCGGTGAGTGTCAAGATCCCCGCGCCGGCTTGTGTGAGTGTGCCGCTGCCGCTGATGACAGCGCCGACCGTCAGCGCGTCGGCGCGGTTGAACACCAGGGCCGCGTTGTTGGTGACACTCGTGCCGCTGCCCAAGCTGCCGCTGGTGCCGCCGCTGCCCACCTGTAGGGTGCCGGCGGTGATCGTCGTGCCGCCCGAGTAGGTATTGTTACCGCTCAAGACCAACGTGCCCGCGCCGGTCTTGTTGAGCTGGGTGGCGACGCCGTTGTCGCCGTTGCTCACCACACCGGAGAGGGTAAAGAGGCCTCCGGTGCCGACGGATACGTCGCGCAGGGCGCCGGCCGTGGCCGCCTCCAGGTGCAGGTTGCCCGCGTAGGCGGAGGTGGTCGAGTTGTCGGCGCTGAGCGTGCCGCGCACGTTGACATAGCCGTTGCCCGTCGTCACGCTGCCGCCGTTGATCACGAGGTCGGTGATGCTGTCGGCCAAGCCGTTGAGATCAAGCGTGCCGCCCGCGTTCACCGTGATGCTCTTGTCGTCGCGCACCTGGCTGGACGCGCCGTAGCGCACGATGGTGCCGCTATTCACAATGAGATTGCCGCCCATCGCGCTGCCGAAACTATTGTCCGGCCCTTGTCCGAGCTTGCTCAAAACCAAAGTGCCGCCGTTTACGACCGTGTCCCCAGTGTAGGTGTTCGGCGTGTTGCCGGAGAAGATCAGGCTGCCGCCGCCCTGCTTGTTGAATTGCGCAGTCAGACCGTTGTCACCATTCGCGATTACGCCGGAAACGTCGAAGAGCCCGCCGGTTGCCACCGTGATATTGCGCGCGGCGTTCGCCGTGGGCGCTTCGAAGTGGAGGTTGCCGGCGTAGCTGGAGAAGGTCGAGTTACTGGCGGCGATATCGCCGCGCACGTTCAGGAAACCGGCGCCGGTGGTGACGTTGCCGCCGTTGATCGTGAGGTCCACGATCGAGTCGGCGAAGCCGTTCAAGTCCAGCGTGCCGGCGTTGACGATGCTCTTGTCGTCGCGCACCTGGCTGTCGGCGCCGTAGCGCACGGTCGCGCCGTGCTGATCACAAGCCCGCCGCCCATGGCGCTGCCGAAATTAGCCGGCGCGCCGACGTTGGTCTTCGCCAGGACCAGCGTGCCGGCGTTGACCAGAGTGTCGCCCGCATAGGTGTTCGGCGATGCGCCGGAAAAGGTCAGTGTGCCAGCGCCGCTCTTCGTGAAGCCACCGCTGCCGCTGATGACGCCGGCAAAAGTTTGCGCGCTGGGGTTGGCGAAGGCGAGCGTGCCATTGTTGACCACGTTGCCGAGGATGGAGCCGTTGTTGTTCGTCCCGTCGCCCAGTTGCAACGTGCCGTCGGTGATCGTGGTGCCCCCCGTGTAGGTGTTCGCTCCGGTAAGAGTGAGCTTGCCGCTGCCGAGCTTGAGGAGGCCCAGCGCGTTGGCTCCACCGTTGGAGTTGCCGATGGCTCCGCCGTAGGTGAATGCACCGCCCGTGGCATTGGTCGTATCGATTCCAAAGAACGCGCCCGCGGCGAAAGTCGCCAGCGCACCCTGCCCACCGCTGCCTCCGAGCAGCCCGCCGAGCGACCCTGCCCCCGCCGTGTTGCCGTTAAATTCACCCGCGCCGCCGGCATTCACGACCAGCACCGCTCCGCTCGCCACGCTCACCGGGCCGCCGGCGGGCAGGGCGTTGGCCTTGGCAAACTGCAAGGTGCCGGCGTTGATGGCCGTCGCGCCGGTGTAAGTGTTCGCGCCGCTCAGCGTGAGCGTGCCGGCGCCCAGCTTGGTCAAGCCGCCGTCGATGGCCGCATCGCCGCCGATGGTCGAGTGAATCAGCGGCTCGGAAACCGTGACGCTGAAGTTGTTCGTGTCGAATTTCACCCCGCCATTGCGCACCTGGGCCGTGCCGACATTGGCCAGAAAGTTGGCGCTGGCCCCACTGGCTTGGAGGGTGCCGCCGTTGAAGTTGAACACGCCCGTGCCGTTGCCGATGGCATTGCCGTTGATCCCCCCGGTCTTGAGCACCCCGCCATCCAGATTGTAGCTGCCGCCGGGGCCGAAGAAGATCTGGGTCGCCGTCACGGTGCCGTCGTTCTGCTGCACGATGCCGGTTTGATTGACGCCCACCGAGAGATTGCCCAGCGACAGCGCGGTGTTCGCCCCGCTGATTGCCAGGGTCGGCGTGATCACTATCCCTCTGCCGACTAAGGTTTCGCCATCCACGGAATAGGAGGCCGTGTTGACGCCGCCATTGGCCAGACTGTCGAGGTCGAGCCTGGCACCGTTGCTGAATTCGATGAGGCCACCGAGGTTCTGCAAGCCGCCCTTTGCTCCCACCGGGCCGGTGGAAATCTGGCTCCCGGAGAAAGTGAGGACCTGGAGGGCGTCGATTGTCCCTTGGTCTTTGTCGATCCGGCCGTTGACAGTCAGGTCCGCGGTGACGGTGCCCGCATAAGCCTCGAAAGAACTGGCGATGAGCTTGCCGTTGACGATGCGCCCGCCTCCGGACTGGGTGAGGTCCGCGGCGGTGGGATCAAGCAAACTAACCGCACCGACCGTTTGGGTGGTGCCCCCCAGGTCCAGGGTGGAATTTTCGCGTTGTATGTGGAGCGAGTTTGCCGGATTTCCGAGCGTTCCGTTGCCGGCAATTGTCAGCGTGGTCCCGCCAGGCTGACCCTGGCCGTTGATCGTGATCGGCCCGGAGAAGGCGTTCGGCGCGCTCAGGGTCAACTTGCCGAATAAGGTAAGCCCGCCGGTGTTGGAACTGGCCAACGGCGATGCCAGGATCATATCCGTGGCAACAAGGCGGATGGGAGCGGTGCTGTTGGCGATGCGGCTCGAGGGATCGGGAAACCCTCCATTAAGCTCCAAGGTTCCACCCCCGAAGGTGATCGGCCCGGAGCCGAGGGCGTTGGCACCTTGGGGAACGAGAGACCCACCATTGATCCGCGTGCCTCCGGTGTAGGTGTTGTTTCCGCTGAGCGTGACCTGGTTGAACGTCTCAAAGTCATTACCGATGGTCAGCACCGCGCCAGTGCCGCCCAGATTAGCGCTGACACTCAAATTGAATTCGAAATTACCTCGACTGAGATTGAAGGAGCTGGCGATCAGGCTGCCATTCGTAATGTTTGTGCCCGCCAAAAAGTTCACCGCGCCCGCTCGCTGCGTGGTCCCACCCAGATCGAGCGTGCCGCCACGAACCGCGAGCGAACCCGCGGTATTCCCGAGGGTGCCTGCGCCGCCGAGCAACAGCGTGCCGCCATTGATCGTCGTGCCTCCGGTGTAAGTGTTCGCGCCGGTGAGCGTCGCAGTGCCCGCGTTCACGACCAATGGGGCATTGAGGCCCGTCTTGTCCGCCAAGATCGCGCTCACGCTGGAGTTCCCCGTCTCGAAGGTGAATCCGCTCGCCCTCAGGGTGCCGTTGCGGATGCTGCCGCCGTTGCTGGTCACGGCCCCGACTTGCTGGGTGGTGCCGCCGAGATCGAGCGTGCCACTATTGACCGAGAGCGGGCTGGTGGATGCGCCGAGCGTGCCGGCACCGCCGAGGCTGAGCGTGCCGCCGAGGATCAGCGTGCCGCCCGTGTAAGTGTTCGCGCCGGAGAGCGTGAACGTGCCGCCACCTAATTTGGCCACGCCGTTCGAGTTCGAGATGATACCCGAGTAAGCGGAGCTGCTTCCGGGGGCATTCGTAGGATCAAAGCCCAGGTAGCTGCCGGAATTAAAAACAACCGGCGCGCTCTGGCCGCCGATCCCCGCGAGCAGCCCGCCGATCGACCCCGCTCCGGAGGTCGCGGTCGTGAATTCGCCCGCGCCACCGACGTTCACCGCCAGAACCGCGCCGCTCGCCACAGTGACGGTGCCGCTGCCCGGCATCGACAAGGTTTTGCCAAATTGAAGGATGCCCGCGTTGATCTGCGTGCCGCCCGTGTAGGTGTTGGCACCGGTAAGGGTGAGCGTGCCGCCCGTCGTTTTGGTCAGCGCTACGCCGCTGCCCGCCAAAGTCGCGCTGACAACGCCGCTCTGCCCGGCAAGGGAACTGCCGGTCACGGTGCCGTTTTGAATCGTGCCGCCCGCCAGCGTGATGCCACCGAAGGTAAAGCTCCGCCCGGCGAGATCGAGCGTGCCGCCGCTGGAGGTGAGCCCACCACTGGTCGCGCCGAAGTTGCCGCTGCCGCCGACGGTCAGGGTGCCGGCGGTGACGAACGTGCCACCGGTGTAAGTATTCCCGCCGGTGAGCGTGAGTGTGCCTGCACCGCGCTTGGTCAAGCCGCCATCAATGGCGCGATCTCCGGCAAGGGCTGAGTGCAGGAGCGGCTGGGCCACTGTAATGTTGAAGCCATTGGAGTCGATGATCGCTCCTTCATTCCGCACATACGCCTGCCCAAGCCCTGCGAAGAAGGTGGTGGGATTGCTCGCTGCGTTCGGGTTGTCGCTCATCGTGGGCTTCAACACGCCCCCGCTGAACTCGAACTGGGAATTTCCCTGCCCTCCCGTGACGCGGGCAGCGATGAGCTGAGCTCGCTCGTCGCGTCCGTCGGCGAAGATGCCTCTTAAGGAGTAGATACCGTTGCTGCCGGGATTCAGCGCTAGGGTCACCGTGCCCGCAATATTCTTGCTGAGGCCGGCTTGCGCGAAGTAACCGTTGCCCGACTGGCCGATGATCTGGTCGCCGGTTTCGAGGGAACTCGGAAAAGGGACTGGAGGAGCCATCAGCACCGTTCCCAGGGTCCCGGCCCCCGCCCCCAGGATGAGCGTGGTGGACCTCAGAGTGCCGCCGGTTATGTCGAGCTCTCCATCGCTCTGGTAGCCGACATAAATATTGCCGTAGGTAATACCCCCGCCGTTGTAAACGTAAGGGGAGTTGCTCCCTTCGATGATGAGGTCGGCCGCGTGGACGGAGGCGTGCCCACCCATGAGCAAGCCGAGCCCGCCGCCCGCGGCCAAGAGCAGGGCGGCGCCGGAAGTCAGCCGCACGCCGAGCGGACGGCGGGGAACGAGGATGAAAGCCGCGTCCGCGGGGCGGAGCGTGGCCTGAATGGCGAAGCTGCCGGAAGTTTTGAGCATGGCATGGGTGGGACTTGGGCGTGGTGAAGAAGGAGAATGCCGGACGGCTAGGTGGTCCAGAATGGCTCCCCGGCGAGCGGCAAAGTCGGCGTGAATTCCCATGGAGCCCGGGCAGTTTGCCCGAAGCGGACGAGCTGCCGCTATCCGTAGTCATACGGATTTTTTAGCGCGGCGCCGCAGGGCGTGCCGGAAGCGTCGAAGACTGGCGTGGCTTCCCCGCAGTCCCAGGCCGGCGACGACGGCGCACCCGCCGAAGCGCAATCAGTGGCCCCACGCCGGAACCCGGCAAAAGCCCGGTGAAGAAGGGATCGGCACCGCGGTGATTGGCGTGGTGTCCACCTGATATCGCTCCAGGCTGTTCTCGATATTTGAAATCACCGACGGTGACATTCGTGCCGTGTCGGACGAACGAGTTTTCTCCTTTGGCTCGTGACCCTGTGAAAGGCGTCGGCATTTGAGCTGAGGGTAAAATCCCAACGGATCCTGGCGCCGCTGGAGTTGAGAAACAACGTCGCGCTACGCCTCCCTGGGACACGGGTGGAGCGACGGATGCGACCGGCAGTCGGCGCCACCGTTTTCAAGACACCGCTGGCCGCTCGCGCTTCAAAAACGCCAATTTTCTTCGCGGCTCACTCAGGCTGGGAGCAGCGCGCGACTGCGGGACAAGCTCCGCGGCGGCTGCATCGGTTTCTGCGCGTGTCGCCAGAGTCTTCACTTTCACCGTTGGCCATTCCGCCCCGTAAATGACGCCCCGCTTAGCCGGCGCCCTTCCTGCCGCCGGCCGCCCCGCGCCGGGGCTCCGGTCACGCCGGCCGTCGGCGGCGGCAACCGCCCGCCGCCAGCGTGGCCGCGCCGCCCGCCAGCAGCAGCGCCCAGGTGCCGGGCTCGGGCTCGTTGGGCAACAGCTCGAACTGGTTGCCGTAGGGGATCACCAACGCTCCCGGCGCGTAGGCGGCGCCGTTGTCGTCGTAGAAGATGATGTTGGCCAGGTTCAGCCCCACCGGGGCGCTGGCAAAGAGTAGCCGGTCGTTGCCGGTCGCCCCGTTGTCCAGGCCGGCTGGAGTGGTAATCCCGCTTCATGCAGGAAATGACGGCATCCTTTCGGGAAGAGCGCGGCCCGTCCCCGGGCGCGCGGCGTCAGGCCGCGACGGCGCGGTCAGTCCGCCGGGGCGCGCAGGCGGGCGGCTAGCCCGGTGTGCGGGAGGGTCTCCTCAGCGCGGGTGGCGAGAGTCTTCAGTTTCACCTGCGGCCACTCCGCCCCGTAAACCACGGCCCGCGCGGCGCCGCTAGCCTCCGCGGCCTGGAACTGTTTGCCGACTTTCATCGCCCCCAGCGTGAACTCCACGCGCAGCCCGGCCGCGCGCAGTCCGCCAATGCTCGCCAGCGCCTGCGGGCGGAATGTTTCGTCCGCGATGACGGCGTAAACATCCGGCGCGGACGCGGCGCGCATGGCCGTGCCCAGCAACGCGGCGGTGTGCGGCAGCTCGCGCAGGAGGTCGAGCAGGACAACGTCGCCCACGGCAAAGCCAAGCGCGGGGAGATTGACGGCGCCGTCACTGAGCGTGCCAATGAGATTGTCGTAACGTCCGCCGCCGGCGAGCGCGCGGAATTTGCGCGGTCGGTCGAAGATTTCGAAAACAACGCCGGTGTAATAGGCGAGGCCGCGGACAATCTTCGGATCGAACTCGACAAACTCGCGCAGCCCGCGCGCCGTGAGATCAGCTTCGAGCGGACCCAGCGCGCCGCCGAGTTCCGCAGGCGGACGCTGTAGAAACGCGTCGAGTTCCTCCCGGCTGACCTGGTAATCCGCGAGCTTCTTCGCGGTGACCGCCGGGTCTTCGCGCTCCAGCTTATCGATGATCTGAAGAAAATCCGGCGCACGGTCGGCCGCGATGCCGCGGGCGGCCAGAAATTCCATCCAGGCGTTGCGATCGTTCACGCGCACGACGAAATCCTCCGCGCGGAGGCCGAAGCCGCGCATGAGATCAATGGCGAGCGCGATCATCTCCGCATCCCCGGCGGCCGAGGCTTCGCCGATGAGGTCGCAATTCAACTGCGTGAACTCGCGCAACCGGCCTTTCTGCTGCTTCTCGTAGCGGAAATAATTCGCGATCGAAAACCACTTCAGCGGCTTTTTAAATTCCCGCTCTTTTGCTGCCACCATGCGGGCGAGCGTCGGCGTCATTTCCGGGCGCAACGCGACGTGGCGATCGCCTTTGTCCACGAAATCGAAGAGCTGGCCGACGAGTTCGCCGCCGCTCTTCTTTTTGTAAAGCTCGACGGGCTCCAGCGTCGGACCGTCCATCTCGACGAAGCCGTAGCGCCGCGCGACCTCGCGCCAGGTATCGAAGACGTAGCGGCGCGCGGCGCAGTCGGCGGGGTAGAAATCGCGGAATCCAGGGAGCGTCTGCATAAACGGTTGGAACGCCAGAATCCGGCGGACGCGCAAGCTGGTGCGGACCGGACCGAGGCGCAAGCCCGTGGCCCAGCTCCAGCCCGCGGACGGGACGCGACGATGCTACTCCGCTTCGTCGTCCCCCGCCCCGCCCTTCTGGCGCTTCAGGCCGCGCAGCTTGCCCTCGATGAACGGATCGAGATCGCCATCCATGACGCCCTGCACGTCGCTTGACTCCACGCCGGTGCGCAGATCTTTCACCATCTGATACGGCTGGAAAACGTAGGAGCGGATCTGGCTGCCCCAGGCGACGTCCGATTTCTCGCCGTATTGCGCGTCGATGAGGGCCTGCTTCTTGTCAGCTTCCACCTGCATGAGTTTTGCCTTGAGCATTTTCAAGGCGGTCATGCGATTTTTCATCTGCGAGCGCTCGGCCTGGCAGGCGACGATGATGCCGCTCGGGATGTGCCGGATGCGCACGGCGGTTTCGACCTTGTTCACGTTCTGGCCGCCTTTGCCGCCGGAGCGGAAGGTGTCGAGTTCGAGGTCGCGATCGTCGATGTCGATCGGCTCGTCATCGGGCAACTCCGGCACCACGTCCACGCTGGCAAAGCTGGTGTGACGGCGCTTGTTGGAATCAAACGGCGAGATGCGCACGAGCCGATGCACGCCGCGCTCCGTCGCGAGGTAGCCGAAGGCGTATTCACCCTCGACTTTGATCGTCGCGCTCTTGATGCCGGCTTCGTCGCCGAGCTGGACGTCCACGATGGAATGCTTCATCCCGTGGCGTTCCATCCAGCGCTGATACATGCGCTGGAGCATCTCCGCCCAATCGCACGACTCCGTGCCGCCGGCGCCGGAGTTCAGCGTGAGAAACGCGTTGTTCCGGTCGTTCGGACCGGAAAGAAGCTGCTTCAACTCGAAATCTTCGAGCGACTTTTTCGCGCGGCCATACTCGGCCAGCAAGTCGCTCGTCGCCGCCGCTTTTTGCGATTCGTCAGTTTCTTCATCGACGAGGAGCTGCAGCGTTTCGAGGTCGTTGACCTGCCGTTCGAGCTCCGTGAACGGACCGACCTTGGCGCGCAGCGCGGAGATTTCCTCCATCTGCTTTTGCGCCTGCTCCTTGCGCTCCCAGAAGCCGGGTTCGGCCATCAGGGATTCCAGCTCGCCGAGGCGTCGCTGTAGGCCCGGCAAGTCAAAGATACCTCCGCAGATGGCCCACGCGGGCTTTGAGTTCTTCGGTGTTCAGAGCGCTGAGGTCTTCCATAAAAATCGAGAAGGAAACGGGGATGCCGGCGAGCGGCCAATAAACGGCGACCCGCCGGCGGACGCAAGCTCGCCGCGTCCGTGCAACCGCGTGGGTCCGCGGCGGAAATCAGGCTCCGCTTTCGCGCTGGAGCCGTTTCAAACGCCCCGCGAGGCCGACACGCGTGGCGCTGTTCATCCGGTCGATGAAGAGCACGCCGTTGAGATGATCCACCTCATGCTGCAGGGCGCGCGCGAGCAGCCCGGTCGCCTCGAATTCGAGCGCCTGCGTTTCGCCGTTTTCTTTCAACAACTGCGCCTGCACGCGCACCCGCGACGCCCGGCGGATATCCGCGTGAATGTCGGGAAAGCTGAGGCAGCCCTCGCTGGCGGCCTCGCGATCGGCGCCGACAAATTCCACCTGCGGATTGAGCAGCACCAGCGGCATCCAGGCGTCGAGATCGACTTCCTCGCCGCCGATAAACAGCGCGCTCGGCCGCTCTTCGCGGTTGATCGGGCTCACGTCGATCACGGTGATCTGCGCCGCCACGCCGACTTGTTGCGCGGCGAGGCCGAGGCCCTGGGCGTCGCGCATGGTTTCGAGCATGTCGGCGGCGAGCTGGCGGGTCTCGTCGTCCACGCGGGTGATCGGCCGGCCTTTGGCGCGCAGCACCGGCTGGCCGTATTTCACGATGTCGAGGACTTTCCCCGGCGTCGGGGGCTGCGAAACGGTGTTTTCCATCGGATAAAATCGAGGTTCCAGAAATCTACTGCGGTTTCGTGAACGCCGGCAAATTCGTGGCGCCGGCGATCCGCAGGGCGTCGAGCACTTCGAGCACGCGGCCGTAGGAGGCTTTTTCGTCGGCCTTGAGCGCCAGCGGACGGCGCTGGTCGGAGAGTTTTTTGTAGGCCGCGCCGACGTCGCTCATCGTGATCGGCTCGCCGTCGAGAAAGACTTCGCCGTCCTTGTTGATCGCCAGGATGGCGGGCGCGGTTTCGTTCGCCTTGGCCACCGCGGTCTTCACTTCCGGCAGGTCGATGACCACCTGGGTCTGCTGCGATTTAAAAACGGTCGTGGCGATAAAGAAGATCAGCAGGATCGTCAAAATATCGATCAGCGGGACGATCGTGATGATGGGCGGCGTGCGCCGGGGACGATGAAATTTCATGGGGACTCGGCCGACTTTGCGGCGCCGCGATTGGAGGCGGCCCTGATCGGTTTTCCGATGAATTGACGCGTGCTCAAACCCGCTCCGCGCGCGGCCGGCGGCGCAACGGTTGTGCGGCGGCTTCCATCGGTGCGGCCGCACCGCCGGACTCCTCCGCTGCGGATGAATATTCCTCTTCGAGCTCGATGCCTGAAGGCATCCGGCCACCGGTGCTTTCCGCGCCGGCTTCCGCCGCTGCACGCCGCGACGAGCGCACGTCGTAGCACTTTGTCAGCAGGTCCGCGAGAAACGACTCCATCTCGACCGCGAACAGCTCGACCTTTTTATGAAAATACGTGTAGGCCACCAGCGCGACGACTGCGATGGCGATGCCGAAGAGCGTGGTGTGCAGCGCTTCCGAGATGCCGAGCGCGATGACGGCCGGATCGCTCGCCTGGCCTTTCGTGGAGCTGTAGTTCGAGAACACCCGGATCAAACCCGACACCGCGCCGAGCAACCCCAGCAGCGGCGACACGCCGACGATCAGTTCCAGCAGCCCCAGCCCGGTTTCCAGCCGCAAAATCTCGCGCCGCGCCGCCACCTGCACGGCCTCCACGTTCTCCGTCTTCGGCCAGCGCAGATGGGTGAGACCGACGCGGGTCAGCCGGCCGAGCGCGCTCGGGTCGCCGCCAGCCAGCCGGCCGAGATTCTCCGGGTCGCCGCCGGGCGGCAGCTGCTCGATGCCGGAAAGAATGACAGGCGGCAACACGTTCTCCCGCCGCAGGGCGAGCGCGCGCAGGATGATGATGGTCACCGCCGCCAGCGAGCAGAGCGAGAGCGGCACCATGAAGATGCCGCCCTTCTTGAAGAAATCGATCGCGGAATCGAGCACCGTGGCCAGGATCACCGGGGTGGGCGCGGAAAAGAGCAGAGCAAAAGGCATGAGCGGAAGCGGTTGGGCGGGCGGGAATGACGGTTCGGCGGACGGGCAGCGGCAGAGGAGGATCGTGGCCTACAATTGGGCAAAATCAAACAGCGTGACCTCGATGCGGCCGCCTTCCAGGGTCGCGGCGAGGTCCGGCGGCATCGGCGGGATGGAAGCTTCCGACACCGCCGAAATCGAGATGGTCGCCAGGGTGCCGCTGTTGTTGCCTTCGATGACCCGGATGTTGTGGACCTTGCCGTCCGCCGTCACCACGAAGCTCAGGCGCACGGTGCCGAACGGGACCAGGCCGCGCTGCTGGTCCATGTAGAAAAACCAGCGCGAGCCGATCGCGTCCTGCATCGCTTTCGTGTAACGGCCGAGCGGCGTGTCGCGCGCCGCGACGGAGGAAGGCCCGATTTTATTAATGCCGCCGGCGATGCGGGCCTTGATCGTCTGCGGTTTGTAGCCCGGGTTGCCGGGATTCGTCGGCGGTGCCGGCGCCTGAGCTCGCGGACGGGCCAGGGAAAGGATTGGCTCCGGCTTTGGCGGGCTCACTTCGCGCGGGTCCACGGTCGGCGCGGCGGACGGCGAAGGCAGCGGCGTAGGCGCGGGCGCCAGCATGGCGAACTCGGTGCTCTCCACCTTCGGCGGCAGCGGCGTCGGCGCGGGCGGAGCCGGTGTCGGCGAGGCCTGGGGTTGCGGCTTCGCGGCGGCGGTGCGGTCGGGCTGCGGCTTCACCGGTTCCGGCGGCGGCTCCGGGGCCGGCGGCGCGGCGGGAGCGTTCTGGCCGGCGCTGTCGCTCGCTTTTTCCCCGAGCGTGTAGTCCTGGGTGTCGAAGGTGAAGTGCGGCATCTCGCGCCCTTCCTGCGACGGCATGAAGCGATCGCCATTCTGGGCCGCCAGCTCGCTCGCGGCCTGGGTGTCCTTGTCGGACTGGAAGGCCGCTTCGTCCGGCGGCTGCTCGCTCCGCTGCCGGTCGAGCGTGGTCGTGTAGGGCGGCGGGGTCGGTTTGGCCGTGGCGAGAAGCTGCGGCTCGGGCGTCGGCTCCTCGCGCTCAATCGTCAGCCGGATCGGCGACGGCGCGGCGGTGCCCTCCAGCGGCGTGGTCGGCCAATACATCGTGGCGACGGAAACCGTGAGGATCAGGACGACGTGGACAACCAACGCGCCGACCACGGCCAGCAGAACTTGTTTACGGGCCGACAGTTTCACCGGGCAAAAAGACGTGGACGGGGACGAGCGGGAAACGATTTTCCGCGGGGCGAACTCTAGCGCAAACCGCCCGCACGCGCCACGATGCAAAAATCGCGCGGCCCGCCGCTACAGCAGGCGGATCGCGCCGTCGGTCAGCCCGGCGCCGAAGAGCGCGGGCAGCACCTCGCAGACGGAGGTCTGGGCGCACCAGTCCAGGTCGTCCCCCAGCCCGATCTCGACGAGCCGCTGGCCGTTGGCGGCATCGCGAAACGCGAGCATGGCGTCGCCGCGATAACGCTCGTAGATCGAGGTGACAGCGGCGACCGCATCCGACAGCGGGCGCAGCGGCACCTCGAGCTTTGCCAGCTCCGCGAGCAGCGCGCCGGCGCCGAAGGCGTCTTCCAGCGAAAACGCGCTCACCGTTCCCGCGCAGATGATGCAGACACGCACCGGCGCCGTCTCGCGCAAGTGAGCGGCCAGCGCGCCGAGATTGCGCAACGCGGCGACATGCACCACCGCGGCCCGTGCCAGCACGCAGGCGCGCAAGGCGACGGTGCCGTTTGTCGTCGTGGTCACCACGTCGCGCCCGCCGAGCCGCGCGGGGTCCGCGTATTCCCGGGGCGAGTTGCCGAGGTCGAAGCCGGGCAGCGGCAGCCCGCCGCGCTCGCCGCCGAGCAGCGCGCCCGCCAGCGCCGGGGTGCCTTTCAAGGCCTGCGCTTCGTCCAGCGTCGCCGCCGGATACACGGCGCGCGCGCCGCCGTCCGAGAACCCGGTGACGATGCTCGTCGTCGCCCGCAGCACGTCGAACACGACGCATTCCGAGCCGCTCAAATCGGCGCGAGCCTGTGGCAGGACCGCGATCTCCGCAGGGTGCAAAATGACTTCAACTTCCATCATCCGCCGCCTGTAGCATTCTTTCCCGGACCCTGCCCGCTTTTCTTCTTCTTTCCTTTCCTGGCGTGGTGAAACAGGTATTGCTGCGCGTAGCCGCCGAACGGGCCGAAATAGGTGGCGGAAAATTCGCGGAGCCGGGTCGCGGTGACGCGCCGTTTGCGCTGGAAATAGGTTTCGCGCAAGACCCGCTCGATCCAGACATCGATCGGAAACGCGGCCAGGCGCTCGTAGGCGAAGAGCAGCACGCAGTTCGCCACTTTCGGCCCGACGCCGGGCAGCGCGCGCAGGGCTGCGAGCGCCGCGGTGTCGTCGAGAGCGCGGATGGCTTCGAGATTTACCTGACCCGAGGCGACGAGCCGCGCGGTGGCAAGCAGCGTCTCCGCCCGCCAGCCGAGGCCGCCGGCGCGGAGATCGTCGGCCGTGAGCGCCGCGAGCCGTTGCGGCGCGGGATAACCGTGGAGATCCAGGCCGCCGATGCGCCCGACCGGCAGGCCAAAACGGGCACGCAGATAAAGCGACATCGCGCGGATGTGCGCGACCTGTTTCATGGATGACGTGATAAACGTCGCCAGACATTCCCAGAGCGGCTGGCGGATGACGCGCAACCCGCGGCAAGCCGCGCGCGCGGAGGTCATCGCGTCGTCGTTGGGAAAGCTCGCGCAGATGGCGTCGAGCGGATGGTCGAGCGCGAAATAATGCGCAACAATTTCCGTGCAGCCGGCAGTGACGCGCAGTTCTTCGCCGCGCTGTTCGACGTAAACCGGCGTCTCGCCGATCACCCCGGCCCAGCCTTCGCCAACCGGATGCCAATGAAAGACCTGGCCGGAGTTCAGCGTCGCGGCGAGATCGAAGTGCGACGCTGGGACGGGGCTCAAATCGTCGTCCATTGATCGACCGGAAAAACGCGGCTCACCTGGCCGCCTCGCAACGGCACGCCTCACCGATTTGCCGCGTGAATCGCGCGGCGGTCCACGGCGAGCGCGGCTTCCTTCACGGCTTCGCTGAGCGTCGGGTGCGCGTGGACCGTGCGGGCGACGTCCTCGGCGCTGCCGCCGAATTCCATCACCGCGACGATTTCGGCGATCAGCTCGCTGGCCGCCCCGGACAGGATGTGTGCGCCGAGCAGCTTGTCCGTCTTGGCGTCGGCCACGATTTTCACCGAGCCGACCGTGCTGTCGCTGGCGAGCGCGCGGCCGTTCGCGGCAAACGGGAACTTGCCGACCCGCACTTCGACGCCCTGCTCCTTCGCGTCCGTCCTCGGTCAGGCCGACGCCGGCGAGTTCCGGGTGCGTGTAAACGACGCCGGGGATCACGCCGTAGTTCACGTGGCCCGGCTTGCCGGCGAGAAACTCCGCGCAGGCAACGCCTTCCTCCTCAGCCTTGTGCGCCAGCATCGGGCCGGCGATCACGTCGCCGATCGCGTAGATGCCTTCGACGTTCGTGCGGAAATGGGCGTCCACTTTCACGCGCTTGCGTTCGTCGAGCGCGACGCCGAGCGATTCCGGCAGCACGTCGCCCAGGAACGGCCGGCGGCCGACGGCGACGAGCACTTTGTCCGCTTCGAGCACGAGTTCCTTGCCGTCCTTGCCGGTGGCGCGCACCGTGGCTTTGCCATCCTTCGCTTCGACGCCGCTGACCTTCGTTTCGAGATGGAATTTCAGCCCTTCTTTTTCGAGCGCCTTTTGCAGGCCGACGGCCATTTCGAGATCGAAGCCGATGGCGATGCGCGGCAGAAATTCGACGACGTCCACCTTCGCACCGAGCCGCGCCCAGACGGATCCCAGCTCAAGTCCGATGGCGCCGGCTCCGATGACGACGAGCCGCTCTGGCACCTTGTCAAAAGCCAGCGCTTCCGTGCTGGTAACGATCGTCACACCGTCCACCGGCATGCTCGGCAAGGCGATTGGCACGCTGCCGGTGGCGAGCAGGATATTTTTCGTTTTCAGCTCTTCGGTGGCGCCGTCGTTGCGGGCAACGGTCACCTGACCGGCGGCCGCGATTTTGCCGGTGCCTTGGTAAACGGTGACACCGTTTTTCTTCATGAGAAACGCCACGCCGCCGGTGAGCTGTTTCACCGTCGCGTCCTTGCGCTTCAGCATCGTGGGCAGGTCGAGCTTCACGTCGCCGACGACCACGCCGTGCGAGGCGGATTCGTGTTTCGCGAAGAGGAAATGGTGACTGGAATTCAGCAGCGCCTTGCTCGGGATGCAGCCGATGTTCAGGCAGGTGCCGCCGAGCGTTTTGTCTTTTTCGACGAGAGCCGTTTTGAGCCCAAGCTGCGCCGCGCGAATCGCCGCGACGTAGCCGCCGGGCCCGGAACCGATCACCACGAGATCAAAATCTGGCATGCCAGAAAGGTAGCGAATCCCTCACGGGAAACAACCATCACCGGCCGGGCGCGCATGGTTTATTTACAGCGGGGCGCGGACGGCGGCAACTTCAGCGCTCGCGTGGCTTGCGACATGCCGGCCTGCCGTCCACACCGCGCGACGTTGGCCTTTTTGTCAGCGACTCGCCACGGAGGCCTGGTAGCCTTCGTCGGCAACGGCCCGCACGAGTTCCGCTTCGTTCGCGCCGTCATGCTCCACGGTGGCCATTGCGCCATCGAGATTCACTTCGACGGATTTCACCTTCGGCACGGCTTCCAACGCCTGTTCGACTGCGGTGACGCAGGAGACGCAGTTCATGCCTTCGACTTTTAGTTGGGTTGTTTGCATAGGATGGGAGTGCAAAGAGGGCATTTGGCGCGGCGCGCCGGAAAAGCCGGCCGGGTGCGTATCCCAGCCCGGCCGGGCTTCCCGTCGCGGCGACGCCGGGACGCGCACTTTCTACGAGGCTCGCGAACTACGCTGCTGCAGCGCCGCCCATTTCGCTGCAGGACTCCGCACAGGCGCGGCAGGCGCGCACGCATTCTTCCATGCCACCGACCTGCTCGCAGGAATCCGCGCACTTCGCGCAGATTTCCGCGCACTCGCGGCAAATGTGCGTGTGGTGGGCGCTGCCGCGCAGCATGAAGTCGGCGCTGGTGGCGCAGATCTGCGCGCAATCGAGCATGAGCCGGAAATGCGTCGGCTCAACGTGCTTGCCGCCGACCTCCAGACAGTGCTGGGAGAGCATCTGCAGGCAGGTGGCGTGACAGGTTTGGCAGTTTTCGATGCACTGCTGCATCTCGGATGAGGATTGGTGTGGCATTTTTTGTATGGGTTCGAGGTCGTGCCGGTGCCCGGCTTGGTGTCGGTCCCGGCACTCCGCTGAATCGCCGCAAGGCGCGGAACGGGATTACCACTTTGTGCGGTCGGCGCGGAGCTGCGGGAATCAGCGGGCAGGAGCGGGTGAAGGGGAGCCGCCATGCTCATCCCTCCCTCCTCGCGGCGCCCGTGGGCGTCGCCCGTCGCGCCCAAGGCTCACCGGGATACCCGCAGCCGCAGGAAACCTTTCCGCGGCGCTGCGGGATCGGAATACGGATCAAGGATGGTGACCACCCGCGGCGCCTCCCCGGTGACTTCCCCGAGAACCGTGGCAAGGCCTCGGAAGGGCGCGCCATCGGTGCTGGTGGCGATCGGCGCCCAGTTCAGCAGATCGCTGCTGCTTTCCACGGTGAGCGTTACGTCGGCTTTGGCCGGATCGCGTGTCACGTTGATCGCGAGATACCGCTCGCCGTTTTCGGCGGTAAAGACGAATGCCCCGGGCGATGCGGCTGGCGAACTGATGCCCAAGCCATAGGCGAGGAGGTTGACCAAGCCGTCGCCGTTGAGGTCTTCGAAGTCACCGGTGCCGGGCAGCGCCTTGCCGGCGGCGTCGGCCTGGTAGATCGCGGCAATCTCGGTGCTGCTCAACGCGCGTCCGTAGATCGCAGCTTCGTCGATGCCGCCGCGGAGGAAGAAGTTCGGCGATCCGGATTCCGTGTCGCGTCCGATGAGCACGGGCTGGGCATCGTAGGCGATCGCCTGCGTCACGGTGCCGGAGGCGACGAGCGCTCCGTCGAGATAGAGCCGCTGCTGGTCGCCGGCGTCGTCGAAAACGTAAGCCACGTGATACCACCGCCCCGGCTGGGGCGACCACGGGGCGGAGAGCACCGGCCCCGGGCCGCTGGCGCCGCTGATCAAGGCGTTCAGGCCGTTGCCGTAGTAGAGCGCCCACGAGTCGGCCGTGCCGGAGCCCAGCGGCTTCGCGATGAACACCTGCGCGACGCCCACCACGTTGACCATGACCCAGGCTTCGAGCGTCACGGACGTCGGTCGGAGCGACGGAGCGTCGGGAATCTCGACGCAATCATCCACGCCATCGAACCGGAAAGCCTGCGCCACCTTGCCCGCCAGGAAGCCCGCGCCGTTTTGCAGCGTGCCGTGGTTCATGCCGATGAAATCCTGCGCGTTGTTCTCGGCTTGCCACCAACTGATGAGCCCAGCCGGCCGATCAGTGCGGCGCAGGACCCGGAGCGTGCAGACTTGGTCCTGAAACGCCGCGTTCCCATCGCTGGCGCGGACGGTGAACACGAATTCACCGCTGACCGGCGTGGTGCCGCTGAGCAGGCCACCGGTCGCGAGCGCCAATCCCGGCGGCAACCGGCCGGCAAGCAGCGCATACGAGACCGGCGCCACTCCCATCGGGAACGTAAGCTGATGGGTGTAAGGCGTGCCCGCGACCGCCTTCGGCAACTCCACGGCAAACGGCCCGGCAAGCGATTTCCCGGCCGCTCCGGCATCGGCGATCGCCGCGATTTCAGACTCGCTCAAGGCGCGGTTGTAAATGCCCGGCTCATCCACGCGGCCATGGAAACGGTCGCTGCTTTGACCGAACGCCCAATCCGAACCGATGGTCACCGGCGAACTGGCGGCTTCGTAGCGGAGCGCGTCAAAACCGATCGCCGAAGCGACCGGGACGCCGTTGGCATAAAGGACCTTTTTCGTGCCGTCAAAGGTCGCGGCGAGGTGCGTCCACCGGTAAAGCGGAACGACCGGAATCCCGGCGGCGGAGCTAAGCAGGTGCGGAGCGGATTGATGTTCGGTGAGGAAGTAGGGGATGCCGTCCTTCACGCTCAGAGACCAGGCGTTGGAGTTGTTCGACGCGGAGCCCCGGGCGAGCACCGTATGAAACGCGCCGTTATTCCAGATGGGATAAATCCAGGCTTCCAGCGTGACCTCCGCCGGCCGGAGCGCCGGGGAATCCGGGACGCGCACGTGCAGCGAACCGTCGAACGTGAAGGCGTTGTTCACCTTGCCGGCCGGCGTGTAAACCGGCGCGACGGCTGTATTGCCGGTGCCGCGGTAAAACGCGCCGTCGTGCCCGGCGATCACGTCCTGCGCGACGCTGCCGGGTCCGGGCTCCGCCTGATACCACGCCAGGATGCCGGTCGCAGGAGCGATCCTTCCGACGACGCGCAACGCGAACGTCTGCGGATTAAACCGGCCGTCCGCGTCACGAGCGACGACGGTGAATGCGTAGTCGCCCGGCTGGAGCGGCGTCCCGTTGAAAGCACCCGCCTCGGTGAGCCCGAGCCCCGGCGGGAGCGCGCCGGCCGTGACGGAAAACGTGATGGGCGACGCGCCGATCGCCGCCGACACGGCAGCGGGCATATGGATCGCCGACGACGGCATCCGGCAACTGGGAGGGCGTCGTGAAATACGGCTGCGTCGCCGCTTTTCCAGCCGGCCCGCTGGCCTGGATCGCAGCGATCTCGGCTGCGCTCAGCAGACGATCATAGAGCGACACTTCGTCGATGCGCCCGGTGAAGCGTTCGGTGCTCGCATTCGCCGCCCAGTCGCTTCCGATCGTCACCGGCACGGCCGCGGGATCATAGACGAGCGGGCCCAGGAATCGATCGGAATTCACCTCGACTCCGTTGACGTAAATGCGCCGGTTAAAGCCGTCGAAGCTGACCGCCAGATGGGTCCATTGATTCAGCGGGATCGTGCCCGGCGTTTCCAGGAAGGCCATGCCGGTGCCGAGGTGCCGCGACGCCAGGCGGACCTTCCCGTTGACGACCGCGAGTGCCCAGGTGTCGTCGTCATCAACGGACGAGCCGCGGGCGAGCACGGTCTGCGGAGTCGCAGTCAGCAGCGTGGGATAAACCCAGGCTTCGGCGGTAAACAGCTCCGGCTTGAGGTCCGGAGCGTCCGGCACCTGCACGTAACCCGAGCCATCGAAACTGAAAGCCCCCCCGACCTGCCCCGACGCCGTGATCCCGGCACCGCCGACGGACACGCCATGATGGCTGGCGATGGCGTCGCTGGCGTCCGTTTCGCCACGCCACCAGGCGATCAGTCCGGCCGGCGGCGGCAGGTAGGTGAAGTTTGCGGTGACGGTCCGGTGCCCCGTCATCACGAGAACGCCGGGGTCCCCGGAACCACTCAGATCCCCAGACCAATTGCGAAACTGGTTCGGCGGATACGGGATCGCGGTGAGCGTGACGGTTTCACCGGACCCGTAGCTGCGCTGGGAAGGCGAGACTTCGACCGTGCCGCCGCCGATGCTGGTGACGCGGAGCCGCGGGCGGAAGGAGGCATTGCTCGTCGGGTCCGTCCCTTCGCGATATTCGTCCAGGTTGGAGACGCCATCGCCATCGGCATCGCCAGTGGGTTCTGGCCGAGGTTGCCGAAAAAAGTGAGTTCCCAGGAATCCGGCAGCCCGTCGCCATCGCCGTCGAGGAGGAGCGCGGCATTCGCGCTCGTTACGCTGCCGCTGCCATTCGTGGCGACCACGGAATACAGCCCCTCGTTGCCAGGCGTGAGGTTCGACAACACCAGACTGTCGCCGGTCGCGCCGGGGATGTTTGCGGCGTTGAATCGCCATTGGAACGTCACGCCGGTAGCGTTCGCCACGACCACGGAAAAGCTTGCGCTCTCGCCCGGCGCAGCGATGACCCCGACGGGTTGCCCGACGATCTGCGGCGGAGCCAGGACGGCGGCGGCACGAACGATGACATTGCCGCTTGCGTCGTAGGAAAATGCGCTGCCCTGCGCGTGCGTCGAGGCTACAAGTGATCCGCACAGCGCGAGGACGCAGACGGCTTTGGCAGACAACGCCAGAAACCGCCAGCGGAGGAAGAGAGGCGCGGGATGCACGAGGATTGGGAGCTACGGGTCCGGGAAGCGCGGACGTGATGGTTTCGCGAATCCCATGGTTACTGACACCCGGGCGGTTTCCGCGGAGGTTTTGGCGCTGGTTTCGGCTTCTTCGGTTTGCAAGGCGCCTGATGGCATTCGTAGAGTTTGATGGTTGCTTCGCCGATCAGCTTGGGGAAGGCGGCGCAGACGCCCTCGGTTTGTTCCGTGTAGGGATTGGTCTTGCAGCGACGTTGATACTCCTTGAGCAGGAAATTCAGCTCCCCGAGAGCATCCCCACAACAGTTGTCCTTCAGCCCGAGCGGATCGACGCGGTTGACCGGGTCGTTGTGAACATAGGCATAAAGATTGGCTCCCTGATCCAGTTCCGCGTTCGCCAGCGGATCCCGCGACAACCAGCGCCCGAGGGCGGGATCGTAGGCGCGATACCGGGTGAGGTTCAGCCCGGCCTCGGCCGCCCAGAACATGCCGGCGAACCCGAAATCCGCCTCCAAGTCCCCGGCCAGACGGGTGCGGCGGCCAAAGGGATCGTAGCTGTAAAGCGCGCGAACATTGCCGGCTGCATCGGTCAAAGCGCGAATAGATCCCTGATGATCGCGCACATAGAAGTAAACTCCCGCCGCCGGGCCGCTTTCCACTTTGACGCCCTGCTCGAAGAAGCGCTTGACCACCGCGCCGGCGGCGTCGCGCTCTTCGCGGATGGTGTTCTCGCCCCAGACGAACCGCCGTTGCGAAGTCTCGGTCCCACTCCACCAGTTGCCGAATGCCGACGCAGCGCCCGAGTCCATCGTAGGTAAACCGCGTGCTCGTGTTCCCGGAATCGAGCACTGCGAGGCGCTGTTCTGCGTCCCACTGGTAGGTCGCCGCGGCGGCTGGCGCGCCCGTTTGGGAGGTCAGTTCGTTCAGCGCGTTGTAAGCGAACAGGCGACTGATCCCGCCGACCGTTTCGGTCAACCGGTTGGCCGCCGGATCGTAGCTGTAGCCGAAGGTGCCGCCCGGATTTCCGCCGACGGTCAGCGCAGCGCCGGTGACCTGGTTTTCGACGTCGTAGCTGAAGCTGTAAACCGAGGGTGTCTGCGTGCCCGCTTGCTGCGACCAGGTGGTGATCCGATTCGCCGGTGAATCGTAGGTGTAGATAAATTCGGAGATTGGCGTGGCGCCTTGCTTGTGGGTGATGCGCTGCAAGCGTTGATCCCCGAGTTGATTCGCGTAAGCAAGTTCAGCCGTCAGTCCGTTCGGCGAGATTTGCGACGTTTGCCGCGGCGAAGCACCGTCATACGTGTAGCTGAAGGCGCCCAAAGCGTTCGTGATGCCGGTGGTGCGTCCCACGGGATCGGAGACGACGATCTCCGGCACGCCGTGGATCGCGGTGGCATAGCGCCTGCCCAGTGCGTCGTAGCTGTAAGTGATCGTGTCATCGGACAGCGGACCATCGACACTCGCCAGTTGACCGGCTCCGGGGGCAGGGTTCCCGGTGATCGGCAAATAGCTGTAAAGCGTGGTGCCGGTTCCATCGGTCATCGAGGCAAGTCGGGGGTAGTTTCGATCGTAGGTAAAGGTGAGTGGCGACGTAGGGACAGCCTCGTTGGAGTAGTTGATGCCGCTGATCGACCCATCGCGCGCGTAGGTGTAGTTCGTCGCCTGGCCTTTCTCGTCATCCGTAGCGCGAGCTGACCCGTTCGGTTTTCGTAGAAATAGGAAACGGCCGAGCCATCCGGATAGACCTTCTTCGTCGGTCGTCCCTGCACGTCGTGCTCCCAGCTCGTCGTGCGACCCATTGGATCGGTCAGACTCTTTGATTCGCCGCACCGGCACCATTGAAACAGGGTGACTCGATTCAATGCATCGGTCCGCTTTCGCATCTGCCGGATCTGGTCAAACTCAAACGTGGTGATTTGTCCCGCGCGATCCCGGCTCTCGACCGCATCGAGCCGCGAATAAGTGGCCTGCGTGTAGGTGCCGTCCGGATAAGTGGTTTTCGTCAGACGATTCAAGGCATCATAGTCAAACGTGAGCGAATAGCCGCTGGCGTCCGTCCTGGTCCGCACCCGCCCAAACGTGTCATAAGTATAAGTCTCTACATCCCCGGCGCCGGGCAGCGGTCCATCGACCGAGATCAAGTAGCCATCTGGCGAATAGTTGTAGGTCGTGACTTCATTCTTCGCGTTTTTCGTCGTCCGCAACTGGCCGCGGACGTTGTAGGTATTGATCGTGCTTTGACCTCCGGAATCCGTGGTCGCGAGCGGCAGGTGCTGGGCGTTGTAAGTCGTCTGGGAGAGCAACTCGTCCGCGCCGTCACGGGTCATCCGTGTTTCGATCAAGTCCACTCCGTTCGCCGCGTAACCATAGGAGAACGTGCGGCCGACCGGATCGATCATCCGCGTCACCTTGCCGAAGTCGTTGTATTCGTAACTGCGCAACTGTGTGCTGCCGTCGTCCAGCACGCGGCCGACATGCGCCGGTTTGTTGGTGCTGCCGGGAAAAGCTGGCCCGACCAGACTGCTGTCCTGCCCGGCGTAGTCAAGCCAGACCCGGCCTTCGAGCGGTTCCTTCACACTCTCCAGAATCCCGGAGGTCACGGACGGATCTTCGGCGTGCTGCCAGTGATACACTTTCGCCTTGGTGTAGTCTCCCGCGCCGGTGGCATACGCGACCCGGCTCCAGTAGTAAGTGTTCCGAAACCAGAGAAACTGGTTCAGCGTCCGCATGCCGGCGGGGACCGTGGAGACCGGATCGGCATCCGGGATGCCGAGGTTCGTTCCTTGATTGTATTCCACGCGATCCTTTCCACCGTCGGGATAGGTCGTCTCCAGCCAGCGCGTCGTCCCGCTCTGGCCCCGGGTGAAACTTGTCGTCCCGTAGCCGGTGATCAGCGAGGTGATGAAGTCCCCCGCGGATTCGTAGGTGAACTCGGAGGTCAGACCAATGGCATCCGTGATGCGGATCAGGCGCGCGGAGGCATCGTAGTCAAAGGTGGCGAAGCGGCCGAACGGATCGGTCACTTTCGTGATCTTATAAATGTCGCTCGGATGCGTGTAAGCAAGCGTCGTGACTTGCCCAAGCGCATCCTTCAAAGCAACGATGCGGAAGCTGTTGTCGTAGGTCAGCTCAACGGCGTTTCCCGATGGATCGATGATCTTCTTGAGGAAGATCTTTCGCGAAGTTCCGGTGGAACCGTCCGATTGGCTGAAGACACGCTTCCAGCCATCGGCGGACTGCAACTCGTAGCTGGTCGGTGACGTGCGGACCATCTTGGTTTGATCATACTGCTGGAAGGCGAATGTCTGCGTCGCGCTATCGAAGCCCTTGAACCGGCGCGTGCCGCCTCCCTGTTGGTAATACTGCACATCGGCAGATGGACTGGAGGGATTGTCCTTGATGTAGGCAAGCCAGTTGAACGTCCATTTCGCGCCAAAGTTCGAGTAGGTGAACATGGTCGGCTGATTTGCTTCACGCTGATTGTAGGTGACGACACAGCGCACGGAGGGTCCAAAGGGAGGCGTGTAAGCGAGTGGCTCGTCCACGATGTTCAAGCTCACCAGCATCAGGTGTGCGCTGGCGACGGCCATGCCGCCAGTGGGACCGAAACCGCCCGCCGGACCGACCGGGCCCAGCGGTCCGCCGTCTGGCGACGGGCCATCGGGGTCGTCGGGACCCGGGCCGTCCGGACCCTCGGGGCCGCCTGGATCGGGACCGGGTCCATCGGGTCCACCGCCGCCGCCGCCACCGCCGCCACATCCTCCACCGCCACCGCCCCCGCACGAAGCCTCGGACTTCTTGGGATCGCACGGTCCGCTCGGGTCGGGGTCGTTGCCGCCGGTCTGGCCTTTACCCCAGATGCGGCTCGCCTCGTCGGCTTTCACCTTGCGCCACCCCCGTCCCAGTTCTCCCGGAGGCACGAGGAAATAGCCGCTGGCCTCACTTCCTAGCGCGTCGCGGGTGATCCAGACATCGTTTCGAAATGTCGGATCTTGGACAAGAAAGCGGCCGGCTTCCTCGCGGATCAGCGCCGCGTAATGGCCGACCTTCCAATGCACGACAGCCGGCAACACCACCCGGGCGTTCTGGTCGCGAAACGCCATCTGGAGATTCAGATCAACCTGACGGGAAAGCTCCGCGACCTGCGCGAGCGAAAACCCTTCCCGGGTGGAGGCAGACGCGTAAATGACCTCGCTCCGGGGCTTCGGGACGCCGAGCGCGTGCAGGATGCGATGCAACGCCAAGGGACCGCAGCGGAACGCGATCTCCGGGCGCTCCTGCATGTTGGCGAGTCCCTGGCTGGCACCGGCGATCCGCTCGGTCGCCGGGCCGACGACCACGCGTCCTTCCAGCGACCGCAGCAAGGCCTCCAGCTCCTGCATGCGCCCGAGCCGCGCGAACATGTAAGCGAGCTCCCCCGCCGCACGGTCCGCGATCGCCTTACCAGCGGGGTCGGCCGCGTTTTTCGCCAGGCGCCAGGCTTCGCTCCACGCCGGAATCGATAGGGAATAGCGTGCGGTGTTGTAGTATTCGAGCCCCAGGTTGGTCAGCAAGGCCGCGCGCCAGGGGGAGTCCGGGTGTTGATCCAAAAAGCTGGTGAGACTGGAGAAATCATCCGGTCCGACGCGCTGCGCGTAACCGAGGAGCGCCGCGGCGAGCGCGGCGTTTTCAACTGCCGTCGGAACACCGCCGACCGGCACGAGCGGCTCCTCGAAAACTCTTGCGAGTGAAATTTCCTCAACCGTCGGGACCGGGGAGAACTGGATCGCTGCTTTCGGCGGCTCGACGGCTGGCAGCGTCCGATTGACGGTCACGGTTTTGCTCCGCCGGTTTTGTTCCGGCAGTGGCCGTTTCCGCTTGGCTCATCGCGGCCAGAGCGATGGCGGCGACAGTCGTGAGCCCGCTGCCCAGAGCCCAGCCGATTTTCGCATTGGCCCACCGTGGAAGCCGTAGCCAGCTAAGTCGTTTTTGCATGGGAGAGCGCGGTAGTCTTTTCGTTCCCCTTGGCCGCAAGGGATTGTTTCGGTATCGTCGGCGGGGCAGCTTCCTTCCGAACGGCGCTGAAAGTCTTTAGAACCGGGATGAAAATCCCCTGAAACTTCTGAATTCGTGATGACTTTGCCGTCCTCTGACGTTTACGAGTTTGGCGATTTCCGCATGGACGTGGCCGAACGTCGGCTCCTGCGGGCGGACGGGACGGTGGTGCCATTAACGCCGCGGGTTTTCGAAACCCTGCGTTACTTCGTGGAGCACAGCGGCCGGGTGCTCGACAAGGAAATGATCATGGAGGCCGTCTGGCCCGACTGCTTGGTCGAAGAGAACAATCTCGCGCAGAACGTCTCGACGCTGCGCCGGGCGTTTGGGGACAAACCGGGATCCCAGCGCTACATCGTCACGGTGCCGGGCCGCGGCTACCGCTTTGCGCCGGAGGTCACTCAGGGAGAAGGCCGCAGCGAAGTCGTTGCACCCGTCGCGTCGAGCGCTCCTCCGCTGCAACCGGCGGAACCGCCGGCCGAACCCGCGCTGAGCGGCAATCCTGCGGAAACGCCGCCGAACCGAACCGGTCCTTTACGGCCGATTCTACTGGGCGCCCTCCCCCTCCTTTTTGGCTTCGTTGCGCTGGTTTGGTTTGGGCGGATCGACCGAGCGCCGAGCCCGTCGCAAGCGTCCCAGTCCGTCGCGCCCGCATCACCGCTGGCGATTCCCGGGAAGAGCATCGCGGTCCTGCGCTTTCGCCAATCTCAGCGCCGATCCGGACAACGCCTATTTCACCGAGGGAATCACCGACGAAATCCTATCCCGTCTGTCCAAGGTCGGCGTGCTGAAGGTTATTTCCCGCACCTCGACCCAAAAATACAAAAGCGCGCCGGACAACCTCCGGACAATCGCGCGGGACCTCGGCGTCGCGCACATCGTGGAGGGCAGCGTGCAGAAATCAGGCGAGACGGTGCGCGTGACCGTTCAGCTCATCCATGCCGAGAGCGACACCCACCTCTGGGCGGAAACCTACGATCGAAAATTGACGGACATTTTCCAGGTGGAAACCGAGATCGCGCGACGCATCGCCACCGCGCTCGAAGCGACGCTCACCGGCCCCGAGAATCTGGCGCTCAAGGCCACGCCGACCGCGAGCGTCGAAGCGCACGAGGCCTGCCTGAAAGGGCGCTTTTTTTGGAACAAGCGCACCGTCGAAGGTTTCCGCCAGGCGGTCGCGCATTTCAGCCGTGCGATCGAGCTCGACCCCGCCTACGCCCAGGCGCATGCCGGCTGGCCGACGCGCTCCTCTTCCTCGGCGGCGAGTCGGTGCCGGGGCAAAAGGAAACGCTGGCGAAAGGCCGGGCGGCTTTGCAGACCGCGATCGCGCTCGACGACAGCCTGGCCGAAGCCCACGCCTCGCTCGGGTTGTGCGCCATGAATTTCGACTGGGATTGGGCGCTGGCGGAAGCGGAGTTCAAGCGGGCGATCGAGTTAAACCCAAACTACGCGACCGCCCGCCAGTGGTATGGCGAATTTCTGGCGGACCTGGGGCGGTTCGACGAGGGGATCGCCGAGATCAAACGCGCCCAACGATTGGATCCACTGTCGATCATCATCAGCACCGACGTCGCCAAAGTCCATACGATCGCGCGCCGCTACGATGAGGCGGTGGAACTTTACAAAAAAGCACTTGAACTGGACCCGGAATTTGCCGGCGCACGCGGGTTGCTGGCGATTACCTATTCCCTAAAGAGTGAGCACGAGGCGGCCATCAACGAGGCGCGCAGGATCCGAGGTCTAAATGACAATGCTTTGTATCTTTCCTGGGTGGGATACATCCTTGGAGCGGCAGGAAAGCAGGTGGAAGCCGGGCACGTCGTCGATCGACTCCGTGAGTTGGCGCACCGAATGTATGTTTCCCCGATGTGCTTTGCCATCGTCCACGCCGGCACCGGCGAAAAAGACGAAGCGTTCGCCTGGTTGGAGAAGGTCTTCGCGGAGCGCGCCGCCTGGGGGGCAATCTCGCTCAAGTGCAACCCCATTTTTGAGAACCTCCGCTCCGATCCCCGCTTCGCTGACTTCCTGCGGCGTGCGAATTTTGCGCCCTGACCGCAGACCGAGGGAGGCTCCCGACCTCTGACCATTGGCCGGAGGCCTCCGTTCACTCCGCGCGGCCAGCGGTGGGAGATGTTGCGCTCACCGCGCCGGATCGGCCCATCAAACTTCCAGCAGCAAGCGCGTCGGGTCTTCGATGCAGTCCTTGATCCGCACCAGGAACGTCACCGCTTCCTTGCCGTCCACCACGCGGTGATCGTAGGAGAGCGCCAGATACATCATCGGGCGGATGACGATCTCGCCGTTCACCACGACCGGACGCTGCACGATGTTGTGCATGCCGAGGATGCCGCTCTGCGGTGGGTTGAGAATCGGCGTCGAAAGCAGCGAGCCGTAGGTGCCGCCGTTCGTGATCGTAAAGCCGCCGCCCTGCAGGTCGGGCAGGCCGATCTTGCCGTCGCGCGCTTTCTTCGCGTAATCGACGATGTCTTTTTCCAACTGCGCGAACCCTTTCTTGTCGCAGTCGCGCACCACCGGGACGAAGAGCCCCTTATCGGTGCCGACGGCAACGCCGATGTCGTAGAAGTTGTTTTGCACGAACTCTTCGCCATCCATGCGGCCGTTCACTGCGGGCACGGCTTTGAGGGCGTCCACGGCGGCTTTGATGAAGAACGACATGAAGCCGAGCTTGATGCCGTGTTTCTTCACGAAGGCGTCCTGCATCTTTGAGCGCAGCGCCATGACGCCGCTCATGTCGCACTCGTTGAACGTCGTCAGGATCGCGGCGGTTTGCTGCGCCATGACGAGTTGAGCGGCGATTTTGCGGCGCAACGGGCTGAGCTTTTTGCGCGTTTCGCGGCCTTCTGTCGAAACCGGCGCGGTGGGTGCGGCGGTTTGCGCTGCCGGCGCCGGAGCGGCGGCGGGCGATTTCTGCGCGCCCGGCGCGTCGCTGGGTTGCGGTGCGGCGCCGGAAGCGTTGCGAGACTCGATGAAGGCCGTGATGTCTTCCTTTGTGATCCGCCCGCCCTTGCCGGTGCCGGAAATCGCGGACGCGTCGAGCTTTTCTTCTTCGATCATCCGGCGCACCGCCGGGGAAAGCTCGCCGGCGCTCGGCGCGTCGCCGTCACCGCCCGCGCCGTCGCCCTTCGCGCCGGCGGTGAAATTATTCGACTTGGCTTCTGCGGTGGCTGGGGCGTCCGGCGAGGGCGACGGCGCCGCTTTCGGCGCGCCATCACCGCCACCCTTCGGCGCGGCCGCGGCGCCGCTGGTCGCGCCTTCTTCGATGAGCGCGACGACCTGCCCGATTTTCACCTCTTCCCCTTCGGCTGCCTTGATGGTCAACCGCCCCGCGGCTTCGGCAACAATCTCCGACGAAACCTTGTCGGTTTCGAGCGTGAACAGCGGTTCGTTTGCCGCCACGATGTCACCATCTTTTTTGTTCCAGGAAGCGATGACGCCGCTGGAAATGGATTCGCCGACGGTGGGGACTTTGACTTCGATGCTCATGGGGGGAAGACGGAGAAATGATGAAAGTGAAAGGACGAATTATGAAACAGAGCGGGGAGATCCGTCACCGCTTATTTCAGTCTCCGTCACTCAAAATTCACGAGGCCGGTTTTCAGATCGTGAACGCCTGCTCGACGAGTTCGCGCTGCTCGATGTCGTGCACCTTTTTGGCGCCGACCGCCGGGCTGGCACTGGCGTTGCGACCCGCGTAGAGCAGCGCCTTTTTCGGCCCGAGGATCTCGGACAGCAGCGGGGCGATGAAGGACCAGGCGCCCATGTTCTGCGACTCCTCCTGGCACCAGACGAATTTTTTCGCGCCCTGATACTTGTCGAGGATGCCGCGAACCCGCTCGGTGTGCAGCGGATAAAGCTGTTCCACGCGCACCAGCGCGACGCTCGCGTCGAGCCCGCCGGATTCCCGGTGGGCGAGCAGATCGTAATACACCTTGCCCGAGCAGAGGATGACGCGCTCGGCCTTGGACGCCGGCGTCTCGAGCACCTCGGCAAACGCGGCCTGCGTGAAGTCCTCCACGCGTGACACCGCCTTGTCGCTGCGGAGCAGGCTCTTCGGCGTCATGATGACGAGCGGCTTGCGGAAAGGCCGCATCATCTGGCGGCGCAGGACGTGGAAATACTGGGCCGGCGTGGTGAGATTGCAGACCTGCATGTTGTCCTCGGCGCAGAGCTGCAGCATGCGCTCGAGCCGCGCGCTGGAATGCTCCGGCCCCTGGCCCTCGTAGCCGTGCGGCAGCAGGAGGACGATGCTGCTCGGCCGCTGCCATTTGCTCTCGGCGGAGGAGATGAACTGGTCGATCACCATCTGCGCGCCGTTCACAAAGTCGCCGAACTGCGCCTCCCAGAGGCAGAGCATGTCGGGGTAATCGAGCGAATAGCCGTAGTCGAAGCCGAGCACCGCGGCTTCGCTGAGCGGGCTATTGTAAACGCAGAACTGCGCCTGCTGCCCCTCGGCGAGGTGGTTCAGCGGGATGTAGCGCTCGCTGGTTTCGGCATCGTAAAACACGCTCTGGCGATGCGAGAACGTGCCGCGCCGGCTGTCCTGCCCGCTCAAGCGCACCGGCTTGCCTTCGAGGAGCAGCGAGCCAAAGGCGAGCGCCTCGCCGAACGCCCAGTCGAACGGGCCGCCGTTGGCGAAAACCTCGGCGCGCCGGTCGAGCATGGCGCGCTTCAGCTTCGGCAGAACCTTGAACGAATCCGGCACGTGCGTGACGCCGGTGACGATCCGCTTGAGATGATCCGCGGTGATGGCCGTGTCCACGCTTTCGTGCGTGTAAGGCGGCTGGTATTCCGCGTTGGATCCTTGCAGGCTTTTCTCCTTCGTCCCGGCCACCGGCGTTTGTTCCGCCTTGGCCTGGGAGCGGACTTCCTGGAAGGCCGCCTCCTGTTGCTGATCGAGTTCCGCCCGGATGGCGGCGGCCTCTTCCTCGGACACCTGGCCCGCTTCAGCCAGACGCTGGCTGTAGAGCGTCGCCACGCTCGGCTGCTTGTTGATCTTCGCGTAAAGATCGGGCTGCGTGAAGCTCGGCTCGTCGCCTTCGTTGTGGCCGTATTTGCGGTAGCAGACGAGATCGATGAAGACGTCGCGCCCGAACTGCTGGCGGAATTCGAGCGCGATCTCCGCGCAAAACACGACTGCCTCCGGATCGTCGCCGTTCACGTGGAAAATCGGCGCCTCGATCATCTTGGCCACGTCCGTGCAGTAAAGCGACGAGCGCGCGTCGGCCGGCAGCGTGGTGAAGCCGATCTGGTTGTTCACGACGATGTGCACCGTGCCGCCGGTGCGGTAGCCCGGGAGCTGCGACATGTTCAGCGTTTCCGCCACGACGCCTTGGCCGATGACCGCGGCGTCGCCGTGGATCAACAACGGCAGCACGACGCGCCGCTTTTCCGTGTCGTTCAGGATCCGCTGCCGCGCCCGCGTCCTGCCCTCGACCACCGGGTTGACGATTTCCAGGTGGCTCGGGTTGGACGCCAGCTGCACATAAACGTCCTGCTCGCCGATCTTCCGGTGCGCCTCGTAGCCGAGATGATACTTCACGTCGCCGTCGCCCTGGACGAGCTGCGGGATGTAACCCTCGCTGAATTCGGTGAAGATGATTTGCAGCTTCTTCTTCAGGAAATTCGCGAGCACGTTGAGCCGGCCGCGATGCGCCATGCCCATGACGATTTCCGCGACCTGATGCTGCGGGCAGCGTTCCAGGATTGTTTCCAGCGCGACCATCAGCGTCTCGCCGCCTTCGACGGAAAACCGCTTCTGTCCGACGTAGCGGGTGTGCAGGAAGCGCTCGAAGGTTTCCGCCGCCAGCAGGTGGCCGAGGATCGCCTTTTGCCGCGCGGGCTCCAGCGCCGGCGCGTCCACGCGGGCCTCGAAGCGTTCGCGCAGCCACTGCCGGGCGCGCACGTCCGAGATGTGCATGAATTCCGCGCCGATCCGGCCGGTGTAGATCTTTTGCAGCAGGCCGATCATCTCGCCCAGGCGCATGGATTTCCCGCCGTAGAACGAGCGGCTTGAAACCGGGGTATCGAGCTCGGCTTCTGCGAAACCCAGTTCCTGCAGACCGAGCAGCGGCTGGTCCGGGCGCGGCTGGCCGAGCGGATCGATCTGCGCGAGCGTGTGACCCAGAGTGCGGTAAGCCTGGACGAGGCCGTCCACGCGGCCCTGCAACTGCACCGCGGCCTGCACGGCATTCGCATCCGGCGCGGCGCCTGTAGAGGCCGGTGCCGCGGCGCCGTTTTTGCCGCTCGGGGGCTGCGCGGTGCCGAGCTCGAAGCCTTCGAAAAACGCCCGCCAGCTGGCGTCCACGCTGTCGGGATTTTGCAGGAACTTTTCGTAGTTCTCTTCGAGCACCGGAGTGTTCCAGCGCGCGGTGAAGGTGGCTTTCATGAAAGGAAACGACGGGGGTTGGCAAAATGATCCGGCGCCGGGGTGCGATCGGACCAGGGGAGAACTTGGGAGTAACACGGAAGCTAGGGACCGTGCACTGGAAATCAAGCAGAGCCCGCCAATTTGACAGGCCGGGGCGCGCGCGATACCTCCCTTTCACTTTATGCGCTTCCCGACATCCCCCCGGTCGCGCCGCGGCGCCACTTTTCTCCGCCTTTTCGCCGTGGCGATGCTGTGGCTGGCGGCGGGGAGCTCCGCGCGGGCGCAGATCGGCGCCACGGCCACCCCGGTGCAGCCGCCGCCGCCGCCGGAGTTCGATCCGGCGACCGAGCCGGCCGTGCGCGCCGTCGCGCAAGTGATGCCGGCCGTCGTGAACATCGCCACCGAGCGGGTCATCCGCCGGCCGGTGCGCGATCCGTTCGAGGAATTCTACGACCGCTTTTTCGGTGAAACCGGCCGGCCGCCAGTGGGCGGCCGCGTGCTCCAGCAAAAGGTCCGCAGTCTCGGCTCTGGCTTTGTCGTGGACAGCGACGGGCTGATCGTGACGAACGAACACGTCGTCGAGCGCGCCGGCGACATGAAGATCCAGGTCACCTTTGCCGACGGCGCTTCCTTTCCCGCGCGGTATCTGGCCGGCGACGCGAAGACCGATCTCGCGCTCATCAAAATCGAGCAGCCGCGCGACGGAAAAGGCCGGACCTTTCCGCACATCGACCTCGGCGTGCTCTCGCCGAATCTGCTCGGCCAGACGCTGCTCGTGCTCGGCAATCCGGTCGGCTACAACTCCAGCGTTTCGCGCGGCATTCTCAGCGCGAAGGATCGCGAGATCACCGTCGAAGGCGTCACGTTCAAAGGCTTGCTCCAGACCGATGCCGCGATCAATCCCGGCAACAGCGGCGGTCCGCTCATCGATCTCGCCGGCCGGCTCGTGGGCATCTCCTCGGTGAAGATGGCGTTCACCCCGCAGGGCACGCCGGCGCAGGGCCTCGGCTTCGCGATTCCCGGCAAGATCGTCGCCACGAAGATCGCCGATCTGCGCCGCAGCGCCGCCAGCCGCGGCAGCAGCTCCAGCACGGCGGATGCGGCCGGCACCGTCGGCCCGGCTGACCGCAAGGAGGCGACGCCGAACGCGCGCCGGCTCTTCGGCCTGACGTTGAAAAGCCGCGATGACGGCGAGGCGGGCCTGCTCGTCGTGGCGGTCGAGCCCGACAGCCCGGCGGCGCGCGCCGGCATCCGCTCAGGCATGATGGTCCTCAAGGTCGGCACCTACACGGCGCGCGATGCCGCGCGCATCGATGCCCTGTTGCGCGATGTGCCCGGCGGCACGGCGGTGGACTGGACGCTCGGCCCGGCGGGCAACCGGCGCGCGCTGCTCTCCTCCCAGGCGACGACGGTTACACTCGTGGCCCGCGCCACGCAGGAACTCTAGCCCGCCGTCGCCGAACTGTTCCCCGGCGCGCACTTCGGTTGAACGCGCGAGGTTCCCGAGTTGTCTTTTCGTTCCCGTTTCGCTGCAAACCCCTCCCCATGATCGAAGTCGAGCACCTGACCAAGCGCTACGCCGGCCACACCGCAGTGGATGATCTGAGCTTCTCGGTGGAGCGCGGCGAGATCGTCGGTTTTCTCGGCCCGAACGGCGCCGGCAAGAGCACGACGATGCGCATTCTTTCCTGCTTTCTGCCGGCCACCAGCGGCCGCGCGACGGTGGCGGGGTTCGACGTTTTTTCCCAGTCGCTCGACGTCCGGCGCCGCCTCGGCTACCTGCCGGAAAACGTGCCGCTCTACACGGAGATGCGGGTCACGGAATACCTCGACTACCGCGCGGCGTTGAAAGGACTCAGCGGCCGCCGGCTGCGCGAGCGCGTCGGCGTCGTGAAAGAACTGACCGACATCAAGGGCGTCGAAAACAAGATCATCGGCAAGCTGAGCAAAGGCTACCGCCAGCGCGTCGGCCTGGCCGAGGCGATGGTGCACGAGCCGGATCTCCTCATCCTCGACGAGCCGACGATCGGCCTGGATCCGAACCAGATCCGGCAGGTGCGCGAGATGATCAAAAATCTCGGCGACCGCCACACCATTCTGCTTTCCACGCACATCCTGCCGGAGGTCGAGATGACCTGCAGCCGCGTGATCATTATTAATAAAGGCCGCATCGCCGCCTCCGACACGCCGGCGAACTTGCCGGGCAAGCTGCGCAGCGCCGGCAACATCCGCATTGAGGCCGACCCGGGCGCCGACGACGCCGCCGCGGAACTGCGCAAGGTGCCGGGCGTCAAAGAAGTGACGCCGGTGGAATTGCTCGCCGACCTCGGCGCCGGTGTTTCTCCCGCGGCGCCGGTGAACGCGCCGGACCCGGCCGGAAACGGCTATCGCGAATGGGAGCTGCGCGTGGAGGCCGGCGCCGATCCGCGCGCGGACATCTACGAGCTCGCCGTCGCGCGCCGCTGGAAGCTGCGCGAGCTGAGCCAGCGCAAGGCCACGCTCGAAGACGTCTTCGTTGAAATCACCCACGCCGATACGGTTTGAAGAGCATCCTGCACGATTGAAATCCGGCCGCGCTGTCGCCGCCGGCGCCGGTGTTCTGGTTCGGCACTCCCACTCTTCGCTCCACCTTCCCCCCTTTTCCCATGCGCCAGTTCTTTGTCCTGCTCGACCGCGAGTTGAAAAGCTATTTCTACTCGCCGGTGGCCTACATCATCCTCTGCTTTTTCCTCGTTCTCACCGGCTACCTGCTGAACATCACGGTCGCGCTTTTCAACGGCCAGCCGCATCCGTATCTGCCGTTCGAGTTCTTCTTCAACAACGTCCTGTTCTGGATTTGCTACCTGCTCACGGTGCCGCTCATCACGATGCGGCTTTACTCGGAGGAGTTCAAAATGGGCACGGTCGAGACGCTCATGACCGCGCCGGTGCGCGACGGCCAGGTCGTCGCGGCGAAATTCTTCGGCGCGCTCCTGTTTTTCATGGTCCTCTGGGCGCCGACGGCCGGTTACTTCGCCATCTTCCAGGCGCTCACCGGCCAGCAAGCCGCCGGCTCGGCGGGCGCGTTTGCCGGCAGCTATCTGCTGGTGCTGCTGATGGCGATGTTTTACCTCTCGGTCGGCTGCCTGGCGTCGGCACTGACCCAGAACCAGATCATCGCCGCGGTGATGACGCTCGTCGGCATTCTCATCGTGTTTTTCGGCGGCCTCATCACGATCGTGGTGCCAAACGTCACCCAGCAGTTGCGCGACGTGGCGACCTACTTTTCTTCCGCGGTCCACATGCAGGATTTCTCCCGCGGCATCATCGATACCCGCGCGATCGTCTTCTATCTCAGCATGACCGCGCTGCTCCAGTTCCTGACTTTCCAGGTGTTTCAATACCGGAAGTGGAAGTTCTGAGCGGCGCCGGGTCCGCGCACATCATTCCCCCTTTTCGTTTTCCTATGGCTGCTTCCGTCGAGCAAGATCCCGCCCCATCTCAGCCGGCCACGACCGCTGTGGCGGAGGACCACCCGAAGAAGCCCGGCCGGCCGCGGAAGCCGGACCACGGCGGCATCCGCCGCGCGCAGATCGGGCTGAACGTGTTTCTGCAGGTCGTCATCGTCATTTTCCTCATCGGGATGGTGAACTACATCGGCTACAAATATTTCCGCCGATTCGACTACTCGCGCGACCGCAAATACGCGCTGAGCGAGCGCACCAAGCAGTTCCTTTCCACGCTCAGCAAACCGGTGAAGCTCATCGTCTTCATGTCCGATCAGGCGCTGTTGAAAAACGACGCCATCGAGCTGGTGCGCGAGTATCGCAACGCGCAGCCGAACTTTGTCCAGATCGAAACCGTGGACCCGTTTCGCGAGGCGAATCGCGCCGCCGAGCTGGCCCGCACTTACAAGCTGACGCGTGAGGACAACGTCGTCATCGTGGACGCCGACGGCCGGCAAAAACTTGTCGGCCAAAACCTGATGGCCGACGTCGAAGGGCGGCGCCGACATGTTCGGCAACCAGACCCCGCAGCAGATCACCGCGTGGAAGGGCGAGCAGGCGCTCACCGGCGCGCTGCTCGAAGTCGTCGAAGGCCGCAAAAACGTCGTCTATTACCTGCGCGGCCACGCCGAGCCGGAGCTGGGGCCGCGTGGCCCGATCGCCATTTTGCAGACCTACGTGGAGCGCGACAACATCCAGCTGAAAGACTTCAACCTCGCCAATTCCGACACCGTGCCGGCGGACGCCAACGCCGTGTTTCTGGCCGGTCCGAAATACGATCTTTCCGAGCGCGAAGCCCGGGCGCTGGAGGATTATTGGACGAACAAGCAGGGCCGCATTTTCATCCTGCTGAATCCCGACGGCAGCACCCCGCGGCTCAGCGCATTTCTCACGAAGATCGGCATCACGCCGGAGGACAATCGCGTGATGGCGGTCATCACGATGGGCGTCACGAAGGACGGCGCCCGCATCGTCCAGCGCGCGCCCGGGGTGGCCGGCGAGATCGTCGGCAGCAGCCCGGTGGCCGAGCGTTTGAAAGGCGTGAATGTGCTCATGACCGGAGCCACGCAATCGCTCGCGCTCGACCGCGAGCGGGTGACGGCTTCCGCGGTGAAAGTGCAGCCGCTGGCGCAGGCGATCCAGGGCTACTGGGCTGAGGTGGATTACCGGGATCCCGACAATCCGGTGGGCCAGCAGTTCACCGCCGGCCGCGATCGCGACAAGGATCTTTTCATCGCCGCGGCCGCGGAGCGCGGCGCGCTGGAGGATCAGCGCGTGCAGGTCGGCACCGCGCGGCTGGTGGCGGTTGGCAACTCGCGCTTCATCGAGAACGAAGGGCTCGACCAGGGCAGCGCCGATTTTCTGCTCGGCTCGCTGAACTGGCTGCTCGATCGCGAGAAGCTCATCGGCATTCCGCCGAAGGAGATCAAAACCTTCAGCGCCAATTTCACCCCGGCCCAGAGCTGGAACATTTTTCTCGTCACCACGCTGCTGATTCCCGCGTTTTTCGCGCTCGTCGGCTTCAGCGTTTGGTGGTGGCGGCGGAGCTGACACGCGATCATGAACTGGAGAACGACGCTCATCCTCGCGCTCATCGTCGGCGCGCTGTTTTCATACCTGTTTTTCTTCGACGCCAGCCGACCCGGCAGCCGGGAAGCCGCCGCGGCCAGCGACAAGGTGCTCGGCAAGTTTGACCGGCGCCGCGTCAGCGCCCTGCTCATGACCCAGGGCGACACGAAGATCGACGTGCGCCTCGACGAAGCCGCGACGGAGGCGCAGCGGCAGAACGAAAAGAACGACCCGAACGTGATCGACGGCGGCATCGCCGGCCTGCCGAAATGGGTAATGGTCGCCCCGATTGCCGACCGGGCGGACCCGACGACGATCGACCTCTTGCTGGGTGAGCTGGAGAATCTGCGCCGCGGCTCCGTGGTGACGGTCCCGGGCGCCGCGGACGACAAATCCAAGCTGGCGCCCTACGGCCTGCAAAATCCGCGGCTCACCTTGAAGGTTGAAAGCAAAGCGCCGATCGCCAAATCTGCGGACTCAGGGGCCGCGCAGCCGCCGGAGGTGGAACTCCTGTTCGGCAACCCGACCGCCCTCGAAGGCCGCACCTACGTGCAGGTCGCCGGCCGCGAGGAAGTGCTCGCCGTGGACGACACGCTGCGCAAGCAACTCGAAAAAGGCGCCTCGGAATTTCGCGACCACCGCCTGACCGTCGTGCCCGCGGACGAGATCGTGAAGCTGACAGTGAAGAATCCCGCCGGGACGCTGGAGTTCGTGAAGGATCGCCAGAATCACTGGCGCCTGGCGAAGCCGCAAAACGCGCGCGCCGGCGACAACAGATTGCGCCAGCTCGTCAGCCGCCTCGCGGACATGCGCATCGATTCCTTTGTGCCCGAAGCTGCCGCGGCCGATGCCGCCGCGCTCGGCCTCGCGGAGCCGCGCGGCCGGCTGACATTCTCAACCGCCGACACCCCGCCGCGCACCGTGGAAGTGCAGCTCGGCAAGGCTGTCGATCCCGAGAAGGAGCGGCCCGCCGCCGCCACGACGACGACTGCTGGCGCCTCGCCGTCGCCGCTGCCGGCAAAGGTCACGACGCCCAACACCGTCTATGCCCGCATCTCCGGCCGCCCGACGCCGCTGACGCTGCCGAAGACCGCCGAGGATTTTCTGAATTTGAAAACGGACGACGTGCGCGACCGCCAGCTTCTGCGGCTGAATGCCGACACCGTGGACCGCATCAAGATCGTCAGCGCCGCCGCCGCGGCCGCGGGTTCTGAAGTCGTGCTGACCCGCACCCGGGAAACCGCCGGAGCCCCGGCGACGCCCGGCGGCGAGAAGAACTGGACCCTGCGGATCGCTGGCCAGCCCCCCCGCCCGGCAAACGGCACGGAGGCGGAGCGGCTGCTGAAGGCGCTGCCGGCGCAGACGATCAGCGCCTTTGTCGCCGACACCGCGAGCGACCTCGCCAAATATGGCCTCGACCAGCCGTCGCTGCGCGTGGTCTTCAGCTCGGTGAGCAGCGAAACCACCGCCGAGGGCGCGGCGGGCGAGGCGCCCCTGGCCACGCTGAGCTTCGGCCGGACGGAGGGCAACGTCGTTTACGCCCGCCTGGAAGAGGAACCCTTCATTGTCTCAGTGGATAAATCCGTCCTCGACGCCGTGCCGACCGATCCGCTCGCCTGGCAGCCGCTGGGGGTTTTCCAAACCAACCCCGATCAGGTGCGCTCCGTGACCGTGCAGATAAAAGACCGTCCGGAACTGCGGCTGGAGCGCTCTGGCGAGGGCGCCGCGGCCCCGTGGAAGCTCGCCGCTGGCGGCAGCGCCGAAGGGGCGCTCGAAGTGACCAAGGCGCAATCGCTCGTCAATACCCTGGCCCGGCTGCGGGTCGTGCGCTGGATCGGGCCGCCGCTGCCGGAATACGGGCTCACGCCGCCCACGGCGACGCTGGCATTCACCGCTGGCGCCACGAGCGGGAAGCTGCTGCTCGGCGACCGCAGCCCCGAAGGCATGTGGTATGGCCAGGCCGAGGGACAGCCGGGCGTTTTTCTGGTCAGCGAGCCGGACCACGCAACGCTCGTCCAGCCGCTGACCGGCAGCGGGGCGCCGGCGACGCCCGCGGCCGCGGCGTCACCGGCGGCTGCGGTCACGCGTTGACCCGGCTGGCCCCGGAGCCTTTTTCATGGCTGCGAGCCTGACGCGGCGGCGGCGTGAAAAAAACGTTCGCCAGCCGGGCGGCGGGCTGCGATTCATTTCCGAACCGCCGCGGTTTTCCCGGCGCTTTTCCCATCAATTTATGGACCAGACTTCTCCCACCGTTCCTGAATCGGTTGTCCACGCGCCCCACCCCACCGCCTCCGGCCGCACGCCGTTGTCGGCGCGCGCCGCCCTGCTCTCCGTCGCGGCGGCTATCGCGGTGCCGGTGGTCTTTGTATTGACCCTGCTCGCCCTGCTGGGCGCTTTGAATTACAACATCCTTGACTGGATGGAGTGAGCCGCCGCGCCCAGCTGCGGCAGGCCGGTCAGATCCGCTCGGCGGTGTAGAGCGAAACCACCCCGCCGGTGAGTTCCTCGGCCGTTGGCGCCTGGTAGCCGCACGTCTCCAGGAGGGCGCGCATCGAGCGGCCGCGCGGAAAGCTCTCGATCGATTCGCCGAGGTAGTCGTAGGCGCGCCGTTCGCCGCTCACCACCGCGGCCACGAGCGGCAGGGCATGGTGCAGATACGCCCGGTAGCCGGCGCGCAGCCAAGGTCGCTCGGGCAGGGAAAAGTCGAGCACGAGCACATATCCGCCGGGACGCAGCACGCGGGCCATTTCCCGCAGCGCGTCGGGCCACGAGGCCATGTTGCGCAGGCCGAACGCGACGGTTAGCGCGTCGAACGATTCATCGGCAAACGGCAAGCGCAAGCCATCCGCCGCCACGAGGCGCGGCAGGCCGCGGCGGCGCCGGGCCTGGACGAGCATCGGCGGGCAGAAATCGCCGCCCACCATCCAGGCGTCCGGACAGGCGGCTTGGAGCGTTGCCAGCAGCGCGCCGCTGCCGGTGGCAAGGTCGAGCAGACGGCGCGGCGCCCATTTCCGCACCTGCGCCGCCGCCCGCCGCCGCCAATACCAGTCCATGCCGCCGCTGAGAACGGTGTTGGCCACATCGTAGCGGCCGGCAATCCGGCTGAAGAGCGCCCGAACAAACGCCGGATCCTCGGAAGGTCGGCGCGGGGTTTCGGCGGGTTTCTGCGGGGCGGGCTCCGGCGGCATCGGGCTGCAAGCCTGCTTCGCCTCCCCCCCGGGCGCAACCGGCATCCCGGAATCGCCCCGGTCAGGCGAACCGCCGCCTTCCGGAAGCCGCCGGAGCCGCTGATTTTAGGGCGGAAGAGCGCAAGAAAAAATAGCCTTGTCGCAGGATTGACACGCACTAAAGCCCCACTTATTTCGATAGAGCCTTGTGGAGCGAAACTTGGGAAGGGATACAACGGCACCAGGTTTGCGTCGCCAGTCGCGCGCGACTGCGGTGTCGGCTGTTCGCCGTTGAGGTTCCGCTGACTGTCCGTTCTCTGCCCTGCTTCACTGAAGTCCCCCCTTAATCCGCCAACCACCTCCGTCACCTCAACCGCATCGTTTCTATGTTGCTGCTCACTTTGATACTGGCCCAAGGGTTGCATCGAGCTTCCTCGACCAATCCGCTGATCAATTATTTCATCAAGGGCGGGCCCATCATGTGGCCCATCCTGATCCTCTCCATCATCGGCGTCACGGTGATCCTGGAGCGCATTGTCTGGTGGGCGCGGCAGAAGACGCTGCGCGAAACCAGCAAGCTGGAAAAGGTGTTCAGCCTCGTGGAGAGCGGAGACCTGAAGGGCGCCTCGGCCCTGGCCCGCACCTCGCAGGACCCGCGGCTTCGCACCGTTTACAGTGGTTTGAATCACTCACACATCACCATGCAGGCCGCTCTCCAGGTGGCCACCGGCACCGAAGTGCTGCGCGCTTCCCGGTTCCTCGGCGTGATGGACACGACGATCACGCTGGCGCCGCTGCTCGGGTTGCTCGGCACGGTGACCGGCATCATGGGCGCCTTCCAGGCGGTCGGTGAATCCGGCCTCGATGCGAACGCGGTTTCCGGCGGCATCGGCGAGGCGCTCATCGCCACGGCGTGCGGTCTCGGCATTGCGATGGTTGTGTTGATCTTCTTCAACTATTTCAACTCGAAGACTGAGCGCCTGAAGTTCGAACTGGAGACGGCTTCGACGAATCTCGAAGTCATGATCCAGAACCTCCAGCGCGAGCGTGGCGTCATCATCGAGCCGGAACTGGCGACGGCGACGACCTGATCGGGTCGGCCGATCCTCTGCCTCGACTCCCCGATTCATCCCAGTTCGCTAGCCCGGTGGACGCCTGCGCGTCTGCTGCCCTGCTGCCATGACCACCTCTTCCGGCCCGGGTAAAAAAGCCCGCATCGAGATCATCCCGCTGATCGACATCATGTTCTTTCTGCTCGCCAGCTTCATGCTGGTGAGCCTGAGCTTGGTGAAACTCCAAGGCGCCAAGGTGGACCTGCCGACGGCGGGCAAGCCGATGAGCCAGGACATGAACAAGCCGGACTTCACGACTGTCAGTGTGGACAAGGAAGGCAAAATCTTCTGGACCGCCAACGGCGCCAAGGACAAGGAGGAAATCACCTCCGACGAACTCCGCAAACGTTCCATCAAGCTCTACACGGAAGGCAAAAACAGCGGGAACGAGGCGAAGGTTTACATCAACGCCGACCAGGGCACGGAATACAGCAAAATGCTGGATGTCATGGACCGGCTGCGGAAGTCGGGTTTGAACAAAGTTACGTTTGCGGTCAAAGCACCAGCGGGACCCGGCGCAGCCGAGAGCGGCGCCGCGCCGGCCTCTGGGAAGTAGAAACGCAGGCTTCAGCGGCGCGGCGCCGCGCAAATTTCGCGAAACAGACGGGCAAGCCGAGTGTCTAAACCGTCGAACCAGTCACCATGGATACGGATCGCTCATTTTACCGCCGGGCTTCACGCACTCGCGTGGTGGTCTCGTTGATCGTCACCTGCCTGCTGTATTCCGGCGCGGTGGTCGCGGGTTACATTCATCCCGAGTGGTTCCGGCGGAATGAAGTCGTCACTCAGGAAGTCGAAGTCGATTTGGGCGAGCCGCCCCCACCCGAGCTTGTGGTGCCGGAGGACGCACCGGACGATTCCACGCCTGAGCCGACCCCGGAGGAAACGCCGGAAGAGGAGCAGGACACACCGCCGCCGCCGGAGCCGGAAACCCAATTTGTCGATCCGACCCCGGAACCGACTCCCGAGAAGCCGAAGACCAAGCCGAAGTTCAGCGGCCCGATCCCGCCGAACGCCAAGCGGGGTCCGGAATACGTCCCCGGCGTCGTCGGTGGCGTGCCGGGTGGGACGCCTGGCGGCAAGGTCGGCGGTCGCATGAGCAACCCGCCGCCGCCTTATTCAGCGGCGGCCCGGCAAAAGCGGCTCACCGGCAACGGCACTTATAAAGTGCGCACAGACGGCAGTGGCAACGTGGTGTCGGTGGACATCGTGAAGTCTGCCGCGTTTGAACTCGACCAAATGGTGAAGGGTTACGCCCCGGGCCATTGGAAGGGTCCGCCAAATTCGAGCTACGTGGTGCCGGTCACATTCGTTCTGCGCTGAGTCAGCATTCGCGCTATCCCCAGCCAATCATGAGCACAGGCACGATCGAAGCCCGGCTTGCCGAGCTTAAGCTCACCCTCCCGCAGCCGGCCGCGGCGGCAGGGAACTATCTGCCCGCCAAGGCCGCCGGTGGCTTCCTGTATCTTTCCGGCGCGCTGCCGTTTGTTTCCGGTGAACTGCAGTTTCCCGGCAAAGTCGGAGCCGGCGTCACGCTGGAGCAAGGCCAGGAAGCGGCGCGGATTTGCACGCTGAACCTGCTCGCGGCCATCAAGGCCAATGCGGGTTCGCTGGAGCGCGTGGCGCAGGTGGTGAGCATTCGTGGTTACGTGGCCTGCGGACCAGATTTCACCGAGCAGCCGGCGGTCATCAACGGCGCGTCGGATCTGCTCGTCGCGATTTTTGGCGACATCGGTCGGCATGCCCGCGCCGCGGTGGGCGTGGCCGCGTTGCCGAAGGGCGCTGCGGTGGAAATCGAGGCCGTCGTGCAATTGCGCGACTGAGCTGCGGTTTCCCAATTTCAGTCTGAGCCGTGGGCGGGGTTGCCGTTGGAGAGGCGGTCTTTTGAGCCGCAGAATCCAACGAATTGCGGCTCGCAGAGCCGCCTCTACAGCTCACTTAATCCCGTTCCGGCCGGGGATCGCGCACGAGCAATTCGCGCAACGCCACGGCTGGCGGCCGATCCTCGTAGAGCAGCGCGTAGACCTGGTCGGTGATCGGTGACTCCACGCCGCAACGGCGCGCGCATTCCCAGGCGCTGCGCGCGGTCGGCACGCCTTCGGCCACCATCCGCATCGAGCCGGTGATGGCCTCCAGCTTTTCACCGCGCCCGAGACGCTCGCCGACCTGTCGGTTGCGGCTGTGCCGGCTGAAACAAGTGACCATCAAATCACCGATGCCGCTGAGTCCCTGAAACGTCTCAGCCCGCCCGCCCAGCCGGGTGCCCAGCCGGATCATCTCGGCCAATGCGCGGGTGACGAGCGCCGCCTTGGCGTTGTCGCCGAGGCCGAGTCCATCCGAGACTCCGGCCGCCAGCGCGAAGACGTTTTTCAGCGCGCCACCCAGCTCGACGCCGGGCAGATCGTCCGTGGTGTAGGCGCGCAAGCTTTCGCCGTTGAAAATCGTCTGCAGCTCCGCGCCGACGCCGCGATCCGCGGTGCCGAGCACGATCGCCGTCGGCGTGCCCCGCGCGACTTCCTCGGCGTGGCTCGGACCGGAAAGCGCCGCTACGGGATGCCCGGGAAAAAACTCCTGCAGGATCTCGCTCATCCGCCGGCCGCTGCCGTGCTCGATGCCCTTCGTGCAGGACACCAGCGGCACGTCCGCTGCCAAGCGTGCAGCGCTGCTGGCAAGTTGTTCGGCGACTTCGCGCAACGCCCGCGACGGCGTGACAAACAAAACCAGACCGACGCCGGCCAAATCGTCGAGCGCGGCGGTTGGCTCCAGGTTTTCCGGCAACGCCACGCCGGGCAGGTAGGCGGCGTTTTCCCGCTGCGTGCGCAGGCGCTCGACGTGCGCGGGATCGTGGCCCCACAACCGCACCCGCCGCCCGCGCGCCGCGAGGACGATGCCGAGCGCGGTGCCCCAGCCGCCGGCTCCGAGGATTGCGATGTCAGGTGCGTTGTTCATGGCGGGAAGACGGAGAATATTCTCACGCCGAGGCGCAGAGGCGCAGAGAAGGAAAGGCGGGAACCGAAGACGCTGTCATCGCTCCCCTCCATCGGCGTCGTCGCGGCGGGTCGGCGGTGCGGCGGCTTGCGGCGGCTTTTTTACAAAGCGCGGCTCTGTGCCGGCCAGCAGGCGCTGGATGTTGGACCGGTGCCGCCAGAAAGCGAGGGCCGCAGCGATCAGGGAAAAAATGAGCAATGCCGCGTCGGCCCGCCCGCTGCGCCAGAGCCAGAGAACCGTCACCGGCAGCGTGGCTGCGGCGAGCAGCGAAGCGACCGAGACGTAGCGCAGCGTGAAAAACGCCGCCGCCCAGATTACGCCGGCAACCGCGACGGCCAGCGGCATCAATCCCAGCAATACGCCGGTCGTCGTGGCGATGCCTTTGCCACCGCGGAACTTCAGCCAGACCGGAAAGTTGTGCCCCAGAATGCAGGCGAGCGCCGCAGCGATCGCGATGAGCGAAGCGACGTTCCATGCCGGATCCATCCCGAACACGGCCGCCGGCGGCCGCGCGTCGCCGACGGCTTGCGATCGCAAGAGGAAACCGACCGCGCGAACGCCGGCGAAGACCGCCAGCCATCCTTTAAAGGCGTCGCAGAAAAAAACGAGAATGCCGGGCTTTTTGCCCAGCACCCGCAGGACGTTGGTGGCGCCGATGTTGCCGCTGCCGTGCTCGCGGATGTCGATCCCGTGTGCGCGCGCTACCAGGTAGCCGAAGGGGATCGAGCCGAGCAGGTAGCCGATGGCGACGGCAAGGAGGAAGGACAGCCAGAACATCGCTTGAAGGCGGGATTACATCGCGCGAGCCGGGGAATTTGTCCCGGGCTGCGGAACGACGGAAACCGCGCAGCGAGGATTACGCCCCCGCCCGCTTGGCTTGCAACGCTTTTTCGATTTTGCCGAGCGGCAGGCAGTTCATCACATCGTCGCGTTCCAGCCAGCCTTTGCGCGCCTGCGCGACGCCGAACCAGAGATGCTCCAGCCCGGAGGTGCGGTGCGCGTCGGGGTTGATCGCGCATTTCACGCCGCGTTCCTTGGCCCGCTTCCACCAGCGCCAGTCCATGTCGAGCCGGCGCGGGTTGGCGTTGAGCTCGATGATCGTGCCGGTCCGCGCGGCGGCGTCGATGACCGCCGGGATGTCCAGCGCGTAAGGCTCGCGCGTCAGCAGAATCCGGCCGGTGAGGTGACCCAGCATGGTGACGTGCGGATTCTCCAGCGCGCCGATGATCCGCGCCGTCATCTCGGCCTCCGGCAACTGGAAAGCGCTGTGCACGCTGACCACGACGTAGTCGAGCTGCGCGAGCACGTCATCGGGAAAATCCAGCGTGCCGTCCTTGTGGAGATCGCACTCGACGCCGGCGAAGAGTCGGAAGTCCATGCCTTCGTCGACATATCGGCGGTTCAATGCCGCGATCTCTTTTTCTGCGCCAGCAGCCGCGTGGCGTCCAGGCCGTTGGCCTGAAAGCTCGCCTGCGAATGGTCCGCGATGCCGAGATACTGCAAGCCGAGCTCGCGCGCGGCTTCGGCCATTTCCTCCAGCGTCGCCCGGCCGTCGCTGGCGACCGTGTGGCAATGAAACGTCCCGCGCAGGTTTTCCAACTCGACGAGCCGCGGCAGCGCGCCGCGCTCGGCCGCCTGAATTTCCCCGGTGTCTTCGCGGAGTTCCGGCGGGATAAAATCGAGGCCGAGCGCGCGGTAAAATTCCCGCTCGTCGTGGATCGGCGGCACCGGGTCGGCGGGCTGGCCGTTCGCCTTTTTTCCGTCCGGCCCCGGCGCGACGCGGTAGTCGTTGATCGTCCAGCCAAACTGGTCCAGCGCCCGGTTCCGCAACGCGATGTGGTGCTCCTTGCTGCCGGTGAAATGGTGCAGGGCGAAGACGTATTGATCGGCGCTGACGATGCGCAGGTCGCAAGCGACGCCTGATGCCAGCCGCACGCTGACCTTCGTCTTCCCGCGCACCAGGGTCTCCGTCACGCCGGGCATCCGCACGAAATCCTCGACCACTGCCTCGGGATCCTTCGTGGAAAGGACGATGTCGAGGTCGTGCAGGATTTCTTTCCGCCGCCGGAAAGAGCCGGCCTCGCTCACCTGACTGACAAGCGGGTGCGCGCGCAACGCCTCGATCAGAGCGCGCGCTTCTGAGGCCACGTCGCCGAGCCGGAAGAGGCTCGCGTTTTCCCGTCGGTGCGCGATGGCTTTAGAATGTTTTCCGCCGTCTTTTTTCCGAACCCCGGCAGCCCGGCAACGCGGCCGCTGAGCGCGACGGCTTCGAGCTTCGCGAGATCGGAGACGTCGAGTTGATCGTAGAGCGCCTTGATTTTTTTCGGGCCGAGGCCGGAGATCGTGAACAGCTCGAAAATCGTGGGCGGAAATTCCGCCCGGAGCGTTTCGAAGTATTCAAATCGCCCGGTTTCCAGCAGTTCCCGCACGTGCTTCGGCCATGCGCTCGCCGATGCCCTGGGTCGCCTCCAATTCCTCGGTGCGAGCCGCGGCGGCCAGGTCGCCGGGGAACAGCTCCACGGCGCGGGCGGCGTTCTGGTAAGCGCGGACTTTGAACTGATTTTCGCCCTTCAGCTCGAGCAGTTGGGCGGTGGCCTCGAAGGTGTCGGCAATCTCGTCTTTCGTGGGCGGCTTTTTGTTCATCGGGAGATGCGCGAGCCTAGCGCGAATCCGCGGCGAAAGAAACCTTGTGCGCGGCTGGCGGGCTCTGCTGTTATGCTCGGGACCATGGCCAATCGACCGACGGTTCTTTCGCTCGACCTGCCCGGCGTTCACCGGCTGCGTTCCGGCAAGGTGCGGGAAGTTTTCGACCTCGGCGAAGCCGGCTTGCTGCTGGTCGCCACGGACCGGCTATCGGCCTTCGATTGCATCCTGCCGGACCCGATTCCCGACAAAGGCCGGGTGCTCTGCGCGCTGTCGGCATTCTGGTTCCGGCATTTCCGCGGGCTGGCGCTCGGCTTGGGCGATCATTTTCTGACCGACGACTTCGAGAAATTTCCCGCGGCACTGCAACCGTTCCGGGATCGACTCGCCGGCCGCTCCATGCTGGTGCGCCGCGCCGAGCCGCTGCCGGTCGAGTGCGTGGCGCGCGGATTTCTGGCCGGCTCGGGCTGGAAGGAATACCAGGCTCGCGGGACGGTCTGCGGCCATCCGCTGCCGGCCGGTTTGCGGCTCGGCGACCGGCTGCCGGAGCCGATCTTTACGCCGGCCACGAAGGCGGAGAGCGGGCACGACGAAAACATCGATTTCGCGACGTGCGTGCGTCACCTCGGCGGCGACGAAACGCTGGCCGCGCGGCTGCGCGACACCACGCTCGCCCTGTATCGCGCCGGGGCGGACTACGCCGCGGCGCGCGGCATCCTGGTGGCGGATACGAAGTTCGAGTTCGGCCGCGACGCCGCGACCGGCGAGCTGCTGCTCATTGACGAATGCCTGACGCCGGATTCATCGCGGTTCTGGGCGGTGGACGCCTACGCGCCCGGCAGCAGTCCGCCGAGCTTCGACAAGCAATTCGTCCGCGACTATCTGGAGACCCTCGATTGGGACAAGACGCCGCCGGCGCCCGCGCTGCCGCCGGAGATCATCGCGCGCACCAGCGAGAAATATCGCCAGGCTTTTGCGGCGCTCACCGGCGGCCCGCTGACGGATTGATCGCCGCCGGAAATCATGGAAGCCGCCATCAACGACTTTATCCGCTTCCTCGCGACGGAGCGCGGGCTTTCCGACAACTACCAGCTCAGCGTGCGCCGCTCGCTGGAGGGATTCGCCGCCTGGCTGACCCAGACGCGGGGAATCGTCGAGCCAGGGCAGGTCGAGACGGCGCACATCTCGGAGTATCTCGGGCACCGCAAACGCGGCGGGCTGGCGCCGGGCTCGCTGAAGCTCGTCGTCGTGGCGGTGCGCATTTTTTTCCGGTTTCTGCACGCCCGCCAGCGCGTCGCCGCGGACCCGGCGGAAACGCTCCCGCTGCCGCGCCAGGAGCGCTACCTGCCGGAGACGCTCAACGAACTCCAGGCCGAGCGCCTGCTCGAAAGCCTGCCGCCGCCGGAGCGCCCGGACGACCCGTATTACCTCCGCGACCGCGCAATGCTGGAACTGCTCTATTCCAGCGGCCTGCGCGTCAGCGAGCTGACGGGCGCGCGCCTGGAGAATCTGCATTTCGAAGAAGGGCTGATCCGCGTGCTCGGCAAAGGCAACAAGCAGCGGCTGGTGCCGGTGGGCAGGCAGGCGCGCGCGGCGCTCGAGGCGTATCTCGCGCACGGCCGGCCGCAGTTTGTGAAAAAGCGGACCGGCTCCGAAATCTTTCTCTCGAACCGCGGCGGCAAGCTGACGACCCAGCGGGTTTACGACATCGTGAAAGCGATCGCGGCGCGGTCCGGGCTGGAGATCAACATTTACCCGCACCTGTTGCGGCACTCATTTGCCACGCACCTTCTCGGCAACGGCGCGGACCTGCGCGTCATCCAGGAATTGCTCGGACACGCCGACATTTCGACGACGCAGATTTACACGCACGTGGATCAGCGGCGGCTGAAATCCGTGCACCACAAATTCCATCCGCGCGCCTGATCGGCGGCACCGCTGGCCGCGGCTCAGGCCGGTCCGCAGCTTTCCCCGACCCAGCGCAGATAATCCGGCAGACCCGCAGCGAGCGGCAGGGCGATGATTTCCGGCACGTCGTAGGGATGCAGCGCGCGCAGGCGCTCCTGCAAAGCGTCATACCGGGCGCGGGTCGTTTTGATGAGCGCCAGCGTCTCCGCCGCTTCCTCCTGCTGACCCTGCCAGGTGTAAATGGATTCCACCGGCGCCGAGAGGACGTTGACACACGCCGCGAGCCGCTCGGCGACAAGAATCCGGCCGATTTCCCGGGCCCTGGCCAAATCCGGAAAAGTCGCAAAAACCAGGAGAATCTCGTCTGCGCTGGGCTGAGGCATGGCGACAGGGGAAACGGAGCGATTACTCGAAGCGCAACGCTTTCACCGGATCAAGCCGCGCGGCGAAATACGCCGGGATCAACGCCGCCAGCGAACAGATCACAAACGCGCTGATGCAGATGATCGCGACGTCGCCCGGCACCGTGCGGGCCGGAATCTCCGCCAGGCCGTAGATGCTGCGCGGAAACAACTCGATGCCGAGCGTGGCGGCGAGCCAGTCTTTGAACTGGTTGCGCACCGCCAGCACGCCGAGGCCGGCAGCCAGCCCCGTGATGACGCCAAACGCGCCGACCACCACGCCCTGCGCCAGAAACACCCGCACGACCTGGCCGACGTCCGCGCCGATCGCTTTCATGATGCCGATCTCGCGCGTCTTCAGCACCGTCACCGTGATGAGCGTGTTCATCACGCAAAACGCCGCGACGATCATGACGATGAACAGGATGATGCCGAGCGTCAGGCGCTCGACGCGGATCGTGGTGAAAAGCTGCGCGTTCTGCTCCATCCAGGTCTGCGCGATGATCGGCTCGGCAAATTGCTTTTCCAACTCCGCCTTCACCTCGCCGGCGCGGTAGGGCTCCACGGTTTTCACGGCCAGCCCGTGCACGCCGTCGCCGAGCGCATACAGCTCCTGCCCGAGGAAAAGCGGGATGAAGATGATCTCCGAATCGTAGAGAAACCGGCCGGTAGAAAAGATCCCCACGACGGTGACCTCCGTCGGCGAGACGAAGCTCTTGATGTCAGCGATTTGTTCGCGATCGGCACCGCCGCTTTTCTCCAGCGAGTCGAGCCGGTTCAGCAGCTCGTTGAGATTTCCCGGGCGAATAGAGCGTGAGCTTGTCGCCGATCTGCGCGCCAAGCGTGCGCGCGAGTTCCTTGCCGATGACCGCCGAGTTGCCTTCGAGGTCGAACTTGCCGTCCACGATCGAAGCCGCGATGTCGCTGACCCGCGCTTCCGCCTCCGTCTCGCACCGCGCGGACTTTCGGCGCGATCCGCTTGCCGAATCCTTCCTTCTGAATCTCGACGACGATGGGACCGAAGACGAAAGGCGCGGCGGCGACGACCTCAGGCGTCTTCTCGACGAGCGGCAGCAGCTCCCGCCATTCGTCCAGGATGCCATCCTGCTTGAGGACGACGAGGTGCGCGTCGAATCCGACGATCTTCTTTTTCAGCTCCAGATCGAAGCCGGTCATCACCGAGATGACGACGATCATCACCATGATGCCGAGCGTGACGCCCAGCACGGAGATCAGGGTGATGATGGAAAGAAACGTGCGCCGCGGCTTGAGATAGCGCAGTGCGAGAAAAAGGCTGAACGAGCGGTTCACGCGGAAATTTCCTTAATCCGCGGGCGAAGCTTTCGGGCGGAGATGCGGGAAAAGTATGACGTCGCGGATGGATTCCGCGCCGGTGAGCAGCATGAGAAGCCGGTCGATGCCTAGCCCGATGCCGCCGGCCGGAGGCATGCCGTGTTCCAGGGCGAGCAGAAAGTCTTCATCAATGCTCTGCACCTCTTCGCCGGCCTGCTCGAGCAGGCGCGCACGCTGGACGTCGGGATCGTTCAGCTCGCTGTAGCCGGGAGCGATCTCCTGGCCGTTGATGATGAGCTCGAACACGTCCACGAGGCTGTCGTCGGCGGGGTTCTGCTTTGCCAGCGGCACGAGTTCCTTCGGCAGATGCGTGACAAACAGCGGATCGAACGTCCGTTCCTCGATCCGCTTTTCGAACACCTGCTGTGTCACCTCGTAGTCCTCCATGCCGTCGCGGATTTCCAGACCCAGCTCCGTGCGGGCCCGCGTGATGCGCTCAGCGGAGCTTTGCGCGAACCAGCCGGGCGCGACGCCTTCGATGAGGTCGCGATAGCGCGCGCGCCGCCAGGGGCGCGAGAGATTGATCCGGCGCCGCTCCTGATTCTCGTCGTCCAGATGCGCGAGGCTTTGCACCGATCCATCCTCTGCGTAATTCACGGTTAATCCCGGGATCGGGCTCTCCGGCGGCGAGGCGACGGGAACCAGTCCGCAGATCAGCTCTTCCAGCAAATCCGCCATCGCCTCGAAATCCGCGAACGCCCAGTAGGCTTCGAGCATCGTGAACTCCGGATTGTGCCGGCGGCTGAGCCCTTCGTTGCGAAAATTGCGGCCGATTTCGAAGACCTTGGGAAAGCCCCCGACGAGCAGGCGCTTGAGATAAAGCTCCAGCGCGATGCGCAGGTAAAACTGCGTGCCGAGCGCGTTGTGATGCGTGACAAACGGCCGCGCCGCCGCGCCGCCGGCGATCGGCTGCATCATCGGCGTCTCGACTTCGAGGAAACCTTGCGCGTGAAAAAATTCGCGGATCCCGTGGAGCACCCGGCTGCGCGCGAGAAACACGGCGCGCGACTTGGCGTTCGAGACAAGATCGAGATAACGCTGGCGATAGCGCACCTCCACGTCCGCGAGACCGTGCCACTTGTCCGGCAGCGGCCGCAGCGCTTTGCTGAGCACCCGGAAATCGCTGACGCGCAGTGTCGGCTCGCCGGTCTTGGTGAGAAATCCCTCGCCTTCGACTCCGATAAAGTCGCCGATGTCGAGCAGGGCAAACACCTCGGCTTGCTCCGGGGCAAGCGTTTTCTTGTTGAAGTAAATCTGGATCCGGCCGGTCAGATCGCTGAGGTCGAGAAAGTGCGATTTGCCGAAGTCGCGATGCGCGGTGATGCGGCCGCCGGCGCGCTGGACCTTCCCCTCCGCGAAGGCTGCGCGCACCTGCTGGATCGACCCCTCCACGGCATAACGCGCTCCGAACGGATCGAGCCCGCGGGTGCGGACCGCGTCGAGTTTTCCGCGGCGATCAGCCAGCAACTTGTCTTCGGTTTCGTCCATGAAAAATTTGGCAGCAGCCGGCCCGGGAGGGCGGGCAATGTGTGCTGGCGGAAGCGGCTTTGTCAACGTGCCAGCGCGTCGCAGGCAGTCGGCACCAGCGCAGCAGAAATGGCGCGCTCCGCGGCGCGTTGCTGGGTCACCAAACAAAAACTGCCGCCGCGTGCGGGTCACGCGACGGCAGTCTTGCAGGCAAGTGGGGCGCTAGCGCCCGCTCCTCGCGGTGTTCGTTGAATTAACGCCGGCCAGCTTTGGCCTTGGCACCCTTCGCAGGGGTAACGCTGCGCGAGGGCGCTGCCTTGGCGGCAGGTTTGGCAGCGGACTTTGCTGCCGGCTTGGCGGCGGGTTTGGCGGCGGATTTCGTCGATCCGGAGTTGCTGGAGCCAGAGGCGGGGCTACGACGCCCGCGCGGACCGGAACCATTCTCACCGGAGGGCGCTTCGATTTCGACGGACTTGCCGGCGTCCGTGGTTTCGAAGTGGTGTTTCGCGAGCCCGCGCACGAACTCTGAACGATGGTTCAGATACTTCAGCGTGAGCAGTTCTTCGCGCAACCGTTCCTGGTCGCCGTTGGGGAGATAGCGATCTTGCACGAGCCACTTTACGAATTTGGTGACGAGCTGATCGCTAGGGAGGCGCTGGTTGTTCTCGATTTTTATCCAGCCTGGTGTGGAGACGAAGCCCTGCGCGCCAACGGCTTCCTGGGAAAGAAGCAGTTTTTTACGCAAGGTCTTCAAGCGTTGTCCTAAGTTCATTTTCTTCTGATTTTTGGGTGGGTTGTAACAACAACTCGTTGTTGGGTTTTCCGATACCGAGACGGGTGTCCCGGCGTGTTTCACAATGGACACAATCGCTGTGACCCGCAAGAGGGAATCGCGCGATCCAGGCTTGGGGTGGGTCACAGGTTTTGACTCTTGAAAACGAAATTCGCCGCGGGGCTGGATTGGGCGGGCCGGAATTTTTTGCGTCGCTTCACCTTGCCCGCCGCAAGCGGTCCCGTCCCGTCGCGGCCGCCTCCCGGGTCGGTGTCGCGCCGGCGGCCGCGCGAGATCTTTCTCCGCCGCGCCTTGGCGACTGGTCGCGGACCCGGCACCCGGCGGGAGATTCCGCGGGACATTTGTAAACCGGAGTCGCGGGTGCGATTTTTCGGCATGTCACGCGCAGCGCAGCCCGTCATTCCTCCCTTTCGTCCCGCGGGCATTCCCACCGGTCGCCTTGCGCTTGCCACCGCCGTTTCCGGCGTGCTGGCGCTTGTGCTGCTTTTTCCCGCCGGGCGCGTCCAGGCGCAGGATCCCGGCGCGACGCCGACGCCGGCGGCGACGCGCGCCAAGCGCCCGGCGCGCCGGGCCGAGCTGAAGACGGCCAGCCCTACACCCGCGACTTCCCCGGGGACCGGCGCGAGCAAGAAAAAGGGCGGCGGCCGCAGCGGGGCGACCACTGCTCCCGCGCCATCTCCCGCCGCGACTCCGACCGGTCCCGTCACCCGCTTTCGGGTAACGGCCGAGACAACTCCATTCTTCCGCCTAGGCCCGCAGCAGCCGGCCGGGCCGGACCTCGCGTTGAAGCAGGACACCCGGATTTCCATGGTGAAGCGCGGCTTCGGCTACAGCCAGGTCAAGCTCGACGACGGCATGGTCGGCTACGTCGGCAACGAGGACATCAAAGTGCTGACAGCCGAGGAAGTGGCGAACGAAACGTCATTGACGCTCACCAACACCGCCGCCGGCCCGGCCGGGTCGGCCGCGCTGTTTGGCGGCGCCGTGGGTCCAAACGGATCGGCACGCCGGCGCGGTCCCCGTCTGCCCGCGCTGCCGCTGCCGCCCGGTGCGCAGGAGCCGAGTCTGCCGCTGCCCGACCTGGCTCCGTCCAGCCCGACGCCGAAGCCGCAGCCGACGCCGGCGTTCCGTTTGAATCCGGATTGACGCGCCGTTTGCCCGCGGCCGCGCGCGCTCTCCGTGCAACCCGGGTGACGGTCAAAAGGGCTGCTGATTCTCGTATCGTTGCAGCAGGCCACCGTGGCGGGCGGTTTCCTCCGGCGAGCCGGATTCACGAGCCCGGGCAAGTGCCTCCCGGGCCGCGGCGCTCGCTTCGGCCCAGCGCCCGAGCCCGGCATAGGCGGCCGCCTGGCAGTCAAGCGCCGCGAGCGTGCCCGGCCCATCGACCGCCGCGATCCGCCGGGCGAGCTCGAGCGCGCGGTGACTGTCCCGCACGCCGGCATCCGCGCTGGTGGCGCGCAGCCAGGCGAGATTGTGCAGCGCGAGCCGGTGCTCCGGCTGGATGGCGAGGACTGCTTCCAGTTGCGCGGCGCCGGCGGCGGTGTCCCCGAGTTCCAAGAGCACCCGCGCGAGATACAAGCGCACGCTGACCGTGGCCGGCGTGAGTTCCAGCGCGCGCTGGAGCGCCGCCTTCGCCCCGTCCATCCGCCCGGTCCGGGACAAGGCGATCCCAAGCTGCTCGAAGGTCGCGGATCGTGCCGGCTGCGCTGCGGCGAGCCGCGCCAGCAGCGGGACGGCGCCCTCCCAGTCGGATCCCAGCATCCGCACGGTCGCCGCCAGGTCGAGCGCGGCGGGTTCCGTGGGGAGCAGCCGCAGGGCCGCGTCGGCATACACCCGGGTTTGCGCCAGGTTGCCGGCTTCCAGATGGCTTTGGGCGAGCAGGCGGTTGCTCAGGTAATGATCGGCTCCATTGATGTCGAGGGCATTCTCGAACAACGTGACATTGTCCCGCCAGAGACTCGTCTGGTCGCGACTGCGCACCGCCAGCGCGGCGACAAAGCAGACGCCCAGGACCGCCGGAAGCCGCAGCCCGGGGCGTCCCGGCGAAACCTTCCGAAAAGCGCGCACCGCAAGAAAGCAGACGGCGATGAACAACCCGATGTGCGGCAGATAAACGTAGCGATCCGCGATCCGCTGGTTGCCCACCTGCACCAACCCGATCACGGGCACCAGCGTGCCCAGAAACCAGAGCCAGCCAACGAGCAGCCAGGGCGACGAGCGCCGAAACTTCCAGGCCAGCGCGCTGCCCAGCCCGAGCGCCAGAGCGCCGCCGGCCAGCAGCCCGGGGGAAACCGTGTTGGGAAACCGATACAGGATCGCCAGGTCGAGCGGCCAGATTGTCTTCAACAAATACTCGCCGACCGCGCTGGCGGATTGCTGCAAGCGGGCGGTGAGCGGCAGGGCGGCAAGCGGCATCTTGGCGTTGCGCTGCACGACCCAGGTGACCGCCGCCGAGGCCACGGCGAGCAGAATAAACGGCACCTTTTCCCACAGCAGGCGGCGCAGCGGGACCGGCGTCGGCACCGCGTCGTCCCCGGCAAAGGCCCACCGCCGCAGCGGCCAGTAGTCCAGCAGCAGCAGCACCGCGGGCGCGGTCACCAGCATCGGCTTGGCCATCAGCCCGAGCGCCAGGCTCGCGAGCGCCAAAGCGTAGCGCCACCGGCCCGCGCGGGTGCCCGCGCGCCGGACGTAGCCCGTGTAGGCGACGAGCGTGAGCAGGAAAAAGAGCGTGCTGAGCACGTCCTTGCGCTCCGTCACCCAGGCCACCGACTCGACGTGCATCGGGTGGGCGATGAAGAGCAGCGCCACCGCCGCCGCCGGGAGCGCGGTGAAGCCGGCCGGGCGCGTGGCGGTTCGCAGCCAGAGAAACAGCAGCACCCCGTTCGCGAAGTGCAGCAGGACGTTCGTCAGATGAAACCCGCCGGCCCAGCCGCGGAAAAGCTGGCCGTCGAGCATGAGCGACAGCCAGGTGAGCGGATGCCAGTTTGAAAATTCGCACGACGTGAACGCCCACCGCACGCCTGCCGCCGTGAGACCGGCGTGGACGTGCGGGTTGTCGCGCGCGTAGCCGGGGTCGTCAAAGACGAGAAAGCCGAACCCGATCGTCTGGGCGTAAATGAAGGCGCTCACCAGAAAGAGCGCGCCGATCACCGCCGCCGTTTCCCAGCGCCCGGCCGGCGCCGCGGCAGACGGCGGGCGGAGGGCGGTCGAACGGGGGAGCATGCTGGCGCTTCGAACAAGCAATCGACATGCCCTGCCAGAAGCCGACGGCCGCGGGTGATGGGCAATGTTCCGCGTCGATGAGTCGGCTGGCGCGAAACCGGCTTTACAGAGGGGAAATGTCCCTCCCCTCCGCGACTTTTTCCGTTGATTCACCGGCGCTCGAAGCGTCGGCGGACCGCCCCGTCCGGTCCCAGCAGCGCGTGCTCATTTTCATCGTCGCCTACAACGCGAAATCGACGCTGGCCTGGGTGCTCGACCGCATCCCGGAGTCGCTGCGCCAGGAGCATGTCGAGGTGCTGGTCATCGACGACTCGTCGCCGGACGACACCTTTGTCCACGGGGTCCGCTACGTCGCCAGCCACCGGGATCGCGGGCTGAAAATCACGGTGCTCCGCAACCCGGAAAACCAGGGCTACGGCGGCAACCAGAAGCTCGGCTACCGCTACGCGATTGACCACGGCTTCGACCACGTCGCGCTCGTGCATGGCGACGGTCAATACGCGCCCGAAAAGCTGCCAGACCTGCTGAAGCCGCTGCTCGCCGGCGAGGCGGACGCCGTGTTTGGCTCGCGCATGTTGCAGAAACGCGACGCATTGCGCGGCGGCATGCCGCTCTACAAATGGCTCGGCAACCAGACGCTCACCCGTTTTCAGAACGCGCTGCTCGGCTCGAACCTGTCCGAGTTTCACAGCGGTTTCCGGCTGTATTCCACCCGGGCGCTGCAGCGGATCCCGTTTGAGCGGAATACGAACGACTTTCATTTCGACACCGAGATCATCGTCCAGCTGCACCTCGCCGGTCAGCGCATCGTCGAGTTGCCGATCCCGACGTATTACGGCGACGAAATCTGCCGCGTCAACGGGATGAAATACGCCTGGGACGTGTGCCGGACGATGCTGCGGGTGCGCTGCCACGCGATGGATTTCCTCTACGACCGCAAATTCGACGTGGCGCCGCCGGAGGAAACCTACGATCTGAAGCTCGGCTACCCGTCTTCGCACACCGTGGCGATCGACGCCGCCCTGCCCGGCGGCGAAGTGCTCGATGTCGGCTGCGGCCAGGGCTACGTGGCGCACGAGATGGCGAAGGCCAAAGGGTGCCGCGTCACCGGCATCGATCAATTCGCCCCGGAGAAGCGCGCGGATGGCGAGGCGCCGGTGGATTTCATCCGGTGGAACCTCGATGCCGCGGAGTTCCCGGTCGATGTCTCGCGCTTCGATCAGATTTTCATGCTCGACATCATCGAGCATCTCAAGGACCCGGAGCACTTCATGGAGGAGCTGCGCTTCGCCGCGCGCTGCCGCCGGCCGGAAGTCATCCTCACCACGGCGAACATCGGCTTTGTCGTCACGCGGCTGATGCTGCTGTTCGGGCAGTTCAACTACGGCAAAGTCGGCATTCTCGATCGCAGCCATACGCGGCTCTTCACCTTCCGCTCCATGCAGGCGCTGCTGGAGCAATGCGGTTACAAAGTGATCGAGATGCGCGCGGTCCCAGCGCCGTTTCCGAAGGCGCTCGGCAACAATTTCTTCAGCCGCTTTCTCGTTCGGATGAACGGGTGGATGACGAAGGTTTCGCGCGGGCTGTTTGCCTACCAGATCTTTGTGCGCGCCCAGGCGCTCCCGACCGTCAACAATCTCCTCGCCGAAACCGTCTCCTCGAGTCGCGCGTTACACGCCGAGTTTGAGAACGCGTCGGCCGCGTAAAGGCGTCGGCTGGTAGTGCAGGGCTGCGACGTTCCGGGCGCGTGACGGTCAACAACCGCGCAGCCCGAGCGTCACCCTCCGGCGACGGCATCCTGGCAACGGGACCGTTGCTGGTCGGCTAGACTTGGCCGGCCCGCGACCGGAAGCCCAGCCAGAACCAGACCGGCAGCAACACCGCGCCGGCGGCGGCCAGCCAGAGCATGAGGGTAAACCGCCGCGGCCAGTAGCTGAAGCTCACCTCGCACGGACCGGCCCGATCGATCAGCACTCCTCGGAAGGCGTGGTTGACTCGAAACACCGGCGTGGCGATGCCGTTGACGCTGGCCTGGATGTCGCCGTCCAGAAAGACCTCGCTCAACACCACGATGCCGGCGCCGGGGGCATCGATCCGGAAGGACGTGCGGTTGCCGGTGAGCCGATAGTCATGTGCCGGCGCAAGCTGGCGATCCGCCGAATCGTCGCGCACCCAGGACTTCAACTCGGGGCGCTGTTTCAGCGTGTCCTCCTCGACCGCCGCGAAGGGTTGCCCGTCGCCAGAGTTAAGCTGCTCGACCAACCCAGCGGCACCGTTGCAGTAACGGAGCCGATCCGTGAAGAACGCGCGCGGCCAGCTCGTTTTGCTCTCGAAAACGGTGAGGTCCGGCGCGTCCAGCGCGCTCGCGAAGCCGGGCGGCAGACTCGGCCCGGCGCCCTTGGCGGCGTCGAGGTAGTAGCGCACGTTGAGCATGTCGTAGGCACGGTGGAGCGTCGCCAGCGATTGCTTGTCCACCGTGATGCCCCAGCCCCAGAACATCTTGAACTTGGCGGCCTCGACGAACTCGCGGTAGGCCGGATTAAACAGGGCGTCCGGTCCGTAGATGCTTTCCAGACCCAGCGCCGCGTTGAAGCCCGGGAAAAGCACGCTGTCGAAGCCCACCGCCCGCGCCGGATTCTGCAGCGCCTTCGCCCGGACAAAATCAACCGCGGGCGATGGAGCGAGGAGATCGGCGCGCACCTTCGGATTCACGACAAAATTGTCGTAGGGCGTCCGCCAATGCATCCCGTGGCGCCAATGAATCAGGAACAAGCAGACGCCCGCCGCCAGCAGCGTCGGCAACCCGACCGAGCGAGATCGAACGAGCCGGCGCCCGAGCCAGAGCAGGCCGATCGCACTCGCTATCAAGGTCAGCGTGTAGCCATACCAGAAATCGCTTTTGAGGATCTCGCGTCCGATCGGCACAAAGTTGATCGCGCTGCGCTGCGCCGCGTGGGTCGTTCCCAGATAAACGGCGAGCAACACCACCAGAATGCCCGCGACCAGCCCACGGTCACGCTTCCAACTAATGCCAGCGTAGCTCTGCCACGCTTGCTGAAAGCCAAGCCCTGCCAGCACCAGCAAGTGGATGATCAACACGCAGGAAAACGTATTGTCGATATGCTCGATCCGGCCGAGAAACGGCAACGCCGCAACCATGCTCGGCGGCACGATTCCAAAGACCAGGACCAAGGGGACGATGGCGCTCAGGCACACCGCTTTTCCAAACGGATCCCGCATCAGCACAGACAATCGGACCAGCGCAAACAAACAGCCGATCAGAACCAGGAAATTGGCCGAAGGATTGAAGTGTTGTTCCGCTCGATTGAAGGGGCGGTAAAAAATGTCGTCGAACAACCCGATCAGCAGACCCGGCTGGATCTGGTAGGCCTTCGGCAAATCGTAAACCGTGGCCGATTGCGCCAGGGTCTGTAGAAAGGTCAGCCAGAGCGGAGCGCTCAACAAAGCGAGCAGCGCCCCGGCCGCCGCGAGGTGCAGAAACTTCCGGCGCTTGAGCCCTGTCGGCTCGGTCGCCAGGCGACACGCCAGAAATCCGCAGAGATCCAGGCCGGCGATCAGCATGGCTGCTTCTTTGATCGCGCCGCTCGTGAGCTCGGCCCAATGCGCCAGGAGCAAGCCCGCCATCCACCCGGTCGCGGCGCGCAAACTTGTGGCCTGAGCCACGCGAAGCCAGCAAGCCAGAATCCAGGGCGCGTAACAAAAGCTGAAGAACGCCGGATGATTGAATCGGTAGGAGAAAAATCCGAGAAACGCCGAGGAAAACGTCAGCAAAAGCGTCGCCGCCAGATGCTCGCGAGTGATCGCCCGCACGGCAAACCCGACGCCGGCGCAAAACAACAGCTTCGCGAGCAAATACTTCAGATCCCACGCCCAGGGCGCGCCTCCAGCCAGCAGCACAAGATTGTGCAGCGGATCGCCAAGCATGCTGATCCCCTGGCCAAGCAGAGGGAGGCCGCCGGAGTTGTAACGATTCCACAGCGGCAACTCGCCGTCCTGAAAGAGCGCACGACTTTCGATCACGGAACCAGGTAGCGATTGCCACATCGTCGCCCCGTAGTCGGACCCTTGGGACCGCTCCTGCTCGAGGTCCACCAGACCGGGCACCGAGGGTGGAGCAGCGTAGAGCAAGGGAATGCCGCCAAAGTTCGGCGAGACAAAGCTCTTGCCGAAAAAAAGGATCGGGTAGCAACTCAGCACCACGGCGAGCAGCGCCATCGCCCAGATGGCAATCCCGGGTCGGGCTTCGAGCCAGAGCCAGCGGCGCGAAGGCGGCGCAGAGTCTGGCACGGCAGCGGAGCGCGCCGGAGGAGGATCGAGGAGAAGGGAAGCGGCCATGTTACTTCAGAATTTTCAGCGCCTGGAGAAGCCCTTCCGACACCAGTTCGTAGAGATCGTGTTCCACGAAGAGCACCACGTATTGGCGTAAATCGTAGGCGCAGAGCGCGCCGACTCCGACGATGAGAAGCAGGGCGGCGCGCTGCCCGCCGAAGCGCGCCCAAGCTGCGAGCTGCGCGAACGCCAGATACCGCAGCGGCAGATTCCAAACCGTCGCGTAGCGGAGGTTCATGCCATACTTCACGTTGCACATGAGCGCGTAGCTCACCGCGATAAACCCGAGAAAATAGAGGGCGCTCTTGTCGGTGAACTTCACGCGAAACGCGGCGCCGAGCGCGAGCAGGAGCGTCAGCGGACTACTTAACAGCAGATCGACCAGATACCGGTGCCAGGGGCCGTCGCCCGTCTTGATCGCGTATTCCAGCGTGTAGGCTTTGGCGACGAGCAGGCGATAAACGGCGACGAAATTCTCCACCCCGCCCGCCAGAAACAACAGCAGCACCACGCCCAGCAAGGGCCCGGCGACGGTGAGCAAAAGGAGACGCGGCGTGACGGTGCCGAAACGTAGTTTGAGATTCAGCCCGAGCAGGCCAAGGAGCGCGAGGTAGATGAAAAAGGCGTTCTCCTTGGTCAATACCATCAAGGCCAGCGCCCCAGCGTAGAGAATCTGCCAGCCAAGTCGCTGCGGCGCCCGCAGGCTTTCCCACAACCCCCAAAGCGCCAGGAGCGCCCAGAAGGCGAAAAATCCGTCGATGAGCGCATGCTGGGCCATGTGAATTTCCGTCGGCGCGCAAGCCATGAGCGCCGTCACTCCCAGACAGACTGCGCGACCGCCCAGACGCCAGCTCCACAGCGCTGCGAGCGCGAGCGTCAGGACGCTGAACAAACAGGAAACCGCGTGCAGCGCCGGCAGCGGCGCGCCGCCAAACAAGCCCCGCCAGAGGTCCGCGCAAAAGATGTAAAGAAACCGGGTGGGCGGCAGGATGGCGCTGGGCAGGCTGGCCTGCTTGACGATGTAGGCTTCGGTCATGTCCGGATAACCGAGCAGCCCGACTTTTTCGAGTTGGGTCACGTAGACCCGGTAAAGGTGCTCGTCGAAGCCGATGCCCCGGAACGCTGCCGACGGATACACGCGCAGGAAAATGCCGACCGCGAAAAGCCCGACGAGCGCGAACGCGAAAATCATGCCCGCACGGCGGGCGCCGGCTGTCTGTGCCGGAGGGGCTGCGGGCGCGCTGTCGGCGCCGGGCGGCGTGATGGTGGTTCGCGCCGGGGTCGGCGGATCGAGGAGTTCAGTGGACATCGAGAAGTTTGGGAAGTGAGAGCCGATGGCGGGTGGAAAAAGGGGAAGGTCAGGGATTCGCCACCGCGATTTCGTCGCGGAGTTCCTGGAAACGCGCCTGGCCCGGTTTCAGGCTGACGGCACGCTCGATCGCGGCGGTGGCGCCGGCGCGGTCGTGGGTTTGAAATTTCACCTGGGCGAGGAGGTAGAACGCCTTGGCGTTGTCCCCGTCGATCTCAAGCGCGCGCGTCAGGCAGGCTTCCGCCATCGCCCAATGCTTTTCCTCGATCGCGAGGACGCCCAGGTTGTTCAGCACCCGGCTGTGGGCGCCGTTGAGTTCGAGCGTCTTGCGGTAAAACGATTTCGCCCGGTCGCGCTCCCCTTTTGCCAGCCAGACGTTGCCGAGCGCGAAGGCGGTTTCCGCGTGGTTGGGATTGATGGAGTAAACGTGCTCAAGTTTGCCCCGCGCACGCTCGAGCAGGCGCGGGTCCGGCGCCGACTGCATGCCCAGGGCGGCCTGAGCAGATGCCTGCTCGTAAGCGTCCAGATCGGCGACCGCGGTGTTGTATTCATCCAGCGTCAGCACGGTTTGATCCGTCACCGGCCAGAACGCGAAAACCGTCGCGGTCGCCAGGGCCACGCCGTAAACGGCGCAAAAAGCCACGCGCCGGTCGCGCATCGCCTGCCAGGCCTGGAGAAGACCATACGCACCGAGCAGACACAGGCCCGGCACCGCCGCCAGACGGTAACGCTCGGTGATAAACACCGGCAGCAGCGACGCCATGTGCAGCAGCACCGCGGCGATGACCCAGCGCGCCGCCGGCGCCCGCGCGCGCGGCCAGCACCAGACCCGGCAGCCCGAGCACCGCGACGAGGCCAAAGGACAACCCGGGCAGCAGCGCGCCATCTTCTCGCAGGCTGCTGATAATGCTCAGGTCATCGTATTGAAACGCGCTCCAGAAATTGCGCAGCTTCATGCCGAGCAGGCGCACCCATTCCGCGGGATGCGCGGTGATGTAAGCGTGCGCTTTCGCCGACCAGAACGCGGAGACCTCGGCGCGAGTCAGCGACCGGCCCGCGGCGCGCTCCGCCAGGACGATCGAATCCATCAGCAGTCCCTGCTGATCGGCGCGCAGATCCGGCGGGATTTTGGGATAACCATTGGCGACCGGGCTGTTGCCGACCCAGAAATTCAGGCCGCTGTGCGCGGAGAGCAGCACGGGGTCGCGCGCCACCACGTAGTTGTGCAGCCAGCAGGGCGCCGTGCCCAAGCCGACGCCGAGAAACAAGAGCGCCACGCCCGCGGCTGCCCGGCGACTGCGCTGCCAGCCCGTCCCGACAGCGGCTGCCGCGCGCCTCGCCCCGAGCAGGATCCCGGCGACGAGGAGTGGGAGCAAAAACAGGATGTTCGCCACCATCATGGCGACAATGCCGACGCCGAGGCCGATCCCGAGATAAACCCAGACCCGGGATAGCTTTGCGGCGCCCGACTCGCCGTCCGCCGCGACCGCGGTGCGCTGGTATTCGCGCACAACCCACCACACCAGCCACCAGAAAGCGCAGACGAGATATGCCGTCGGCATCAGGATGACCGAGAACGCCTGCGCAGGCACAAAGAAGACCCACGCCATTGAGGAAGCCAAGCCGATCACCCGCGCAGACGACGCAGTCCGGGCGTCGCGCGACCCAAAGACCAGAAGCGCGAGCCGATAAAGACAGAGTGCGGTGCCGGCTTCCGCAATCGTTTGAAAAAGCACCGCTAGATAAGGCACGTGCCCTGCGATCGCGTAGAGCCCGCCCAACGCATACGCGTAGAGCGGCATGCCGTAGAACGCGTGATGGTCCGTCCACGTCCCGCCAGCGATCCGCTGCGCCCAGGCGTCATAGAAGAGCATGTCGCCGTGATCCGGCAGAAAACTGCGCGCATCCGTCGCCCGAAACAGAATCGCGAGCCGGTAGATGAGCGCGAAAAAGAAAAGCACCCGACCCGGCGTCAAAGCAACCGGAACGCGCCAGGAGAAACGGGGGGCTGATTCCACAGAAGGAGTTTTAGCAGGTCCGGTGCCGCCACGACTGGCCAGCCGGCGGAGTTTTACCCCGGCGGGACTCTCATTATTGGCAAATGACTTCTCATTTTAGAGAACTCACTTCCCTTAAAAATGCGAACTCTGCCCGGAGTGCCACGAATTAAAAATACGGTCCGCGGCCCCGTATTTCTTCTGATCAAACGCGGTTTTGCCCGCTCGGGCGAGCCGTCAAAGCCCCAGCCGGTTCCGCGTTTCGGCGCCGGGGTTGGCACCGTGACTGCTTAAAAAGGCTGGCAAGCGGTCGAAGTCCTCAACACAGAACTTCAAACGCCCAAAGCGCACTAACGCGCAAAACCAAACGCAATCCATAAAGCTAGAAAATACTGTTATGCTGAAACAACTCCGCAAGAACCAGGGTGGCTTCACCCTCGTCGAAATCATGATCGTGGTGGCCATCATCGGCCTGCTCGCCGCCATCGCGGTCCCGGGCTTCATCCGCGCTCGTAAACGCAGCCAGGCCACGGCCGTCCTCAACGACGCTCGCGTCCTCGACGGTGCGAAAGATCAATACGCCATCGAAAACAACCGCACCGGCACCTCGTCGGTCACCGCCGGCATGCTCCAGACCTATCTGAAGCCGGGCAGCCGCCTCTACACCCTGGCCACTGGCAGCGGCTCGACGATCGCCGACCTCGTGGGCGGCAGCTACAGCCTCGGGACGTTTGACGGCAACATCTCGGTTGATTCGACGACGAAAACCTCCTTCAGCGACGTGATCACCGGCACCTCCTTCTGGGGCGCTTACTAAAAACGCCCGGTTAGTCCAACTTCGGGTCGCGGGTCCGGGAGCATTGTTCCCGGGCCCGCAACTCTAACAGGCTGGCCCCTGACCGAAGCGTTCCATCACCAAACTCTACGCAACTCATCAGCTAGAAAATACTGTTATGCTGAAACAACTCCGCAAGAACCAGGGTGGCTTCACCCTCGTCGAAATCATGATCGTGGTGGCCATCATCGGCCTGCTCGCCGCCATCGCGGTCCCGGGCTTCATCCGCGCTCGTAAACGCAGCCAGGCCACGGCCGTCCTCAACGACGCTCGCGTCCTCGACGGTGCGAAAGATCAGTATGCGCTGGAAAATGGGCGCACTGGCACCGGAGCGGTCACCGCTGCGATGCTGCAGGCCTATCTGAAGCCGGGCACCCGCCTCTACACCGTGGCAACCGGCACTGGCTCGACCATCGCCGATCTCGTCGGCGGCAACTACGGCCTCGGCACGTTTGATTCGAACATCTCGGTGGATTCCGCGACGAAGACCTCCTTCAGCGACGTGATCACCGGCACCACTTTCTGGGGTTCGTATTAATCGTCCTGTCCGCACGCTCTTTGGTGAAGGGTCCGGAATTTTATTCCGGAACCCCGCACCGACCGAAACGCTTCCATCCCATCAACGGATGGGAGCGTTTTGCGTGTCGGGTTTCCGCCGCCCGCGTCGGCGCGCCCACCGCGTCGATTCAATGCTCCGCCAGAGCTGTTCGAATCCGTCCATCCTCTAGCTGCCGGGACATTCTGTTGCCCTGGCTCTGCCCCGACTCCCCCGGCCGCCATCTCCGGCGGATCCCCAATTTTCTGTTGCCTCCATGACGAACTCTCACCGTCGCAATTCCTGGCTTGAGCGCCTGCCGCGCGCCGCAGTCTGGCTGGCCCACCGTCCCGCGGCTGCCGTGCTGCTCTTTGTCGTCATCGGCTGGCTCTGCTATTACCCGTCGCTGGACGGCCAGTTTCTCTGGGACGACGCGTTTCTTATTCAGAACAGCCAAGCGATCCGCAGCCCGGCGCTCGCGGGCGAAGTGTTTCGGCACTATCTCAATTTCGAGTCCACCGCGCCGTTCTACCGGCCGGTGCAGAATCTTTCGTTCATCGCTGACTATCTGCTCTGGGAATTCGAGCCCTATGGCTACCGTCTGACGAATCTCCTGCTGCATGTCGCGAACGCGGGCCTGCTTTTTCTGCTGCTGCGCCGGGTGTTGCCGAAGCTCTGGCCCGCCCCGGCCGCGACGCCGGCTGCCGGTCGCGTGACGGCGCCGACGGCCATCCTGGCGCTGCTTCTCGCCGTGGTCTGGCTGGTCCATCCGGTGCACAGCGCCGCCGTGGCTTACATTTCCGGCCGGGCCGACAGCCTTGCGATGCTCTTCGCACTCCTCGCCTGGCTGGCCTGGGAGCGCGGTGACGCGGCCCTCGCGCGGCGCGCTTCGCCCCTCGTCGCGCCCGCCTGGTTCGGATGCGGCGCCGTGGCGCTCACGCTCGCGTTTTGTTCGAAGGAAATCGCCACGATCTGGCTGCCGATTTTCGGCCTGTATCTGCTCCTCGCCTGCCCGGCGGCCCCGGTGCGCCGGCGGGTGCTGACGTTTCTGTGCGCCCTCGCGGTGCTCGGCGGCTACGCGTTGCTGCGTCATCTGCCCGCGGTGCCGGCCGACGCTTTCGTGCCGGCGCCGCCGCCGATGCCGCCCCGGCTGATCCTGATGGGCCGCTCCCTTGGGGATTACGCCGGGCTGCTGCTTTTCCCCGCGCGCCTTTACATGGAGCGCCAGGTTTTCGCCGACTACGGAAAAGTGGCGACTGCCGGCGAACAATGGGGCTACCACGCCATGCTGCTCATCGGCTTGCTCACGCTGGGCGGGCTGATCGCCGGCGTGCGCTCCCGGTTGCCGGGCCAGCGCCTGCGGCAATTCGGGGCCGGGTGGTTTCTGCTCGCCTGGCTGCCGGTGTCGAACCTCTGGGTGCTCAACGCTTCCGTGGCGGAACACTGGCTCTACGTGCCGAGCGTCGGCTTTTTCCTTTTCCTCGCCGGAGTCGCGGCGGCGGTGCCGGCGCTCTCCTGGTCCCACCGGCTGCCGCGCCTTGTCTGGCAGGGCGCGCCGGTGGCGCTGCTGGCGTTCCTGACGCTGCTCGGGGTGCGCACGAATATCCGCAGCGCCGATTGGTTTGACGACGTCACCCTGTATCGCCAGACGCTCGCGGCCGGCGCCCACAGCCCGCGGCTGCGCATGATGCTTGCCCTCGCGCAACAGCGCCGGGGCCAGATGGCCGAGTCGGAAGCCGCCCTGCGCGGGCTGGCGGCCGAGTTCCCCAACTACGGGTTGCTCCAGGTCAACCTCGCCAGCCTGCTCCTGCGCACCGGCCGGATCCCGGAAGGCACCGCGATCCTGCACGCGCTGCGCGATTCCACCTCGCCGGCCCACCGCGCCCTGCAACCGGTGATCTGGGGAAATCTGTTGCGCCTGCCGGGTGAAAACGCCGATCCCGCGGCCACGCTGGAGCGGATCTCGAGCCTGGCTGAGCGGACGCCGGGATCCTGGGAACTGCTTGAGATGAAGGTGCGCCTGTTGCGGCAGCTCGATCGCCCGGCCGAGGCCGAAGCCGCGGTCATCGCCTACCGGGCGAACCGCCCCTGGCACTACGCGGCGACGATGCGACTCGCGGGATTATCGGAGGAACGCGGCGATTTCGCGCGCGCCGAAGCACTGCTGATTGAGGCCGGACGCCTCGACGTGCACGAAGTCGCCAGCCGCCGCGCCCGGGCGCTGATCCGGCTGCGGAGCAATCAACCGGAAGCTGCGCGCGCACTGGCGGACGAAGCCATCCGCCGGCAGCCGGGCCAGCCGCAAAACTATTTCGTCCTCGCCCAGGTTTTCACGCAGCTCGGCCGCGCTCAGGAAGCGGCCGACGCCACCGCTCACGGTGAGCGACTCCGAGGCGCGAGCGGCATTCGGTAAAGCGGGATGCCGGCCGATTCCCATCCTTCCTTGCAACGTCAGCCCAAGCGTATTCATCCCGGTCATTCATTCCCGCGCACACTCTTGCCATGATCCGTGCACACTCCGCTCCGTCCCGACCGCGGCGCCGCTCCCGCATTGCCGCCGGTTTCACGCTCGTCGAAATTCTGATCGTGGTGGCGATCATTGCTTTGATCGCCGCGCTTTCGTTGCCCAGCCTGATGCGCGCCCGCAAGCGTGCCCAGGCGACCGCGCTGCGGAACGATCTGCGGCTCATCGATGCCGCGATGGATCAGTATGCCCTGGAATACAATCGCCTGGCCGGGCAGACGATCACGGTGGACGCCTGGAAGCTTTATCTCAAACCGGGCAGCCGCCTCTACACGACCGGCGAAGACATTTTCGGCAACGCCTTCGGCGATCAAGTCCTCGGCGTGCTACCGGTGGTGCCGGGGGCCGTGTATGACTCGATGCTCGACGTTGCGGACGCCAATTTCTGGGCGCCCTACAGCCGGGGACCGTGACGGCGCCGGCGCACGCGGCCGGCACGCTGCTCACTCCGGCGACAATGCCCAGAAGCGGGTAAATGCCGCGTCCCAGTTGCGCGCTTCCACGGCCCGGCGCGCCGCGGCGCCGACACGGGCGCGCAACGCGGGATCGGCCACCAGCGGAGTGAGCGCGCGCGCCAGATCGGCGGCGTCGAGACCGCGCGTGATAAAACCGGTCACGCCTTCCTCCACAAGTTCCTGCGGGCCTTTTTGGTCGGTGACGACCACCGGCAAACCGCTGGCCTGGGCTTCGATGACGACGTTGCCAAACGTGTCCGAGATGCTGGGAAAAACGAAAACGTCCGCCGAGGCGTAGGCGTGTGCCAGCTCCTGGCCGAAGAGCAGCCCGGTGAAAATGGCGTCCGGCAGCAGGCGGCGCATTTCAGCGAGGTAAACGCCATCGCCGACGATCGCCGCGCGCACCCGCAGGCCGGCGGCGCGCAGGAGATCGTGCGCGGCGGCGAAGACCACGAGATTTTTCTCCACCGACACCCGCCCGACATACAGCAGGATGGCCTCGCCCGGCGCCGCGCCGCGTTTCCGCCAGAAGTTGCCGACCCGCTGCGTGGGCCGAAACAACTCGGTGTCCAAACCCCGCGGCAGGATGTGGATTTTCGCCGCGTCAATGCCCCGGTCGATCCAGATTTTCCGATACTCGCCGGAGTTTACGTAGATGCCGTCGAGCTGGTGATAAAACCAATACATGTAACGCCAGGCCAGCGACTCCATGAAGGCGTCGTCCGTGAGGATCTGGACATACTGCGGGAAATCCGTGTGGTAGATGCCGACGGTGCGCAGATGGAGCGCCTTCGCGGCCAGCAGCGCGGTGATGCCGACAGGACCCGGCGTGGAAATGATCAGCTCGGTGAACCGCTCGCGCTGGATGTAATCGATCATCTCCAGCATGGGCGGGAAGGTGAGCTTTTGCAGCTCGTATTCCGGAATCTCGAACTCGCCGATCGGCGGAAAATTCTTCAGCGGGATTTCGCCGTTGAGATCAATCTGCGCGCGCGAAGTGACCACCGTCAGATCGTGGCCGAGCGCCTTCGCCGTGGCGGCCATCCGGCGGATCGTCGTGGCGACGCCGTTGACGTCTTCGAGCGTGTCGGTGAACCACGCCCGGCGCACGTTGCGCAACGGCGGCGCGACGGATCCCGCGACTTCCTGGCTCAACGCCCGCAGCCACGGACGGTCCGGCGACTGGCTCTTGAAGGAATAAATATACGGGCTGAGCAGCAGCCCGAGCGGCGCCACGGCGCTGATCGCCTGGATGCCTTCGATCATGTTGCCGCTGCTCACCTGCTTGACGAATTTCACGAAGAACCGGTAGGCGAGCTGGTTCGCGAAAAGGTTCGCGATGAGAAACGCGCGCCGCTCCGGCTCGGCGACTTCGGCGGTCTGCCGCGCGATGGCTTTCTTCACGCCGGGCTGGGAAAAATAAGCGGCCAGCTCGCGCCAGACCGAGGCGTTGCCGGGCTTCATCATTTCGAAGATGCGGCCGCTGAGCACGCCGTCCGCGAGGAAGTTCAGCTTCTCGCCGAAAGTGAACTCCGTCGGGTTCTCGCCCTCCATGAAGCGCGAAAACATTTTCTCCAGCAACGCCGGCGTCTGCGTGCGGGTGCCGGCTTTGAGAAACTTGTCCTGCGCGAAAGAGTAAACGGTGTTGTAAAGCCCGTGCGACAGCGCCAGCGGCGTGCCCCCCTCCCCGTGCGGCGTCGTCCGGCCGGCGCGGAGATGATCCAAAAACTCGGCGACCGATTGCGCCGGCGGCGTCTCTGTCCAGGCTTTCGCCGGAAACATCCCGCCGTGGTCGTCGCTGCCGGCCGTGAAAAATTTCCGCCACGGTTCCGGGTGAGTCGGCGGGAGATCGTGGCGGTTGGCCATTTCCTCGATCCGGGCCGGAGTCAGGCTGGCAAGGAGGTGCGCGGCGACTTCGCCGAAGAGCGCGTCGCGCAGGCCGTTGATCGCTTCGAAATGTTTGAAGAGCAGCAGCAGCCGCTCGACGTGCGACGCGCCGAGTTTCTGGTTCACGCTGAACAGCGGGTGCGCGACGGCGTGCGCGAGGTTCTCGCCGGCGAGATATTTTTGCAGCGTGAAAATGTCCTCGCGCCGCTCGCGGATTCCCTGGTGCTGCGCCTCGGTGAGTCCCCAGACCAGCAGGTGAACTTTGCAACGGTCCTCGGGGAAATAGGTCGTGACCTCTTCGCTCAGGAAACATGCGCGCCGCGGCCTCCGGTCCGTCGGCGATCGCCGCCGATGCCGCCATTTCCAGGCAGCCATCAATGCGGTTGTGATCAGTGAGCGTGAAGAAATCCATCTTCCGCTCGCGCAGCGTGGTGAGCAGCGCGCGGGGATCGGAATAGCTGTCCGGAAAATCAAAGCGTCGAAACAGCCATTCCGCCGAGCGGTCGCTGTAGCGCGAATGGAGATGAAGATCGGCGTTCATAAATTTCGCAGTCCGGCGCCCGCGGTGCGAAACCCAGCCGGATATCAAAGCCCGGTTTCGCGCGCAACGCCAACGGCTCCGCCCGTTTTTCCGGGTGCCGTGGGTTCCGTGACAAATTCCGCGTAAGTCCTCACGCTCCGCCCTTCCTCGCGCAGGCAGTGCTCGATGGAGGCGCGCACCTGCCGCCAGATCGCCGGGTGCCGGAAATCGGACGGGTGCAAGCCGACGCGCAGGAGCGGATTCGCCCCGAGTCGGCGAGCGAGCGAGGCGTTCCAAAGCAGGGAAACCTGACGGCGCCAGGCGTTGCGGCAGCTCCAGACCAGCGATTGCGAGCGCGTCTTTTCGACTCCGCCGTTCGGAAGAAAGGTTTCCACACCGGCGAGCCGCGTCGTGTAGCGAAAGCCGGCGCGCCGCACCGCGCGCTCTGCCGCGGCGCCGAGCAGCCAGGCCGGCGCGATGAAACCGACCGGCGGTGACGGCAGATCGAGCCGGGAAAAATCCTCCTGCGCGCGTGCGAGCAATTCCGCCGCGGCCGCTTCGTCCAAATCGAAAAACTCGCCTTCGTCCGCGGTGTAAACGCGCGTGATCCACTGGGTCCGCGCCGACTCCTTTGCCCCGCGAACGCGGCGATGAAAATAGCCGTGCACGACGACCTCATGCCCTGCTGCCGCGAGGCGTTCCAGCTGTCGGCAAAACGGGGCGTCGCGCAGGAAATGCCCGCGCCCGTGATGATCGGGCACGACGAGGAGCGACGTGCGCTCGACGCCCAGCGCCTGCAGGTCCGCGAGCATCGCCGCGCAGACCGGCCAGGTATGCGGGCTGACATCGTGGAGCGACACGACCACGCAGCGCGCCGCATTCTTTCCGCTGGCAGAAGCCGCGTTTTTCATCGCACCGCGAGCGTTTCCTCCGGTGGCGCCGCGCTCCGCGTGCCACGTTCCTTCGCCGCCGGCGGCGCCGCATTGCTCCGGCGGCGGCGTCCCGTCAGCAGGCTGCCGAGCACGAGCGCGACCGTGATCCCGGCGCAAACTTCCGCGAGCAGATCGCCGTGGCGCGTGTAGAAAGTCAGCGGCGCGTTCACCGGCGGCACATCGACCACGCGCACCAGCACGCCGGGGCCAAAGGTGTCGTCTTCCGCGCTGCGCAAAATCTGGTCGGCCGGCACGCGCCCAAAGGCGTCGATGAAGCAGGTCACTCCAGTGTTCGCGCAGCGCACCATCGGCCGGCGCGTCTCGACCGTGCGAAACACGGCTTCGGCCAGGTGCTGCCGGCTGCCGGCGCTGCGTTGAAACCAGGCGTCGTTGGTCAGATCCACGAGCAACTGCGCGCCCGGTTTTCCATCCGGCTGCGGCAGCACGAAGCGCCGCACCAACTCGCCGAGCGTGTCTTCGAAACAGATGAGCGGGGCGACGCGCACCGCCGGGTTGCGGGTCTCGAAAACGACCGGCTGACGCCCGGGATGAAAGTCGCTCGGCACCTGATCCCCGGCGATCCAGGCGAAGAGCGGGAACTCGTTGCGGAACGGGATGAACTCCCCAAACGGCACCAGGTGCAGCTTGTAATACAGCTGCGGCTCCGGCTCGCCCGGGGCGAAGAGCAGGGCGGCGTTGAAGTCATGCGCGCTGGCCTGCGAGGGCGGGGTCGTGGCGGCATCCGCGGCGGCGACCTGGTCCACGCTGCCGAGCAGGAAATTAAAGCTGCCGCGCTCGACAAAGCTCATCACAAACTCAAAGTTCGCCCGCTCCCCGAGCACGCCCTGCGGCGTCGCGGCTTCCGGCCAGACGAGCAGTTGCGGCCCGGCGGCGAGAGCGACCTCCGTCAGGCGGCGATAGACCGCGAAGATGTGCTGCTCGTAGTCCGGATCCCACTTCTGCACCTGCGGAATCGCGGCCTGCACGCAGGCGACTTTGATCTGTTGCGGCGACGCGGCCGGCAGCGTCACCGCCGTCCCGCCGGTGCGCGGGAGTTGCGCGAAACCGTAGGCAAACACGCCGAGCAGCACCGCCAGGGTGAGCGTGAGATCGAAGTGCGGCCGCACCCGGCCATGCCGCATTTCCAGCGCAAACCGCCGCAGCGTGAGCGCGGCGATGAGATTGACAAACGCCGCCAGAAACGAGAGCCCGCCGACGCCGGTGTATTCCGCGATCTGGATGAGCGCGATGTTGCCGTGCAGCGCGGCGCCCAGCTCATTCCAGCCGAAGCCGCTGAAGAGCCAGCCGCGCACCCACTCCTGGGCCACCCAGGCCGCGGCGCCGAGTGCGGCAAAGAGCAGGTTCCAGCGCGATCGCAGCACCCAGTTGCGGACAATCGGCCGGGGCGTCAACCCGCGCCACGGGAACAGGCCGCCGCCCAACCCGCCGTGCGGCAAGGGCGCGCTGAGCGTCCGACGCGCCGTGGCTGGCCCCTCGGCGGTTTGGTCCGCCTCGTTGCCAAGCCAGGCGTTGAATCCGGCGGCCAGGCGCGCGATCAACCACGCCCAGAACGCGAAGTAAAACGCCAGATACCACGCCAGGGCGAACCAGCCCGGCGCCGTGACGGTCGTCAGCCACGAGAACACGGACCAGAAAAACGCCAGCCCGGCCACATACCCGAGCGCCGCTGCCCGGAAGCCCGGCGCACGCCCGAGGCGGCGAAGCCTGGCGCGCAATTTTCCCGGCACGCTTGCCGGTGGTGGCGTCGTCGATGCTTCCGCGGCGCGCTCCGCGGTCGGCCAGACGGCTGCGACCAGCGGCACCAAGGCGACCCAGCAAAGCCAGGATTCATCCCACAAGGGAAAAGCGAGAGTGAGCAGCACTCCGCTCGCCGCCGCCGCGAGCCAGGGCCAGAGGGCGCGCAGCCAGCGCGCGAGGCGCGGAAAGCTGGCGGAGGATCCGGAAACGGAGTGGACGGGGGACATGCGGATGGCGGCGCGCCGGGAGGATAGCCGAGCCGGCGAATTTGTCATGCGGGGCGGAATGCGGTAATGGCAGCCCGCGAGGCGCCTCCCGACCGTTTGAATCGCGCGCTGGCGCCCTTTCCGCCGGGCGCCGTAATGCAGCCGGCATGGGAACGGCTCTCGAACTTCAAGTAGCCTGTTTTTTCGCCTAAATTCCCGTGCCCGATTCTCCTGTCAGCCCCGCGGCAACCCCTTCTCCGGCAACCGCTCCCGAGCCAGGGACGATTCCCCCGCCCGCTTCCCGCCAGCGTCGTCCGCGGGCGCGCTCCCGGTCGTTGACCCGGCGCCTCGTGCGGGCGGCGCTGGTCGTCGTCGCGCTCGCGCTGCTGGCCGGGGTCATCGCGGGCGGCACCGCGCTGTTCACCTATTACCAGCTCGCAGGCTCGTATGATCTCAGCAAAGTCAGCCAGATTCCCTCCCGCTCGGAGGTGTTCGATGCGGACGGCGTGCTCCACGGGCGCATCGACAGCGTAAACCGCGACGTCGTGCCGCTGCGCGACGTGTCGCCGCTTTTCGTGAAAACGATCGTTGCCCGCGAGGACGAGCGGTTCTACCAGCATCACGGCGTGGATTACGAAGCCATCGCCCGCGCGTTCGTGCGCGACCTTTCCCGGCGCGGTCCCGGCGCCCGGCGGGAAGGCGGCTCGACGATCACTCAGCAACTCGCGCGCAATTCCCTGCCGATCGGCCGCGAGCGTTCGCTGCATCGCAAGCTGCTGGAAGCCATGGTGGCCGTGCGGATCGAGCAGCGCTACTCGAAGGACGAGATCCTCGAAGCCTACATCAACCGCATCTACCTCGGCGCCGGCGTCTATGGCGTCGAAGCCGCGGCGCAGCGTTACTTCGGCCATTCGGCCAAGGAACTCTCGCTCCACGAAGCCGCCCTGCTCGCCGGCATTGTCCGCAGCCCGAACACCAACTCGCCCGCGCGCAATCCCGCCGGGGCCCGGGCCGAGCGCGACAGCGTGCTCGACCGGCTGCTCACACTCAACCAGGCGACGCCGGCCGAGGTCGCCGCCGCGAAGGCCGAGGAAGTGCGCGCCCTGCCGAAATCGGCAAGCGGCGTCACGCAGCGCGATTACCTGATGGACGCCGTCCGCGCGCAACTCGACGACGTGCTCGGCGCCAACGATCTCGACCTCGGCGGACTGCGCATTTACACGACGATCGATTCGCGCCTGCAGAAAGCCGCGGAGCGCGCCGTGCAAACGCGTCTGGAGAAGATCGAGGAAACCCGCGGCTACGAGCACGAATCCCGCGCGGATTGGCTGAAAGCCCACCCGTCGCCAGGAAAAAAGGAAGCCGCCAAAGGTGACGCCACGGAATCCGCGTCGCCCGATTATCTGCAGGCCGCGCTGCTCGCCGTTGACAACAAGACCGGCGCGATTCGCGCGATGGTCGGCGGGCGCAGCTACGAGGAAAGCTCCTTCAACCGCGCGCTGGCCCGGCCCGGTCGGCAGGTTGGCAGCACGTTTAAACCCTTTGTTTTCGCGGCCGCCTTTGAGCGCGGCATGCTGGCGACGACGCCTGTGGAGGATTCACCGATCCGGCCGGGAGAATTCTCGCACGCGGCGAATGGCCGGGCGTCGGACCCCGAGTGGTCGCCCGGCAATTCGGACGGTCAGTTTCTCGGCATCGTGCCGGCGGAAACCGGCTTGATCCAGTCGCGCAACATCATGTCCATCCGGGTCGGCGAATGGGCGGGACGGGATTTCGTGTTGCGCCTAGCGCAGAAAGCCGGGCTGCTTGATGAGAAAGCGCTCGCGCTGCCGTCGATCCACCTCGGCACCTTTGAAGCCACGCCGCGCACGCTGGCCGGCGCGTATGCCGCGTTTCCGAACAAGGGCGTCGCCCGCGCGCCCTATCTCATCGAGCGCATCGACGCCGCCGACGGCGAGACGCTCTTCCGCGCCGTGGCCCGGTCGGGCGACGGCGGGGTTCCCGTGATGACGGCGCAGGCCGCCCAGGAAACCAGCAACTTGCTGGAGCGCGTGCTGACCGAGGGCACGGCCAAAACGTCGAAGAACCTCGGGCTCAATGTCCCCGCCGCTGGCAAGACCGGGACGACGAACGATTTCAAGGACGCCTGGTTCGCCGGTTACACCACCAGCCTAACGTGCGCTGTCTGGGTCGGCTTCGACCAGCCGAAGACGATCATGGCAAAAGGCTACGGCTCCACGCTGGCGCTGCCGATCTGGGTCGATTTCATCCAGACAGCTTCGAATGTCACCGGGAGCGGCGGCAACGCCAAGCGCTACCCGGCGTTGCCCCTGCACAGCGGCAGCCTCACGCCGCCCCCGGCCGCCACAACGCCCCGCGCGCTCGCGGCGACGACCGGCCTGACGCCCGCGCCGCCGGTCGCCCAGCCAGTCGTGTCGGCGACACCACCGCCACCGCTCGGAGGCGGGCCGTCCACGGCGCAACCTGATCCCAATTCGCAGGAAGCCGGCAGCCGCTACATCGTCGATGCGCGCACCGGAAAGATCATCGGCATCGACAGCTCGGAGGCCGCGGCGCGCGAGCAGGCTCTCCGCCAGCAGGAACAGCAGCGCGCATTGACGCTCCAGCAGCAGCAACAGCAGGAGCAGGCTCTCGCCCGCCAGGTCGCCGCCGCGCCCCGGGCCGAGCCGGTCGGCCCGCCGCCGGATGCCGCGGGCAACCTGCCGGTGCGCCGTGCCTCGCCGGTGTCGCACGTGACGATCGTGAACGGTCAGGTGGTGAGGATCGACGACACCCCGGTGCGGCGGGCCGCGCCGGTGGCGCACACCCAAATGGTCGGCCGACCGCCGTCAAATCCGGGCACGCTCGCGCCGCCGCCGGTGGCTGAGCCGGTGCAGGCTGCGCCGACTCCACGCCGGCGCGTCGTGCACACCCAGATCGTCACCGCTCCCGACGGCACCCGCCGCGTCGAGACAACAGTGGAGAATCCGCTCGGCCGGTAGGCGGGTGGCCCGTCGTCGGGTGGAAGCGGCTCCGCGAGCCGCAGGATCGAAACGTGTGCGCCTCACAACGGCGCCCCTACCAGCGTGCTGCCCAAGCACCGTGCGTTGTAGGGAGGCTGTGCCGTGAGCCGCAAAGTCGAGCCGACTGCGCCTCACAGAGGAGCCGCTACAACGGCGCTGCACACGCTCCGCGCCTATCCGCGCCGGCGACGATCGCGCTGGCGGGTCTGGGGATGAAGCGCCGCGCGCAGATCGCGCATCAGGCTGCCGTTCACGTTGAACGTCGCTTTCTCGACGTCGTCGATGTGCCGCAACCGGGTGACATCCGTCAGCACGTAATCCATTGCCACCAAGCCTTGCAGGGTATCGACCAGCTCGGCTTCCTCCATTTCGCCGAGCCGTTCGATCAACGCCTCGCCGGGCACTTTCGAGCCGGAAACGCCGAGCGCCTTGATCACCGAGATATCGCCGCCAGAGAGTGTGATTTCGCGAGCCATTGGGATTACAAAAATGACGGGAACCCGTGCGCCCCGGGACTCAGGCAGAAGAGCCCGCCATCCGACGTTCGGCATCGGCACGCAGCCATTCCCAGCTTCTGTCTAGCAGGTCGCGCACCTCGGTTTTGATCCCCCGCAATTCGGCGTCGGAAAATTGTGTCCCAGGCTCGGGCACGCGGCGCGCAAACAGGTAATATTTGATCTTCGGCTCCGTGCCGGATCCCCGCACCGCGATGCGCCCGCCGTCCGCGAGTTCGAACATCAGCATCTTTTCTTTCGGAATGAGCTGGTTCTCGACGTCGTGGATGTCTTCGCGCGCGAAATTCGTCGTGCGGCTCACCGGCTGGCCGGCGATCTCGGCGGGCGGCGCGCTGTCGTAGCTGGCGAGCAGGCTCTGGATTTTCGCCGCGCCGTCAGCGCCTTCGAGCGTTAGCGCGCCGTTGTGTTCCAGGTAAAAACCGTGCTCGGCGTAGATCTCATCGAGCAGCCGGGTGAGCGTGATGCCGCGCGCCTTTGCAAACGCGGCGACCTCGACAAACATGATCGTGGCGCCGTTGCCGTCCTTGTCGCGCACGAAGTCGGCGCCGCTGTAGCCGTAGCTCTCCTCCCCGCCGAAGACGTAAAAGCTCGACTCCGCGAGCCGCAGCGCGCGCGTCTCGGATTCCGGGAGCTGGCGGTAGCGAGCGCGCGCTTCGGCTGGCAGTGCGTTTTCGTAAAGGCCGAGCTTTTCGCCGATGTATTTGAATCCCGTCAGCGTCTCGACGCAGCGCAGACCGTAGTGCTCGGCGATGGCTTTCTGCAGGTCGGTGGTGACAAAGGTTTTGATGATGACGCCGCGCGATTTGTTCGCCTCGTTGAGCACGCCCTGATCGAAATACGTTTTCGCGCGATACCACGCCATCAGCGAGCCGATCTGGTTGCCGGTGAGCAGCGTGAGCTTGCCATCGTCCCCGCGCACCGCGACGCCCATGCGGTCGCAATCCGGGTCGGTCGCGACGACGAGGTCGGCGTCCTGCGCGTCGGCCAGCTTCATGCCGAGACTGAGCGCCTCGGCGTTCTCGGGATTCGGCGATTTCACGGTCGGGAAACGGCCGTCGAGTTTCGCCTGCTCGGGCACGACGGTGACGTTCAATCCGAGAGCCGCCAGCGCCGGCACGATGAGCGCGCCGCCGGTGCCGTGGATCGGCGTGAAAATAATGCGCAGCCCCTGGCCGCCCGGCCCGCGGAGAAGCGCGGGATCGAGCACGAGCGTTTTCAACCGCTCCAGGTAGGCGGCGTCGATCTCCTCGCCGAGCCGCTCGATCTCCCCGGGCGTCGTGCCGGCCGGTGGCGCGGCGGTTTCGTCGAGCACGGCGTTCACCTCGGCGATGATGCCGCTGGCGTGCGGCTCAATGACCTGCGCGCCGTCGTCGAAATACACTTTGTAGCCGTTGTCATGCGGCGGGTTGTGGCTGGCGGTGATGACGATGCCGGCTTGCGCCCGGGTGAAGCGCACCGCAAACGAAAGCTCCGGCGTCGAGCGCGGCTCGCGGAAGACCGCCACGTCACAGCCATGCTCGGCGGCCGTTTTCGCGGTGACTTCGGCGAAATCGCGCGAGAAATGGCGCGAGTCGTAGGCGATGGCGATCTTCGGCCGGCTGGCTCCGCTTTCCCCGCTTTTGGCGCGCCAGTTTTTGACGTAATTGCACAGGCCGATGGTCGCACGGCGGATGTTGTAAAAATTCATCGCGTTCGTGCCGACGCACGGAAATTCCGGCCGCCCGAGCGGGTCCGGCGTGCCCTGTTCCGCGCGGGTGACGATCTTCCCGATCGTCCGGCCGCGCAGTCCGCCGGTGCCGAACTTCAGCGTGGTGTAGAAGCGGTCGTCCAGCTCGTTCCAATGGCCGCCCGCGACCAGCTCGGCGACGGATTCCCGATAGAGCGTGTTCTGACCGCCGGAGAGCATCGCGACGATGTTTTTGACGCTCGACTCCCGCAAGTTGCCGGCGCGTTCGGCCGCCTGAATTTGTTCGATAAGGACTTCGCTCATAACCGTAAAATCATGAAGATTGGGGGGCGCGGAACAAATCGTCCCGCCGCTAGGTTTCGCCTTTGCTGCCAGCAATGGACTCACTGCTCCGAAAATTTGACGCGGCGCGGGCACGCCGGGAGCCGCTGCGCCGCGGCGCGCATGGCCTCACGGACGCCCTCCGGCTGCTCGACGGCAGCGGCGACGGGCCGGAATTTGCCGACCTCGTCATCGAGGATTACGCGGGGCGCTGGCTGGTGCAGACCGCCCTCCCCGGCAGCACCCCGCCGGACTGGCTGCGGGCGGTGACGCCAGCGCCGCGGGCGATCTACTGGAAGCGGCTCGACACCCGGGAAAAGCTGCCGCCGCAGGCGTGGGCGGGCGAGCCGGTGGAGACGCCCTTCGAAATTCACGAAATCGGGCTTCGTTACCGGATCGATTTTCAGGCCGGTTATTCGCAGGGCATTTTCCTCGATCAACGCGACAACCGGACCGCGCTCCGCGAATTTTGCACCGCCCGGTCGCGCCGCGCGGACCCGCCGGTCGTGCTGAACTGTTTTGCTTACACCTGCGCTTTTTCCGTGGCCGCGGCGGCAGGCGGAGCGCACACGGTGAGCGTGGATTTATCAAAGTCCACGCTTGCCTGGGGCCGGGAAAATTTCGGGCTGAACGCGGCGCTTTGCCAGCCGGCGGACGAGCACGAATTTTACGCCGGCGACGTCTTCGACTTTCTGCGGCGCTGCGCAAAAAAGGGCCGGCGATTTGATGCCGTGGTGCTTGATCCGCCAACATTCTCGCGGGATCGCACGGGCAAAATTTTTCGGGTTGAGCAGGATTACCACAAGCTCGTGGCGCTCGCGGCCGCGCTCGTCCTTCCCGGCGGCAGGCTGCTCTGCTGCACGAATCAGCGCTCGCTTGCTGCGACCGCGTTTCACCGTCAACTCACGGCCGGTCTCGCTGACTGCGCAGCCCGCTGGCGCCGGCACGACGCCCCGATGCCGGCGGATTTCACCGGCGTGCCGTATTTGCAAAGCATCTGGCTGACGCGCGACGAAGATTCGGCGTCATAACTCCGGCGCGAGCAACGGGCGGAGGGGCGGCAAGGTCGGTTATTTGACGGCTGAGAGGCAGAAGGTGTTCCCCTCGGAATCATTGAAGAGCACGTAGTGACCCCAAGGCTCTTTTTTCGGCGGGCCTTGGAACTCGACGCCGCGAGATTGCAGCTCCTCATGGGTTTTGACCATGTCGTCGCATTCCAGCGTGACGTTTGAAAACGTGCCTACCCGGTCCTCCTGCCCTTCCGGGGTGAAGAGCACCAAGCGCGTTTCCGCCTTGGGAATCCGCAGTTCGATCCAACGCTGCTTCCCGTCAAACGGCTGGTCCGTGATAATCGTGCAGCCGAGTTTGTCGGTGTAAAAATCGAGCGCCCGGTTTTGGTCGCGCACCGGAATCGCCACGAGTTTAATGCGAGTGATCATGCCCCGATCCTAAGCCCCAGGTCCGGGCGGTGCGACGGAGTTCCCATCGCACGGGGCGAAAACTGCTGTCCATTGAATGCCATAGCGGGTAAACCGGCGGATAGGAACCCGCCGGTCGCCGGCCCGCCTCGCTACCATGCCCCGCCGCCAGGAAACCCTCCAGATTGATACCTACGTCGTGGACGTGCTCATGCGCGATCTGATCGGCCACGACCGCCAGCCCTCGGCGTTTTTGGTTTACCTTTTTCTCACCGCACGCGTCGAAGCGACGGGAAAGCGGCGCGCGACGGTGACGCTCAGCCTGCGGGAGATCGCGGACGCGACCGGGCTGTCCAAAAGCGTCGTGCAGACCGCGCTGCGCAATCTCAAGCGGCGGGAGCTGATCCGTGCGGAAGCCGCGCATCCGACGGCTGTGCCGACGTATCGCGTGCTCCGGCCGTGGGTGCGCTGATGCCACGGACCGCAGTAGAAACAAATCGTGGCGGTCAGCGGAGTTTTGCCTCCGCTGCCGCCACGAAAAATCTGCCCGGAAAAAGCCGGGCGCGCCGCTCAACCTTTGGCGGCGAGATAATTCTTGTTCGCCTGCGCCCAGTTCACCGTGTTCCACCAGGCTTTCATGTAGTCCGGACGGCGGTTCTGGTAGTTCAGGTAATAGGCGTGCTCCCAGACGTCGAGTCCGAGCACCGGCTTGCCTTCCGCACCGGCGACGGACTTGCCCATGAGCGGATTGTCCTGGTTGGCGGTGGACACGATTTCGAGCTTGCCGCCGTTCACGACGAGCCAGGCCCAGCCGCTGCCGAAGCGACCGGCGCCGGCGGCTTGAAATTTCTCTTTGAACGCGTCAAAGCCGCCGAAAGCTTCGTCGATCGCCTTCGCGAGCTCACCGCTCGGCTGTCCACCGGCGCCCGGCGCCATGAGGTTCCAGAAAAACGTGTGGTTCACGTGACCGCCGCCGTTGTTGCGCACCGCGGTGCGGGCGGCTTCGGGCACCTTTGAGAGATCGCCGATCAGCTGCTCGGGCGACTGCGACGCGAGGTCGGCGTGATCCTTCAGCGCATTGTTCAAATTCGTCACATACGCCGCGTGATGCTTGTCGTGATGGATCTCCATCGTCTTGGCGTCGATGTGCGGCTCGAGCGCGTTGTTGGCATACGGCAGGGGAGGAAGTTCGTAGGGCATAAGCGTGGGCAGTTTCAGAGATTACGGTGCGGACAATACCGCGGGACGCAACGGTATAAAGGCAATCGGCTCTAGCGGCCGAGTTGCACGTGCGTTGACCGGAAAATCCCGCGCTTGGCGTTCAGATACGTCGCCATCGCAAGCAGCGGGAAATTGTTCCGATACATGTCGTATTTTAGGTAAAACACGCTGGGAAAACCGGTGCCGGTGATTTCCTCCTCCGTCCAGGAACCGTCCTCATTCTGGGACTCCAGCAGGTAACGCAAGCCGAACTGCACCTGCGGCGAATCGAGGTCGCCGGCGGCGATAAGGCCCATGAGCGCCCAGGAGGTCTGCGACGCCGTGCTCGGGCCGATGCCTTTCAGCAGCGGATCGTCGTAGGTCGCGCAGCTTTCGCCCCAGCCGCCATCTTCGTTCTGACAGCTCGCCAGCCAGTCGCGGCCCCGGCGCACCCAGGGCTCCGACATGTTCTGGCCAATGGCCTTCAGCCCGCGCAACACCTGCCAGGTGCCGTAGATGTAATTCACGCCCCAGCGGCCATACCAAGAGCCGTCGTCTTCCTGCGTGCGGCGCAGGTGGGCAAGGGCGCGCTGGACGTGACGCTCGTATTCCGCGGGCCGGTCGAGGTAGCCGATAAGCTCCAGGGTGCGCGCGGTGAGATCCGAGCAGGTCGGGTCGAGGATGGCGTTGTGATCGGCGAACGGGATGTCCTCGAGCCACGCTTTCATCACGTCCTTGTCGAACGCGCCCCAGCCGCCGTCGCGGCATTGGAAGCTCATCTGCCAGCCCAGCGCCCGCCGAAAGGCGGCACTCGCGGCTTCCGGATTTTCCGGCGACATCAGGCGCAGCGCCATCAGCACCATCCCGGTGTCGTCGGTGTCCGGGTAGTAAATGTTGTTGAACTCAAACGCCCAGCCGCTCGCTTCGGGATACGGGTTTTGTTTCACCCAATCGCCGTGAAACCGCACCTCTTTCGAGTAAAGCCAGGTGCTGGCGCGGCGCAGTGCCGGGTGCGCAGGATCAAGCCCGCTTTCCGCCAGCGCGATGCCGGTGACCGCGGTATCCCAGACCGGCGAAAAACAGGGCTGGATGCGGAAATCCTGCGGGTCGTCCACGAAGAGTTCCTCGAAATCCCGCTTCGCTTTCTCGAAGACCGGATGCGTCTCGGGATAGCCGAGCGCTTCGAGCGCGATGAGCGCGTTCAGCATCGCCGGGAAGATCGCGGCCAGCCCGTCGCTCCCCTCGCCCATGCGCTCGACCATCCAGGCTTCCGCACGCTTCAGCGCGTGCGCCCGGAACGGCCGCCAGGCCAGGGAATCGATCCACTTCAGCACGTTGTCGCAGCGCAGGAAAAAGTTGCGCCACGTGAGAAACCGCTGGCTGCGCGGCAATGAAAAATCGGCGTCCTCGGTGCCGCAGGGATACAGCTCGTGGAGCTGCTTTTCCTCGGGCAACTGCCGGGTCGGCTTGAAGTGGTTGATGATCGCGAGCGGCATCACCATCGCCCGCGTCCAGCTCGACATCTGGTAGACGTTGAAATAAAGCCAGTCGGGCAGCAGGATCAGCTCGACCGGGATGATCGGCAGATACTTCCACGGGAACTGGCCGAGCAGGGCGAGATAGAGCTTGGAATACGTGTTGCAGCGCGGGATGCCGCCGAGGCGCAGGATGTTCGCGCGCGCCTCGACCATCCAGGGCGCCTGCGGGCTCTGACCGGCGAGCTTCAGCGCGAAGTAGGCTTTGACGCACGCGTTGATCTCGCTCGGGCCGCCGTGGTAAATGTTCCACCCGCCATCGGGAAGCTGCCGGCGCCGGATGTGGCGCACGCATTTCTCCTGCATCACCGGATCCACCTTCCCGCGCCAGTGCAGGTAAAGCAGGTAGTCCGAGCAGAGCGTGCTATCGACAAGCAGCTCGCCGATCCAGTGCCCCTCCGGCTTTTGCAGGCCGAGCAGGTAATTCTGCGAAAGGGTGACACCCGCCTCGACTTCGGCATCGGTCACCGCGGCGTCGCGCGCCGTGGACGGCAACGCAGCGATGCGAGCCTGGGCAGCGGCCGCGGCGCGTTCCCCGCGCACGTCGGGCAGCCGGATGATGTTGGAAACCGAAGACCCGAGCCGCTCAGCCACGGAGGCGAGCCGCGCGAAGGCGTTGCCATTGCCGTTGCCGACGCTGCTGGGTGTCACAGGCACCGCGCCGACCGGGGCGGGTGCTGAGGGGGTGGTGCCGCTACTGGAACTGTCTTTTCGCGGCCCGTTTTCCTGGAAAGCGCGGGCGATCACAGAGTTGGGTGCATGGGGGCCGCTAGGCCGCAACTTCGACTGGCGCCGGGACCGGGATGGGAACCGAACCGTTCGGGGCAATCGTCGCGGCCTTGCCGGTGAGGTGGCCGCGGCCCGTGGAGACGCCGTTGAAGGCGTCCACCTCGCGCCCGCGTCCGCTCGCCTTCGGGCGGGGACCAAAGTTGAACTTCACGTTCTTCCACGTGTCGCCCGTCTTCGAATCAATGCCGATCGCCGCCGTCGGCTCGAAGCCGCATTGCGTCATGCAATTATCGCAACGCGGATCCCGCGCGGTGCCGTCTTTTTCGACACCGAACTTCGACCAGTCCACCTTTTCCAGCATCTCCTGGTAGGTGGAATAGTGAGCGGCCGTCATGAAGTAGCACGGCCCTTTCCAGCCGCCGATATTGCGGGTTGGGATCGCCCAGGCCGAGCAGGTCAGCTCGCGCCGGCCGACGAGAAACTCGTGATACACCGGCGTGCCGAGGATCGGGAAACGCTTCGTCCAGGCCTGGAGATCGCTGAACTTTTCCCGCGTCGATTCGCGGGTCAGGAAGAAGTTTTCCGGCTGCAGATTCAGCCGCTTGATCATGTCCTGCTTGGCGGCGTCGTATTCGTAGCCCGGAGAAATGGTGTGCCCGTCGATGCCGAAATCGCCGAGGAACTCGTAGAGCGCCTCGATCTCGGCCATGTCGGTTTCCTTGTAGATCGTCGTGTTCGTGGCGACCTGGTAGCCGAGGATCTTCGCCATGCGCATGGCGAGGATGCATTCCTTGAAGACGCCTTCGCGCTCGACGATGAGGTCGTGCGTGCGCTCCAGGCCGTCGAGGTGGACGTTCCAGTAGAAAAACGCGTTGGGCGCCATCACCGGCGCGGCCGGATCCTTCGGCCCCTTGCGGACATCGGCCATCTCCTTTTCGGAGATCAACTCGAGCGCGAGCAACTCGGCCATCTGGGCCTCGACGGCCGCGGCGTCACTGAGAAATTGCTTTGCCAGATACGCGCGCATCTTGCGGCGCATGAACATGGCGTTTGTGCAGAGATAAACGACGCGACCCTGGTCGAGAATGCCCTTCGCCAGCGCCTCGATGTGCGGATAAATCGAGCGGTTCGCCGCCGCAGATGGAAACCATCGGCGCGCCGCACTCGATCGGCGCCTGGAGGCAGTCCTCCAGGGACATGACGTCCTTCAGGCTCGTCGAGTATTCCCGGATGCGGCCGCAGCCGGTGCAGGTGAGGTTGCAGGTGTGCAGCGGCTCCAGTTGGAGGACGGTGGCGAACTTCTGGGTCCCGCGCAGTTTATGGCCGATGATGTAGGCCGCGATCTTGCTGGTTAAGGCGAGTGGAAATCTCATGTCTTCGTGACGCTTTGGGAGGCTGGAGAATCGGAGGATTCCACCCGCGCCCCCAAGAGTGTGTCAGCGGGATTGCGATCGGTGTCAACCGCTCCGAATCCTGCTGCCAAGCGGCGTCATTGCTTCCGTGTTTAATCGGGCCGTAGCGTAGCAGTCAAGCATAGGCTGTCAACGTTACGCCCCCTCGACCGACCCGCGGAAATCGGGGAAGCGCGGGCGCGCGGGAAGTTTGACAGCGATACGACTCGCCGCCCATGGTGGACGGCGATTCTGTTGCCCCGATGCTGCTCCTTTACGATCCCGCCTGCGCCGCGTATTCGGCACCCGGACACGTCGAGCGGCCGGCCCGGGTGCTGGCTACCGCAGCGCATCTGCGCGGCGCGCACCGCGACTGGGAATGGACCGCGCCGCCGGCCGATGTGCGGGACGATGCCGTGCTGCTGCGCGCACACACCCCGGCGCACCTGGAGTCGCTCCGCCACCCGCCACCGGGCGCCTTCGACGGCGATTGCCCGAGCTATCCGCAACTCGACGCCCACGCACGCCGCGGGGCGGCCGCCGCGGTGCGTGCGGTCGAGATCGCGGTGCGCGATCGGCGCCCGGTGTTTTCGCTGCTGCGGCCGCCGGGGCACCACGCGCTGCCGGATCAGCCGATGGGTTTCTGCTATCTCGGCAACATCGCCATCGCCGCGCTGCACGCCCGCGAGGCGCTCGGCGTCGGCCGCGTCGCGGTCTGGGATTTCGACGCCCACCACGGCAACGGCACCGAGGCGATCCTCCACGGCCGCGACGGCTGCTTTTTCGCCAGCATCCACCAGCTTCCCGGCTGGCCGGGCAGCGGCGGGGAATCGTTCGACAATATCCGCAACCACCCGGTCGCGCCCGGCTCCGCGCCGGATGCGCACATGGAAATCCTCCGGGCCAGCTGGCAGGAAACCCTGGCGTTCAAGCCCGACCTGCTGCTCGTCTCCGCCGGCTTCGACGCCTACGCGGGCGATCCGATCACGAGCATGACGCTGCGCGAAAGCGATTTCGCCACGCTCGGCGGCTGGCTGCGCGAGGAAGCGGCGGGGATCCCGGTGGCCGCGGTGCTCGAAGGCGGCTACAGCGACGAATTGCCCCGGCTGGTGGATCAGTTTCTCTCCGCCTGGAACGGGGACTGAAAAAAACTTCCGCCCGACGAATAATCCTCGAAGCAGTGAGCCACGAAGGTCGCCGTTTTCGATAACTTCATACCCCAGCTCTCATCCTCCTCACTTTTCCCCATGTCACCTTCCCTCTCCACGTTGCTTGCGGAACTTGAACGCGCCGGCGCGGAACACGACGCCAAACCCGGCCTGGAACGCGCCGACAAGATGCTCAATATCACTCGCGACGTCGGCGAGCTGCTCACCGTCCTCGTGGGCGCGACCAAGCCGCGCCGCATCCTCGAGCTCGGCACTTCGAACGGCTACTCCACGCTCTGGCTCGCCGAGGCGGCGCGCCTGGTCGGCGGCGGCGCGCGGGTGACCACGGTCGAGATGTCGGAAAAGAAAATCGCGCTCGCCCAGGGGAATTTCGCCCGCGCCGGCGGGCTCGCCGAGTTGATCCAGCAGGAATCCGGCGACGCCGGGGAATTTCTGCGCGAGCTGCCGGCGGCCAGCATCGGTTTCCTGTTTCTCGATGCCGGCCGGTCGCACTACGTCGAGTGGTGGCCGGAACTGCGCCGCGTGCTGGCTCCCGGCGGCTTGATGATGGTGGACAACGCCATCTCCCACGCCAGCGAGTTGGAAGATTTCATGAAGACCGTGCGCGACGACAACGCCGGATTTCTGACTGCGCTGGTGCCCTGCGGCAAAGGTGAGTGGCTCGTCTTCAAACCCACCGCCGCCGACTTTGTCATTGAGCTCACCGGCAAGCCCGCCGCGTCCTGATCCCCGCGCTGCTTTTCCTCCCCCACCCATGATCGCCATCGACCGGATCGACCATTTCGTCATCACCGTGGCCGACGTCGGCGCGACCTGTGATTTCTATTCCCGGGTGCTTGGCATGGAAGTCGTCACCTTCGGCGCGGAAAAACGCAAGGCGCTCTCCTGCGGGCGCAACAAGATCAACCTCCACCAGTCCGGCCAGGAGTTTGAGCCGAAAGCCCACCGGGTCATGCCGGGGTCAGCCGATTTCTGCCTGATCACGGAAACGCCGCTCGCCGATGTGATTTCCCATCTGAAGGACTGCGGCGTGGCGCTCGTGCAAGGGCCGGTGCCGAAATCCGGCGCGACCGGCCAGTTGCAATCCGTCTATTTCCGCGATCCCGACGGCAACCTCGTCGAGGTGTCGAACTACGTGTAGCACCAGCCGCCGCCGCTGCTTACGGCGCCGCCTTCGAGCCGGCGCCCGCGCCCCCGGTGGCGAGCGGACTCGTCACCAACGCTTCAAAGTCCGCCGCGGCCGCTTTCACGACGTCCGCCGGGCCGGTCATCTTGATGAACACATCGCCCTGCGCGCTTTCGAGGATCGCGCCCTGGAGGCCGTAGCCGGTTTGCGGCGTCGTCGGTCCGCCCGGCATCCCGCTGGCAAAGGTGCCGCGGTCGATCTTGATCCGCGTGATCTTCGTCCCGTTCACCGTGGCGTTTTCCACCGTCGGCTCGAGCTTCTTGTCCCCATCCGCCGAGAACTGGCCCACCCAGCGCGCGATGTTTGAATCGACCCCGCCGCCCTGACCGGCGCCGAAGTGGAAAAAGACGATCTCCGCGCCCGGTCCGGACGGGTTCGCCGGGTCGGCGAATTTCAACTGCGCCTTGCGCATGCCGGCGGGATTCACCGGGGTCCACGTGAGGCTGGCCGGCCGCTTGAACGTGAATGCCCCGACGGTGAAGGTCGCCGGGTCCGCGGCGCGCAGGGAAGCCGCCGAACCGAAGCAGAAGGCGGCGAGGAAAAGTGCGGAAACAAGAAGGCGGTGCGAAGTTTTCACGGCGAGCACTTTAGCGCGGTCAGCGCGGAATTTCGATCTTTTTAACCCTGGCTTTTCAGCTCCAGCACCGCACTCACCGGCCGGTGGTCGCTGGCGTCGCGCCCGGTGCGCTCGACCTCCACGCTGCGCAGCTTCGGCGTCGCCAGCGGCGTGGCGGCGCGGAAGAAAATGTGGTCGAAGCAGGTGTCCGGATACCGCCCGCCGCCGGGAAGGGTGATGCGCTGGGGAAACGGCACGTTGGCAAACACCCACTGGAAGCCGGCCTTTTGCCAGTTGCGCAGCGTAGTTTCCCGCAGAAAGCGGGCGTCATCGAGCGAGGTGTTCATGTCGCCGCCGATCACAACCGTCACGTTGCCCAGCTTCGAGTAAGCCGCCGTCATGGCCTGCTGGTGGGCAAGAAGCTGGCGGGCGCTTTCCTCGCGCTGCGGGATGTTCCCGGCGTCGCTGCCGCTTTTGTCCTTCCGATTGCTCTTTAGGTGCAGGCAATACACGAGCAGCACCTGGCCGGGCATCGGCTGGTAGGCGGCAAACGCAAAACCGCGCGTCGGCGTGAAGCCATCCGCGCCCGGCTTCCAATGTTCCCACCAGGCGTTGATGAGCGGCAGCCGGCTGGCGAGCACGAGCTGCTGATGCGACAGCTCGCCGGTTTCCTCGCGCACGTAGCCGGTGACCGTGTCGAGATGAAAGCCGGGGAGTTGATCCACGATCAACCGCGCGCCCGGCTCCTCGCCGACTTCCTCCAGCCCGAGCACGTCGGGATCCAGGCGTTGCACCACCGGCACCACCGCGGCGACATGGCTTTCCCGCTGACCGGGGCGCGGCTTCGGATAGCGGCCGGGAAACCACTCCACGTTCCAAAACGTGAGGCGCACCGGCCGGTTTGCGGCGTTTGGGTTCGTTGCCGCTGCTGGTGCGGAGGACACCGCCGCATTCGGGCGCGACGCCCCTTGCGCCCAGGCCGCGGGGCTCGGTGACAACCCGCAGAGAATTGCGGCATTCAGGATTAGAAGACGCGGGAGCACGAGAGAGATCGACGGGAGCATCTGGGATGATGAGGTGGCGACTCGGTTGCCGGATCGCTCCGGTATCCCCTAGGCACCGGAGCCCGGTTTGTCACGCTGGAACGACGCCCGCATTTCCTGCCTGGGCGATTCGCCGGCGCTGAAACAACTTTCCCTTCCAACGACGATCCCCGCTGGTGTTCCGATCGGGATTTGAGATGCGACCTGTTGATGTATCCGACGACGAAATGCCCCCGCCCGACCGGAGGGCGCTGCGTTGCAAAGCGCGCCCCGCCGCTGTCTATTCCCGGCGCTTGCCGATCAGAGGCTGCGGAGCCGCGGGAATTTTCTCATGAGCTGGTTCAATTTTCATCTGCAGGACTTTGCGTTCGCGTTTCTCGGCGTGCTTTTCGAAAGCATCCCGTTTCTGCTGCTCGGCGCGCTGATCTCCGGGCTCATCGAAGTCTTTGTCCCCGCCCGCCTGCTGACCCGGCTGCTGCCGAAAAACCCCGTGGCCGCGATTGCGGTCAGCGGCCTGCTCGGCGCGGTGTTTCCGATGTGCGAATGCGGCGTGGTGCCGGTGATCCGCCGGCTCATGCAAAAAGGGCTGCCGGTGTCGTGCGCGATCACGTATCTGCTCTCCGCGCCGGTGGTGAACCCGATCGTAGCGATCAGCACGTATGCGGCGTTCAAAGGCCAGGGCCCGGCGGAGATGACGGTCTGGCGGCTCGGACTGAGCTTCGTCATCGCGGTCCTCGTCGGCCTGATCGTGCAGCGGCTGCGCCCGGAGCAATTTCTCCATCCCCGCGTGGTCGAGACGCTCCCCGGCCGGGCGACCCGGCGCACCGCGTTTCGCATGACGCTGGCGGGCGCGCCGCTCGTGCCCGCGCTGGCTGGCGGCGTGCCGGTGGTGCCAACAGCGAGGCGAGTGCCGCGGCGGTCGCCGTGGCGCCGTTCAGCCTGGAAGCCGCCGGTGGCAAGGGCGACGGCGCGAGCCCGGGGATCGGCGACGAGCTCGCTGCGGTCGAAGCGGAATTGCAGCCCAGCTTCCCGCGCCGGCTCCTCATCGCCCTGCAACGCGGCGCCGAGGATTTCCTCGACGTCGCCACGTTTGTCATCATCGGCGCCGCGCTGGCGAGCGTCTTCAACACGGCCATCGATCAGACACTGATCTACCCGCTGGCGACAAATCCCTGGGTGGCCGTCGGCACCTTGATGTCGCTCGCTTTTTTTGTCGCGGTCTGCAGCACGTCCGACGCATTTATCGCCGCGACGCTCACGATCTTTCCGTTCTCCGCGCGACTCGCGTTTCTCACCTTCGGCCCGATGGTGGACATCAAGCTGATGTTCCTTTACGGCCTCATCTTCCGCCGGCGCTTCGTGGTCGCGCTGGCGCTTGGACTTTTCGTGGTCATCGGCCTAATTTGCGTGCGGCTGTCGGTGCTGAATCTTTAGACAGCGCAGCGACCGGCGCTACCGTCGCCGGGACGACAAACAGGAAGCCCATTTTCAACCGCGGTTCCCGCCATTTCCCATGCCTCGCTCGCTTCTTTCCCGCCTGCTTTCGATCATCAGCCTGCTGACCTGGAGCGGGGTGCTGCTCTACTTTTATTTCAGCGGCCGTCTGAACCATTATCTGGTCAGCGCGTATCGGCCGCTCGTGGTCATCGCCGGGTTTGCCATGCTGGGTCTGGCGATCACGCTCCTCCTCGGCCTGCGGCGCTCGCGCGGTGCGGCGATGGAGACGGCGCTGTTTCCGGTAGATGAATTCGGCGCGAATCGCGGCGGCATGCGCGTCGTGACGCAACTCCTCGCGTTCGGCATCCTCGTGCTGCCGGTCGCGACGGCGGTGGCGGTGTCGTCCGACAGCTTCGGCGCCGGCGTGGTGAAAAATCGCGGCCTGGTGACCGACAGCGCGGGACTTCCCGGCGCCCGGGCCTCCGCCGCCGCCCCGATCTCGCTGAACGCCGCGGAGCCGCCGCTGCCGGGCCAGCCGCCTGCTGAGCCCACCGCCGGCGGAAGCAACGCCAGCAGCGCGACGACGCTCGACCCGTCCCAGTATCTGCAAACCACGCCCGAGGGGCACATCATCGTCACCGTGTTCGACCTGCTCATGGCGGCGCCGGACGACGCGTTGCGGCCGGATTTCGAAGGCCGCACGGTGGAGCTGGTCGGCCAGTTTTTGCCGGACACCCGCAAGGGCGCCACGGGCGACCGCTTCAACTTGGTGCGCATGTATATGGTTTGCTGCGCGGCCGATGCGCGGCCCATCGCTGTGTCCGTCGAGCCGCCGAAGAGCGACGCGGCCGGGACCGCCGCCAGCGTTTACAAACCGGCCGACATGGCTTGGGTGAAAATCGTCGGCAAAGTCAGCTTTCCACTCGAGAATAATGTCCGCACCAGCATCGTGCGCGCATCGAGCATCACGCCGAGCGATCCGCCGGCGGAAGTGATGCTGTATTGATCGCGGTTGCCACCGGCATCACGCGCCCGCGGTCCGTGCGGCGCCACCGGTTGCGGACGGCGCGGATTTTTTCCTTGCCGGCAGCAGTCTATCCACAAGCGCATTTGTCGCTTTTTCCAGCGCGATCCCCCATGCGCTGAGCACGGCCAGAGTCGCGACAGCGATGAGCAGGAACGCCCACATCGGTTGCTCCTGGATGCGTTGTCCCACCCAGATCACATACGGCTGGTGGACAAGGAAGATGCCGTAGGAAAACGCGCCGACGAGCGCCAGCACCTTTGCAACGCCCGGCCAGCGGCACAGCCAGCCGGCCACGCCGACGACCACGAGAAAGCAGCACGCGCCGGTGGCGAGGTCGGTGAAAATGTAGGTGTAAATGTTCCGATAAAGCGCCAGCGCCGCCGGATACAAGACCAGCCCCGTCAGAAGCCCGGCGCCACCGAGAAGAAACCGCTCCATGCGCTCCGGCGCCCGCGCGTGCCAGACTCCCAGCGCCATGCCGAGCGCGAACTCCGGCAGCCGGCAGATCGCAAATCCGCCGAGCACCCAGAGCCCGCTTTGTTGAAACACCACGAGCAGGAGATACCGCGCCAAGAATCCCACAGCGCTGGCAACCAGCAAAAACTTCAGCGGCCCGAGCCGTTGCAACGCGAGAAAGAACAGCGGGAACAGCAGGTAAAACTGAATCAGCATGGCGAAATACCACCACGCCGCATTCAGATACATGAAGTTCATCCCGATATTCGACGAACCGCAGGCCGAGCAGGCTCCACGCGATGCGCCCGTCCACCGGCTCCAGCCGCGCGACGAATGGCGACACGAGGTAAACGAGGTGCGCCACCCAATACATGGGATAGAGCCGGATGAACCGCGCCCAATACCATTCTCCCCACGCCACCGGTCCGCTGGCGGCCCGGCGTCCGGTGGCCTGCGCCAGCGCCCAGCCGCCGACGATGATGAACAGCCCGACCGCGTGAAACCCAAGCTGGGACACGGCGTTTCCGGCCAGCCGGAACAGCGTTCCGACGCTCGCCGCCAGGCCATCCCATCCCGCGGGTCCGGCGACTTCCGACACGAAGTTTGGATCCATCGGCGATGGCATCCGCGTGTAGGTGGTGACGAAATGGAAATAAACGATCCAGAGGATTGCCAGCCCCTTGGTGACGTCGAGCCAGAGGAGCCGCTTCATCGTCTTCCGGCATTAGCGGGCGGGCCCGGGCACGGTCAAGGGGATTCAGCGACTCCCGCGATGAGTCAATCTGGGTCTTTCCGCGCACGGCCCGGCTTTTCGGCGCAGGAACCGCAGGTGCACTTCAGGCGACCGGTCGGAGGCACCGGCCCTGCGCTCATAGCTCAACGCCAACGCGTGATGAAGAACCGACGCGACGCTTCCGGCTTCAGGCCGCGAGCGCGTCCTAGTAGGACTTCGCCCAGATCACCCGGCGCGGACTCGGCTTGCCCGTGAATGGGCAAACGCCCGGCTCGCGCTAAGCTCGTCGGCCGGCAGGCAGCGGATCGTGACTTTCAGATCCGTCTTGATCTGCTCCTCGACCGCCGTGCTGCCGTCCCAGTGCGCCAGCGCAAAGCCGCCGTGGATTTCCGGTTTGTCCGGATTCTTCGGCGTGAAGAACGCGTAGAATTCTTCCTTCGTGTCGATCGTCCGGGTGTGTTCATCCCGGTAGGCGAGCGCCTTGGCGTAAAGCGCGTCCTGGATGGATTGCAGCGTCTCCGCAGCGCGCGCGACAAACTCGCTGACGGCGAGAAACTCCTTCTCCTTCGGCCCCCGGTCGCGGCGGCTGACGGCGACGCTCCCTTTCTCCAGATCGCGCGGCCCGATCTCCACGCGCAGCGGCGCGCCCTTCTTGATCCAGTCCCAGTTTTTCACTCCGCCGCCGAGGTCGCGCCGGTCCACTTCGACTTCAATCGGCGCGCCGTGGAAACGCTCGGCACGGAGCGCCTTCGCCAGCGACTCGGCCGCTTCGAGAACCGCAGCGCGCGTGTCCTCCTTCGGCGTGATCGGCAGGATGACGATGTGCGTCGGCGCGACGCGCGGCGGCAGCACGGCGCCGTCGTCGTCCGCGTGCGCCATGAGGAGCGTGCCGATGAGCCGCGTGCTCACGCCCCAGCTCGTCGTCCACGCGAACTCTTCCTTGCCGTCGCGCGACTGGAACTTGATGCCGCTGGCCTTGGCGAAATTCTGCCCGAGAAAATGCGACGTGCCCGCCTGGATCGCCTTCCGATCCTGCACCATCGCCTCGATGCTCAGCGTCTGCACCGCGCCGGGAAAGCGCTCGCTCTCGCTCTTCTCGCCCGCATAGACCGGCACCGCGAGATGCTCGCGCGCGAAGGTCGCGTAAACGTCGAGCATCTGCTGCGTTTCCGCGCGCGCTTCGGCTTCGGTTTCATGCGCCGTGTGGCCTTCCTGCCAGAGAAATTCCGCGGTGCGCAGGAACAGGCGCGGCCGCATTTCCCAGCGCACGACGTTGCACCATTGATTGATCAAAATCGGCAGGTCGCGATAGCTCTGCACCCACTTCGCATACGTCGCGCCGATGATGGTTTCCGAAGTCGGCCGCACGACGAGCGGCTCGGTGAGTTCCGCCGACGGCGCTGGCCGCATCTTGCCATCCGCGCCGACTTCGAGCCGATGATGCGTGACGACCGCGCATTCCTTGGCGAAGCCTTCCACGTGCGCCGCTTCCTTCTCCATGTAGGAGAGCGGGATGAAGAGCGGGAAATAGGCGTTCTTGTGCCCGGTCGCCTTGAACATGGCGTCCATCTGCCGCTGGACATTTTCCCAGATGCCGTAGCCCCACGGCTTGATGACCATGCAGCCGCGCACGTCGCTCGGCTCCGCCAGATCCGCGGCGCGGACGACCTGCTGATACCACTCGGCAAAGTTCTCCGCGCGCGTGGGCGAGATCGCCGGTTTCTCCGCTTTCGGCCCCTTGCCGGACTGCTGCTGCTGCTGTGGCGGCTTTGCCTGGGGTTGCGGGGCGGACGGGGACGACTCGGGAGTGCTGCTCATGACGGGCTAGCACCCTTCGAGGAACTTCCGGTAAAAGGCAACCCCGCGCGGCAGCTCGTCGGCGTCGATGAACTCGTCCGCCGTGTGCGCCTGGGCGATGTCGCCGGGGCCCGCGGCCACGCTCGGAATGCCGGCTTCCTCGGCGAGAACGGAGCCGTCCGTGAAATACGACGCGCCGGTCGCGCGACCGTTCCCCGCCGCCACGAGGGCGCGGACGAGCGGATGGTCCGGCGCCGTGAACAACGGCGGCGCGGCGCGGATCAACTCGACGCCGAGATCGGGGCAGGCGCGGCGCAGGCGGGCGGTGATTTCCGCGACAAACTCGGGGCGGCGTTGCGCCGGGATCGTGCGCAGATCCAGCTCGGCGGCGCAAAGCTCGGGGACGATGTTGATCTTGCTGCCGCCGCGCACGATGCCGAGATTTGCGGTGGCGGGGCCGAGAATCGGATCGGGCTCGGCGGCGAACTCGGCGATCAGTTCGTCGCGCACGCAGCGGATGACATCCACCATCTTGTAGATGGCGTTATCACCCCGCTCCGGGTGGGCGCCGTGCGCGGCGCGGCCGCGGGTCGTGAGCTGGAGCCAGGTGGCGCCTTTGTGCGCGTGGACGACGTCGCAGCCCGTGGGCTCGCCGACGATCGCGAAGTCGGCCTGGAAACCAGACGCCGCGAGCGCGTGCGCGCCTTCGTTGCCGGCTTCCTCGCCCATCAGCCCGGCAAACCAGATTTCGTGGCCGAGCCGGGGAAGCTCGTCGCGGAGTCGCCACGAATGCGCCGAGCATCGCGGCGATCGTGCCCTTGGTATCGCAAGTGCCGCGGCCGAAAATGCGGTCCCCGCGACGTTCCGCGGCAAAGGGATCCACCGTCATGCCGACGACGCTGACGGTATCGGTGTGCGGTGCGAAGAGCAGGCGCGGCTTGCCCGGCCGGTCGCTCGGAAACCGGGCGAGCAGATTCGGCCGGCCCGGGAGCACTTCCGTCAGCGTGACCTCGGCGGCACCGCAATTGGTCAGGCGTTCCGCAAGGTATTCCGCGACGCGGCGCTCGCCGGTTTCCGTGGTGCCGGGATCGCCGGTGGGATTGACGCTGGGAATCTGCACGAGCGCCCGGTGCAGCTCGAAAACGTCGAACGAGTCGCCGCCGGTGGTTTTCATGACACGCGCGCCGGCTCCGGCGCTGGCGCGGACGCAGCGCCGAGGTTTCCCGCAGATTTTTGCTGGTCGAGAAACCAAGCGACAAAGCGCGGGATGCCGGCTTCGAGCGGTGTCTGCGGCTGGTAGCCGAGCACGCGCCGCGCTTTGGAAATATCTGCGCAGGTGTGCGGCACGTCGCCGGGTTGCTCGGGCAGTTGCTCGATCACGGCGCGCCGGCCGACCGCCGTCTCGATGAGCCGGATCAAATCGCGCAACGGCGTCGTGGCGCTCTCGCCGAGATTGAAAATGTCGAAGAACGACTCGCCTTCGCCGCCGGCATTGACCAGCGCGAGCGCCCCGAGCACACCTTGAAGAATGTCGTCGATGTAAGTGTAATCCCGCCGCGTCGAGCCGTCGCCGAATTGCTGGATCGTCTCGCCCCGCCAGATGCGGCGGGTGAATTGATGAATCGCCAAATCGGGCCGTTGCCGCGGGCCATACACGGTGAAGAAACGCAGGCAGACGATCCGCATGCCGAAAAGGTGGGCGTAGTTCGCGCAAAGATGCTCGCCGGCGAGCTTGGTCGCCGCGTAGGGCGAGATTGTTTGCAGCAGCGCGAAGTCTTCGCGAAACGGGCTCACCTTGCACAAGCCATACACGGAGGAGCTGGAGGCGAAGACAAACCGCCGCACGCCGGCGGCGCGCGCCGCTTCGAGGAGGTTGAGCGTGCCGCCGACGTTGGTATCCACGTAGAGCCGCGGCTGCTGGATGCTCGGCCGGACGCCGGCGCGCGCGGCCAGATGGATGATGCCATCGAAGCTTCCCCTCCGCGACGATCGCGCTCACGGCCGCGGCGTCGCGCAGGTCCACGCGGTGCAGCGGCACCTCATCACCGCGCCGGGTGGCAGCGGCGAAGTTGTCCTGCTTGACCGACGGCGCGTAGAAGTCGTTGAAATCGTCGATCACCGCCACCCGGTGGCCGTCGGCGAGCAGTCGCTCGACGAGGTGCGAGCCAATGAAGCCCGCGCCGCCGGTGACGAGGAAGTTCATGGGAAGAGAGAAGTAAGAAGGCAGCGGGCAGAAGTAAAGCGCGCCGTCGGCGGCGGGCCGGCCCGCGGCACCAGAGCCGGGAAAAAGAAAAGGCCAGAGAACGACGGCATGGCCGATCAGACTACCGTTGCTGCCTTCCGGCCCTGGCGGGGTTTGTCAGCCTGCCATCCATCGCCCCTGGCACCGCGAAACTAGCCGCCCCATCGCCCACTGGCAACCGCGGATGCGCGGAATCTTCGGAGCGCAGGCCGCACCGGAAAACCGGAGAAATTCCGGACCGCTTTTCGGGTCAGGTCAATCGGCGCGCGCCAATGCGAAAAGGATTGCAACCCCGGTGACGATTCCTTACTCCACTTGCGCCCTTTCCCGTCGCGTTTCCCCGAACCGCCGGGGCGGACAACAGCTTCTCCCCTCTCACTTTCCAAAGGCGCGCGGTCCCACGGTATGTCGAAAATTTTTCTCTGGCTCTCCGGCGCGCTGCTGCTCGGCTCCGTGTTTCTCGGCTGGCTGAATGTCGGCAAACAGGCGGCCCGGCAGGAGCGAGTCCAACTGGCCACCGCCGAAGTGCAGGCGGCGCGCCAGCAGGCTGACAAAGCCCGCAAGGAACTCGCCGCCGCCGTGCCACAACTGGAAAACGCCAACAAAGCGACCGCGGAAGCCCGGACCCAGCTTGCCAGCGCAACAGGGGAAACTGCCCGGCTGAAAACCGAAGCCGAGGAAGCGCAAGGCCGGATCGCCGCCGCCCAGGCCGAGATCGCGGAATTGAAAGGCAAGCTCGCCGCCATCGACCCCGGCCGCCCGGTGTTGCCGCCGACCGACGAAACGCAGCAAAAGATCAAGGAACTCGAAACCCGGCTCGCGGAATACGACACGGTGAAGCGGACCCTGGAGGATCAGCTCAAGACGGCGGACGCCTCCATGCGCCAGCTCCAGCGGGCCGAGCAGCAGCGCCAGATGCGCGTCATGCGCAGCGGCCTCACCGGCAGCGTGCTGGCGGTGGATCGGAACTGGAATTTCGTCGTGCTCGATCTTGGCGATCGCAACGGCGTGGTGAATCAGGCGGAAATGATCGTCACCCGCGGCAACAGCATGGTCGGCAAGGTGCGCATCACCAGCGTCGAGCCGTCGCAATCCATCGCCGACATCGTGCCGAACTCGACGCCGCCCGGCTTGACCATCCAGCGCGGCGACCGGGTCGTGTATGCCGGCGGCAGCGGCGCCGACGAACCGGTCCGGCGCTGACGGATTCCGGCCGGTGCCGGGCATTCGTCGCGCCGGGGTTGTCAGAAGCGGCCTCCTCTTCTAGTTTCCTGCCCAATCTCTGCATGAACATCCGCATTCTTCTGTTCGCCGCGCTGTTGCTCCCGCCTGTTCTCTTCACCGGTTGCGCCGGAGGCGACGCACCGGTCGATAACACCGCGATGCTTCCGGATAGTCAGCGCGTCAGCAACGTTCCCTGGAACCGTCCCGAAGGCTGGGAAGGCCGCCAGGGACTCGGCGCGCTGGCGAACGATCCGCGCTTCAGCGGCAGCCGCTAAAAGCCTGCTCTCCTCGGAGCGCGGCAGTCCACGGCGCGTGCACCTAAGGGCGCGAGCCGCTTCCGAACAACAAAAAGCCGCCGGCAGTCGAAACCGCCGGCGGCATTTTTTGTCATTTCGCGCGGTGCGCGCGGCGCCACCTAGCTGGCAGCCGCGGCTTCGCTGCTGGCCGCATCCGGCAGGGCCGGCAGATCCGGCTGCCGCGGCGGTGAGGAAGGCCAGCTTCGCGCCTTCGCGACGCACGGTGAGCGTGTCGCCGGCCTTGATGCTGCCGCGAAGCAGTTCTTCGGCAAGCGGGTCTTCGAGGTAACGCTCGACCGCGCGACGCATCGGGCGGGCGCCGTATTGCGGATCGTAGCCCTTCTCGATGAGCAGCTCTTTCGCGGCGTCTTCGAGCACGACCTGGATCGCCTTGGTGCGGAGGCGGGTGACCACCTTCTCGACTTCGAGTTCCACGATCTGCAGCAGGTCCGGCTTCGTCAGCGTGTGGAAGACGATGATGTCGTCCAGGCGGTTGAGGAACTCCGGTTTGAAGACGCGCTTCGCCTCGTCCATGATCTTGCCCTTCATGGTGTCATAGTCCGCCTCGTCGCGCGGGGCGCCGAAGCCGAGACTGGTCTGGCGCTTGATCAACTCGGCGCCGACGTTTGACGTCATGATGATGATCGTGTTGCGGAAGTCGATCTTGCGTCCGAGCGAGTCGGTGATCTTGCCTTCCTCGAGGATCTGCAGGAGCAGGTTCATCACGTCGGGATGCGCTTTCTCGACTTCGTCGAAGAGCACCACGCTGTAAGGCCGCCGGCGCACGGCTTCGGAGAGCTGGCCGCCCTCCTCGTAGCCGACGTAGCCCGGAGGCGAGCCGATGAGGCGCGAGGAGGTGAACTTCTCCATGTATTCCGACATGTCGATCTGGATCAACGCATCGGCGTCGCCAAACATGAAGTCCGCCAGCGTGCGGGCGAGAAACGTCTTGCCGACACCCGTCGGGCCGAGGAACACGAACGAGCCGATCGGCCGACGCGGATCCTTGAGGTCGGCACGCGAGCGGCGCAGCGCCTTCGAGATGGCGATGACCGCTTCGTCCTGGCCGATGACCTTGCCTCTGAGATCGCCTTCCATGGCGAGCAGCTTGGCGGTTTCCTTCTGCTCCATGCGCTGGAGCGGCACGCCGGTGAACTTGCTGACGATGTGCAGGATGTCATCTTCAGAGACGACGACCTCGCGCTCTTCGCGCTGTTCGCGCCAATCGGCGAGGATCTTTTCCAGCTTGTCCTTGGCCTGCTTTTCGTTGTCGCGCAGCGAGGCGGCTTTTTCGAAATCCTGAGCTTTGATCGCCGCTTCCTTTTCGACGCGGATGTCTTCGATCTCCTTCTCGATTTCCTTCACGTCCGGCGGCCGGGTCATGGCGCCGATGCGGGCGCGGGCGCCGGCTTCGTCCATGACGTCGATTGCCTTGTCCGGCAGGAAGCGGCCGGTGATGTAACGCTCGGAGAGTTTCACCGCGGCGTCGAGCGCTTCGTCGGTGAGCTTCGCCTTGTGGTGCGCCTCATACTTCGGCCGCAGACCGCGCAGGATCTGGATGGCGTCGTCGATGTTCGGCGCCTCGACCTTCACGGTCTGGAAACGGCGCTCCAGCGCGGCGTCCTTTTCGATGTATTTGCGATACTCGTTGAGCGTGGTCGCGCCGACGCACTGCAACTCGCCGCGGCTGAGCGCGGGCTTGATGATGTTGCTCGCGTCCATCGCGCCTTCGGCCGAACCGGCACCGACGATGGTGTGCAGTTCGTCGATGAAAAGGATGACGTTTTTCGAACGGCGAATCTCGTCCATCACCGCCTTGATGCGCTCCTCGAACTGGCCGCGATACTTCGTGCCTGCGACCATCAGCGCGAGGTCGAGCGTGATGACTTTCTTGTCGTGCAACAGTTCCGGCACGTTGCCGCCGGCGATTTCCTGCGCGAGGCCTTCGACGATGGCGGTCTTGCCGACGCCGGCTTCACCGAGCAGCACGGGATTGTTCTTCGTGCGACGGCAAAGGATCTGGATGACGCGTTCGATCTCGTTTTTGCGGCCGATCACCGGATCGAGCTCGTTCTTTTTCGCCAACTCCGTCAGGTCACGGCCGAAGGCGCGCAACGCCGGCGTCTTCACGTCCTTTTTGTTTCCGTTTTCAGCAGGCATGGAGGTTTCTTGTTCCGCGTCCGGCGGGGTAAAGTTCGGGTCGAGCTCCTTCAGGATTTCATTGCGGGTGCGCTCGATATCGACTTCGAGGCTCTTGAGCACGCGTGCCGCGACGCCTTCGCCTTCGCGCAGCAGCCCGAGCAGAATGTGCTCGGTGCCGACGTAGGAGTGGTTCAGCGACTTGGCTTCCTTGCCGGCGAGCGCGAGCACTTTTTTCACGCGCGGCGTGTAGGGGATGTTGCCGACCATCTTGGTCTCGGGGCCGGTGCCGACCTGTTTTTCGACCTCCATGCGGACGGTTTCGAGGTCGAGACCCATCTTCTGCAACACGTTCACGGCCACCCCCTGGCCGAGTTTGATCAGGCCGAGCAGAAGATGCTCGGTGCCAACATAGTTGTGGTTGAATCGATCCGCTTCCTTGCGGGCCAGGGCCAAAACTTGTTGCGCTCGAGGAGTGAAATTATTCATCATCTAAGATTCCGGTAGCAGGTGACCGAACCGGCCACTTCTGCACCGGAAAAAGATAGCGGGTTTCTCCGGGCAAGCAAACGTGTGCCGCACAAGTTTTGCGGTTCCCGACGCGGTTTTCGAGGAATGCCGGCCCAGCAGCGGAGCCCACGCGGCGACGCCGGGAAATGGCGGATTCGGGCGGCCGCAGACCGCGGCTTCGCTCGTTTGTTCCGAAATTTTTTCGGATTGGCCCCAAGCCGTTGCGCACCGGCGGCGCGGGCGTCAATCAGCGTCCGCAGTCCCGCGCGGCGATTCGCCGTTGGACTGCTGCTGCCGCTGCTGCTCGCGGAGCGCCTTGACCTTTTCCAGATCAGGGCTGGGGCAGCGCTTGAGCTTTTCGCGCACGACATCCGCCCGCAGCAGATCGCGCTCGTCGGCGCTGAGTTTTTGCTGGCCGGCTTTTTGGAGATGCGCCTGCTGCACCTCGGTGCACAACTCCCCGACCGGGTGACGGCATTCCGGCGGAAAAAATCCGAGGTCTACGCCGAGCCGGATAAGGGACAGGAGATTCAGCGCCTCCTTGCCGGTCATGGAATGGGCGTTTGTCAGGATCCCGTAGGCCCGGCCGATCTGGTCGAACAGCGTCGTCGGTTTCTGCTCGAGCAGCACTTCGCGAGCATTGCGCTCGTGCTCGATGATCTGCTCGATCACCTTGCTCAGCCGCCCGATGATGTCGCTCTCCTTTTCGCCCAGCGTGGTTTGATTGGAAACCTGGAACAGGTTGCCGAGCGCTTCCGTCCCCTCGCCGTAAAGACCGCGCACCGCGAGGCCGATTTTGTTCACGGCCTGGATGACCTTGTTGATCTCCTCCTTCAACACCAGCGCGGGAAGGTGCAACATCGCGGAGGCGCGCATGCCGGTGCCGACATTCGTCGGGCAAGCGGTCAGGTAGCCGAGGCGCTCGCTGTAGGCGAAGTCGAGCTTCGCTTCGAGCTGGCTGTCCACGGCGTCGAGCATCGAGAAAGCGCTGCGAAGCTGGAAGCCGTTGCGGATCGCCTGCATGCGCAGGTGATCTTCTTCGTTGATCATGATCGACAGCGTTTGCTGCCGGTTCATCACCACGGCGCTGCCGACACCCTTCGCAGCGTGCTCGCGCGAAATGAGATGGCGCTCGACGAGCACCTGCTTTTCCAGCGCGCTCAAATCCTGGAGGTATTCCGCGAAGGCGTCCTCCATCTCGGGCAACGACTCGACCTGCGGCTTGATCTTTTCGAGGATCGCGACGCGGTCCACCTTTTTCGCCCAGCCGGGAAACGGGAGTTTCTGGAGGTTGCGCGCCAGCCGGATGCGGCTGGAAATCACGATGTCATGCTGCGGCCCGTCGTCCCGCAGCCATTCGCTGGTGCCGTTGATGATGCCGGAGAATTTCATGGGCGATTCCGCTTCAAGTCCCGATCTCGCTCTCGAGCTGCCGGATCTGGTCGCGCAGATCCGCGGCGCCTTCGTAATTTTCGGCGCGCACGGCTTTTTCCAGGTCCTCGCGAAGCGACTGCATGCGACCGGTGATCGCCTGCACGCGGTGCTGACGCTCGGGCACCTTGCCGATGTGCGCGGTGCCTTTGTGCATCTGCTTCAGGAGCGCGCCCAGGCTGTCGCCGAAGGTCGTGTAACACTCGCTGCAGCCGAGGCGGCCGGTTTTCTTGAAGTCGCCCTGCGCGAAGCCGCACACCGGGCATTTCGCCGGTGCGTCGTCCCGGTCGGAACCGCCACCACCGCTGCTCTTACCGGTGCCGGTGGCCGGCGAGACTTCCGTGTTCTCGCCCATGCCCTGCAGCAACTCGGCGAGCGCGAAACCGGTCGGATCCTCCACCCCTTTTTCCTTTGAGCACGCTTTGCAAAGATTGACCTTCAGAAGTTTGCCTTCCGCGATTTGCGAATAGAACACTTCCGCGGGCTTCTGCTTGCAGTTGTCGCAGACAATCTTGACGTTGTCGCTCATCAGACGGAACAGGGAGGGAAAATCGGCCGGCGAGGACTCAGCAGACGGGATGTCAGCGGGAGCCTGCAACCGCCGGTTCGGCGGTGGCTCCACTATGCACTGCCGGAGCCGATTTATCAATGGGCGTCCCGGTGTTGCGCACCAGTTCGCGGAACATTTTCAAGAGCCGCTGGGTCACCGGTCCCGGCTTGCCGTCGCCGATCACCCGGGTGTCGCAGCGCACCACCGGCACGACTTCGGCCGCGGTGCCGGTGAGGAAGCATTCGTCGGCGGTGAAGACGTCGTAGCGCGTGAGATCCGGCTCGGAGATCGGGATGTCCGCCTCGGCGGCGAGATCAAAAATGACCGACCGCGTGATGCCGCGCAGGCTGCCGGCGACGACCGGCGGCGTGAAGATGCAGCCGCGCTTGATGACAAAGACGTTGTCGGCCGTGCATTCGGCGATGTTGCCCTGGTCGTTGAGCATGAGCGCCTCGGCGGCGTTGGCATGCATGGCTTCGATCTTGGCGAGGACGTTGTTGAGATAGTTCAGCGACTTCACCGCGGGCGGCAGCGCGGCGCTGTTGATGCGCCGGGTGGCGACGGTCACGATGTCCAGCCCGCGCTGGTAAAGCTCGTCGCTGTAGAGCGAGATCTTCGCGGCGATGATGATGATGGAGGCCCGCTTGCAGAGCTTCGGGTTCAACCCGAGATCGCCGACGCCGCGGGTGACGACGAGCCGGATGTAGCCGTCGTCGAGATCGTTGCCGGCGATGCATTCCAGCAGGTCGGCGGTGAGCTGCTCGCGCGAGATCGGGATCTCCAGGCAGATCGCCTTCGCGGAGTCCCACAGACGGTCCATGTGCTCCTCCAGCTTGAAGACCCGGCGGTTGTAGAAGCGGATGCCTTCGAACACCCCGTCGCCGTAGAGCAGACCGTGGTCGAACACGCTGATCTTGGCGTCGTTTTGATCGAAATACTGGCCGTCGATGTAGATCTTCATGGGAGAGGGAGTAACGAGGAGTTTGCGGGCGCTTCGGGGTTGGTTCGCAGGAGTGGATTATCGGACGAAAGCAGGACGCCGTCGCGCATTTCCAACTGGCGGTCGCCACGGCCGGCAAGCCGCAGATCGTGCGTGACGACGACTAACGTCTTCCGCTTTTCGCGCACCAGCGCAAGCAGCAAATCCATGACCGCGCCGCCGGCCCGGGAGTCGAGATTGCCGGTCGGCTCGTCGGCGAAGAGGATGGCCGGGTCGTTGGCCAGCGCCCGCGCGATGGCCACGCGCTGCTGCTCGCCGCCGCTGAGTTCCAACGGCGAATGGTGCAGGCGCTCGGTCAGGCCGACCTCGGTGAGCAGCTCTTCCGCCCGCGCCTCGCGCTCGGCCGGGGAGCCGATGCCGGCGAGCATCATCGGCAGCCGCACGTTTTCCAGCGCAGTCAGCTCCGGCAGCAGGCAGTAGCTTTGGAACACGAAGCCCATGCGCCGATTCCGCACCCGGGCCTGGGCGTTGAGGCTCAGCTTGTGGAGCGACTGGCCTTCGAATTCGATCGTCCCGCCGGTCGGCTTTTCCAGGCCGGCGACCGTGTAAAGCAGCGTCGATTTGCCGGCTCCCGAGGCGCCGACCAGAAAGATCGCCTCGCCCACCGCGACATCGAGCGAGATGCCTTTCAGCACGTCCAGCCGCCGGCCGCCGGCGAGCGGAAAGCTTTGGCGCAACTCGCGGGCACGAAGCAGCGGCGGCGGAGAAACCGCGGGCGCGGACGGAGCGACAAACATCGAGGCAAACGAGAAAACGGAACGCCCACTAAACACCACCCCCGCCCCACCGTCCACCCGCCAGCGCCCCAGAGCCGCCGCCACGCCGGCTCAACGCAAAAGGAAGGTGACCGGCACGATCATCTCGCGCTCGGGCGCGGTCTTGGGGGACCGCCAAACCAGCATGCTCCATTGCACCATGGTGACGTCCAGCACCTGGCTCCCCGTGGACTCGATCAAGGTTACCCGCAGCGGGGTGCCGCCGCCCGCCGGGAAATTCACCCGGATCCTGCCGGATCCCGTGATCCGGGCTCGCCGTGCCGCCTCAGGATAATTCGGCGGTGGCGGAGTCCGGTAATTCGTGGTCGAGATGCCGGTGTATTCGGGCGGCAGCTTCAGGCGGCTGACGTCCAGCGGCGTGGGCGTCAGCTTGAGTTGGAAGCGCAATTCCCGGGTGGCGTTTTGCTCCCGCAACGCCGGCGTGCCGGCGAGCACGGTTTTCACGTAATCCCACGCGATGCCGTCCACCGCGCCGTCACCGCAGCTTCCGATCACCTTCGGCTTGGCCGCCTCGGCCGACCTGGCCGGCGGCACATCGAGGACGACGCGGTAAACCGTCGCCGGCACCTGCGGGGCGCGCACCAGGCGGGAACTGAGATAGGCCGCCGGCACGGTGACCCACCCTTCCGCATTCGTCTTTCCGGCAGTCGCCGCCTGCGCCTCGCCAGCTCTGCTCAAGGTAAGCCACGCGAAGCCGAGCCAGAAGATGAGCGCTAGCAGCCGGCGAAAATGGGCGTGAAAATGGTTCATCATGGCGGGGTCTCGCGGATCGGCTCGCGGGCGCGGATCCTTTTCAAGTTGGCGCGGATCGCCCGTCGCATGTTGTCGGAAACGGGTCCGTATTTATCTAGGACGGCGACCGCTTCCGTCTGCCAGCGAAGCGCTTCTTCGAAATTTCCGGTTTCCGCGTAAGCCGCAGCTAGGGTGTCGAGCGCGTGGCTATCCCGCCAATTTCGGATCTGGCAGGCCTGTTGAGCCAGGGTGATCGCTCGCTTGCCATTGCGCACCCCGGCTTCGGGACAGGTGGCCAAGACCCACGCCAGGCTATTTTGCACTGTCCCGTCCCGTGGCTGGAGAGGGAGCGCGTGCTCCCACGCCACGACCGCACCTCGATAGTCGCGTGCCGTGACGAGGGCTTCCGCAAGCAGTCTCCAAGGCAGGGCCTTTCGCGGCTCCAGCTTGGTGGCGGCGTTGAAGTCCTCCTGCGCGGCGGCGGGATTGTTCGCCCGGGCATAAGCCCTCCCCCGGTGCAGATGCGCATTAAGGCGGTTCAGGTTCAACGCAATTGCTTCGGTGAAATGCCGTATTGCCGCCGCGTTGTCGCCGCGAAATTCCGCCTTCAGCCCGGCATGATATGGGTTGACCTCGGCAGCGTGCGCCCTGGCGAGCCAGCAAACCGAGACGCCGAGCAGCGCAATCCCGCGACACACCGCTATCAGATTCGTCTGGAGGCCAAAGACATCGCGGAAGCCTCGTTCAATCCGTCGCATCGGCCGGGATTGAAACAGCGTCCGGCGCCGACGTCAACCGCCGACCCGTGGATGTCCCAAATCGGCCATCTCCCGCTTTCGGAAGCGGCGTCAAAGCCAAGCCGTTTCCGGCTGGCCGCCGCGTCACCGGGGCGGAGGAACACGCCAATGCTTATCGCCCGCGCGTGCTGGGTCCGGCGAAGAAGCTGAGATCCAGCGTCGCAGCTTCCGCCTGCATCCCGGCGCGGCCCTGATGAAGGAAATCGGGTGCCGGATTGAAGGAACTGTGCGCCGCGAATTCCGGAAACAACGGCGCCGTCTGGTCCTCGATGCTCCCCTTCGAAGCGTCGGCCGTCGCCACGTAAAAGTCAGCCACGCTGTCAAAGAGCCCGCCGGAGTTCCGGATGAACGCGTTGACCCGGGCATAGTTCGCCAGCCCGTCCGCCGAGCCGCCCCGCCCCGCCTGGCCAACCGTGGAGGTGATCGTGGACATCACCACATTGATCCCGGCCGCGTGCAGGCGCGCAACGATGTCGCGATAGGCCTGAATCGTGGCGTCGGATTCCTGAAGCGCGATGGTGTAGTCGTTCACGCCGAGATACAGAACGGTATCGGTCACGCCGCTGATCCCGATGACTTCGCGATCCAGCCGCTGCTGGAAATATTGCGCGATGAACTGCAAGCCGCCCGGCCCCGGCAGGGCCGCCACGTCGCCGCCGATACCGGTGTTCACCACCGAGATCCGGTTGCCGTAAGCGGCGTGCAGGCGGCGTGACATGTTGTCGATGAAACGGTCGTGGCCGTTGATCGTGGAGAACGTGCCGTCCGCGGACGAACTGCCCGAGCCAACCAGCACGCGGGTTTCCGCAGGCGCTACCACGTCCACCCCGGCGATGAAATACCAACTCAGCGTCGAGTAAGGATAGGAAGCGTCGTTTTCCTCCCGGGTGCGGTCGCCGCTGCCGGAGCCGGTAAGAAAGGAAATCTGGTAGGCCGCGCTGTGATACGTGATCCGGCCGCTCTTGCCGGAGATATGGAAGCTGACCGCCAAGCTGCGGCCCTGCACGTTCGGATCATCCGGACCGGTGCAGAACGGCAGCGTCACCGGATCACTGAAAATTTCCTGGCCGACGGGAATGGTCACGCTGGTCGAGCCACCGTTGAAGCTGATCAACGTGGTCGAGCCGGGAAAAACGTTCGCGCCGTAGGTCTGCAAGACCCACCGTGGCGCGACCGAAGGTGACCGGCTGGGTGCCGAAGACATTGGAGAATTTGAAGCGCATCGACCGTCCCCAAAGGTCGGGCTTTACCATCATGCGAAACGTCTGTTCGTTCGCGCCGTCGGTCGTCGGATTCGGAATCGCGAAACTGAGCGCGGCGCTGCCGGGAAAGGTGCCGCCCATGCCGGTCGCCCAGGTCGCGGCCCACTTTTCGCCGGCGCCAGGGACGATCACGTTTGTCGTCGGGCCCGCATCTGCGGCAAACAACTGGGTGGCGCCAGCGGCGGAAACGAGACAGAGCAACGCGGCCGCGACGCGGAAGTCGCGGAAAAGAGAGCGAATTTTCATGGTGAGAGAACGGGGGATGTTCCGGGTGAGAAAGGTGCGTTCGGTGGCCGTGCGATCGCTTACTTCGAGATGACCGTGTTGGTGGAGAAGTTAAAGAAGCGGCGCGGGTTGCTCGTGTAGCGCCCCGGCCGGTTCGGATCGGCCTGGTAGCGCAGCCAGGCCCCTAGGTTGAAGTCATACAGATACGGCCACAGCCCGGCTCCCGTGTAGAACCAGCCTCGCTGGCGAAGTCATACAGGAAGGCGTTGCCGTTGCCCGCGTCCTGGAAGAAGACAAAGCCGAAGTCGTAGTGGTAGACATACGGGAAGAACTGCTGGCTGTAGTAGCCGAAGAACTGGCCGTTGGGGAAAGTCAGGTAGTTGACCCCCAGCGCCCCCAAGGGCCGCTCCCCACTGAAAAAGCCGGCGCGCGGCGCCACGAGCGTCAGGTCCACGGCGTTCCCCATCGCGAGGTAACCGGCGCGGTTCGGATGAAGGTAGTCCACCGACGAAAGATCCGTGCTGCTGACCGTGAATTCCGGCTTCAACGCGCTCGTGGCCGGATTGAGCGTCGCCGCATAGAAATCGACGACTCCGTCAAAGAGTCCGGACGTTTTGATATAGTTGTTAAGGTCCAGCACCTTCGCGAACGTCGCCGGCCCGCCGTAGTTGATGCCGGCGTGTCCGGTGCCGTTCGCGCCGGAGAAATTCTGCGTCGGCTGGAAGCTGGAAAGGATCGTGCCTGCGACCACACGGATGCCCTGCGCATGCAGACGGCCCACGATGTTTTCGTAGCCTTCGATCACCGTGCTGACCGGTCGCTGGCCGCCGCCGACATCATTGATGCCTTCCAGCCAGACGACGGTGTTCAGTCCGCTGACCCCGAGAATGTCCCGGTCGAGCCGCATGACCGCGTTCGGCCCGGAGCTGGCGGAGCTGGCGCCGTTCACCGTATTGCCGCCGATGGCTTCGTTGACCACGCTGACGCGGTTGCCGTAAACCTCGTGCAACCGGCGGGAAAGGAAGTGCATCCAGCGGTCATTCGTATTCAGGCTGGAAAAAGTGCCCGCCGTGATGGAATCGCCGAACACCGCGATGACGCTGGTGTCCGCTGGCGCCTGCACGTCCACGGCATCCAGAAAATAGCTGGAAACCGACGTGTAGGGGTAAGCCAGATCGAGGTCATCGGCCGTGCGGTCGCCGCTGCCCGGCGCGCTGATGTAGCTGGTCATGAAAACGACCGGGTGCCGGGTCATCGGCCCGCTGGTGCCCTGCACCGCGAAGCTGATCGCGAGATTGCGCCCGGACACGAGGATGTCGTTGGGATTCTTGACCCACGACAGCGTCACGGCATCGCTGAACGTGGACGCACCGGCTGGGATCGTCACGTTCGCGCTGCCGTTGTTGAAAGTGACGGCCGTGTTCGTGCCCTTAAGCACCACGCCCGAAAATTCCTGTAACCCGACGCGCACCGGCCCGAGGGTCACCGGCTTGGTGCCGAAAGCATTCGAAAAGCGGAACCGCATCGTGTTGCCCCAAAGGTCAGGCTTCACGATCATGCGGATCGTCTGGTTCGTCGCGCCATCGGTGTCCAGATTCGGAAACGGAAACTGCAGCGCGGCATGGGGCCGGGTGTAGCTGAAAGTATCCGCCGCCAGCGTTGCCGCTCCGACCGGCGAGGCGGTCCAGGTGGCGACCCACTTGTTGGTTTGAGCCGAGACTTTGATACCGCCGAAAGCGGGCAGCATCGCAGTCAAAGCCAGCACAACTTTTGCGCAGCAGCGCCACACGGCGCGGCGCCCACGGGAAGAGGCGGTTTTCATGGGGAGAAAGGAGGAGGAAAGAAGAAGCGACGGGGCGAAATAACGGACGGAGACGGCGGCAGCGGCCTTGAGACAGGCGGGGGCAGAGCGGCCCGTCTCGCTTCTGGCGTCACGGGTCTGAAATAAATTCGATTCATCGAAGAAAGCGGCCTTAAGAATTCCCAGGAATTGAGATTCCTTACAGGTCGTCCGGTCAGTGTTGGAGGCGCCGCATGCATCGCGGCGGGCTCGCAAGGAAAAGAGGGGGGCCGCCTCTGCAATGGGCGGCCACGGAACGCGCAGCTGGTGCCCAATCCTGCCGAAAGCCACTGTGCGCACACATCGCAATATGGCCGCGCTGAAACAACGGGGCGTCCGGTTTCAGGCAATCCCACCAACTTTAAGCGCTGCCCCGCCGCGACCGGGTCTGGCGCAAGGCCTCGAAGAGCACGATGCCGGCGGCCGTGGCGAGATTGAGGCTACGGGCGCCGGGCACCATCGGGATCGTGAGCGATTCGGCGGGATGCGCAGCGAGCAGCGACTCCGGCAACCCACGGGTTTCGCGACCAAAAATGAGATAGTCACCGGGCTGAAAGTCGGCGTCCCAGTGGGCGCGCGTCGACTTGGTGGTGAGAAACCAGCGCCGGGCTGTCGGCGCGGAAAGCCGGGCTTGCCAGAGCGCGTCCCAGTTTTCCCAGACCGTGACGTTCACCTGATGCCAGTAGTCCATCCCAGCGCGGCGGAGCTGCCGGTCGTCCAGCGAGAAGCCGAGCGGGCGGACCAAGTGCAGCTCCGCGTCCGCCGCCAGGCAGAGTCGGGCGATGTTGCCGGTATTCGGCGGAATTTCCGGCTCGACGAGGACGACGTGAAACATGGCCGCCAGCGATTAAGTTCGACCCCTCATGGAAGCACCCCACACCGCCGAGCAATGGATTGTCAACGCCGTCCTCTGGCTCAAGCTGGGCGTGGAAACCACGGGCGCCGTCGTCATTGGTCTGGGCACGGTCATCGCGCTGGGGAAATTTTGCCGGGCCGCGCTGGATCGCCAGCCGGCGAACTTCAACGCCATCCGGCTGGTCCTCGCGCGCTACTTGGCGCTGGCGCTGGAGTTCCAGCTCGGCGCCGACATTCTTTCCACCGCCATCGCCCCGGGCTGGCAGGAAATCGGCCGGCTCGGCGCCATCGCGGTCATCCGCACCGGGTTAAACTATTTCCTTTCGCTCGAGATGCGCCACGAGCGCGAGGCCGGCAAAAACGATCAGGCCGTTCAGACGGAATCCGAACGGCCTGTAAAAATGGAGCCGGCATCCCCGGCTTGAAACGATCGTCTGGCCGGGCGCCAGCGGGTTTGAAGAAACGCGGCGCCTAGCTGGCGGCGACGGCTTCCTCGCCAACCGGGGCGGTATCGACGTTCACCCGACGGCCGCCGCGATCAAACTTCACGGTGCCATCGACCAAGGCGAAGATCGTGTAATCCCGCCCGAGGCCGACGTTGCGGCCCGGGTGAAATTTCGTGCCGCGCTGGCGGATGATGATGTTGCCGGCGACGACCTGCTCGCTGCCGAATTTTTTCACGCCGAGTCGCTTGCTGACGCTGTCGCGACCGTTCTTGACGCTGCCTTGACCTTTCTTATGTGCCATAAAATTGGGAGAAGATCCGAAACCGGGAAATCTGTTTACGCGCCGAGCGTGATGCTCTTGATGCGCACGCGGGTAAGCTTGCGGCGGTGGCCGACGGTGCGGTGGTAGCCTTTGCGGCGGCGATATTTGAAGGCGATCACCTTCTTGTCCTTGCGCTGCTCGACGACTTCGCCGACCACGGTGGCGCCGGAGATCGTCGGGCTGCCATGCGTGAGGTTGTCCCCGTCGCCGTGGAAAAGCACATCGCCAAACGTGAATTCCTTGCCGGCTTCGGCGTCGAGTTTCTCCACGTCAATGATGTCGCCCTCGGCGACGCGGTATTGTTTGCCGCCGGTTTTCAGAATTGCGTAGGCCATAACAGTCAGGGAAAAGGTTGCGCAATGCAGAGGCGGAAGGCTTCCACCGGCGCGATGCGGGAAGCGAACTATGCCGAGCCAGGAAGCCTTGGCAAGAGGAAATCCCGCGCCCGCAGCCGGGCGGGACGCGTAGTAATGGCAATGAACCGCCACGGCCATGCGAGACGCTCCCTGCAATGTTTCCGCGTGGATCCGAAATCAACGCTCCGCCGCTGCCGCGAAGCCGGGTGGCGCCTGATGACCGCGGGATGCTGCGCGCTCGGGCTGCTGGCGGCCGGTGGGTGGCTGCCCGGAGCCGCGCCGACGGCCCGGGGCAGCGAGGCGACGATGGCGGAAAGCTCCCCAACCGTGAAACAAGAACTTGTCGCCGTCGTGGATGCCCAGCTCGCCGCGTTCCGCGCCAACGATTTCATCCGCGCCTACGGCTACGCGGCGCAGGGAATCCGCGCCATGTTTCCGGCTGCCGATTTCGAGAAAATGGTGCGTGCTGGCTACCCCGTGATCGCCGGCTCCGCCTCCGCGGAATACGGCATCGCGCTCGACACCGGCGAGGAAGCCGCGCTCGCGGTGCGGATCACCGGCGCGGACGGCAAATCGGTGACCGAATTTCTCTACACTCTCAGCAAGGAAGAGGGCGTCTGGAAGATCACCGGCGTCTCGGAGGTCAAGTCCGGCGCGGTCCGGGCGTGACCGGGCGGGGCGGCTGCTGCTCGTGGCAGCCCGTCGCCCGCGGCCCGAGTCACCCGGTTGTCAGCCCTTCAATTCCCCACCGGTATTGGCATCGGTGATGGTGAATTTTTCCTGGTGATACGTCACGTCGGCGCGAAACGTCAGCCGGCCTTCGTATTTGCGCTCCAGGTCCACGAGCAACTCCTCGTCCTCGGTGCGCAGGCGGTTGAGCACCTCGGGATGCACGATGACGCGCATCTCGTGCACGGTGTCGCGATACCGGCGCATCGTGGCGTTCAGCGCGCGCTGCAGCTCCACGCTCATGCTCATCGCGCTCTTCACGTGCCCGCGTCCGCTGCAATACGGGCAGGGCGTGTAAACGGAGCTGCTCAGGCTTTCGGCGGCCCGCTGGCGGGTCATCTCCATGAGCCCGAGCTGGGAAATCGGCAGGACGTGCGTCTTTGATTTGTCGCGCTTGAGCCGCTCCTTCATCCGTTCGAAGACCTGGATGCGGTCCTTGTGCGGCTTCATGTCGATGAAGTCCGCGATGATGAGGCCGCCGATGTTGCGCAGGCGGAGCTGGCGGGCGATCTCGTCGGCGGCTTCGAGGTTCGTCTGGAGAATGGTTTTATCCATGTCCTTCGAGCCTTTGTTGCGGCCGGTGTTCACGTCGATGGCGATGAGCGCCTCGGTTTCATCGATGACGATGTAGCCGCCGCATTTGAGCCAGACCTGGCGGTGAAACGCGTCGTCGATCTGGCGCTGGACGCCGAATTTCTCGAACACGTCCACCGGCTCCTGATGAAACTCGATCCGGCTCTTCGACCGGCTGGAAATCTGGCCGACCAGATCGCGCATGTGCTCGACGGCGTGAAGATCGTCGCAGACAACCTGGTCCACTTCGTCGGTAAGGAAATCGCGCACCGTGCGGTCGATGAGATCCGGCTCCTGAAACAGACAGGCCGGCGAGGGCTTCTGCTTCATCGCCTCCTCGATGCCGCGCCATTGCTCGACGAGCAGGCTCAGGTCGCGCACGAAAAAACGGGCGCGCTGGCCTTCGCCGACGGTGCGCATGATGACGCCCATGCCTTCCGGAATCTCGAGCGAGCGCAGGATCTTGCGCAGGCGGTCGCGCTCCTTGGGATCCTCGATCTTCCGCGAAATGCCGCTCTGGTCGCTGTAGGGCATCAGGACAAGGTAGCGGCCGGCGAGCGAGATGTTTGTCGTCACCCGCGGCCCCTTCGTGCCGATGGGGCCTTTCGTGACCTGCACGAGCACTTCGCTGCCGACGGGATACACGCTCGGGATATCCTTGCTCGTCAGCTTTTTCTTTGGCGGCGGTCCGCCTCCGCGACGCCCGCCGGGGTGCTGTCCCTGTTGTTGCTGCGGCTGCTGCTGCGGTTGTGATTGCGGCTCCGGCTCCTGCGCGGTCGGACGATCCCCGTCAAGGTCTTCGTCGAGGTCGTCCTCGTCGCCTTCGTCGCGGATCGGCGGCAGGGGCTGGACAGGCGGCGCGTTGCGGCCGCCGTCGCCCTTCGATTTGCGCTCGATGTGCTCGATGCCGCTGTCGAGCGCGGCCGGCAGCGCGTCCCAGAAATGGAGAAACGCGTTTTTCTCGTAGCCGATGTCCACAAACATCGCCTTGAGGCCCGGCTCGATGTTGCGCACCCGGCCCTTGAAAATGCCGCCGACGATGTTGCGGTCGCTGACGCGCTCGACGCTGTATTCTTCGAGCACGCCGTTTTCCATCAACGCCACGCGGCGCTCGAGTTTTTCGACGTTGATGACGAGCTGGTTGGAAACTTTTTTTCTGCCGAATCCGAAGATTCGCTTCACTTTCTCTATCATGGATAAATGGGTCCGGTTGGGGGGGTGGAGGTTGGCCGCCCGCCGCTGCCGGGAATCCCGCGCCTGCCCTGCAAAGCAGGGAGGTGTTCCGCGAATACAGGGAACCGGCGACCCGAAATGGTCGCTGGCATGGCTGCGAGGCACCGCCCCGGTCGATGCACCGGGGCGGCGAAGGAAATCAGTCGAAGGAAGGAAACCGGCTGCCGGCGCCTAGAAGACGCCGAGGAATTTCTTCCTGGGCGGAGGCGGAGGCGGTGACGATTGTCCTTGTCCTGAACGATTTCCCTGAGCGGAATTTGGGGATTGGCGTTGGCGGAGTTGATCTCTTTGTTTGGTCAAAGTTTTCTGCTGTCGCTTGAGGTCTCGGTCATCGGTGGGCGGCACGTCGCCGCCGGCCTGCTCAGCCGCAGTGTTGCGGCCGAAAAATTTGCGCATCGAGCGCATGAAAGGGTTGTTCTGCTGGTCGCCGCTCCCTTCGCCGTTGCTCTCGACGGGCTGGGCCACGGCCACCCGCGACCGGCGCTTGGAGCGGCCGGAAGCATCGGGATCGGCGCGCACGTTTGGCGCGGCGACCTGGGTGCGGTCGCGATCGGCATTCCGGTTCTCGCCGGAAACCATGTCGGCGTCATTCTCGTTTTCCGTCTCTTCGTCCGTCGTGGCGCCCTGCGGAGTCGCGGCCGGAGCGGCGCCGATGCGGCTGTTGTAGTCCACGTTGGCGATGAAGGTGAAGTTGCCCACCGCCGGTGCCAGCGGCCGGACCTGCGGCTGGAAGGCGCCGCGCTCCATGGCGAGGCTTTCGTCGAGAATGCGTGCGGCGATCGGGGCCGCGGTGCCGCCGCCGCTCTTGGCGCCCTGGAGGAAGATGCAGATCGCGTATTTCGGCTTGTCGTAGGGGGCGAAGCAGATGAACCAGGTGTGGTTATCCTTTTGCCCGTTGCGCCAGAATTGCGCGGTGCCCGTCTTGCCGGCGACTTCGACGTTTTTTATCTTTGCCTTGCCAGCGGTGCCGCCGGATTCGTTCACGACTTTCCACATGCCCTTGCGGACCAACTCGATGTCCTGCGGCTTGAGGCCCTGCGCCAGGAGGCTGGAGCGCACGCGCGGGCCCGGCGCGACGCGGTTGCCCTTTTCGTCGAGCACGTCCTTGCCGTCCTTGTCGAGAATGCGGTCCACGATCCGCGGGTAGTAGCAGATGCCGCCGTTCGCCAGGGTGGCGGCGACGTTGGCCATCTGGAGCGGACTACAGAGCACCTGGCCCTGGCCGATGGAGGTGTTCGCGGTGTAGCCCTGGCTCCAGCGGTCTTTCGGCTGGTTGAGCGCGAGCCATTCGGGGCCGGGCAGCACGCCTTCGGCTTCGTTCGTCAGCTCGATGCCGCTTTTCATGCCGATGCCGAGCATGGCGCCGACGGCGTCGATCTGGTCGATGCCGGCGGCGTTCCCGTATTGGTAATAAAACGCGTTGCACGAATACTTGAGCGAATCCTCCAGCCCGAGCGTGCCGTGCGCGCCGCCTTTGTCGGCGATCCAGCAACGCATGTATTTGTTGCCGTAGGTGACGCCGCCGGAGCAGTTGTATTTGTTCCGCCCGATGCCTTTGCGCAGGCCGGCCAGGGCGGTGACGGTTTTGAACGTGGACCCCGGCGCGTAGGAAAGCAGAGCGCGATTCGTCAGCGGATTGGTTTCGTCCTTGATGAGCTTCGACCAGTCCCGGCCGGAGATGCTGGGGATGAACGTGTTCGGATCGAAGGACGGCACGGACGCCATCGCGAGCACGTCGCCGTTGTTCGGATCAATGACGACGGCGGCGCCGCGGCCCGCCACCCGGAGTGCTTCCTCCGCGATGGTCTGGATGCGGGCGTCGATCGTCATATAGACGTTCGCGCCCGGCGTCGGCGGCGTGATGCCGATGTCGCCTTCGATGACGCCTTTCGGATTGCGCTTCACGTAGCGCACGCCCGGCTGGCCGCGCAGCCACTTGTTCATCGTGGCTTCGATGTTGTTTTTACCCTCTACGTCCGCCTGGTAGAACGTGAAATTGCGGGCGTCCTCTTTGATCTCCGCCTTGTCCGTGCTCACCGGCCCGACGTAGCCGAGCAGGTGCGCGCCGAGCGACCCGTAGAGATATTGGCGCACCGGGCGGACGGCCACTTCCACTCCGGGCAAGCCGAGATCCCGCTCGCTCAACTTCGCCATGTCGGCGAAATCGAGGTCTTCCATGAAGGTGAAAGGCACCAGCGTGTCGTTGCGGTAGTGCGTCTGGAGCGTCGCGGCGTTGTAATCCTGCTCAAAGCCCAGCTCTTCCAGCCGGGGCATGACGGTGTCCTGCACGACCTTGTTGATGTCCACTTCGTCGGTGCTCTGCAGCACGCCTTTCTTCGTGGATTGGCGGGTGCGGCGCGGCAGGTTCTTGGAGCCGAAAGCCTGGCGGTAGCCGTTCACCATGTCCTGGAGGTAGAAATCCACCTCGTAGCTGGCGCGGTTCGTCACCAGGGGCAGGCCGTTGCGGTCGCGGATCTCACCGCGCACGCTCGGGATGCGCACGGTCACCTGGCTGTTGCCCTTGATCTTCTCGGCATACATTTTCCCCTGGGCGATCTGCACCCACCAGAGCTTGCCCACCACGAGGCTGACCGCGGTGAGAAAGAAAAGGCCGATCAACTGGATGCGAGTCTCGGTTCGGAAAAGAGCCATGAGAAAAGAAAATTATACCTTATGCATTCTGAACGCCGAACGATGAATCCTGCCCGCGGCGCCACCCGGTGTCCCTGCCCGGCCCGCGGCCTTCCTCATTCATAATTCATCGTTCAACATTTCGCACCTCAGGTCACCGGTTCGTCCCGCACCGGATAGTTTACCAGATTGGCAATGGAATTGAATACGAAATACACCACCGGCGCCATGACCATGGCAAAGAAGCCGGGCAGAAAGATCCGCGGCCAAAGGAATTGGGGGAAAATCAGCCCCCCACGCCGGAACGTGATGAGCAGATACTCCGCGAGCAGGATGATCACCGCGCAAATGCCGCTGGCCAGGCAGTGAATGTCCCACCGCCCGCGTAGAAACAGCGGGCGCAGCCCATGGATCACGGTGCCGAGCACGGCAAAAAGCACGATCGATCCACCGAGCGGCGTCTCCACATTCAGCCGCGGCCCGGCGCCCGCGGTGCCGCGCTGGAGGTAAAACTGCGCCGTCAGTGCGTCCCACAGGAAGCCGCTGCAAAACGCGAGCGAGAGCATCCCGCCGAAGGGCAGCGCCAGGGCGCCGTAGGCCAGCAGCGCCGGGAAGATCAGCGGTCGCGCGTCGAACAGCGGAGCGATGCTCGGCACCAGGTTCTGCGCCAGGATGGCAACAAACTGCGCCACGAGCAGGATGGCGAAGAAAGCCAGCGTGTTCATCGGAAAAGCGGGAGCAGGCGCGACAGAGGTTGCATCGGATGGCGGGGCGGCGGGTCTTTTCCTGTCGGCTGCCAAAAAGGGGAAAATCAGGTCGCCTCCGTCCGGCACGAATCCATCAACGCGGCCGCGGCGGGGGGGGCGTCGGTCCGGCCGTGGGCGGCGGGTTGGCGGCAGCCTGGCGCTGGCCGACGACGACAAACACGTTTTCAAGCTTCGCCAGATCGACGGCGGGCGTCACCTTGGCGCGGGCATCCAGGGCGCGCGTTTCGACCGAGCGGATTTCCCCGAGCACCAGCCCGCTGGGAAACACGCCGCCGACACCGCTCGAATACACCTTCTGCCCGGTCCGCAGGAGCGGCACCGCGGTTTTCTGCAGAAAATTCAACGCCAGCTCCGGCATGCTACTGCCGCTCAGGCGCTCGCCAGAAAGGATGCCACTTTCCCGCGTGCCCTCGACCGTCGCGGCGACCTTGCAGCCTTCGTCGGAGATGAGCAGCACGTAGGCGGTGTTGTCGGCGACCGTGGTCGTCTTGCCGACGAGCCCTTCGTCCACGACGACCGGCATGTCGATGTCGAGGCCGTCCTTCTCGCCGCGATCAATCTGGACGCTCGACCACCAGGTCGCCGAGGAGCGGGCGATGATGCGCGCCGGCACCAGCTTGAACTGCGACTTCTGTTTGAAATCGAGCGCGCGGCGCAGGCCGGCATTGTCGCGCTCCAGGTCGTTGAGCATCTGGTTGCGGACGGAAAGCTGCTCGTTGCGGATTTTCAGTTCTTTGTTTTCCGACTCGAGCTCCGGCAGCGATTTCAGCCCCTGGGTCACGGCCTGGGCTTTGCGGGTGAGGTCCGAGGTAAACCCGAACAGCGGCCGGGTGACCTCCAGCGCACCTTGCTGCACCTTTTGCTGCTTCCGCACGCTCCATGTCAGGACGAAGCCGGTGGCCACGACGAAGACAACGAGGGCGATGATGGTGGTGCGGCGCATTGGGGGCAGAAAGTTCGAATATCGAAATCCGAAACCCGAAACAATCAGAACTCAATCTCAGAAATCCGAAAGCTCAGAAAACCGGCGGGTTAAGCAACTACGGTCAGTCCGATGATCGCGTCTCGATCCCCGCGGTCGTTGCCCCGCCGCCGTTTCGAATTCCGAGCTTCGGATTTCGAATTGCCGCGCGCCGACGCGGCCTTATCTCCACGACCGCTCCGCGCTGGCAACCTGGCGCAGGAATTTGATCTCGCTCAACACCTTGCCCGTGCCCTCGGCTACCGCGCTGAGCGGATCCTCAGCCACGTGGACAGGCAGCTTTGTCTCCTCCATGAGCAGCTTGTCCAAGCCGCGCAGCAGCGCGCCGCCGCCGGCGAGCACCAGACCGCGGTCCACGAGGTCAGCCGCCAGTTCCGGCGGGCAACGCTCCAGAGTCGTGCGCACGCTGTCCACGATCGTCTTGATCGGTTCCATCAACGCGTCGCGAATCTCCTGGCTGGTCACGGTCAGCGTCTTCGGCAGCCCGGCCACGAGGTCGCGGCCTTTGACTTCCATGGTCGATTCCTTCTCGGTTGGATACGCGGAGCCGATCTTGATCTTGATCTCCTCGGCGGTGCGCTCGCCGATCATGAGGTTGTAGGCGCGCTTGATGTAATTGACGATCGCCTCGTCCAGCTCGTCGCCGGCCACCCGGACGCTGCGGCTGAAGACGATGCCGCTCAACGAAATCAGCGCGACCTCCGTGGTGCCGCCGCCGATGTCGATGATCATGTTGCCCGCGGCATCCTGCACCGGCAGGCCGACGCCGATCGCGGCGGCCATCGGCTCTTCGATAAGAAACACTTCGCGGGCGCCGGCATGCGTCGCGCTTTCCTTCACGGCGCGCTTCTCGACCTCCGTGATGCCGCTGGGCACCGCGACGACGACACGCGGCTTGCGCGCCAGGCGCCGGCGGCTGCCGTGCACTTTGTTGATGAAGTAGCGTAGCATCGCCTCGGTGATCTCGAAGTCGGCGATGACGCCGTCCTTCAAGGGACGCACGGCGACGATGTTCGCCGGCGTGCGCCCGAGCATGCGCTTGGCTTCGTTGCCGACGGCCAGCACCATGTTGGTGCCCGCCTTCACGGCGACTACGCTGGGCTCGCGCAGGACAATGCCCTGGTCACGCACGTAAACGAGCGTGTTGGCAGTGCCCAGATCGATGCCGATGTCATTGGAAAAAAGGCCGTTAAACATTCCGGAAAACCTCTGCTGAAAGGAAAAATTGCGAAGCGCGGGTAGGTGAAAATTGCCGACTGGCGGCGCGGCGTCAGTCCAAATCGTTTAATGCCGCCGACGGCCCGCGAAAACTGCCGAAATCCGCCGGCCGGCGCCGAGAAGTCTCTCGACCGGCGGCAGGCTTTGCGGGCAATGGAAGGGGCTGATGGAGGCCGATTTAATTGTTCGGACTAGACAGGAGCCACTCGGGCGCGTCAAGAGAGGAAGCGCGGGCGGCTCGCAGGCTTCTGGCGGGGCGATGGCAGTCCTCCCAGCCCTGGAAGAAGTCCGGCTGGCGAAGCCGCCGTCGCCCGGCATTTCCGGCCAGCCCGCAAAGTGGAACGCGCCGCCATCCTGTTGTATTAGCGGCGAATGCCGGTGAGAAACCTCGAATGAAAGGGCTGCCCGACCTCCCGGTCGATGCGGCGGCGGCACGCGCATCGCAGACGTCTCCCGCCGGTCGGCAGCCGGGCGGCGCGCCGGCCGGGTCCGGGCACCCGGCGGCTCCAGACGCGGCTGGTGGCCTTGCCGAAACGGCCCCACCGGCGGGCGAGTCCTTTCCGGTCACGCATGGGCGCGCCCAGGTTTTCCACCGCGCAGCGCAACTGGACCCGGCCGCCTGGCACCGCGCGCTCGTCGGCGAGGCGAAGGACTGGCGCTACCAAGAAGTCTGCGAGGCGTCGCTGACGACGGGCTTTGATTACCGCTACCTCGTGCTCACCGACCGGGCGGGTCGGACGGTGCTCATCCAGCCGTTTTTTCTGCACGACCAGGACATCACCGAAGGGCTCGGGGCGAAATTGCGTGCGCCGCTTGTGGCATTGCGGCGCTGGTTCCCGCGGTTCCTGAAGACGCGCATGCTCATGGTCGGCAGCACCGGCGGGGAAGGCTCGCTCGGGCTGACGATCCGCGCCGACGATCCCAGCGCCGCCTATGCCATCGCCGATTTGCTGGAGGCGATTCACCGCATCGGGCGCGAGCAGCGGATTTCGATCATCACGTTCAAGGACTTCAAAAAAACGTGGCGCACCGCCCTCACCGCGCCGGCGGCGGCCCGGGGCTTTGTGCGGATGCCCAGTTTTCCGGCCACGGTCATTCCGCTGCGCGAATACCAGTCCTTCGACGACTACCTTTCCCGCCGCCTGAGCAAGGCGATGCGCAAAAATCTGCGGCGGAAATTTCGCGCGGATGAAAACCCCGGCGGGAAAATCGACGCTCCGCCGCGTGTGGTGATGGAAGTCCGCCACGAGATCGCCGATTGCGTGGACGAACTGCTCCCGCTCTATCAGCAGGTGTTTTCCCGCAGCCAGTTCCGTTTCGAGGAACTGACGCGCGAATACTTTCTCGGTCTCGGCGAGCGCCTGCCGGATCGGTCGCGCTTTTTCATCTGGCGGCTGGCAGACAGCGGCCGTGCCGTCGCGTTTTCCTCCTGCGCGGTGCACGACGGCACGCTTTACGACAATTACCTCGGACTCGACTACGCGCACGCCCTGGATCTGCACCTTTATTTCCTCACGATCCGCGACCTCATTGCCTGGGGCATCGCGCAGGGGCTGCACACTTACTATTCCACGCCGCTGAACTACGAGCCGAAGCTTCATCTCCGCTTCGACCTCGCGCCGCTCGATCTCTACGTGCGACACGTCAACGGGTTCTTCAACGTCTTCTTCCGCCGCATCGCGCCGCTGCTGGAGCCGACGCGCTACGACCCGTTCCTGCGCCGGTTTGCGAATTTCAACGATCTGAACGGCTGACCCTCGTCGCGGGCTTTCGCCGCCGCTCTGCCAGAGCCTGCTCGCGCCGACGCGCGGCGAGATCGTGCAACTCGCGGTCCTCGTCGGTTTCCAGCCGGAGCGACGGCACGGCGGCGGGTTTCCCGTTGTCGTCGAGCCGCACAAACGTCAGCCAGCATTCGTTCGTGTGCCGGCGGGTGCCGCTGGCGATGTCCTCGGCATACACGTCCGCCAGCACGGACATCGAGGTGCGGCCGACATGGACCACGCGGGCGCGGATTTCGACGAGTTCGCCGACGCGGATCGGCTCTTTGAAAAGAATGCGGTCGATCGACAGCGTCGTCGTCTGCCCGCCGCAATGCCGCATCGCGCTGAGCGCGGCGCACCGGTCCACCATGCTCATGATGACGCCGCCGAACACGCTCGGCCGCCGCAGGCCGTTGGCCTGGTGCGGCATCATCAGGTCCGCGACGATCGCGGCCGAATCGCGCGGCGTTTTTTCGGCGGGCGGCGGAGTCATCGGCACATCACGCCTCGCCGCGCTCGGCCTGCTCGCGCAACTCCACGCGGCGGATTTTTCCGCTGATGGTTTTCGGCAGCGACTCGGCAAAAACGATCTGGCGCGGATACTTGTAGGGGGCGGTCACTTTCTTGCAGTGGTCCTGCAATTCGCGCGCAAGCTGCGGGCTGCCGGTTTGGCCTTTGCGCAGGACCACGAATGCCACCACGAGCGCGCCGCGGTCCACGTCCGACTTGCCGACGACCGCGGCTTCCAGCACGGCGGGATGCTCGATGAGTGCGCTCTCGACCTCGAAGGGGCCGATGCGGTAGCCGCTGCTTTTGATCACGTCGTCACCGCGCCCGACAAACCAGAACCAGCCGTCCTCGTCGCGCATCGCCACGTCGCCGGTGAGATACCAGTCGCCCTGGAAGCGGGAAGCGTTTTCCTCCGGGTTCTTCCAGTATTCCTTGAACAACCCGACCGGCCGATCCGGCTTGACCCGGATCGCCACCTCGCCGGTCTGGCGCGGGGCGCATTCGTTGAGCTCGTTGTCCAGCACGCGGATGTCAAACCCCGGCGTGGGCCAGCCCATGGCGCCCGGCCGCACCTCGCGACCGAGCGAGCGGAAATTGCCGACGAGCACGGAACTTTCCGTCTGCCCGTAGCCGTCGTAAATCGTGAGGCCCGTCGCCGCGCGCCAGGTTTCGATGACCTCGGGGTTCAGCGGCTCGCCCGCGCTGACGCAGTGCTGCAGGGTCGAAAATTGATACGTGCTGAGATCCTCGCGCACGATGAGCCGCAGCGCGGTCGGCGGCGCGCACCAGGTCGTGATCGGGTAAGCCGTCAGCGTCTTCAGCGTCGCCGCGGGATCGAACTTCCCGCGCGCATCCCAGACGAACAAACAGGCGCCCTGGTGCCACGGCCCGAACAGGCTCGACCAAGCCGCTTTGGCCCAGCCGTTGTCCGCAAGATTCCAGTGCACATCCTCAGGCGACAGATCGAGCCAAAGCGCGCCGGTGAGCTTATGGCCGAGCGCGCAAGAGGTCTGCGTGTGGAGCACCATCTTGGGCGGGCCTGTGGTGCCGCTGGTGAAATAAAGGATGCCGTCGTCGTCCGCGAGCGTCGGCCCGGCGTCAAAGTCCGGCCGGCCGCTACGGCTGGCGTCCGCGAAGTTCACCCAACCCTCTGGCGTATCGGCGCCGACCGCGATCCGCAGCCCGCCGAAGTCGGCGACGCGGTCGCTGGATTCCGAGTCGATCACAATCCCGCGCGCCTCCGCGGCGTCGATGCGGTAGGCGATGTCCTTTGCCGTGAGCAGCGTCGTTCCCGGAATCGGCACCGCACCGAGCCCGATGAGCCCGAGCACAGCGATCCACCACTCCGGCACCCGCGGCAGAATGACGAGCACCCGGTCGCCTTTGCGCAGGCCGTGATCGTGGAAAAATGATGATGCGCGCGCGGCTTCGGCCGCCAGTTCGCGCCAGGAGATTTTCCGTTCCTGCGTGCGGTCATCGCTCACCCACCAGAGCGCCGTGGCGTCCGGCCGCTCGCGCGCCCAGTGGCCGATGATGTCGCGGGTGAAATTGAAGTGCGTGGGCTTGACGAGGGCTTGCATGAGACCGGGGGGAGGATGCCGGCAAGATAACGCGCCGGTCCGCGCCGGACTAGCCGTTTTGATCGGCGACCGGCACGATTTTTCACCCGGAGCCGCCGGCCGCCGCCAGGCGTCCTAGACGGTCACAAGGAAGAAGCAGATCGCCAGCAGCGCATACACCGCCAGCAGCATCACGCCTTCGAACCACGTCGTCTCGCCGTCCTGTGTGATGGAGTTGACCGCGAAGGCGACGGCGGCGATGGCGGCCAGTTCGATGGGGTTGGAAAACACCAGGTTCATCGGCTTGCCCATGAACCAGGAAATGATCACCAGCAGCGGCGCGGCCAGGAGCGCGATCTGGATGGTCGAGCCGACCGTGATCGTCATCACCAGGCCCATGCGGTTCTGGCGGGCGAAATAAATTGCCGACACGTATTCCGCCGCGTTGCCGACGATCGCCAGCACGGTCACGCCGAGGAAAAAGGTGCTCAGCCCGAGTTGATGCGCCGTGGTTTCCAGCGCGCTGCTCACCAGCTCGGCTTCCACCGCGGTGACGCTCGTGGCGACCGCGAGCACGGTGAGCGAGCGGCCGAGCGACCATCCGGGGCCGTGTCCCTTGGCCGTATCCTCATCCTCCGGATCGACCGCGAAAACGCTGCGATGCGTCACGAGCGTGTAAATCAGGTTGGCGATGTAAACGAGGATGAGCACGCCGGCGACGCCGAGGCTGAGGCGTTCATCGAGCGCGGCTGTGGAGGCGCTTTGCCTGCCCAGCCCGCGCTCCGTGTAATCGAAGATCGCCGGCAGCATCAGGGCGATGACCGAGAGAATGAGCAAGCTGCCGAGCAACCCGGCCCGCTCGCGCTTGAAGCATTGCCGCTCGCGCCCCCAGCTTCCGACGACGATGCAGAGGCCGAGCCCGAGCAGGCTGTTGCCGATGATCGAGCCGGTGATCTGCGCCTTCACGACCTCCACGTCGCCGGCGCGCAGGACAAACAGCGCCAGGATCAACTCCGGCGCGTTGCCGAAGCTCACGTTGAGCAACCCGCCGATCGCGGAGCCGGAATGCGCGGCCACGCCTTCGGTCGCGCGCCGCACGTATTCCGCCAGCGGCACGATGGCGATGATGGCGGTGCCGAAGACCCAGGGCGCCGGCACATGCAGCCAATAGCCGAGCACCATCGAAAGCGGGACAAAACCGAGCAGGAGTTTGAAGATCATGACGGCAGTTTCCCCGCAGGTCCCGAGACACGCTCCTGGAACGGCCTACGGCTCTTCGGGCGTCTGGCGCGAGGCGATGAGCATCCCGACGACGATCTCCGCGGCGTAGATCCACCGCGCCATCTCCGGATCGGCGGCGAATTTCCGCATCGCGGCGCGGTAAGGCTTCGGGCCGAGATCCCAGAGCAGCGAATGCCAGCGCGGCTTGATGCTTCCGACCACGCCATCCCCGATCATCACCAGGGCCACCAGTTGAACCAGCCTGCGCAGAATCATCACCGTCGTTCGCTTACGCGCCGAGTTTGGTCAAGACAAAGGCCGCCAGGAATCCGGCCACCGTGATCAGTCCGGCAAATTCGTGCGCCTCGGCAAAGGCTTCCGGGATCATGGTGTCGGCGAGCATCGCCAGGATGGCGCCAGCCGCGGTCGCGGTCGTGCCGGCCACGACGTCGTCGGAAAACCGGCCGAAGACCGTGTAGCCCACGAGCGATGAGACCCCCGACACCAGGGCGATGCCACCCCAAACGCCGAAAATGTAGGCGGCCGAGCGGCCCGCTTTTTTCATCCCGGCGGCGCTGGAAAGGCCTTCGGGAATGTTCGACAAAAAGATGGCGATCACCGCGACCAGGCTGACCGCTCCGCCTTTGAGCAGGCTCAACCCGATGACCAGGGATTCCGGGATGCCGTCCAGCAGCGCGCCCGCGGCGATCGCCAAGCCGCTGCCGCTATTTTCCTTTTCGGACGGCTGCTTGCCGCCGGAGCGTTTGCGGTGCTTGGCGCCTTGGCGGGAAAGGAGCCAGTTGACGAACGTGTAAACCGTCGCGCCGCCGAGAAAGCCGAGCGCCGTTGAGTCAAAACCGCCGCGCTTGTAGGCCTCGTCCATCAGGTCGAAGGCCAGCGCGGAAATCAGCACGCCGCTGCCGAACGCCATGATGCCGGCGATGAGCCGGGCCGGCACGCGGACGAAATAGGCAATCGCCGCACCGATGACCAGCGCGCCTCCGGCCACGAGTCCCCACCAGCCGGCCAGCAACCAAGGCGGGATCCGGGCGATAACGGTCGCAGCGACGAGTGGCATGGGGAAGTTCCCGGTTCGTGAATGCGGGCGGTGCCGCCACTTGCCAGCGTGCCGGCTCGCGGCGTCGTGGCGTCGCGGCGAAGCGAACGTTCACAGGATTCGGCTGCCCGCCGGAGATCGGCTTTCGGGAACCGCGGGCGGCGCTGGCAGGACAGAATCGCCGCGGGTCGCGACATCCCCCGCGCCGGACCCGGCGGACAAGGCTTGACTTCGCGCCCGACGGCACCGGGAAATGCTCCGCGTGCACTACCTCCTGTTTTACGATTTCGTGGCCGATTATCTGGAGCGTCGCGCGGCGTTTCGGGAGGAACATCTCGCCCTCGCCTGGGAAGCGCACGCGCGGGGAGAGTTCGTGCTCGGCGGCGCGCTCGCGGACCCGGTGGACAGCGCGGTGCTCCTGTTTGCGTGTGACACTCCGGCATCGGTCCAGGCCTTCGCCACCGCGGATCCGTATGTCCGGCACGGGCTGGTGAAAAGCTGGCGCGTGCGGCCGTGGACCACGGTCGCCGGCGAGGGGGCCGCCACGCCGGTGCGACCGGCCGGAAACTAGCGGGCGGACGGCAGCGTTCAGCCGAAAATCCGCGCCAGCCAGCCGCGGACGTCCTTCTTCAGATCACCGGCGCCCTCCGGCGAAGGCGCCGCGCCCGCCGGCGCTGCGACCCCGGCCGGGGGCAGCAGCCCAGAGCCCGCTGCCTGCGCCCGGGCGAGTGACGCTGCGAGCGCGATGGCAAACGCCGCCGCGCTGGGATACGCCGGCGCGACGGCGGGATCGAGCGCTTCGCGGATCAGCGCGTTTGACGCTTCCGGCAACTCGGCGAGCGGGCGGAAACCGCCGGACGCCGAGGCCGCCGGCGCGCTGCCGCTCAGGAGTTCGTAAGCCAGGGCGGCAAAGCCCCGCAGCAGCGTATTGGCCAGGGCTTCCACGCGCGCCGGATCGCCCAGGCCGTCGCCGCGATCCTGGTCCGCGGAGGCCGGCGCGATTTCGAGATCGAAAGGCGGCCAGTCCTCCAGCGGCGCCGCCAGGAGCGCCCGCGCGTCGGCGGCAACCGTCCCTTCGCCGTCGCTCGGAAAACGCACGTGGATGCCCGCCGGCGAAAGCTGGACCGGCCAGGCGTCCGCAATGGCATCGTCCACCAGCGCGGCGAGCAGGAACAGCAGCAGCCGGGTTTCCGACGGCGGAATTTTGCCGCGCTGGCGCAGAAGCGCCGCGAGGCTGAACCCGGCGGGCTCGGCCGACAGCGGCGGCAGCGGCGGGGGCACGGCGGCGCCCGGCAGCACCGGCGGCGCGGCGATGGCCGTGGCTTGCGCGCCGACCGACCGGGATCCGCGGTGGTGGCTGTCCGTTCGCTCCAGATCGCGGAGGATCGCGGTGATTTGTGCGCGCAACGTCGCCGCATCCGCCAGCCGGTCCGCCGGATCTTTCGCCAGCAGCGCACGGAGGAGTTCCACCACGGTCGGCGGCTGGTCGCTGATCAATTCAAACGGCGGCGGCTTGGAAAGGTGCTGCGCGATGACGGTGCGCGCGGTGCCGCGAAACGGCGGGTCGCCGACGAGCAAAAACCAGAGCGTCGCGCCGAGCGAATACAGGTCCGCGCGCCCGTCGAGCGTCTCCTCCTGCGCGCACTGTTCCGGGCTGGCATACAGCGGCGTGCCGAGAAACATGCCGCGGCTCATGCTGACGGCGGCGGTGCCTTCGTCCTCGCTCATTTCGAGCGGCTTCACGAGGCCGAAATCAATGACCTTCACGAGCAGCTCGTCGTCGTTCTCGTGCTCGCGGGTGACCATCAGATTCGACGGTTTCAGGTCACGGTGCAGCAGCCCGCGGGCGTGTGCGGCCTGGAGCGCGCGGGCCACTTGCCCGGCGATGCGCAGCGCCGGCGGCGCCTCTAGCGGGCCGAGGCGGCGGACGAGCGACTCGACCGTCTCGCCCTCGATGAATTCCATGGTGTAAAACACCGCGTCCGCCTCCTGGCCGAGGTGATACACGGCGGCGACATTCGTGTGGCGCAACTGCGCGGCGGCGCGGGCTTCCCGGAGAAACCGCGCCCGCGCCCGGGCATCCGGCAGGAGGTCGTGCGCGATGATTTTCAACGCCACCGGCACCCGCAGATTCGTGTCGATGGCTTTGTAGGTGATGCCCATCGCGCCGCGGCCCAGCTCGCAGAGCTTGCCGTCGCCGGGACGACGCTCGATCTCGTAGTGCTGGAAGACGGATCGCTCGGTCGGATTCACGGCGGTGAAGAGTTCGTTCAAGCAGAAACGGTCAGCGGCGAGAAGCAGTTTTGCTCGACCAGACTAGCCCATGCCGGGGCGCTCGCGCGAAGATTTCGTTGCTCGCGTCACGCCGCCGGGGCCGGCGCTGCTTCGGCCAGTTCTTTTGCATATTTCCGGTAGAGCCCGCGGAATTGATCGTAGGAAAGCCCGAGCGCCTGGGCCGCCTCGCGCTGCCGATACCGGGCGTGAGTCAGCGCGCGGCGCAGCAGCCGGATTTCCACCTCGGCCACCGCGGTCTGGAAATCTGCCGGCACCGTCGCCGGCGCGTTGGCTTCACCGGTCGCGGCGACCGGGCCGGAGCGCGCGCGATCGACCGCTCCGACGGCGGCGCGGAACGGGTCGAAAACGATCTCGTCGATCGCGGCGCCTTCTTCGGCGCGGGCGACCGCGCGCTCGACGACGTTTTTCAGCTCGCGCACGTTTCCCGGCCACGGGTAAGTCCGCAACGCTTCCCGGGCGCGCTCGGTGAATTCCGGCACCGTCGGGAGCCCGAGTTCCGACGCCATGCGGGCGGCGAAGTGGCGCGTGAGCAGATCAATGTCCCCGGCGCCGCGGTCCCGGAGTGTCGGCAGAAAAAGCACCTCGAAGCTGAGACGGTCGAGCAGGTCGCGCTTGAATTTTCCCTCCTCCGCCATCGCCGGGAGATCGGCGTTTGTCGCGCCGATCAGCCGCACGTCCACCTCCACCGGCTCGCTGGCGCCAACCCGCTCAAACGTGCCGTATTCCACGACGCGCAGAATTTTCTCCTGCACCAGCAGCGGCATCTGGCCGATCTCGTCAAGAAACAGCGTGCCGCCGTTTGCCGCCTCGAAGCGCCCGGCCCGGCGCCGGGCCGCTCCGGTGAACGCCCCGGCCTCGTGGCCAAACAGCTCGCTCTCCAGGACGCTCGGCGCCAGTGCGGCGCAGTTGAGCTTGATGAACGGACCACCCCAGCGCGGGGACAGGTAATGCACGCGAGAAGCAGCCAGCTCCTTGCCGGTGCCGCGCTCGCCCACCAGCAGCACCGGCCGCTGCACCCGGGCGACGCGCGCCAGGCTCTGCTGAAAGTCGAGAAACCGGTCCGATTTGCCAAATGCCTCGATCGGTTGCGCGCCGCTGACATCGGCGGAGGCCAGGGGGAAGCTTGAGCTGGTATTTTTCACCTGAGAATGGTTTTAGTTGCCAAGTTAACCGAACACAACGGGAATCGTCGCGGCTACAATAAATTTTTAAGTGACTGCAAAAGGGTGAGTTACGACAGCGGCACGGAGCTTGGCATCGCCGGTGCTAAAGAGCGAATCGTTCATTCGAAATTATCGGAACACCAACCAAGGAACCCGTCCAATGCACGCCCTGAATTCCACCGTCTTCACCCAATCGCCATCGGAAGCTTTTCGTCGGTTTGAAGTCCCCCTCGTCGGTCCCGGCGACGCCAAATTCCCGGCGCCCCGCATCGAAAGCGTCTGGGCCACCATGGACGCCGAGGACGCCAGCAGCGACAACAGCCAGCTAGCCGTTTACGCCGCCTTCGCACTCGGCGGCGTCGTCCCCGCGTTGTATTTGATCCTCTGATTTCCTGGCGGGACGCGCGCCATCCGCGCGCCCCGCCGCCGTTCGCTCATTTTCCCGACAGTCGAAACCATCCCAATCCGCTCACATTCCGCACACCCACAAAACTGCCATGAGTATCTTCAGCCGCTTCCGCGACATCGTGAACTCCAACATCAACTCCATGCTCGACCAGGCGGAAGACCCGGAAAAGCTGGTGCGCCTGATGATTCAGGAAATGGAGGACACGCTCATCGAACTCAAAGCCTCCTGCGCCGGCGCCATCGCCGCCCGCAAGAAAACCCGCCGCGCGCTCGACGACGTGAAGTCGCGGGTCAGCGACTGGGAAAACAAAGCGCGGCTGGCGATCAGCAAAGGCCGCGAGGACCTGGCGCGTGAAGCCCTGCTCGAAAAGCGCCGCGCCGGTGAAGGCATCACCGCGTTGGAAAAGGAAACGCTGCAGCTCGAGGAAGTCGTCAACGGCTACCAGACCGACATCGCCCAGCTCGAAGAAAAGCTGACGACCGCCCGCGAAAAGCAGCGCGTCCTCGTGCAGCGCCACATCCGCGCCGGCCACCGCAAGACCGCCCAGCAGACGATCCGCAAATCCGAAACGACCGACGCGCTGTTGCGCTACGAGCAGTTCGAAAACCGGATCGAGCGGATGGAAGCCGAGGCGGATCTCATCAACTACGGCCGCAAACCGTCGCTTGAGGAGCAGTTCGCGCAGTTGGAGCGCGACGAAGAAATCGAGAAAGAGCTGCAAGCGCTCAAAGGCGGGTCCGCCAGCCCGGCGCCGCAGTCGCAGCCGCCTGCCGCCGGCGGCTCGGAATCGAAGTAAGGACAGGCCGCCTGCCCGGTGCCGGGATCGTCTCCGGCGCCGGGGTCGCACGGGCCCGAAATTGTGGTGCGTGCGCGGGTTGCGCATGACACCATAAAGTCAGTTCCGCTCCGCGACTTTCCTTTCACCTCCGTTTCCGACTCACCTATGGCCGCACAACAATTTGACGGCGCCAACGCCGCAGCCCAGGCAGGGATCAGCCCGCCTTTACCCCCCTCCCCTCCCTCCGTGCCTTCGATCCCGCCACCCCCCACGCCGCCGAGTGCCGACGCACCCCGCTCGGACTGGGAGACCTACGCCCGGCAGATGGAGCAATACGCCCAGGACGTGGCGAAAGCCGCGACGCAAAAGCTGAAGCTGCGGTTGAACGCAAATACCTCCGGCGAAAGCGGCACGCGCACCGGGACCGTCGATTCCCGGGGCTCGCGGCGCGAGAAATCGAGCGATCGCTCGAACCACTCCGACAACCTGCCGATCATCGCCATCGTCTTTGTTTTTCTCTACCTCATCGTGCGCGCGATCATGGCGCCATTCTCCCGGAAGAATCGCGCACCCGCAGCGGCGCCAGCCGGCGGCGGTGGCGGCGGCTTCTCGCATGACGAGCTAGCCCTGCTCCACAAAATGCAGCGCACGCTTTCCCAGATGGAGACCCGCGTCGAAGCGCTGGAAACCATCCTCATCGAACAACAGAACAGCCAGCGCAGCCGCCGGATGGCCGGCACCTCGGCTCGCGGCGACGCCCCTTCCTCTGGCACGCTGCGGTCCAATCCGAACATATGAAAAAGCACAAGCTCGACTCTTTCCGCATCCGCATCCGGCGCTCGAACGATGGAATGATCCTCGGCGTCCTGCGCGGCTTCGCCGAAAACTACGGCTGGTCCGTCCTTTGGACCCGGATCGTCGGCGCCGTGGCGCTGCTCATTCTGCCCAGCTTGTTTCCGGGGCAGAACAACGGGGGCTTCTTCGCCGCCGGCTTCTTTTACCTGTTGCTGGCACTGCTGATGGAGCCGCCACTCAAGGAAGGTGAATCCCCGTGGCAATCCGAAAATGCGAGCACCAGCACCGCCGAGTCTTGGCTGGCGCGGCACGCCGGCGGGCGGGAACACTTTTCCCGCTGGCGCCGCGGGTCGGGCGCGTCGTCCGCCGTCGCGCCGCCGCCGATTCCGGTTTCCGCCGGGGGCCGGCCGGATTTGTCGGCGCTCAACCGCCAGCTCGACAGCCTCAACCGCCGCATCGCGCGGATGGAAAGCATCGTCACCCGGCGCGAATACGACTGGAGCCGGCGGCTGGAGGATTGAATCCCGCGCCGCGAAAAGTGGGCGCGCGCCGGCGGGTTCGGTGTGCTAGAATCGCGCGCGTGAATTTTCCTGTCTTGTCCTGGTTTATCACCTCCCGGCGCCTCGGTCGCGCGCTGCGGATGCTGGGTTGCATGGCGGTCGCAGTGTTCGCCGCCGGTTGTGCCGGCGATCGTGCCCACCAGATGGTCCTCAGCGTGCCCGAGCAGCGCATGTTGCTGCTTCGAAACGGGCTGCCGATTGCAAACTACCCGGTTTCGACATCGAAGTTTGCGCTCAGCGATGTCGAAGGCTCGCGCGGCACGCCGCTCGGCGAATTGGAAGTCGCCCGCAAGATCGGCGGCGGATTGCCGGCGGGCGCGGTGCTCAAGCACCGCGAGCCGACCGGCGAAGTGCTGGCGGTGGACGCGCCGGGACGCGACCCGATCGTGACCCGCATTCTCTGGCTGCGCGGCAACGACGATGGCACCCGCAACGCCTTTGACCGTTTCATCTACATTCACGGCACGCCCGAAGAACGGAACATCGGCCGGCCGGCCAGCTTCGGCTGCGTGCGGATGCGGTCGCAGGACGTGATCGCGCTCTTCGATACCGTCGGCGTCGGGGCACGGATTTACATCAAAAACGAGCCGTTGCTCACGGCGGCGAAGCCTTATCTAAAAACCGGGGCCAACGTGGCGGCCATGAACACCACTCCAGCGGATGCCGCAGCCCCAGTGCCGAGTGCCCCCGCCGTCCGGTAGCGGGCGGGGTGATTTTTAACACCGAGGGCACAGAGACAGAGGCACAGAGAACACAGAGGAAAAGGCAAAAGGCGGAGAAGAGGCAGAGAAAGCAGAGGATTGGGTGAGCGGAACTACCGCAACGCCAGAAATCCTCACTCGTGTGTTTCTATTTCCTCTCCTTCTTCTTCTCCCTCTCTGTGCTCTCTGTGCCTCTGTCTCTGTGCCCTCGGTGTTAAAAAATCACCCCGCGACAACCGCCTCCGGCGCGTCCACCCACTTGCCGTGTTCGCGGATGAGATCGCTGAGTCGATCCACCGCTTCGGCCTCGGGAATGTTGAACTTCACCGGCGTCTTGCCGACGTAAAGATTTACCTTGCCCGGCGCGCCGCCGACGTAGCCGAAATCGGCGTCCGCCATCTCGCCCGGACCGTTCACGATGCAGCCCATGATGGCGATCTTCACGCCCTTGAGATGGTTCGTCGCGGCTCGGATGCGGGCCGTGGTTTCCTGGAGATTGAAGAGCGTGCGCCCGCAGCTCGGGCAGGCCACGTAGTCGGTTTTGAAGATGCGGGCGCCGGCGGCTTGCAGAACATTGTAAGCCAGACGCAGCGACTGGCCCGGTGCTTCTTCGCCTTGCACCAGGACGGCGTCGCCGATGCCGTCGCAAAGCAGCGCGCCGATGTTTGTCGCAGCCGTGATCAGTGTCGGCAGAAAATCGGCGTGCGGATCAGCTGAAGGAACGAGCGTGTCCTTGAGCAAAATGGGATGCCGCTCTTGCAGGCGCGCCGCCAGCAAGCGGTGCGCGGCGACGACCGGCAGATCGAGACCGTTCTTCACGGCGACCAGGTGGTTTTGCGCGCTCGCGTTGAGCTCGACAACCGCGATTTCGTCGCGAGGATCGAGTTCCACAACGCCGGCGGTTTCGAACACGATCTCGGGCTGAAAATCGCCGAGTCCGCGCAGCTTGTGCGCGACTTTTTCAAACGTCGCCTGATGCACGACGACGCGCGGCACTTCTTCGTAACCGAGCGGGATGCCCTGCACCGTGAGGTGCGCGGACTCGCGCCGGCGATACGAGAAACGGTCGAGCTTTGCGCTCGGCTCGATCTCGGCGGCGACGGTCTTTTTGTCGTAGTCATCCTGCCCGGCCGGCACGGCGTGTTTTGCGCCGAAAAGCTCGATGAGTTTTCGCGCGACCGGGATTTCGTGCACGCTGTCTTCGGTCAACGAAACCCGCACGGTGTCGCCGATGCCATCCTGCAGGAGCGAGCCGATGCCGATGGCGCTCTTGATGCGGCCGTCCTCGCCGTCACCGGCTTCGGTGACCCCGAGATGGGCCGGATAATTCCAGTCGGGACCTTCCTTCTCCAGCCGATCGATGAGGAGCCGGTAGGCGGCGATCATCACCTTCGGATTGCTCGCTTTCATGGAGAAAACGAACGCGTGGTAATCGAGATCCCGCGCGATGCGGGCAAACTCCAGCGCGCTCTCGACCATGCCGAGCGGCGTGTCGCCGTAGCGGTTCATGATGCGGTCCGAAAGCGAGCCGTGATTTGTGCCGATGCGCATCGCGATGCCGCGCTGCCTGGCAGAGCTGCACGAGCGGCGTGAACCGCTCGCGGATGCGGCCGAGTTCGGCGGTGTATTGCTCGTCGGTGTATTCCTTGATCGCGAATTTTTTGCTGTCCGCGTAGTTGCCCGGATTGACGCGCACTTTGTCCACCCACTTCGCGGCTTCCATGGCGGCGTCGGGTTTGAAATGGATGTCGGCGACGATCGGCACGTCGCAGCCGCGCTCCCGCAGACCAGCGACGATGTGCTGCAGATTGGCGGCGTCTTTCACCGTGGGAGCGGTGATGCGCACGATCTCGCAGCCGACCGCGACGAGGTCGAGCGATTGCTGGATCGAAGCCGCGGTGTCCATGGTGTCGCATGTGATCATGGACTGCACCCGGATCGGGTGATCGCCGCCGAGGCCGACGTTGCCGACCATGACTTCGCGAGTGCGACGGCGTGGCGTGGGGTGAACAGAGGGAGAGGCGGACGTGTGCATGGCAAGGAAGCCTGGCACCTTACATCAGGGAAATGGCCTCGCGCAAAGGACGCGATGGCGCAAAGGGGGGAAGGCAGGACGGGGTGCGATACGCAGAGTGAAGCGACGCTGGAGTGGCCTCGCGCAAAGGCGCAAAGGCGCAAAGGGGGAAGAAGAGGAAAGGATGACAGAGAGCGCGAACGCGAGAGGCGACGCAAAGCCCGGAGCGTTTCTGCCCCCAACCTTGTCCCACTCCCCTTCTGCTGCCTTTTCCTTTGCGGCTTTGCGCCTTTGCGCGAGGCCATTGGCGCGCCGCCTCACTCCACGCGCTGCAACCCGACTCGTCTTTTCCCCCCTTTGCGCCTTTGCGTCCTTTGCGCGAGGCCAATCCTCAGCGCACCGCCGGCGATGAGGACGGAGCCGCCGCTGGCGCCGAGGCCGTCGCTTCCTTGCTGAATTTCAGCTCGTTGTTCCGCCGGTCGCCGATGCCGAGCCAGTCGCCGACATCGAAAAACGTGACAAACAGCATGTAACCGATCAGCAGCAGCGCACAGGCGCTTTGCATCGACTTCGAGCACCCGCAGATTCATCGGCCGGCGCCGGAGTCCCTCCACCAGCGCCAGCGTGATGTGGCCGCCGTCGAGCACCGGGAAAGGCAGCAGATTCAAGAGCGCCAGATTCACGTTCAAAAACACGCTGAACGCCAGCGCCAGCCGCCAGCCTTCGGGGTTTTCGAAGAGGAGATAGTAGATGCGGAAAATCATCACCGGCCCGCCGAGATGCTGGATCTTCACATCACTCTTCGGCGAGACGATTGCGCCGACGGTGTTGACGATGTTCATCACGCTGCCGCTGATTTGCTCGACCGGTCCCGGGTGATCCACGCGCATCTGGCCGTAGTCATCCCAGGAAATGCCGTCCGAGTTTTGGGCCGGCGCGAGGCCGGTGAAATAAGCGTCCTCGCCCTCCGGCTTGCGCGGGGTCACGCTCAACGTGCGATCCGGCTGGCCAGCGCGGGCGACCACGAGTTCCACCGGCGCGCCGTTCCGATCCCGGGTCGCGCTGCGCAGTTCGCTGAAGGCCGTCGCCGGCGCGCCGTTGATCGCCTTGATCGTGTCGCCCGGCTGGAGACCGGCTTCGGCAGCCGGACTGCCGGGGAAGACGCGGCTGATGGAGAACGGCAGCGGCGGCAGCTCGACCTGCAGCGTCTTGTCACCGCGCTTCACCGTGAGCGGCAGCGGCCGGTTGTAGTTCGACTGCTCGATTTCGGTGAACGGGATCGTGCCATACACCGGCTGGCCGTTCACCGCGGTGACGAGATCGTTCGGCTTCAGGCCCGCGCGCGCCGCCGGGGAGTCCGGCTTCACCGCGGCCACCATCGGGGTGAACGCCGGCACGATGCCGACGTGCCGGACTTCCGAACGGCGCCACCAGCTCGTCGCCTTCGGCCGCTCGGCGACCGGCTCTTTCACCTCGACCGCGCCGTTGCGCTGGATCTTGAAAGGAATGGTCCGCCCTTCGCTGCGCGCCACATACCAGACGACGCTCTCGCCCATGCCGACAAAGCGATCGACCGGGTTGCCATCCACTTCAACAATGCGGTCGCCGGGCCGCAGATCCGCCTTGGCGGCCGGCGAGCCGGGCATCACGTAGCCGATGGTCGTGTTCGTCTCGCTCTCGCTCACCGGCTTGCCGATGACCCAGACGAGCACGGCAAACAAACAGGCCAGCGTGAACGAAAACAACGGGCCGGCGAAGGCGACGATGATTTTGTCCGCCGCCGAGATCGGCGGCAGGTTCGGCCGGGCGCCGTCGATCTTGCCCTCGATCGTCTCCATCGGCGCCATCTGCGGCAGGGAAACAAACCCCCCGAACGGCAGGCTGCCGAGCTGATACTGGACGCCGTTGTAAGTCCGCTTCCAGATCGGCTTGCCGAACCAGATGGCGAATTTGTCCACCATCAAGCCCCGCCAGCGCGCCGCCAGGAAGTGCCCCAGCTCGTGCACCACGATCAGCAAATTAAACAGCAAAACGACTTCGCCGAGAATGAACAGGACGCGAAGGACTTGGAGAAAAGTTTCCATGAATTCTTAAACAAAAAACCGCGGGAAGGAGCCGCCCCACCGGGTGCGACAGGCTGCAACGGAGCAAGCGACGTTCTCGCCACGCGCTCTTCGGAGGATTTTCGCAGCCTTGGGGAATCTCAAATCAATGCCACCGCCCGACGCCGTGCATCGTCGTCGGCGAGCAAGATAGCATCCAGGGAAGGCTCCGCAACGGAACGGTGCGCCGCCATGACCGCGCCGACGACTTCCGCGATCCGGGCAAACGGGAGCCGATTTTCCAGAAACGCGGCGACGGCGACCTCGTTGGCCGCGTTGAGAACGGCCGGCAGCGTGCCGCCGGTTTCGCCGGCCTGCCGGGCGAGCCCCAGGGCGGGAAAATCGGCGTGGCGCGGCGCCTCGAAATCGAGCGTGCCGAGCTGCGTGAAATCGAGCGGCCGCAGCGTATTGGCGACCCGGTCCGGCCAGGTCACCGCGTATTGGATCGGAAAGCACATGTCCGAGTGCGAGAGCTGCGCGAGCACGGAGCTGTCCACAAACTCGACCATCGAATGCACGATGCTCTGGGGATGGACGACGACGTCCACCTTCGCCATCGGCACGCCGAAGAGCCAGTGGGCCTCGATCATTTCCAGGCCTTTGTTGAAGAGCGTGGCGGAGTCGATCGTGATCTTCGCGCCCATCGTCCAGGTCGGGTGCTTGAGCGCCTGCGCCGGCGTCGCGGCGGCGATTTTCTCCGCCGGCCAGGTGCGAAACGGGCCGCCGCTGGCGGTGAGGATGAGCCGGCGCACGGTCGCGGGATCGCGGCCTTCGAGGCATTGGTAGATCGCGTTGTGCTCGCTATCCACCGGCAGGATGCGCACGCCCCGGCGGCTCGCGGCGCTGGTGACCGCCTCGCCGGCCATGACGAGGATTTCCTTCGACGCCACGGCGAGGTCGCGCCCGGCTTCGATGGCGGCCAGCGCGGGACGCAGCCCGCCGGTGCCGACAATGGCGACGAGCACCATGTCGGCGTCGGTGGCTTCCGTGGAGCCGGCGAGTTCGACAAGACCGGCTTCACCGGCAAAGATTTGCGGGCGGTAGCCGGGTGCGAGCGCGGCGCGTAGCGCGTCGAGCTGTGATTCGTCCACCAGGCAGAGCGCCGCGGGCCGGAAGCGATTGGCCTGTTCCGCGAGCGCGGCGGCGGAACGATTTGCCGCGAGCCCGACGAGTTCCAGGCGATCGGGCAGATCGGCCGCCACCTTCGCGGCGCTTTGGCCGATGGAACCGGTGGCGCCGAGGACGATGACGCGACGTTTTTTCATGCGGGGGACGGCAGTGGGGCCTCGCGCAAAGACGCAAAGGCGCAAAGGAAGAGAAGAAAAATGAGGAACTGAAGAAACTTGAAAAGAAAGGCGGGAACTTCGGTGCAGCGGCTGCCGGCAGAATCTCAATTTCCTGACCTGAAGCTCTGCCTTTCTTCCTTTGCGCCTTTGCGTCCTTTGCGCGAGGCCCTTTAACGCCCCTCCGCCAGCGGCCGCAGGTAGTAAAACAGAATCGGCGCCGTGAAGAGCAGGCTGTCGATCAGATCCAGCACGCCGCCGATGCCGGGAAACGCGTTGCCACTGTCCTTCACGCCAGTGGACCGTTTGATGATCGATTCCGCCAGATCGCCGATGACCGCGGCGACGCTGAGCACGAGGCCCATGATGAGGCAATCCGTCCAGCCGAGCAGCCCCAGCTTCACTGGCATCAGCGCGCGCAGGCCGTAGGAAATGCCGACCGAAAACAGCAGCGCGCCGCCGAAGCCCTCCCACGTCTTCGACGGCGAGATGTGCGGGATCATCTTGTGCCGGCCGATAATGCTGCCGACCAGATACGCGCCCATGTCGGAGAACTTCGACACCGCGATGAGATAAAACACGTAATACACCCCGACCGGCTGGTGCGGCAGATGCGGCGGCAGGTAGATCAGCTTCGTGATGAAGTTGAAAAGCACCGGCACGTAAAGCAGGCCGAAGAGCGTGTAAGCCATCGTCTCGATGGGCGAATTCTCACGCGTGCGCACGAAAAGCTGCCGGCCGAAGACGCCGAAAAGAAACAGCAGGACCGCCAGCAGCTCGTAGTCGAACCGGCTCACGTGGCCGGTGTAAAAGTAGAAAAAGCTGCCCAGGAAAAACAGCGCTCCGACCATCATGCCGAAGAGCTTGAAATTCGGCAGCCGCTTGGCGTCGAGCATCACGTAAAACTCCCACAGCCCCGTCAGCCCGGCGGCGCCGATGAGCGCGAAATAACAGAGCTCCTGGCCCGAGAGCATCGTGCCGAAAAAGACGACCCAGAGGATCACCGCACTCAGCAACCGACGGCGAAAAACGGTGCGCTTGCTCGGCTGCACGGCCGGCACCGCCGCGACCGGGCGGGGCGCCCCGGCTCCCGCGGGCGCGGGGGACGACGCCGGGGCGGGCACAACGCTTTCTTCGCTCATCGAACTCGGTTTCGGGGGAGGCTCTGACTGCGCCGCGGGCGGCAAACCGGCACACCATCCTGGAAGCCTGCGGGCTTGGCAAGGCCCGAAAGGACAGCGCCCGCGCCGCGCGGCGCATTGAGCGTTGACAACCGGCCGCGTCCCCCTACCTCAAGGGGCATCTGGTATTTCCTCTCACTGCTTGGCACCGTCTGCCTGCTGCTCGGCCTCGCGCTGCCGGGCGCGGCGCTCGTTGACCTTTGCCTGCCGTGGCGCGCACGACCGGTCGCGCGGGGCTTTCTCGCGCCGTTGCTCGGGCTGGCGCTGCTTGTTCTGCTCGCCACGCTGATCGGCTGGGTTGGACGCGGTTATCGCCTGTGGCTTTGTCTGCCGCTCACGCTCGCATTGATCGCGGCGGGCGCGTGGCGCTGGCGGCTGCCGGTGCGGTGGTGGCGGTCGGCGCTGTTGTTCGCGGCGTTTTGCGCGCTCGCCTCGTTTCCGATGCTCGGCCAGATCGGCCTGCTGGGCGCATTCAATCCGTTCAACGATACGTTCACCTATCTCGTCCAGGCCCAGTGGCTGCAGGGTCACGGGTTCGCGCGAGCCGGCCCGCATCGACGGGGCGCACCCGGTCTGGACGCAGGTTGTCTATTATCAACAATGCGGGCTGCGCATGGGCGCTTCGTTTTTGCTCGGCTGGATGCAGGCTGCCAGCGGCTGCGAATGGTCGTGGGAAGTGTATCCCGCCGCCGTTTCGGTCGGGTTGATCGCCGGCGCGCTGACGGTCGGCGGGGCGGTGCTTGCCGCCTGCCCGGGCCAGCGTCACGCGGCCTGGCTGGCGGCGCTCGCGGCGGCGGTGGCGCTCGACGGATTTGCCATCGGGCCGGTGCAGTTCGGCTTTTTCCCGCAAACCTTCGGGCTGGCGTTCGGGAGCGGGGTGCTGGTGTTGCGCGGGCTGGAAATCGTCCACGGCCGCCGGGAGCAACGCTCCCTGCCGGCACGGCTGCGGGCCGGGCTGCCGCTGGCGCTGTTGGGCGCGGCTTCGGTGTTTTGTTATTCCGAGTTTGCGCCGTTTCTCGCGGTGGCCTGGGGCGGATCGTATCTGCTGGCGCCGGTGCCGCCGCGGCGTGTCGCCGGAGTGGCGGGCGCGGCTGGCGCAGGCGTGGCCGGTGGCGCTGCTGACGGTCCTGCTCATCAATGCCGAGTGGTGCGCGTCTGGGTGGCGTTGAGCGAGCAGGCCGGGGTGGTCGTCGGCTCGCCGATCGCCTGGCCGCCGGGGAAATTTCTCGCCCACGCGCTCGGGCTGCATTCCGCGAAAGTGACCGGCCCGGATTGGTGGTGGCAGGTCCAGCCGTGGCGCGTCGCCCTGGCGCTGCCGGCGGTGGCCGCGTTTCTTCTGCTGGTGGTGCGCGGCGCCCGGCTGCGCGGGGCCGGGAGCGGTCGGACGCGGCTCGGCGCGCTCGGGCCGTCCGGGATTTTGTGCGGAGTCTGTCTGCTGGCGTTTCTGCTTTTTCGCTACTTCGTCGCGAATCCCTGGCCCGAGGGCCACGACGGCTGGCGCCGGGCGTCGGCCAGAGCTGGAGCCAGTTCAAGCTCAGCCACTGGGTGAGCCTCGCCGCGATCACCGTTTTTCTCGGCGGCGGCCTGGCACTGCTCGCGGCGAAGGCCGGCTCGCGCGGTCGCCTGGCCGCGGTGCTTCTCCTCCTGGTTTGGTGCGCGGTGGGCCTCGGCTGGAACGGGCAGAAAATGCGTCGCCACACGGCTGCGCTCCGCGAAGTGACCGGCATGGCGCACAACCCATTCCAGAGCTTTCTGGAATTGCGCCGCGCCCTGGCGGCTGTCCCACCGGTGGGCAACGGCCGGACGTTTCTGGAACTGCGGGCGCAGGATTTCCCCTCGCTGAAGGGACGCCAGTTGCTGACCTATTTTCTGCACGATCGCCCACTCGCCGGCGACTGGCTGGCGGACCCGGGCCTGCTTCCGGAATTCCTGCCGGCGGCGGAACAAATCGTGCCGCGCGACGGCTGCGCCTGGATCGTGCGGATGCCGGCGGCGGGCGGATTTTCCCTGGATCCAAACGAAACCGCCGCCGTTGCCCGGCCGGAAGCGGTGCCCGCGGGCCGATAAATCGTCCGTCGCGCCCGGGCGGCGCGGACGCCGGCGTCACGGCGCGTCCACAATTTCGAACTCGCTGATCTCCAACGGCAGTGCGCCGGTGAATCCGGGCGGAGCGGCTCCCACGGCCCAGGTGATCACGTTCGCCACGCCGCCCCGCAGCGGCAGCACGATTTTCCAAGGTGCCGACGCCGCTTCGGACTCCACACGTCGGGGCTCGGGCTCGTTTTCGATCCGGTTCTCCACGACGACGCGAGCTGTTACCGGAGCGGGTTGGTCGGCTTGCGGGCGCAAGGTCACGTGCAGCCAGGCGTCCCGATGCGGAAGCAAGCGAATCTCCGCCCGTGCCGCGCTCTCCCGGGGCACGCCCTCGCCGGGCGCCAGACCGCGCGAGGAGAGCACCCGATTCGTGTTTTCCAGCAGCGCGAAATCGGCGCCGAGCGCGATGCGATGCGCGTTGCGATCCAACGTCTCCGCCCAGGCGCGGCTCACGAAAACGGCCGCTGGAGCCGGCGTGGCTCCCGGCGATTCAAACCGGGCGTTCTCGCGCAGATAGCCGACGCCCTCCGCTCCGCCGCGCGGCGAATGCAGGAGCGCGGAGCCGGGAAACAAGTAGGCCGCCCACATGCCGTAGAAAAACGGCCGCGAAAAGCTCTCCGCGACCACCAGCACCGTCGGCGGCGCACCGCCGCCTTCCCGGGACTCCGCGCGCAACGCGAGCATCTCGCGGGTGATCCGCTTACGACCGGCCCACAGGTCGTTGCGCACGCATTCGTCGATCGTCGCGTAGGTAAAAAACACGAGAAGGACCGCCGCCCCCGTCCGGGCAAGCCAGCGCTTCCACCCGGGCGCGCCCGAGACGGCGATCCCGGCAAGCGCGGTCAGGCAGCCAACCGGAAAAATCGCGGCAATGAAAATCCCGCCAAACTGCGCCGATTTTTGCCAGCCATAGGTGAAGCCGGTGGCCAGCGTGTAAAGCACCAACAGGCCGGCGCCCGCCAGGATCGCGACGATCCCAAACGCCTCCCGCCCGGCGCGCCGCAGCATCCAGGCGAGCGTCCCCAGCAGCACGCCGGAAAGCGCCAGCGCCAGCCCGGTGCCGAGATGGCCGCAGGCCGCGACCGCCAGCGTGATCAGCGCGGGGAAATATTCCGCCGGGGCAAGCGGCACAAACAGGTCGAGCCAGTTTTCGTTGGCCCGGGCGAGGCCGAGGGAATTCACAAACCCGATCAGCCCGCGAAAGCCGGTGGCGGGATTCAGCAACACCCCACCGGCCGCCAGCGCCGCGACGACTCCAGCGACCCGCCGCCAGGCGCCCCGCGCGATCCCCGCCCGTGCGCAGAGCAGCCCGCACGGCAGCACCACAAACGGCAGCATCTCCGGATACCCGCAGAGCAGCCCGTGCGCGCCGAGCGCCGTCAATCCCCACCACGCCCGGACCGATCCCGCCCCGGCCGTGAGCGAGCGCTCCGTGCCGACAACGGTCGCGGCGGCCGCGAGCACGCCGAGGAGATTCGGCAGGTTGCCGTTGGCGTAAAAAAAGACAAACAGCGGCTGCAATCCCGCTGTCGCGAACCCGAGAAACGGCCCGAGCGGCGAACGCGAGACAAACGTGCGCCAGACCAGAAACACCCCGGCCAGCCAGGGCGCCAGCAGCGCAGCCACGGCGGCATGATAAATCTCCAGAACCGGCCGCCCGGTGAGCGCCGCAAGGAGCGCGAGAAAGCCTTCGGCACCCATCCGTCCCCAGGGCGGCCGCCAGCCGACAATCGCCCCGGCGCTGCGAGTGAACAGCGGCGCGCCGACCGCCGCTGGCGCCGCGGTGTCGAGAATGGTGTGGCGTTGCAGAAACTCGGCGCCGGCGATCCAGAAAAAGTTGTCGTGATTGCTGGTGCCGTCGTGAAACACGAGGTTCCCGTCACGCAACAGCGGCCAGAGCAGCGCGATGAGCAGCGCCCCGGCCCCGAGCGGAACCCAGCGCACGCCGGACGATGCGCGCACGCTCTGCCGGCAATCGAAAAGGAGCGCCCGCCGCCTCCCCGCCCCGAGCAGGCTGGGCGCGCAGGGTAGGAGCAGGCACAGCCACGCCCACCCGGGCTGCAGCGGCACCCATAAACTCGCCAGGCTCACCGTGAGCAGCAGGCTCAGCAGCCCGGCGAGCGTCGCCACCGCCAGCCGCCCGGCCGGCGAAAGTTCCCGCAGCCCCGCCGCCAGCCAGTAGCCCGCCAGGATCAAGCCGCCGCAGATGCCGCCGATGAGCAGCGGAGCCTGAAGCCAGATCATGCCGGGGAAACGGGGCGGACGTCCGGCCCCGCGACCGTGAGGGCGAGCGTCTGCCGGCAGCTGGCGTTCACAACGACGCCGGCGTGCCGCTGCTCTGATCGCGCGCCCATTGCACCGCGCGCTGCACCAGCTCGTTGCCCGATTCCAGCATCAGCTTTTCTTTGATGTGCTCGCGGTGGCTCTCGATCGTCTTGCGGCTCAGGCCGAGTTTTTCGGCGATCAACCGCGTCGCCAGCCCTTCGCCGATGAGGCGAAACACCTGCAGCTCGCGGTCGGTCAGGCATTCCACGGAAAGGCCGACGCCATCGCGCGACCCGCCGGCGGCGACCCGGTGCAGGAGGCGCTCGGCCATTTTGTCGCTCACGTAGATGCCGCCTTCCAAGACCCGCTTGATGGCCGCCAGCAGGTGGTCAACTTTTTCCTGCTTCATCACGTAACCCTGCGCCCCGGCGCGCAAGGCGCGTTCGGCGTAGATAAATTCGTCGTGCATCGAGAGCACCAGCATCCGGGTGGCGGGCCAGCGCACCTTGATGTCCTTGACCAGTTCGATGCCGTCGCCGTTGCGCAACGACAGGTCGATGAGCACGAGGTCGGGCTGAAACGTCTCGATCATCGTCACCGCCTCGGGGCCGGTTTCCGCTTCCCAGCAAACGGCCAGGTCGGGCTGCCGATTGATGATTTGCGCAAGCCCCTGACGCAGGACGGGATGATCATCCACCAGCAAGAGTTTCCGCTTGCCGACACCGTCCGGCGCAAAGGGCGAAGTCTCGGTCATCATGGGGACAACGGGTCGCAGAGACAGCCTGTTTTTAGTTGTTCAGGGTCGCTCCGCCCGCGTGGCGGCGCAGGATAGCCTGCTCAACGGGAAGGTGCAAGATATGCGGGTGCCGCCGCCCGGATTGTTTTCCACCTTCAGCCGGCCGCTGAGGCTGGCTGCGCGGTGGTCCATCATGTGCAGGCCGAGGCCGCCACCCGAAGGCGTCGGCGTCACGGCGGGCGCCGGAGTCCCGTTGCGCTCCGCGCCAGCTTCCGCCGGGGCGCCGGGAAGAAAGCCGACGCCGTCGTCCGTGATCGTCAGGCTGGCCCTTCCCGCCACCGGATCGGCCGAAAGCTCCAGCCGCACCAGCCGGGCTCGCCCGTGGCGCACGGCATTCGTGCTCGCCTCCTGGGCGATGCGATAAAGGTGGGTGACCGCCCGGCTGTCCCGCGCCTCGGCGAAGCACGACTCCGCCTCCGGCGCGACGACCAGCTCGCAGCGCACGCTGAACATCTTTTCCACCCGCGCCGCCAGCCGGCCGAGCGAGCGCACCAGCCCGCCGTTGGAAAAGTCCACGGGGGAAAGTCCGCGCGCCAGCTCGCGGGTCTGCGCCATCGCCTCGCCGAGCAGCGTGACAATGCCGCGCGCGTCGGCGGCTTCCGGCACGTCCCGGGCTTCGAGCGAGCCGGCGAGCGCATCGGCCAGATAGGTCAGCCCGGCGAGGTGCTGGCCGAGCCCGTCGTGGAGATCCTGCCCGAGCCGGCGCTGCTCGGTGTCGCTGATGTCGAGCACCTGGTTTTGCAACAAGCGGCGCTCGGTGACGTCGCGGGAGAAAAAGATGATGCCGCTACCGTTTTCGGCGTCGAAAAAGAGGTGGCTCTCCAGGTGCATCACCCGCTGGCCGACGACGCCGGTCCAGGGAAACTGCACGGTCTCGCCCGCCAGCGCGCGGCGCACCAGCGGCGCATGATCCGGCCAGGCTTGGAAGACGTTGCGGCGCAGGAGATACGCGGCATCGTCCCGGCCCGGCGAGAGGGTTCCGACGGCTTCGATGATGACGCCGTCCGCATTGATGCGGCCGGCGATGATGGGCACATTCGTCGCGATGGCGGCGAGCATTTGGGCGCGGTTACGCTCGCCAGCGGCATGGCGGACGCGCTCCGTGATATCGAGGCTCACTCCGCCGAGCGCGCGGACGCCGCCGCCGCTGTCGCGCACCGGAAACTTGTGCACCAGCCAGTGCGTCAGCCGGCCGGTCCCGTCGTCGAGCACATCGGTGGCCTCGACGGATTCCCCGCTCTCGATGACCTGTCGGTCGGTCCGGCGCAGCGCCGCGGCGACTGATGGCCAGATTTCGGCGTCCGTGCGCCCCAGCCAGTCGTCCTCACCCACGCGCTGCCGAAACGCGTGCCGGCCGGTTTTGTTGATATAAACGTAGCGGCCTTCGAGGTCTTTGATGAACACGGCGCCGGGGACGTGCTCCAGAAAGTCGCGCAGCAGCCGCTCGCTTTCGCGCAGGCTGCGCGAGACGCTCGCCTTTTCCACGGCCCAGCGCACCGCGCGGCGGAGCGTGAAAGCGTTCATCTCGGATTTCGGCAGGAAATCGGCCGCGCCGGCGGCGAGCGCGTCACGGAGCGCTGCCTCGCTGGGATCATCGGTGAGCAGGATCGCGGGCTGGAGGCAGCCCTTGGCCGCGGCGATGCGCAGGAGGTCGAATCCACCGGCGGGATTGCCCTCCTGGATTTGGTCCACGAGATAAACGTCGTGCTCGTTGCGGCACATGGCGCGCACGCCTTCTTCGACGCCTTCGACGCTCTCGCAATGGCAGCCGGGTAGTAGCGGCAGGTCGGTCGCCGCGGCCGGGCGCTGGCCGGGGGTCATCAGCAGCGGTTCCACCGTCGAGAAAAGCCTGGAACCGCGGTCGGAAATCAGCAGGACGTGGCAGGGCGTGGAAGTCATCGGCGACTCGGCGGCAGGCGGGCGGCGGTTCTTTTTCCGCGCGACGGAACCCCGTGCTTTCTTCTGCCGGGAGGGGAGCCACGAGTGTGAGGAAACGCGGGGCGCGGAGCAAGCCGTGATTTGCGCGGAGGATTGCGCCCGGCGCCGTCATCTATACAGCCCGGACCGGCCGCGGGGACGATATTCCTCCGAGTCTTCGCTGCGCTGATTTTTCATGGCCTCCCGCCCCACGGTTTTACCGCCGACACCGACGCGCGGGAGGTTTTCGCCGATCACTCTGGTGATCACGGTGGCGGTGCTCTACCTCGCCCGCGAAGTGGTCATCCCGCTGGCGCTGGCCATCCTGTTTTCGTTTTTGCTCGGGCCCGCGGTGCGCAAGCTCGAGCGGCTCGGCATGTGGCGCGCCCTCGCCACGGCGCTGGTTTCGGGCGGCTTCTTTCTTATCTTCGCCGGGGTGGGCTGGATGGTCTTTAACCAGTCACTCGATCTCGCCGGCAAGCTGCCGATCTATCAGGATAACATCCAGCAAAAGCTGGCCTCGGTGCGCGGGCCGGCCGGCGGCTCGTTTCGCAAGGCCGCCAAGGCGGTCGAGGACCTGAATAAAAAGCTGGAGGAAGCCAGCACGGAAGCGGCCGTCGAGTCGGTGACGCCCAACGGCGCGAGCGCCACGCCGGCGGGCAAGGAGAAGGAGCCGCCGCCAGCGCCGATGCCGGTGAAAGTGATCGAGCCCAACCTGAGCCCTTCGCAGATGGTCGGGAACATTCTCAGCCCGGTGCTCGGCCCGCTCGGCACCTTCGGCATCGTCATCGTGTTCACGATCTTCCTGCTGCTGGAAGCCGAGGATCTGCGGGACCGGCTGCTGCACCTGGCCGGCAGCGAGCGGCTCAGCGTGACGACCCAGGCGGTGAACGACGCCGGCAAGCGGGTAAGCAAATACCTGCGCATGCAGGCTTTCATCAACACCGGCTACGGCGTCTCCGTCGGGCTCGGCCTTTGGGCCATCGGCGTGCCCAGCGCCGCCCTCTGGGGCCTGCTCTCGGCGGTGCTGCGGTTTGTGCCGTTTGTCGGCGTCTGGATCGCGGCGGCCTTCCCTTTGATCCTGTCGTTTGCCGCGTTTGATTCCTGGACGCCGTTGGTGGAAACCTTCGCGCTGCTCGTCGCGCTGGAGTTGCTCATCGTCAACGTCTTCGAGCCGTGGCTCTTCAGCGCCAGCACCGGCCTGAGCACGGTCGCCATCGTCGTGGCGGCGTCGTTCTGGACGTGGCTGTGGGGTCCGGTCGGCCTGCTGCTCGCCACGCCGCTGACGGTCTGCATCGTCGTGCTCGGGCGCTACGTGCCGAAGCTCGAGTTTCTGCACACCATGCTCGGCGACGCTCCGGCGCTGCCGCCCGATTCCCGGCTTTACCAGCGGCTGCTGGCCTACGACCAGGAGGCCGTGGCGAATCTGGCCGATGAACATCTCAAGGACCATCCGCCGGTCGATTTCTACGATCGCGTGCTGATCCCGGCCTTGAACCAGGCCCAGCTCGACATCCGGCAGGGCAGCCTCGGCGACGAAGCCCAGGCGTTCATCCGGCAGACCACGCAGGCGCTCATCGAGGAGATGCGCGAGCGTCCGCGCAGCGCGTTTCTGCCCGCCATCCCGGGGGCGGGAGTGGAGGGCGTGCCGGCGGCGGCTTCCGGAGTCGCCGGGGATGCCAAAGTGGATCCGGCGCCGCTCGACCAGCCCTGCGCGGTGACGCCGCTCGCGGTGAAAGTCGTCATCCTGCCGGCGCGCAACGAAGCGGACGAGGCGGCCGGCACGATGCTGGCGCATTTGCTCGCGCTCGATTGCACCGGCGCGGAGGTGCTTTCGTCCAAGATGCTCGTGCAGGAAATGATCGACTCCGTGGGCAAGCTGCGGCCGACCCTGGTGTTCATCTCGGCGCTGCGGCCGTTTGCGGTGATGCACGCGCGCTATCTTTCCAAGCGTCTGCGCGCCCAGGATGCGACGCTGCGCATCCTTATCGGCATGTGGGACGCCAAGCGGGACGGTGCCGTGCCCGCCGGCCCGCTGCCCGGCGCGCCCGCGGCGGACGAGTTGCCGGTGGCAGCGGCCCCGGTGGATGGAGTCGGCGTGGTGTCCACCATGGCCGAGGCGGTCCACAGCGCCCGGGAGTATCTCCCCCCGCCGACGACGGTCGGCCTCACGGCCAAAGCCGGCCAGGGCGGCGCGGCGGCGGCGAAGAAGAATGTGCCGGCCGGCGTCTGATCCGCCGCCCGTCGCAGCACCGCTTTTCTCTTGGCAAGCCTCCCCGCGGGGCGGCATGGTCACTGGAGCCCGGCCGGGGCAGCAGCGCCGCCCGGCACCCGGAGTCCGCCGCCCCACCGGTGGTGTTTCCTCACCGCTTCGACTCCGAGAAACCTCAAGCAATTGGCATTTTCCCGCTGGCAAACCTCTCCGATCATGGTAGAATCCGAAACTGTTCTTTTGAACACCATGCCTGCCGCCACGACCAAGCCCGCCCCGGCCCGCTCCGGCTCCGCCGCCCACGAGTATGACGAGAGCAAAATCAAGACGCTCTCCTCGCTCGAACACATCCGTGCCCGCACCGGCATGTATATCGGGCGGATCGGCGACGGCTCGCATTATGACGACGGCATCTACGTGCTGCTGAAGGAGGTCATCGACAACTCGATCGACGAGTTCATCATGGGCCACGGCCACGAGATCGTGGTCCGCATCGAAGGCACGACGGTCACGGTGCGTGACTACGGCCGCGGCATTCCGCTGGGCAAGCTGGTCGAGTGCGTGAGCCGCATCAACACGGGCGCGAAATACAACGACGACGTGTTCCAGTTCTCCGTCGGCCTGAACGGCGTCGGCACGAAGGCGGTGAACGCGCTGTCGAAGGATTTCGTCGTCGCCAGCTATCGCGACGGGCAGTTTGCGCGCGCCGAGTTCAAGCAGGGCGTGCTCGTTTCGCAGAAAAAGGGCAAAGCGGCGGCCGAGGATCGGAACGGCACGCTGATGGTGTTCACGCCGGACCCGGCGATTTTCAAGAAGGCGGAGTTCCGCGAGGAGCACGTCGACCCGGCGGCTGCGGCTTTACACGTATCTGAACGCGGGCCTGAAGATTCGCTACAACGGCACCTTGTTTCAGTCGAAGGACGGCCTCCTCGATCTCATCGCCGAAGACACGGACGACAACCAGGACGCGCTCTACGCGCCGCTGCATCACCGCGAGAAAACGCTGGAGCTGGCGCTCACGCACACCCAGCGTTTCAGCGAGACGCACTACTCGTTTGTGAACGGCCAGTTCACCAGCGACGGCGGCACGCATCTCAGCGCGTTTCGCGAGGGCGTGCTGAAGGCCGTCAACGAATTCACGAAGAAGAAATACGAGGGCGACGACGTGCGCGAAGGCCTCGTCGGCGCGGTGGCGATCCGGTTGAAAGACCCGGTCTTCGAATCGCAAACCAAGAACAAACTCGGCAACACGGAAATCCGCGGCGAACTCGTCCAGCGGGTGCGCGACATCGTCAGCGATCTCCTGCACAAAAACAAAGAAGTCGCCGAAAAGATCGCCGCGAAAGTCGAGGACACCGCGCGGCTGCGGCGGGAGCTTTCCAGCGTGAAGAAGCTGGCGCGCGAACGCTCCGGCGCGATCACGCTGCGCATCCCGCAGTTGAAAGACTGCAAGCTGCACCTCAACCAGAAACGCGGCGGCGGCGGCTCGATGGTTTTTATCACCGAAGGTCAGTCGGCCGCCGGCTCCATCGTGAGCTGCCGCGACGTGATGACGCAGGCCATCTTCGTGCTGAAAGGCAAGCCGCTGAACGTCAACGACCTCAAGAAAGTCGCGCTCTACAAGAACGACGAACTTTACAACTTGATGCGCGCGCTGAACGTCGAGGAGAGCATCGAAGGGCTGCGCTACGAGAAGGTGATCCTCGCCACCGATGCGGACGTGGACGGGCTGCACATCCGCAACCTGCTGGTGACGTTTTTCCTCCGCTTTTTCCCGGACGTCATCGTGCGCGGGCACCTCTACATCCTGGAGACGCCGCTCTTCCGGGTGCGGAACAAAAAGAAGACGGTGTATTGCTACGATGAAGCCGAGCGGGTGCGCGCGATCGCGACGCTGCCCGGGCCGGAGATCACCCGGTTCAAAGGACTCGGTGAGATCAATCCGACGGAGTTCAAAAACTTCATCGGTCCCGACATGCGCCTGAGCCGCGTCGAGGTCGAGAACCTGTCGGCCGCGCCGCACATCCTCGATTTTTACATGGGCAAAAACACGCCCGAGCGCCGCTCCTACATCATGGATCGACTTGTGGTCGAACCGGACGAAGTGGCGCTGCCCGCGGCCTGAAATCCGAAGGGCCGGCGGCGCTTGCCCGGCGGGAGAAGTATGGTTTTCGCAGTGTCCGAATCCAGCGTCGCTTTGACGCGCCTTTGAGTATGAAAAAACGTGATTCTTTCGACGACTCGGCTGACCTGCCGCTCGGCCCGATCGGTGGCAGCGGCGGCGATTTTGTCGCCGGCAGCCGAGGCGTGACACCCGCGCCCAGCAACGGCCACCACAAGCCGGCCGCGCTCGCCGGAGCAGCGCGCCATCCCGCGCCGGCGGACGGCCTGCCCGACGCCGAGCCGCCCCCGATCCCGGCAGACCCACCGGCGGGCATGATGGACGAAGAATCCGGTGATGCCGGCGACGGTGGCAACGGCGGCGGCGATGCGCCCGCTTCCTCCCACGGCCCCGCGCCGGACGATCCGAATCTGCGCGCGCTCATCGACCGCAACTTTCTTTCCTACGCCAGCTACGTCATTCGCGACCGCGCGATCCCGGCGCTGGAGGACGGCCTCAAGCCGGTGCAGCGGCGCATCATGCATTCGCTGCACGAGAACGACGACGGCAAGTTCATCAAGGTCGCCAACATCGTCGGCTACACGATGCAGTATCACCCGCACGGTGACGCCAGCATCGGCGACGCGCTCGTGGCGCTGGCGCAGAAGCGCTACCTCATCGAAGGCCAGGGCAACTTCGGCAACGTCTTCACCGGCGACCCGGCCGCGGCGTCCCGCTACATCGAGTGCCGGCTCACCGAACTGGCGCGGAAGGAATTGTTCAACGACAAGCTCACCCGCTTCATCCCGAGCTACGACGGCCGCAACAAGGAGCCCGTCGTCCTGCCGTGCAAGCTGCCGCTGCTGCTCATGCTCGGCGCGGAAGGCATCGCCGTCGGGCTTTCGACCCGCGTGCTGCCGCACAATTTCAACGAGCTGATCGAGGCGCAGATCGCCATTCTGCGGAAGGAAAAGTTCACGCTGCTGCCCGACTTCCAGACCGGCGGTTTGATGGACGCCAGCGGCTACGAAAAAGGCTTCGGCAAAGTGAAGTTGCGCGCCGTCATCGTGCCGAAGCCGCACACGCCGGGCTCGCTCGTCGTCAAAGAGCTGCCCGCCGGCACGACGACCGATTCGCTCATCGCCAGCATCGAAGACGCGGCGCGGAAGAAGAAGCTCAAGATCCGCTCCATCGACGACTTCACGGCCGAAAACGTCGAGATCGAGATCAAGCTCTCGCCCGGCGAAGACGCGCGGAAAACGATCAATGCGCTCTACCATTTCACCGAGTGCGAACAATCCATCTCCGTGCGCCCGATCGTCATCCGCGGCGATCGCCCGGTGGAGATGGATGTGGACGACATCCTGCGGGAAAACACGCGGCAGCTCGTCGAAACACTCAAGGCCGAGCTGACGCTCAAGCGCGACGATCTCCTCGCGACCATCCACGCCCGCACGCTCGCGCAGATCTTCATCGAGGAGCGCATCTACAAGCAGATCGAGACCTGCGAAACCTACGACGCCGTGCAGAAAACGGTGCTCAAAGGCGTGAACAAATTCCGCGCGAAGCTGCGCCGCGACGTCACGACCGAGGACGTGGAAAAACTCCTCGCCCTGCCGATCAAGCGCATCTCGCAGTTCGACATCGATCAGAACCGCCGCGACATCGACAACCTAGTCACCGAGCTCGGCGAAACCGAAGGCCACCTCAAGCAGCTCACCCGCTACGCGATCGGCTTCCTGAAAGACCTGCTGAAGACCTACGGCAAGCAATACGCCCGGCGCACGAAGCTGACGACATTCGAGGAAACGGACGTCCGCGCGCACGCCGTGCGCAACCTGCCGATCGTGTATGACAAGGTGCGCGGTTACCTCGGCTACGGCGTGAAGGTCGAAGACGCGGAACCGCTGGCGGTTTGTTCCGAGTTCGACCGCCTGCTCGTCGTGCAGGGCAGCGGTTCCTACAAGGTGATCCCGCCGCCGGAGAAGCTCTTCGTCGATCGCGACCTGCTGCACTGCGCGCTCTTTGATCGCGAGACGGTTTACACCGTCGTGTATCAGCTCGCCGGCGGCACCTTCCTGAAGCGTTTCGCCTTTGGCGGCACGATCATGAATAAGGACTACGCCTGCGTGCCGCCGAAAGCCCGCGTGCTGTTGCTCACCGAGGAAAAAGTCGAAAAGCTGTATCTGAAATACAAGCCCTTCAAGCCGACGGCGAAGCTGCATGCCAAGGCGAAGCGCGCCGCCAAAACGCAGCCCGACGAACAGGTCGTGGACCTGCGCGGGCTGCCGGTGCAAACACCGAAAACGCTCGGCCAGCAGCTTTCCTATCGCGCCGTGGACTGGCTGAAAACCACGCGCCCGCGCGGCTGGGAAGAGAGCGAAGGCAAGGCGCCGCTGGGGCCGTTGTTCAACTGACGCTGGCCCCCGGCGACCGATCGACCAGCTGATGGGCGGACAACCCCGGGCTGCGCGAGTTGCGAATCCGCGGGATGCACAGGTCGTCCGCTCCCGCGATGAACGCACCAGCCGTCACGGTCGATGGCCCCGAGGCGCGACGCGCCCAGTCGCCGCCAGCGGCTGCGGTGCCCCCGGCGCAACCGCAGCACCGGCTCCTGTGCGTGGATGCGCTGCGCGGGTTTGCGATGTTTTGGATTATCGGCGCGGACACCCTGGTCCACGCGCTGCGCGGCTGGAGCAACGGCCGGTTTGTGCGCCGGCTCGATCAGCAGCTGGAGCATCAGGAATGGACGGGGTTCGCGTTCTACGACCTGATTTTTCCGCTGTTTCTTTTCGTGGTCGGCGTGTCCCTCGCCCTTTCGTTGCCGACCGCCCTGGCGCGGCGCGGTCGGGCGGCGGCTGTCCGCCAATTGCTCGGACGCGCGGCGATTCTTTTCGCGCTCGGGTTTCTCTACAACGGCGGCTTTCACGACGGCCTCAGCGAGATGCGCGTCATGGGCGTGCTCCAGCGGATCGCCCTTTGCTTCGCGGGCATCGGTCTTTTTCTATGCGCCGTGTGGCGAATCCCTCCCCGCGCCGGCGAGGGCAGCCACCGGGATGAAGCGCTGCATTTCAGCGAGCAGAAGCGCGCCGTCTGGTCGTGCCTGCTCCTGTTTTTTGCGATCCTGTTCGGCTACTGGGTGCTGCTGAATCTCGTGCCGGTGCCCGGCTTCGGCCCGCCCTCGTATGTGAAAGGCTCGAACATCGTGGATTGGGTGGATGCCCGCGTGTTGCCGGGCCGGTTGCTCGAAGACGATCACGATCCCGAGGGATTGCTCAGCACGCTGCCGGCGCTCGGCACCACACTGCTCGGCGTGCTCGCCGGCATGGCGTTGCGCAGCGACCGCATCGCGGACCGCTGGCGCCCGCTCATTTTTGGCGCGACTGGTTGCGTCCTCTTGGCGATCGGTTCGCTCTGGGGCACTCGGTATCCGGTGATCAAAGACCTGTGGACGACTTCGTTCGTGCTCGTCGCGGGCGCTTACAGTTTCCTGCTGCTGGCGCTGTTCTACTGGGCGATGGAAATCCGCGGCTGGCGCCGTTGGTCGCGGCCGTTTGTTTGGCTCGGGGTAAACTCGATCTTCATTTATCTCGCCTCGAACCTCATTGATTTCTACGGCCTCGCGAGCCGCCTGATCGGCCGCGATCTTGGCGCTTATCTCGATGCCCGCGTGCATCCCGGCGCCGGCGGCGTCGCGCTGGCGTTCGTTTCGCTTGGGCTGAGTCTGGCGCTGGTTTACGCGCTGCACCGGAAGCGCATTTATTTGAAAGTGTGACGATTTCAGACGTCTGACAGCGGGGCCGGTTCGTCTTACCGTCGGCGCCCACGATGTTTCTCCACACCGTCCATCTCGTCCCGGTGCGACATCGCCGGGTCGGCGTTTTTTTCGCGCCCGATCCCGTGCACGATCACGCGGACACCGAGTTCAACATCGAGACGTATCGCCTGCTGCCGCAAGGCACGACGATTGTGCGCCCCGGGCTCGCCACCGTTGCCGGGCACGACCGCTTTGCCATCAAATCCGAGATCGACGGCGAGCCGCGATTTCTGCCGGAAGTGCTCGCTTTTCTTTGGGGCAACCGGGAGGTGCCCGCGGAAGCGCTGCCTGAGCTGCACGCCCAGCTGGCCGGCGATTTTTCCCGTCCGCGCGACTTCGAGCCTATCCTGGCGCGCCGGGCGCGGCACCGCTGGCTGCGCTTGGTCGCGCTGGCTGCCTGCGTCGCGCTCGCGGCGGTGTTTGTCTGGATGGTTTATGGGCCGGGAAACGTCGCGCCTTCCGCCGGGGACGGCCGTCTGGAGGAACTTGAACTGACCGGTGCCGAGTGGCTCGCGCAACCGATGCGCCCGCACGCATTTCTCTCCAGCGCAGACGACCCGTTGCCGGCTCTGGCCGTCGTGCCGCTCGGCGCCGCCGGCTACGCGCCTCCGGCCGCGCGCTTCGACGTGCCGCCGGATCCCGCCGGTGCCGGCTACGCGCTGGCGCGCATCCAGGCGGCGGACGAGCGACGGCTCGTGCTCGTCAGCGGCGAGGAGATGAGCCTCCTCCCGCGTGTGTCGCTCAACGGCGCGGTGATTCCCGCGGCCGATCTGGATTTGCCGGAAGCGGCGCTGGCAAATGCCGCCGGCGGTGACGCGCAGGCGCTCAACACGACGCTGGTGCTTTGCAATCACGTCGTGCCCCGGCAGAAAGCGGCCGCGACCGGGATGACGTGGGAACTCGCCGGCTGGCTGGTGATCGTCTTCGGCATCGTCCTCGTGACTCCGTTCACGATCGTCGTCATCGTGCTCTGGCGCCGCCAGGTGAAGCGGGAGCGTCAGCTCCGGACGCTGCGCCAGCGGCTCGGCCTGCCCGACCCTGCATTGACTCCGCAACCCGTTTCCCCATGAGCGTGCCCTCGCCCCTGCCGAAAAGCCGACCACCGGTGACGATCCGCCTCGGTCCCGGCCGCTCGTTCGAACTGGCGACTGACGCCGTGCTCGAAGCGTTCTTTGCCACCGTAAGCTATCGGCTGGAGCCGGACGGCTGGGCGACGCGGTTCCCGCTGACGCTTGATCACCTGCGCGCCGGCACGCTCGGTCCCGCGGAATCCGCCGGCACGGTGGCGGAGCTGGAAACCATCGGCCGGGAGCTGCGCGCGCTGCCGGTGCGCAAGGCGGTCTGGGATTATCAGGACACCCGGCCGTGTGCGGATCACGGTCAGCCGGTGAACGCGGGCGCCGGGAATCTGCACGATTATTTCGTGGCCGCCGATGGCCGCACGCCGCTGGTGCAGCGCCTGCGCGAGCTCGCCGAGGCCAGCCGCGAGGTGCGCGACGACCGTGCGCGTGGCGACGCCGTTTCAGCGCAAGCAGCTCCGCAGCGCGCTGTTTCTTCTCACGCTGGGACTCGTCGGCGGCACCGTCGCGCTTGTCGGGTTTCCCGATTTCATCCTGACGCACAACGGCAGCAAGGACGGCCCGCTGCTCTGGGCGGTCGGCTACCTCATCGGTGGGTTGGGAGCGTGGCTGCTGCTGGAAGCCCGTCGCCCGCGCTGGCCGATCGCCGGCGGCGGCATCCGTGGATCGCCGCGTCTCTCGGCGGCGCGACGGTTGCGGCGGTCCTCTTCTTTTCCTGGCGGGATGCGGGCGACAATAAAGCGAGCGCGCCGCGGCGGCCGCCAATTTCTCCCAGGGCCGCGCCGACCCCGGCGGCCGTATTCCACCGGAGCAACCCGCCGGTCCGCGAAAGCACGCTGACCACCCGCCTTTGATTCGCGATGAGTTGGCTGAATTTGAAGGACCGGATGACCTCGGCCGCCGGCCGGCAGATGCTCGCGAACCGGCTGGCTCCCTACGGTGATATGTTGAATTTCCAAATTGATTCCGCGGCGAAGACCGTCACCCTCGAAATTCTGCTCAAGGGCGAAAAAGAGCCGGTGCGGCTGACGCTCAGCGGCTACGAGATCCGCACCGACGCGGCCGGCAAAACGGCGGCGACGATTTCCGGCGCGACGGCATCCCGGGAATGGATCGAGACGCTGCTACGCGAGTTTGCCGTCGGCCACGAGATCGACGTGCCGCCGAAGATCGCGTCCGTGCTGCGCCTGCTCGTGTAGCGAGCGGCGGGGCGGTTACAGGCGCGCCATCTCGGCTTCGAGCGCCAGGCGCACGCAGCCAAACTCGCGGCGCAATCCGGGCAACAGCGGCGCGGCTTCGGCCATGCGGCCTTCGCGCCCGAGGTTCTCGATCTGCGCGCAGATTTTGGCCAGCTCCGTGGCGCCGAAATTCGCGCACGCGCCTTTGATGCTGTGCGCGGCGCGGGTGAAATCGGCGTCGCTCCCGGCGGCCAGCGTGGACTCGAGATCGTCGATGCGCTTCGCGGCGTCTTCGAGAAACAGCTCGATGATTTCGCGCACAAAACCTTCGTCACCTTCGGCCTGCAAATTCTTCAACGCGGTGAGGCTGTCCGGATCCAGGCGCGCCGGGGCGAGCGTGGACTCCGGCGGAAGCGCCGGCACCGGCACGCGCATCATCGGGGCCGGGGCTGGGGCAGCCGGGGCGGCGGCGGTGGCAGGCTCGGCACGCGCCGGCGCCGGGGCCGCTGGCACCTCGGCGGCACCGTTTCTTCCCGCCAACAGCGCGGCGTGGTGCGCGCGGGCCATGGCGGCTTGCGTCAGGTTGGCTATGAAGCTGGCGACCGGTCACCGGCTTGGTGACGTATTCGTCCATCCCGGCGTCGAGGCAGCGTTCCCGGTCGCCCTGGAGCGCGTTGGCCGTCATCGCGATGATGTAAGGGCCGCCCTCAGCGACGCCGCCGTGCTCCTTGCGCAATCGGCGGGTCGCCGTCAGTCCGTCCATCTTCGGCATCTGCACATCCATGAGGATGAGGTCGTATTCCTTGTGGTTGCAGGCTTCCAAGGCTTCCAAACCGTTTTCCGCCAGGTCGCAGGTGTAGCCATGCTGACGCAACAGACCGCGGGCGACGCGCTGATTGACGTGATTGTCTTCGACCAGAAGGATGCACAGTTCCGGCGGAGCCGAGCCTTCGCCGTTCAGGTTGCTGAGACCCCGGACCGCGACCGCGGAAACCGTGGGCACTCCGCACCGGCCAGGTCCTCCGCGACATCCGGCGGCGCCGCGGCTGGGGTTGCGGTCGCGCTCGGCACTGCTGCCGGCGCCGGTGTCGCGTTCTCCTGCGTGACTTCCAAGGCTTCTGCCGGAAGCGCGGCGGACTTCACAGTAAATTCAAAGCTAGTGCCCATGCCGACCTCGCTCTCCAGCCAGATGGAACCGCCGAGCATTTCGCAAAGCCGGTGGCAGATCGCCAGACCCAGCCCGGTGCCGCCGTATTGCCGGCTGATGGCGGAGTCCGCCTGGCTGAACGGCTTGAAGAGCCGGTGCAGCTTTTCCTCGGCGATGCCGACGCCGGTGTCGCGCACGGTGTAGTGAAACATCCACGGCACCGCGCCGGGATACGGCTCCAGCGCGGCGGCGACGTGCTCGGGCAGATCGGCCCGGTCCAGCGGATCGCCGGTGACGGAAATTTCCACGCTGCCGCCGGCGGGCGTGAACTTCAGCGCGTTGCTGACGAGGTTGTTGAAAATCTGGCGCAGCCACGCGGCGTCGGAGATCAAGACGGGCGGGATGCGCGGATCGACCGAGCAGGAAACCGAGACCTGCTTTTCCTTGGCGATGATGCTCAGCGGACCGAGCACCTCTTTCATGGAGGATTGCAGCTCGAAGGGCGCGAGGTTGATCTCCATCCCGCCGCTCTCGATCTTCGAGAAGTCGAGGATGTTGTTGACGAGCGAGAGCAGGTTGTCGCCGCAGCTGCCGATCAGCTTGGCCAGCTCCTGCTGCTCGTCGTCGAGCGCGGTGTTGAGCAGCAGATTCGCCATGCCGATGATGCCGTGCATCGGCGTGCGGATCTCGTGGCTCATGGTCGAGAGAAACTCGTTCTTGAGCTGGGCAGTCTGCATCGCCGTGTCGGCCGCCTGGGCCTGGGCGGCGTGGGCGTAACGGCGGCTGGTGATGTCTTCGTAGCTGCTCATGAAGTAGAGCAACTGGCCATCGTTATTGCAGACCCGGCGCACGTTTTGGCTGATCCACACCGTGGAGCCATCCTTGCGGTGCATCTCGCACTCAAAATTGTCCACCCCTTCACTGCTGGCTTCGACACGGCGCATCAGCTCCTCGCGCTGGTCCGGATTGGCGTAAACCTGCCGGCCGATGTCCGTGACGGTGCCCATCAATTGCGCGGCCGATTCGTAGCCGAGAATGCGGGCGAGCGCGGGGTTCGCATTCAAGTAGCGGCCGTCCCGCGTGGTCTGGCAGATGCCGCACGCCACGTTTTCAAAAATATCGCGGTATTGCCGCTCGGTGTCGCGCAGCGCGTCTTCGCGCTGGGTCAGCCGCAGGACGGTGGTGTTGAAATCGGTGTTGAGCAGCTCGTCCCCCGCCATGAGCGCCAGATCGCGCAGCGCCGCCAGATCATCGGGGCCGAACTGGCGCGGCTGGTGGTCGATGAGGCAGAGCGTGCCCAGGCGATGGCCGTCCGGCGTGGAGATCGGCTGGCCGGCGTAGAAGCGAATGCCGGACTCCCCGGCGACCAGCGGATTATGGGCGAAGCGCGGATCCAGGGCCGCATCGGGAACGATCAGCGCGTCCCCGGACAGCAACGCGTGGCCGCAAAACGAAACCTCCCGCGCGATGCTGCATTCCTCCAGGCCATGCCGGGACTTGAAGTGGAGATGGGTTTCCCCGACGAGCGTGACCAGCACGACCGGCACGTTGAACGTCCTGGCCGCCAGCCGGGTGATGCGATCGAAGCGTTCCTCGGTGCCGGAGCCGGCAACGTTCAGCCGGCGCAGGACCGCCAGGCGTTCGGCTTCATCGGGCAACAGGGGCGGAGCAATCATCGGAGAGGCTTCGGAAAGAGATCAATCGCGGGCAGGTGCCACGGGTTCTTCTCGGGCTCAGGCGGACATGCGGATCGGCTCGACTGCTCGGGATCCGCGGAGTCATCGGGATCGCCGCCGGGCTGGAGGCCGAAATCGGCAGACGCTCCCCGGATCCTCCTCCGCCGCCACGGCGTCCCCGCCGCGGGCGCCGGGTTCTGGCCGCGCATCACGTAAACCAGCGCCTTGAGCGCCAGCTCGATGTAGGAAAACGGCTTGCCGATAAAATCGTCACCACCGGAGAGGCTCGACTTCACCCGGCTGTCGAAACCGCCGAGTGCGGTGACGAAGATGACCGGCGTGCGCGCGTGCTGCGGCAGGGCGCGGAGCCGCTTGCACAGCTCGAAGCCGTTCATGTCGGGCATCTCCACGTCGAGAAAGATGAGATCGTAGTTTTGCTCCGTGAGCAGATCGAGGGCGGTCTGCGGATGATCGACGGCGGTCGGCTTCAGCGCGGCTTTCTCCAGGGAATGCGCGATGACGCGCCGGCTGATGACTTCGTCGTCCACGACGAGAATGCGCTCGGAGCTGACGGCCTCGTCCTCGGCGGAGCCGGAGCGGGTGAAAAGCTGCGCGAGGAAATCGATCGCCTGGGTGAGCGTGCGCTGCGTCGAAGCGTTGATGCAGTCGCTGCGTTCCTGAAACTCCCGCAGCATCGCGTCGAGGGCGCTGCAAAGCCGCGCCAGTTTTGTCAGCCCGGCGATGGCGGCGTTGCCGATCAGGGAATGGATGCGCCGGTGCAGATCGGCGAGGAAAAGATCGCGGCCTTCGACGTCGCCCTGCGTCTGCGCCCGCAAAAACTGGGTGAGCGCGTGGCGCACCGCTTTGATGATGTTCGGCGCCTCCTGGAGAAGCGTCTCGCGGATTTCGATCTTGAGCGCGTCGTCCTTTTTGACTCCCGGGCTCGCCGACTTCGCTGCCGGCGGCGGCCGGCGTGGCGGCATCGGAAAGTCGCACCATGGGAATGAGCGTCGTTTTCTTCGGCGGCTCGGGCTGCGGCTCCTCCACGGGGGCCGGAGCCGGGGCGGCGGCGCCGGGGAAGAACAGTTCGTTCAGCGCCTGGATGACATCCTTTGGCCGGGCCGTGGCTTTGTCGAAGAGCCGCGTCACCCCGGCTTCCCGGGCTTCGGACTCCAGCTCGCGGGAACAATTCGTCGTGAAGACAAAAATCGGGAGCCGCTCGAAGCGCTTTTGGCTGCGCGTTTTGCGGATGATATCGAGCCCGCCCATGTTGGGCAGGAAGACGTCGATGAGCAGCGCATTGGGCTCGAGCGCCAGCAGATCATGGAACCCGGTGGCGCCGTCGAGCGCGACTTCGACTTCGAAGCCCGCACTTTCGAGCTGGCTGCGGTAGATGCCGCCGAGCAATTCGTCGTCCTCGATGATGAGAACCTTTTTTGCCGCCGGCGCGAGCGGGTTTTCGGCGCTGGTCGGCATGGTGATGACCCGGGGAGCCGCGGCTGGCTGCTCCGCGGCGGGCACTTCGCTGACTGCCGGCGAGCGGCGCAGCGCGGCCTGGGCCTGGCGTTGCTCGCGGGTGCGCGGCTGCACCTTGTGCACCCGGGGAAAGAGCGCGGTTTTCAGCGCGGTGAGGATCGCCTCCGAGCTGACGTCGCCGCGGCGGAAGACACGATTCGCCCCGGCGCTGGTGGCTGCGGCCTCCTGCTCGGTGCTCGGACCCCGGTCCTGCACAAAGATCGCGATGAAAAGATTCTTGAAGGCGTCTTCGCCGCGGATCTCCTTCAGCGCCTCGAGCCCGTCGATGCCGGGGCCAGCGAAGTCGAGCAGCAGGGCGTCATAGCCGATGTCGAAAAGTTTATCGAGGCCGGGGTCACTCGCCGCGGCGGTCTCGACCGAGTAGCCCCATTCCGCGATCTCGTGCTGCCACTGGCGGGACTGCGCATCGTCCGCGGTGATGAGCAGGACGCTTTTCGCCTTGGCCAGGCGCCGGCCGCCGGGGCTGGAGTCGAGCGACATCGTGATCTCCCGGGTGCGCGATCCCACGGCCGCGCCGATGATCGGCGGCGACGATGGCTTTGGGCCGGCGCTGCCGACTTCGGCCTTGTCGCGACGCCACCAGCGGAATTTGCCCAGCAGGCCCCGCTCGCCCGCTTCGCTGTCCTCGCGAAGGCCGGGGTTGGATGGATGATCGGTGTCGGATTTGGAGGAGCCAAACATAACGGTTAAACGGCAAACAGTGGTCGCAGATCTGGGATCGGTCTTCACGCCCTGCTGCCCGAGGTCACGGTCACATCCCGGCACCGGGGCGATCGCACCGTTTCCGGGGCGGTCGCCGCGCGACCTGGAGCGCAACCGGCCAGAGGCAGAAAGGCGTCCTGCTTCTAATAGCAAGTTTTTGGCCCAGGCCGCGGCGCGCCACGATTTCCTTGCCGCCGGGACCGCCGGCCGGAGGCATTTGCCGGGGAAAGGCCGGGGGCGGCGGCCCCTTGACGCGCCTTTCCCGCTCGTTCCGGCGGGTTTGCCGGAATCTTTCAGGTTTGCGTATCAGCCTCGCGCCGGTGCAGACGGAGGCGGTGGCGGCCGGCGAGGTGTTTCCCGAGTTTTGAACTCCCTGCCTGGGCGACGGGGCGGTGGCTCCGGTGCCATTTTCTTCCCATTGATAGATGTGGCGCGGTGAGCCGCCGTCGTTTCGACCCGGCCGGCTCACCGGGCCGCCTCTCAACGATGGGCGGGAAACCGATCCCGAGCTGCCAGCCGGGCGGTGGAGGGTTTGCCAAAGCGGGAGCCGACCGGTAAGCTGCTCACCGCTCCCTTTTTCGTTCGCATGGACAGGCTTTTGCTGGCAGCCGCCGCGCTTTGTTTCTTTATAGGCTTCGCCCGTTCGGTGCTCGCGCGCCGCTCGGGCGACAGCTTCACGCGGTCTTCCCGCTGGAACGTCCTCGTGCTGGCCGCCGGGTTCTTGCTGCAGACCGCGTTTCTGTGGCTGCGCGGGCAGGCGCTCGGCCGCTGTCCGCTGACGAATCTCTTCGAAGTCCTGGTCTTCGTGAGCTGGGCGACGGTGATGTTTTATTTTGTCGTCGGCAACGCCTACCGGCTCTCGCCCCTGGGCGTGTTCACCGCGCCGCTGGCGTTTACCCTGCTGGCGGTGGCGTTGATCGGGCCGTTTGACCCGCGCGCCGCGTCGGCCCGGGCGGCCCGGGTCGATCCGTGGCTGGAATTTCACGCCGCGTTTTCCGTGCTGGCCTACGGCGCCTTCGCGCTGGCGGCGGTTTCCGGCGCCATGTATCTCTGGCAGGAGCGGCAGCTCAAGACGCGGCATCTCGCGCCGGTGTTTTTTCAACTCCCGCCCATCGGCGACCTCGGCCGGGTCAATGGCCGGCTGCTGGCAGTCGGCTTCGCGCTGCTGACGCTCGGGCTGGGCAGCGGCTGGGCGGCGCTCGGGGCTCCCAGCTCGCGGCTGCACTTCGGCTGGGCCGTGGTGACGTGGCTGCTCTACGGGTTTCTCACGCTCGCCGCGCTCGGCTGGAAAAAGCTGGCGCCGCGCCGGCTGGCCACGCTCTCCGTGCTGGCTCTGGTGATTGCTTTTGCGTCGCTCTGGGGGATCACGTTTATCGCGCCGATGGCGAAGGGCTGAGCGCGCCGGCTCGTGCCTGATTTCCCTGCCCACCCATCTCCGTTTTCTAGATGAACATCGTCTGCTTCGGACTCAGCCATCAGACCGCCGCGGTCGAGGTGCGGGAGCGTTTTGCGCTCGCCCCGCTCGATCTGCCGGCGGCGGTGCGCCGATTTCGCGGGCAGCCGGGCGTGCAGGAAGGCGTCATCCTCTCGACTTGCAACCGCGTGGAATATTTCGCCGTCGCCGCGGCGGGACCGGCGGGGATGCTCCGCGCGCAGGACGTTTTCCGCGGCCATTTCTCCCATCTCCACGCTCCGGCCGGGGACGGGACCGGCGACGCCGGGCTCGACGCATTCTATCACTACGATGCGCCCCGCAGCGTGGAGCACCTTTTCCGGGTCGCCTGCGGGCTGGAATCCATGGTGCTCGGCGAGACCGAGATTCTCGGCCAGGTAAAGGACGCTTACCAACTCGCCAGCGGCGAGGGCACGACGGCGCGGGTGTTGAACCGCTTGTTTCAACGCGCCTTCCGGGCCGCCAAAGAGGTGCGCTCGCAGACTTCCATCACGCGCGGCGCTGTCAGCGTCGGCAGCGTGGCGGTGGATCTGGCGGAGCGGATTTTCGGCGATCTTGAGCAGCGCAAAGTGCTCATCCTCGGCGCCGGCGACACCGGCGAGCGGGTGGCGCGCAGCCTCCAGTCGCGCGGCGCCCGGTCGCTCTTCGTCTCCAACCGTCACCACGAGCGCGCTGCCGCCCTGGCCGCGGAACTCGGGGGCCAAGCGCTGCATTTCGAGGAATGGGAGCACACCGCCGCCGCGGATCTCGACATCATCATTTCCACCACGGCGGCGCCGCACCACGTCATCACGCAACGGCAGGTGGAGGACATCATGCATCGCCGGCCGGATCGGCCGCTGTTTCTGATCGACCTCGCGGTGCCGCGCGACGTGGAGCCGAGCGTGAACGACGTCGAGGGCGTTTATCTCTACGACATCGATTCGCTCCAGGCCATCGCCAACCAGGCGCTCCAACTCCGCCAGCAGGAGCTGGTGCGGTGCGAGGCGCTCATCGCCACGCACGTTGCGGATTTCACGGACTGGATGGCACGCGAGGCCCGGCGGCTCGGCCAGGACGGCGGCAGCAGCAGCACCAGCGATGGCGCGGCGGCGGATCGCTGGCCGGCGGCCGTGGCGCCGTCTCCGCCCGGCGTGCCCGCGCGGCCGTGATCGTGCGCCCGACCGTGTCGGGCCGCTTCTTCTCTTTGCGACCCGGCGCGCTTTGCGCGAGGCTCCGCGCGAGGATGACTTCCCCCAGCGCGCTCCGACTCGGCACCCGTGGCAGCGCTCTGGCTCTGGCCCAGACAACGCTCACCCGGGCCGCGCTCCAGCCCCGGTGGGAGGCGGGCATCGAAGTCCGCGAGATCAAGACCACCGGCGACAAGCGCCAGGACATCAGCCTGACGCACGTCACCGCGAGCGGGCACGGCTACATTTCCGGCCGGCCCGGCGAAAAAGTCATCGATCCCGGCCTGTTCACCAAGGAGCTGGAGGCCGCGCTGCTGGCCGGCGAGATCGACGTGGCCGTGCACAGCCTCAAGGATCTCCCCACCGCGCTGCCAGTCGGCCTCACGCTCGCCGCCGTGCTGCCGCGTGCCGATACCGCGGACGTCTTGATTTGCAAAAATGCGGATTTCCGTGCTGAGAGCGGTGCCGACTCGAACGGCTCCGCATTCTCCGCCCTGCCCCCGGGCGCGCTCGTGGCGACGAGCAGCCTGCGCCGGCAACGCCAGTTGCGCCACCTTCGCCCGGACCTCCAGGTCTGCGCGGTGCGGGGCAACGTCGGCACCCGCCTCGCCAAGCTGCGCGATCACGCGGACTGGACCGCGCTCGTGCTGGCGCGCGCCGGACTGGAACGCCTCGGCTACGGCGCGGCTCTGGAGCGGGGCACGCTGGAGTTCGAGGGCACGCGCTTCGGTCTGGAAATCCTCGGTTCCGACGTGATGCTGCCCGCCGTCGGCCAGGGCGCGATCGGGTTGCAATGCCGGGCGGACGACGCCCGCACGCTGGCGGCGCTGGCAGCGGTCAACCACGCACCGACCTGGGCGGCCATCACCGCTGAGCGCACGCTGCTTTCCCTGCTCGGCGGCGGCTGCCAGATGCCACTCGGGGTGGCGACGACACTTTCTCCGATGAGCGCCGATCTGCATCTGCGCGCGATTCTTTTTCCTCTCCACGACGACGCGCCGCCGCGCCAGGCCGAGGCGGGCGGCTCGGTGGAAGATCCCGCCGGAGTCGCCGCGCAGGTGGCCGAACGACTCCAGGCCGCCGCACCCGGCGCCTGATCCCATCTCTTTCCCAACCTTCCATCTCTTCTTATGGCCAAATCGCCGCCAGCCGCCGAAAAATCAAAAAAAGCCGCCGGCATTTGTTACCTCGTGGGCGCAGGCCCCGGCGACCTCGGGCTGGTGACGTTGCGCGCGCGGGAATGCGTCGAAAAAGCGGAAGTGGTGGTTTACGACGCGCTCTGCAACCCGGCGATGCTCGCCTGGGCGCCCGCTGAGGCGGAGATCATCTACGCCGGCAAACGCGCCGGGGCCCACGCCCTGCGCCAGGAGGAAACGAACGCGCTGCTCGTCGAGCGCACGCGCGCGGGAAAAAAAGTGGTGCGGCTGAAAGGCGGCGACCCGTTTGTCTTCGGGCGCGGCGGCGAGGAAGCGCTGGAGCTGGCCCGAGCCGGCGTCGCCTTTGAGATCGTGCCGGGCGTCTCCTCCGCCATCGCGGGGCCGGCGTATGCGGGCATCCCGGTGACGCAGCGCGGCCAGGTGTCGCAACTCACGATTTTCACCGGGCACGAAGACCCGCAGAAGGGCGAGAGCGCGGTCGATTTCGCCCAGCTCGCGCAGGCGCCGGGGACCAAGGTGATGCTCATGGGCGTCGAGCGGCTGGAATCCATCACCGGCCAGATGCTCGCCGCCGGGGCGGACCCGGCGCTGCCGGTGGCGCTGGTGCGCTGGGCGACGACGCCGCGGCACGAGACGCTCACCGGCACGCTGGCGGACATCGCCGCCCGGGCGGCCAGCGCGGGATTCGAGGCGCCGGCCGTGGCGGTCTTCGGCGAAGTCGTGCGGCTGCGCGACGAATTGAACTGGTTTGAGAAAAACCGGCCGCTCGCCGGCAAGCGCATCGTCGTCACCCGCACCCGCAAGCAGGCCGGGGCGTTGAGCGCGCGGCTCGCGGCGCTGGGCGCGGACGTGTTCGAGATCCCGACGATCCGCACGGAGCCGCCGACGGATCTGCGCGGCTTCGCCGAACTGGTGCGCGATGCCCATACTTACGACTGGGTGCTCTTCACCAGCCCGAACGGCGTGAGCGCGTTTTTCGAGTGGTTCTACAAGCTTTATGAGGACGCCCGCGACATCGGCGCCGCCCGGATCGCCGCGGTCGGACCGGCGACGGCGGCACGGGTGCGCGAATTTCATCTCAAAGTTGATCTTCAACCTGGTGAAGCCGTGGCCGAAGCTCTCGTAACCGCTCTCGAAAAAGAGCATGGCAGCGTGGAAAATTTGAAAATTCTTCTGGTGCGCCCCGAAACGACCCGGGATGTCATCGTCCCGGCGCTGGAAAAAAAGGGCGCCATCGTCGATTCCGCGATCGGCTATCGCACGGTGCCGGAAACCGAGGCCGGCGACCGCACCGGCGGCATCGAGCGCTTCCGGCGCGAAGGAGCGGACCTGGTGACTTTTGCATCTTCCTCGGCCGTAGAGAATTTCCTCGCGTTGAACCTCCCGCTGCCGGCGGAGGTGAAGTTTGCCAGCCTTGGCCCGATCACCTCCGGCACGCTGCGAGCCCGGGGAATGCGCGCGGACATCGAGTCGCCGACTGCCAGCCTCGATGCGTTTGCAGAGGCGATTCGTCGTTTCTACACCGGCAAAAAGTAGGTCCACCAGAAGGAAAAGCGCGCAGGCGCGCAATGCTTGGCCTGAAATCCGCTATGCAGTGGCGAAATGGCTGAGCAGCAGGAAAACCACGGTGGCGCGGTAACGCCGAATTTCGCGCATGCGATGCAGTCGCTGGCCGCGCAGGCTGAGAAGTCTGCCGCCCAACCCCGCATCGTGGCCGCAACCGCCAGCCACCACACTACGAACATCAGCGAGCAGACCCTGCGCTCCGGCGGAGCAGTGGCCGGACAGCGCAGCGATCTGTTGTTCGCCTTCGGCCAGATGATCAAGCCGGTGGCCATCGGCGTGGAATCGGTCAACCGCGTGGTGCTGGAAAACCGCCAGTTGCTCACGAAGCTCGCGGAAGCCAAAGCGGCCGCCGCCGTCGCCGCGACGCCCGCCACGCCGCCGCCCGCGGCAGCCCCTTCGCCCACGCTGGACGGCATCGCCCACCAGCTCGGCCGGATCGCCTCTACGGAATCCGCGAACCAGAAACTTTTCGACGCGATGCACGCGGAGCTGAAAGGCTACAAGGATGGCTTTCTCTTCGACGCCCTGCAGAAGCCGTTCATCCGCGATCTGATCAACATTTACGACGACCTCTCCGCCCTGCAGCAGCAGACCGACGAGCACGTGCTGGAAACCAGCGACGGGTTTGCCGGCCGCCTGGCCGAGAACCTGACGAATTCCATCAGCCATCTGCTGGAGATCTTCGAGCGTCTCGACGTCTCGCCGCTGCGCACGCCCGCCGGAGATCCGGTGGACAAGCGCGTGCACCGGCTGGTGAGCTTCGAGCCGGCCACCAGCGCGGCGGGCGACGGCCGGGTGGTCCGCTCCATGCGCCCGGGCTTCCTCTGGCGCGAAGGCCGCTGCGTGCGGCCGGAAGAGATCATTGCCACCCGCTGGGTCAGCCCCGCGGTCGGCGAGCCGGCGGTCGCGGGCGAGGTGCCTGCGGCGACGGCGTAACGCGCGCAACACTCGGTCGGGCTCCCGTTCACCCTTTCACTTTTCCGCAGCTCCATTCGTTATGACTCATCGCAAAACCATCGGCATCGACTTGGGGACGACTTTCTGCGCCATGGCGCACATCGACCCCTACGGCAAACCGCACATCATCCCAAACTCGGAAAGCGAGCGCATCACGCCCTCGGTCATTCTTTTCGATGGCACCACCGCAGTCGTCGGCACTCTGGCCAAGCAGAACTCGGTCGCCGAGCCGGAAAAGATCGTCGATTTCGTCAAGCGCGAGATGGGCAAGAGCAAGGAGGAGTTTCACCGCGAGTTCGCCGGCAAGGTGTTCTCGGCGGAGGAACTGAGCGCGGTCATCCTGAAAAAGCTTAAGAAGGATGCCGAACGCTACCTGAACTGCGAAGTCACGGACGCCGTCATCACGGTTCCCGCGTATTTCAACGACAGCGAGCGCACCGCGACGATTCACGCTGGCCAGCTCGCCGGGCTGAACGTGCTCCAGATCATCAACGAGCCGACGACCGCCGCGCTTTCCTACGGGCTGGACAAGATCGACCAGAACCAGACGGTGTTCGTCTTCGATCTCGGCGGCGGCACGTTCGACGTGACGATCATGCGCATCCAGGATCGCCACATCAAGATGCTCGCCACCAACGGCGACCATCGGCTAGGCGGCAAGGATTGGGACGACATCATCGTCAATCTCGTGGCCGAAGAATTTGATCGCCTGCACGGCGAGAATCCGCTGCTCGACCTGCAGAGTTACCAAGAGCTGCAAAGCCGCGCGCTGGCTTCGAAGATCCAGCTTTCCAGCCGGCCGCGCACCACGATCGTCCATTCGCACAACGGCAAGAGCATCAAGGTCGAGCTGACGCGCGAAGATTTCGAAGCGTTCTGCGCGCACCTGGTCGAAAAGAGCAAAGCGATCTGCGAAATCGTGCTGCAGGAAGCCCGCATGAGCTGGAGCGATATCGACAAGGTGCTCATGGTCGGCGGCATGACGCGCATGCCGATGATCCGCAACATGATCAACGAGATGTCGGGCCTGCCGCTGACCGAACACGTCAGCCCGGACGAAGCGGTCGCCATCGGCGCCGCGATCCAAGGCATCCTGCTCCAGTTGCAGGACGAGGACAAAGGCGCCGAGCCGACCGTGCCAGTCGAAACGCGCGAACAGTTCAGCACCCGCGAAGGCGGCCTGATCCAGGTGACCAACATCACCTCGCACACCCTCGGCGTCGTGCTCTGGGATGATTCGACCCTGGAGGAATACGTCTATCCGATGATTCCGAAGATGACCGCGATTCCGTGCGAGCAGAAAAATTCGTTCGGCACCTCGCAGGCCAATCTCAGCCGCGTGATGGTGCGCGTCGTCGAGGGTGAAAGCTCGCTCCCTGGCGAGTGCACCGCGCTCGGCACCGCGACGATCGATCTGCCGCCCTTCCTGCCGAAAGGCTCCCCGGTGGAGCTGACCTACAGCTACACGAACAACCAGGTCCTCGAAGTCATCGTGGACGCCTACGGCAAGCAGAGCAAAGCGACGATCGAGCGCAACACCGGCCTGGCCGAGAGCGAGATCGCCGCGGCCACCGCGAGCCTGTCGTTGCTCCGGGTGGAATGAGCGGGCGCGAGAACCCCGAAGTCACACCCAAAGCAGGAGACGTAAAAAGTGAAATGGTGAAAGTCGCACCGTAAAATTCGTTCCTTTTACTTCGTCCTCTTTTCTCTTTTTTACTTACTTAATTTCCGCGTCCGATGGCCCTCCCCTCCCCGCTGCCCGACGATCCCCGCAAATGGGATGGCTGGAGCCGCTACGACTCGGAGAACCGGTATGAACGGCTTTGTCTGGCCTTCGAAGAGAATCCCAGCGATTCCCTGATCGAAGAAAACTGCCGCCAGCTTCTGGTCTGGTGGCAGAAAAAGCTGCCGCTCAAGAATCAGCCGAGCAACCCCATTGCCCAGCTGCTGCGCGGCGGCATGGACGCCGCCCCGGCGAAGCTGGCCGAGGCCAGGGCCGACCTGCTCAATCCCGAGGTCCGCGCGAAGCTCGACGTCGATCTGGCTGCGCGCCACAAGGCGGCGTCGCTCGCGGAGTTCCTGCGTTTCCTCGATTTCGCCCTCGGCAAAGGCGTGCTTAGCCTGGAGGAGGAAAACCATCTCTTCCGCATGGGCCGCACCAAGGGCCTGAACACGGAGGAAATGCGGGCCGCCATCGACGAAGGCCTGATCCGCACCGGCGCCAAGCGTCAGTCCGACCTGCCGCCCCCGCCAGCTCCCGTGGAACCGTCTCCAGCGGCCGGAGACGCGCAGGCGGGATCCGGCGCCAACGGCCGGCGCGTCCGGCGCGAGCGCAACACCGCGGACCCGACCGTGGAGTTCCTGCGCATGCTGCGCCTGAGCGGACTCGACGAGGACGCGATGACCGATGACCAGCGCGATGCGTTCATCAACATGGCGGAAAATCTCGGCCTCGATCCTGGCGATGCCGAGGACATCGTGGACGAGTATCTCGACGAGATGTCCGAGAAGAGCAGCCTCAATCTCCCGCCGACTCCTTCCACTCCGATTCTCAGTGCTCCGCGCGCCGGCGTGAGCTCGACCAGCTCGACCCTGCGCCCGATCACCACCCGAGTGCCTTCCACGGCGATGACGGTGCGCCGCTCTCCCCATGGCGGCGTGGCGACCGCGATGGAGGAACTCTCCCCGATGGAAGAGCGCGTCCGGTTCCCTAATTTCCAGAACATGCTCGGGATGAATATGCTCATCATCCCTTCGACGACTTTCACGATGGGCAGCGCGGCGCCCGACGCCCCGGCAAACGAGCGGCCCCAGATGCGGGTGACCCTGACCCGTTATTACATTTCCCGCTACCCGATCACCAACGATCAATACGAAGTCTTCGACGCGGTCCGCAAAGCCCGCCGCGGAGGCAAGCCCCATCCGCTTGGCAACCATCCGGTGACCTCCGTCAGCAGCGTGGAAGCGATCAAGTTCTGCCAGTGGCTGAGCCAGCGCGACGGCCGGCGCTACCGGCTGCCGACCGAAGCCGAGTGGGAATACGCGGCGAAGGGGGCGGAAAACCGTCTCTTCCCTTGGGGCACCACGACCGGCCAGGGCAACCTGGCGAATTTCGCCGACAAGAATACCCGCTTTCTGTGGAGTGATTTCAACATCGACGACGGCTGGGCGGAAACCTCGCCGGTGGGCGCCTATCCGCTCGGTGCGAGCCCCTTCGGCGTCGAAGACATGGCAGGCAACGTCTGGGAATGGTGCCTCGACTATTTCGAGCCGTATCGCGCCCAGGATCGGATGAATCCCCGCGGACCCAGCCACGGCGCCCAGCGCGTTTATCGCGGCGGCAGCTGGAAGTCCCGCTTCGGCAGCTTGAAGACGACTTCGCGCGGCTTTAACCAGCCGAGCTACGCGAGCAACGACGTCGGCTTCCGCGTCGTCTGCGAATGCGGCGAGCCGGTGCCTCAAACCTGACGTCCTCGGGCCTCGCGCAAAGGACGCAAAGCCGCGAAGGGGAGAAAGGCAGATCGAACCGCAACGCGTGCAATGAAGCGGGGCGGCAATGGCCTCGCGCAAAGCCGCAAAGCCGCAAAGGGGAGAGAAGCGGAAAGGAAGAGCGCGAGGCGGGGGAGCGATGGCGCGCGCGAGGCAACCCAAAGCCCGGAGCGTTTCTGCCCCTGACCTCTGCCCTCAACACCCTTTCTTCCTGCCTTTTCCTTTGCGCCTTTGCGTCCTTTGCGCGAGGCCAATCCCGCGCATCCCCCGCGGCGCAAACACCTCGGGGAAAGCGCGTAAAACGCCCGTCAGGCGTTCGGATTAAAGCGGAACTTCACCTTGCCACGCTTCGCCGTGGCCTTGGCCTTGCGACGCGACTTCTGCGTGGGGGTTTCGAAGGCGCGCAGGCGGCGCACTTCATCCATGATTCCCTCGCTGTCGAGCTTGCTCTTGAGACGTTTCAGAGCCCGATCCACGGGCTCGCCTTTACGGACAATGACTTCCGGCATAATCGATGAGTTGAGTTGGGGTGTTAACGGCTGGCGATTGGAGTGATAAAACAGGAACCGCTACGCGCGCGCGGCGGTGGTCGTCGAGCTGACAGGCAGACCGGCATTCGCCGTGTCGAGCTTCGGCTCCTTCGTCTGCGGACGCAAGTCGCTCCCTCCCCGGGCGCCACCGCGGCGGGTGGTCCAGAGCACGATGGGGGCCGCGATGAAGACGGACGAATAAGTGCCGACAAGAATGCCGACGAGCATGGCCAGAGCGAAGTCGCGCAGCACCGGGCCGCCACCAAGGAATAGCGCAATGACGGTCAGGAACGTCGCGCCACCGGTGAGCACGGTGCGGCCGAGCGTCTCGTTGATGCTCGCGTTCATGATCTCGCGCAGGCTGCCCTTGCGGCCATCGCGCATGCCGCTGCGGATGCGGTCATACACGACGATGGTGTCGTTGATGGAATAACCCGCGATCGTCAGCACCGCGCCGACCATCACCAGCGAAAGCTCGCGGCCGAGCAGCGCGAAGACGCCGATCGTGATGAGCACGTCGTGAAACAGCGCCACCACGGCGCCAAAGGCGAATCCCAGCTCAAAGCGGATCGAGACGTAGATCAGAATGCCGAGGATCCCGAGGAAAAAGGCGATGAGCGATTGCCGCGCGAGCTGCTTGCCGACCAAGCCGCCGACGCTCTCCGCCTGCAGCGTGTCCAGCTTCGCTTCCGGGAAGGCGGCGCGCAGAGAATCTTGAATTTTCTGGCCGGTATCCGCCGGGCTGCGCACTTCGATAAGCTGCGCGTCCGGCTGGCGCTCGAGCTGGATGACGCTGTCCCGCAGATCGGCCGGCAGCGCGCCGCGGATCTTTTCGGCGCTCAAGGTTTCCGTGCTCTTCGTGGAAAGCACGAGCAGATCGCCACCGCGGAAATCGATGCCGAAATTGGTCGCCCCGCGATACGCGAACACGCCCATGCTCAGCACGATCACCAGGATGGATCCGATGAAGCACACCTTCGCTTTGCCGAGAAAATCGAACCGCTGCGAGGCGACGAGATCGAGCATCTTGACCTTTGTCAGATGAAACGACTCGGTGCCCCAGCTGAAGATGTTGCGGGTAACGATCAGCGCGGCAAAAAGCGAGGCGACGATGCCGACCGTCAGCGTGACGGCGAAGCCTTTGACCGGGCCGGTGGCGAAGTAAAACAGGATGACCGACGTGATGAGCGTCGTCACGTTGGCGTCGATGATCGAGGAGAGCGCCTTATCGAAGGCGCCTTCCAGGGCGGCGCGCAGATTTTTGCCGGCTTGGAGCTCTTCACGCAGGCGTTCGTAGATCAGCACGTTCGCGTCGATCGCCGTGGCGACGGCGAGGATCGTGCCGGCGATGCCGGGCAGCGTGAGCACGAAGTTGAACATGCTCATCACGCCGAAGAGCAGCGCGATGTTCACGAGCAGCGCCAGAAACGCGAAGAGCCCGGCGAGCCGGTAGTAAACCATCACGAAGCCGAAGGTCAGCGCGAGGCCGATGAGCCCGGAGACGATGCCCTTGCGGATGGAGTCCGCGCCGAGCGTGGCCGAGACGCTGCGTTCCTCGAGAATTTTGACCGGCGTCTGCAACGGATTTTCCAGCACGCTGGAAAGGTCGCGCGCTTGCTCATCCGTGAAGCTGCCGCTGATGTGGGCGTTGCCGCCATACATGGCCTCGCGGATCACCGGCGCGGACATGATTTTTCCGTCGAGAAGGATGGCCAGCTGCTCGTTGACGTGCGCGCCGGTCAGCTCGCCCCACTGCCGGGTGCCTTCGCGGTCGAAATTCACCGTCACCCCGTAGCCGGACTGGTCGAAGATGGCGGCGGCGCGGGTCACGTGGTCGCCGGTCATGTCCGGCTTCGGGCCGCCGCGGATGATGTATTTGTGGATCGTCTTCTTGACCTCGCCCCCGCTGTCCGGCGCGGCCGGCGCGGTGCCGAGCAGCGGGTTCGAACGGCTCATGTTGTTGCTGCTGCTCGATGAGCCCTCGGGCCGCTCGATCCGCTCTTCGATGCCGACTTGATAGCCCGGCGGGATGACGACCGGCTGGCCGGCGTCGAGCTGGCGCACGATTTCGTCGCTGTTCTTTGCCACGAGGCGAAACTCGAGCTTCGCAACGCGCTGGAGTTGCTCGCGCGCCTCGACGATGCGCTGCGTCTCGAGACCGGGAATCTGGACGGCGATCTGGTCCGAGCCGACGCGGGTGATGACCGGCTCGCCGACGCCGAATTTATCGATGCGCCCGCGGATGACTTCCACGGCGCGATCCTGAGCGTCGGTGGAGATCGGCTCCGAGTTGTTCTCGCGCACCAGCTTGATCAGAAACGCCGTGCCGCCCTTCAAGTCCAAGCCCAAGCGGATGCGCTCCTTCGGCGGATAAATCGAGAGCAGGCAGAGCGCGACGAGCAACACCGTGAGCACGGCGCCGAGCACACGCTTGCGCAGGTTGCGCTCGGTCACGAAATACCAGCCGAACAGGCCCAGGATCAGGAGACCGAGCAGAAATGTGACGATGGGAGGCACCGGGGGAAAAAGCTGGGGCTAAAGGTAGGAAACGGAGGAAAAACGGCGGAAGTCCAGACGGCGGATCAGGCTTTCGTCACCGTCGGAACGCTGGATTTGCTGCTGTCGTCCGCGCCGCGGTTCAGGATCGTGCTGATGCTGGAGCGGTCCATCTCGACCTTGACGCCCTCGGCGATCTTCACCGTCACCGTCCGATCGCTGACATTCGCGACCAGCCCGTAGATGCCGCTGGCCGTGACCACGCGGTCCCCGCTCTTCACCGCGGCCACGAGTTCCCGGGCCTCCCGGGCGCGCTTTTGCTGCGGGCGCAGGATGATGAAGTAAAAGATGATCGTCATGAAGACGAGGATCGGCAGCCCGCCGAGCGACTGCACAAAGCTCGGCGCCGGGGCCGGTTGCGCCGGATCAGCCGCGCCTGTCGCCGGAGCGGCAGTCGTGGTCGTGGTTGCCGCCGGTGCCGCCGGTGCAGCGGCGGGAGCCGGAGCCTGGGCCTGGGCGAAGACGAGAAAAGCAGCGGCGAAAAGCGGGAGAATCATTGCAAACGGAAGAGGGCGTGGGACAACGGGATGGGCAGGGTGGAAAAAGGGAACGCACCATGCCGCAACTCCGTCGCGGCGTCCAAAGATTTTCTCGCACGATCCCGCCGCGGAAGGCGCGGGGCGCGAAAGCCTTTTCGCCCTTCCCTGCAGAGAGTCCGCGCTCAAGCCGGACCCGGCCGGCCCGACAGGGTGTCGCGCACCGCGGCCAGCATCCGGGCCGTCCCCTGAGATTTCGGCACGTAGGCGCTGGCACCGGCGGCGCGGGCGCGGGCAACGTGCTCCGAGCCTTCGTGCATGGAGAGCACGATGACCGGGGTGCCACCCAGCCCGGAGCGTTGCAGGTGGGGGAACAGCTCCAGCCCGTCAGTGTCGCCGAGCGAGAGATCGAGCAGGATAAGATCCGGCTGCAACTGCGCGATCAGCTCGACGGCAGCCAACAAGTCGGCCGCTTCGCCACAAACTTGCAGGTCGGGCTGCGAATCAAGCAACCGGCGCAGCGCGCTGCGGAAAAAAGCGTGGTCATCCACGAGCAGCAACCGCAGCTTCACCCCTGCCGCCGCCGCCGGCTTCCCGACGCCGCGGGTTTCCGTCTCGCGCCCGCTTCCCGGGAGTGACTCCACCCTGCCTGCGGAACGCGCCAACGAATGCGCCGGGGCGCCTCCGCTCCCACCGGGCCAGGAGAAAGCTCTAGACGATGGAGTCATGACGGGGACCCCGAGGGTGGAACATTCCATGAGCGATAATCGGAACCGCTGAATCGGTGCGGGCCTCCCGGCCGGGTGCGTCCATCCTTGCCGGGGCTTCCCTCTCCAAGGGCGGCAGACACGCACGCCGCCCGCGAAATCCGATTTCAAGCGCTGGTTTGCCGGCCCGGCCCGACACGGAGAATTCCGGGTGGGACGCCGCCGGCAGGGGTATCTTTTTCATGGAAAACGTTTCTCGCATCCAACGCGCCGCGTTTCTCGGCAACTATGTGCCGCGCCAGTGCGGCATCGGCACGTTCACGACCGATCTTTGCGAGTCCATCGCCGCGGAATTCCCCAGCGTGAACTGCTTCGCGCTGCCGATGAATGACCGGCCCGGCGGCTACGATTACCCGCCGGCCGTGCGCTTCGAACTGAACGAGCGCGAACTCGATGCCTACCGGCGCGCGGCCGATTTTTTAAACCTCAATCATGCCGACGTTCTTTGCGTTCAGCATGAGTTCGGCATCTACGGCGGCGAGGCGGGCAGCCATCTGCTCCATCTCTTGCGCGGCGTGCAGATGCCGGTGGTGACGACGCTCCACACCGTGCTCGAAAAGCCGAATGACGCCCAGCGCCGCGTGATGGATCGGCTCGCCCAGCTTTCCGACCGCTTTGTCGTCATGACGAACAAGGCCGACACGATGCTGCGCGAGATCTACGGCGTGCCGACGGAGAAGATCGACATCATCCCGCACGGCATCCCGGACATGCCGTTCGTGGACCCGAATTTCTACAAGGATCAGTTCAAGGTGGAGGGCAAGTTCGTCCTGCTCACCTTCGGCCTGCTCTCCTCGGGCAAAGGCATCGAGCACGTCATCGAAGCGATGCCAGCCATCCTGGAGAAGCATCCGAACGTCGTTTACATCGTGCTCGGCGCCACGCATCCGAACATCGTCGCGCAAGAAGGCGAAGCCTACCGCTCGCGGCTCGAGCAGATCGCGCAGGAACGCGGCGTCGGCGAGCAGGTCGTCTTTCACAACAAGTTCGTCTCGCTGGAAGAGCTGAAAGAATACATCGGCGCGGCGGACATCTACGTGACGCCGTATTTGAACCCGGCACAGATCACCAGCGGCACGCTGGCCTACACGTTTGGCGCCGGCAAAGCGGTGGTCTCGACGCCTTACTGGCACGCCGAGGAATTGCTGGCCGACGGCCGCGGCATCCTGGTGCCGTTCCGCGATCCGCCCGCGGTGGCGGAAGCAGTGAATTCATTGATCGAAAACGAGGCCCGGCGCCACGCGATGCGCAAGGCCGCCTACCTGCTCGGCCGCGAGATGATCTGGCCGGCGGTGGCGCGCCGCTACATGGAGGCATTTGAAAAAGCCCGCGCCGCCCGCGCTGGCCGCGCCCGCTCGCCGGTGGCGCTGCGCGCGTTCAACCCGACGGCCTACCAGCTGCCGACACTCAAGCTCGATCACCTCCTGGCCCTGAGCGATTCCACCGGCCTGTTTCAGCACGCCGTCTACAACGTGCCGAACTGGAACGAGGGCTACTGCACCGACGACAACGCGCGCGCCTACATCCTCACCACGCTGCTCGAGCAGGATCACCAGCTCGACGCCGAAACCATGCCGCACGTGCAGCGGCTGACGAACACCTTCTTCGCCTTTCTCTGGCATTCTTTTAACAAGGAGACCGGCCGGTTCCGGAACTTCATGAGCTACGAACGCCGCTGGCTGGAAGCCGCCGGCAGCGAGGATTCCCACGGCCGCGCGCTCTGGGCGGTCGGCACCGCGTTGGGTCGCTCGACAAACCACGGCCACCGACAGCTTGCCGGGCGGCTTTTCGAAGAGGCGCTGCCGGCGGTGCATGAGTTCACGAGTCCGCGCGCCTGGGCGTTTGTCATCCTCGCGGTGCACGAATACCTGCGCCGCTACGCCGGCGATCGCGAGGCGAACGGCGTGCGCGAATCGCTCACCCAAAAGCTGCTCGATCTCTACGAGGACAGCCACGCGCCGGACTGGCCGTGGTTCGAGGAAATCCTCACCTACGACAACGCGCAGCTGCCACACGCGCTCCTGCTCACCGGCCATTGGACCGGGCGCTCGGAAGTCTTCGAGCTGGGGCTGAAAACGCTGCGCTGGCTGGTGGAAATCCAGACCTCGCCGAGCGGCGCATTCTCGCCCGTCGGCTCCAACGGCTTTTATCCCCGCGGCAAATTCCGCGCGCGGTTCGACCAGCAGCCGATCGAGGCGAACGCCATGGTCAGCGCCTGCCTGGAAGCGCACCGGTTCACCGGCGATGCCTCGTGGCTCCAGCGCGCGCAGCGCACGTTTGAATGGTTTCTCGGCCGCAACGACCTTGGCCTGCCGGTTTACGACGCCCAGACCGGCGGCTGCCGCGACGGGCTGCATCCGGATCGGGTGAATGAAAACCAGGGCGCCGAGAGCACGCTCGCCTTTCATCTTGCGCTGGCCGAGCTGCGGCTCGCCGACGCTGCGGCCGAGCGGGCGGAGGAAGCCGCCGCGACCGCCGCGTCCACGCCGCCGCCCGACATCCGGGCCGCGTAGGCCGGGCTGCCGCGGGTGCGAAAATTTTCTCGGTTCACGCTGACCCTTGACCGGGCCAGCCGGGTGTCGGTGCGGTTTCCGGGCGGGCCGCTCGACGCCGAAGACCCGGGACCCGCGCGCCGCCGATTGCAATGTGAGTCCGCCCGCCCGCCCCGTCCGCTTCCCTTCCCATGCTCACCACCCCGATCTCTGTCGATCGCACCCGCCTGCGCTTTCTGCCCGACAGCTCGCGCGTCCTGCTGCGGCCGTTCACCCTCGGCGTGGATGGGCGCATCACGCGCATCATCAGCCGCGTGCTCACGCTGCCTGACGCCGAAGTGCGGCGACTGCTCAGCGAGGTGCTCGACGAATTTGCCGACCGGCATTTGCAGATTCAGCAGGTCTTCGAGAAAAATTTCGCGCGCGTCGCCAGGCACATTCCGAAGGCCAACGGCGCTGGCGCTGGCGCGTCGCAATCGCCGGCGCCGCTCGACCGCGGCCGGCAGTTGCTCATCGGCGCGTATTTCACGCACGAATACGCGCTGGAAAGCGCCGCGCTTTTCAACCCCTCCATCGTCGCGCACCCGGATCAGTCCGGCCTCGCGCCCGGCGAGCTGCGCTTCGCCATGAGCCTGCGCGCGACCGGCGAGGGACACATCTCGTCCATCGAGTTCCGCGGCGGCGTGATCGGGGCGAACAACGAGATCGTCGTCGATCCGGTCAACCGCTTCGTCAACACGCCGGAGGTCATCGCCGACCCGAGCTACGACAAGCCGGTCTTCCGCCGCAAGCTCGCGGAGATGGGCTTTGAGGCGTCGGTCCAGGACATCCTCGAGCCGCTGCCCGACGTCTTCACCGCGCACGAGCTGAACGCCTCGCTCGCCGGGTATCGCAAAAAGTTGAACCACCGCTTCGGCGTCAACCAGCGGCGCACCATCGAGAGCGTGCTCTGGCTGGCGCGGTCGAACTACGAGTTGCAGTTTCCGGACGGCCTGCCGCTGAGCGAGCGCATCATCTTCCCGGTGTCGGACAACGAGAGCAACGGCATCGAAGACGCCCGCTTCGTGCGGTTCGTCGAGGACGACGGCAGCGTGATGTATTACGCCACCTACACGGCTTACAACGGCCGGGTCATCCTGCCGATGCTGCTGCGCACGCCGGATTTCCAGCACTTCAAGATCAACACGCTCAACGGCAAGGCCGTCCAAAACAAAGGCATGGCGCTCTTCCCCCGGCGCATCGACGGCCACTACGCGATGATCTCGCGCCAGGACAACGAGAACCTGTTTCTCATGCTCTCGGACCATCCCTATTTCTGGGAGGACACGATCCCGCTCCAGCAGCCGGCCGAATCGTGGGAACTCATCCAGCTCGGCAACTGCGGCTCGCCGATCGAGACCGAAGCCGGCTGGCTGCTGCTCACCCACGGCGTCGGCCCGATGCGGAAATATTGCATCGGCGCCATGCTCCTGGATTTGCACGACCCGCGCAAAGTCATCGGCCGCCTGCGCCAGCCCTTGCTCAAGCCGAACGCCAACGAGCGCGAAGGCTACGTGCCAAACGTCGTTTACACCTGCGGCGCGCTCGTGCACGAGGGCCGGCTCATCATGCCCTACGCGATGAGCGACAGCGCCAGCAGCGTGGCGATCATCCAGCTCGACGAGTTGCTCGCCCATCTCCATGCGGACGGGCCGTGAGCGGCGCGCCAATCGTCACGGGGCCGGCTCCCGGAGCCACGGGCTCGCCAGAATTTCTGCCACCGTCGCGCGCGCCGCGGGGTCAGGCCGGAGCATCGGCACCAGGAACGCCTCGATCTCCGCAGCCGCCGCCGGCTCGAAGGCGTGCGTCGTGATCAACAGGTCGCCGATCGGTTGGCGCTTGAGCTCCGGCTGAAAGTGCAGCGCACCGTTCGCGTCGTAAAGAAACTGCCGGTATTTCCCTTCGCGGGCGAGGTGGTCGGGGAACGGGCCGAGCCGTTCCTGGATGAGCAGGAAATGCTCGTAGTCGAGCGCGACTTCGTAGAGGTTGCGCCCCTGCTCCGGCGGTCGGGGGCGGCGCACCGCCCGCTCGATCACGCGCGCTTCCTCGCGCGTCGGCAGCGGCGAGTCGATCGGCTCGGGATGGAGCACGTCGGCTTCCCACGCGGTGCAGAATTTTCCGCGGCCCAGCTCTTCGATCAGCCGGTATTTGCCGGCCAGCACGGTGCCGGGCTCCAGCTGCTCGGCCTCTTCGTCGAGGTCGTCTTCGCTCGGCGGCTGCTCGTCGAACGCCTCGTAGTCGAACTCCTCGTATTTGACGCTGCAAACCGCCCAGGGATCGAAGAGGTAATCGCCGGTGAGCCACTTGAAAACGGTGCAAGCCATCGACCAGACATCGACCGCGCGATCCATCGGGCTGCCGACCAGCATTTCCGGCGGGCAATACTCGCGCGTGGCGATCGCGTCGCCGGTGGTGAGGCGTTCCTCGGCCGCGCCGAGATCGATGAGCCGGCCCTCACGGGTGAGCGGATTCCAGAGGATGTTGCGCGGCTTCACGTCGGTGTGCACGAGGCCCTGCGCGTGCAGGACCCGCAGCGCTTCGAGCACCTGCCGGGTGAGCAGCCGCACGTCGGCGATCGGCAGCGGCTGCTCGCGGGTCATCTCGGCGGTGTCGTGCCCGGCGAGTTCATAGACCTGGCAGATGTGGCCGTCGTGCAACAGGGTGTCGAGCAGCGCGATGAGATAGCGGCTGCCGGGATCGCGGCGATCGACCCGGCGATGGGTTTCGATCTCGATCAGCGCGTCGGTCGCGTATTTGCGGCGCTGCACTTTGACCACGACGCGCGGCGCGCTTGCCGCGGGCTGGCCCGTTTCCGGGGCAGGTGACGATGCGTTCATCGTTCCGGATCGTCAGCCCGCCGGCTGCGTGTAAGCGCGGCGCAGCTCCCCGAAGAGCCGCTCGATCAAGCGCCGGTCATCGGTGATGACCATCGCGTCGCCGGTCATTTCCTGTTTGAAATTGATCGTCCGCCCGTAGCTCGATTTCAGCGGGAAATCGAGGTCCACGGAGACGAGCTGCTGCCCCTGCTGGGCGACGAGCGACACCGATTTCACCCGGCCGCTGACGAGGCCGAATTCCTTGGACGGAAAATCGTCGAGCTTGATCCGCACCGGCTGGCCGGCCTTCACTTTGCCCGCGCCGCCCTGCTGGATCGGCATGCGGCCGAGCAGCGCGGAGGCTTCCGGGGCGATGATGAAGACCGCCTTGCCCTGGGTGACGAATTGCTGGTCGGCCCAGAAATCGTAAAACGCCACGACGCCGTCGGAGGGCGCGCGCAGGACAAAGTCGTTCTCCCAGATTTCGATGTCGTTGAGCAGCTTCTTCAGGCTGCCGGCGAGATCGGTCGCGGCGGAGCGCAGGTCTTCCTTGCGCTTGTGCGTGAGCTCCCGGATCTGCTTCTCGTATTCCGACGCCGCGATTTCCTGCTCGATGATCGCTTTTTCCGCCATGGACTGCTGGCGTTTCTGCTCCAGAAACTGCCGCTCCTGGGTGTCCAGCTCGGAGGTGCTGATCGCTTTCTGGGCGTGGAGTTTCTGCATGCGCTCCATGTTTTCCAGCGCCAGCGCGCCTTCGAGCCCGGCAAAGGTGCTCTGGCGCTCCATGTGGCTGCGCTGCTTTTGCTGCCGCGCGACCTGGCTCTGCAAAAGGGCGACCGCTTTCTCGACGTGGTCGTCGTGCAGCATCGCGTCGTAGAGCCGGTAGCGGGCGTTGAACTCGGTGTAGGCGTTCTGGACCGAGCCGAGCTGCGCCTCGCCGGAAAGATCCAGCGGGGCAAAGGCGGCGGGATCGACGAGAAAGCCGCGCAGCTTCTGGATTTCCTTCCGCAGCCGCAGCATCGAGTCGGTGTCGGCGGCGTTGTTGATGATCCCGAGCAGGTGCCCTTTTTTGACCCGCTCGCCCTCGGCCACCTGCAGCCGCTCCAGCCGGCCGCTCTGGCGCGCCATCACGGCGACGGAAGGATTGGTGCCGGTGATGACAATCTTGCCCCGCACGGTGTCGGGATAATGAATGAGCCAGCTCAGAAACAGCAGCAGGCCGACCGCTCCGGCCAGCACCGTCATGCCCGAGCGCAAAATCCACGGCGGCGTGCGCCCGAGCACTTCCTGCACGGCGGAGCTGACGTCCGCGGCTTCGGGCGGCCGCCAGCCGGTCAGCGCCCGCGTCGGGGGCGGTTCGGTTTTTAGTTCAAGAGGCATCGCGAGCGGCTGAGGAAGAGGAGGAAGGGGTGGAGCCGAGTTCGAGCTGATTGCGGACAAGTCCGTAGTAAACGCCCTGCCGGCGCACGAGGCTGGTGTGGGTGCCTTGTTCGACGATCTGGCCACCTTCCATCACGACCACTTGATCCGCATTTTTCACCGTGCTCAAGCGGTGCGCGATGACGACCACCGTGCGGCCGCGCACGAAGTCGGCCAGGTTGCCCATGATCGTGGATTCGTTCTTCGCGTCCAGCGCGCTGGTGGCTTCGTCCAGGAAAAGGTATTCCGGATTCTTGTAGAGCGCGCGGGCGATGAGCAGGCGCTGTTTCTGGCCGCCGCTCAAGCCCTGGCCTTCGCCGCCGACCTTTGTTTCCAGCCCGAGCGGCAGGCCCTGGACGAACTCGTGGAGATTCGCGAGCAGCACGGCGCCCTGGAGGTTCAGCGTGTTGATCGGCCCGGCGGTGCACGCGATGTTTCGCGCGATGGTGTCGGGAAAGATAAAGCCATCCTGCATCACCACGCCGCAGCGCATCCGCCAGGCCGTGGCGTCGAAGAGCGACAGCGGCTGGCCGCCGACGTAGATGGTGCCGGAGGTCGGCTGGTGCAGGCCGAGCAGCAGCTTCAACAGCGTCGTCTTGCCGCCGCCGCTGGCGCCGACGATGGCGGTCACCGAGCCTTCCGGGATCGTGAGGTTCAGCTTCTGGAGCACCTCCTCCTGGCCGGCGCCGGCGTAGCGGAAGGAGACGTCCTTCAGCATCAGCGTGCGGTTTTCCGGGAAGCTGGTTTCGAGCGAGTTCGTCCAGTGTTCCTCCTCCTTCTGCGAGTAGATTTCCTGCATCCGCTCGATGCTCAGCCGGGCGTCCTGCGCCTGCTGGACGAAATCGATGAGCCGCTGGATCGGCGAGACGAGCTGGCCGACGATGTATTGCGTGGAAAGCATCATGCCGAGCGTCATCTGCCCCTGGATCACGGCGCGCGCGGCCAGGTAGGTGATGAGGATGTTGCGCAACTGCCCGATGAACGTCGTGCCGATGCGCTGGCCGTGCTTCAGCAGGAGGCTCTGCGAGGTGAGCTTGAAATGGCGCACGCTGAGCTCTTCCCACTGCCAGCGCTTCTGCCGCTCGAGCCCCTGAATCTTGATCTCCTGCACGCCGGTGATCAGCTCGATGAATTTGTCGCTCTCCCGGGCGTCGAGCGTGAACCGCTTCTGATCCACCCAGCGCCGCTGTTTTAGAAACAGCGAGAGCCAGCCGACGCTGAGGATCGTCATCCCGAGAAACACGCCGAGGATGCCGAGATCGTAAAACGCCAGGATCAGCGCGAAGACCGCGAAGCTGAAGATCGAGAAGATGACCGTCAGCGAGGAGGAGGTCAGAAACGAATTGACCCGCCGATGATCGCCGACGCGCTGCATGATGTCGCCGGTCGAGCGGGTGTCGAAAAACGCGAGCGGCAGCTTCAGCAGCTTGTGCAGGAAATCGGACACCAGCGCCGTGCTCACCCGCGAGCCGATGTGCAGCATGATCCACCCCTGGATCACATCCATCGCGAACTGGCTGAACGAGAGCATCAACTGCCCGAGCAGAAGCAGGTGGATGAGCCGCAGAGTCGAGGTTGCCGATGCCCAGATCGACGACCGTTTGCGTCAGAAACGGAAAGATCAGGTCGAGCAGGAGCGCGACGCTCAGCCCGAGGAAGAGCTGCGCGAACAACCGCTTGTGCGGCCGCAGATACGAGAGCAGAAACGGCAGGCTGCGCTTCCCATCGTCCTCCTTGTCGATCGAGTGCTCGAAGAACGCCGGCGTGGTTTCCAGCAGCAGCAGGATGCCCCGCACGCTTTCGTTGAACGTCAGCGACTGCGGGGTCCAGCCCTGGCAGAACTCGGCGTGCGAGTAGCTGATCTTGCCCCGTTGCGGATCCGCCACCCAGACCCGTTTCTTCGTGATCTTGAAGACCACGACAAAGTGGTTTTGCTCCCAATGCGCGACGCACGGCAGCGGCACCTCGTCGCGCAGCGTCTTGAACGGCAGATTCACCGCCAGCGAGCGCAGCCCGATGCGGTCAGCCGCCTCGGAGATGCCCAGCAGGGAGACGCCGCCCCGGCCGATGGAGCAGAGCTCGCGCAGGTATTCCCGGCCAAACTCCCGGCCGTGATACGCCGCCACCATGCGCAGGCAGGTCGGCCCGCAGTCCATGCCGTCGAGCTGGATGAAGAGGGGGAACGTCATGCTGATGCTGCCGTGAACCGCGCGCACGGCTGACCGTCGAGACCCCTGTTTATACCCCGGCGACGCCCCGGGCGTCGAACCTTCTTGTGCTTCCTGCCGGCAACCCAAGCCAGCCGTCGGCTACCGCGGTTTGCGGTCGGGAAAGGGCGTCCGGCGCGGTTGCGGCTGGCCCCGGGCGGCGCCAGAAGCTGGGAAGCGTCAGGCAGGTGCCTCTGAAGATCGGCGCGGGCGGATTGGCTCAAGCCGGTTCAGAAAGCAATTCAGAGGCCGGAAAATGCAAAAGGGGAGAGGATCTCTCCTCTCCCCCCTTTACAGATGCAGCTTTTGTTCGTGACGATTACGGACGCAGCTGCGGATACCGACTTAGCGGCACTTGTTGCTCTTGTTGCTCTTGCGGCTCTTGCTGCTCTTCCGCTTGTTCTTGCTGCCGCTCTTGTTCTTGCATGGGGGCGGCGGGCAGCCGCAGGGCGGGGGGGTGTAGCAGCCGCCACCACCGGTCACCGTGTCGAGGCCCTGGATGCCGGCCGCTGCGAATTTCAGGATGCTTTCTTTTTTCATTGGGTTTGTCTGGTTGGGTTCGTTTATTTTTTCCCGGCTCTTCGCCGTGGAGCCGTGAGAATGCTCGATTTCCGACGCCGAAGGCAAGAAGATTCTCACGTTGGCATGCAAAATTTCCTCAAAAATACGAATTTTTCGGCGGAATCTCGGCCCATTTAATCGTTTTTAAGAATAATCTGCAATAATTGCCGCCGGGCATGCATCGTGCAGAAGGTCTGCGTGCCTGTGTGGTGCTAAACATCCCCCGGAGTCGCCGACGCTGTCTCGCTGCCTCCCCTCTCCAATTTCCGCAGGCAATCTCCCCGTTCGCCGCTGGGTTCAGGATGAGTGGCTTACGGACTGCCCCCGCCGATGCATCCAGACGCCTTCGCTCTAAAGGACGGCGCTCGCATCAAAATGCGATTCGTCCCGGAAATTCGCAGCTTTGAAACAAAACCTGCGCCAGAATCCTTCTGATCTGGGATTTTCCCACCGCATTATTCTCTATACCAAGAATATTTCACCGTTGCATTCGCCATCAACGCCACGGATTTGAGAAAAATCTTTTCTGAGAACTTCCGGGTGTGTCCCGCGGTGTCTGCTGCGTTGCAGGGCGCCGCGCAACGGTGTTTTCACAGCCAGCGGACAGGCGGCGCACAGCGCCCGGAACCGCCAAACCGGGGGATCTTGGAAAAGTTCAAATCCGGCTTGTGTCACGCCAGGCAGTTGTGCCCCTCCGTTTCTGCCTCCGGCGACACGCAGGACGTCTCTCTTGTGTCCACACAATGCAGTCGTGGATGCGAAGCGGCGCCTCTACGCGCTGCGCCTCGCCGGCGCTTCCACCTTGCCAGGCCGCCTCGGCGGCGAGCACGAGCGGCCAGCAGCGCCGCTGATTGCTATTCCCGGCGCAGACCGATGAACTCCCGTTCTACCAGGTCACCGTCGCCCGGCTGCTTTGGTCTTCAAACCAGTTGACGATCTCGTAGTGGTTGATCGGTCCGGCGCGGCGCAGGCTTTCGTCGTAGTGCAGGTGCGTGTTCGACAGCACGTTGATCGTGCGACCGACAAACGCGCCATAGATGCCGTTGTAGCCACGCGCACGGTCCTCCATCTCGGTCACCCGGCGACCCTGCAAGAACACGAGCTCTTGCTCCGCGGTCGCCTTGTTCACCTGAGCCTCCTGCGCGTCGGCCAACTTCTGATTGGCCTCTTTCAGTGAGTTTGGATTAGCGGTGAGTTTATAATCGTCCATCTTCTGCTGATACTGCCTCATCCGTTCATCGTATCGATCTTGATACGACGTGATGTCGTTCTGTTTCTTCTGGATCTGGTTGGCGAGCGTGTCGTCGTCTTTCAAGCCTTGCAGCGCCAGCGTCAGATCATGGCTTGGGGCGTAGATGATGCCTTGAAAATCCTGCGTGGTGCCGACGTAGAATGAGCGCGTCGGCGTCTTCCCGCCGGATTCCGGGGGGGAGATGCCGTTGATGAGCAGCTGCGACGGGCGGTAGGAGTTATTGAAGATGCCGTAGCCCTCCATTTTGACGTCGCCGGTCACGTAGATGATCGCGTTCACGTTTTCCGAGAGCCGGATCGCGTTGGAGCCGCTCGTGGTGATGGGCCCGTCCACCAGGATCTTGATGTAGGTGGGCGTTTTGGGATCAGCGTCCGCAGGCGCTACGACGGAAATCGAGCGGGTTCCCCTGGTGAGATCAATGGCGTTGAGCCGGATGCGCGTCGGGTTCTTGGGATTTTTGCTGGCGGTGTAGGTCACGTTGCCATCCGGGAGAAGCTGGCCGCCGCTGGAAGCGACCTGATCCGACGTGGTGGAGGCATCGAGCGTATAGGGGTTGAGTTTTGTCCACTGGACGTCGTCAGGATACTCGACCTTCGAGAGCTCCTGGTAGTAATCCGCGCGCTGCTGGCCGCTCACCTGGTTGGCGCCGGTGACGGCGCCGTTGTTGGTCATCGCGTCGCCCCGGACTTCGGCGTTGTTGGCGTTGATGAGCAGTCCGTTCGTGGCCAGATTGGCGAGGCTGCCCTGGTTATTGACCTCGTCGTAGTCGCCCTTGGAGGAGTCGTAGCTGTCGATCAGGACGTTTTTGTTGCCGAGATCGATCGAGCCTTTGACGTTGTCGTGCTCCCGGTCGGCCATCAACGCGTTGCGAAACGTGGTGAGCGGCTTGGCCACGACTTCCACCAGACGGCTGACATTCGGCCCGGTGCTCGGAGAAACCGGCAGGCCGGTGCGCCAGTCGCTGACAAACGAAAACTTCCGCAACCGGTTGTCGCGCGGGTCCAGATTGGCGCGCGGCGGACCGCTGACTCCGGCGTAGCCGAGGCTGCGAATGCGATACCAGCGGCGCGCCGGGTCCGGCTTGTCGCCGTCCCTGCGCTCGTTGATGAACGGGTCCACGTTTGACGGGATCGTCTGCTCAAAGGAGACGTTTGGCAGGCTCGGGGTATCGACGCCGGGGACATCCACATAGACGCGGAAACCGAGCACCGAGGCGCCCTCCCCGCCGTGCACCGAGCGCATGATGAAAGGGGCCCGCGGGTTGTTCGAAGGGAAGGCCCTCCCCTCGTCGGGATAGGCTTTGTCCGCGCCGTCCTTTTTCGCCCAGTTATTGAAGGGCTTCGCCCCGTCGATGACCATCTTCCGCAGCTCCGTCATGGCCAGGTCCACGCCGGCTTCGGCGCCGACGAGCGCCTCCTGCCAGCTGGCGCTCTGGTAGGTCGAGTGGTAGCGCGAGGTGGCGCTGAAGAGCACGCCGCCGGCGACGACCGAGAGCACGGCGATCACCAGGAGCACGACGACGATCGTGCTGCCTCCATTCGACCCGCCGGCGGGCGGACGACGGCGGGCAGTCGGCAGAAGGGAAACGCGGATGTCAGCGGCTGTAGTCATTGTTGCGGAGGAAGGTCACGTTGTGGAGCGTGATCAGATTGGTTTCCGGGGTGCCGGGGGTCTGGAACATCGGGTGAAAGGTCACGGTCAGGCGCGCCATGATGGGCCGGGTGGGGTTGTCCAGCGCGATGACCGGAAACGACGCGATGTTTCCCGCCACCGGCTGCTGGCCGGGCGCGGCGTTCGTGAGGCTCTGGCCGGCGCGCACTTCCTCGCGCGTCATGATCCGGGTGGCAGGCGAGTAGCGGTAGTAAACCTGCGGCGCGCTGACGGTGTTGCCATAAACGGCGCGCGAATGGTCCTCGGGCACCGTGGGCGTATTCGGCAGCGGAAAGGTGCGGGCCGGGTCGCTGGCGTTGTAATAGTAGTAATCCGGCAGTTCCAGAACGACGCCGTTGCCGTCCGCATCGAACGTCACCCGCTTCGAGCGGCGCAGATCCATGGAGAGCGAGTCCACCAGCCGCATCTGGTCGGTGAGGCTCGTCGCGTATTGCTCGGTCGCGGTGTAGCTCTTCTGGAGATTGATCATGGCCGCCAGCGCGGCGGCGAAGATGACGGCGCCCAGGCTGCTGGCGACCATCACTTCCATGAAGGTAAAGGCGGCGAGCCGCGCGCGGCGCGCTTTGATCGGCGGCGAAAGTTTCATGACGTCGTCGTGAGCTGCTATTTGCTGATGCCCCACCGGGAAACCATGGTGGTCGCGCTGCGGGTGCGCTGGCGCCCCCAGCTCGGCCAGGTGGCGGTGATGTTCACCTGCACCATCTCGCCCTCGGGCAACGCGCTGGCGCTGGTGCTCTCGTATTTGGTCGAAACCTTTTTCTCCCGCTTGATGATGTAGCCGCCGACCGGCGGCACGGGCTTGGAAGCGGTCGTGGTGACGTTGGCGATGCTCGGCGTCGTGGAGGTGAAAATCGCGGTGTCGATCGGCGCGACGATGAGGTATTCCACCATGCCGGGCAGGAGCGCGCCGGTGTCGATGGCGGCATCGGTCGGCTGCGACATCATCCCGGTGCGGATCGTCTCCGCATCGCAGATTTGCCGCCAGTTTGTCAGGCGCACCTGCTCGATGCGGGTCTGCAACTCCTGACTGGCGCTCGCGGTTTCCGTAGCGGAGTGCAGGAGCCGCACGGCCAGGGAATTGAGCGCGAAGAGCGACGAGAGAAAGATGACGAGCAGCGTCCCGGCGATTGCGGTTTCCAGGACCGTGAAACCACCGACCCGGTGCCACGACGCATGGCCTCCCCGCACCGACCGGACAACGGTCGGGGAAGACGCGCCGCGCGGTGGCTGCGGCCAGGAACAAACAGATGTGCGCATGAGATCCAGAAACTCGTTTGACCCGCCGCGGCTCGTCCTGCGTCGTAAAAGCCACGCAGGTGCAACCGAACAGATCGGAGGTTTCCAAAAGCAAATCTTGAACCGCTGATGCTCCGATCTCGCACCAGCCCCGGGGGCAAATCTCCGCACCAGAGAATATTTTTGCGGAAGCCACGGTTTCGTTCTGGAAGGGATCGCCGCACAGGTTCGGGAAACGGGGCAGATCATTTCTCACGATTGAGAATATTCGGCGGATTTTGTCGGGTTTGACGTTGCGCAAACCGGGATACCGTGGCGGTGATGAGTCTCCCCGTGAGCCGGTCGATTTCCCAGGCCGACGCTTTGCACGATCACCATGCACGGCTGCGCGAGTGCCGGCGTTGCCCCCGCATGCATCCGCCGCCGGTGCCGGGCAACGGGCTCGAGCCGGCGCGGTGCGGCAGCCGGGTGCTGCTCGTCGGCCAGGCGCCGGGCGTGCGGGAGCCGGTGCTCGGCCGGCCGTTTGCCCACACCGCGGGGCGCACGCTTTTCGGCTGGTTCGGCCGCGCGATCGGCTGGGATGAAGCCACGATCCGGGGTCGCTTTCATTTCGCCGCGGTCTGCCGTTGTTTTCCCGGCAAGGCGGCGTCGGGCGGTGGCGACCGAGTGCCAGATGCGACGGAGATCGGGAACTGCGCAGGGTGGCTCACCGGCGAGATCACGCTCATCCGGCCGGCGCTCGTGCTGCCGGTGGGGCGGCTGGCAATCGCGCAGTTTGTGCCCGGCGCAGAGAAGCTCAAGCTCGACGCGCTCGTCGGCCGCCAGATTTCCGGCGCGAGTCACCGCGACCTGCCGGGCGTGACGTTTGACCTACTGCCGCTGCCGCATCCCTCCGGCGCCTCCACCTGGCACCGGATGGAGCCGGGCCGCACTCTGCTGGAACAGGCGCTGGCGCGGCTCGCCGCGCATCCCGCGGTGCGGGCGTTGCCATCTTGAACCGCGCGGACCCGGTCAGGCGCCGACCGGGTGCCAGACGGTCTTGAACTCCAGAAAGTTGCCGATTTCCTCGACGCCCTGGGCATCCGGCGAAAACGGGTCGGCGGCCACCGACGACCGGTCGCCGCGGACGCGCACCCGCAGGCGCTTGACGCTTTCCGCGGCGCCAAGCCCGAGGGTTTTCGCCTCTTCAGCGCTCACGCCGGCGGCGTCGAGCGCGCGCAAGCCTTCGTGCGTGGCAAACGTCGGCACGAGTTCCGCGCGCAGGCCGGTGAGGAGATTGACGACGCCGGCTGGCAGGTCGCTGACGGCGAGAATTTCGCCGAGCAAAATGGCCGGCAGCGGCGCGGCTTCAGATGCCAGCGCGACGACGGTGTTGCCGCTGACGATGATCGGCGCGATCTGGCTGAGAAGCCCCAGCAACGGCGTCGTCGCGGCAGGATCGGCGATGACGCCGACCACGCCCATCGGCTCCGGCAGCGTGAAGTTGAAATACGGGCCGGCGACCGGGTTCGTGTTGCCCAGGACCTGCGCGTATTTGTCGGCCCAGCCGGCGTAATAAATCAGCCGGTCCACGCTGGCCGTGACTTCGCGGCTGGCGGCGCGGGCCGCGTTGTGATTTCCGCCGGTGCTGGCGGCGATGATGCTGGCGGCGAGTTCGTCGGCGCGGGATTCCAGCATTTCGCCGAGTCGGTAAAGAATCTGGCCGCGGTTGTAAGCCGTGCGGCGCGCCCAGCCCGACGTGGCGGCAGCGGCGGCTTCGACGGCGTTGCGCAGGTCTTTGCGGGTGCAGCGCGGGACGTTGCCGAGGAGGCGCGGCTCGTTGTCACCGCCGCGCTTCCTGGCGGCTTGATACACGGGCAGCACGCGGCCGCTCTCGGATCGGATAAACGCGCCGCCGACGAAGACTTTGGGGGTTTTGGTGATGGGGAGACGGGGCATGGCTTTGGGGAAGCGGGAATGGCCTCGCGCAAAGACGCAAAGGCGCAAAGGGGGAGAAGGCGGAAACTAAAGTTCTGGGCGACGGCTCGGGGAGGCCGTTCGACGAGACGGCGGATGTTATCTTTCAGATGGGCGGCTCCAAAATTGATGAGCAGACCCAGGCGCTTTTTGTCAGGCGGAGTTGCGTGAGCACTTGCTTGGCATGGACAGCGTTGAGGCAATCGACCGACTTCAATTCGACGATCACTAAGATCTTTCCACTACGAGGTCCGCGCGAAATCCTTCATCAAATTTCAAGCCGTCATAAATGATCGGGATCGGCACCTGGCGCGCGACTTCCAAGCCTCGTTTTCGCAATTCATGCGCGAGCACGACTTCATAGACCGACTCCAGCAGGCCGGGCCCAAGCGTCGAATGCACTCCATACGCCGCATCCACGATGACTTTCGCCACGCTGTTCTCGTCCATTCTGCCGCCTTTCTTCCTTTGCGCCTTTGCGTCCTTTGCGCGAGGCCATTCGATCACCCGAGCCGCACATACGCGCTCAATCCCTGCCTCCCGCCTTCGCGGCCGAAGCCGCTCTCCTTGTAGCCGCCGAACGGCGACGTCGGATCAAACTGGTTGAACGTATTCGCCCACACCACGCCGGCTTTCAGCGCAGCGCTCATTTTCAGGATGCGCGAGCCTTTGTCGGTCCAGACCCCGGCGCTCAGGCCGTAGGCGGTGTTGTTCGCTTTTTCGACCGCTTCCTCCAGGGTGCGGAAAGTCAGCACGCTCAGCACCGGGCCGAAAATTTCCTCCCGCGCGACCCGGTGGCTCGGCGTCACGCCGGTGAAAATGGACGGCGCAAACCAGAAGCCCCGCGACGGCAGCCGGCAGCCCGGCGGCTGGTAAATCTCCGCCCCTTCGGCCTCGCCGGCGGCGACCAGCGCGCGGATGCGGCTCGAGCTGGCCGCGCGAATTGATCGCGCCGACATCCGTGTTTTTATCCAGCGGATTGCCCGACGCGCAAGGTCGCCAGCCGCGTCTTCAGCTTCGCCACAAACCGGTCCGCGATGCGATTCCTGCACCAAGAGCCGGCTGCCGGCGCAGCAGACGTGGCCCTGGTTGAAATAGATGCCGTTGATCACGCCTTCGACCGCCTGGTCCATCGGCGCGTCCTCGAAGACGATGTTCGCCGCCTTGCCGCCGAGCTCCATCGTGAGCCGTTTGCCGGTCCCGGCGGTTTCGCGCATGATCGCCTTGCCGACGGCGGTCGAGCCGGTGAACGCCACCTTCGCGGCGAGCGGATGCCGCACCACCAGCGCGCCGACTTCCCCGGCGCCGCGGACAAAATTCACGACGCCCGGCGGCAGCTCGGCGTCGCGCAGAATCTCGGCGAATTTCAGCGCCGTCACGCTCGTGGTTTCCGCCGGCTTGAGGACGACGCAGTTTCCGCACGCCAGCGCCGGCGCCAGCTTCCAGGCCAGCATGAGCAGCGGAAAATTCCACGGGATCACCTGCCCCACGACGCCCAGCGGCTGCGGCCGGCGCGGCCCGGGAAACGCGTAGTCCAGCTTGTCCGCCCAGCCGGCGTGATAGAAGAAATGCGCCGCCGCCATCGGCACGTCGAAATCGCGCGACTCCTTGATCGGCTTGCCGCCGTCGAGCGTTTCCGCGACGGCAAACTCCCGCGCGCGATCCTGCAGCAGGCGCGCGATGCGGAAAAGATATTTCCCCCGCTCGGCTCCCGGCATCCGGCCCCAACGCCGTCGAACGCGGCTTTGCCGCGGCGATAGGCCGCGTCCACATCCGCCGCGCCGGCGAGCGCGATTTCGGCGAGCTTTTCCTCGGTCGCCGGATTGATGGAGTCGAAATATTTCCCCGCTTTCGGCGCGACGAATTCGCCGTTGATGAACAGCCCGTAGCGCGCGCGCAGCCCGGCTCCGCGGTTTCCGGCGCGGGATCGTAGGGCCAGAGATCGCCGAAGATCAAGTTGGCCGCCGGCGGCCGGGCGTCGCGCGGCCGGCACGCCGTTTGCCGCTGGTCGCTGCCGCGGCGGGCCGGGGAGGGAGCCGGCGTGGCGCTCGCGCGGGGGAGCGTTTGGCGGGGGCGGCGGGGAGGCGCGGTTCCATCATGGCGGCGTGAGTCTAGCAGCGCTGTTTCCGCCAAGTCACGCGGCGTTTGCCACCGAAACCGGGCGAAACCCGCCGCAAAACCGAGGCCGGAATTGGGCCGGTCAGTTCCGGCTTTCCCCGATTTTCGGGATTGGATGCAATTTTTTGGTGTTTTCTTCCGGTTTTTTGGGCAACGTCCGCGTCGTCCACGCTGCGGGCACGGAAATCGCATCTTGGCAGCCAGCCGTTTCCCTCCCGGCCGACACCCCTCGCAGATTTTGTTTTTCATGGACCCGACGCCCGGCAATCCGTCCGCGCCCGCGCCTTCCGCCAAGCGTCCGCGAGCCGTGCCGGTGACCCTGGGACTCATCAGCTGCGGCGTGGTCGCCCTGCTCCTCTGTTTCGGCGGCGTGTATATGCAGGCCGCGCACGTGGTTTACCAGGAGCCTTACCCGATCGTCGCCCTGCTCCTCGCCCTGGCGGTGCCGTATCTGCTGGGCTGCTGGCTGGTCTGGCGGGCGCCGGCCTCGCGCCAGACCCTCGTGCTCGTGCTCGTCTTCGCGGCGGCGTTTCGCGCGGTCGCCGTCTTCGCCCCGCCGGAGCTTTCCACCGACCTGTATCGCTACATCTGGGACGGCCGGGTCCAGGCGGCGGGCATCAATCCTTATCTCTATCCGCCGGCGGACCCCGCGCTGGCGCATCTGCGCGACGAGGAAATTTTTCCGGAGATCAACCGGCCCGAGGATGTGCGCACGATCTATCCGCCGGGGGCGCAGGCGATGTTTTTCCTCGTCACCCGGGTGAGCGAATCGGTCAGCTGGCTGAAGCTGGCCTGGGTGCTCTTCGAGGCGGTGGGCGTGGCGGCGCTGATCGGGCTGCTGCGCTCCCACGGGCTGCCGCTGCAGCGGGCGCTGCTCTACGCCTGGCATCCGCTGCCGATCTCCGAGTTTGCCGGCAACGGGCACGTGGATGTGCTCATGGTGACGTTTGTCCTGCTGGCGCTCTATTTTTATCGCTGCGGCCGGCACGGATGGGTCGGGGCGGCGCTGGCGGCGGCGACGCTGAGCAAATTCTTCCCGCTGATCTTCGCGCCGGCGCTCTGGCGGCGTTGGGGCTGGCGGATGCCGACCGTGCTGGCAGGTGTCGTGGTGATGGGCTACCTGCCCTATGTCCTGACGGTCCATGCGCGCCCCAGGCGCGCGGCCGACCCGCCGTCGCCGGGCAGGCTTCACCGCGCGCCGAGCCCGCCGCACCCGCGGCTCCGGCGGGCGGCGGGGCGGAGGCGGCCGCGGCTCCTCCTCATGGCTGTGGAAGGTCCAGATGGCGCTCGGCTCGTTCAGCAATGTGAACGATGAAGATCAGGTCCTCAGTGGCAACCGCTTTTACCTCGTCCATCTGGCCCGGATGATCCTGCCGGACGTTGCGGCAAAAGTATTCTTTGTCCTTGTCGCGGCCGGGAGCCTCGGCGGGATCGCGCTGGCAGCCTTGCTGCGGCCGGACGTCGGCGATGGCTTGAGCTATCTGCGCCGCGCGTTTGCGCTGGTGACGGTTTTCATGGCGCTGCTCAGTCCCGGCTACGCCTGGTATTTTTGCTGGCTCGTGCCGTTTCTCTGCTTCATCCCGGCGCCGTCGGTCTTCTGGATCACGCTGACGTCGTGCGTGCTTTACGCGAACTGGCTGCAGCACCCCCTCACCCTGCATTCCATTATCTTCCTGCCGGCGACCGCGCTGTGGCTGGCCGGACTCGCGCTTTTCCGCTGGCAGCGGCGGGAAGGCACCATCGAGAAGTGCCCGTGGCGCTGGTGGCCGGGCGCCCTCGACGTTCAATATCCCGCCGTGGATTCGGAAAAGGCATACGAAGCCTGATAGGCGCCCGACTTTTCCTTTTCGATCTGACGCAAAAGATCGTTTAACAGCGCGCTGGCGCCGAAGCGGTAGCGGGTGTTCGTCAGCCAGGCGTCGCCGAGCGTTTCTTTCACCGCGACCAGAAATTGCAGCGCCTGCTTGGCGTTGCGGATGCCACCGGCCGGTTTCATGCCGATGGGCGTGCCGGTTTCCAAATAGAAGTCGCGGATCGCTTCGAGCATCACCTGGGTGTTTGCCAGGGTGGCGTTGGAACTCGTCTTGCCAGTGCTGGTCTTGATGAAATCGCCGGGGCGCAGGCCGGCGCGCATGGCAAGAAAGCTGGCGGCGCGGATCTGGTCGTAACCGTCGAGTTCGGAGACTTCGAGGATCACTTTCAAGCGCGCCGCGTCGCCGCAGGCTTCGAGCACCGCGGCGATGTCGTCCCGCGCCTCGCCGAGCCGGCCGGAGAGGAAGGCGTTGCGGTTTAACACCATGTCGATCTCGTCCGCGCCGTCGGCCACCGCGGCACGCACTTCCGCGAGCCGGGTGCGCAACGGCGCCTGCCCGCTCGGAAACGCCGTGGCCACGCTGGCGACCCGCACCGCGCTGCCGCCGACGTGCCGCTTCGCCTCGGCGACGAGCGCGGGATACACGCACACCGCCGCGACCGGCGGCACCTCGGGATCGGGTGCGTGGGGTGGAGCGCCTTCGCACAGAGCTGCGCGATTTTGCCCGGCGTGTCCTGACCTTCGAGCGTGGTGAGATCGACCATCGTCACCGCCGTTTTCAAGCCCCAGAGCTTCGCGGCCTTTTTGATCGAGCGCGTCGTAAACGCCGCCGCGCGTGCTTCGACGCCGACTTTGTCCACGGTGCCGACATCATCGATCAAACGCCGGAGGGCGTGCAGGGAAGCCATGCGCAGATTCTTGCTGGCGCAAGACGATGAACTCAATGCAAAACGCCACGAATGGCCTCGCGCAAAGACGCAAAGGCGCAAAGGGGAGAAGAAGAAGCGAGGCAGAGGCGGAGGCGAGTCGCGGTGGGCAGGCGTTGGCTGGAACCGCTGAGGTCAGCAGAGCGATCGGAAACACACGAAGCGCACTCTTCTCCGCAGTTCCGGCCCCTCCCTCTTTCTCCCTGCCTTTTTCCTTTGCGCCTTTGCGTCTTTGCGCGCGGCCACTGCCGCCCCGCTTCATTCAGCGCATTGTCGCCCGATTTGCCTTTCTCCCCTCCTCTACGCCTCTGCGTGAGGTCATTCTGTTTTCTCCTTCATGCGCCTTTGCGTCCTTTGCGCGAGGCCATTCAACCCACCGCCAACGCCTCGGCATACGCCCGCGCCACGTCCTCGCCGAAGCAGCAGAAAACCACCCGCTCCAACGCCCCGGCATTCCCCTCCAAAAACTCTCGCACCGCGCCCACCGCGATCCTCGCTGCCTCGCGGATCGGATAGCCATAGACGCCGCACGAGATCGCCGGAAACGCCACGCTCCGGCAGCCATTTTCGACCGCCAGCCGCAAGCTGTTGTGGTAGCACGAAGCCAGCAACTCCGGCTCGCCCCGGCCGCCGCCGTGCCAGACCGGGCCGGGCGTGTGGATGACAAACTTCGCCGGCAGCCGGTAGCCGCGCGTCACCTTCGCCTCGCCGGTGCGGCAACCGCCGAGCGTGCGGCATTCCACGAGCAGCTCCGGGCCGGCCGCGCGATGGATCGCTCCGTCCACGCCGCCGCCGCCGAGCAGGCTTTCGTTCGCCGCATTGACGATCGCGTCCACCGCCAGCTCCGTGATGTCGCTGCGGCTCAGTCCGACTGCGCATCCCGCGACTGTGCGGGAAGGCGCGGCATCGGTGGCTTTCTCAGTCCCGTCCCGCCGCGGATCGTCTATCCGATTTTCTGCCATGACGGATTTTTTCTTTAAAACGACTGCGCGGCCGCCCATCCGATCAGCTCTTCGCTTCGTCGTCGCGCGGCGGGTGACCTTCCGCGGCCGTCGTGTCGGCGATCTCGGCCGAAGGGCTCGGCGTCGGATCAGCCGACGGCGTCTTTTTGCCAGGTTGCGGCACGTGCGCGGCACCGGACTCCAGGTCTTCGCCGGCTTGTTTCTTTTCCTGAATCACTTTCTTGTCGTGGGCGACGTTTCTTGGATCGGACATAGTCTCTTCCTGCGTATCTCGACGCCCCTCCGGTCGTGTCGGCGGCCGGAACGACCCACCACCCGCCCCGCCACGCCGGCGGCGCAGAGGTTTGACACTCCGCGGACGCGCGGGCATCTTCGATTGCCTCGCGCCGACTGCGGCGGGAGCCTCCCTTTTTCCGGCTCGGTTGCCGGGCTCCCCTTCCCGGCCGCCCGGCCCGCCCAGCGGAACTCGGTGGCGCGGGCCGCTCCGCTTTGGCTTCCAGTTTTCCTATCCCCGTTCATCCCCCATCCTTCCCTTCAGCCATGCCCGAACCTGTATTCCTCCTCGGCGGTGCCCGCACCGACTTCAAACGCAACTTCAAAAAAGAAGGCAAACACCTGCGCGACGTGATCATCGAGATCGGTCGCGACGCGCTGGCTGCCGCCGGTGTGCCGGCCGCCGATGTCCAGGCCGGGCTGGTCGGCAACTTTGCCGGCGGCCAGTTCACGAAGCAGCAGCACTTCGGCGCGTTTCTTTGTGAAATCGACGACGCCCTGCGCGGCATCCCGACGATCCACACCGAGGCCGCGTGCGCCAGCGGCTCGCTCGCCGTGCTCACCGGCGCGCAATGGATCATGGCCGGCCTGTATGATTGCGTCCTCGTCGTCGGCGCCGAGCAGCAGAAAACGATGTCACCCATGGACGGCTCCGATGTGCTCGGCGCCGCGGCCGATTACCACGCCGAGAAAGCGATCTACGGCGACTACATGTTTCCGAAACTTTTCGGCGCCATCGCGGAACAATATTTCAAAGCGTATCCCGCCACCACCGAGGCGGATCTCGCCCGGGTCGCGGTGAAAAACTACGCGCACGCGAAGCTCAATCCGCTGGCCCAGATGCGGGACGCCAGCATGGACTTCAAGAGCGCCAGCACGGAGTCGCAGACGAACTGGCGCATCGCGACGAGTCCGTTGAAACTTTACGATTGCTCGCAGATCACCGATGGCGCCGCGGCGGTCGTCCTTTGCTCCGAGCGCTACGCGCAAAAGCACGGCGCCGGCAAGGCGGTGAAGCTGCAAGGCTGGGGCCATTCCACCGATTGCCTCGCGCTGGAAAAGAAAGACGTGCCCGCGTTTCCGCAGGCGAAAAAAGCGATGACCGCCGCGCTCGACCGCGCCGGCATCACCGACGTGAAATCGGAGATCCACGGCATCGACGTGCACGACTGCTTTTCCATCTCCGAACTGATCGCCTACGAAACGATCGGCCTCACCGCGCCCGGCGAAGGCGCCAGCCTGCTGCCCAGTGGCGCGACGATGCATCCCGGCGTGCGCGGGTTGCTGCTCGGCGAGCAGGCGCCGCAGCCGCCCTTCTCGATTCCGGTGAATGCCGGCGGCGGTCTCATGGCGGACGGTCACCCGGTCGGCGCGACCGGCGTGCGCCAGGTGCTCGACGCCTACAACCAGCTCACCGGCAACGCCGGCGCGATGCAGATCGACGGCGCGAAACGCTTCCTCACCTACAACGTCGGCGGCAGCATCACGACGGCGGTGGTCATGGTGTGGGGCGCGTAGAGCATTCGCGCGTTCAGCCAACCGAACAGCCATGCACGACCGCATCTCCATCAACCCGAAAATCTGCCACGGCAAAGCCTGCATCAAAGGCACGCGCGTGATGGTGTCTGTGGTGCTGGACAATCTGGCGGCGGGCATGAGCGCGGAGGAAATCGTCGCCAGTTACCCCACCCTCCAACTCGCGGACATCCCCGCCGCCATCGCTTACGCCGCTGACATCGTCAGCGAGCGCGTGTTGCCAACGCCAGACGCGGTGGCCGCAGCGTGAGATTCAAGATTGACGAAAATCTGCCCGTCGAAGTGGCCGAATTGCTGTGCGCGCGGGGCCATGAGGCGGATACCGTTGGACAAGAAAATCTTGCAGGCACCGCCGACACGGAAATCTACGCAGTTTGTCTTCGCGAAGGACGAATCATCATCACACTCGATTTGGACTTCGCGGACATCCGGCACTATCCACCGGCTCAGGGAGCTGGCATCATCGTCCTCCGCCTGGAGCGGCAGCGAAAGGAACACGTGCTGAGGTTTTTGCCCCGGCTCCTGCGGCTGTTGGAATCGGAAACTCTTACTGGCTGTCTCTGCATCATGGATGAAATTCGCACCCGCATCCGGAGAGAAAAATGAGTCATCCCACCCCCCTCCGCCTCCTCACCGCCGTGCCGATCTGCGACGGGCACGACAGCGCGATCAACACGATCAACCTCGAGTTCATCCGTGAAGGCATCGAAGTCATCTATCTCGGCTACCATCGCCCGGCGACGGACATCGTGCGCGCCGCCGTGCAGGAAGACGTGCGCGCGATCGGGCTGAGCTCTTACAACGGCGGCCACATCGAGTTTTTCGCCGCCGTCGCCGCCGGTCTGCGGGAACGCGGCGCCGCGAACATCGGCCTCTTCGGCGGCGGCGGCGGCACGATCACCGCGGCCGACGCCGAACAGATGACCCGTGAAGGCACCGACCGCATCTTTTTCGCCGGCACCCCGCTCACCGAGATGATCGGCTGGGTGAAGGAAAAATACGGCAGCGACGCCGGCTCCGCAGCCGCACCCGCTTCCGCTCCGGCCGACTCCGACGGGACCCACCTCGCACCCGACCTCGCGCTCGCCCGCCGGCTCACGCAGGCCGAAGCGGAATTTACCAAACCGGTCGCCGACCCGCTGCAGGACGCCGCGATGCCGGCGGGGACCGACAAACGCTGCCGCGTGGTCGGCATCACCGGCCCCGGCGGCGCGGGCAAGACCACGCTCATTGACGAACTCGTCTTCCGCTTTCTCCGCACCCGGCCCGCGACCGCCCGCATCGCCATCCTGTCGCACGACCCCAGCATCGTCGGCAACGGCGCCCTGCTCGGCGACCGGGCCACGATGATCTATTCCCAGCACGACCGCGTCTTCATGCGCTCCCTGGCCACGCGCGGCCAGGCCGGCGGACTCTCTCCCGCGACCGGCCGCTGCCTGGAGATCCTGGCGGGCTGCGGCGAGTTCGAGCTCGTCATCATCGAAACCGTCGGCACCGGCCAGGAAGCCATGCCCTTCGGCGGCGGACTCGTGGACCAAAAGATCCTCGTGATGAACCCGGACTACGGCGCCCGCCTGCAGCTCCAAAAGATCGCCATGCTCGACCTCGCCGACATCGTCGTGGTGAACAAAAGCGATCTCCACGGCGCCAAGACCGCCAGCGCCGAGATCGAGCGCCGCGTCGGCCAGAACAAACGCGGCCAGCGCGTGCTCGCCACCACCGCCAACCGGCACCGCGACCGCGGCGTGGACGAACTGTTCGCGTCGCTCGTTTCCTTCGCCGACCGCCTCCGCGCCAATCTCGACGCCGCCGTCTACAAGCACGCCGTCCTCGGCCTGATCTTCCTCAAATACGTCTCCGACTCCTTCGCCATGCGGCAGCGGGAGATCGAGGCCCAGCTCCGCGACCCGAAGAGCGACTACTTCCTCGATCCCGCCGACTACGGCGGCGAAGGCAGCGCCGAATACCTCGAAGCCATCCGCGCCGAGCTGGAAGAGCGCGACTACTACATCGAGAAGAACGTCTTCTGGGTGCCCGCGCTCGCCCGGTGGAAGACGCTGCAGGACAGCGCCAAGCTCCCGCCCGGCACCGAGATCGACGGTCACGAACGGCAAGAAGGTCGACCTACAAGATCACCTCCACCGGCAAGCTCATCGACGACGCGCTCGACGCGGTCGAGAAGGAGAACCCGAAGCTCAAGAACGTCCTCAACAAGACCTACACCCAGCTCCAGCTCGACCCGGCGAATCTCAGCAGCCTCATCAATCTCATCGCCACCATCCCCTTCGAGCACGCCGACCTGCACGCGAAGGACATCCTCGGCCACGTTTACGAATACTTCCTCGGCCAGTTCGCCCTCGCGGAGGGGAAAAAGGGCGGCCAGTATTTCACGCCGAAATCCATCGTCTCGCTCATCGTCGAGATGCTCGAGCCCTACCAGGGCCGCGTCTACGACCCGGCCATGGGCTCCGGCGGCTTCTTCGTCCAGAGCGAGCGCTTCATCGAGGAGCACGGCGGCAAGCTCGGCAACCTCTCGTCTACGGGCAGGAGAGCAATCCCACCACCTGGCGCCTCGCCGCGATGAACATGGCCATCCGCGGCATCGACTTCAATTTCGGCAAGGAACCGGCCAACTCCTTCACCAGCGACCAGCACCCCGACCTGCGCGCCGACTACGTGATGGCGAACCCGCCGTTCAACATCAGCGAATGGTGGGACGCGAAGCTGGAGGGCGACCCGCGCTGGCGCTACGGCACCCCGCCGCAGGGGCAATGCGAACTTCGCCTGGATCCAGCACATGCTCCATCACCTCGCCCCGCAGGGCAGCATGGCGCTCCTCCTCGCCAATGGCTCCATGAGCAGCGGCTCCGGCGGCGAGGGGCGAAATCCGGCAGGCCCTCATCGAGGCCGACCTCGTCGAGTGCATGGTCGCGCTCCCCGGCCAGCTCTTCACCAATACCCAGATCCCCGCCTGCATCTGGTTCCTCACCAAGAGCAAAAAGGCGCGCGCTGCCAGTCGCACGGGCGATGCCGACTACCGCGACCGCACCGGCCAGACCCTCTTCATCGACGCCCGCAAGCTCGGCTACATGATCGACCGCGTCCTGCGCGCCTTCACCGCGGAGGATTTGGAAAAGATCACCGGCACCTTCCAGAATGGAAACGCAGCGCCGCCGATTACGCCGACCTTCCCGGCTTCTGCAAATCGGCGACCCTCGAGGAAATCGCCGCCCACGGCTTCGTCCTCACGCCCGGCCGCTACGTCGGCGCGGAAGATGTCGAAGACGACGGCGAGCCGTTCGAGGAAAAGATGGCGCGGCTTGTCGCGGAGTTGAACGGGCAGTTCGCCGAGTCGGCGAAGTCCCGCCTGCATCTGGTTCCTCACCAAGAGCAAAAAACCTCGGCCTCTCAACTCTCAACAATCAACTCTCAACTCATTCCGCGACCGCACCGGCCAGACCCTCTTCATCGACGCCCGCAAGCTCGGCACCATGATCGACCGCGTCCTGCGCGCCTTCACCGCGGGGGATTTGAAAAAGATCACCGGCACCTTCCAGAAATGGAAACGCAGCGCCGCCGATTACGCCGACCTTCCCGGCTTCTGCAAATCGGCAACCCTCGAGGAAATCGCCGCCCACGGCTTCGTCCTCACGCCTGGCCGCTACGTCGGCGCGGAAGATGTCGAAGACGACGGCGAGCCCTTTGAGGAAAAGATGGCACGGCTCGCGACCGAGCTTCACTCCCAATTCGCCGAGTCCTCGAAACTGGAAGCTCAGATCAAAGGAAACCTGAAGAACCTGGGATTCGAGCCACTATCTATACCAATCCAATGAATCAGACCCCCGACATCGCGATCGTTCCCGAAACGTTTGACCCTGAAACGACAACCCATCCCTTCGCGGGCAATCGCTGGGGAGGCGATGTTTTCAAATTAACTGCCGAGCACCTCGCCGCGTTACAAGCTGGGCAAACTATCGCGCTCGACGTTCAGAACGAATACATCGCTTTCCTTCAGACCGCGAAACCGCCGGCACCCGAGCAGCCAGTCATGAACTACCGGCTTTCCGCTCACGCTCGTGAAGAATTGGATCGCCGACAGATCCCGCCCGCACTCTTGGAGGAAGTCATGTCCAGCCCGGAGCAGAAGGTGCCCGGCCATGAAGGAATTCTCTGCTACCAATCGCGTGTCACCATTCACGATAAGCGTATCTTCTGCGCGTGATGGTTAACGAGATCAACCGACCCGCTGACCGTGGTCACCATTTATCGAACAAGCAAAATAGCGAAATACTGGTGCAATCTATGAAAGTAACCTACGACCCTGAAGTGGATGTGCTGCGCGTCCTGTTTGGCAGCGGACCTGGTGGAGGAAAGCGATGAGGACAAACCCGGCGTGATCATTGATTACGACAAGGCCGGCAACATCGTCGGCCTGGAAATTCTCAACGCCTCCCGGCGCGTAGAAAACCCGCGCGCGGTAGAATACGCCGTAACGTCGTGAAATGTCACCTTTGCAGCCACACGAATTCCTTGCCCCGACGGGGCAAAATCCATCAGCCCAGGGTTGCGAGGAACGAGCTACCCTGGGTTCGCATCCGGTTTTGTTTTCAACCCTGAAGGGGTTGCATCCTCCTCGCGGCATGATTCAACCCTTTCAGGGTCGGAAATGGTTTTGGAAATCCTTTCCCAAGGTAGGCGCGGAGCGCCAACGTTGGGCTGGATGCTTCAAGCACGTTGGGCTTGGTCTGCGCCTAGTTGCGGAAAGGAACGGGCAGTTCGCCGAGTCGGCGAAGCTGGAGCAGGCGATCAAAAGAAGTCTCCAAGGACTAGGGTATGGCGGATGACGGCGTGACAGAATGCGTTGTCGGCGAGATCGCGGCACCGACGAGGAATGCACTTGTTGGCGGCCCTTTTGGTTCCGATTTGGTCTCCGGGATTACGTCCCTTTCGGCGTTCCGGTCATTCGCGGAACGAATGGGGCACGGTCGTTGGGTGGACGGTGAGTTCTGCATACGTCCTCCGCAGAAAGCCGAGTCGCTAGCCTCCAAACTGTGCCAAACCCGGCGACATCGTTTTCACCCAGCGGGGCACGCTCGGCCAAGTTGCGCCGATTCCGAAGCAAGGCGCAGACAGATACCTTATCTCGCAGAGCCAGATGAAACCAACGGTCAGATGCCGCAAATGCTGATGCGTTGTTTCTCTACTATGTTTTCACCAGCGCGGGAGCAGGAGGATACATCCGGCAGAATGCGATTCAGACAGGCGTCCCGCACACAAATCTCGGCATCCTTAGGAATACGCCGCTGACACTCCCACCACTCCCCGAGCAAAAAGCCATCGCGGCGGTGCTTGGGGCGCTGGACGACAAGATCGAGTTGAACCGGCGGATGAACGCGACGCTGGAGGCGATGGCGCGGGCGCTGTTCCAGAGCTGGTTCGTGGATTTCGACCCCGTCCGCGCCAAGGCCGAAGGCCGCCCCCCCGCCGGCCTCGACGAACCCACCGCCGCCCTCTTCCCCGCCCAATTCCAAGCCTCCGAACTCGGCGAAATCCCGCAAGGTGGGCGGTGCGACCTGTCGGTGAAATTGTCGCATGCGTCGGCGGAGGGACGCCAAGCACCGAAGAGCCGAAGTTTTGGGAAACGGCAACCACCATCTGGACGACGCCCAAAGATTCTCTCTCTCCAAGCGCCGGTGCTCACCGACGCCGATCGCAAGATCACGGACGCCGGAGTCGGCCAAGATTTCCATCAGGCCTTCTTCCTGCCGGAACGCTTCTGCTTGTCGTCGCGCGCTCCGGTCGGCTACGGGCGATTGCCGCGATCCCCGTCGCCATCAATCAGGGATTCATCGCCATGAAGTGCCGAAGACGCTCCAACTTCTTCATGCTGAACTGTGCCAGACGAACATGGACACCATCAAAGCCCGCGCAACCGGCACCACCTTCGCCGAAATCAGCAAACAGAATTCCGCCCCATTCCGATTGTGATGCCACAGCTAATCCTTATGGCCGCTTTCACCGATCTGTCGACGCCGCTTTTCGACCGAATCACCGCGAACATCGAGAATCCCGCACCCTCGCCACCCTACGCGACACGCTGCTGCCGAAGCTGCTGAGCGGGGAGTTGCCGGTGCAGCCTGAGCAGGTCTTGCAAGGCGCGGTATAGTCTCCCATGCCCCGAAGCATTCCAGCCCTCGTGAAACCCGCCTTGCTCCTGGGCGCGGAGCGTGGCCTGAAGCTGGAACAGGTGGCGCAAAAGCTGAAGCTTGAGACTGACCTGCTACGGTCTTGGGAGAGCGGTGAAGAAAGGCCCACCATTCCGCAAGTGCGCCGGCTCGGTGAAATCTACAAGCGCCCGCTGGCGGTGTTCTTTTTGCCGGAGCAGCCGCACGGATTCAGAGCAATGAAATATGGTTGAGGTATTCCTTCCCCAATCCCGCACCCTTGCCACCCTGCGCGACTCGCGGCTGCCAAAGCTGCCGAGCAGGGAGATGACGGTTTCGCGGCTGTCCTTTCCTGCTCCTGCGATCTATTGATTTGTTACCTTTATGGCACGCACCGCACTGCTCAATACGGATACGGAGGATTTGAAAGAGCTTCTCAGCAATGGGAAGAGCTACAGCGTTCCTCCCTACCAGCGGGACTATTCGTGGAAGCAGGAACATTGGGAAGACCTATGGGAGGACCTGATGAATGCGGAGACCAACCGCGAGGATCACTACATGGGGTCGGTCGTGGTCGAGAGCGGCGAGCGGAAGTTGTTTCGCATCATCGACGGGCAGCAACGGATGGCGACTTTGAGCATCTTGATTCTGGCCTGTGTGGATTACCTCTATGCACTCGCCGCGGAAAATGTGGAGTCCGCCGCGAACAACGAGCGCGCCCTCTTGCTGGAAAGCAGCTACCTCGGCGCAAAGATCCCACGACGTTGCGGATCACGCCGAAACTGAAGCTCAACGCCAACGACGACGACTTTTTCCAACTCGAACGTCGCCCAGCGGAAGCGCCCGCAGGGTGGGCTGCGTGGACTGCGAGACTCTGAGAAACTGCTGTGGGATTGCTTCGTCTTCTTCAGCAGAAAAGTTCAGGAGAAATTCTCGCGTCGAAAGAAGGGCGAGGAGATCGCCTGCTTCGTCGGCGAGATCGTCACGGAACGGCTCGTCTTCATCAGTGTGCGAGTGCAGGACCAATTGAGCGCTTATACGGTCTTTGAGACACTGAACGCGCGCGGCCTGGAGCTGACAGAAACTGATCTACTGAAGAATTATCTGCTCTCGCTCGCGGATCGTCTCAGCAAGTCGCAGATGGAACCTGTCCTTCGGCAGTGGGCACGCATTACGGCGCGTGTCGGCATCGCCAGTTTTCCTGAATTCCTGCGCCATCACCTGAATTCCCAACGGGAATACGTGCGGCAGAAACAGCTTTTCAAAACCATCAAGCGAGACGTGACGACGCTGGATCATGTTTTCGCGTTGTTGGATCGGCTGGAGACGGACGCAGCTTGGTTTGAAGCACTCAACGACTATTCCAGCCAATTTTGGCTGGATTATCCGGGCGCACGCGAGCACGTGCGGGTGCTAAACCTCTTTAACGTTTCGCAGTTTACCCCGCTGGTTCTCGCGGCGAAGGACGCCTTCGCCGCGCCACAGGACATGGCCGAAATTCTACGATATTGCGCAGTCATCTCGGTCCGGTTCAACGGGGTCGGCAGACGGAGCACCCACATCCTCGAAGAAATTTACAATCGTGCCGCGTTGGAGATCCGGCGCGGCACGGTGACGGCGCTGCTCGCGCTACGCCAGAGTCTGCGCGCGATCTACATCCCGGATGATGAGTTCGATGCGGACTTTGCCGCCTTGCGCCTAAGAAACCGCAGCACCTCCGGAAAGCGTCTTCGTTACCTTCTCGCGAAGATCGAAAAGCAACTCAGCGGTGCCGACATCAGCGACGAAGCGATGACGGCGACCGTCGAGCATATTCTGCCCGAAAACCCTGGTGAAACGGGCTGGGAGCATTTCTCGCCCGAAGCCCACGAGCGCAGCTATGAGCGGATCGGTAATTACTCCCTTTTGGAGCGCACATTGAACGGACAAGAGGCCGGCAATGCACCTTTCTCACTAAAGCGGGATGTATATGCTCGCTCGCAATATCGGACATCTCAGGAATTGACCGGATACGTTGAATGGACAGAGGAGACGATCGCCAGGCGTCAGGCTGGTATGGCGAGCGTCGCGAAGGCGGTTTGGGCGCTGGCGATGTAATGTCGAGCCGGTCGGGCGCTCTCACGGAAACTCCTCCATGATCACCGAAGACCAGCTCGAACAGCTCGCCATCCAGTGGTTTCAGGACACGGGCTGGAGCTTACGCGAACGGCGCTGATCTCGCGCCGGAAGGCGCGACGCCGGAGCGGGCGGATTTTCGGACGGTCGTTTTGAAGGCGCGGCTGGCGGCGGCGGTGCAGCGGTTGAATCCCAAGCTGCCGCCGGCGGCGGTGGAGGAAGTGGTGCATGTGGTCACGACGCCGACGGAGACGAGCCTGCCGCGGAACAACCGCGCGTTTCACCGGCTGCTGATGGATGGGGTGAAGGTCGAGTTCACCAATGCGCAGGGCGAGAAGGAGACGGATCACGCGCAGCTCATCGATTTCCAGCATCCGGCGAAGAACGACTTCCTCGTGGTGAATCAATTCACCGTCACCGGGACGAAGAAGCCGCGGCGGCCGGACCTCGTGGCGTTCGTCAACGGGCTGCCGCTGGGGATCATCGAGCTGAAGAATCCGGCGGATACGAACGCGGACGTGTGGAAGGCCTACCAGCAGCTCCAGACCTACAAGGACGAGATCGCGGACCTGCTCGTCTTCAACGAGGCGCTGGTGGTCTCCGATGGGATGAATGCGCGGGTCGGCGCGCTGACGGCGACGCCGGAGTGGTTCATGCCGTGGCGGACGATTGCGAACGAGAACGACCGGCCGGCGCTGGAATTCGAGCTGGAGAAGGTGGTGCGCGGCTTTTTCCGGCCGGACCTGTTTTTGGATTACATCCGCTATTTCGTGCTCTTCGAGGCGGACGGCGACGCGCTGATCAAGAAGATCGCGGGCTACCATCAATTCCACGGCGTGCGGGAGGCGGTGCGCGTGACGCTGATCGCCTCGGCGACGGAGGAGAGCGCGCGGGTGAAGGAAGAGCGGGCGACGTATGGCCGGGAGGTGGTGCCCGGTTCGCGCAAGGCGGGCGTCTTCTGGCACACGCAGGGCTCGGGCAAGAGCATCTCGATGTGCTGCTACGCGGGGAAGCTCCTGCAGCAGCCGGAGATGAACAACCCGACGCTGGTGGTGGTGACGGATCGCAACGATCTCGACGGGCAGCTTTACCAGCAATTCTGCGCGGCGAAGGATCTCCTCAAGCAGACGCCCGAGCAGGCGGAGTCGCGGGAGCAGCTCCGCGAGATGCTGGCGGCGCGGCAATCGGGCGGCATCATTTTCACGACGATCCAGAAGTTCTCGCTGGAGAGCGGCGAGAAGAGCGCATCCGGTGCTCTGCACCCGCTCGAACGTGGTGGTGATCGCCGACGAGGCGCACCGCAGCCAATACGGGACGAGG
>CAVXLY010000006.1:0-6933 GCA_963762725.1 uncultured Verrucomicrobiae bacterium | reverse complement strand
TCTTCTCCCCTTTGCGCCTTTGCGTCTTTGCGCGAGGCCATTCGTGGCGTTTTGCATTGAGTTCATCGTCTTGCGCCAGCAAGAATCTGCGCATGGCTTCCCTGCACGCCCTCCGGCGTTTGATCGATGATGTCGGCACCGTGGACAAAGTCGGCGTCGAAGCACGCGCCGCGGCGTTTACGACGCGCTCGATCAAAAAGGCCGCGAAGCTCTGGGGCTTGAAAACAGCGGTGACGATGGTCGATCTCACCACGCTTGAAGGTCAGGACACGCCGGGCAAAATCGCGCAGCTCTGTGGAAGGCGCTCCACCCGCACGCACCCGATCCCGAGGTGCCGCCGGTCGCGGCGGTGTGCGTGTATCCGCGCTCGTCGCCGAGGCGAAGCGACACGTCGGCGGCAGCGCGGTGCGCGTCGCCAGCGTAGCCACAGCGTTTCCGAGCGGCCAGGCGCCGTTGCGCACCCGGCTCGCGGAAGTGCGTGCCGCGGTGGCCGACGGCGCGGACGAGATCGACATGGTGTTAAACCGCAATGCTTTCCTCTCCGGCCGGCTCGGCGAGGCGCGAGACGACATCGCCGCGGTGCTCGAAGCCTGCGGCGACGCGGCGCGCTTGAAAGTGATCCTCGAAGTCTCCGAACTCGACGGTTATGACCAGATCCGCGCCGCCAGCTTTCTTGCCATGCGCGCCGGCCTGCGCCCCGGCGATTTCATCAAGACCAGCACTGGCAAGACGAGTTCCAACGCCACCCTGGCAAACACGCAGGTGATGCTCGAAGCGATCCGCGACTACTATTTGGAAACCGGCACGCCCATCGGCATGAAACCGGCCGGTGGCATCCGCAACGCCAAGCAGGCGCTGCAATTTCTGGTCGCGGTGAAAGAAACGCTCGGCGACGCCTGGCTGACGAACACCCGCTACCGCTTCGGCGCCAGCGCGCTGTTAAACGATCTTTTGCGTCAGATCGAAAAGGAAAAGTCGGGCGCCTATCAGGCTTCGTATGCCTTTTCCGAATCCACGGCGGGATATTGAACGTCGAGGGCACCCGGCCACCAGCGCCACGGGCACTTCTCGATGGTGCCTTCCCGCCGCTGCCAGCGGAAAAGCGCGAGTCCGGCCAGCCACAGCGCGGTCGCCGGCAGGAAGATAATGGAATGCAGGGTGAGGGGGTGCTGCAGCCAGTTCGCGTAAAGCACGCACGACGTCAGCGTGATCCAGAAGACCGACGGCGCCGGGATGAAGCAGAGAAACGGCACGAGCCAGCAAAAATACCAGGCGTAGCCGGGGCTGAGCAGCGCCATGAAAACCGTCACCAGCGCAAACGCGCGGCGCAGATAGCTCAAGCCATCGCCGACGTCCGGCCGCAGCAAGGCTGCCAGCGCGATCCCGCCGAGGCTCCCGGCCGCGACAAGCACAAAGAGCACTTTTGCCGCAACGTCCGGCACGATCATCCGGGCCAGGTGGACGAAGTAAAACCGGTCGCCGGTGAGGATTTGATCCTCGTCGTTCACATTGTTGAACGAGCCGAGCGCCATCTTGATTTTCCACAGCCACGCCGCCGCGGTATCGAAGCTCTGGCCGCTGGAAGCTGCGATCTCCCTCAGCAGCGTCCCGTGCGCCTGGGGCGAATGGATTGTCAGGACGTAAGGCAGGTAGCCGATCACCACGACACCCGCCAGCACTGTCGGCATCCGCCAGCCCCAACGCCGCCAGAGCGCTGGCGCGAAGATCAGGGGGAAGAACTTGCTCAGCGTCGCCGCCGCCAGCGCCGCCCCGACCCATCCGTGCCGCCCGCAGCGATAAAAATAGAGCGCCAGCAGGACAAACGTCACCATGAGCACATCCACGTGCCCGTTGCCGGCAAACTCGGAGATCGGCAGTGGATGCCAGGCGTAGAGCAGCGCCCGCTGCATCGGCAGGCCGTGGGAGCGCAGCAGCCCGATCAGCGCCGCCACGCCCACCGCTTCGAAGAGCACCCAGGCCAGCTTCAGCCAGCTGACCGATTCGCTCACCCGGGTGACGAGGAAAAACACGGCCTGCGCCCCCGGTGGGTAGATCGTGCGCACATCCTCGGGCCGGTTGATCTCCGGGAAAATTTCCTCGTCGCGCAGATGCGCCAGCGCGGGGTCCGCCGGCGGATAGAGATAAGGATTGATGCCCGCCGCCTGGACCCGGCCGTCCCAGATGTAGCGATACATGTCGGTGGAAAGCTCCGGCGGCGCGAAGACCGCCACCGCGCGAAACGCCGCCGCGAAGGCGAGCACGAGCACCAGGGTCTTGCGCGAGGCCGGCGCCCGCCAGACCAGCCAGCAGGCCGCCAGATACGGCACCGCCAGGGCGAGGAGCAGGGCCACGATCGGGTAAGGCTCCTGGTAAACAATGTGCTCGGCCTGCACATACACGCCGCCGAGACAAAGGAGAAGGGCCACAAAACCGCAGCCCACGATTCCCAAAGTCACCGGGATCGCTCGTGGCTGTTTGGGAAGGAACGCGCGCGGAGTCGATTTGTCGGACGTTGAATCCATGAAGAAACAAAAACAGCGGACGTGACGGCCGAGTGGGGGCGGCTGGCTGCCAAGGCGCGATTTCCGTGCCCGCGGCGTGGACGAGGCGGACCTTGCCCAAAAAATCCGCAAAAAACATTAAAAAATTGCATCCAATCCTCAAAACCGGGGAAAACCGGAATCTGGCGGCGCATTTTTTGGACGCCCGTCCGTCGCGGCTTTCGATGGCAAACGCCGCGTGACTTGGCCGAAAAACCGCTGCTAGACTCGCGCCTCCATGGAACCGCGTTCCCCCGTCGCCCCCGCCAAACGCTCCCCCGCGCGAGCGCCACGTCCGGCTCCCACCCCGGCCAGCCGCAGCAGCGACCAAGCGGCAAACGGCGCCGGCCGCGCGACCGCCCGTGCCGGCGGTGCTTCCACTTCGGCGGCGCAATTGATTTTCGGCGATCTCTGGCCCTACGACCCGGCGCCGGAAACCGCGGAGCCGGGGCTGCGCTCGCGGTATGGGCTGTTCATCAACGGCGAATTTGTCGCGCCGAAAGCGGGCAAATATTTCGATTCCATCAATCCGGCGACGGAGGAAAAGCTCGCCGAAGTCGCGCTCGCCGGTGCGGCGGACGTGGATCGGGCCTTCGACGCGGCAAAGTCCGCGTTCGGCGGCGCTTGGGGCCGGATGCCGGGAGCCGAGCGGGGGAAATACCTTTTCCGCATCGCGCGCCTCCTGCAGGACCGGGCGCGGGAGTTTGCCGTCGCGGAAACGCTCGACGGCGGCAAGCCGATCAAGGAGGCGCGCGATTTCGACGTGCCGATGGCGGCGGCTCATTTTTTCTATCACGCCGGCTGGGCGGACAAGCTGGACTACGCGTTTCCCGGGCCGCGCCGGCCGCAGCCGCTGGGCGTCGTGGGCCAGGTGATCCCGTGGAATTTCCCGCTTCTCATGCTGGCCTGGAAGCTGGCCCCAGCGCTGGCGTGCGGAAACTGCGCGGTGCTCAAGCCGGCGGAAACCACGAGCGTGACGGCGCTGAAATTTGCCGAGTTGCTGCGCGACGCCGAGCTGCCGCCGGGCGTCGTGAACTTTGTCTGCGGCGCCGGGGAAGTCGGCGCGCTGGTGGCGCGGCATCCGCTCGCGCGAAGGTGGCTTTCACCGGCTCGACCGCCGTGGGCAAGGCGATCATGCGCGAAACCGCCGGGACCGGAAAGCGGCTGACGATGGAGCTGGGCGGCAAAGCGGCGAACATCGTCTTCGAGGACGCGCCGATGGACCAGGCGGTCGAAGGCGTGATCAACGGCATCTATTTCAACCAGGGCCACGTCTGCTGCGCTGGCAGCCGGCTGCTTGGTGCAGGAATCGATCGCGGACCGGTTTGTGGCGAAGCTGAAGACCCGGCTGGCGACTTTGCGCGTCGGCAATCCGATGGATAAAAACACCGATGTCGGCGCGATCAATTCGCGCGGCCAGCTCGAGCGCATCCGCGCGCTCGTCGCCGCCGGCGAGGCGGAAGGGGCGGAGCTTTACCAGCCGCCGGGGTGCCGGCTGCCGGAACGCGGCTTCTGGTTTGCGCCTTCCATTTTCACCGGAGTCACGCCGAGTCACCGGGTCGCGCGGGAAGAGATTTTCGGCCCGGTGCTCAGCGTGCTGACTTTCCGCACCCTGGAGGAAGCGGTCGAAAAGGCGAACAACACCGCCTACGGCCTGAGCGCCGGTGTCTGGACCGACAAAGGCGCGCGCATCCTGCAAATGAGCGCTGCGCTGAAAGCTGGCGTGGTGTGGGCGAATACGTTCAACCAGTTTGATCCGACCTCGCCGTTTGGCGGCTACAAGGAGAGTGGCTTCGGCCGCGAAGGCGGGAGGCAGGGATTGAGCGCGTATGTGCGGCTCGGGTGATCGAATCGCCTCGCGCAAAGACGCAAAGGCGCAAAGGAAGAAGAGGAGAAGAAATGCCGGAGAATGCCGTGGCGAAAGTGATCGTGGATGCGGCGATGAGCATTCACAAGACGCTGGGGCCGGGGCTGCTGGAGTGTGTTTATGAAGTTGTCCTCGCCCACGAGCTTCGGAAACGCGGCTTGGAAGTCCGCGCGTCAGGTGCCGATCCCAATCATTTATGATGGGCTGAAATTCGACGAAGGCTTTCGAGCCGATCTCATCGTGGAAAGTCTTGTCATCGTAGAACTCAAATCCGTGGATTGCCTGAACACTGTCCACGCCAAGCAACTCACCACCCAGCTCCGCCTGACAAACAAACGCCTCGGTCTCCTCATCAATTTTGGCGGCCCGCTTCTGAAAGATAACATCCGCCGCCTCGTCAACGGCCTCCCCAATACCCCATCCCCTCCGGTTCTTTAATTTTGCCTTCTCCCTTCTTCCTTTGCGCCTTTGCGTCTTTGCGCGAGGCCATTCCCGCTTCCCCAAAGCCATGCCCCGTCTCCCCATCACCAAAACCCCCAAAGTCTTCGTCGGCGGCGCGTTTATCCGATCCGAGAGCGGCCGCGTGCTGCCCGTGTATCAAGCCGCCAGGAAGCGCGGCGGTGACAACGAGCCGCGCCTCCTCGGCAACGTCCCGCGCTGCACCCGCAAAGACCTGCGCAACGCCGTCGAAGCCGCCGCTGCCGCCACGTCGGGCTGGGCGCGCCGCACGGCTTACAACCGCGGCCAGATTCTTTACCGACTCGGCGAAATGCTGGAATCCCGCGCCGACGAGCTCGCCGCCAGCATCATCGCCGCCAGCACCGGCGGAAATCACAACGCGGCCCGCGCCGCCAGCCGCGAAGTCACGGCCAGCGTGGACCGGCTGATTTATTACGCCGGCTGGGCCGACAAATACGCGCAGGTCCTGGGCAACACGAACCCGGTCGCCGGCCCCTATTTCAACTTCACGCTGCCGGAGCCGATGGGCGTGGTCGGCGTCATCGCCGATCCTGCCGCGACGACGCCGCTGCTGGGACTTCTCAGCCAGATCGCGCCGATCATCGTCAGCGGCAACACCGTCGTCGCGCTGGCATCTGAAGCCGTGCCGCTGCCGGCCATTTTGCTCGGCGAAATTCTCGCCGTCAGCGACCTGCCAGCCGGCGTCGTCAATCTCCTCACCGGCCTGCGCGCGGAACTCGTGCCGACGTTTGCCACGCACGAAGGCTTGCGCGCGCTCGACGCCGCCGGCGTGAGCGCTGAAGAGGCGAAAACCCTCGGGCTTGGCGCCGCGGAAAGCGTCAAGCGCCTGCGGGTGCGCGTCCGCGGTGACCGGTCGTCGTTGGCCGCCGACCCGTTTTCGCCGGATGCCCAGGGCGTCGAGGAAATCGGCAACTTTCTGGAGTTCAAGACCGTCTGGCACCCGGTCGGCGCCTGACCGGGTCCGCGCGGTTCAAGATGGCAACGCCCGCACCGCGGGATGCGCGGCGAGCCGCGCCAGCGCCTGTTCCAGTAGAGTGCGGCCCGGCTCCATCCGGTGCCAGGTAGAGGCGCCGGAGGGATGCGGCAGCGGCAGTAGGTCAAACGTCACGCCCGGCAGGTCGCGGTGACTCGCGCCGGAAATCTGGCGGCCGACGAGCGCGTCGAGCTTGAGCTTCTCTGCCCCGGGCACAAACTGCGCGATTGCCAGCCGCCCCACCGGCAGCACGAGCGCCGGCCGGATGAGCGTGATCTCGCCGGTGAGCCACCCTGCGCAGTTCCCGATCTCCGTCGCATCTGGCACTCGGTCGCCACCGCCCGACGCCGCCTTGCCGGGGAAACAACGGCAGACCGCGGCGAAATGAAAGCGACCCCGGATCGTGGCTTCATCCCAGCCGATCGCGCGGCCGAACCAGCCGAAAAGCGTGCGCCCCGCGGTGTGGGCAAACGGCCGGCCGAGCACCGGCTCCCGCACGCCCGGCGCCTGGCCGACGAGCAGCACCCGGCTGCCGCACCGCGCCGGCTCGAGCCCGTTGCCCGGCACCGGCGGCGGATGCATGCGGGGGCAACGCCGGCACTCGCGCAGCCGGGCATGGTGATCGTGCAAAGCGTCGGCCTGGGAAATCGACCGGCTCACGGGGAGACTCATCACCGCCACGGTATCCCGGTTTGCGCAACGTCAAACCCGACAAAATCCGCCGAATATTCTCAATCGTGAGAAATGATCTGCCCCGTTTCCCGAACCTGTGCGGCGATCCCTTCCAGAACGAAACCGTGGCTTCCGCAAAAATATTCTCTGGTGCGGAGATTTGCCCCCGGGGCTGGCGCGAGATCGGAGCGTCAGCGGTTCAAGATTTGCTTTTGGAAACCTCCGATCTGTTCGGTTGCACCTGCGTGGCTTTTACGACGCAGGACGAGCCGCGGCGGATCAAACGAGTTTCTGGATCTCATGCGGATATCTGTTTGTTCCTGGCCGCAGCCACCGCGCGGCGCGTCTTCCCCGACCGTTGTCCGGTCGGTGCGGGGAGGCCATGCGTCGTGGCACCGGGT